>CBDCXJ010000051.1:0-590390 GCA_965223695.1 Gaiellaceae bacterium | reverse complement strand
CGTCTGCTATCGGGCGCTGAACGAGCGCTCGGGCGCTCGCTACGGGCAGGCCTCGACCTGGATGACGGACGAGGTGGGTGGAATGGCGGCCCTGCAGATGCCCTGGGGCATGCTCACGCCGGCACAGATCTTCGGCATGTTCGCCCGCCGCCACATGGTCGAGTACGGCACGACGAGCCGCCAGTTCGGCGCCGTCGCGGTCGCCTCGCGCCGCCACGCCTCGATGAACCCGCGGGCGATGATGCAAAAGCCGATCACGGTCGAGGATCACCAGGCCTCTCGCCTGATCGCCGATCCGCTGCGGCTCTTCGACTGCTGCATCGAGAGCGATGGGGCGTGCGCCGTGATCGTCACCAGAGCCGACCGTGCCCGTGACGGCCGCAATCCGCCGGCGTGGATCATGGGCGCCTCGCAGGGCAGCGGCTCCCGCGCGCAGGGCATCATCTTCCGCGACGATCTCGCCATGGCCGAGTCGACCTACACGGCCGCCGACGTCTATCGGTCTGCCGGTGTCGGCCCGGAGGACATCGACGTCCTGATGGTCTACGACCACTTCACGCCGTTCGTGATCTTCACGCTCGAGGCCTACGGTTTCTGCAAGCCGGGCGAGGGCGGGCCGTTCGTCGAGGACGGCCGGATCGAGTTCGACGGTGAGCTGCCCATCAACACGCACGGCGGCAACCACTCGGAGGCCTACATCCATGGGCTTCCGCACGTGATCGAGTCGGTGCGCCAGCTGCGAGGCGACTCGACAGCGCAGGTCGACGGCGCCGAGGTGATCCTTTCGGCCAGCTCGATCGCCGCCCTGTCAGCCGCCGTCATCCTGAGGAAGGACTAGCGCTGTGCTTCGAGGAATGCCCAGACCGCTCCCCGACCGCGATACGCAACCATTCTGGGACGGGTGCCAGGAAGAGCGCTTCCTGCTCCCCATCTGCGCAGCGTGCGGCGAGGGGCGCTGGCCGCCCGGCCCGATGTGCCCCGCCTGCCAGAGCCAGGAGGTCAACTGGGTCGAGTCCGCTGGCCAGGGCGAGGTCTACAGCTGGATCGTTGCCAACCATCCCGTGCACCCCGACCTCGTCGATCAGGTGCCCTACGTGGTTGCGCTCATCGAGCTCGAGCACGGCATCCGCGTGGTGGGGAACGTGGCTGGCTGCGAGCCGGACGACGTCGAGGCAGGAATGCCGGTCGAGCTCTACTTCGAGGAGCTCGAAGACGGTTCAAGGCTGCCGAACTTTCGTGCCACTGGAGGTGCCGCGTGACCGAGCCACGAGTCCTCGATTCACTCGATCAGTACTTCGACGACTTCCGCGTCGGCGATCGGATCCTGACGGGCGGTCGGACCCTCACCGCCGAGGACATCACCGTCTTCTCGGAGCTCTCCGGCGATTCGCATCCCCTCCACACGGACGACGACTTCGCTGCCAACGGGCCCTTCGGCGAGCGCATCGCTCAGGGCTGTCTGACACTCGCTCTGGCCACCGGGCTCGAGTTCGCGCTCGTCGGCGCTGCCGACGACAGCAAGATCATGGCGTTCTACGGCATGGATCGACTTCGCTTCGTGAAGCCCGTTTTCATCGGCGACACGCTGCATATCGACGGCGAGCTCATCGCCTGCGACGCGAAGGATGACTCGCGCGGCGTCGTGACGATCCGCGAGGAGATCAAGAACCAGCGCGACGAGACGGTCGTTGCGTTCAAAAAGCGGCTGCTCTACCGCCGGCGCAACGCTGCGTGAGCGTGTCGCTCGGCGAGCTCGTCGCGGGCGAGGCCGAGCTTCTCGCGACCGGTTTCGAGTTCACCGAGGGACCCGCCTGGGACGCGGCGGCCAACCGGCTTCTGTTCAGTGACATCCCGGGCGACGTCATACGTGCGTGGGGACGGCGAGGCGCGCCACCGACTGGCGCCGGCCGAGCAACATGGCGAACGGGCTCGCGCTTGACGGCGAGGGTCGTCTGCTCGCCTGCGAGTCGGCGACAAGCCGTGTCACGCGGGCTGAGCAGGACGGGACGATCACGACCGTCGCCTCGCACTTCGGCGAGCGTGAGCTGAACAGCCCGAACGACCTCGTCGTTGCCTCCGACGGGTCGATCTATTTCACTGACCCTCCGGGGGGAAGGTCGCGTCCGCACGGCGTCGAGCGGCCTCGTGAGCTCGACTTCCAGGGCGTCTTTCGGGAACCACCCGGCGGTGGTGACTCACAGCTACTCGTGGACGATTTCCACACTCCGAACGGCCTCTGCTTCTCGCCGGACGAGTCGCTGCTCTACGTGAACGACAGCATCCGCATGCATGTCCGCGCGTTCGGCGTCGCGGCCGACGGCTCGCTCACCGGCGGCGACGTCTTCTTCGTGCAGGAGGGCTACACGCCCGACATCGCCCGCGTCATCGAGTTTCTGCAGCGCGAGGGCCGGCTCGAGCACGGGCTGCCTGACGGCATGAAGTGCGACGAGCTTGGGAACGTGTACTGCACCGGACACGGCGGGATCTGGGTGCTGAGCCCGGAAGCCGAGTTGCTCGGGATCATCCCGACGCCCGAGATCCCGGCAAATCTGTGCTGGGGCGGCGCGGACGGGCTGACGATGTTCGTGTGCGCTACCCGGTCTCTCTACGCGGTGCCGATGCGCGTGCGCGGCGCCCTTTGATCGAGACGGGCTAGCTCGAAGCCTTCTACTCACACCACGCGCGAATGACAGCCTCGAGCTCGCCGCGGCCGGCCTCGACCTCGGCCAGGTCCGCAAACCGCATCGTGCGCGCCAGCTTTCCGTCGCCCTCGAGCCGTGGATGCTTCCCCGGGATCTCAGCGCCACGGTGGAACATGATGCTGATGAGCTTCTTCGATGGATTGAAGCTCGCGATATTGCCCTCGTACATGAACGTGGGTGTCTTCCACTTGATGCACTCGGTGAACGCGCTCGTCGAGCCATTGGTCGACTTCGGGGTTAGAACGCATAGAGCTCTACTCGGTAGCCGTCGGGGTCGAGCACCTGGACGCGGGCCGGCCCGGACGCCTGTGACTCGAGCTCGTCCACGCCAGAGGCCTGCAGTCGTTCACGTGCGGCACCGACATCCTCCTTCCGATCCAGCTGGAAGCCGAAGTGGTTCGTACGAGGGAGCGCCGGCGGTGTTCCTTCGCTCAGCGCCAGCAAGGAGCCGTCACCACCGGCCAGGATCAGGAGGTGCTCGTCGTCGTGGACTCGCCGCGTGAGCCCGAAGTGCTCTGCGTAGAAGGCTGCTGAGCGCTCGCGATCGGTAACGGTGAGGGCGACGTGGTTCAGTCCGTCGCCGCTCCGTCAACCATCTAGTCCTCTAGCCCGCCGTCCTCGGGCGCTGCCGTTGAATCAACCATCACCTCGACGACGCCGACGCGGCCGAAGTCGACCTTGGCGATCGCAAGGTCGTGCTCCCAATCGGGCTCGTCGCGCAGTACGCGCGCTCGCATCCGCTCCGCCGACTCGGGTGTTCCGAAGAACTCGATCACACGCCCGGCTTCGCGGCTGAAGACGCCGTAGAAGACGAGCTCTGGTGTTCCGTCGGTGGGGCCCATGCCGGCACCGAGTTCGTCACCGCCCGGCACGATCCTGCGCGAGGCTCCGCCCTCGAGTCGATGGCTACCGGCTCGTGATCTTCGTCTTGCCGCTCGGCAGCGAGGTCAGCGCCTTGGCGATCTTGCGCTGAACCTTTTTCAGTGCGCGCGTCCTGAGTGTCCTCTCGACGCTCGAGCGGAACTTCTTCTCGGCCTTCTTGTGCTTTGTCTTCGCCTCAATCGTGCCGTGATCCTTGCCGCCACCGCCGAAGACCTTGTCGACACCCTTCCCGCCGAGCAGCTTGTCGAGGCCGAGGTCGCCATGGAGCTCGTCCTTGCCCGGCCCGCCGTCGAGGATGTCGTTGCCGCGGCCACCGATCAGAACGTCGTTGCCCTTCAGACCGATGATGATGTCGTCGCCCTTCTTGCCGCAGATGACGTCGCGTTTCCTGGTGCCGCGAATGATGTCGTCCTTGTTCGTGCCTTTGATCGTGCACTTCGGCTTCTTGGGCTTGGGCGTCGTTGGGTTCGCGGGCGTGCCCGGGCCGGGCGGCGCCGGGGGCGCCGTGCAGGGCGGGACTTCGATCCCGCTGAAGCTGACCGTCTGACCGCCGACCGTCACGGTGCCCAGCACGACGACGGCCGTAGAGCAGTCGGTGGTCAGCGAGTCTGTCCCTGCGAGGCCGGTGTCGTTGACGGAGACCGGACCGGCGAGGTTGCCGAACGAGATGCTCGTCGCGTCGGAGCCCTCGTTACCGTTGAGCGTGAGGCCGTTTGCGGCAACTGCCTGCACGGTGAAGGTGTCGTCGCCCGACCCGCCGAGCACAGATCCAGTGCCACCTGAGATCGTGGCGGAGTCGTTGCCGCCGCCGAGGTTGACCGTCAGTGCGTCCATACCCGACAGCCCGACGGTCTCAGCACCGCGCGCGACCTGCGTCGCAGTGACGTTGACCGTATCGGCAGCCGCGCCGGTGAAGACGGTTGCGGCGTCGCCTGGACCGCCGCCGGAGTCGAGGAGGTTGAAGACGCCGGCCCCTGCCAGCGTGATCGAGTAGCTGTCCCCACTGCCACGGCCGTCGAGGGTCGCGAAGCCTGTGAAGGACGACGCTGAGAAAGAGTCGGCGCCTGCCGAGCCGTTGATGGTGGCCTGCTCGATCTCGGTGAGCGTGTCGGTGCCGAGCGAGCCGCCAAGCGAGGTGTTGGTGAGTACGACAGACCCGGCGCCGCCCAGGGTCTCGACGATCGTGTCCGTGCCTCCGTTGCCGTCGATCGTGTCGTTGCCGGTGCCGCCGGTCAATGTGTCGCCGGAGGTTCCGCCCTGGATCGCGTCGTTGCCGCCCAGCCCGTCGATCGTGACGCTTCCCAGTCCCCACGCGCTGGCGTCGATCGAGTCGTCGTTGCCCGTGCCAGTGAGGTCGGCGCCGTTCATGCCGGAGAGGGTGTCGCTGCCCAGGGTGCCGGTGAAAGCGCCATTCGTGAGGACGCCGTTCGCCACGCCCGTTGCCCGAACAATGTCGAAGCCATTGTTTCCGTTGAGCGTGTCGTTGCCTGGGCCTCCGTCGAGAGTGTCGCTAGCGGATCCTCCTGTCAGGACGTCGCTATCGCCTGCTCCGACGAGTGTCACGGGGCCCGAGAAGGCTCCGGCATCGAGGGTCTGCGCGGCAGGTCCGCCGGTGATCGTGGCCCGCTCTACCGAGATGAGCGTGTCCGTCTCAGAGCCCGCTGAGAACTGCCCGTTCTCGAGCGTGACGTCTCCGTCTCGTTGCTCGACGAGGGTGTCGGAGCTGCTGCTGCCACCGTTGATGGTGTCGTCGCCTGGGCCGCCGGTCAGCGTGTCGCTGCTGCTGCCACCGTTGATGGTGTCGTCGCCGTTTCCACCGAGCAGCGTGTCGTTGCCACTTAGTCCTGAGAGTGTGACGTCGATGCTCGCACCAGAGGCATTGATCGTGTTCGCGCTTGAGCCTCCGGTGATCGTCGCCGTCTCGACATTCGGGAGCGTGAACGTCGACGCGCCGCGTGTGAAGGTCGTGCCGGCAAGCGTCTGAAGCGACTCGTTGTTCGTCGAGCTGACGGTGGTCGGCGCCGGCTCCGCCGTCAACGCTGGCGTCGCCCGTCCAGGTGCCTACGGTGAATGTGTTGTCGCTCCCGTCGCCCGTGAGATCGGCCGTCTCGCCAGCGAAGTTGTCGAGGGAGAAGCTGGAGCCGCCTGTTCGGGTGAGCGAGTTGTCTGAGAGGGTAAATCCGGTGCCGTTCGACGCGAGGGTGTCGGTGATTGTGTCCGTGCCGCCCGCGCCGTCGAGGCTGGCGGAGCCGCTCCAGGCGCCGACGTCGAAGGTGTTGGCGCCGCCCCCACCTGTCAGATTTGCGTCCTCGAATCCGCTCAGCGTGAAGGTGCTTCCTCCGACCGTCAGGGAGGTGTCGGTGAGCGTGAAGTTGGTGTTCTCCCCGAGGACGATCACCTGGTCCGTGTCGATGCCGCCATTGATCGTCGTCAGCACGCCCGTGGAGGAAAGAGTCACGCTGTCGTCGCGATCCAGGAGGTTTATCGTGAGCGATGAGATCGTGTCTGGGCACGTGGCCGGGGTTCCGGCTGGACTGCCTCCACCGTTACAGTCACCGCTCGCCGTGATGGTGTCGTTGGGATCGGAAAACGTGTAGACGTTCCCGGTGAGCGTGACCGTCAAGTTGTCGTTTGACGGATCCGCGGCTGTGTACGTCGCCGGCCCACTGATCGTTCCAGTCAATAGCGCGCCATGCGCATTACCGAGCCCGATGAACCCAACTGCGACGACGATTGCGGCCAACGCTACGCGTCGAGCCCACCGCCACCCGCGCGCGTCGCCCGCCGCGACCGCGACCCAGGTCGCGTACATCGCCTGGAGCGGGTGGTGCCGCTCGATGCGGCCTGTGTGTGGGGCGGATCGACCGTACATAGCGCCGGCGTGCCCCAACCGGGGCCGCCTGCCAGTACTGATCGACCAGAACCAGGGGCACCCTTAAGCGCACCCCGCCGAGGCCCCCGTAAGGGTTACCTCACCTCGAGGTTGAAGACCATGCCGAGGTCGTAGTGCGACTCTGGCGTGCCGGCGAAGAGGTCGCAGAAGACCTCGTACGTGCCGGGCGTCAGCACCGGCTCCAGGCGCCCTGATTCGAGCGGCCCAACGTCGGTTCGGTACTCGGTGCCCTTTGCGTCGACGACGACCAGGTTGTGGTCGTCCTCGCCGCGGTTGTAGATGTTGATCCGCACGGTGCCGGCCGCCACCACGAGTCGCGACGGCCTGAGAATGAACTCGAACTCGTCGACCGCAAGCGCGTTGAAAAGTGGAGGCGCGGCCGGTGGAGGCATGACTGGACGGTGCTTGCGCCCGAGCGCCGCCGAAGCGGGCGCGGCCAGCGCGAGCGCCACTCCAAGCGCAAGCACCGTCCAGACGAATTTCATACGAACAACGTGTCTGGGCTCGCGTCGAAGCGGTCGATGCCTGCGAAGGGTCCGCCCGGAAGCGGCCCGGTCGCGTCTCCACCCATCCACTCGTCGATCAGCGCCTTGTAGACCGTTCTGAAGTCGGTGACCATCGGTATCGCGTCGCTCGTCGACTCCTCGGGAATGCCTGGGAACTGCCCGGCGTACCCGCCGCGGACGGCCGAGCCCGAGACCATCATCAGGCCTGCATCGCCGTGATCGGTGCCGACGCTGTCATTCTCGTAGATCTGGCGTCCGAATTCAGAGAACACGAGCGTGGCGACATTCTGCTCGATCCCGCGGGCGGTGAGGTCTGCCTTGAACGCGGCCAGCGCGCGAGAGAGCACCGACAGCTGTGGATCGTGGCGGCTCAGCATGCTGCCGTGGTTGTCGAAGCTGCCCCACGAGATCGTGACGATCCGTGTGCCGAGACCGGCACCGAGCAGCGTCGCGGCGAGCTGGAGCCGGTTCGAGAGCGATGAGTTGGGGTACGCGACGCCAGAGCCGCCGCCCTGCAGTGAGGTGAGTCGGTTGGCCACGTCGACCGTCAGGCCGTACATGCCACGCGCTCGCAGCAGCGCCTCGTTGGAAGCACCGCCGACGGGTACGCCGGCCAGCGCCTGGACCTCTGCGTTCGGATCGGCGTTGGACACGCCCGGCACGTCGAAGCCGACTCCCTGCAAGCTTTGCAGCGCCGAGACGGGGTTCTTGGCCGTGCGGATCTCCTTGGAGAGGTCGTTGCCGATCGTTACCGCCTGCAGCGGGTTCGAGTCGGAGCCGTTCGCGCCGATCCAGCGGCCCATCCAGCCGGTCTGGCTGTTGCCGGTCGGGTCAGCCCTGAACCAGATATCGCGCCCCGTGAAGTGCGAGCGCGTCGAGTTCGGGTAGCCGACGGCGGTGAAGACGGCCAGGTCGGAGCCGGCCCCGCCGCCTCCGTCGCCATACAGCGTGTCGAAGCCATGGATGTCGCCGTTGTCACCGCCGCCAGCTTGTGAGACCGCGACGTTGGCAAAGGCGAGGGCGTTGCCTGTGCCCGGCATCACCTTCGTGCCAACACGCCCACCGGCCGTCGGCGTATCGGCCTGGCCGACGTTCTGGCGGAAGAGCTGCGGCCGCGCGTCGTTGATGTAGCGCGGGTACATGTTCGCGGCCGGGTCGATCGGCACGGTGACGTTCGGCCCGTCGTTGCCGCCGTTCAGGTACACGAGCACCAGGCTCTTTTGCATCGGCGTGCCGGCGTTGGCGGCGACGTCTTCCCAGACCGTGCCCCAGTCGAGCTTGGTCGCCGCGTACACCGAAGCGAGACCAGCGGCACCGCCCTTGAGCAGCGACCGTCTGCTGAAGCCGCGCTCCTCCGGAGTTCCGTCCGGGAAGCCGACGAGCGCCTCACCCGGGATCGGCATCATCTGGCTCGGCGCCAGCTCCGTCTCGCGGTTGTCGGCCTGAGCGCAGTCGGCGCATTTGAGTGCGTGAATATCGGTTTCTTTCCTGGCGTCCATCTACATCACCTGCGCATCGGGTCCGGCCAGCATGAGCGCGCGACACATGATCTGCCGCTCCTTGCGATCACTCGAGTTCTTGCTCTTGGCCTTGTTGGCGTAGTCGCGGATCGCCTGGTGTGTCCCCGCGGCGAGCCAGGGGCTACCGACCGCAGCGAATGCGCGGTCGTAGGCAGCGGTTGCGGTCTCGCCGCTGACGTCTTCGATGTTCAACGAGTCGAGCAGCTGACCGATGAAGTCGAATCGGGCCAGCGCGGTGTTGGTGTTGAGCCAGGCCAGGCCGCCTTCCCAGCCCGCCCAGACGCCTCTGTTCCCGCCGACGGTGGCGAGCGCATTGCGCCGACGACGTAGATGGCCCATCTCGGACAGGTAGTCAGTCGGCGTGTCGTCGGTGATCGAGAGGCCGAGTGACCGGCGACTTGATCATGTTCGGCTCGCCGATCGACTCGTACATCTGCGAGTGCGAGAGGATCTTTCGAAGCAGCGGCTTCAGCTTGTGGCCACTGCTGACGTAGCTCGTCGTAAGGCTGCCGAGTGTCGCCTCGCTCGGTGGTGTCGCGATGAACTCGTTCCAGAGCTTCGTGATCAGGAAGCGCGCGTGGTGCGGCTGGTCGATCACGAGATCCACCGTGTCGGCCATCTGGAAGTTCTTGAACACGCCGAGGAAGCTCTTCGGGCCGTCGAACCAACGGTTCTGATCGAAGGAGCTCGTCGCGTTGTCCGGGTCGGAGTCGTCGATCGTCCAGCCAGACAGCGCCTTGGCCATCTGCTTGATGTCGTTCTCTGAGTAGTTCGGGTTTCCGTTCTGGTCGAGGATGCCGAGGCAGAACAGCTCCATCAGCTCGCGGGCGTAGTTCTCGTTCGGTGAGCCCTTGAGGTTTGTCTCGCCCGTGAGGAAGCGAAGCATCGCGGGATCGACGGTCATGTCCTTGCACATCTGGCGATAGTCGGCTTTCGGGTTGGCGCCGAAGTCCGAGTATTTGCGGAAGAGATCGAGCTGCTTCTGCAGGAGCTGTGGTGGCGAGACATCGTCGCGCGAGTTCGCGGTGTGCCCGTGCCAGAAGAAGCACATGCGCTCGACGAATGGGTTGGTCGAGCGAATCATCTGGTCGAGCCACCAGAGGATCAGGTCGGTGTCGTTAGAAGTCGGATCG
Organism: Gaiellaceae bacterium; assembly: GCA_965223695.1. Classification (GTDB taxonomy): domain Bacteria; phylum Actinomycetota; class Thermoleophilia; order Gaiellales; family Gaiellaceae; genus JAUVPB01. The sequence goes on along the minus strand of CBDCXJ010000051.1, from coordinate 580,754 downwards.
ATCGGGTCGCCGTCGCGCTCGGGCTCGGGGCCGACGAGCGTGGCCGGAGCGCTCAGCAGGTGATCGACCGCGTCGGTGACCGGTCGTCCGGTCCACTTCGCGCGATCCTGTGGCGTCGGCCCGAAGCCGGCGCGCCAGAACAGACGCTCGACCATCGCAGGCGACATGGCCTGGACGGTGATCGGGCCTCCGCCCCCACCCTTCTGCACCGTGATGCCGGCCCGCGCCTTCTTGGCCTTCTTAGCCCTCGTGGCTTCTAGCGTCCGCTTCATCGGCATCCCTTCTTCTTGACGAGAGACTTGAACGCTCGAGTGACCGGCTTCCCCTTGATGCGGAAGTCGCGAGCGCCCGCCCTTGCGTCGAGCCAGATGACACCCCTGAGGTTGGGCATCGTCGCCTTGAGGGTCGAGAGCGATTTGATCCAGGCAGCCTTGTTGCCGCCCGCCTGCGTCGAGCCGCTCTCAGCGATGTAGAACGGCTTCTTTGCGAGAGCCTGAATGGTGGTGTATGCCTGCGAGAACAGCCCGACCGGCTCGGTCCAGGCGAGACCCGTCGAGGTCTTCCCGAAGTTGTAGGCGACAGCACCCACGGCATCGACGAACTTCGTTCCGGAGAAGTACACGCTCAGTGCGTTCGTGCCGGTGTCGGGGATCGAGCGTGCGTATGGCGACCAGAGGAACTTGACCTTCTTCTTGCCGCCGCCCGCCTTTCGCACCATCCTGTGGACGCGTTTCCAGGCCGGGATGAACTTCTTTGGCTTGTTCTTGTTCGCCGTGCCCGACCAGGCGTACCACTGGGTGTTCATTTCGGGCATTGGACGGAAGAGCACGCCCCTCTTGACCTTCCGGAACTGCTTGGTCAGCAGCTTGAGGGAGCGGTCGTACGTGCCCTTCGAGATCCGCGCGAGGCGGTACCTCGGCTGATTGGCGCCGTCCTTGCCCGAGTCGGGCAACCAGGTCACCATCAGCTGCACGCCACGCTTGTTCGCGAGCTTGATCAGCCGTGGACTGAGGAGCTTGCCGGCGGTCAGATAGGTCGAGAGAATGCCGACCTTGCCGACCCGTTTCTGCAGCTTCTTGAGCGTCTTCTCAGGCTGGTCCTGGTAGACGCCGATCTGCACGCACTTCTTCTTGTTCTTGGCTGCGTGCGCGGCGCCGGCGCCGGGCGAAAGCGCGACGACCAGCGTCAGGACCATGGCGAGCGCGAACACCGCGCCCATGGGTCGACCAAATCTCATTTGCGGACCTCCAACCTGACCTTGAGCGTCTTCTTTGCAGGACCCTGCGGAGCGAATGTCCGCACACGGAGCGTGTACGCGCCCGGCTTGCGGGCCTTCTTCGAGAGGACGAGGTTCGTCTTTCGTAGCCCGCCCTTGGCGACGTCGCCCTTCACGATCGAGAAGACGGCGACCCTGCCCTTCTTGCCCTTCCCCTTCTTCTTGCTCTTCTTGCCCTTTTTCTTCTTCTTGTTCTTCTTCGCGATGGACTCGAGCGCGCGCGCGGAGGCGGTCCCGCGCAGCGACTGGCGCGGCCCGAGGATCGCGACGTCGTAGGAGCCCACGCCCTTGACGAAGAAGTTGACCCGCAGTCGCCACTTGTTTCGCTTGAGCTGCTTCTGGCGGACGATGACCTTCGGTGGCGTCTTCTTGAAGTTCTTCTTGTGGATCTTCTTGACGCGCGGCCGCGGTGCGTCCCTGCACTTCTGGTTGCCGTTCGGCTGTGTGGTGAACGGGACGGATGACGCGGAGGTCGACGTCCAGCCAAGCTGATTGTGGAAGGCGACAACCGAGAAGAGCGAAGCGACGCAAACGGGACTGGCTGCCACGACGCCGCTCGTCGAGGTTGTTGTCGCGATGATGGTCGCCGGGCCGCCGCCGACGGCGCGGCTTATGTGGAAGCCCTCGGCGTCGGGGCTCGCCGACTGGAAGGAGATCTTGCCGGCTGCATCGATGGCGAGGCCTGTCGGTGCGCCCTCGGTGATGCGGGCGCCGTCGTTGCCGTTGGGATTGCCGGCGCCGCCCCTGTTCGAGGCGACGAACGTGTCGTTGAACAGATTGCCGTTGCCCCAGTGCCTCATGACGCCACCGTTGCCACCCGGGCCCTCGTCGTCGCCCGAGTCGCCGCCCTCGCCGCCGTCGGCACGTACCGCCGCGATCGGGCCGAGCGCGGCCGAGACAACGTCGAGCAAGCCGCCGTGGCCTCCGCTACCGCCGGGCTGACCCTCGGTGCCGTTGTTTCCGCCCGAGCCGCCCGTGGCCATGGCCTGTGCAGCAATCGTGAGCGTCCCGGTAGCCGCCCGAAGCATGAGAGCACCGCCGTTGCCGCCGTTGTGGCCGGGGTTGGCCGTACCTCTCGCGCTCGAGCCGGCTGACGTGACGAAGCCCGTTGCGTTGAGGTTGCCGTTGGCCGAGAGCTTGAGCGGGCCGCCGCTCACGCCGGGGCTTGCGCCGGTGCCACCCGGGGACAAGCTGAAGCCGCTGCTTCGAAAGATCCTCTCGCACTCGCAGATGTACGAGTCGATCGGCGAGCCGAACATGATCAAGTCGCCGGTCACTCGGCCTCTCGATCACCGACGACACGCCGACTGACTACCTGTCCGAGATGGGCCATCTACGTCGTCGGCGCAATGCGCTCGCCACCGTCGGCGGGAACAGAGGCCGTCTGGGCGGGCTGGGAAGGCGGCCTGGCCTGGCTCAACACCAACACCGCGCTGGCCCGATTCGACTTCATCGGTCAGCTGCTCGACTCGTTGAACATCGAAGACGTCAGCGGCGAGACCGCAACCGCTGCCTACGACCGCGCATTCGCTGCGGTCGGTAGCCCCTGGCTCGCCGCGGGGACACACCAGGCGATCCCGCGACTACGCCAACAAGGCCAAGAGCAAGAACTCGAGTGATCGCAAGGAGCGGCAGATCATGTGTCGCGCGCTCATGCTGGCCGGACCCGATGCGCAGGTGATGTAGATGGACGCCAGGAAAGAAACCGATATTCACGCACTCAAATGCGCCGACTGCGCTCAGGCCGGACAACCGCGAGACGGAGCTGGCGCCGAGCCAGATGATGCCGATCCCGGGTGAGGCGCTCGTCGGCTTCCCGGACGGAACTCCGGAGGAGCGCGGCTTCAGCAGACGGTCGCTGCTCAAGGGGCGGTGCCGCTGGTCTCGCTTCGGTGTACGCGGCGACCAAGCTCGACTGGGGCACGGTCTGGGAAGACGTCGCCGCCAACGCCGGCACGCCGATGCAAAAGAGCCTGGTGCTCGTGTACCTGAACGGCGGCAACGACGGGCCGAACGTCACCGTGCCGATCGACCCGGCCGCGAACATGTACCCGCGCTACATCAACGACGGCGCGGCCGCAGCTCTTCCGCCAGAACGTCGGCCAGGCCGATACGCCGACGGCCGGTGGGCGTGTTGGCACGAAGGTGATGCCGGGCACAGGCAACGCCCTCGCCTTTGCCAACGTCGCGGTCTCACAAGCTGGCGGCGGTGACAACGGCGACATCCATGGCTTCGACACGCTGTATGGCGACGGAGGCGGCGGGGCCGGCTCCGACCTGGCCGTCTTCACCGCCGTCGGCTACCCGAACTCGACGCGCTCGCACTTCACGGGGCGCGATATCTGGTTTCAGGGCTGACCCGACCGGCAACAGCCAGACCGGCTGGATAGGCCGCTGGATCGGCGCGAACGGCTCCGACTCGAACCCGCTGCAGGCGGTAACGATCGGCAACGACCTCTCCAAGGAGATCCGCACGGCCAAGAACCCCGTCTCGGCGCTGCAAAGCTTGCAGGGAGTCGGCTTCGACGTGCCGGGCGTGTCCAACGCCGATCCGAACGCAGAGGTCCAGGCGCTGGCCGGCGTACCCGTCGGCGGTGCTTCCAACGAGGCGCTGCTGCGAGCGCGTGGCATGTACGGCCTGACGGTCGACGTGGCCAACCGACTCACCTCACTGCAGGGCGGCGGCTCTGGCGTCGCGTACCCCAACTCATCGCTCTCGAACCGGCTCCAGCTCGCCGCGACGCTGCTCGGTGCCGGTCTCGGCACACGGATCGTCACGATCTCGTGGGGCAGCTTCGACAACCACGGCAGCATGCTGAGCCGCCACGATCCACAGCTGTCGGTGCTCTCTCGCGCGCTGGCCGCGTTCAAGGCAGACCTCACCGCCCGCGGGATCGAGCAGAATGTCGCCACGCTCGTGTTCTCTGAATTCGGACGCCAGATCTACGAGAATGACAGCGTCGGCACCGATCACGGCGATGCAGGCCTGATGATGGTCTCGGGCTCGGCCGTCCGCGGCGGGTACGCCGGGCAGTTCCCAGGCATTCCCGAGGAGTCGACGAGCGACGCGATACCGATGGTCACCGACTTCAGAACGGTCTACAAGGCGCTGATCGACGAGTGGATGGGTGGAGACGCGACCGGGCCGCTTCCGGGCGGACCCTTCGCAGGCATCGACCGCTTCGACGCGAGCCCAGACACGTTGTTCGTATGAAATTCGTCTGGACGGTGCTTGCGCTTGGAGTGGCGCTCGCGCTGGCCGCGCCCGCTTCGGCGGCGCTCGGGCGCAAGCACCGTCCAGTCATGCCTCCACCGGCCGCGCCTCCACTTTTCAACGCGCTTGCGGTCGACGAGTTCGAGTTCATTCTCAGGCCGTCGCGACTCGTGGTGGCGGCCGGCACCGTGCGGATCAACATCTACAACCGCGGCGAGGACGACCACAACCTGGTCGTCGTCGACGCAAAGGGCACCGAGTACCGAACCGACGTTGGGCCGCTCGAATCAGGGCGCCTGGAGCCGGTGCTGACGCCCGGCACGTACGAGGTCTTCTGCGACCTCTTCGCCGGCACGCCAGAGTCGCACTACGACCTCGGCATGGTCTTCAACCTCGAGGTGAGGTAACCCTTACGGGGGCCTCGGCGGGGTGCGCTTAAGGGTGCCCCTGGTTCTGGTCGATCAGTACTGGCAGGCGGCCCCGGTTGGGGCACGCCGGCGCTATGTACGGTCGATCCGCCCCACACACAGGCCGCATCGAGCGGCACCACCCGCTCCAGGCGATGTACGCGACCTGGGTCGCGGTCGCGGCGGGCGACGCGCGCGGGTGGCGGTGGGCTCGACGCGTAGCGTTGGCCGCAATCGTCGTCGCAGTTGGGTTCATCGGGCTCGGTAATGCGCATGGCGCGCTATTGACTGGAACGATCAGTGGGGCCGGCGACGTACACAGCCGCGGATCCGTCAAACGACAACTTGACGGTCACGCTCACCGGGAACGTCTACACGTTTTCCGATCCCAACGACACCATCACGGCGAGCGGTGACTGTAACCGGTGGAGGCAGTCCAGCCGGAACCCCGGCCACGTGCCCAGACACGATCTCATCGCTCACGATAAACCTCCTGGATCGCGACGACAGCGTGACTCTTTCCTCCACGGGCGTGCTGACGACGATCAATGGCGGCATCGACACGGACCAGGTGATCGTCCTCGGGGAGAACACCAACTTCACGCTCACCGACACCTCCCTGACGGTCGGAGGAAGCACCTTCACGCTGAGCGGATTCGAGGACGCAAATCTGACAGGTGGGGGCGGCGCCAACACCTTCGACGTCGGCGCCTGGAGCGGCTCCGCCAGCCTCGACGGCGCGGGCGGCACGGACACAATCACCGACACCCTCGCGTCGAACGGCACCGGATTTACCCTCTCAGACAACCTCGCTCACCCGAACAGGCGGCTCCAGCTTCTCCCTCGACAACTTCGCTGGCGAGACGGCCGATCTCACGGGCGACGGGAGCGACAACACATTCACCGTAGGCACCTGGACGGGCGACGCCAGCGTTGACGGCGGAGCCGGCGCCGACCACCGTCAGCTCGACGAACAACGAGTCGCTTCAGACGCTTGCCGGCACGACCTTCACACGCGGCGCGTCGACGTTCACGCTCCCGAATGTCGAGACGGCGACGATCACCGGAGGCTCAAGCGCGAACACGATCAATGCCTCTGGTGCGAGCATCGACGTCACACTCTCAGGACTAAGTGGCAACGACACGCTGCTCGGTGGAAACGGCGACGACACCATCAACGGTGGCAACAGCAGCGACACGCTGACCGGCGGCCCAGGCGACGACACCATCAACGGTGGCAGCAGCAGCTCCGACACCCTCGTCGAGCAACGAGACGGAGACGTCACGCTCGAGAACGGGCAGTTCTCAGCGGGCTCTGAGACGGGACACGCTCATCTCGGTAGAGCGGGCCACGATCACCGGCGGACCTGCCGCGCAGACCCTCGATGCCGGAGCCTTCTCGGGCCCCGTGACACTCGTCGGAGCAGGCGATAGCGACGTCCTGACAGGAGGATCCGCTAGCGACACTCTCGACGGAGGCCCAGGCAACGACACGCTCAACGGAAACAATGGCTTCGACATTGTTCGGGCAACGGGCGTGGCGAACGGCGTCCTCACGAATGGCGCTTTCACCGGCACCCTGGGCAGCGACACCCTCTCCGGCATGAACGGCGCCGACCTCACTGGCACGGGCAACGACGACTCGATCGACGCCAGCGCGTGGGGACTGGGAAGCGTCACGATCGACGGGGCTGGGCGGCAACGACGCGATCCAGGGCGGAACCTCCGGCGACACATTGACCGGCGGCACCGGCAACGACACGATCGACGGCAACGGAGGCACGGACACGATCGTCGAGACCCTGGGCGGCGCCGGGTCTGTCGTACTCACCAACACCTCGCTTGGCGGCTCGCTCGGCACCGACACGCTCACCGAGATCGAGCAGGCCACCATCAACGGCTCGGCAGGCGCCGACTCTTTCTCAGCGTCGTCCTTCACAGGCTTCGCGACCCTCGACGGCCGTGGCAGTGGGGACAGCTACTCGATCACGCTGGCAGGGGCCGGCGTCTTCAACCTCCTCGACTCCGGCGGCGGTCCAGGCGACGCCGCAACCGTCTTCACCGGCGCGGCTGCCGATACGGTCAACGTCACTGCGACGCAGGTCGCGCGCGGTGCTGAGACCGTCGGGCTGTCGGGTATGGACGCACTGACGGTCAACCTCGGCGGCGGCAACGACTCCGCCACGATCTCAGGTGGCACTGGATCTGTGCTCGGCGGGTCGGGCGACGACACCTTCACCGTGCAGGCAGTTGCCGCAAACGGCCTCACGCTCAACGGTAACGAGGGCTCCGACGCGACGAGCATCTCGTTCGGCAACCTCGCCGGTCCGGTCTCCGTCAACGACACCGGCCTCGCAGGGACAGACTCGCTGACCACCGACTGCTCTACGGCCGTCGTCGTGCTGGGCACCGTGACGGTCGGCGGTCAGACGGTCAGCTTCAGCGGGATCGAAGTCCCGCCCTGCACGGCGCCCCCGGCGCCGCCCCGGCCCGGGCACGCCCGCGAACCCAACGACGCCCAAGCCCAAGAAGCCCGAAGTGCACGATCAAAGGCACGAACAAGGACGACATCATTCGCGGCACCAGGAAACGCGACGTCATCTGCGGCAAGAAGGGCGACGACATCATCATCGGTCTGAAGGGCAACGACGTTCTGATCGGTGGCCGCGGCAACGACATCCTCGACGGCGGGCCGGGCAAGGACGAGCTCCATGGCGACCTCGGCCTCGACAAGCTGCTCGGCGGGAAGGGTGTCGACAAGGTCTTCGGCGGTGGCGGCAAGGATCACGGCACGATTGAGGCGAAGACAAAGCACAAGAAGGCCGAGAAGAAGTTCCGCTCGAGCGTCGAGAGGACACTCAGGACGCGCGCACTGAAAAAGGTTCAGCGCAAGATCGCCAAGGCGCTGACCTCGCTGCCGAGCGGCAAGACGAAGATCACGAGCCGGTAGCCATCGACTCGAGGGCGGAGCCTCGCGCAGGATCGTGCCGGGCGGTGACGAACTCGGTGCCGGCATGGGCCCCACCGACGGAACACCAGAGCTCGTCTTCTACGGCGTCTTCAGCCGCGAAGCCGGGCGTGTGATCGAGTTCTTCGGAACACCCGAGTCGGCGGAGCGGATGCGAGCGCGCGTACTGCGCGACGAGCCCGATTGGGAGCACGACCTTGCGATCGCCAAGGTCGACTTCGGCCGCGTCGGCGTCGTCGAGATGATGGTTGATTCAACGGCAGCGCCCGAGGACGGCGGGCTAGAGGACTAGATGGTTGACGGAGCGGCGACGTGCGACTGAACCACGTCGCCCTCACCGTTACCGATCGCGAGCGCTCAGCAGCCTTCTACGCAGAGCACTTCGGGCTCACGCGGCGAGTCCACGACGACGAGCACCTCCTGATCCTGGCCGGTGGTGACGGCTCCTTGCTGGCGCTGAGCGAAGGAACACCGCCGGCGCTCCCTCGTACGAACCACTTCGGCTTCCAGCTGGATCGGAAGGAGGATGTCGGTGCCGCACGTGAACGACTGCAGGCCTCTGGCGTGGACGAGCTCGAGTCACAGGCGTCCGGGCCGGCCCGCGTCCAGGTGCTCGACCCCGACGGCTACCGAGTAGAGCTCTATGCGTTCTAACCCCGAAGTCGACCAATGGCTCGACGAGCGCGTTCACCGAGTGCATCAAGTGGAAGACACCCACGTTCATGTACGAGGGCAATATCGCGAGCTTCAATCCATCGAAGAAGCTCATCAGCATCATGTTCCACCGTGGCGCTGAGATCCCGGGGAAGCATCCACGGCTCGAGGGCGACGGAAAGCTGGCGCGCACGATGCGGTTTGCGGACCTGGCCGAGGTCGAGGCCGGCCGCGGCGAGCTCGAGGCTGTCATTCGCGCGTGGTGTGAGTAGAAGGCTTCGAGCTAGCCCGTCTCGATCAAAGGGCGCCGCGCACGCGCATCGGCACCGCGTAGAGAGACCGGGTAGCGCACACGAACATCGTCAGCCCGTCCGCGCCGCCCCAGCACAGATTTGCCGGGATCTCGGGCGTCGGGATGATCCCGAGCAACTCGGCTTCCGGGCTCAGCACCCAGATCCCGCCGTGTCCGGTGCAGTACACGTTCCCAAGCTCGTCGCACTTCATGCCGTCAGGCAGCCCGTGCTCGAGCCGGCCCTCGCGCTGCAGAAACTCGATGACGCGGGCGATGTCGGGCGTGTAGCCCTCCTGCACGAAGAAGACGTCGCCGCCGGTGAGCGAGCCGTCGGCCGCGACGCCGAACGCGCGGACATGCATGCGGATGCTGTCGTTCACGTAGAGCAGCGACTCGTCCGGCGAGAAGCAGAGGCCGTTCGGAGTGTGGAAATCGTCCACGAGTAGCTGTGAGTCACCACCGCCGGGTGGTTCCCGAAAGACGCCCTGGAAGTCGAGCTCACGAGGCCGCTCGACGCCGTGCGGACGCGACCTTCCCCCCGGAGGGTCAGTGAAATAGATCGACCCGTCGGAGGCAACGACGAGGTCGTTCGGGCTGTTCAGCTCACGCTCGCCGAAGTGCGAGGCGACGGTCGTGATCGTCCCGTCCTGCTCAGCCCGCGTGACACGGCTTGTCGCCGACTCGCAGGCGAGCAGACGACCCTCGCCGTCAAGCGCGAGCCCGTTCGCCATGTTGCTCGGCCGGCGCCAGTCGGTGGCGCGCTCGCCGTCCCACGCACGTATGACGTCGCCCGGGATGTCACTGAACAGAAGCCGGTTGGCCGCCGCGTCCCAGGCGGGTCCCTCGGTGAACTCGAAACCGGTCGCGAGAAGCTCGGCCTCGCCCGCGACGAGCTCGCCGAGCGACACGCTCACGCAGCGTTGCGCCGGCGGTAGAGCAGCCGCTTTTTGAACGCAACGACCGTCTCGTCGCGCTGGTTCTTGATCTCCTCGCGGATCGTCACGACGCCGCGCGAGTCATCCTTCGCGTCGCAGGCGATGAGCTCGCCGTCGATATGCAGCGTGTCGCCGATGAAAACGGGCTTCACGAAGCGAAGTCGATCCATGCCGTAGAACGCCATGATCTTGCTGTCGTCGGCAGCGCCGACGAGCGCGAACTCGAGCCCGGTGGCCAGAGCGAGTGTCAGACAGCCCTGAGCGATGCGCTCGCCGAAGGGCCCGTTGGCAGCGAAGTCGTCGTCCGTGTGGAGGGGATGCGAATCGCCGGAGAGCTCCGAGAAGACGGTGATGTCCTCGGCGGTGAGGGTCCGACCGCCCGTCAGGATCCGATCGCCGACGCGGAAGTCGTCGAAGTACTGATCGAGTGAATCGAGGACTCGTGGCTCGGTCACGCGGCACCTCCAGTGGCACGAAAGTTCGGCAGCCTTGAACCGTCTTCGAGCTCCTCGAAGTAGAGCTCGACCGGCATTCCTGCCTCGACGTCGTCCGGCTCGCAGCCAGCCACGTTCCCCACCACGCGGATGCCGTGCTCGAGCTCGATGAGCGCAACCACGTAGGGCACCTGATCGACGAGGTCGGGGTGCACGGGATGGTTGGCAACGATCCAGCTGTAGACCTCGCCCTGGCCAGCGGACTCGACCCAGTTGACCTCCTGGCTCTGGCAGGCGGGGCACATCGGGCCGGGCGGCCAGCGCCCCTCGCCGCACGCTGCGCAGATGGGGAGCAGGAAGCGCTCTTCCTGGCACCCGTCCCAGAATGGTTGCGTATCGCGGTCGGGGAGCGGTCTGGGCATTCCTCGAAGCACAGCGCTAGTCCTTCCTCAGGATGACGGCGGCTGACAGGGCGGCGATCGAGCTGGCCGAAAGGATCACCTCGGCGCCGTCGACCTGCGCTGTCGAGTCGCCTCGCAGCTGGCGCACCGACTCGATCACGTGCGGAAGCCCATGGATGTAGGCCTCCGAGTGGTTGCCGCCGTGCGTGTTGATGGGCAGCTCACCGTCGAACTCGATCCGGCCGTCCTCGACGAACGGCCCGCCCTCGCCCGGCTTGCAGAAACCGTAGGCCTCGAGCGTGAAGATCACGAACGGCGTGAAGTGGTCGTAGACCATCAGGACGTCGATGTCCTCCGGGCCGACACCGGCAGACCGATAGACGTCGGCGGCCGTGTAGGTCGACTCGGCCATGGCGAGATCGTCGCGGAAGATGATGCCCTGCGCGCGGGAGCCGCTGCCCTGCGAGGCGCCCATGATCCACGCCGGCGGATTGCGGCCGTCACGGGCACGGTCGGCTCTGGTGACGATCACGGCGCACGCCCCATCGCTCTCGATGCAGCAGTCGAAGAGCCGCAGCGGATCGGCGATCAGGCGAGAGGCCTGGTGATCCTCGACCGTGATCGGCTTTTGCATCATCGCCCGCGGGTTCATCGAGGCGTGGCGGCGCGAGGCGACCGCGACGGCGCCGAACTGGCGGCTCGTCGTGCCGTACTCGACCATGTGGCGGCGGGCGAACATGCCGAAGATCTGTGCCGGCGTGAGCATGCCCCAGGGCATCTGCAGGGCCGCCATTCCACCCACCTCGTCCGTCATCCAGGTCGAGGCCTGCCCGTAGCGAGCGCCCGAGCGCTCGTTCAGCGCCCGATAGCAGACGACGGTGTTCGCGACGCCGGCCGCGATCGCCGCGGCCGCATGAACGATCACCGCGTTTCCTCCGGTGCCGCCGTAGCTCGTCTGGCTCATGAAGCTCAGGTTCTTCAGGCCGAGGTGTGACGTGAGCGCGACCTCATCGACGTGGTCCATGTCGAAGCGGACGAGCCCGTCGATCTCGGCGACGTCGATACCGGCATCGTCGGCCGCGGTCTTGATTGCCTCGCACGCGAGCGCGAGCTCGCTTCGGCCGGAGTCCTTCGAGTACTCGGTCTCACCAATGCCGACGATGGCGGATGCGTCTCTGATGGCGCTCATTGTCCCAGGCGTGGCCAGACCTTGGGGAGCCACTGGTTCATCGCGACCTGGAAGAGGAACGGGGCGCCCTGCACCATGATCATCCGTACGCCATGCTGATGGAGGCGCTCGGCGCGCTCGGCGATGTCTTCGAGCGTGTAGGTGTAGCTCGTGTTCGCAGCAATCGTGACCCCGTGCTTGCGGCCGAGGCCGACGATCTGCTCGACGTAGTCCCACAGCGCCGGGTGGTCGAAGTCGGGCCTGTGCGAACCGGTGAGCACGCGCGATGCGTCGGTCATGGCTATGAAGACGAGCCTGACGTCGGGGTGGGCCATCAGCTCCGGCAGCGTCTCGAGCGCCTCCTCGGTCTCGGGCTGCGGGATGACGTAGGTCTGGCCAAGCTGCTCCTCGAGCACCGTGTCCCACTCGCTGAAGTCGTTGTAGGGGTGCACGTTGATGATCCGCTTGTGCCAGCCCTTGCCGGCCTCGAGGCATTCCTCGATCTCCTTCTTGCCCGAGTGCGAGACCTGCACGAACTGGGCCCCGACACCGCAGGCGCGCGCAACCTCGACCGAAACGCGCCGGTCGTACCCGAGCCACGGCTCTGATTGGACGCGCACGACAGGCGTGATTCCCGCCGCCTCGCCGGCACGTATGAGCGCGTCCGTCGCACTCCAGTCGTGCGCCGTCCACATCTGGTCGATCAGGAACCAGTCGAAACCCAGATGGCCGCAGAGCTCGACCATGTCAGGGCTGTTCACGTACAGGCCAAGAGACGTCTCGCCCGATTCGAGCTTCTGGTGGAGAGGGCTCGTTGCCATTCAGCTCCTTCCGGGCAGAATAGGGCGCATGGCGCGGATCGGCCTGCTGGTGCCCTCCTCGAACACGACCGTCGAGCCAGAGTTTCAGGCGGCGCTTCCGAGCGGGGTGACGCTGCACGCCGCGCGACTCTTCCTCACGAAGATCGAGCCCGACTCGATTGCGAACATCGTCGGCGACCTCGAAGCGCAGAGCCGCAACCTCGCCTCCGCGGACGTCGACGTGATCGTCATGGGATCGACGGCGCCGAGCTTTCTCAACGGGCTCGGGTACGACCGGGAAGTGATCGGCCGGATCGAAGATGCGGCCGGGAAGCCTGCGACAACCACGTCGACCGCTCTGATCGAGGCGATCGGCCACGTCGGCGCGAGCAAGGTCGTGCTGGGATCGGCATACGACGACACCGTGAACGCGATCGCGCGCGACTTCCTCGAGGCGAGCGGCGTCGATGTGCTCGCAGCCCGCGGACTCGGCATCGTCGACAACCTCACTGTCGGGCGCCTCGACTCCTCGAGCGCCTACGAACTCGCTCGAGCGATCGACCAGCCCGATGCCGAGGCGATCGTCCTCGCCTGTACCAACTGGAAGACGATGGACGAGGTCGAGGGGCTCGAGACCGAGCTCGAGAAACCCGTGCTCACCACCACCCAGGTCAGCATCTGGGCCGCGCTGAGAATGGTCGGCCACACCTCGGGCGTCGAGGGATATGGGCGACTCTTGCGCGAGCTCGGATCGGCCGAGCCAGCACCGGCACTGTGAGCGCGGACACTCGATGCCAGCCGGGCGCCAGTTCGTGACCGACGCCGACGTCGTTGTCGTTGGCGCGGGCGGCTCCGGGCTCGCCGCCGCCGCCGAGGCGGCCGCCGAAGGCGCTCGCGTCACCGTGCTCGAGAAGAACCCGGGACCGGGCGGCTCGACCTCGTGGTCGGTCGGCTCGATCACTGCGACCGGGACGCGGCTCCAGCGCCGCGCCGGCATCAGCGACTCGGCCGACGCGCACTTCGAGGACATGGAGCTCAATGTCGGCCCGTTCGCAGGGCGCGACAACCTGACGCTCCGCCGGATCCTCGTCGACAACATCGCCGAGACGATCGCCTGGCTCGAGTCGCTCGGCATCGTGTTTGTCGGGCCGATGCCCGAGCCACCGCATCGACAGCCGCGCATGCACGCGGTGGTCCCCAACTCATCCTCGTTCGCGTACCACCTCGAGCACCACTGCCGATCGCTCGGCGTCGAGATCCACCTCGGTGCTCGCTGCGAGCGCCTGATCGAGGAGAACGGCGTCGTGGTCGGCGTCGAGGCGCAGCTAGCCGGCGGCGGTGTCGCGCAAGTGTTCCATGCGCGACGTGGCGTCGTGCTCGCAGCCGGTGACTTCTCGAACGGCACCGAGCTGAAGAAGCGCTACGCGTCGGCCGACGTCGTCGACGTCGATGCTGTCAACCCGACCGCCACCGGCGACGGCCAGCTTCTAGGCCTCGCGGTCGGGGGCAGCATCGTCAACGGAGACATCGTCCGCGGGCCCATCATGCGTTTCATCCCGCCCACGCGTCCGAGCCGGCTGCAGCGGCTGCCGCCGCGCCGAAGCGTGGCCCGCTTCATGGCGTGGTGCTATCGGAACCTGCCCGACCGCGTCCTACGGCCCTTTCTGATGAGCTTCCTCACTACCGCGCTCGGTCCCTCGCCTGAACTCTACGCGCAGGGAGCGATCCTCGTGAACGTCGACGGAACGCGCTTCACCGACGAGCTCGACGCACCGAACCTCGCCGTGCCGAAGCAGCGTCACCGGACCACGTGGATCGTCTTCGACCACAGAATCGCCGAGAAGTTCACCGAGTGGCCACACGTCGTCTCGACGGCGCCGGGCATCGCCTACGCGTATCTGGCCGACTACAGGCGAAACCGCCGCGACATCTATCACGAGGCGGACACGGTCGACGGGCTGGCGCGATCGATCGGCGTTCCCGAAGACGCGCTGGCGAGAACGCTCTCCGACTACACGGCCGAAGAACGGGGCGATCGTCCGGCTCTTACCGCGCCGCCTTTCTACGCCCTCGGGCCTGCCAGGAGCTACGTCGTCTTCACCGACGGTGGCCTGGACGTCGACGAGCGCCTCCAGGTGCTCCGGGAGGACGGCAGCGCGATCCCACGGCTATACGCGGCCGGCTCGAACGGCCAGGGCGGCGTCGCGCTCGAGGGCCACGGACACCACCTCGGCTGGGCCTTCACGTCGGGGCGGATCGCCGGGCGCCATGCGGCTGGAGAAGAGCCGGCAACATGATCTTCATGAGCCAGAGCGGCCTCCTCGAGCCCAGCGAGAAGCAGGAGCAGGAGTGGGACGAGTGGTACGTCGAGCACTGCCGCGCAATGGCCACGGTGCCCGGGATCCCGTCCGCACAGCGATTCAGGACCGAGACGCCCGGCGCGCCCCCGTCGCTTGCGATGTACAGCATCGACGGGCCCGAGGTGTTCGACGACGCCACCTACCTGAGCGTGCGCGGCTTTCGCGAGTGGCAGCCCATGATCGACCGACACTTCTACCGTCGCAACCTGTTCGCGGGTCTCGATCTCGCTCCACCGGTCGACGTTGAGCAACTCTTGCTGGTCGCCGACCGCGCAGAGCCCGAGCAGAACGAGCCCGAGCCGGCGCTCACCTGGCTCGAAGCGGTCGGGCTCGATCACTCGACGCCCTACCGCGGCATCGTGGTTCTCGCCGGCCCAGACGCACCGTCTGCCGGCCCGGACACCGCCGTCTACCGACCCGTCACGAGACGCTTCGGCGACACATCGTGAGCTAGCGTCCGGCGCTAGTCTGTCGGCGCTCGCGACCCTAGCCGCCGACGCTTCTTCAGAGGCCGCCCGCTCGAATGTCCAGCACGCATCAGGTCGACTTGCTCGTCATCGGCTCCGGGGCCTCGGGCATGACCACCGCGGCACGCGCGTCGCAGGCCGGGGCCCGCGTACGCGTCGTCGAGAAGGCTCCAGAGATGGGTGGGTCGGCCGCAATCTCCGGCGGCTTCGTATGGACGGCCGCCGAGGCCGACGCACTACTCAGCGAGGATCCGGGCGCCGACCCGGCGCTCGTTGCGGCGCTGGTCGACGGCTTCCCCGATGGGCTCGACTGGCTGAGATCGCTCGGCCTCGAGCTCTCGGACGAGATTCAGGGAATCTACGGCTTCGGCTACGGGCATCGGATCGACCCGAACGCGTTCCTCGACACCTGTCGCTCACTCGTCGAGTCGGCGGGAGGCGAGATCGTCACCTCGACCAGCGTCGAAGGGCTGTTACGTGACGGCGGAGGCGTGGCCGGTGCGCACACGAGCACTGCCGGCGGCGGCCTCGACGTGAAAGCGGCAGCGACCGTCCTCGCGACCGGCGGCTTCCAGGCGAGCGGCGCGCTTCGCGCCGAGCACATCCACGCGAACGCAGAGCGAGCTCTCGTCCGCTCGAACACGACGAGCGCCGGCGACGGCATCCGTCTCGGTGTCGAGGCGGGTGCCGAGACGACTTCCGAGATGGACGGGTTCTACGGGCACCTCGTGCCGAGCCCACTCGCCGAGTTCCCGTCCGACATGTTCATCCCGTTCGCCCAGCTCCACAGCGCCTACTGCCTGCTTCTCGACGCCAGTGGACAGCGGTTCACCGATGAGTCGCTCGGCGACCACAAGAACGTGCAGGCGCTCGTTAGACATCCGGATGCGAAAGCGATCCTGGTCGCCGACGGCGAGATCCACCGCACGCAGGTCATGGGCGCCTACATCCCCGGACTCCCGAAGATCGATCGCCTGCAGATCGCCGCCGACGCCGGCGCCAGATCAGCGAAGACCAAGACGCTTGCTGCGCTCGCCGACGCCGTCGCCGGCTGGGGCGCCGACGGCGCTCGGTTCCTCGAGACCCTCACCGCCTACAACGAGACCGCGGCCAGCGACCCGAGCCGCCTCGATCCTCCGCGCACCAGACACTCCCAGCCTGTCGTGACTCCGCCTTATTACGCGCTCGAGGTTCAGCCCGCGATCACGTTCACCTACGGCGGGCTCAGGGCCGATCCCGGCGGCCGCGTGCACAGCAGCGACGGGCCGATCCCGGGCCTGCTGGCCGCCGGCATCGATGTGGGCGGGGTCTTCCACCGCGGCTACGCCGGCGGCCTGGCGCGCGGGCTCGTGTCCGGGATGCGAGCCGCAGAGACCGCGACGCATCGCTGACCAGCCAGCCACCGACTGACCGACGCACGATCGCCACGCCGACAGAGCACCCCGAGGGAGGACCAATGAGCACAGTCCAGGATGACCCGCGCGACCTGATCGGCTACGGCCGGACGCCACCGAAGGTCGTCTGGCCCAACGGCGCCAAGGTCGCGGTCACTATCGCGCTGAACTACGAGGAGGGCTCGGAGCACCGCGAATGGGCCGGAGACGACACGACCGACCCGCTCGCCGAGTTCAACTACTCGCTCGACCGGAGCTACCGCGACTACCAGTTCGAGTCGGTTTACGAGTACGGCAGCCGCTGCGGCATCTGGCGGCTGCTGAGGATCTTCGACGAGTACAAGGTCAAGGTCTCGTTCTTCGCCTGTGGAATGGCGCTCGAGATGAACCCCGACCTCGGCAAGGCGATCCAACAGGCCGGCCACGAGACCTGCGGGCACGGCTACCGCTGGAGCGAGCCCTGGCTCATGACCGAGGAAGAGGAGCGCAAGGAGGTCGAGCAGGCGGTCGAGGCGATCGAGCGGACGACCGGCGAGCGCCCCTACGGCTGGTACTGGCGCTATTCGCGCAGCCCGGTCTCACGCGAGATCCTGCAGGACCTGGGCTTCACGTATGACGCCGACGCCTATAACGACGACCTTCCCTACTTCGTCGACGTCAGGGGGAAAGACCACCTGGTCATCCCGTACACGGTGACCTACAACGACTTCCGCTTCGTCGTCGCCGACGGCTGCATCGCGGACCCGGGCCGCTTCGCCGACTTCTTGAAGCGCGGCCTCGACGAGTACTGGCACGAGGGCGCGAACGGCTATCCGCGCGTGATGAGCATTGGGATCCACCCGCGGCTGGTCGGCCAGGCCGGACGCGCGTCGGCCATTCGCGAGTTCATCGAGCACGGGCTCGAGAAGGGCGACGTCTGGTTCGCACGTCGCGGTGACATCGCGCGCTGGTGGATGGACCATCACCACGAGTTCGAGCGCTAGGCCTGCGCGCAACGAGACGACAAAACAAGGAGAGGTAAAACATGGCACTGCTCGATCACAAGACGAAGTACATCTATCTGGTTCGCTCCGAGGTGCATGACCCGGCGATCCTGCCGGAGTGGCACGACTGGTACGACAACGAGCACGTTCCCAAGCTCGAGAGCGTCCCTGGCCTGGAGTCGGCGACGCGCTACGAGGAGCGCGGGCAGCAGCGCTTCCTCGCCGCCTACGAGATCGACAGCGAGGCGGTCTTCGAGGAGCCTCGCTACAAGGAGGTCACCGGCTGGGGCGCCTGGGAACCGCACGTAAAGCAATACCGGCGCGCGATCTACAAGCTCGAGACCGAGCTGCCGGGCCTCAACTAACAAGCGCCGGGCCGACGCGGCCCAGGGAAGGAGGAGCCATGCCCAAGGTGCTTCTACAGGTGCCGGCGAAGGTCACCACGGAGGCCGAGGAGGCCTACAACGCCTGGTACAACGACGAGCACGTCCCGAAGGTGCTCGAGATCAGCGGCGCGCTCAGCGCTCGCCGCTACAAGCGGATCACGGGCGAGGGCGAGTACGACTACCTGACGACGTACGAGTTCCCCGACGAGGAGACGTTCAAGCGCTTCGAGAAATCGGCAGGGATCCAGGAGCTGTTCGCCGACTACGACGAGGCGTGGGAAGGCGCGAGCGTTCGGATTCGCGCTGCCTACCTCCAGATCAGATCTATCCGGAGGACTGAGCTCAGTCGGCGGGAAGCGAGCGGTACGGCTCGCCGGTGTACTCGCCGTCCGTGATGAAACGCAGCGGCTTGCCGCTCTCGATCTCCTCGCTGACGTGCGCCATCAGACCGGGGAGCACCGCCAGTAGTGCGAGGCTCACGATCTGGTGCGTCGTCAGGCCCAGGTCGAGGCCGAGGCAGGCGAGGCAGCCGTCGATGTTGATCGGCAAGTTCTTGCCGCTCGTTCTGACGAACTCGGCGTGAACTGCCCGGTAGAGCTGGGTGGCATCGCCGGCGAGACCGAGCTCCTCGGCGAGCGCGAAGAGCACGTCCGAGCGGAAGTCGCCGTCGCGATGGATCGGGTGGCCGAGCCCTGGCACGCGACGCCCTTCGCTGGCGAGCTCTTCAATCAGGGCCGCAGCGGTCTGCTCGGTCGTCCAGCCGTTTTCCTGCTTCAGCTCGAGCCCGTGCCTGATCAGACCAGAGGTGTGCTCGGGAGACAGGGTGTTGGCGCCTGCCGCCAGCAGCCCGCCGGCGACGGCAGGGACGAACTGCGGGTTGCCCGATGCGATGTAGCGCGCGGCCGTGATCGTCGAGGCGACGAAGCCATGGTCGAGCAGGCTCGTGAGAATGGCGTCGGTCATGCGGGCCTCGGCGGCTGTCGGTAACCGTCCCACCAGCGTGAGGAAGGTGGCGTCTGCGTACGGGAGCTTGCCGATGATCTCCTCGTGCGAGTAGCCACGAATGAGGACCCTGCCGGCCTGTGCCTCGCTGACGTCGGTCGCGAACTCGGGGCTCATGGCGGCGCCAGCCTATGCCCTATCGGGCGGCTGCGCGGGCGTCGTCGGTGGCCGCCGTCATGCCGCGCGCCTTCAGCCTGAACTTCTCGATCTTCCCGGTCGGGGTCAGCGGCAGACTGTCGACGAACTCGACGAAACGCGGCGTCGCGTAGCGCGGCAGCCGCGACGCGCACCACTCGCGTAGCTCCTCGGCGGCCAACTCGTGGCCGTCTTGCAGAACGGCGGCGACCATGATCTCCTCCTCGATCAGCTCGGAGGGAACGCCGAAGGCCGCCGCGAGCTGCACGCCGGGGTGCGCAAGTACCGCCTGCTCGACCTCCCACGAGCTCACGCCCTCGCCGAGCCGCCTGATCACGTCGCCGATGCGATCCGAGAACCAGAGGTTGCCCCGCTCGTCGACCCAGCCGCGATCGCCGGTGTGAAACCAGAGGTTGCGAAACGCCGAAGCCGTCCGCGCCGGATCGCGGTAGTAGCCCGAGAACATCGCGTAGGGCTCGTGCGGTCGCGTGCAGATCTGGCCGACTTCGCCCTGGCGAACTGGCCGGTCGTCCTCATCGAGTATCGCCACGTCGTAGCCGGGGATCGGCGGCCCGACCGAGCCCACCACGCGCTCGCGCGGATCCTGCCACGCGACGATCGTTGCCTCCGTCGAGCCGTAACAGTGAACGAGCTCGAGGCCGAAGCGCTGCTCGAACGGCTCATGCAGGGCTGCCGGTATCGGCACGCCGAAGCCGAGTCGAAGCGAGTTGTCGCGATCGCCCGCCGAACCAGGCCGCTTGGCGAGCAGAACCAACATGGCGCCGACGAAGGGGAAGACGGTGGCGCCGCTGTCGTGAACGTCCTCCCAGAAGCCGTCGGCATCGAACCGCGGCGCAAGCCGGAGCGAGGCGCCGGACACGATCGCAACCCAGACCGCGTAGCCCTGCGCCATGTTGTGGTGGAGAGGCAAGCACGAGTAGATGGTGTCGTCAGCGCTCAGGTCGAACAGCGCCGCCGGCTGGTAGCCGTTGGTGTAGTGGTGGCCGTGGCTGACGACCGCGCCCTTCGCCGGTCCGGTCGCGCCCGAGGTGTAGAGGACTGCGACCGGGTCGGTGTGTGTGGGCGCGTCGGCGACGTCGCCGCTCCCGGCCGCGAACTCAGCCCACGTGAGGGTCTCGAACCGTTGGGTGACCGCATCGCCCACGATCACGAGGCGCTCGAGGCGGTGGAGCTCCTCAGCCGCGCCTTCGAGCCGAGGGACGAAGTCAGCTTGCACCACGACGGTTCGGCACTGTGAATGATTGAGAACGTGAACGAGGTGCTCGCCGACGCTTGCGTGACTAATGGGAACTTCGACGGCGCCACACCAGCCGAGTCCGAACCAGCTTGCGATCAGCTCACGCCGGTTCTCGAGCATGATCCCGACCGTCTCGCCCTTCTCGATGCCGAGCGCCGTGAACGCGCCGGCCGTGTCCCTGGCGAGGCGCTCGATCCCGGCCCGCGTCAGCTCGCCGGCCTCGTCGCTCAGGAAGAGCCGATCGGGGTCCAGGGCGGCGTTGTGCTCCAGCATCGCTCGCAGGGTGCGGAGCGAGCGGTCGTGCTTGGGCCTCACCGCTCGGCGCGCAGGCGACCGGCCCGGTCGATCCGCTCGCGCAGAATCGTCAGCTCGTCCTGGCTCGGGCCCGGAGTGACCGGGACGTCGTCCGGAACGACGGGGACGAACCCTGTCGACTCGAGCACGTCGTCGACGCCGACGCCCGCGTGCACCGACTTCAGCCGCGCGCGACGCGTGTCGGTGTCGAAATCGAACACGCACTTCGGCGTGACGATGTAGCGCGGCCCCTCGTTCGTCAGGCCAAGCGACTCGCGCAGGCCGTCCGTGCCGTCGCCGAACCCGATCGCCGACACGTAGTCGCAGCGCTCGACCAGCGTTCGCGGCGAGTGGTCGGTCGTGACCAGGTGGTAGCGCCCGTTCTGGGCGGTCGCGTTGCAGGTGCCGATGCCCCCCGGGCCACGAAACTTCAGCTTCTTGTAGTCGGGCCCGATGCCGATCAGGTTCGAGTTGCCGAACTGGTCGATCTGGATGCCTCCACAGAAGAAAACACCACGACGGCGGAAGCGCATCTCGGCGAGCAACCGGTCGTGCGGGTAGTAGGCCTCGGCCCAGCGCTGAGCACGCACGTCGGTGATCAGCTCGAACTCCTCGATCGAGGGCTCGGCGCGCAGGTAGGCCTTCGTCATCGCGAGCATCACGGTCATGTTCGGGCCATGCGTGAGGTGCGCGAGCAGCGCCGCGGCGCGCGGGACGGGGAGGTTGGCGCCGACTTCGACCCACTCGCCGTCCTCGAGGTCGTGCGCGAGCGCGGTTGCCATCAGCTCAAGCGGAGTCGCATCGCTCACGGGCTAGTACTCCGAGAGCGCGAGCAGGCGTCGAAGCCCGACCCGCTCGAGGTAAGCGACGTTGTCCCCGGGCTCGGCGAAGTAGCGCCCCAGGTAGGAGTCGAGCGCCGTGCGCGACCCCTCGCGCAGGAGCTGATTGGCGGTGGCCAGGTACTCCTGGAGGTGGTCGAGGTCGGGCGGGTAGTAGCCCTCCGAGCCGAAGGGATGAGCGCCGTAAGGCGCGCGCACCACATGGTCGGCACCGGCGATGCTCGTCGCGCCCGGATTCGCCCGGATCCGCTCCGGTGAGATGAGCTCCTCGACCTGCGCGATGGTGACGTCGGCGGCCGCGTGGATGGCCCGGTCCCCATACCCGGTCCCGTTGTGCTGGACGTTGCCGTAGTGGTCGCTGACAGCGGCCTGGATCAGTGCAACGTCGATCTCGATCGCGGGCACCGCGAGCAGTCGCTCACCGCTCACCGGGTCGTCGAACTCCTTGAGGTCGGGGTTGATCTCGGGGTAGGAGGTGCCGACGCCGGCGCGCCAGGGATTGAAGGGAAGACGCTGCGCGGAAGCGCGAAGGCCCGCGTAGTAGAGCGCCTCGTCGAGCTCCCAGACCTCGATCTCACCCTCCTGCGCGGCATGGCGGAAAGCGGGCCCGATCGGCGCGATCCCCTCGGCCCCGACGTAGGTCGCGACCACCTTGTGCACACAGCCCGAGGAGATCAGCATGTCGACCTCGAGCCCGGAGGAGGCCGGGCCGACGATCGTCAGATCCCGAAGACCGGCCTTGACGAGCTGGCGGACGAGCGCCATCGGGTGCGCCGCGTTGATAAAGCCGCCGATGCCGACGGTCATGCCGTCTCGCACCGCCTCGATCGCACTTGCGGCGTCGGTGACGACCGAGTCGCGCTCGGCCCCGGACCGCGTGCGATCCGTGCTCACCGCCCGATCTCCCAGGTCGCGTCGTGCGGCTTCGAGTAGTCGAGCCTGAACCAGCGCGGATGTCCGTGGATCGTCTGGCCGCCGTCGATCATCAGCGCAGCGCCAGTCATGTACGCGGCGTCGTCAGAGGCGAGGAAGCAGACGAGGGCGGCCACGTCGTCCGGTGTGCCCAGCCGACCGACCGGCGTCTCGGCCGTGAGCACGTCGCGGTGCCGGTCGTCGGCGAGGAGCGGCGCGTTGAGAGGCGTCTCGATCACGCCCGGCATGACCGCGTTGACACGGATGCGGTGCACCCCGAGCTCGGAAGCCATTCCGATCGCGAGCATGCGAATCGCCGCCTTCGTCGCGCAGTAGGCCGAGAGCTGGTCGGCGTAGACCTCGGCCCCCGAAGAGGCGTTGATGACGACGGCTCCTCCCCCTCGATCGTCGGCCATGCGCCTGGTGACCTCCTGGCAGACGTGGAACGTGCCGGTCAGGTTGACGTCGACGTGACGCTGCCAGACGCGCGCCGGCGTCTCCAGGAACGGCACGAGCTTGCCGTAGCCGGCATTGGCGAACAGGGCGTCGATGCGACCGAGTGCTGTCCACGCCTGCTCGACGGCGCCGGCGACCGCCTCCGGATCGGTCTGGTCGACGGCGAGCTCGAGCGCCTGGGGAGCGCCTAGATCGCGGCACTCCGACGCGACTTCCCCGAGCCCATCGGCCGCGCGGTCAGCCAGCGCCACGCTCGCGCCCTCGCTCGCGAAGCGGCGCGCGGCCGCCGAGCCGATACCGCCGGCGGCGCCCGTGATCAGCGCCGACTTACCCTCGAAACGACTCACACGAGCTCCATCGAGCGCGCAATCAAGAGCTTCTGAATCTCGGAGGTGCCGCCACCGATCTCCATGTACTTCGCGTCGCGATAGTGGCGGGCGACCGGGTAGTCGTTCGTGTAGCCGTAGCCGCCGAAGATCTGCACCGCCTCGCGGGCGGCCGACGCGTAGGCCTCGGCCGCGAATAGCTTGGCTGCGGCGGCGTCGGCCTCGGCGGGCTCGCCCTCGTCGATCGTCGCGGCAGCGTTCTCGACGAGCAGCCCGGCCGCCTGCCCGCTCACGCGCATTGACACGAGCTTGTCAGCAACGAGCTGGAAGCGCGAGATCGGCTGCCCGAACGCCACCCGCTGACGCGCGTACTGGCTCGACAGCTCGACCAGCTCGTCGATAGCCCCCACGCAGATCGCGGCGAGCAGAACCCGTTCGAGGCTCAGATGCGGCCGCAGGCTCGGCCAGCCGTGGTGGAGCGGGCCGAGGAGCCGCGCGGCCGGCACCGCGACGTCGGCGAAGAAGACCTCGCTCAGGTCAATCGCCCTGAGGCCCAGCTTGTCGAGCGGCTGCACGCGGATGCCCGGCGCGTCGGCGTCTATCACGAGGAGCGAGAGGCCCTCGCGGCGATCAGCCACGTCCGGGTCGGTTCGCACGACCGTGATGATCAGGTCGGCGACCGTCGCACCCGTGATGAAGAGCTTCTGCCCATTGACGCGGAAGGCATCACCTTCGCGCGTCGCGGTCGTTCTGAGAGCAGCCGCGTCAGAGCCGGACTCCGGCTCGGTGAGAGCGAACGCCACGCGCAGCTGCCCCCGGGCCAAGCGCGGCAGCCAGTCGGCCTTCTGCTCGTCGCTCCCGAGCGCAGCGATCGCGTTCGCGCCGAGAACCCAGAGTGAGTAGTAGGCCTGCGCGACGGCGAAGCCGTGGCGGGCGATCGTCCGGTGCGCGAGCGCGAGATCCACAGCCGAGCCTCCTGCGCCACCGTGCTCCCCGGCGACCGCGAGGCCGGCCCACCCGGCCGAGGCGAGCTCGGCAAGCGCCTCCTGTGGGTAGAGCTGCTCGTCGTCACAGCGCTTCACGTACTCCGGCGTGACGTGGCGCTTGCAGAGGTCGGTCAGCGCCTCCGCCAGCTCGCGCTGCTGCGCGGAAAGCGGCATGGCGCCCGAGTGTAGATGGAGCGGCTAGCTGTCGGACCTAGCCAGGCCCGAGAACGGCCTGAGGCCGTTCTCGCAAGGTGGCCGCGCAGCGGCTACCCGAGCTCGCGCCGCACGATCGGCATGACCTCGCCTCCGAGCATCTCGATCGCCCGGCAGAGCTCTTCGATCGTCTCGCCGGGCGCGCCAGCGAGCACGTGGCTCGCACCGACAGCGGCCAGGTCGAGAATGCGCTTCGCAACTCGGTCAGGGTCGGGCGGTAGCCCGATTACGCTGCTCAGCCCGATCTGCGCCGCGTCGCGACCTTCGGCCTCGGCGAGCTCGGCGATCTCGGCCATTCCCTGGGCGAGTTGCTCGGGCGTGAGGCGAACCGGGTGCCAGCCGTCGCCGAGTCGTGCTGCGCGCCGGCGCGCGGCTCTCGTGCTTCCGGCGATCCAGAGTGGCGGCCCGCCGCTTTGAAGCGGCCGCGGCTCGCACGACACGGTCTCGAAGT
The DNA here is from genome assembly GCA_965223695.1 of Gaiellaceae bacterium. Lineage (GTDB taxonomy): Bacteria > Actinomycetota > Thermoleophilia > Gaiellales > Gaiellaceae > JAUVPB01. The sequence continues at coordinate 555,743 of CBDCXJ010000051.1, read as the reverse complement.
CGAAGAACTCGCCATGGTGCTCGACGGTGCCGTCCGTCCAGAGCGCCCGCATCAGTCGGATCGTCTCGTCGTAGCGGGCTGCGCGATCGTCGAAGCCAACGCCAAGTGCGTCGAACTCCTCGCGCCACCAGCCTGCGCCGAGGGCCAGGATCACGCGGCCACCAGAGAGGACATCGAGGCTCGCAATCGTCTTCGCGACGAGCAGCGGCTCGCGCATCGGCAGGACGAGCGCACTCGTCCCGAGGGCGATCCGGCTCGTCGCCCCGGCCACGACGGCCAGCGTCGTGAACGCCTCGAGAAACCCCTCCCCTGGCGCCCACGGCAACCGCTCGGCGTAGGGGTACTGGTCGCCGCCGGCCGCCGGATAGACGATGTGGTCGGCGACCCAGGCCGAGTCGAGACCGCAGTCCTCAACCGTCCGGGCGGCCGTCAGCAGCGCGTCGCGCGTCGCGAGCGCGCCCCACTGGGGAAGGTGGATGCCGACCTTCACCATGCGATCTGCCCTCCATCGATGACGATGGTCTCACCCGTCATGTAGTCGGAAGCCGACGAGGCGAGCAGGACCGCCAGTGGCCCGAGCTCCTCCGGGCGACCGGCGCGCCGCGCCGGAATCCGCTTCAGCGCGCGGTCGAGCTCGCTGGCGTTCGAGCGGAACTCCGCGTTCATCTCGGTCTCGAAGAAGCCCGGCGCGATCGCGTTGACCTGGACGTTGTGCGGCGCCCACTCGACCGCCAGAGCCTTGGTGAGCTGAACGAGCGCGGCCTTCGACGCGCAGTACGCGGCGAGGTTGGCCATCCCGATGAAACCCGTGTAGGAGGCGATGTTGATCACCTTCCCGGCGCGCTGCTTTGTCAGAACGCGGCCCGCTGCGCGCGTGCAAAGAAACGTCCCGCGAACGTTCGTGTCAAATATCGCGTCCCAGTCTTCCTCGGTCATCTCGAGCAGCGGGCGCTCTACGACGACACCGGCGTTGTTGACCAGTATGTCCACGCCACCGAGGCGCTCGACGGTCTGCGCCACGAGCGCCTCGACGGCGTCACGGTCGGTAACGTCAGCCGGCACGACCTCGCCCACTCGACCGAGCTTCTTGATCTCGCCGGCGACATCCGCGAGGCGCGCCTCGTCTCGACCCGAGAGGGCGACCTGGGCGCCGGCATCCGCGAGCGCGCGCGCAATCGCGCGCCCGAGTCCGCGTCCCGCGCCGGTGACGATGGCGACCTTTCCTGCGAGGGGCTCCGATCCAACGGTCATGGCCGTCCCGGCGCCGGCTGCGTCGCCAACCAGATGGTCTAGAGCGCGTCGAGCAACTCGACGACCTCGTCGGTCGAACGGATCGCCGCGTCCTTGTAGCTCATGCTGAGCAGCGAGTGCTCGTGCAGCTGGGGTGCCATCGCAGCCGTCGCGTCCTCGACGACGATCGTGCCGTAGTCGTGCTCGGCGGCGCTACGCGTCGTCGACTCGACGCAGCCGTTGGTCACGACGCCGGTGACGATCAGGTTCCGGATGCCGATGTTCCGAAACATGCGGTCGATGTTCGTCGAGTTGAACGCGCTCGAGGTGACCTTGCTAATCACGAGCTCGTCGCCCTGCGGGGCGACCTCGTCGAGAAACTGCGCCTCCTTGGTGTCGCGTGGCGTACGCAAGCCGAACGACTTGTAACGAAGCGTCGAGTCCCGCCCGTCGGCCGTGCTCGAGGCGACGCGGATGTGAGCGATCTCGACGCCCTTGGCGCGCGCGACATCCTGCAGCCGTCTGATGTTCGGAATCGTGATCCGCTCGAGCCGGTCCCAGTAGTAGTCGAGATGGTGCGCCAGGTCGAGCTCTTTTGCCTTCGCGCCAAGCCCGTAGTCGGGATGCGCATCGACGTACTGCACGTCGACGCAGAGCAACGCGGTCGTCTCTTTCGTCAGCTTCGGCGCCGAAAGTCGCCCAAACAGCGTCCACAGGAACTCCTGGAGCACCTCGTTGGTGATGTCCCCGGTTTCGGTCGTGGCCATCCCTACCTCCAGATCGCGCAGCTGCTAGCCGGAGTATGCCTCACTCAGGCACGCCCTTCGCCCAGATACCGGCGCTCGATCCGGCCCGCGAAGTCGAGCAACGTCTCGGTCGGATTTGAACGCCTCCAGCTGCCGAGCTCGGCCAGCGTGATCGACTCATCGCCCTGAGCACCGAGGACGACCACCTCGTCGCCGGGCCGCGCACCCACAACATCGCTGAGGTCGAGCATCACGTGCTCGAGCGAGAGACCGACGACAGGTGCGCGACGGCCGCGCACGAGCATGGCTGCGGGCTGGTCACTATGCCAGCGGTACCCATCCCGACGACCGAGAGAAACGACGCCGGTCACGGCGCCAGCGGCGAGCTCGCGAGCGCCGCCAACGCCAACGGAGCGAGCGACGGGATTGGGCGCCACACGAGAGAGCGCGCTAGTGATCGAGCGCGCCACCGGCTCGAGCCCATCCATCGAGACCTGCTCAGCGGCCGCGGGTGGAATCCCGTACATGGCGTGACCCGGGCAGATCGCCGAGCTCGGGTCACCCACTCCTGCCAGTGCACCGGCGCTGCTCAGGGCCTGCGAGTGCGGCGGCGCCAGGTCGCGGGCCTCGAGCGAGCGCAGCACAGACGTGAAGCTGGCCAGCCGCTCCTCGGCCCACTCACGCCCGGCACGGTCGACGAAGGGCAGGTGCGTAAACACGCCGCCAAGCTCAAGGTGCGGTAGCTGGCCGAGCGCGTCGACGAAGGCGACTGCATCCGCGGGAAGCACTCCATGCCGGCCGAGCCCGCTGTCGACCTTCAGCCAGACCGGGAGTGCGCTCGTAGACTGGCCCGAGAGGGCGCGCGCGAGCTCGAGGTCGTCGAGCCCGGGCATGAGCCGGTGCTCGAGAATCGCCGGGATCGCGTCAGCGAGGAAGCCCGGAAACAGCAGGATCGGCGTCGAGACGTGCGCCTCGCGGATCTCGACCGCCTCGCGGACGCTTCCGGTCGCGAGCGCAAACACACCTGTTGCCTCGAGGGCGCGCGCCACAGGCACCGCCCCGTGGCCATAGGCGTCGGCCTTCACAGACGCAATGACGTCAGCGCCCCGGCGGCTGCGCTCCTCGATCTCGGCGAGGTTCCGGCACAGCCTCGCCAGATCGAACTCGGCCCACGCACGGCTCGGGAGCCGAAGGGCCGAGCCGTGATGCGCCGCGTCCACAGTCGACGAGCCTACCGACGATTGCTGGGAATCCGGGGCGACGCGCCCACCCGGTTTCGGGGTGTGCCAAGCGCTGATCTAGCACTCGATCAGGGGTTGTCGGACTCCGCGCCCGAGCGTAGATCGTGATCAGAGCCGAAACCGAGAACCACTCGGCTCGTCGCACGACCCAAGAAGGAGTACCAGCCATGAAGAGACTCGCCGCCACCGGACTCATACTTGCGGCTTTCGCGACCGTCCTGACGGTCAGCGTTCAGGCGCTCTTCACCGACACTGCATCCGTACCGGCCAACACGTTCACGGCCGGCACAATCGACATCTCGACGTCACCGACCAGTGCGCTCGTCACGTTCGCCACCATGGCACCTGGCGACGAGGTGACTAACCCCGTCACGGTGTCCAACGACGGCACACTCGACCTCCGCTACGCCATCACGTCGACGACCACCGAGAACGTGCTGGCGGGAGAGCTCGACCTGACGATCAAGAGCGGTGTGACCACCTGCACGAATGGCGGATTCGACACCGACGGCACCGTCATCTACGGCCCGGGCGATCTCGGCAATACGACGCCGATCAACGCGGTAGGTGACCCTGCTCAGGGCGCCCAGGCCGGCGACCGGGCGCTCACGGCCAGTACGAACGAGGTTCTCTGCTTCAACGTCGAGCTCCCCCTCGCGGCCACCAACGCCTCGCAAGGCATCACCAGCACGGCCACGTTCGACTTCCAGGCCGAGCAGACCAAGAACAACTAGGCATTCGGCCTGCGACGCGGCCGCTCAAGGCGGGCGGCGCGCGGACGACAACCGGGTCACCGCAGCCATCACGACGAAGGCACCGCGCACGCGTGCGGGTGACCCGATGACAACACAAAGGCCAACCCACTCGACGGAGGCTCTCCCCTGGCTCGTCGGCCGGGGCCTATTACGCGTTGCCCTGCTCGTCATCGTCTCCGGGCTGCTACTCGTCGTCGTCCCCCGACTAGTCGGGCAGGAGCCGCTGGGTATCGAAGGCGGCAGCATGGGCGATGCTCTGCCGCACGGGAGCCTCGTGTTCACGTCAACGCGGCTCGCCGAGGAGATCGCGATCGGCGACGTCGTCGTGGTGCGCAACGCACCTGACGTACCTCCGATCATCCATCGCGTCGTCGGGATCGACCTCTCGACGGGAAGACGGCTCGCAACAACGCGTGGGGACGCGAACAGTGCAAACGATCCAGAGCCTTTCGATCTCAGTGGAGCCGTTGTCGTACCGACGGCCGTCGTTCCCTACGTCGGCTACCTGCTGATCTTCATCGCCGCCCCGATTGGATGGCTTCTCGGAATCGCGCTTCCGTCCAGCCTCGTCACGTTCCTGATGATCCGCCAGATCTGGCGCGAAGAAGACGACGTCGCCGACGCCGGGAACGACGTCGACCACTGGACCGTCAAGTACGGGATCTCGCTGGCAACGACGTAGATGGCACGCCAGCGCGACATGAACTTGCGCAGCGCCCGACCGCGCCCGGAGCGTGCCCGCGCCTACCTGCGACCTCGATTCTTGGCGCTCATGAGTGTGTTGGCGTTGGCGTTGGCGCTCAGCGTCACGGAGCGCGTTCAGGCCCTGTTCACCGACGCTCCTGGTGTTCCCGCCAACACCGTCGACACCGACACCATCCAGCCCCCCAGCGGCCTGGGCGCGACACCGAACGGAAACGATGCGATCGATCTCAGCTGGACCGCGACGGTATCGACGTACGCGGGCGGCTACAACCTGCTGAACAGCCTGACGCCGGGCTCCGGGTACGTGGCCTCGGCCAGCGTGCCAGGGCAGGCCACCGTAAGTCACACCGACGCGGGCCTCCAGCCCGGCAACACCTACTACTACGTGGCGAACGCCTACGCCGGCGGCTGGACGAGCGCGAACTCCAACGAAGCCTCGGCGACGACGACGGGTCTGCCCGACGCCGCGCTCCTGGGGAGCTGGGGTACAGGGCTGAGCCACACGGCTCCCGCTGGAAGCGACCGTGGGCTGATCCTGATCACCGGCAACGAACAGAGCCCGATCTTCGGCCAGGTTGGACTACTCGGGAGCTGGGGCACGGGGCTCTCGCACACCGAGGAAACAGGTGGCGACCGGCTGCTGGTCTTCGTGGCGTCTCATGAGCACGGCAGCGCTCCCGCGCCCGTGCTCACCGCGGTCACCTACGGCGGTCAGGTGATGACGAACGTCAACGGTGCGAGCACCGGGACGGGCGTCACGACGCGCGTCGAGATCTGGATCCTGAACGAGGCCGCCATCGCGGCGGCAACGAGCAGTACGTTTGTCCCCAGCTGGGATACGTCCCCCGACGTTCCCAAGTACTCGCACGCCTTCTTCGATGACGTCAATCAGTTATCGCCGAGCGGCGCTCAGGCGACGAACTCGACCGACACCGGCACGCCCAACCCGCTCACGACCGCGGCACTCTCGACGAACTCCGGAGCCGACATGGTCGTCGTCGGCATCGCAGGCGGGAACGACGGCACGTTCACGGCCAGCAACGGGTTTACGCTCGGCAATAACCAGAGCGGAGGAACCGCGTCGCTCGGCACGGCCTACAAGGCGGCAGCGGCCAGCACCGAGACGCCGTCGCTGACGCACTCGAACGCCAACCGCCGCGCGATCGCGGCGGTGGTGCTCGAGCCGGTCGAGACTCCGGATCCGGCGACCGTCACCTCGGTCACCTACGGCGGCCAGGGGATGACGAACGTGAACGCGGTCAGCGGCGGCAGCGGCTTTACCGCAGCAACCGAGATCTGGTTCCTCAACGAAGTCGGTATCGCCGCAGCCACAGACGGCAGCTTCCTGGTGAACTGGTCGCAGACGCCTGACCTGCCGTTGTATTCGCATGCGTTCTTCAGCGGCATCGATCAATCAGATCCGATCGGCCCGACGGCCACGAACTCGAGCGCGACCTCAACTCCGAACCCGATAGCGACAAGCGCGCTCACCACGATCGGCGGAGACATCGTTGTGACCGGCGCTTCGGCCGGCAACGACGGCTCATACACGCCTCAGAACAGCTTCACGCTCGGCAACAACCAGACCGCGAACACGACGGTCACGCTGGGCACGGCGTACAAGCTCGCCGCCGCTGGTACCGAGACGCCTTCGATGTCACATTCCAGCCCGAATCGCCAGGCGATCGCGGGAGCCGTGCTCAACCGCAGGCGGGCGGTCCTGGCCAACTCCTGGACCACCGGCCTGTCGCATACACCCGCTGCGGGCAACGACCGGATGCTCATCCTCGTCGCCGGCATGGAGAACGGCAAGGACCCGGGCGTTCCGCCCGAGGGAGATCGCGACCTGACGGCGGTGACGTGGGGTGGGCGGAGCATGACCGAGGCCGGCGATGTGACGATCTGCACAGGCGGCTCGCCCGACTCGTTCTGTGCTCGCGTTGAGCTCTGGTATCTGCTCGAGGCAGACATTGGGCCCGCGATCAACAACGCGTTCGTCCCGACCTGGGCCGGCGACCCACCGCTCGAGCTGGAAGAGCATTACGCGGCGGTTACGCTCGAGCGGGTTCAGCAGACCGCCCCGATCGGCAATCTCAGCACCAACTCCTCGACGGCGAATCCGATTGCGCCGACATATGCGATCGGCGTCGGCCGAGGCGACACCGTCATCGTGGCTGCGGTCGCAGGACAGGACGACTCCTACACGCCGCCGGGCACATATACGGAGGGGATCGACCAGGTGCTGGCCTCCTCGACGATGGCGACCGCGACGCTCGGCGTCACGGCTGACGGCACCGAGCAGCCGAGCATGAGCTACGACGCCTCGATCAACCGGCATGTCGTACTCGCAGCAACGATCAAGACCAGCGGCACGCCCTAGCTGGCGTCTGCAGCACACGCCGCCATCACGAGCCGGCCTTCGGCTCGCGGTGCGCGCGCCCTACTAGGCTGCACCACCCATCCGCGGGCCATGCGTCGGAGGTTGCCATGAACACAGGATTCGTAGTTGCGATCGACGAGCGCCGCTACGCGGTCCACCGACCCTGGGGCGAGCTGCCAGAGGGCCGGCAGCTCGGCTTCCTCAGCACGGTGGCCGTCGACTCGCGGGGCCGGGTCTACGTGGCACAGCGCATCGACCCGCCGGTCGTCATCTTCGATCCGTCAGGCAGCTACGTGGGCGGCTGGGGATCAGACGCGTCTTCGTGGTCGATCGTGACGCGCACCAGTTGTTGGTGTTCGACACGAGCGGCGAGCTGCAGCTGTCTCTTGGCGAGCGCCATCGGCCCTCGCTGCAAGGCCCGTTCAACCATCCGACCGGCGTCGTAACGGACCGCGCCGGCTCGATCTACGTGAGCGACGGCTACGCCAACGCCGCGGTGCACCTCTTCTCGGCCGATGGCGAGCTGCTGGGCACCTGGGGGGCGCCCGGCAGCGAGCGGGGCGAGTTCATGACGCCTCATGCTCTGGCGATCGACGATGCGGGGCGTGTCTTCGTCGCAGACCGCGACAACGACCGCGTCCAGGTCCTCGACTCGGATGGCTCGGTCATCGGCGAGTGGACCGACTTCTTCCATCCAATGGAGGTCTACATCGACAGGAAGGGGCTCGTCCACGTGACCGATCAGGTGCCACGCCTCAGCTCGTACACAGCCGAGGGGAAGCTCGTCAGCCGTTGCCGCCCGGTCCCCTACATGCCGCACGGCCTCTCGGGCGACGCAGACGGCAACCTCTACCTCGTCGAGCCGACGCCAACCGACCAGATCACGAAGCTCGTCCTGCTCGACAGCAGCGATGCCTGAGCGCCCGGTGCGCGAGAACGACACTCGCGGCGGCGCAGCCGCGGCCGTCGAGGTCGATCCCATCACCGTCGACATCGTCGAGGGCGCGCTCAAGAGCACACGGCACGAGATGGACGCAGTCCTCACGCGCGCGGCCCTGAGCCCCGTAATCCGGGAGCAGCACGACGAGTTCCCGATGATCACCGACGCGGCCGGCCGGATGATCGTCGGTCAGTTCGGCTCCTACATCGGCGACATGGTCGAGGCGTTCGACGAGCCGATCGAGCCGGGGGACGTGCTGCTCACGAGCGACCCGTACAAGTGCGGCGGAGCCATCTCGCACCTGAACGACTGGCTTGTTTGCATCCCGATCTTCTTCGAGCACGAGCTGGTCGGCTGGTCATCGATGTTCGGCCACCATCAGGACATCGGCGGACCGATCCCGGGTGGCCTCCCGACCGGCGCCAAGACGGTCTTCGGCGAGGGCATTCGCATCCCGCCCGTCAAGATCGTCCGCGCCGGACGGATGAACGACGACGTTCTCGGCGTGATCCTCAACAACGTCCGCATGCCCGAGATGAACCGGGCCGACTTAACCGCGACGATCGCGGGCTGTCGCGCGGGCGAGCTCCGCGTGCGCGAGCTGTGCGAGCGCTTTGGCACCGAGACGTACCTCGCCTGCTGCCAGGCGCTCCTCGACCGCACCTACCGCGCGATGGCCCGGCTGATCAGGGAACGGATCCCCGAGGAGCCCCAGTCATTCGAGGACTGGGTCGACGACGACGGGCTCGGCAACGGACCGTTCAAGCTGAAGCTCACCGTCTGGCGCGAGGGAGAGCACGCCTACTTCGACTGGTCGGGCACCGCTCCCCAGGCGGCCGGCCCGATCAACTTCTACCTGAACGAAGCGATGCTGAAGATGCAGTTCGGGGTCTACCTGATCATGGTCTACGACCCCGACATCCTCTTCAACGACGGCTTCTACCCGCTGCTGCACGTGCACATGCCCAAGGGGAGCCTCGTCCAGCCGCACTTCCCGTCGGCACTCGGCTGCCGCACGCACGCGCTGACACGCCTCTACGAACTCTTCGGCGGCGCGCTCGGCAGGAGCAGCCCCGAGAACATGACGGCGGGCGATGGCACCAGCCCCTACATGCTCTATTCGGGCTGGGACAAGCAGGGCGAGTTCTTCTTCCTGATGGAGATCTGCTACTGCGGCATCCCCGGCCGACCGATCGGCGACGGAATCGACGGGCACTCCTGGTGGCCGCTCTTCCAGAACATCCCGACCGAGTACCTCGAGGCGTACTACCCCGTGCGGATCGACGGCTACACGGGCCAATGCGACTCCGGCGGGGCCGGTCTGCACCGTGGCGGCAACGGGATCGAGAAGCGCTACGTCTACCTCGAGCCAGGCGAGATCTCGATCCACGACGACCGCTGGCTGAGCTACCCATGGGGCGTGCTCGGCGGGAGGCCGGCGAAGCGCTCCGAGAAGATCCTGATAAGAGCCGACGGCAGCGAGCAGCGCCTGCCCGCGAAGTGCGACGAGGTCAAGGTCGAGGCGGGCGACATGCTCGTCTTTCGCACAGCCGGTGGCGGTGGCTGGGGAGACCCGCTCGAGCGTCCGCACGAGAAGCTCCGGGACGAAGTTCGGGACGGCCTCGTATCAGCCGAGAAAGCAGAGCTCGAGTACGGCGCGGTGCCCGGCGACGCAGCCACCACCGGGCGGCGACGCACCGAGATGCGGGCCGACCGTGGCGAGCCCGAAGACTTCGACTTCGGCCCGCCAATGGACGAGATCGTCGCCGCCGCCCTCGATGAGACCGGTCTTGATCCGCCTACCGCGCCGACGCAGCTTCCCTGGGCGCCACTCGAGTCGGGTGGTATGCCCCGCAGATAGCGCCCGAGGCCTCAGTCGGCGAGCCAGGCCAGAGCGTCGGCTCGGGTGCCGAAGTACGCCGTCGGGAACTGGGCTGGCCCCTCAGGCGCGGGCGCCGCGCCGATTGCGGGCATCCCCTCGGGCATCAGGAACGCGAACTTCTCGACTCCGGCCGCGTTGTAGCGCGGGATGATGTGCGCGTCCCGCCATGCGGGGTCCATCTGACCGGAGGCCATCCGGAACGAGAGCGCGTCGACGAGTACGCGCTTGCGCCCGCTGGCTTCGACTCCGCCCGCGAACTCGCCGAGCCATCCGTAGAACGTTTCCGTCGTGAAGTCGCGCGTTGCGTCGAACCAGCGAATCTCGATGACTCCACTGTCGGGTCGGTCGATGACCTCTCCGAACTGGTCTTCGTACGTGACGGTCGATGGCATGTCAGTGCTCCTTTCGATCGATACCGACGACGCGACCGGTCTCGACGTGCTCTTTGAGGTTCACGCCGATAAGAGTCCGCCATCCGTTCGGGAACTGCTCGGCCAGGGTCGGGTCGACGGGGCCGAAGGCCGTGAACGCGAGCGTGACGGTCGTCTTCGCGCCGGCCGGTGTCAGTGTGAGCTCGGCGACCCCGTGGCCGGCGCCGAGGTGGAACGCGCCCGAGAGCGTGACGAGCTCGGAGGGCGCCAGCGCCGTCACGGTGGCCAGGAGCTTTCCTCCCTCGTCCCACTGCTCGACCAGGTGCCCGCCCAGCGCGGGATCAAGCCTGAGTCCGATCGCTCGCCCGCTAAGAAACGAGCGGCTCCACCAGGCGCCAGGGCGTTCGGTGATCGCCGCGTACACCTGCTCGGGAGGCGCGTCGATCTCAACTTCGGCTCTCAGGTCGATGACGGGCTCAGCCATGCGGCCTTCTACCGCGGACTTGAGGTCGAGCAGGGACTCGCCAAGCCGTTCCGACAGGGGATCGAGCCACTCGCGAAGTGCCGTGACGAGCGGCACGGGATTGAGGTAATGCCACCGCTCACGCCCGCGCTTCTCGGAGGAGATGAGCCCAGCTCCTTCGAGGACCGATAGGTGCCGCATCACGGCAATCCGCGAGATGGGGAAGGCCGCCGCGAGAGCGCCGGTCGTGCCCGGCCCATGTCGCAGCGCCTCGAGCACGGCCCTTCGAGTCGGATCCGAAAGCGCCTTCCAGACGAGCTCCCGATCGGCACACATGTAACTATACTATTACATATACGGGTCAGCCGATGCGAAAGGCCGCTCGCCCGTGACCGACCCGCCTACGTGGCGGCGCCGCCACGCGAGTACGATGGCCCACCGATGGCAAGCGCCTCACCCTCCCAGCCGACACGCCCGGAGATGGACGTCTGGGAAACGATGCGCCGGCGGCGCATGCATCGCATGTTCTCGCCGGAGCCTGTCGCCGCCGATCTCCTCGAAGCGCTCGTCTATGCGGCAGGCCGTGCGCCAGTCGCCCGACCGAACATCCGCCACCTCATCGTCGTCACCGACGAGCGTCTAATGCGGACCGTGCGCCAAGCATGCCCGGGCTTCATCAACAACGCGCCCGCGCTCATTGTGGTCTGCTCCGACCTTGAGCGCGCGCACGCCGAGGTCGGCACGCGTGGCACTGAGATGGTCACGCGGCTCGATACCGGCGCCTCGGCGGCGTATCTGAGCCTCGCCGCGCCCGCACTCGGCCTTGGTGTGTGCAAGGTCACCAGCTGGACGGAGGAAGCCGTCCAGGCGATCTTCGACCTGCCCGCTCACATCCGCCCCGAGGTCCTCGTGGCGATAGGTCATCCGGTCAAGAAAGCGCCGCGCGGCCCACGCCGCTTCGAGCCGATCATTCATCGCGAGCGCTACGGCGAGGCCTGGAGCGCTTCAGCGTGAGCGACAAGGCCGCCGAGGACCGTCTTTTCGAGCTCGTGCTCTACCTCGTCTCGAGCGCGCGCCTCGCGCTCGACGAGACGCCGATCTATGGTTCGCTCCGGCTCGTCGAGGGCGCGAGCCGGCTCGTCGAGGCGGCCGCGGCTCTCGGCATCGAGGCCGACGAGTTCCTCACTCGCGGGCGCGACTCGATCGAGGGCAACAAGCTGAAGATGATCGAGGATCACGAGGGCTACCACGCCTGGCTGACCGATCTCTTGCGCGAGTTCGCGGCCGAGGCGGCGCGGCGCAACCTAGACGCGCCGGACCCGCAGCCCGGCTCCTGACGAGTCCTCGGGTCTGTCGAGGGGCGGACCCGGTCAGCGCCCCGGTTAGCCGGCCGCCGCCTCGAACGCAGCCCCAGCCCGCAGCACGGTGGCCTCGTCCCAGTGGCGCCCGATCAGCATGAGGCCGATCGGCAGGTCGTCGGCGACGCCGCACGGAATGCTGAGTGCTGGGTGCCCCGACGCGTCGAACTGGCAGGTGTTGCCGCCCATGTCGTGCGAGCGGGCGATGTAGTCCTCGCGCGAGCAGTCGGGCGCCGGAATCTCGGTTGCTCGGAACGGGATGGTCGGCATCGCCAGCACGTCGACCTGCTCGAGCGCCTCGTCGTACGCGGCGCGCAGCGTGTGCCTGAGATTCTGCGCCTTCGCGTAGTACGTCCCCGGCGTGGCCCGGCGCACGTACTCGCCAAGCAGCAGGCCGGTCTTGACCGTGTCGCACATCTCGTCCGGGCGTGTACGCATGCCCGCCACGTAGGCGTCCTGAAGAGTCGTTGCGTAACGACCGATCCAGTTCGTTCCGTTGCCCATGCCGCCGAGGAGCTGCTGCGCGGCGCCCTCGATCTGGATGCCGGCCCAGATGTGCTGCCCGTCGGGGTGCAGCGGAATCGAGAGCTCGCTGACCGTTGCACCGAGGTCGGCGAAGCGGCCGATTGCGCTCCGCACGACCCGTTCGGTGACCTCGTCAGCGTCGGGTCGACCGAAGCCCTCCCGTACGAGGCCGACGCGAAGCCCCGCCGCGCCCGCGTCGAGCTCGGAGAGGTAGTCGCCGGCCTCGGCACCGGCCTGACGCGGATCGAGCCCGTCGGGGCCGGCGATCGCGCCGAGCAGTGTGGCCACGTCGCGGGCAGTCCGGGCCATCGGCCCGAGGTGGTCGAGCGTCATCTCGATGGCGAACGCCCCCGTGTACGGCACGAGGCCGTGCGTGGGCTTCAGCCCCACCAGTCCACACCAACTGCTCGGGATGCGGATCGAGCCGCCCTGGTCGCCGCCGATCGCCATGTCGACCTCGCCGGCGGCGAGAAGAGCACCGCACCCGCTCGACGATCCGCCGGCCGAGTGCGTCGGTCGGTGCGGGTTGCTGACGGGCCCGCCCTTGCACGTGTGGCTTGCACCCGAGAAGCACATGTCTTCGCAGGCGGCCTTGCCCACGATCGTGCCCCCCGCGTCGAGCACGCGCGTGACGACGGTCGCATCCGAGTCAGGCGTGTGACCCTCGAGAATCCGCGAGCCGTTCATCATCGGCACGCCGGCGACCGAGATGTTGTCCTTGATCGCGATCCGCTTGCCGGCGAGCGGGCCCTCGGACGCGCCCTCGATCGTTGCCCGCCAGTACCAGGCGTTGTGCGGGTTCTCGTCCGCGCTGGGTTGATGCACGTCGTTGCGGGGGTACGTGACGGGCGCGGCCGGCTCGTCGAGGCCATCAAGACACTCGTAGGTGGGAAGGACGCGGGCGACGAGCTCGGCGAACGAGGCCGCGTCGTGATCGGAGAGCTCGAGCCCGAGCCCGGTGGCAATGTCAGAGATCTGCGCCGCGGACGGCCTGTCGATCGGCATGGCTTCTCCCTCGAATCGGCGGTCCCGCTCGGATACGGTCTCCGGCGGTGCCAGTCACGATAATCCCGCGCGCATGACTGGATCGATACTTGGAGTCGACGTCGGCGGAACGTTCACCGATGTCGTGCTGCTCGATCCCGGTGGCGAGGGCGTGCGCATTGCCAAGGTCTCGACCACACCAGACGATCAGTCACAGGGCTTCCTCGCCGGCATCGCCGCGGCCGAAGCAGATCCGGCCGCCCTCGACGCGGTCGTGCACGGGACGACGACCGGAACGAACGCGATCATCGAGCGCAAGGGTGCTCGCTGCGGCCTGATCACCACCGATGGGTTTCGCGATGCGCTCGAGCTCGGCCGCCGAACACGGCCGAGTACCTGGGGGCTCACGGGCACGTTCGAGGCGCTGATCCCGCGCGAGCTACGGCTCGAGGTGAGCGAGCGCATCGACGCGGCGGGCAACGTGCTGGAGCCGCTCGACGAGGACGGGGTGCGCGGAGCGATCGCCCAGCTCCTCGCCGAGGGCTGCGAGGCGCTCGTCATTCACTTCCTGCACTCGTTCGCCTACCCCGAGCACGAGCTCCGAGCTGGCGAGATCGCCGCCGAGCTCTGGCCCAACGCCTTCGTGACGCTCGGCGCCGACGTCCTGCCCGAGATCCGCGAGTTCGAGCGCGCGAGCACAGCCGCGCTGAACGCGTTCATCCACCCGGTCATGGCCTCCTACCTCACCCGTCTCTCGGATGGCCTTGACTCAGCCGGGCATGAGCGTGAGCTGCTCGTAATGCAGGGGAACGGGGGAATGATGTCGGCCGGCGAGGCGGCGAGGCGCCCGGCCCAGACGGTCATGTCCGGCCCAGCCGCCGGAGCGATCGCTGCCGCGCGCATCGCGACGCGAGCCGGCTACGACCACGTGATCGCCTGCGACATGGGCGGCACGAGCTGCGACCTGACCCTGATCCGCGACGGCACGCCCCTGGTCACGACCGAGAAAGACATGGCCTACTCGATTCCGCTACGCGTCCCCCTCGTCGATCTCCACACGATCGGCTCCGGGGGAGGAAGCATCGCTCGCGTCCACGAGGGAGGCCTCCTTCGCGTCGGGCCCGAGTCGGCAGGAGCCGATCCGGGACCGCTCTGCTACGGGCGCGGCGGCGAGGAGCCTACGGTCACCGACGCCAACGTCCTGCTCGGACGAATCGACCCGACAGCTATCACGGCCGCGGCAGGCGCACCTGACCTCGAGTGGCTACGCACGCGGTTCGCAGAGTCGATCGGCGACCCGCTCGGCCTGACGCCCGAGGAGGCGGCCACCGCGGTCCTCACGGTCGCAAACGACCAGATGGCGGGCGCCGCACGACTCGTCTCGATCGAGCGTGGCCACGACCCTCGAGAGTTCGCGCTGTTCGCCTTCGGTGGCGCAGGCCCGCTGCACGCGGCCGAGATCGCACGCGAGCTCGGCGTCGAGACGGTGATCGTCCCGCCCCACCCAGGGATCACGTCCGCGCTCGGCTGCGTCCTGGCCGACGTGCGCCACGACTTCGTCCAGTCGCTCCAGCAGCCGCTCGCCAACGTCACGCCGACCGAGGTCGACGCGGTATACGCGAGCCAGCGCGAGGCGGGAGAAGAGCGGATCGCCGCAGAGGGGATTCCGGTCGCAGCGGTCGAGACGGTGCACGAGGCCGATCTGCTCTACAAGGGGCAGAGCCACGTCTTCCGCGTCGCGGTCGAGAGCCCCGGATTCGACGTCGAGCGCGTCCGCGCTGACTTCGCCGCGCTCTACAGCGAGCAGTTCCGCATCGAGCTGCCCGAGATGGTGCCTGTCCTCGTGAGCCTGCGCACCACGGTTGTGGGGCGGCGCGATGCGCTCGGGCTCCTCCCCTCCGCTCAGCGCGCCGTAGGCGGCGCGGCACCCGGCTCACGTCGGGTCTGGTTCGACGGCGAGTGGGTGGACACGAGCATCTACCAGCGCGACGCTTTTGGCCCGGGTGATGCCGTCGCCGGCCCCGCGATCATCGAGCAGGCCGACACGACCACGTTGGTCGAGCCGGGCATGCAGGCAAGAGTCGACGAGTTCGGCAACCTGCTGATACCGATCCCACCGAAGCCGGCGGAGCCTGGTCGCGAGCTCGATCCCGTCACGGTCGCAGTCGTCCACCGCGGGCTGGGAAGCATCGCGACCGAGATGGACCTCGTCCACGTCAAGACGTCGTTCTCGCCGATCATCTCCGAGGCGCTCGATCGAGCGAACGGCATGTACGAGGGCGACACGGGCGAGATCATCGTCCAGGGCGACAGTGGTCTGCCCATCTTCCTCAGTGTCATGCAGTCGACGGTGCAGGCGGCGATCGAACACCGCAGCGATCTCGAGCCCGGTGACGTCGTGATCGTCAACGACCCCTACTTCGGCGGCACGCACCTGATGGACGTCAAGATGCTGCGCCCCTTCTACTACCGCGGCGAGCTCTGGTGCTACCTGGCGAACACGGGCCACTGGTCGGACACCGGGGGGATGGTGCCGGGTGGATTCTGCGCAACCGCGACGGAGATCCAACAGGAAGGCCTGCGCCTGCCGCCCATCAAGCTCGTCAAGGGCGGTGAGCTCGTGCAGGACGTGGTCGACGTGATCGTGCACAACGTCCGCGTGCCCGAGGAGCGCACGGGCGACATGCGCGCCCAGCTCGGTGCGCTCAGCGTCGGCGAGGAACGGCTCACGGCGCTTCTCGACAAGTACGGCGCCGACACCGTCGAGGCCGTGATCGCCGAGATGCGCGATCACTCCGAGCGCCAGATGCGAGCGCACATCGACGAGATCTCCGACGGCGACTATTCGTGCCTTACCTACATGGACGGCGACGGCTTTGGCGAGGAGCTCCTGGACGTCGCGGTCGACGTCAAGATCGACGGCAGCGAGATGTTCGTCGACCTCTCGCGCTCGAGCCCACCCTGCCGCGGGCCCGTGAACTCGGTCTGGGCGACGACGCTGGGCGCGATCCTCTCGGGGATGAAGCACCTCTACCCCGAGGTGCCGATCAACGCCGGCTGCTTCCGCCCGATCCATGTCGCCAAGCCTCACGGAACGTTCCTGTACGCCGAGTACCCGAAGCCGGTCTGCGGCTGCGCGGCCGAGACCTCGATGCGGGTCATGGAGTCGCTGTTCGGCGCGATCGGTCCAGTGATCGGCGAGCGGGCTTTTGGGGCACCAGCAAGCACCGCCGGGAACTTCACGCTCGGCGGCTTTGACCCCGACAAGGACAACCGCTACGTCATGTACATCTTCAGCGGCGGCGGCTACGGTGGCTGGCCCGGCGGCGACGGCATCTCGAACGGGTGCTCGACGATCGGGATCTCGAAGACCCAGCCGCTCGAGATCCTCGAGAACCACTACCCGGTGATCTTCGACGAGTACGCACTCCGCGAGGGGTCGTCGGGTGCAGGCCGCCAGCGCGGCGGCTTCGGCGTGCGCTACCGCGTACGTCTGCTGCGTGGCGACGGGACGGCCTCGTTCATGATGGATCACGGCCGCACGCGGCCGTTCGGTCTGCTCGGCGGCAAGGAGGCGGCCATGAACGAGGTGCTCATCTCGATGGGCGACGAGCAGGTGCGGCCGAGGTACAACTCGAAGGGCGACGGATACGAGCTCGCGCCCGGCGACTGGGTCGAGGTGCGAACGCCGGGCGGCGGCGGCTTTGGGGATCCGCTCGAGCGGGAACCTGCGCTGGTCGAGCGCGACGTGCGGCGCGGGTACTTCCCCGAAGAGCGGGCAGCCGACGACTACGGCTGGTCGAATGAGAAGTCAGCCGAACAGTAGGTCGGCTGGCACAAGCCTGGGATGAGCTGGGATCTGAACGTCGACGGTCGCATCGTCGACGTGCGCGTGCGACGGTCGAAGCGCGCGCGCCGCGCATCGGTCTGCGTTGCGCCAGGGGAGCCGGTCGAGGTGGTGCTTCCCCAGCGGATGGCGGAGCGACACGTCGCCGAGATCCTGGCCGAGAAACAGCAATGGATTCGGCGACAGCTGCGACGAGTCAGCGCGTTCGAGGCGCGCGAGGACGAGCTCGGACTCGATCGACCGGGAGTCGTCTGGGTGCACGGTCACCCCGTCACCGTTGACGACCAGCTCACGCCGAGCGAGCGCTCGTCGGAAGAATCTGTCCTGCGCTGGTACCGCCGCGAGGCACGGCGGCGCATCGCGCGGCTCCTGGAGCGAGAGGCGCGTCTGCTCGAGGTCGCTCCGGGCCGTCTTTCGATTCGCGATCCGAAGACACGGTGGGGCTCGTGCTCATCAGGCGGAGGTCTTTCCTTCTCCTGGCGCCTGCTCCTCGCCCCGCTCGCCGTGCTCGACTACGTCGTCGTTCATGAGCTCTGCCATCTGCGTGAGCTGAACCACTCCCCGGCCTTCTGGCGCCATCTCGAGCGCGCGCGGCCGGCGCACCGGGTCCAGAGCGACTGGCTAGGGCGCTACGGTCACGAGCTCCACCGATACCGGCCGGTGCTCGGCCCGCCAGTGGGCACGCAGCTCACTCTGGAACTCGATCGACCAGCGCTGACATCTCTGCCTGACCGAAGGCCCGCATGATCAGCGGCTCGACGTTGCCCTTCGACGCGTCGTTCAGCAGGATCGCGCTCACGGTCTCGTCGTCGGGCGCGCCGACGATGCTGACGATGTCGTACGGGCCCATCGGCGTCCAGTAGACGTCGACGATCTCCGCGTCCAGCCGGGCCATCGACACCCTCGAAGCCTCGATCCGCGCCTTCGGACTGTTACGGAAGTCGCGCACTCCCTGATCGGTGAACGTCTCGAGCACGACGTATCTCGGCACCTCAACCTCCTTCGCTTGCCATCACGCAATGAGTGTTCTGCGGCAGACTGCCGCATGCTGGGGTCGCACCCGACCGAGCAGACAGACACGAGTGGGGAGCTGAGGCGATGCCGATCAAGGTCAAGAAGGTCCTGAAGAAGGAAATCGTGACCGTCGCGGAGGGACGAGCGCTCGGCCGCATGGTCGATGTGCGCATCGACCCGGAAGGGCACCGAATCTCGTACCTGATCCTGGCGGCCGGGTCGGTGCACGACTCGTCGATCGTCATCCACGCGAGCGCCGTGCGCTCGTTCGAGGCCGACCGGATTGCCATCGACGACCTCGACGCGCTGAAGATCGCGGCACGCGACGAGGCTGCTCTGGGCGTTCTCAACAGCGACATCCAGTTCCGTGGCCGCGAGGTCATGACGGCAACGGGGCAGAAGCTCGGGAAAGTCAAGGACGTCATCGTCGACGCGCAGGGCATCGTCACCGAGTACCGGCTGAGAAAGGGCATGAAGGGCATCCTCACGCCGGCCGCCAAGGTGAGCCCGGCGGAGCTCGGGACCGTGAGCGGAGAGGTCGCGGTCGCCGACGACACGAGCGGTTGAGCATCGCTGCTGGCCCTGCCTACGACGCGGGGTCAGATCCAGGCCGCAGCCGCCGCACGAATGCCCTCGAGGACCGCGTCTTCTGAGCCGGCTCCGAGCGCTCTGAAGTACGGGCAGACGAGATCAACGCCGGCGCTCTCGAGGCGCGCGATCTTGTCGGCCCACGTGGCCGGGTCGCCGGCGAGCGCGACGTCATCGAGAAGCTCGTCCGAGACGGCGCGCCCGGCGGCCTCGATGCCGCCGCTCTCGAGCGCGGCGCCGATCCGATCGACCTCCGCGGCGAAGCCCGACTCGCGCAGGAGCTGCTGGTAGTAGGGCATCTCCGGGCTCACCCAGCGCGCGATGCTCTCGCGGCAGACACGTTCGCCTTCGGGGCCGATCCCGGCGATCACCAGTGCGGCGACCTCGACGGCCGCCGGATCGCGGCCGGAGCGCCGGGCCGCCTCTCGCAGGCCGCCGACAGCGTCGGCGAGGTACGCGGTCGGCCCCATGTTAAAGAGGGCGCCGTCGCCGACCTCGCCGGCGAGGGCCGCCATCTTCGAACCGAGTGCAGCGAGGTAGATCGGCACCTCGCCCCGAGGCCTGGCGATCTCGAACGAGAGGTTTGGCGCGCGAATCACCTCTCCCTCGAAGCTCAGCCGGCCGTGCGCGATCGTCTCTCGGATGACGTGCACGTACTCGCGCATTCGCTGCAGCGGGCGCTCGAGCTCGACGCCGTGGTTGTCGAGCAGGTGTGACCCGTGCCCGACACCGAGACCGAGCACGAAGCGCTCGCGCATGATCTCGTCCATGCTGAAGGCCAGCTGCGCCATCAACGTCGCCGTGCGCGTGTAGACCGTGAGGATGCCGGTGCCGAGCCTGATGGTCGACGTGCGTTCACCGAGCGCCGCGAGAAGCGCCGACGATTCGCGCCAGAACGAGGCTTCCGGCAACCATGCCAGCTCGTAGCCCGACTGCTCCGCCGCATCGACGGCTCGCTTCAGGCCCTCGTAGGAGCTCTCGCCGCTGAGACAGAGACCGAGGCGCGACATGATGCGCAGCCTGCCACGCCTGGCCTGTCGCCGCCTAGTGGGTGTCGACAACGCCCGCGAACATGAGCCCAACCCCGATAGCCATCAGGAGGATGGCGGCGACCGTGAGTCCTCCGAGCAGCGCGCCCGCGCGAGCTATCCGGGCCTCCGCCGCCGTTCGCGTGTATCGACGCCCTGCGATCGCGCCCGCGAGCGCTACGAGCCCAAGAGCGAGGGCAGCTAGCAGTGCACCGAGACCGAGCATGCTGCCGCCGGATGAGTATCCGACCAACAGCGCGATGCACGCCAGCCCACCGCTCGTGACCGCAATGCGGGACACATGCGACGCGGGCGCTGGCCGCTTCCCGCTCATGCGCTCGGCCTCGCGTCGCACGGTCATTTTGCTCTCCGCGCGCTCCAGAAGAGTGCGGTCGTCGTCGGCTCGAGCCCGGGTGCCGTCGACCAGGGAAGCGCGCGGTTCCAGGAGCGGATGGGATGGGCCATGAGCTGGCTCAGCGGTGTCTCGTGGACGAAGATCCCGCCGCCGTCGAGGACGCGGGCGATCTCTGCAAGGGCCAGCTCGGGCCGCGCAATGTGGTAGCAGGTGCCGAAGTCGATGACGAGGTCGAACGAGTTGTCCGGATAGGGCATTTCGCGCACGTCGCCGAGCGTGACCGCGACATCGAGCCCAAACTCGATACCGCGCGAGGGCGACGCCCGCACCGCAGCCGACCTCGAGAACGCGACCGCCCGTGGGGAGATCGAGCAGACGCGTCAGTGCTGGTACCTCGAGCTGCTGCTGCAAGACGTTCTTCAGCTCGAGCGTAGGAAACGGTCTGTATTCCTCGTGTGCAAGTGTCGACATGGCTACTCCTGACTGGCTGTCGGTGGGCGAAGGACGGCGCGCAGCGAGGTCGGGCGCCAGTGGCTGCCGCCGCGAGCCGTGGGAATGCGCTCGTGATTGAGGACGTCGCAGATGCCCTGCAGGGTCCGCCCCGCGGCTCGCATCGAGCGGATCCGCTCGGCAAGCTCCGGCGAGATCGAGAACGGTCGACCTCGTCGGCGCTTGGCGGGCGGCCTAGCCGGAAGGGCCTCGCGCTCGAGCGCGCGACGGCTCCAGCCGGCGGCCTGACCCAGAACACGGACGAGCGCGGCAGCGTCAGCCTCACGCGTGTCGAGACCGACGTCGAGAGCGACGATCGCGTAGCTGTGCTCGCGCGCGTCGGCGACCAGCGTCGCGAGGTCGTCGAGGTCGCGGGTGAGGCGGTGAAGGCGTGTGACGACGATCCCCGCCGCGCGACCCTCTCGGCACTCTGCGAGCGCTCGTTGCAGACCCGAGCGACGTAGCGAGCGACCCGCGGCCTGATCTTCCTCGATCTGCGCGATCTCAATGCCTCGCTCGGCGGCTTCGTACTCGAGCTCGGTGCGTTGCTGTGTGAGCCGAGCGCTGACCGAAGCGCGGTGCCAGACCGATTCTCGGATGTAGCCGACGACGGGCCGCGAGTCCTTCATGCACCGCAGCATACACTAAATAATCTTTAGTGCCAGACGGGTCGTTTCGCGGGCGTCTGGCACGCTCCGCCGTGCCACGGCTGATCAAGGGCGCGACGCGACCGTTTCGGCCATCTAGCGGCCGGAGCGCATGAGCGGTAGCTTCACGTCATGGGCTTCCACGGCGTCGCGAACGTCACCAAACGGGCCCGTCGCCGGAGTAGCTGCGGGTGAGTGAGCCGCGACTCTGGCAGGACATGACCGCACCGCAGCTGGCCGAGGCCAGAACGGAGCGGTCAGTCGTCCTCCTGCCGATCGGGGCGATCGGGGCGATCGGGGCGATCGGGGCGATCGAGCAGCATGGATCTCATCTGCCGGTCGACACGGACATCGCCGGGGCGTACGAGTCGGCGGTTGAAGCGTCGCGGCGTTGTTCGTACGCGATCGTCGCGCCGCCGGTCTGGTGGGGACTCTCCGGCGCCCACCGTGAGTTCCCGGGCCTGCTCACGCTGCGCCGGGCGACCTTCGTGAGCCTGCTCGAGGACCTCTGCACGAGCATGGTCGATCAGGGCTTCGAGAAGATCGCGCTGATCGTCGGTCACGCGCCCAACAAGCCGGTCGTCCAGGCGTTCGTCGGCGAGTACATGGAGGATCACGGAACAGCCTTGCTGCAGCTGAACTATGTCAACCTCGCCGCCGAGCTGTTCGGCAGGATCCGAAAGAGCAAGCTCGGCGGTGCGTCACATGCGGGCGAGCTCGAGACCTCGCTCCAGATGCACCTGCGGCCTGGCCAGATCATGCTCGATGCGGCGCCTGTCCACTACATCGACCCGAAACGAGACTTCGGGCTAAGTGCTGCCAAGAAGGACATGTTCAGCGCCGGTGAGGCGACCGTCGGCTTCGACTTCAAGGCCTCGCTCCCCGACGGCGTCATGGGCGATCCCACGCTCGCCAGCGGGGAGACGGGCCGCCAGCTGTTCGCGGTCATCGTCGAGCGGCTGTGCGCGATCCTCGACGAGTACCGCGAGCTGTAGGGCCCTCTCTAGCGCGCTGCCTGTGAGCCGACGAGCTCCGAAAGCTCGACGTCGAAGCGCTCGAGGAAATCGAGCTCGCCGTGCGCAGGCGCCTCGAGCATCGACATCTCGTCGAGGTAGGCGCGGGTGAGCTCGGGCCCGCCGTCGCATTCGCGCTGCTCGAGGTCGAGTGGCTTGTCGGCATGCACGATTGCGAGCGCGCCCGTCCGGGTAGGGACTGGCGCGTGCCAATAGCCGGCTGGGGTGCCGAGGTAGCTTCCGGGGGCTACGGCGCCGCGCTCGCCCGCGATCCAATCGCCACACAGGAAGATCACCTCTTCCCAGACCGAGTGCACATGCACCATCGGCGCCACGAAGCCGGGCATCCATTGCATCACGCGCAGGAGCCCGCTCGGACTCCCGTGAATCGGGCCGTCGGCCGGGTCGGGTTGGCGCAGCGACTTCCACCGCTGCGGGAGCTTGTTGAGCAGCCCTTCTTCCCACGGTGCGTCCCAGAAGCTGGTGATCCGCACCGCCCCCGGGTCGATCTCCATCTCGGGTGTCCAGAAGACGTAGGCCTGAGCACCGCTTCTAGAGCTGAGCGGCACGGCTCCGGCGCTCGGCGGCACGTGCGCGTAGCCCGTGACCCTTAGCTCGTGCCCGTCCACGTCGAGATCGCCTTCGAGCACGAAGAGCTCGACGGTCGTCTCGGCATCGGCGGCGCCCTCCCAGCCGGCGGGCACTCTGACCATCAACGTGGACGCCCCGGTCGCGCTGTCGCGGCTGATCAGGCGCTGCTCGAGGCCCGCGACGCCGGCAGGCTCCGCGGCCGTGTCCCACGGGAGCTCGTAGATGCCGGCCCGGAGGCCCTCTGTGAGATTGACGGAAACGCCTCTCCCTGTGAGCCAGCGGGGTTATCCATCATCATCGCGATGGCCATTTCTACCTCCTTGCCTTGCTTGCCGGAGCCGCGGATTCTAAGAGGCTCAGCCGCCGCTAGCCGCCTGGCGGTATGTAGCTGACGGACTTCTTCGCGGCCTCGTCTCCTCGAGAACCTCGCTCTGGACGGCAAGCCGGCGGGCGGGATCCTGCACGTGGCCGGGCCGAGCCCGAACGGTGGCTGGCGGGTCATCGAGGTTTGGGAGTCGAAGGAGGCTGCGGATCGGTTCTACGGCGAGCGCCTCGGCCCCGCGCTCCAGGCCGCCGGTGTCTCCGACCCCCCGAAGCCCGAGCTGTGGCAGGTGCACAACTACATGACGTAGGTTGGCCACTCGTGGGTGGCAAGTCCGACCCCGCGAGTCCGTTGCGTGGCCGCGGGGCGCACGCTCGCGCAACTCCCGTGAAGAACGGGCCCCGCGTCCCGAGGCGCCGGTTAGGCGGGTCGTTGGGATCTGGAAGCGGGCGCGAGAGTCGTACGGCGCCGGCGCTCCCATCAAGACAACAAGTTCACAAGAGAAGCCGGCTCCGCGGGTCGGCCGCTCCATCAGTCGCGGGCTCGACATCCCGGGGCCTGCCGGGACGGCCCGGGACTCGATGCGCCAGGCGGGATCGGGGTGGGAGGGCTGTCTCGTTAGCTGGGCGAAGACGTTCCCTCGATGACTCCAGTGCCGAAGGTTGCTCCAACTGCCCCGTTGGGACAGGGATCTTCCTCGAGCGTGGTGTGGTCGATCGTCTCGAAGTCGACCGTGAGCGTCAGTCCCTCAAGTACACCGGTGCCCCGGGACACGGCCTGGCCTGAAAAGAAAGCTCCTGAGGGGGAGAGGTCGGTGAGCTTCCCACTGAACGTACCGACCCACGTCCCTTCCACCGTGTCGGGAACGAGGGTCGCCTCCCCGTCGAAGGTGCCTTCGCCGGTGGCCAAGCTTGCATCGAGATTGAGCACGGCGGAAACGTCGCCGGCGAGTCGCGGATCGGCTGATACAGCTCTGATCTCACTGACGACACCCCGGACTTCGATGTCGCTCCCGTCCATCCGCTGCTCACCCGGGTCGAGGACGCTACACGTGACCTCAAGTCTCTCGACTGGTGTCGGTGCTGGCACGTCAGCCGGCGCCGTCTCTGGTGCCGGCGCGGCGGACGTGCCTTGAGCGTCATCATCACCGCCGCAGGCGACTGCAACAGCGCGACGAGGACGACCAAGAGCGCCAACGGCAAGACTTTGCTCCTCGGCCGTGATCCTGCCGACACCGTCAGGTCTTGGACATGCTCGGTCCTCGGCACCGTGCTCTCCTTCCCTCGACGGGAACCCTTAACGCCGTTAGATGCAAGATCAGGGTCTTGGTTTCGGACGGTAACGGCGGCTAGTCGTCGACGACCCCTACGGCGTGAACCGGCGACCCAGCAGCGAGGGCTTCGTCGAGGTCATTGCCATGTCTCCGTGGCGGTCGCTCAACTCCCAGGGGTAGGCGTTCTCGGGGGGCGTTAGCGAGGCGAGTGCGTTGTATAGACACTCCCGGGCAGCCGCTGGTTGAATGCCCCGGCTTCGTCTCGGCTCGTGCGCGGACGTGAGAACAGGGAGGGTGCGGTTCCAGGTCACCCCTCCACACACAACACCTCCCCCGCGGCGGCAGAATCGTCAAACCAGTAGCTGCCAATCCAACCACATAGAAACCAGGTCACGACCCGACAGCACCCGGAAACAGCACGCCCAGACGCCCGGAACACCCATCAGTCAACCGCCTCAGACACACAGCAAGGCGCGGACCCCAGACACCCACCTCAGCCAGCAGCCGTACACGCATATTACACGCACACCAAACATGCATAGACATAAATCCCGTATATGCAGGTCTTTCCTGATGGGCCGTACAGGAATCGAACCTGTGACCTTGGGATTAAGAGTCCCCTGCTCTACCAGCTGAGCTAACGGCCCGAAAAGCCTGGCCAGTATAGCCCCGTGGGGGCGCCGACCAGCAGCCGCTCACGTAGCCTCCTACGCGTGCGCCTACTGACAGTTGTCGGCAATCGGCCCCAATTCATCAAGGCCTGGCCGTTTAGCCAGGCAGCCCGAGAAGCAGGCCTCGATGAGACCGTTTTGCACACTGGGCAGCACTACGACAGGGAGCTCTCGCAGCTCTTTTTCGATGAGCTGGAGCTCGCAAAGCCGGCATACGACCTCGACGCTGGCGGCGGCACGTCTGCGGAGCAGCTGGCGGGAATGCTCCCCGGAATCGAGGCGGCCATCGAGGAGGTCGAGCCGGCCTGGGTGGTCGTCTTCGGTGACACCAACTCGACGCTTGCGGGTGCGCTCGCTGCGTCGAGCGCGAAGCGGCCGGTTGCTCACGTCGAGGCGGGTATGCGAAGCCGTGACCTGTCGATGCCGGAGGAGTACAACCGGATCCTCACCGACCGCCTCAGCCGGGCCCTGTTCTGCCCCTCATCACTTGCCGTCGAGAACCTGGCGCGCGAAGGGATCCGCGGGGGCGTCTACGAGGTCGGCGACGTGATGCGAGACGTGGCCCGGCTCGCGGCGCCCATCGCGCAGGAGCGCTCGACCGAGCTGACCGACCGCCAGCTCAACGCCGGCGGATACCTGCTCCTTACGGTCCACCGCCAGGCAAACGCAGCGCCCGAGCCCCTCGAGCAGGTCGCCGCCGCAACACGCGAGCTCACAGATCCCGTCATCTTCCCAATGCACCCGCGAACACGGGCGGTAATCGAAGAGCACGACATCGACTTCGGCCCGCAGGTCGAGCGCGTCGACCCGGTCGGCCTGGTCGACTTCACCGCGCTGCTGATGAGCGCCCGCGCGGTCCTCACCGACTCGGGCGGGATCCAGAAGGAGGCCTACTGGCACGGCGTCCCCTGCATCACGCTGCGTGACACGACCGAGTGGCCCGAGACCGTCGACGCCGGCTGGAACCACCTTGTCGGGACTGACCCAGCGGCGATCACGAAGGCGGTCGAGACGGCCGGCCCCGGCCCCGAGCGCAAGGACCTCTACGGCGACGGTCATGCGGCAGAGGCCATTGTGCGGCTGCTGGGTACGATTGGCAGCCGATGAAACGGGAGGTCGCCATCATCGGCGCAGGGTATGTCGGCCTGCCGCTAGCTCACGTGTTCGCCGAGGCAGGGGTCGGCACCGTGCTCGTCGACCTCGACGTCGACCGTGTCGAGGCAATCAACGCGGGCCAGAGCTACGTCGAGGACGTCCCATCCAAGGCGCTGAAACGACTCGTCGGCGACGGGGCGATCGCAGCGACAACCGACTACGACGCCGTCCGCGAGTGCGACTCGATCGTCATCGCCCTCCCGACCCCGCTGACCCCGAGCCGCGAGCCCGACCTCTCGATCCTGCTCGGAGCGACGAAGAAGCTCGCCGAGCGTCTCCGAAAGGGTCAGCTCGTCGTGCTCGAGTCGACCACCTACCCAGGCACGACGCGCGAGGATCTCCTTCCCCTGCTCTCGACGTCAGGCCTCGAGGTCGGCACCGACTTCAACCTCGCGTTCAGCCCCGAGCGCGTCGACCCGGGCCGCGACGACTGGACGACGAAGAACACGCCGAAGGTGCTCGGTGGCATCACCGGCGCATGCACGAAGCGCGCCTCGGAGCTGTACGGACGCGCGCTCGACACGCTCGTTCCGGTCAGCTCGCCCGAGGCGGCGGAGCTGACGAAGCTGCTCGAGAACGTCTTTCGCAGCGTCAACATCGCTCTCGTCAACGAGCTCGCCCAGCTCTGCGCGCGCATGGACATCGATGTCTGGGAGGTCATCGAGGCCGCCGCGACGAAGCCGTTCGGGTTCATGAGCTTCCGCCCGGGGCCCGGCCTGGGAGGGCATTGCCTGCCAGTCGACCCGTTCTACCTCTCCTGGAAGGCGCGCCAGTTCGACTTCTATACCGAGTTCATCGAGCTGGCCGGAAAGATCAACGAGAACATGCCCTACTTCTGCCTCGAGCGAATCGGGCACGCCCTCAACTCGCAGGAGCACTCGATCCGCGGATCGCAGATCCACATCGTCGGCGTCTCCTACAAGGAGGACGTGGGCGATCTGCGCCAGTCACCAGCGCTGAAGCTGATCGAGCTGCTGCAGCGCGACGGCGCACACGTGAGCTACACCGACGAGCTCGTGCCGAGCCTCCCGGACTACGGGCTCGAGACCTCGTCCCTCGACGACGCCATCGCCAACGCTGACTGCGTCTGCATTGTGACCCGCCATACCGGCATCGACTACGGGCGAATCGGCAAGAAGGCGAAGCTCGTGGTCGACTTCCGAAACGCCACCGGCGAGGACGGCGCCAAACGCGAGACCGTATGGAAGCTCTGACCCTCGGCCAGGTCGGGTTCGGCCCCTGGGGATCGAACCTCGCCCGCAACTTCAACGAGCTCGCCCGACTGAAGTGGATCTGCGAGCTCGACAGCGAGGCCGGAGCACGCCTCGGGTCGCGCTTCCCGGCGACGACCCTTACGGATCGGCTCGACGACCTTCTCGATGACGACGAGGTCGACGCGGTCGTCGTCGCGACGCCGGTTCCGACCCACGCCGAGATCGCGAAGAACGCGCTGCTCGCCGGAAAACACGTCTTCGTCGAGAAGCCGATGGCCCTCGATCCGGAAGACGCCGAAGAGCTCGTCGAGATCGCAGCCGAGCGCGACCTCGCACTGATGCCGGGCCACCTGCTGCTCTACCACCCTGGTGTCGCGCGGCTCAAGGAGCTCGTCGACTCGGGCGCGCTCGGCGAGGTGCTCTACGTCTACGGCAACCGCCAGAACCTGGGCACCATCCGCAAGGACGAGAACGCGCTCTGGAGCCTCGGCGTCCACGACCTCTCGGTGATCCTGCACCTGCTCGGCGAGCACCCGGTCGAGGTCTGGTCGCGCGGCGAGTCCTTCCTCAAGCAGGGCGTCGAGGACGTCGTGTTCTGCTACCTACGCTTCCCGTCGGGGAAGGTCGCGCACATGCATCTCTCCTGGCTCGACCCGCAGAAGATGCGCCGCATGACGGTCGTCGGCTCGCAGAAGATGGCGGTTTTCGATGACATGGAGCTCGACCGGAAGCTGACGATCTACGACAAGGCGGCCGAGCAGCCGGTTGGCACCTACGGGGAATGGCGGACGCGCACGGGCGACATCCACAGCCCGTTCGTCGCCAACGACGAGCCGCTGCGGCTCGAGTGCACGCGTTTCCTCGAGCTCGTCCGCGGCGAGGCCGACCGTGGCGCGCCCGCCCGCGATGGCCTGGCGGTCGTGCGCACGCTCGCCGAGCTGCAGCGCTCGCTCGAGACCGAGCCGGTCGCGTGAGCCACACGCTCGGCGAGCACGTCGTCGTCCACGCGGGGACCGTGATCGGCGACGGCAGCGCGCTCGGCGACCACGCCGTCGTCGGCAAGCAGCCAGTGCTGGCCGGGCGCTCGACCGCATCGCGCGATCCGCTGCCGCCGCTCGAGCTCGGCGCCGGCTGCACGATCTCGGCGGGGGCGATCGTCTTCGCGGGCACGCGGCTCGGTGACGGTGTGATCGTCGGTGATCAGGCCTGCGTGCGCGAGCGCTGCGAGCTGGGCGACAAGGTCGTCGTCGGCCGCGGGTCGCTGGTCGAGAACGACACGACCATCGGGGCCGGCACGACGATCCAGGCCAACGCGTACGTCACGGCCTACACGACGATCGAGGACGGCGTCTTCATCGCGCCGTGCGTCGTCACGACCAACGACAACTTCATGGGGCGGACCCAGCAGCGACACGCGCTCAGGCGTGGCCCGACGATTCGCCGCGGCGCGCGGATCGGCGGCGGAGCGGTGCTCCTGCCCGGTATCGAGATCGGCGCGGAAGCATTCGTCGGCGCCGGCGCGGTCGTGCTCGGCGACGTCGCGCCGCGGGCGGTCGTCGTCGGGAACCCGGCACGGCGGATCCGCGATGTGCCGCCCGAGGAGCTGCTCGAGGTCTAGATGGTTAGCCGCGCGCGATGGCGATGCGGTAGTCGCCCGAGGAGCCGCCGCGAGCGCGCAGCTCGACGAAGTGCCACCCGCCCCTGCGCGCGCGGTACTTGATTCGCGCGCGAGTTCCGAGCCCGGCCAGCTTGCGAATGGGCGCGGATCGCTCGATTGACTTCGTGCCTGGCGAGAAGATCTTCAGGTCTGCGGCGAGCGTGGCCGAGCCGCGATAGGTCACTGTGAGTCGCTGGCCACGCTTCAGGCGAACCTCGTAGACATCACGCTCGTCCTCGAAGAAATCCAGCGTCGAGGCCAGCACACGAAGGCGTGCGCCGGGCACGAAGTACGTCGTGTAGGCACCGTTTCCAGCGTTGTCGTTTGGCTCGAAGCGATCGGCGACCGGCAACGGGCCGGCGAGCGCGGCCACCGCGGCTGCGACGTCCAGCCGGCCGAAGCCGGTCTTTGCGTCACGGCCGATGCGCGAGATGTCGGTGGCGGTCCCACGAAGGATGAGGGCCACCTGGTCGGCCGATAGATCCGGGCGAAGCGAGCGCAGGACGGCGGCGGCTCCCGCGACGAGTGGTGCAGCAAAAGACGTGCCGATGTTGCTTCGATCCTCCTCGAGCGCGCAGCTCGAGTAGCCGGCCGGCTCGCAGCCAGGCTCGCTGAGCGAGAGTGGGTAGGCCGAGAAGATGCCCGCTCCAGGGGCGCTGAGGTCGTTGTAGCGCCTGTCGCGGTGCGAGAACGGCGGCGTCGTGCTGTCGAGGCGGATTGCGCTCACGCCGAGCACGTGTGGCAGCGCCGACGGGTAGCTCGCGTAGCGCCACGGGCAGGTGCTCTCGCAATTGCCAGTCGCGGCAACAAGGAGCACGTCGCGCTCGACCGCGTAGCGGACGGCTGCAGCTTCGAGCTCGGAGAACGTGTCTCGAGCAGGGTTTGCCGGGTCGCGGCGGCCGCCGAGGCTCAGATTGATGACCCGTGCTCCCCGATCGACAGCCCAGCGGATCGCCTTGGCCTCGGCCTCGAGCGGGATCGAGCCATCGGACGCGACGACCTTCCCGATCAGCAGACGGGTGTGGAACCCGGGCGACGCGATGCCGGCGGCGTTGCTCGTCGACGCCGCGAGCTCGCCGGCCACGATCGTCCCGTGCCCGAGGACGTCGCTCGTCGCAGGCGAGGAAACGAATGAGCGCGCCTCCTCGATCCTGCCGGCAAACTCGGGGTGATCCCCGTCGATGCCCGAGTCGATGATCCCAACCAGGACCGGATCGAGTGCGGGCAGCGCCGGCCAGGCGTCGAACGCCTTGATCAGCGGGAGATACCACTGCTCGGGCAGCAACGGGTCGTCCGGGGTGAACGCGAGCTGCCGCGGCTGGTCGAGTCGCTCGAGGTAGCTCGCGCCCGGAAGGCCGCGAAGCTCGCCGAGCGCCCGCTCGACATTGTCGACGCGCACCGTGATGGCATCGAGGGCGACGAGGTTGAGCGAGGCCACGCCACCGGTACGCGCAGCGGCAGCGCTGGCGACGTCAGTGGGAACCGCGCCTGACTTGATCCCGATCGCGATCTTGCCGGGTGCGGCAACGCCCGGGCCGGCCAGTGCGAGCGCGACGAGCACGACGAGGACGGCCCTCATCGCGGCACGCTCACGATGTCGCTCACTCCGGGGTCGATGCGGTCATCCTGTGGGGTGGCCACGACCCGGTAGTCGCCCGGTGGCCGGGGCTTGAGCTTGAAACGATAGCGGCCGGCCTTCGCAGTCTCGGCGCGGGCGACCGTTCGCCAGCGCCGCTTGCCCTGGCGCTGCAGCTTTAGCGGGGTTCCCGCGAGCTTCGGTCGGGCGACGCCGGTGAACACGCCGCGGCGCTTGCGCTCGAGCGAGACGCGGGCTACGACCTCGACGCGAATCTGCGGAGCCCGTACCGGGCTCTTGGAGGTCTCCTGCGCGACGAGACGCAGAACGGTTCGCGCGTGCGGCCGGTAGCGCACGTTGAAATCTCCGCTTGCGCCGGGCTTCAGCGTGTGGACGCGCGTCCAGGCGCCGTCGATCAACTCCTCGAGGGCCGCGCCACGGACGTTGCGGGCGACGCCGCGGATCCGAACGCGCTTGCCGAAGCCGGCCGGCTCGGCGAGCGCAACGACATCGAGGACGCCCACCCGGAAGCCCGTCGAGCGCAGGCCGAGTTGCGTGCGCGCAGTCGCGCCCGTGATCGCCGCCTGCCCGTTCCGACCGGTCATGACGAACTGATCGACGCGGCGTGAGCGATTCGACGTCGTCGTCACGTCACGGACGCCGCGCGCCCCATGCTCGCCGAGCGCACGCTGCAGGCCACGGCGCGTGTACACCAGCGGGCCCCAGCGGTGGAAGGGAGAGTGGGCATCTGTGGGATCTCTGACGCCGCGGAGATAGGGCGCTGGCTCTGCGCCGCTCCAGACGTCTTCGACGGCGGCCGTGCGACCGCCCGAGGTCGAGAAGAAGAACGTCGTGGCGACATTGCCGCCGTGGAGCACGACCTGCCCGCGCGTCTCCTCGACGGCTTGCGTCGTGCGCGGATCCTCAGACTCGAGACCGCCGTAGACCTGGCTACGAACGTCCGCGTAAGCGTCGAACACTCCCGAGCTACGGCGTGTCGCGAGCGCGTACGATCGCGCAGCGACCGCCTGCGCTCGCAGCGCGGCAGGCTCCCACCAGGCGGGCATCTCGTCCGGGACGACGCCGTAGAGGTATTGCTCGAGCCCGACGTCGTTGACAACGAGGACGGCGTCTTCCGTGTCGTGGACGTGCAGCCTTCCTCGATACGGACGGCCGGCCACGCCGAGCGGCGCGTCACCGGGGATGAAGGTGAGCGGCAACGCGAGCGTGTGCTTCTGACTCTCGGCGACGACCTCGAGTCGCTTGTTCACCTTGGCGGCACCGGCCGGCAGCTGCACCTCTGCCCCGTTTGCGTCTCGTACGGCGAACGGCTGCGACGACGAGACCGCGAACGCGCCGGCCGGGACGTGAACGAGCACCCGCATGCGCGCTCCGTCGACCGTCCCGAGCGAGGTTCCGCGGTAGTAGTGCGCCAGGATCTGGGCATGATCCTTGCCCTGGGCGGCGAGGCCCGAGGCGCCGTACTGGCTCAGGCCGACGCCATGGCCCCAGCCGAATCCCTTGATCACGAACACGGGCGTAGCGCTCGCAATGGAAACGAGCGACAGAGCCGCCAGGGCGGCAAGCGCTAGGGCAAAACGTTTCATCATGTGAGCCGGGCGCGGCCTTGCCCAACGTACCCCACTCTCGTAATGATTGCGTTTGGGGGCTTACATCCCTGCCGTTGGCGGTGCGAGGCAGGGGCCGCGCTCAGCTCAGCCGGGAGGCGTACTGCGCCTCGTAGTACTCCCGGTAGCCGCCTGTCTTGATCGGCTCCCACCAGGCGCGGTTGTCGCGGTACCAGGTCACGGTCTCATCGAGCCCTCGCTGGAAGGTGCGTTCGGGCTCCCAGCCGAGCTCACGCAGTTTCGAGCACTCAAGCGAGTAGCGGCGATCGTGCCCTGGCCGATCATCCACGTGACGAACCGTGTCGGGGTCTGCGCCGCAGAGCTTGACGATCTGGCTGACGACATCGATGTTCTCGAGCTCGCAGCCGCCGCCGATGTTGTAGACCGCGCCCGCCTGCCCGTTTCGCATGACGAACTCGATTGCCGCGCAGTGATCGGCGACGTGCAGCCAGTCGCGCACCTGCTTGCCGTCGCCATACACGGGCAGCTGCTCTCCGTCGAACGCGTTGGTGACGAACAGCGGGATCATCTTCTCGGGGTACTGGTTGGGTCCGTAGGTATTCGAGCCACGCGTGATCAGCGCGTCGACGCCGAACGTGCGCACGTGCGAGAGCACTTGCAGGTCACCACCAGCCTTCGACGCTGCGTAGGGGCTCGACGGTCGCACGGGATCCGTCTCGCGCGACGACTCCCCGGCTTCGACGTCGCCGTAGACCTCGTCGGTCGAGACGTGTACGAGGCGTGCGCCGCTCTCGCGCGCCCATTCGAGCAACACGTAGGTGCCGAGCACGTCGGTGTGGATGAACTCGGTCGCGCCGAGGATTGAGCGGTCGACATGGGTCTCGGCGGCGAAGTTGACGCAGAGATCGCAGCGTCGGCCGGCTCGGGCGACGGCGTCGGCGTCGGCGATGTCGCCCTCGATCAGCTCGTGCTCAACGCCGGCCAGGTTCGCGGGGTTTCCGGCGTAGGTGAGCTTGTCGAGCACGACGACCTCGTCGCCCGCTGCGACGAGGCGCTTGACGAAGTGGCTGCCGATGAAGCCGCAGCCGCCTGTGACGAGCACCCGCACACATCCATCGTAGAGCGCGGGGGTACGAGTACAGTGGCGCACCATGATTCCGAGCCTCGAGGGAAAGGTCGCCGTCGTCACCGGCGCCGCGTCGGGCATCGGCGGAGCCTGCGCGGCGTTCCTGGAGGGCTCGGGTGCGGTCGTCTATCCCGTCGATCTCGCCGGGCCGAATCCGGTTGACGTGACGGACCGCGCAGGGCTCGACGCGCTAGCCGGAACGGTCGAGGCGGACCACGGCCGGCTCGACGCACTGATCAACGCGGCGGGCATCCTGACCGAGAACGCGCCCGTCGACGAGCAACCGGCCGAGGACTTCCGGCGGAACTTCGAGGTGAACCTGCTCGGCACGGCACAGACGTGTCAGGCATTCGCGCCGCTATTGAAAACGGCACGCGGAGCCGTCGTCAACGTCTCGTCGCAGGCCGGACTCGTCTCGCTCCCGCACCAGGCGGCCTACAGCGCGGCGAAGGCCGGCGTGGCGGCGCTCACGCGCTCACTTGCGATCGACTGGGCCGCAGACGGCGTGCGCGCGAACTGCGTGTGCCCGGGGTTCGTGCGCACGGCGATGACCGAGGGCTTCTTCGAGAACACCACGTTCACCGATGCAGCCAAGAAGCGGATCCCGATGGGCCGCATCTTCGAGGCCGACGAGATCGCGAGCGTCATCTGCTTCCTCG
Organism: Gaiellaceae bacterium; assembly: GCA_965223695.1. Taxonomy (GTDB): domain Bacteria; phylum Actinomycetota; class Thermoleophilia; order Gaiellales; family Gaiellaceae; genus JAUVPB01. The sequence goes on along the minus strand of CBDCXJ010000051.1, from coordinate 521,349 downwards.
CCAGCCCGCTCGCGGGCGCCGTGACGGGAACGACGCTGCCGATCGACGGCGGCTGGACGGCCGGCGAGCCGGCGCTTCCCTGGTAGACCCTACGTCGCGGCGCGACCGAGCCGCGCCAGGCAGGCGCGCAGGCCGTCTCGCCAGTGCGGCAACTCGGGCGCGCCCTCGCGCTCGCTGCGCAGCACCGAGTACGCGGGCCGCGGTGCTGGCCGCTGCATCTCGGACGTCGGAATCCGACGGACGCGACAGGTGAGGCCGGCCTCGTCGAAGATCGCAGCCGCGAAATCGGCCCAGCTGCATTCCCCCCCAGCCGCGAGATGCCAGACACCGCCGGGGAGCTCGATCAGCGCACGCGTGGCCTGTGCGAGGTGGCCAACGTACGTCGGGCAGCCCACCTGGTCGTCGACGACCGAGACCTGCTCTTCGGTCTCGCCGAGTCGAAGCATGGTGCGTAGGAAGTTGTGGCCCGTCGCGCCGAAGAGCCAGGACGTGCGCACGATCCAGCCCTCGTCGACCTCGCTCTCGGCCGCGAGCTTCGTCCGCCCGTAGGCCGAGACGGGCCCGGTCGGGTCTGACTCGACGTAGGGCTGGCGCTTCGTTCCGTCGAAGACGTAGTCCGTCGAATAGGCGACAACGGGGGCGCCAAGCGCGGCAACGTTGCGGGTACCGCGTGCGTTGACGGCGTGGGCTCCCTGCTCATCTGTCTCTGCGCCGTCGACGTTCGTCCAGGCCGCCGCGTGCAGGACGAGCCTCGGCGCGAGCTCCGGCGGGGCGGGCCCGGTGACATCCCACGCCTCTCGCGCATAGCCGCGAGCGGCGGGAAACTCCTCGACCAGCGCGGCTCCGAGCTGACCGCCCGCGCCGGTGATCGCCACGGGACCGGTCATCCCCGTCTGGCCTTACGTCGTACGGTCTCGCTCCGAGAGGAGGAGCGCGTCGCTCGACCAGAGGTGGCGGACGCGGGGATCGTCCCACGGCACGCCGAGCTCGTCGGGATCCTCGCGGTCGTACTCGACGGTGACCTGGTAGCAGACCAGGATGTCGGTCAACGCTTCGAAGCCGTGCGCGTGGTACCCGGGCACCCACACTCCCACCGGGTTGTCATTGCCGATGTCGACGCTGAACGCGTCGTTCGACTCGCGGTCGAGCACGACGATGCGAGCGGCGCCGCTCAAGCAGACGAAGAAATCGTCCTGGCCGCGCTCGTGGTAGTGGAGGCCGCGAACGACGCCCTGGTGGGAAAAAGAGACGTTGGTCTGAACGGTCCGCTTCGGCAACACGCTGTCGCGCCGAAGCTCCGAGAACCAGCCGCGCTCGTCGCCGAAGCGCGGCACCGGAATGAGCTCGACCCCACGCACCAGCTGCGCTTGGGCCCCGGGGCTAGGCACGGCTCTCGGCCATCTCGGGCGCCAGCTTATTCGAGCCTGTCTGTGCGATCTGCGATCCGATCTGGGCAAGCGACTCGTGTGTGCCCGCGTCACGCCACCAGCCTGAAATCCGCGCGACAGCCAGCCGCCGGCGCTGTGCGTAGGCGCGATTGACGTCTGTGATCTCGAGCTCGCCGCGGCCAGAGGGCTCGAGTCCGGCGATGATCTCGAACACGTCTGGCGGGTAGCAGTAGAGGCCGACCACCGCGTCGTTCGACGGCGGACTGTCGTAGCGCAGGTCGAGGCTACCGGCCTTCTCGACGAGGTCGACGACGTCGCCCTCGTCGTCGTACGCGACGACACCGAAGCGCTCGGGATCGTCGACCTCGCTGACGAAGACGTGAGCGCTGTCGTCGTCGATCTCGGCGAACGCCTGGATCGCGCCCACCTCCGCGTATTCGAAGATGTTGTCTCCGAGGCACACCACAAGCTTCTCGCCCGCGGCAAAGGACTCGGCCATGCCTACGACCTCGGCGATACCGCCGGCCGTCGTCTGCACTTTGTAGGTCAGATCGAGATCGAACAGAAGCGAGTCATCGCCGCGAGCGCGGATCTGGCCGTCGCCGAGCAGATCGATGAAATCGCCGGCGTGGTTCTGACCGGTGACGATCATGATTTCTCTGATCCCGCATGCCTGCAGCAGCTGCAGCGGATAGAAGACCATCGGCCACTCGCCGACGGGAAGCAGATGCTTGTTGGTGAGACGCGTGAGCTCGCCGAGCCGCGTTGCCTCACCGCCAGCGCAGATCAGGCCGCGCATTGCGCTTGCCCCCATATCAGTGAAGTCTAGAGGTGTAGCTCGACGCCGATCGAGCACAGTTAGAATTGGAGGCCCGAGTCGAGGACGAGACGGGAGGCAGGATGCCCTCAGCGAGAAACGTCAGTCACCTGGTCGATAGCGCACGACCCCTGGTCAGCCGGCTCGCCGAGGACGAAGAGCTCCGCGAGAGCCTGCGCTCTGCGCTTGGCTCCGCCCAGCGCGTGTACGCGGGCCTCAGCGAGCAGCCGAGCCGGCGCGATGCCGCCGTCAAGCTCGTCGGTGACGCCGATTTGCGCGGCGATCTGCAGCACGCGCTCTCAGAGCTTCGCTTCGCCTCGGAGCGGGCGCGCCAGCCTCAGAAGCGCTCTCGCCACAGGACGTTCTTCATCGTCGGTGCGGTCGCGGCATTCGCCTTCCTCAACCCGGTCACGGGCCCGCCGCTTCGCGCCAAGATCTCGGGCCTCTTCTCGAGCCGCAGCTCGAGCGAGCTCGATTTCAGCGACTGACGCGCCGATTCGAGAATCTGGCTCTTTTGCCCGCGGCATGAGGGTGCTCGTCACAGGTGCGACCGGCTTCGTCGGCTCTCGCCTTGTTGGCCGGCTGCTCGAGCAGGGCGCCACCGTCGTCGGGCTTGCGCGCTCGCCCTCGGCGGCGCAGAAGCTCATCGACCGCGGTTGCAAGTTCGTGCAGGGGAGCCTGACACAGGAGCCGGCGGTGCGCGCCGCGGTGCAGGGATGCGATCTCGCGTTCCATCTCGGCGGCAGGAACGCGCTCGGGATCGCGCGCGCCGAGCGAGCGGCGATGGAGACGGCCAACATCAAGGGCACCGAGCTCTTGCTGGAAGCCGCGGTCGAAGAGGGCGTTGGCCGGATCGTCTACATGTCCTCGCTCGCCGCATTCGGCAACACCAAGGGTCAGGTGGTCGACGAGTCGTTCAACCGCACCGACGCACGCTTCCTCTCTTGGTACGAGCGAACCAAGTACCTCGCCCATCAAACCGCGCTCTCGCACATCCGCGAGGGCGCGCCGATCGTGATCGTCCAACCGGGGCACGTCTACGGCCCAGGCGACCACTCGCTCGTCGGCGAGCAGCTCCAGCGTGCCGCGCGCGGCACGCTCCGATATCGCGCATTCCCAGAGCTCGGGCTCGTCCTGTCCCACGTCGACGACGTCATCGAGGGAATCCTGCTGGCGGCGGAACGTGGCGAGCCGGGCCACTCCTACATCCTCGGCGGCGAGCGGACGACGCTGGGTGCGGCCATTCAACGTGCCGCGCGCGCAGGCGGGAAGGGCGCGCCGACCTGGACGGTGCCCTCACCTGCGCTGAAGGCCCTCGCACCGCTCAGCCGCGTGCTCGCTCGCGTCGCAAAGGCGCCGCCCAACCTGGGCGAGATCGTGAGCGCATCCGAGAACGTGACCTACTGGGCTAGCGACGATCGCGCGCGCCGAGAGCTTGGCTACAGGCCGCGCTCGCTCGACGAGGGACTCGCCGAGATGTTCGGCTCGAGCGCGGCAGATGCAGGCGCAAGCCGCAGCGACGAGGCGTCGTAGAAACGCCGGCTTGCGCAGTCCTCGAATGAGCTACCCCGCTCGGGCTACCTCACAAGAGCTAGCCGAACCCGCGCCGCCCGAGGGACACCCGACTCAGCGGTCTCGCACTTCTGCGGTTCTCCCGATAGCGGTGGTATGGGCGCCCCCCGATTCTCTGCGGCGCGGCTCGGCCGGCGTCTCTCCAGCATCATCGAGCGGACGAAGAGCCAGGCCGGCGTCACCCTCGTCACGTCCGTGCTCGCGCTATCAGTGCTCAGTTCGGCGGGCGCGAGCGTCGTCTACTTCTCGAGCTCGAACGCCCGCAACTCGGCCTACGCCGCCGACCGCCAGGACGCTGCGAGCCTCGCCGAGGCCGGGATGAACTTCGCCCGCTCGACGCTGTGGCAGGCGCCCGACCCAACCAACGCCAGCTCGGTGCCGTTGGCGACCCAGGTAGTGGACGGCGTCAGCGTCACGTACTCGGGTAGCTACGACGCCGGCACGAAGATCTGGACACTCACCGGGCGAGTCCAGGTACCGAACCCGACCGGCGCCGCGCCGATCGTGCGCACCGCATCGAGCCAGGTGCGCGTCACAGACGATCAGCAGGGAAGCACGAACAACGCGATCTGGAACTACCTCTACCAGGACGATCCAACGTTCTGCGCGGATATCTCGAACAACGTCCAGCTGAAGATCCCCATGTACAGCCGCGGCGATCTCTGCGTTGACAACAACGCCGACCTCTCGGGTGACACGGTCCAGGTGCTCGGGAACGTCGAGGTCGGCAGCAACGGCTCGGTCGGCGACCAGAGCTCACCGATCGCCGAAGCCCATATCGCCGGGCAGTGCAAGTACGGCAACGGTGGCTCGGGCCAGTGGCACTCGCCCTGCAGCGCCGTCGACCACGTCTATGCAAGCGTGATCACAAGCGCTCCCGCCACGCTCACGAAGCCGCCGGTCGACATGGCGGCCTGGTACACGGCCGCCGCCCCAGGTCCGTCGAATCCCTGCACCCAGGGGAACTTCCCTGGCGGGTTCGATGACGACGGCTTCATGAACGAGAGCCTGCCCAAGGTCAGCCTCGGCCCTTCGACGCCGTATGACTGCAAGGCGTACGACCAGGGTCAGCTGATCGGTCAGATCACCTGGGTACCAGGCCAGGGGGCGCTGCCGGGAACGCTGACGATCTCGGGCGTGATCTTCTTTGACGGCGAGGTCGAGCTGTACAACAACGCCAACGTCGTCTACCAGGGCAAGGGCGTGATCTATGCCACGGGCAAGGTGAAGCTCGCCAACAACGCCAAGCTCTGCGGCATCAGCGGCTGCACGAGCTCGTGGAACCCGAACATCGACATGCTCGTCTTCGTCGCCGGCACGACCTCGAGCAACGACGGCTTCGAGATCAAGAACAACGCACGCTTCCAGGGCGCCGCCTACGTGGAGCAAGACTTCCGCGAGTGGAACAACGCGAGCGTATACGGGCCGATCATCGCGCGCAGGGTGCGCGTTCGAAACAACGCCGTGCACGAGTTCATTCCCTTCTCGACGCTGCTTCCGGGAATGCCTGCCTCCTCGACGAGCACGGTGACACTCGAGAACGTCGAGGGGAGCTTCAAGAGCTCCTAGCGGGCGCTACCGCGGCGAGAAGCCCGGGGCCGCGTCGGTGATCGGCGAGCGCCGCGGGAGGGCAAGCAACCGGTAGCTCTCCTCACCGACGGCGCTCGGGAAGCTGAGCACGCGCTCGAGCCCCGCATCGTCGAGACCACTCGCATAGGAGATATCGACGTACCCGAGCGGTACGGCGGCCGGGAGCGGAGCGTCGCCCTCGGCAAGCGGATCCTGGCCTGGCGCCGCGAGCGTGAACGTGACCTCTGCATCGAGCGCCCGCTGCCAGGCTGAGAGGAACGGGAATGGGTTGATGACGCCGTCGTAGCCCTGATCGAGCAGCTCCCATGGGTGGATCTCGAAGTGCAGGTGCGGCGGCGTTCCGACGGCATCGCCGGATGCGCCGACGAAACCCACGACGTCGCCGGCGCGTACGAACGCGCCGTTGACGGCGAGCGGGGTGTAGGCCGAGAGGTGGGCGAAGTAGTACTCGTTGCCACTGTCATCTCGCAGCCATAGGCGATGCCCACCAACCGCGTTCCAGCCGACGAGAAAGAGCTCGCCGTCCGTCACGGCGAGAACGGGCGCGCCAAGCGGCGCGAAGACGTCGTTGCCGTGATGCCAGCCCGTCGAGGCGCGCGCGGCCTGGTACTCGTTGCTGAAGCCGGCGGGCCCGTAGACGGGAAACACGAAGCCGGCCCCGGTGAACTGCGGCGTCACCGCTGGCGCAGGCTCTAGCACCGGCGGTGGGTCGGGCTCGGAAGGGGGCTCCGGCGCGAGAGGACCAGCCGGCTCGAGCGGCGGAGCCTCGGTCGGCTCGCCAGCCCCGCTCGAAGCAACGGGAGGCTCGGCGGGCTCCTGCTCGGTTTCAGCCGGCGCGGTCTGCGTCGGCGTGGCGCGCTCGATGCCACGCGAGCGGACGGCGGCCTCGGCGTAGCCAACGAGGACCTCGGTGCCAGCCGGGAGCCCGGCATGTTCAGCGGTCAGATGAACGTGGAGCCCGACGACGAAGCCCCGGTACCCGGGCGTCGGCAGGCCCTCGGTGACGACAGCCTGCTCGAGGACGACCACGTATCCCCAGTCGTCGAGCTGCACCTGCAGGTTCGGCGCGAGCTCGACCGGCGTGCCGAGGACGACGAGATCTTCGATCGTCGACGCGGTCAGCTGTCCCCCGGCGGCCGTCGTCGTTGCGCGCGCTCCGGCCTGCACATACACGCGGCTGGCGGTGATCTCGCCACCGAAAAGATCGATGTCATGGACGTCGGCGCGCGCGAACGAGCCGGGATCAGGCGCGAGCCGTGCGCGTGACTCGACGGCGAGAGCACCACTCGTCACGAGCGGAGCGGATTCTGGGAACGCGAAGCCCTCGCCAGACGCGTCGGCCCGCGGCGGGCTTGTCACCACAACGGCCGTCGCGGCCGGGGTCCCGGGCACGACGACGCGGGCGCCGAGCGCGGTCGACGAGGACTCTGGCGTCGCCGCGGTCAGGGGCGCCGCGAAGACGAGAGCGACCAATGCTCCCGCCAGCCACAGGAGGCGCACAACCACGACCGACACTGTATCGGCGATGGAGCCCGCGAACATGGAAGGATGCAGCTAGTTGACTGACGCCCAAGGAGAAGGCATGGCAGGCACGTCCCAGCACGAGCACGATGTGATCGAGGGCCTCCTCGACGAACAGCGGACGTTCCCCCCGCCCGAAGCGTTCCGTACCGCGGCGATCATCCAGGACGACAGCGTCTACCGCGAGGCAGAGAGCGACTTCGAGGGCTTCTGGGCGCGGCTGGCCGACGAGTTCCTCGAGTGGTACACGCCGCCGACGGAGCGGATGAAGTGGGACCCTCCGCACTGCACCTGGTTCGCCGACGGCGAACTCAACGTCAGCGTCAACTGCCTCGATCGCCACGTCGCAGCCGGCCATGGCGACCGCGTCGCCTTCCACTGGGTAGGCGAGGCTGCGGGCGAGAGCCGCGCCGTGAGCTACGCCGAGCTGCTGGCCGAGACCTGCCGCATCGCGAACGGGCTGCGGGCGCTCGGCGTCGGCAAGGGCGACCGGGTCGGCCTCTACATGGGCATGGTGCCCGAGCTGACGGCAGCGATGCTCGCTTGTGCGCGCATTGGCGCGCCACATGTCGTCATCTTCGGCGGCTTCTCGTCCGAGTCGCTCGCCGACCGGCTCGAGTCAGCCGGCGCAAAGGTGCTCGTCACCCAGGACGAGGGCTGGCGCAAGGGCGGCAAGGTGCCGCTGAAGGTCAATGCTGACGAGGCCGCCGAGCGGGCTGGTTGTGTCGAGCACGTGGTCGTCCTGCGTCGCACGGGCGACCCCGTTCCCTGGAACGAGGAGCGCGATGTCTGGCTCCACGAGCTCACCGACGACCAGCCCGACACCTGCGCGGCCGAGCGCATGGGTGCCGAGGACACGCTCTTCCTGCTGCACACCTCGGGCACGACGGCCAAGCCCAAGGGCGTGCAGCACACGACCGCCGGATACCTCCTGCAGGCGGCGGTGACGCACAAGTGGATCTTCGACATCCATGACGACACGGTCTGGTGGTGCGCGGCCGACATCGGCTGGGTGACTGGGCACTCCTACATCGTCTACGGGCCGCTCGCCAACGGAACGACCAGCGTGCTGTACGAGGGCGACCCCGCCTACCCCGACTGGGATCGCCACTGGCAGATCATCGAGGACTACAAGGTCAACGCCTACTACACGGCGCCGACCCTGATCCGCTCGTTTGTCAAGGTCGGCCCCGAATTTCCCGCGAAGCACGATCTCAGCTCGCTCCGCCTCCTCGGCACCGTCGGCGAGCCGATCAACCCCGAGGCGTGGCTCTGGTACTGGCGCCACATCGGCGGCGAGCGCTGCCCGATCGTCGACACCTGGTGGCAAACCGAGACCGGTGGCATCCTGATCACGCCGCTACCGGGGGTCACCAACCTGAAGCCCGGCTCGGCGACCGTGCCGTTCCCTGGCATCCAGGCCGATATCCTCGACGAGGCCGGCGAGTCGGTCCCGGTAGGCAGCGGCGGGTTCCTCGTGATCAAACATCCCTGGCCGGGAATGTTTCGCACGCTCTGGGAGGACGACCAGCGCTACGCCGACGCGTACTTCTCGAAGTACGACCCTTCGATCTACGTCGTGGGTGACGGCGCCAAGCGGGACGGCGACGGGTACTTCTGGATCATGGGCCGGATCGACGACGTCATCAACGTCTCGGGCCACCGGCTCTCGACGACCGAGATCGAGTCGACGCTCGTCGAGCACGAGGCGGTAGCCGAGGCGGCGGCAACCGGTGCGGCCGACCCTGACCGTGGACAGGCGATCGTCTGCTTCGTCCTGCTGAAGGGCGGGCACGATCAGTCGCCCGAGCTCGCCGAGGATCTCCGCCAGTTCGTGGCCGCCAAGATCGGCAAGATCGCGCGGCCAGCGGCCGTCCTCTTCGGCGATGACCTGCCGAAGACGCGCTCGGGAAAGATCATGCGCCGGCTGCTGAAGGACATCGCGGAGGGCAGCGAGCTCGGCGACACCACGACCCTGCGCGACGCCGACGTCGTGGTCGACCTCAAGCAGAAGGCCGACGCCGCACTGGGCCGATCGAGCTGAGCGCCGACGCGCTCCTCGGCGCGTTCGCCCCGCTGCGAGCGGCACCTGGCGAGTCAGCGATCATCCTCGACGTCGACGGAACGCTCGCGCCCATCGTCGCGCGACCCGACCTTGCGGCTGTCCCGTCCGCCACCCGCGCGACGCTCGAGCGGCTCGCCGGCCGGTACCTGCTCGTGGCGTGCGTCAGCGGTCGGTCCGGCACCGAGGCTGCCCGGCTCGTCGGCGTCGAGGGAATGCGCTACGTCGGAAACCACGGCCTCGAGCTCCACCCGGACGCCGGGCGCGCCGAGACCGAGGTCGCGGAGTTTCGCGATCTGATTGGGTCGCGTTGGCCGGTGGAGGACAAGGGCCTCTCGCTTAGCTTCCACTTTCGCGAGACCGAGGACGAGGACGCGGCGCGTGCGACGCTCGAGACGATCGCCGCAGAGGCGGTCGCAAGCGGGCTCGACCCGCGCTGGGGGCGCAAGGTGCTCGAGGTCAGACCGGCGATCGACGCCGACAAGGGCACCGCCGTAGCCGAGCTGCTGCGCAGCTCCGGCGCACGCCGTGCGGCCTATGCGGGCGACGACGCAACCGACCTCGACGCCTTCCGTGCTCTCGACAGGGCGCCGCTAGACGCCGGCGTCAGGATCGCGGTCGACTCCGCCGAGGCGCCGGAAGGCCTTCTCGCGGCGGCGGACGCCGTCGCCGCGAGCACCGACGAGCTCGCAGCCGTACTCGGCGAGCTCGCGACCAGCTAGGTCAACCCGAGCGCCGCCGCTTCTCGCCGCAGCACGGCCCAGCCGCGCGCGACGTCGGCGAGCTGCGTCCGCGCGTTTCCGATCGCCATCCGCAGCACGACGCGCTCATCGATCTTTGTATGCGTCATGAACATCTCGCCAGAGGCGTTCACGCGCTCGAGCAGCGCGAGGTTCTGCTCGTCGGATGCCGAGACGCGGAAGCAGACGAGAGAGAAGTCGCGCGGCGCGCATATCTCCCAGCCCGCTTCGTCCTCGACCCAGCTCTCGAAAGCGGTGGCGAACCCGATCGCGTCCCTGACAAGCTCCTGCATCGCAAGGCGGCCGAAACAGCGAAGCGTCACCCAGAGCTTCAGCGCTCTGAAGCGGCGGCCGAGCGCCGGCCCGTAGTCAGAGAGACTGTCGGCCGCGTCGTCAGTCCGGAGGTACTCGGGAACGAGGCTGAACGCGCGCCGAAACGCATCCGGTCTGCGCGTCCAGAGCGCCGAGCAATCGGCCGGCACGAGCATCCACTTGTGCGGGTTGACGACGAGGGAGTCGGCCTCGGCAACGCCATCCTGCGACCAGCGGAGCTCGGGACAGATCCAGGCAGCACCGGCGTAGGCGGCGTCGACGTGGAGCCAGGCGCCCGCGGCTGCACACAGCGGCGCAAGCGCGCCGACCGGGTCAACCGACGTCATCGACGTTGTGCCGACCGTCGCGACGACTGCAGCCACGTCTCCGCGCGAGAGCTCGTGCTCGACCCGATCCGGACGCATGCGGTAGCGATCGTCCGTCTCGATCAGGCGGGCCTCGAGCGCGAGCATTCGCGCGGCCTTCTCGACCGAGGAGTGAGCGTGCTCAGAGACGAGGACGACCGAGCGCCCCGTCTCTTCGCGAGCGGCGATCAGAGCGGCGAGCGTCGATGTCGACGCGGTGTCCTCGATATGCCCGTGCCAGCTCTCGGGTAGGCCGAGCAGCTGAGCCAGCCAGTCCATGACGTGCAGCTCGAGCTCGGTCGAGGCGGGCGACGAGCGCCAGATGAAGGCCACCTGGTTGAGCGCGGCCGCGATCAGCTCGGCCAGCATGGCGGGCTCAGCCGAGGTCACCGAGAAGTACGAGAAAAAGCGTGGATGCTGCCAGTTGGTCAGCGCCGGTACCAGAATCTGGTCGAGATCGCGGAGCACGTCGGCGAACGGTTCTGGCTCATCGGGAGCGTGCGCGGGGAGGGCCGCGCGCACATCGCCGGGCTCCACCTGGGCCATTACCGGCAGATCGGGGAGCCGATCGAGGTAGGACGCCACCCACTCGAGCGCCTCGCCCCCGTCGCGGCGCAGGTCGAAGCCGGGAGCGCCGTAGTGCGAACGGGGCTCGTCGCTCATCCGCGTCTTCGCTTCTGCCAGCGCTGGATGTCGCGCCAGCCGTTTGCGTTCAGCACCTCATCGGCCGTCAGCCAGGCTCGGCGGGCTTGCATCACCGAGAAGTCTGTGTAGGCGAGAGCGCCGAGGGAATGGGCGTCGCTGTTGCAGACGATTGCGACCCCAGCCTCTGCGGCCGCTCGGGCGTGCGCATCGCGCAGGTCGAGGCGATCGGGCTGACCGTTGATCTCGAGCGCCGTTCCGGTCGATGTCGCGGCTTCGAATACGGCGTCGAGGTCGATCTCGTAGGCGGGGCGCGAGCGGAGTCGCCGGCCTGTCGGATGGCCGATGCAATCGACGAGCGGGTGCTCGATCGCCGCCAGCATCCGTTTGGTCAAGCGATCGGAAGTGTCCTGAAAGCGACTGTGGATCGAGGCAACCACCCAGTCGCGCTCGGCAAGCTGCTCGTCGCTCATGTCGAGCGAGCCGTCTCCGCGAATGTCGACCTCGACGCCAGAGAGAACACGCAGGCGGGGAATCCGCGCGCTGACCTCGGCGATCTCGGCAGCCTGCTGCTCGAGGCGGCCGTCGCGCAGGCGCGGCGAGTGGTCGCAGATCGCGACGTAGGTCAGCCCGCGAGCTTTTGCCGCGAGCGCCATCTCCTCGACCGAGAGCCTCCCGTCCGACCAGGTCGTGTGCATGTGCAGGTCGCCGCGGACGCTGTCGACGAGGTCAGGGAGCCCGCCGTTTCGAGCCGCCTCGAGCTCGCCCGTGTTCTCGCGCAGCTCTGGCGGGATCCAGGCGTATCCGAGCGCCGTGTAGACCTCTTCCTCGGTCTCCATCGTCACGGTCTTGCCCCCGTCGTCCTCGATCCCCCACTCTGAGACGGACAGGCCCTGACGGACGGCGGCCTCGCGAAGCGCGACGTTGTGGGCTGCAGAGCCGGTGAAGTGCTGAAGCAGGTTGCCGTAGCACTCGGGCGGCACGACGCGCAGATCGGCCTGGATCCCGTTCTGCGAGGTGATCGTGGCCTTCGTCTCTCCGTGCGCCGACACGCTCGCAGCTGGAGGAAACCCGACGTAGTGCTCGAGCAGCGCAGCCGGATCCTCGGACGTCGCGATCAGGTCAACATCCTTGACCGTCTCGGCGCGCCGGCGGACGCTCCCCGCCTCTGACACGCGCTGGCAGGCCGGGTGAGCCTCGAGGTAGGCGACCAGCTCCTCGACGAGCGGCAACGCCCGGCCGAGCAGAACCCGGCCCTCGCCGGCTCCCGTCCGTGGCCTCGCGAGCGCCTCGAGGATCCGCTCCTCTGACTTGGCGCCCAGGCCGGAGAGGGTACGGAGACGCTCTTGCTCGGCGGCCACGCGAAGCTGGTCGAGCGTCTCGACGCCCAGCTCGCCCCACAGCGGGCGCGCGGTCTTCGGCCCGATTCCGGGCACACGCATCACATCGACGAGCGTGGGCGGAATCGTGTCCCGAAGCTTCGCGAGCGCCGCGATGTCGCCCGTCTCGACGAGCTCGACGATCTTTGCCTCGATCGTCTTGCCTATGCCGTCGAGCCGCTTCGCCTTGCCCTCGAGCGCGAGCGCGGCGACAGGGGTCGCCGAGTCGCGCATGCGCTGCGCCGCCGTTCTGTAGGCGTTCAGCCTGAAGGTGTCGGCCCCGTCCAGCTGGAGCAGATCGGCGAGCAACTCGAAGGTATCGGCAAGGCTGGCGTTCGGCGGAAGCGCGTCGGTCATGGCATGCGCGATCATAAGCCGGTGCTCGTCGTCTGCCTTCCGACCTACAACGAGCGCGCGAACCTCGAGCCGATGGTCGCCGCACTCGAGCGAATCACGCATGCCGTCGGTATGCCCGTGCGCGTGCTCGTGATCGACGACAGCTCGCCCGACGGAACCGGTGAGATCGCCACACAGCTCGCGGACGCACACGACTGGATAGACGTTTTGCACCGGCCCAGCAAGCAGGGGCTCGGGCCGGCATACCTCGCCGGTTTCGAGCGCGCGCTCGAGGCGGGCGCCGAGCTCGTCGTCGAGATGGACTGCGACTTCTCGCACGATCCGCGCGACGTCGAGCGCCTCGTCGAGGCGGCGGCTGACGCCGATCTCGTGCTGGGATCACGCTACGTCGAAGGCGGCGGCACGCACAACTGGTCCGCCGGGCGGCGCGCGATCAGTCGCGCCGGGTGTCTCTATGCTCAAGCGCTGCTCAGTTCGCCAGTGGCGGATCTCACGGGCGGCTTCAAGTGCTTTCGGCGGGCCGTTCTCGAGGCCCTCCCGCTCGAGCGCGTACGTACGCGCGGCTACGCCTTCCAGGTGGAGTTGACCTACCGGGCGCTCCGGGCCGGCTTCAGTGTCGTCGAGATCCCGATCGTCTTCTCGGACCGCTCGGTCGGTGGCTCGAAGATGTCAGCTGCGATCGTCGCCGAGGGTGTCTGGAAGGTGCCGGCGATGCGCATCCAGGCGGCGCTTGGGCGCCTCTAACCGGCACTGGAGCCCACAACCGCAGGGGTATACTCGCCACCATGGCTGAACTCTCAGAAGTAACCGACGCTGATTTCGAATCTGAAGTGCTACAGAGCGACGGCCCCGTTGTCGTCGACTTCTGGGCACCCTGGTGCGGGCCCTGCCGAACGATCGCGCCGATCCTGCAGGAGATGTCCGAGAACCACGAGAACATCAAGTTCCTCAAGCTGAACGTCGACGACAACCAGCGCACCGCGATCGACTACAAGGTCCTCTCGATTCCGACGGTGATCCTCTTCGAGGGCGGCGAGGCCAAGGACACCGTGGTTGGCGCACGTCCGAAGAGCCACTTCGAGAAATCGTGGGCCGAGTGGCTCGCTGGCTGAGCTAAGCAAAGTGCTCCCAGCCGGGGAGCTCGATTGGCTCTCCCGCTCGGGTGATCTCGGCGCCGGCGCCCTCGACGCAGCGTCCGATGACGGGAAATCCGAGCGCGGCTGTCACGCTCTCTGGCACGGTCGCAAGCAGCTCGTAGTCTTCACCGAGTGCCCAGTAGGGCTCGTCGCCGACTCGCTCGAGGCCAGCGGCCACCGGGACCAGTTCGGCTGAGATCTCGAGTCGGCAGCCTGATTGCGACGCGATGTGTCCCGCGTCTACGCCGAGCCCGTCAGAGAGATCGGCCACGGCGGTCGCCACCTTGCCGAGTGCACGACCCTCGGCGAGTCGGACGGGAGGTCGCAGATGCGCGGCCACGAGCTCGTCGACCCCACTCAGACCCCGCTCGAGCGCGCTCAGACCCGCGGCGGACGCGCCTAGCGGTCCCGTGACGATCACCGCGTCGCCAGGTTGTGCCCCGGCGCGGCCCGGGACGCGTGCGGAGTGACCAAGAGCGGTGACGGTCAGAACTGCGTGGGGCGCGGCCACCGTGTCTCCGCCCCGCACGGGCACGCCGTGCTCGTTCAGCCCCTCGTAGAGCTCGAACACCTCGTCGACCAGCGTTGTCGCAGGTAGCGCGAGGCCGACGATCAGCGCGGCCGGCGTCGCCGCTGCGGCGGCGAGATCACTGATGTTGGTCGCGCCGAGCTTGTAGCCCAGGTCGCGCCACGACGTCCAGTCGAGGCGGAAGTGCACGTCTTCGACCATCGTGTCGAGCGTGACGACGAGGCCGTCGTCGAGCTCGGCGGTGTCGTCGCCAATTGGCCCGGCGAGGCCCCGCCGCTCGAGCTCGACGAGGAAGGGGCGCTCACCCAGATCGCCGAGCTGCAAGGCCAATCACATCCACGGGTCCGTCGCCATCGCCCAGGTGCGCCAGGCCGTTGCGGACGGCCTCGGTTGCTGTCGCTGCGGCGCCGCGGGCCGCCTCCTCGATCGACGCCCCCGTTGCGAGGTGGGCAGCCAGCGCGGCCGAGTGCGTGCAGCCCGCACCGTGTGTCGCCCCCGAATCGACGCGCTCGACGGGGATCCCGACGTGCTGCTCGCCGTCATAGAGCCAGTCGATGGCCTCGGTGCCGTGGCCACCTGTGACGACGACGGCGTCGGGGCCGAAGGCGTGGATCGCCTCGGCGAGCTCGGCGCGGTCGGCGTCATCCTCGTATGGCTGTCCGGCCAGGGCGCAGGCCTCGGGAAGGTTGGGGGTGACCACGCTCGCGAGAGGCATCAGGCGCTCGACCAGCGTGGCGGCCGCGTCGGGCTGGATGAGCTGCGCCCCCGAGCTGGCGACCAGCACCGGGTCGACCACGAGCGGGACGGGGTTTGACTCGAGAAAGGCTGCCACGGTCTCGACGATCTCCCGCGAGAACAGCATGCCGGTCTTCGCCGCGTCGACGCCGATGTCCGAGAACACGGCTTCGAGCTCGGCCTCGATGAACGACGTAGGAGCCTCTGTGATGCCCGTCACGCCGACCGTGTTCTGCGCGGTGAGGGCGACGATCGCGCTCATCCCATGGCAGCCGAGATGAGCGAATGCCTTGAGATCGGCCTGGATGCCTGCCCCGCCGCCCGAGTCAGAGCCCGCGATGGTCAGACAGCGTGGCACCATTAGAGAGGCTAACAGGATGGATGTGAACCGAGATCGGCGAGAGGCGCGGGGCGGCACGTTGGTGCTTGGCGGCGGCTTCGCCGGCAGCTGGGTCGCGCGGCTCCTGGGCAAGCGGGGCGCGACGATCGTCAACCCGGACAATTTCAGCCTCTTCACGCCGCTCCTGCCGGAGGCGGCGTCCGGCACGGTCGAGCCTCGCCATGTCGTCGTGCCGCTCCGACAGATGTGCCCGCATGCCGACCTGTTGCTGGGCGCCGTCGAGAGCCTCGATCTCGATGGTCGAGCGGCTCGCGTGACGACCGAAGCAGGCGCGATCAAGCTCGGTTTCGAGCAAAACTCGTCGTCGCAATCGGGGCTGTAGCGCGGACGCTGCCGATTCCGGGGCTCGCCGAGCACGGCGCCGGCTTCAAGACGCTGGCCGATGCGATCCATCTGTCCGAGAGGATGCTTGGTGCGGCGTCGACGAGGATCCAGCGCTGCGGCACGTGCTTCAGACCGGGATAGTGACGGCGTGCATCGAGAACGAGGTCTCGTGACTCGGCAAGCGCTTCGACGCCCGCGTAGCCGGCACCGACGAACACGAAGGTGAGCTGGTGCCTGGCGTCGGCCTCGGAACTCGCAGCATCGGCGGCCTCGAGCCGGCGCAACACGTGGTTGCGGAGATCCCGAAGAAGCTCGGCGCCTACGCGGCACGCCACCTCGAGAAACAGGGCGTCGAGATCCGCTGCGACACGCGGCTCGAGGCGGTCGAGGGCGACACGGCGACGCTGTCGGGCAACGAGCGGATCGGCACGCACACGCTGGTCTGGACTGCCGGGGTGAAACCGAACCCGCTCGTCGCCAAGCTCGGCTTCCCGCTCGACGAGCGCGGTCGTATCGCTGTCGACGAGACGCTTGCTGTGACCGGCCTCGACGGCGTCTGGGCTCTTGGTGATTGCGCGGCCGTGCGAAACAGCAAGACGCCCTCAGCGTTTGACCCGCCGACGTGCCAACACGCTCTGCGCCAGGCACGCGCTCTCGCGCGCAATCTGCGCCGACGAGCAGACGGGCGCTCGGCCAAGCGCTACGGCTACCGGATGCTTGGACAGGTGGCCACACTCGGGCGCTACAAGGGAATCGCCGACGCACTCGGTCTCAAGTTCAGCGGCTTTCTCGGCTGGTGGATCGCGCGGACGTACCACCTCTACCAGCTGCCGCTCTTCTCGAGGAAGCTGCGCCTCGTCGCCGACTGGACGACCGCGCTGTTCTTCCGTCGCGACATCGCCGAGCTGAGCGTCCTCACGCACGGGAGGCCCCGGCTGCCGCGAGACAGCTAGTCGGCGTCGATCTTCCCGAGCTGTCGGAGCGCACGACCAAGACTCTGCTTGTCCTCGAGTACGGGTGCAAAGAGATCTCCGCGCGCCGCAACCCGCTCTCCCGCGACGCTCATCGTGAGGTCGTGCGGATCCATGTCCTCGTCTAGCTCGTCCCACTCGAGCGGCACCGAGACCGGCGCGCGTGGGTGCGGCCTGACCGAGTAGACCGAGGCGATGGTGTGGCCGGGGCCGTTCTGGTGCGCGTCGATGAGCACGCCCCGGCGCTTTCGCTTGAGGAACTCCGTCGTCACGAGGCCATCGTGCAGCTGCTCGAGCGCGCCGGCGATCGTCGCCGCGAGCAGATGGGTGTCGGCGAAGCTGTGGCGACGCGCGATCGGGACGAGCACGTGGATCCCATCTGAGCCGCTCGTCTTGACGTAGCTACGCAGATCAAGCGAGCTCAGAACGTCGCGAACGAGCCGGGCGACCTGCACGCACTCGCGGAACCCCGAGTCGGCCGCCGGATCGAGGTCGAACAGCACGAGATCGGGGCGCTCGGGTCGGTCGATCCGCGACAGCGGCACGTTCAGGTCGATGCAACCCATGCTGGCCATCCAGAGCAATGCGAGCTCGTCGCTGACGAGCGGGTAGTCGATCGTCCGCGGCTCGCCGCTGCCGCGTGAGACGGTCTCGAAGCGACGCGTGCGGATCCAGTCGGGCATGTGTGACGGCGCGTCCTTCTGGAAGAAGAACTTCCCTTCGATGCCGTTCGGGAAGCGCTTCATCGTGAACGGGCGATCGCGCAGATGCGGCACCACGTGCGGAGCCAGCTCCTCGTAGTAGTCGATCAGATCGCCCTTCGTCAGGCCGTCGTCGGGCCAGAAGAGCTTCGTGAGGTTGCGCACCTCGAGCGACTTGCCGCGTCGCGTGATTGTTCGCTGCTCGCTCACTGGCTCATCGCGATCTGCCTCGTCGTCACTCGAGCGCTCGCGCCCGGCAGACGCCACCATCCCGCGATACGACGCCGCTCGCAAGAGGCCTGCCTCGGTTCGCTCAACGTAGTTGACAGCGCACCTGAGGTCGGGCCGGACCCAGGTCGTGCCGTGCCGGGCTGCCCTGGGAAGTTTCGATGGCTCTGCGAGCGGCGACTCATCTGTCATGCGCGCATCGAGGAGGTCCCTGAGCTCACCGAGTTCGGCGTCGCTGAAGCCTGTGCCGCAGTTGCCGACCCAGGCGAGCGAGCCGTCGCGCGCCTCGGCCAGCACGAGCGCGCCGAGAGAGCGGCTGCGGCGGCCCGTCCCTCCGGTGTAGCCGGCGATCGTGAACGTCTCGCTGACACGCGGCTTCACCTTTATCCACTCGCGCGTGCGCCGACCCACCGGATAGGGGGCAGCGCGCCGCTTCGACACGATCCCTTCGAGTCGCTGTTCGCGCGCGGCAGCCAGAAGCGCTTCACCGTCATCGAAGCTGTCGGAGCGCCGCACCGTCGCCGAGTCCTCGATCACGTCCGCGAGCAGCGAGCGACGCTCACTTAGCGGGCGCGCGACCAAGCACACACCGTCGAGCTCGAGTAGATCGAAGACGAAGTAGGCGAGCTGGCCGCGGCCGCCCTGCAGCAAGCCGAACCGAGGGCGACCGTCCTCATCGAGCGCACATACCTCGCCGTCGAGGACGCAGTTGGGCGTGTGGATGGCCCGCGCCAGGGCTCGCACCAGCGCGCCGAAGCGCTCGCTCAGATCCTGTCCGCCACGACTGATCAGAGTCGGCTCGCCCGCCTCGAGCGTGCAAAGGGCACGGTACCCGTCCCACTTGATCTCGTGCAGCCAATCCTCGCCGCGCGGGACCGCGTCAGCCGCCGTCGCCAGGGTCGGGCGGTATGTCGCCGGAGGCGTGGGCTCGTTCGTCGTCTCCTTGCAGAGGATGAGCCAGTTCGCCTCGTTGCCGTCGAGTCGCGCAGGCACGAGCGCCCAGACGCCGCCTAGCCGCGCCCCCGTCAGCGCGATCGTGAGCCCACCGTCGCGCTTCTCTTCGATCGCCTCGTAGACGCCGGCATCCCAGACGTCCATGCGCCCGGCCCCGTGGTTGCCCTCGGGGATCTGGCCCTCGAACGACAGGTACTCGAGCGGATGGTCCTCGGTGTGGACGGCGAGGTGTTTTGCGCCGACCTGTATCGGCAGGCCCCTCGGCACGGCCCAGCTGGCGAGCACGCCCTCACGCTCGAGACGGAGGTCGTAGTGCAGCCGGCGCGCCGCATGGCGTTGGACGACGAAGCGACGCTCCTCCAGCGACCGCGGAGCCTTGCCTTTGGGTTCCGGACTGCGCGTCAGGTCGCGCTTGCGTCCGTATTCGCGCAGGTCGGCCATCGCGATCTCGCAGGCAGAGCCGCGCGGCTATTCGGTGAAGGTGCCCATGGCGCGGAACTTCTCGCGTCGCTCAAGCCGCCGCGCCCTAGCCTCGAGCCCGCCGGCGTCGGCGAGGGCGCTCGCGATCGCGTCACCGAGCAACCTGGCCGCACCGTCGTAATCGATGTGGGCGCCGCCGCCCGGCTCCGGCACCACGGTGTCAACGACGCCGAGCTCGAGGCAATGGCTCGCCGTCGGTCGAAACGCTCCTGCCGCCTTCTTGGCCTGGTCTGCGTCGCGCCAGAGGATCGCAGCGCAGCCCTCGGGCGAGATCACCGAGTAGATCGCGTTCTCTTGCATCAGCACGCGATCGGCGAGCGCGATCGCCACGGCGCCGCCCGAGCCGCCCTCGCCGATGATGCAGGCGACGGTCGGCACGTCGAGGCGCGACATGACGAGCTGGCTGCGGGCGATCCAGCCGCCCTGCCCGTGCTGCTCGGCCGCCACTCCTGGGAACGCGCCCGGCGTGTCGACCAACGTAATGACGGGGAAGCGGTGCCGGTGGGCGAGCTCCATCGTCCGAATTCCCTTGCGGTACCCCTCCGGATAGGCCATACCGAAGTTGCGGCGAGCACGTTCGTGGATGTCGCGACCCTTTTGGTGGCCGATGAGCGCAACACTCTGGCCGCGAAAGCGGCCGAGCCCGCAGACCAGGCCCGCGTCATCGCCCAGGTGTCGGTCGCCGTGCAGCTCGAGGAAATCGTCGAACAGTCTCTCGACGTAGTCGAGTGTGTACGGGCGCTCTTGGTGGCGCGCTAGCTCGACGGCGCGCCAGATCTCCTCCTCGCTCGGCTCCGCGTCGGCGCGCTCGATCTGCTCTTGCAGACGCGAGAGCTCGTCACGGACGCCGACCCCGCGAAGGAGCGGAAGCTCGCGGACCCGGGCGAGGCGATCCTTCATGCGGGCCCGCTCGCTGTCGAGCTTGCGCGACGGTGCGTTCATGCGGGCCCCGCCGCGGCGCCAGACGACTCCTCTGAGCCGAAGATCGAGAGCAGCCGGCCGATGTAGACCCGCAGCCCCGCGCGCTCGACGATGGCGTCGAGGTGGCCGAGCCGGTAGTTCGACTCGGCCAGGCCGAAGTCATCGGGCAACCGCTCGCCCTTGATGGTTTGCTGCACAACGCGCGGGCCGGTGAAAGCGAGCAGCGCGCCAGGTTCCGAGATGGTGACGTCGCCCAGGCTCGCGAAGCTTGCGAGAACACCGGCGGTCGTCGGGTGCGTCATTACGGGAATGAAGGCACAGCGCGCCTCGCGCAGCACGTCGACCGCGCAGACGGTTTTCGGCATCTGCATGAGCGAGAGAATTCCCTCCTGCATGCGTGCGCCGCCGGACGCCGTGACACAGACGAGCGGGACCTGCGCATCGGCCGCGTGCTCGCAGGCGCGCCAGAACTTCTCGCCGACGGCGCCGCCCATGGAGCCGCCCATGAAGGCGAAGTCCATGACGGCGAGTTGGCACAGGCGTCGCTCGATACGCGCCGACCCCGAGATGATCGCGTCACCGAGCTCGGTCGCAGTCTCGGCTTCGGCGATGCGATCGCTGTAGGAGCGCAGATCAAAGAACGACAGCGGATCTGCCGAGCGCAGCTCGGCGTCGACCTCGGCGAAACTCCCGGCATCGGCGAGCCGCGCGACCCGCTCACGGGCGCGCAACGGGTAGTGATGTCCACACTGCGGGCAGACGCGGTGCGTCGCCGCAAGCTCGTCGTCGCGGTAGTGCGAGCCGCAAGAGGGGCAGGTGTTCGGATGGCTCGTGCCTCGTGACCGCTCGGGCGGTGTGTCGCCTCCCGAGCCACGCTGCTCGACCGAGACGTCGATGCGGCTAGACATGAAGCGCCCATTTTAGTGGGGGCGCGCGAGTTGACGTCTGGGCGGCTAGTGGGGTCAGCTACCGAAACTTGCGGAACACGAGTGCTGCGTTGTGGCCGCCGAAGCCGAAGTTGTGCGTAATCGCCACCTCGGCCTCGTGCTCGCGCGAGCTGTTGGGAACGTAATCGAGGTCGCAATCCGGGTCGGGGTACTCGAGATTGATCGTCGGGGGAAGCAGATCGCGCTGCACGGCGAACACACAGGTGACCGCTTCGATTGCGCCGGAGGCGCCGAGGCAGTGGCCGGTAGCACCCTTGATCGCCGAGATCGGAATCTCGTAGGCGCGCTCCTCACCGAACGCCTCTTTGAGGATGCGCGTCTCGCTCTCGTCACCCACAGGCGTCGAGGTGGCATGCGCGTTGACGTGGTCAATGTCGGCCGGGCCGACACCGGCATCGGCCATGGCGTTCTCGATCGCGCGCGCGGGCTGGCGGCCGGTCGGGTCGGGCTCGGTCACGTGATGCGCGTCGGAGGAGACGCCGTAACCGATCAGCTCGGCGTAGATCGAGGCGTTGCGATCGAGCGCGCGATCGAGCGACTCGAGCACGAGGATCGCGGCGCCCTCGCCCATCACGAATCCGTCGCGCTTTGCATCGAAGGGCCGGCTCGCCCGCTCCGGGTCGTCGAGACGCCGCGAGAGCGCGCGCATGGCGCTGAAGCCCGCGATTCCGACTTCTTCGATCCCGGCCTCGGTTCCGCCCGCGAGCATGACGTCGGCGCGACCGAGCCGGATGGCATCGAGCGCGTCGCCAAGGGCCATGTTCGCGGCCGCGCAGGCCGTGCACTGCGACATCAATGGACCCTGTGTGCCGAGCTCCATCGACACCCAGGCGGCTCCCATGTTCGGGAGGATCGACGGGATCGAGAAGGGATTGACCCGGTCGGCGCCGCGCTCGAGCACCGTGCGGTCGGTCTCCTGGAAGCTCTCGAGACCGCCGATGCCGGTCGCGACCGAAACACCGATCCGCTCCGAGTCACTCGCGATGTCGAGTCCGGCGTCCTCTTCGGCCATCCGCGCGGCTGCGACCACCAGCTGAGAGAAGCGATCCATGCGACGCGCGCGCTTGGCACCGATCCAGGCGCGCGGCTCGAACCCCTTCACCGCGCAGGCGAAGTCGACCGGGAAACCGGTCGCATCGAAGTGTGTCTCGGGATCGATGCGTGCCGCGCCGCTCTTGCCCGCGACCAGATTCTTCCAGAAGGCCTCGGCGTCGTTGCCGAGCGGGGTGAGTGCGCCGACGCCCGTGACGACGACTCGCGTGCGTCCGTTCACATCGCTCGCCATCGGCTACATCCCCAGGCCGCCGTCGACCTGTACGACCGCGCCCGTGACAAACCGTGCCTCATCGGAGCAGAGAAATCGCACCGAGCCCGCGATGTCGTCGGGCTCACCAAGCCGGGCGAGTGGGGTTGCCTGCAGAATCGCGTCCTTCGCTTCGTCCGGGAGCACGTTCGTCAGCTCGGTCGAGACATAGCCAGGTGCGACGGCGTTTGCGCGAACGCCGCGGCTGCCGAGCTCGCGTGCGAGCGACTTCGTGAAGCCGATGATCCCGGCCTTCGAGGCCGCGTAGTTGGTCTGGCCCGGGTTGCCGTGGATGCCGACCACACTGGTGACGTTCACGATCGCGCCTTCGCGCCGTTTCATCATCCCCCGCGCGACCGCACGGCACGTGTTGAAGACGCCACCGAGGTTGGTCGCGATCACGTGCGACCACTCCTCGTCGCTCATGCGAGCGATCAGCGTGTCGCGGGTGATGCCGGCGTTGTTGACGAGAATCGAGAGCGGGCCGAGCTCTTCCTCGGCCGTCGCGACCAGGGCCCCGGCCGCGTCAGCGTCGGCCACGTCTGCCTGCAGCGCCACCCCGTCGAGTTGCTCCGCAAGTGCGTCGGCCGACACCGCGTCGGCGCGGTAGTTGAGCGCGACCTTCGCACCGGCCGCCGCGAGCTCACGAGAGATGGCCGCTCCGATGCCGCGCGAGCCTCCCGTCACGAGCGCGGTCTTGCCCTCGAGCGTGCAGAACTCCGAGCTCACGCCGCCGCTCCGAGCGTTGCTTCGAGCTGTGCCAGGCCGGCAGCGTCGCCCACCGACAGCGCCGTCACCGAGCGATCGCACCGCTTGACCAGACCGCTAAGAACCTTTCCCGGCCCGACTTCGACGAACGTGTCGATGCCCGCCGCAATGAGGGTACGAACTGCCTGCGCGAAGAGCACCGGCCCGGCCAGCTGCTCCTCGAGCACGCCCGCGATCCGCTCGACCGGCTCGTAGGACGCGGTCACCGTCGACACGAACGGCACCGCCGGCTCCTGCCACGCAGCGGCCGACAGGAACGGGCCCAGATGGTCGGCTACGCCGCTCACGAGCGGCGTATGGAACGCACCGGAGACCTTGAGCGGAACGACCCGCCGTGCGCCCCGCTCGCTCGCCGCCGCGAGCAGCTTTCCGATGGCGTCGGCCTTGCCCGAGACCACGACCTGGCCGGGGCAGTTGTAGTTCGCGGGCCACACGTCGGTGATCTCCTCGCAGAGCTCCTCGACGATCGCGTCGTCGAGCCCGATCACAGCCGCCATCGAGCCCGGATGCAGCCCGGCGACCTCGGCCATGGCCCGGCCGCGCTCACGTACGAGCTCGATCACGCCCTCGACGTCGATCGCGCCGGAGGCGCAGAGCGCCGCATACTCGCCGACCGAGTGCCCGGCGACGGCAGCCGGGCGCAGGCCGGTCTCCTCGATTGCCCGCAAGCATGAGAGCGAGGTCGCGACCAGCGCCGGTTGCTGCACTTGCGTATCGGTGAGCTCTTCCTCACTCCCGCCGAAGCAGGCCTCGGCGACGTCGAAGCCGGCCGCACTGGACGCCGCTGCGTAGACCTCGCGCGACGCCGCTGTCTGCTCGGCGAGCTCTTTCCCCATGCCGGGCGTCTGTGAGCCCTGCCCCGGGAAGCAGAACGCGACCTTCACGACCCCGCACCGTTGGCGTTGCTCGGCCACTCGATCAGCGCCGAGCCCCAGGTGAGGCCCGTTCCGACGCCCGTCATCAGCACGCGAGCACCGGGTTCGACGATGCCGTCGGTCAGCATCTCGTCGAGGCAGATCGGGATCGAGGCGGCCGACGTGTTGCCGAAGCGATCGACGTTGACGATGACCTTCTCCTCGGGAATGCCGAGCTCCTTGACGGCGTGGTCGATGATGCGCTTGTTCGCCTGGTGGGGAACGTAGAGGTCGACGTCGTCCGCCTCGAGCCCGGCCGACTCGAGCGCGCGCCGGGCAGAGGTGACCATGATCCGGGTGGCAAAGCGGAAGACCTCGCGTCCGTTCATCTTCATCGTGTGGTCTTTGGAGGCGACGGTGCCCTCGCTAGCCGGGAGCCGGGTGCCGCCTGCAGGCACGTACAGGTCGTCGACATGGCCGCCGTCGTTGCCGAGCTCAAAGCTGAGGAAGCCGCCGTCCTCGACCTCACCCACAATCGCGGCGCCGGCTCCATCGCCGAAGAGGATGCACGTGCCCCGGTCGTCCCAGTCGAGGTACTTGGTCAGCAGGTCGACGCCGACCACGAGCACGCGCGCGGCGAGGCCTGCCACGATCGTCGAGTAGGCCTGCGTGAGGGCGTAGACGAAGCCGGTGCAGCCTGCCTGGAGGTCGTAGGCGGCGACCTGGCCGGCCCCGATTCGCTCGGCGACAACCGATGCTGTGGCCGGGAAGGGCATGTCTGGCGTGATCGTTGCGACGAGAACGAGGTCGAGCTCAGACGCGTCGACCTTCGCCCGCTCGAGCGCCAGCTCCGCGGCCGGGACGGCAAGGTCGCTCGCCGCCGTCTGATCGTCAGCGACGTGTCGCTGACGGATGCCCGTTCGCTCGACGATCCATTCGTCCGAGGTCGAGACACGCTTCGCGATGTCCTCGTTCGAGACGATCGTCTCGGGGACGCACGCGCCGACGCCGTTGATCCCGACGCGAATCGGGGCACCTGTAGTCGCAGCGATCACTGCGCGTCTCCGACAGCGAAGGTGAGCGTGCCACGGACCGCAAGCTCGCCGTCGACCTCGGCGCGGGCCTTCCCCTTGCCTATCGGCCCGCGGATCTGCTCGAGCTCGCAGTAGAGATCGAGCGTCTCGCCCGGTCGGACGATTCGCTTGAACCGCACGCCGTCGATTCCGGCAAACAGCGCCAGCCTGCCGCGATTCTCTTCGAGCGAGAGGACGCCGACGGCTCCGGTCTGGGCGAGCGCCTCGACGGTCAAGACCCCGGGCATGATTGGCTGGCCGGGGAAGTGGCCCTCGAGAAACCATTCGTCCTCGCGCACCAGCTTGCGCGCATGGACACGCCCGCCGGGCTCGAGCTCGACGACCTCATCGAGGAGCAGGAACGGATCGCGGTGCGGGATGATCTCCTCGATCGCAGCTCGGTCGAGCGCCGTCAAGCTGTCGCGTACTCCTCGAGATTTGCGCGCAGGCTGAGTCGCGCCCGGTAGACGTAGGACTTGACCGTGCCGACCGGAGCGGGCAGGAAGCGCGCTATCTCCTCGTAGCTGAAGCCGAACGCGTCGCGCAGGACGAGCACCTGCTGCTGCTCGGCCGAGAGGCGTGAGAGCTGATGGCTGAGCTCGCGGCGCAGATCGCCCAGCAGCGCGAGCCGCATCGGGTCGAAGGTGCCGCTGGCGAAGGTATTGCGAAGAAGCTCGAGCTCCTCGGTGCGGCGAAGCTGCTGGTAGGCGCCCAGATCGCGGCACGTGTTGACGACCAGGCGATGCAGCCAGGTCGAAAAGTGCGCCTCGCCGCGGAACTGGCGGAGCCGCGTGCTCACTTTCAGCAGGCACTCCTGCGCAGCGTCGCGCGCGTCCTCGATGTCGTCGAGCAGGTGGGCGGTCAACTTCGAGACCTTGGCCGAATAGCGCTCGAGAAGTGCGTTCAGGGCGAGGTCGTCTCCCAGGTTTGCCCGGGCCGCGAGGTCTGCATCGCTGAGACGCGCGTACGTTGCGGGCAACGCGGTTCGCACCGTTTCGCCGAGCTGCCGGAGGCGCCCGTCACCGAACTGCGGCCG
This sequence comes from Gaiellaceae bacterium, assembly GCA_965223695.1. Lineage (GTDB taxonomy): Bacteria > Actinomycetota > Thermoleophilia > Gaiellales > Gaiellaceae > JAUVPB01. Next base: position 495,244 of record CBDCXJ010000051.1, on the reverse strand, counting down.
AAGCGGTGGCTGCACGAGGCTAGTCTAATGCGCAGGCCCCTTCTCGCGAAGCGCCTGCAAGGCGGCCGGTTTCTCGATGACTGCGCCCCTGACGCCAGAGCGTGTCGCGCACCTGCTCCGCTCGAGCTTGGGGCAGACGTACCGCTACCTGCCGCGCACGACCTCGACGCAGGACGAGCTGCGCCATGACGACCCCGAGGGAACGATCGTCGCGGCCGACGAGCAGACTGCGGGTCGCGGGCGGCGCGGGCAGGCCTGGCACGCCCCGAGCGGGCACGCGCTGCTCATGTCGGTCCTGCTGCGACCCGGGTCGTCGCGCCCCATCGCCCAGATCTCGCTGGTGACCGGCGTCGTTGTGGCCGCGGTGGTCGGCAACGAGCTGGGTGTCGCGGCAGGGATCAAGTGGCCGAACGACGTGCTCGTCGGGCGCGCAAAGGTCGCCGGCATCCTGGCTGAGCAGCGCGGCGAGGTCGTTGCGGTCGGGATCGGCGTCAATGTGAACCAGACCGCGGCCGAGCTGCCTGCGACAACGCCCATCCCGGCAACCTCGATGCGCATCGTCGACGGGCAGGTGCGTGACCGGGCCGCGCTGCTCGCGCGCGTCGCGTCGGGACTCGAGACCAGCTACCGGGCATGGCAGGCGGAGGGCCTCGCCACCATGGCCGCTGAACTCGAGTCACGCGACGTCCTGCGCGGGCAGAGGATCCGCGTCGACGCGGTGGAAGGGATCGCCGCAGGCATCGGACCTGACGGCGCGCTCCTTGTCGAACAGCACGACGGCGCACGGGTCCCCGTGGTCGCCGGCAGCGTCGAGGTGAGCTGGTGAGCGCGAGCGAGTGGCGAACAGACCCGCTCAGCGGCGAGCGGGTCGTGATCGCGCCCGGACGTGCCGAGCGGCCAGGCGCCTGGGGCGAGCTCGTCGCCCCCGATGCGGTCGCGACGGCCGCGAGCTGCCCGTTCTGCGAGGGGCGAGAGAGCGAGACGCCGCCCGAGGTATACGCCCTCGGTGATCCCGCGCGAGTCCCGGACAGTCCCGGATGGCGGGCTCGGCTCGTCCCGAACAAGTACCCGGCCCTGTCCGCGCAAGACGTTGGCGTGCACACCCCGCAGCATCGGCTGAGCATCGCCGAGCTCAGCGCCGCGGAGCTCGACAACATCGTTGCGCTGTGGCGGTGGCGGGCCACGACCGGTCGCCGGTCGGACACCGTCTACACACACGTCGCCGTCAACGAGGGTCGCGCGGCAGGAGCGTCTCTCGCGCACACGCACTCCCAGGTCTTCTCGCTGCCCACCGTCCCGCCCCGTGTCGCCGAGGAGCTCACGCGGCAAGCGGATGCGGGAGCCTGTCTCGTCTGCGCCATGATCGCCGACGCGCGGGCCGACGGCCCGCGGGTCGTGGCGGAAGACAACGGCGTAGTCGCCTTTTGCCCTTATGCGAGCAGATTCGCCCACGAAATCGTCATAACGCCCGTCGCATGCGAGCCCGACGTGTTTGCGTCGGCTCTCCTTCCCGACGCGCTCGGGCTTGCGAGCGGCGCCCTGAGCGCGCTCAGGGCGCACGTCGGTTGGGCGCCGGTCAACCTCTGGCTTGTGACCTCGCCCACACGCGGGCCCGAGACCCACTGGCGGCTCGTCATGGCTCCACGCCTCACGACCCCCGCCGGGCTCGAGCTCGGGGCCGGCATCACGGTGAACCCGGTTGATCCAGCCAGTGCGGCCGCGACGCTACGCGCTGAGCGCAACTGAGTCGAGCTCTACGTTGTCGCCGAGCGGCGCTCGCCCGACTACGGCTAGACAGCCCTCGCCGTTCTAGGGAGTCGCCCGTCGTACCTGCTACTCGGCAGGGTCCTCGGCCGCGTCAGTTCGATCCGCATCTTCGCCAGCGATATTGGCTGTCTCACCGTTGTCTGAGTCAACACCGTTGTCTCCCTCGACGACGGGAGCGATCGCCGACACGCGCTCGTCACCACGAAGCCGCATGACGATCACACCCTGCGTCGCCCGCCCGAGACGTTTCACGTCTTCGACCGGGATCCGGATCACGGTGCCGCCCGTCGAGATCAGCATCACCTGATAGCCGTCGCGCACCGAGCGGGCCCCAGCGAGCTTGCCGCGCTCTTCCGTGAGCTGGATCGTCTTCACACCGAGGCCGCCGCGGCCCTTGATCGGGTACTCGTCGAGCCGCGTTCGCTTCCCGTAGCCGTTCTCGGTGACGACCAGGAGGTCGGCGTCCGGCGTCGAGACGGCGAGCGCGATCACCTCGTCGCCTTTGCGCAGCTTCATGCCGCGGACGCCAGCGGCCGGGCGGCCCATCGGGCGCACGTCGCTCTCGGAGAACTTGATCGCCTGCCCGCCGCGCGAGACCATCACGATGTTGTTCTCGCCCGAAGAGTGGATGACGCCGACCAGCTCGTCGTCGTCGCGCAGGCCGATGGCGATGATGCCGTCGGCCTTCAGCGGCGTGTTGTAGTCAGCAAGGCTCGTCTTCTTGACGATGCCGTTTCGGGTGCCGAAGACAAGGTATTCAGCCTCCTTGAACTCGCGCGTCTGGATCACGGCGCGGACCTGCTCGTCCTGGCGCAGCGGCAGCAGGTTGATGATCGCCCGCCCGCGCGACTGGCGCGAGCCGAGTGGCAGCTGGTGGACCCTCTGTCGGTACACCTTTCCGACCGAGGTGAAGAACAGCAGGTAGTCGTGCGTGGAAGCGACGAACAGGTGCTCGATGTAGTCCTCTTCCTTCAGCTCCATGCCCATCACGCCGATGCCGCCCCGCCGCTGCTCGCGGTAGGCGGTGACGGGCAGGCGCTTGATATAGCCCGACCGCGTGATCGCGATCACCATGTCCTCTTCCGCGATCAGGTCCTCGAGCTCGAGGTCTGACTCATCGATAACGATCTCTGTCCGCCGCTCGTCACTCTTTGTGTAGATCTCGCGGATCTCGAGTAGCTCTTCGCGGATGACACCGTCGATCTTGGCCTCGTCGGCGAGCAGCGCGCGGAGCTCGGCGATCAGCTCCTGCAGATCCTTGTACTCGTCCTGAATCTTCGTGCGCTCGAGGCCCGTCAGCCGTGCGAGCCGCAGATCGAGGATTGCCTGAGCCTGGATCTCGGTGAGCTCGAAGCGCCCCATCAGCTCGCCGCGAGCAGCCTCGGCGTCGTGGGAGTTGCGGATCAGGTCGATGACCTCGTCGAGGTTGTCGAGCGCGACGAGGTATCCCTCGAGAATGTGCGCCCGCGCCTCGGCCTTGCGCAGCTGGTGCTTCGTGCGCCGGGTGATGACCTCGCGCTGGAAGTCGAGGTAGTGGCGGATGCATTCGATCAGCGAGAGCGTCCGCGGCACCCCGTCGGCGAGGGCGACGGCGTTGTAGCCGAACGTCGCCTGGAGCCCCGTGTGCTTGTAAAGCTTGTTGAGGACGATCTCGGGGACCGCGTCCCGCTTCAGCTCGATCTGGATGCGCATGCCGGTCCGGTCGGAGTGGTCCTGCAGATCAGAGATCTCGGTCAGGACCTTGTCGTGCACGAGATCGGCCATCTTGCGGATGACGCCGCCGTCGCCGCCCTTTTTCACGCCGTAGGGCAGCTCGGTGACGATGATCGCTGACTTGCCGCCGCGGAGCTCTTCGATGTGGGCGCGTGCCCGCATGACGATACGACCGCGTCCCGAGCGATAGGCGTCGCGGATGCCCGCGTGGCCGAGGATGACGCCGCCCGTCGGGAAGTCGGGACCCTTGATGTGGCGCGCGAGCCGGTCGACGTCGATCGTCGGCTCGTCGATCATCGCGACGATCGCGTTGATCACCTCGGTGAGGTTGTGCGGCGGGATGTTCGTGGCCATCCCGACCGCGATCCCCGAAGAGCCATTGACGAGCAGGTTCGGGAACCTCGACGGGATGACCGTCGGCTCTGACTTCGATTCGTCGTAGTTCGGCTGGAACTCGACCGTGTCCGCGTCGATGTCGCGCAGGAGCTCGGTTGCGAGCCGCGAGAGGCGGCACTCGGTATAGCGCATAGCCGCGGCCGGATCGTCGTCGATCGAGCCGAAGTTACCCTGGCCGTCGACGAGCGGATAGCGCAGAGAGAACGGCTGGGCCATCCGTACGAGCGTGTCGTAGATCGCGGAGTCGCCGTGCGGGTGGTAGGAGCCCATCACGTCACCGACGACGCGGGCACACTTCTTGTAGGGCCGGTTGGGCTGCATGCCGGCCTCGTGCATGCCGTAGAGGACGCGGCGGTGGACGGGCTTGAGCCCGTCGCGGACGTCGGGCAGCGCGCGCCCGACGATCACGCTCATCGCGTAGTCGAGGTAGCTCGAGCGCATCTCTTGCTCGAGCTCACGCGGCTCGATCCGGCCTGGTCCCAGCGCTCCCGTTTCGAGCTCGGTCATACCCCGCAGTCCTTTCCTGATCTACACATCGAGAAAGCGCACGTCGCGTGCGTTCTGTTCGATGAATACGCGTCGTGGCTCGACCTGATCGCCCATCAGCATCGAGAAGATCTGGTCGGCAGCCGAGGCGTCCTCGACCTCGACCCGGATCAGCAGCCGGCGAGCCGGGTCCATGGTCGTCTCCCAGAGCTGCTCGGGGTTCATCTCGCCGAGGCCCTTGAACCGCGACAGCTGGATGCCCTCCTTGGCCAGATCGAGCGACGCTGTGCGCAGGCCGTCATACGTCTCGGCGTCAGCGGTCTTCTTGCCGTCGGTCAGCGCGAATGGCGGGGTGCCAACAAGCTCGCCGAGACGCGCGTACGAGCGCCGAACCTTCGAGTAGATGGGCGAGCTCACGAGCTCGACCGGCAGCTCGATGCGCCGCGTAGCGCTCGTGGCGAGCTCGACGACCTGGATGCTCAGCTGCTCGTCGCTTCGCTCGAGCACGGATAGGGCGTAGCCGTTGTCCTGTCCCGCCGCGATGTAGTCGGCGACGTCGCCAGTAGTCTCGGCGTCAGACTCGACGATGCGGTGGTCGATCACGAGGTCGGCAGCCGATGCGCCGAAGTCGCTGCGCAGGCGGGCCGACCAGCCCTGAAACTCGGACAGCGCCCGCGAGAAGGTGGCCCAGCGTGCTTCGGTGAACGCATGGTCGGAGCCGTCTCGGCTGGTGATTGCGACCGCCTTCATCCGGTCGCGGACGAGAAGCTCTTCGAGCTGGGCGTCTTTCTGGAGATATGTCTCCTGGCCGCCGAGCTTGACGAGGTAGAGCGGCGGTACCGCGATGTAGACATGCCCCTGCTCGATCAACTCGGGCATCTGCCGATACAGAAACGTCAGGATCAACGTGCGGATGTGCGATCCGTCGACGTCGGCGTCGGTCATGACGACGACGCGGTGGTAGCGCAGCTTGCTCACGTCGAACTCGTCGCCGAGACCCGTCCCGATCGCGGTGATCATCGCCTGGATCTCGGTGTTCGAGAGCACCTTGTTGATCCGGTTCTTCTCGGTGTTGATGATCTTCCCGCGCAACGGCAAGATCGCCTGGTAGGCACGGTCGCGCCCGCTCTTCGCCGAGCCGCCGGCCGAGTCGCCCTCGACGATGAACAGCTCCGTCGACTCAGGGTCGCGAATCGAGCAGTCGGCGAGCTTGCCCGGGAGGGCAGAGTTCTCGAGCGCGCTCTTTCGGCGCGTTAGCTCGCGAGCCTTACGGGCCGCGAGACGCGCGCGGGCCGCGGAGATCGCCTTGCTGATGATCTGCTTGGCCTCGGTCGGGTTCTCCTCGAGGAACTCGCCGAGGCCCTGGTTGACGGCCTGCTCGACCAGGCCACGCACCCACGGGTTGCCGAGCTTCGTCTTCGTCTGGCCTTCGAACTGGGGCTCTCGCAGCTTGATCGAGAGCACGGCCGCCAGGCCCTCGCGGACGTCGTCGCCGTCGAGGTTGTCTTCTTTCTCCTTGATCAGGCCCTTCTCGCGGGCGTAGCGGTTCAGCGTGCCCGTCAGCGCGCCCTTGAACCCGGAGAGGTGGCTACCGCCTTCGTGCGTGTTGATGTTGTTGGCAAACGAGAAGACCGACTCGACGTAAGAGGAGTTCCATTGCATCGCGACCTCGACGTCTGACTCATCGCCGGAGCCCTCGAAGTAGATCGTGTGCTTGTGGATCGGGTCCTTGGCTGCGTTGATGAACTTGACGAAGTCGCGGATACCGTCTTGGAAGCAGAACTCGTGCCGCTCGCCGCCGGCGCGCTCGTCGATCAACGCAATCCGAAGGCCGCGCGTGAGAAACGCCGTTTCTCGCAAGCGCTGAACCAGCGTCTGTGCCGACCACTCGAGCTCGTCGAACACGGTCGCGTCGGGCAGGAACGTGATCGTCGTGCCGGTCGGCCCATCATGATCCTCGACGGCCTGCAGGTCGTGCTTGGGCTCGCCCCGCTCGAACTCTTGCCGCCAACGCTTGCCGTCGCGGCAGATCTCGACGATCAGCCACTCGGAGAGCGCGTTGACCACCGAGACACCGACGCCATGCAGACCGCCCGAGACCTTGTAGCCGTCGCCGCCGAACTTCCCGCCGGCGTGAAGCTTTGTTAGTACGACGGTGGCAGCCGGCAGGCCCTGGTCGGCCATGATCTCGACAGGGATGCCGCGACCGTCGTCGGAGACCGCAATCGTGTTGTCGGGCGCGATTGTGACTGCTATCGCCGAGCAGTGGTCGGCAAGGGCCTCGTCAACGGCGTTGTCGACCACCTCATAGACGAGATGATGGAGCCCGCGAGCACCCGTCGAGCCGATGTACATACCCGGCCGTTTCCGGACCGGCTCGAGGCCCTCGAGGACCGTAATATCCTGTGCTGTGTAGTCCCCTTCGGCCATGAAAAAAACCCTGCTCAGACGGCATTTCAGGGCTACCCGAAGGCTATCACATCGGCCGGTCGTCGCGACGGCGAGAAAGGCCCAAAGTCACAGCTCTTTGCAACGCTTCTCGCACGTCCTGTGAAGACACCCCGCCAGCGAGCTCGGCAGCCGCTTCAACAGCGGCCGGATCGGGCTGGCTCGAGGGCTTCTGGACCGGCTCAGCGGGCTCCGGCCCGACCGGCTCGGGCACCTTCCCGACGATGAATCGCAGGCCGACCGGCGTCGGCGTGAGGCGAGGCCGGATCTGCTCGGCGAGCTGGTTCAACTCGAAGGCCCACACGCTCGAGCGGGCATGGACAACGAGGGTTCCGTCGCCGCGCATGCGCGCGGGCCAGGCGTTCCGCGCGACCTCGGGCCCGACCGCATCGGCCCAGTTGCGCGTTACCGGGAGCGTGCGGTCGGCAACTCCAAGTGTCTCGAGCTCGGCGCGCACGCTGTCGCCGAGCCGTTCGGGCATCCGGTGACGATACGAGGGCATCTAGCTAGGGGTACGCCTGGCGCGTCATCTAGCTCACCGTGGCCATGCCGGGGCTCACCTCGACGACGCACGCAGGCTCGACGACGTCGTCGAGATCTGTGGCAGTGACGAGCGTCTGCATACCGGGTCCGAGCAATGACACGAGGCCGGCGCGCCGGTCACGGTCGAGCTCGCTGAGGACGTCGTCGAGGAGCAGGGCCGGCGGGCGGCTTCGCGCATCGAGGCACGCGGCCTCGGCAAGCAGAAGGGCGAGCACGGCCGCGCGCTGTTGGCCCTGCGATCCATACCCGCGCAGATCTCCGGCGGCGGTGCTGAGCAGGATGTCGCGAAGGTGTGGGCCAACGCCTGTCGTTCCCCGATCGACGTCCCGTCCCAGCCTGTCCTCGAGCGCGGTCTCGCTGATCTCCGACGGCTCATAGGCAGCCGTCGCCTCCTCCATTCCCAGCGTCGCACAGGCCGCGGCGAAGTGCGGGTTGAGCTCGCCGACGAGCTCACTGCGCGCCTGGTCGAGCGCCTGGCCATGCCGCGCGAGCGCCTCGGTCCACGACGCGATCGTCTCGCGGCCAGCGAGGCCGTCACGAACCCGACGCAGAGCCGCGCCGCGCTGACTCAGCGTCTGGGCGTAGTCGCCCGGCAGTGCGACGAGCTCGGGGCGAACGCGGCCGAGCATCCGGTCGAAGTACGTGCGGCGCACCGCTGGGCCCCCCTTCACCACTGCCAACCGATCGGGCAGGAAGACGAGAATAGGGAGCCGCGTCCGGAGCGCATCGAGCGTGGTGGGCGCACCGTTGAGCAGCGCCTCCTTGGGCCCTGAGCGACGCACGGTCAGCGAGCTCTGGACCCCAGTGCCGTTGGCACGCGACGCGGCCATCGCACGTGCTGCGTCGCAGCCTCGGCGGATCAGCCTGCCCTCCGATCGGGTGCGCGGCGAGAACCCCTGGGTCGCCAGATGAACGCCCTCGAGGAGGTTTGTCTTGCCCGCACCGTTCGGGCCGATCACCATCGTCCGGCCGGGCACGAGCTCCAGTTCGAGCGAAGGGTAGGAGCGGAACTGCCGCAGCGTGATCGAGTCGACGATCAGCTCGCGAGCCGGATCGGCATGATCAGGTACCAGAAATCGTCGGCGTCGCCCGAGATCAGGCCCGGACGAAGCGGGTTGATCAGCCTGAGAACTACCTCGTCGGCCTCGACTGACTCGAGACCCTCCAGGAAGAAGCCCGGGTTGAAGCCGATCTCGAGAGGCTCACCTGAGAACGCCACCGGCAGCGTCTCCTCGGCCTCGCCGACATCCTGTGTTTGCACCTTCAGCTGAAGCTGCCCTTCGGAGAGGCTCAGCCGCAACGCCGTATTGCGCTGAGCGAGCACCGCGACGCGGCGCGTGACGTCGGCCAGCTCCTCCTTCGACGCGCGCATCTCGGCCTCGAACGAGTCTGGCTTGAGTTGCTCGTAGTTGGGGAACTGCCCGTCGATCCGGCGCGCGCTGAGCCACACACCCGCGCAGCCGACCAGTATCTGGTTCTGGTGCACGGCGAGCTGGAGCTCGTCCGGCCCGTCCGCGCCCCCACTAATGCGCGCGACCTCGGTCAGCGCCCGCGCTGGCACCACCGCGTCGACATCGAGCCCCGCCGGGAGCTCGATCGGCGTCTCTTTCACGCTGAGACGGTACGAATCGGTCGCGGCCATGACGAGCCGATCGCCAGAAAGCCGGACCAGGATCCCCGTCAGCACTGGGCGGGACTCGTCTCGAGAGGCCGCCTTGCCGACCGTGCTCAGCGTCTCGAGGAAAGGCGCTCGCGGGATCGCGAAGACGTCGCTGCCCTCGGCGGACGGGAGCTCGGGGAAGTCGGTCGCGTCGTACGTGTGGACCTTGTAGGACGCCGAGCCGCAGCTGATCGCAAGCGTGCTTTCGCCCGGCTCCTGCGAAAAGGTGACCTCGCCGGTGGGCAAGACCCGAATAATGTCGAGAAGGACCCGGCCGGGTACGACCACGGAGCCCTCCCCTGCGACGTTCGCTTCGAGATGGGCGCGAAGCGCGAGCTCCATGTCGGTCGCGGCTGCCTCCACGCCGCCAGCCTCGGAGCGCAAGTGGATGCCGCCGAGGATCTGCACCGATGATCGAGATGACACGGCCCGCCCAACGGTCTGGAGCACCGAGACCACCGCATCCCTAGGCGCGGTGAACGCGAGCGTTGTTGCGGGTGCGTCAACGGACATGCGAGGAGTCTTTCACGAGCATCTGTGGTTATGAGTCTTTGAAGAACTGGAAAAACTCGTAGTAACCATAGGGAGTGTGCATTCTGTGGATGACAGCCCGAAACACCGGACAGCCAGCGGTTTCCCCGTGGAGAAGGCTGGGGAGAGCGGGCCGTGTTGCCAACAGTTTGTCGTGATCCCGGGTGCAGGTGGTGCGACGGGCAGCGTTTTCCCCACCTCTACCGGGCCTGTTTGATCCGGGCTGTGAGTTCCTGAACGAGGTTGTAGAGATCGCGATCCTCGTTGATGAGGCCGGAGATCTTCGAGGTTGCGTAAATGACCGTCGTGTGGTCGCGCCCGCCGAACTCACGTCCGATCTTGGGGAGGGAGTTGTCGGTCAGCTCGCGACAGAGGTACATGGCCACCTGCCGCGGGTAGGCGATCGCGTGTGAGCGGCGCTGGCTGATGAGCTCTTCGATCGACATCTGAAAGCGCTCGGAGACGATCGCCTGGATGCGGTCGATCGTGATGTCCGGCGGCGCGCCTTCGGGGAAGACCTCCTCGAGGACTTCCTGGGCGAGCTCGACGGTCAGGTCGCGCCCGGTGAGCGATGAGAAGGCGACGACGCGCGTGAGCGCACCCTCGAGCTCGCGGATGTTCGTCGAGACACGATGCGCGATCAACGTGAGAACATCGGGATCGGGCACGGCGATGCCGTCGGTATGCACTTTCTTGCGCAAGATCGCGATGCGCGTCTCGACATCGGGCGGCTGGACGTCGGTAATCAGGCCCCACTCGAAACGCGAGCGCAGCCGCTCCTCGAGTGTCGCGATGTCCCGCGGCGAGCGATCTGACGAGAGCACGATCTGGCTGCCGGCCTCGTACAGGGTGTTGAAGGTGTGGAAGAACTCCTCCTGGATGCGCTCTTTGCCCTCGAGGAACTGCACGTCGTCGATCAGCAGCATTCCGTAGTGGCGGTAGCGCTGCTTGAAGCCCTCGATCGTCTTGTCCTTGAGCGAGTTGATGAAGTCGTTCATGAATGCTTCGCTCGTCACGTAGCGCACGTCGACGCCGGGTGAGTGCTCGCCGATGTAGTGCGCGATCGCGTGCAGGAGGTGTGTCTTGCCGAGGCCCGTGCTGCCGTAGATGAAGAGCGGGTTATAGGCCTTTGCGGGCCTCTCGGCGACCGCGAGTGCCGCGGCGTGGGCAAACCGGTTCGAGGAGCCGATCACGAACGACTCGAAGGTGTAGCGCGCCCCGCTGGCTGCGCCTGCCTGTGCGGGCTCTTCTGCGCGCGCCGGCGAGGCTTGTGCGCCGGGCGAGCCGAGCCCGTCGGCCAGGTCCTCGGCGACCTCGACGCGAACCGCAGTGATCTCGTCCGAGCACTCGCGGGCAGCCGACTCGAGGATCGCGAGAAAGCGCGAGTCGATCCAGCTGCGCGTGAACTCGTTCGGGACGCGCAGCACGAGCGCTCCGTCGTCCTCGAGCGAGGCAACGGCACCCGAGAACCAGGTGTCGAATGCGCGCTCGTTCAGCGTCTCGCGAACCTGCGCGGAGACGTCGGACCACAGCGCAGCTGATGATGTTCCAGAAGGAGGTGTCACAGCGGTGTACTCGCGATCCCGGGGGGAAAGGAAGTCGGGACTATAGCAACGCTCCAGTGCCTTTCCGACGCGAATTTCGCCCGTTGCCAACATCGGCGAAACCCTAATGTTTTCAAGGGTTTTCCAGTTATCCACATGGTTCTTCACACCCGTGGTGAAGTTCCTGCTCTCATCCTATTTCAGGGTGTGCAAATCCGCTGTGGAAAACTGGGGCGTGCGAGGCGGTGCCTGATCTGGCAAAGCGTCCCAATGCGCACGGGCCGACGGCCGGATGTGGTGCTCTATACTGAACCGGCTTCGATTCGGAGCCTCGGAGAGTGCCCTTTGAAGCGTACGTATCAGCCAAACGTCCGACGCAGGAAGCGCCGCCACGGGTTTCGCGCGCGCATGGCAACGCGCGGCGGTCGGGCGATCCTGAAGCGGCGCCGCGCGAGGGGCCGCAAGCGACTCTCGGCATAACGGTGCCCGTGGCCGCGTTCCGCCAACGGGCGCTGGCGCGGCTCCGGACAACCACGTGAGTCGCCGGGCACGTCTGTCGCGCTCGCGCGACTTCGATGCGGTCTATCGCAAGGGCAGGAGCGCGGCGTCACGGACGCTCGTGGTCTACGCCTTTCGCCACGAGGCCGGCGACGAAGAGCGCGTGGCCGACGGGGTACGGCTCGGACTGGCTGTCCCACGCCGTGTCGGCGACGCCGTCGCTCGCAACCAGGTCAAGCGAAAGCTTCGCGAGGCCTTCGCCGACGCCGGCGCTGACCTCGAGCCCGAGCACGATGTCGTCATTGTCGCGCGCCCCGGCGTAGCCGAGACCCTCGAGCGGGAAGACCACACCTGGCTCGTCGAGGAGATCCGCTCGCTGCTTGCACGCACCGCCACGTCTGCGGAGACCGTCGCGTGAGGCGTGTTCCCGTCGCCCTGATCCGCGCCTATCGCGCAACGCTCGGGCGCATGGTGGGTGGGCAGTGCAAGTATCACCCGTCCTGCTCCCAGTACGCGCTCGATGCGTATCAGCATCACGGCATCGTGAAGGGAACAGCGCTGACCTGTTGGCGCCTCCTGCGCTGCAATCCCTTCAGCCATGGCGGCGTCGACTACGCCCATGACGGCGTTTCCGAGCCCACGGTGTTCGTCAAGCGATGAGCCTCCCGCTCGCAGGTCTTCTGACGCCGATCGAGGATCCGCTCACGGACCTCCTCGTATGGCTGCACACCGCGATCGGGCTGAGCTGGGCCTGGGCAATCGTCGTCGTGGTGGTGATGGTTCGCCTCGTCCTCGTCCCACTGGCCGTGATGCAGGTCCGCTCGATGATGCGGCTGCAGCGGCACACGCCCGAGCTCAAGGCGATTCAGGCCAAGCACAAGGGCGACAAGCAGCGTCTCAACGAAGAGGTCATGAAGTTCTACAAGGAGAAGAAGGTCAACCCGGCGGCCTCGTGCCTGCCGATCCTGCCGCAGATCCCGATCTTCATCGCGCTCTTCTTCGTCCTTCGCGACTTCAACACCGAAGTGATCATGCCGCGGTTCCCGGACTCCGACGTGACCTTCGTTCGGATCGTCCCGGACGTCACCGAGAAGCTCCTCGACCACTGGTCGGGCCCGCTGCTGCTCGTGATCTACGTCGTCAGCCAGCTCGTGTCGGGCCTGCTCGCGCTGCGTTCGACGCCCGTGACCGACCCGCGCCAGGCGCGACTGCAGAAGATCATGTTCACGGTCCTGCCGTTCGTGATCATCCCGTTCGCGATCCGCTTCCCGGTTGGGCTGATGGTCTACTGGATCACGACCAACCTCTGGACGGCTGGGCAGGGCATCATCACGCGCAAGCTGATCCCCCGTCCGGACTCCGACGGCCCCGAGAAGCGCTCGAGCCGGACACCGTCCAAGGAGGAGCTGGCGGAAGCCGAAGCGAGCGAAGCGGAGGAGAAGCAACCGGCGAAAGAGAAGAAGCCGCCCGCGAAAAAGAAGAAGAAGAAGAGCGGATCTGCACCGAAGAAACGTCGCTCGCCGTCGGCGGCCGCCAGTGGCTCCAGCGGCAAGGGCGGCCAGGTGCGACGACGCAAGAAGAAGGGCCGGTCACACCGATGAGTGAGCCACGATCCGATAACGTGCAGCCCTCGCCAGAGACCGTCGAGGCTACCGGCAAGGGTGAGACGAGCGGCGAGGCGAAATGGGCAGCGCTGCGCGAGCTCGAGAAGCTCGTGCCGGCTCTTGTCAAAGAAGACGTCGAGTACGAGGTCATCGCCGAGGGCGAGAGAGGCTTGCTTGGTGTGGGGTTCGTCGAGGCAACGGTTGTGGCACGCGTCCGTGTGTCGGTCGCAGCGGGCGGCCCGCCCGCTCCCTCGACTTCGGCGGCTGCTGCGACGGACGCACCCGAGCCGCTCAAGGCTGACCCGGAGACGGCGGCTGAGCTGATCGAGGAGGTACTGACGCGCCTGTGCGAGGGGCTCCAGGTCGAGTGCACGGTCGCGGTCGAGGAACAGGGCGAAGGCTACGCCGCGACCATACAGGGAGACGATCTCGGCGTCGTGATCGGCCGCAGGGGCCAGACGATCGACGCGATTCAGCAGATCACGCAGGCGGTGCTGGGGCGGTTTGCCGGTAAGCGGATCCCTGTGATCGTCGACGCGGCCGACTATCGCGCGCGCCGCGCGAAGACGCTTGCGGACATTGCCGATCAGGCCGCCGAGGAGGCCATCGAGACCGGAATGGAGATCCAGCTCGAGGCGATGTCGGCCAGCGAGCGGAAGATCATCCACGTGCATCTCGCCGAGCGTGGCGATGTCGAGACCCTCAGCGAGGGAAACGAGCCCAACCGCTTCGTCGTCGTGCGCACGCCGGAGCCCACCGACGGCTGAGCCGAGGCCCTAGATGGAATCAACCATCTAGGGCGCACGGGCGGCTCGCGAGCTGCGTATGGTCGAGCCTGCCCGCCGCGACCGGACCGAAGCTCTCGAGCGATGGTTACAGGCGCTCGTGGCGACGCCGGGCCTGACGGCCGTCAAGGACATTGACGCGGCTCGCAGATTGCACATCGACGAGGCCTTGCGGGCCGCAGATCTGCTCGAGGCCGGCTCGCTCGTGGATGTCGGCAGCGGCGGCGGCTCGCCGGGATTTCCGCTCGCCGCGGCCCGCCCTGATCTCGGCGTGACGCTCCTGGAAGCGACGCGAAAGAAGGCGACGTTCCTCGAGCGCTGGGCCGCGGAGTTCGAGAACGTGGTCGTGCGGCGCGACCGCGCCGAGACGTTTGCCGAGACCGACGGGCGCGAGGCCTTCGACAGCGCGGTTGCCCGCGCCCTCGCTCCGCCCGCTGTGGCGCTCGAGTGGGTACTGCCGCTGGTACGACACGGCGGCCGCCTGGTGCTCTACACGACGCTGAGCGAACGCGACCTCGTTGCTGGCGTCGCGCCGCTCGTGGGTGGGCGTCTCCTCGAGGTCACGCGCGCTGGCGGCGACGAGTTCGCGCTATGTGTCGTCGGGAAGGTTGGCGACACGCCGCCAGGCTTCCCGCGCCGGCCGGGCGTGGCGCGTAAGCGCCCGCTGCGCTCTCCTGCCGACGTCTGAGGGCAAGGCGGTGGGATGAACGGGCACGCGCGGCTCAGACTCCGCGTTGCTTCGTACACTCGTGCACGTGGCGGGCGGGATCTTCGCGGTGTCGAATCAGAAGGGCGGCGTGGGCAAGACGACCACCGCCGTGAATGTCGCCGCATGCCTGGCGGAAGCCGGAGAGCGCGTTCTGCTCGTCGACCTCGACCCGCAGGCAAACGCGACCAGTGGGCTGGGTATCCGGGGCGCAGCTCGAACTTCGCTCGACCTCCTCGACGGCTTGCCGCTGGCGAGCGCGATCGTGCAGACCGAGTACGAGAACCTGGCCTTGGTTCCCGCCAGTCGCGAGCTCGCCGGCGGCGCCGTGGAGCTCGCAACAATGCGCTCGTCCGAGAGCTTTCTCGCGTCCTCTTTGCGCGATGCAACGCCTGCGTTCTCCTTCGTTTTCATCGACTGCCCACCGTCGCTCGGACCGCTCACCGTCGCCGCGCTCGTCGCAGCTGACCGTGTGCTCGTGCCTGTGCAATGCGAGTACTACGCGCTCGAAGGCCTCGCCCAGCTGCTTGAGACAGTCGAGCAGATCCGGCGCGGCCTCAACTCGCGCCTGACAGTCGGAGGCATCCTCCTGACCATGGTCGACCGGCGCACGCGCCTCAGCGCCGACGTCGAGGCCGAGGTGCGACAGGCGTTCGGCCGCCTCGTTTTCGACGCCGTCGTGCCGCGCAGCGTGCGTCTTGCCGAGGCGCCGAGCCACGGCCTGCCGATTAACGCCTTCGCACGACGCTCACGCGGCGCTGCCGCATACTTCGAGGTGGCCGGCGAGCTCGTCGGGCGCGCCTGACGCGTCCTGCTCGAGGGTCATACTGCCGCGGCGCGAAGAGGAGGGCGATGTCACAGGATCCAGCACGCCGAGGGCTCGGCCGAGGGCTCGAGCTGCTCATGGGCCCGGGGTCGGAGGGCGACGAGCTCGTACATCTGCCCGTCGGCTCAATCGCTCCTGGCCGCCATCAGCCGCGGCGCCACTTCGACGAGAGCGCACTCGAGACCCTGACCGAGTCCGTGCGAGCCCAGGGCGTTGTGCAGCCTGTCCTGGTACGACCAGCTGGGTCGGGCTACGAGCTGATCGCCGGCGAGCGCCGCTGGCGAGCTGCGCAGGCGGCGGGCCTGGCGACGGTGCCCGCCGTCATTCGCGACGGCGACGACACTGAATCGTTGCTCCTGGCCCTCGTCGAGAACGTCGCTCGAGAGGATCTGTCGCCCATCGAAGAAGCTCGCGCCTACGTCGAGCTGCTCGAGACCTTTGATCTCGGCCTCGGGGAGATCGCCGAGCGCGTTGGGCGCTCGAAGCCGACGGTGTCGAATCGAATCCGCCTGCTCGAGTTGCCCGACGACGTGCTCGCGCTGCTCGAACAGCGCATCCTCTCCGAGGGCCACGCGCGCGCTGTGCTCTCGGTACCCGACCACGAGGACCGCCGCCGGCTGGCCCGTCGAATCGTCCGTGACGGCCTCTCGGTTCGCGCCGCCGAGCTCGCGGCCAAGAGGGCCGGCGCCACCTGCCGACCGCGAAGCACCGCGGTGAACCTCGACCCGACGCTCATGGCTCGCGCCCGCGAGTTGCTCGAGCGGGCAACGGGAGCGCCCGTCCGCGCCCGAGGCTCGTCGCTCATGGTGACGGCGCTCGATGAGACCGGGCTTGCGGAGATCGTGGAGTCGCTCGAGCACTACACCGTCCGCGCCCCTCGCTCTGAGTGACGACCTCTCGCGGAGCGGTACAATCAGGGCCTTCGCGGGCGATTAGCTCAGTCGGTTAGAGCGCCGCTCTGATAAGGCGGAGGTCCCTGGTTCGAATCCAGGATCGCCCATCGTTCAGCCCGCCTCAGCGCGTCCAAGTGTCGAGAAATGCGTGCCGTAAGGCAGCGCATGTGGGTGCCAAACGGCCTGTAGGGCCGGTGGATAGGCGCTGGTACGATCAGCCGCAGACCGATGCGTGAGATGGTCATCTACGGCGTCAGCTTCGACATGGTCGGGAAGCAGCCGATCGTGCTGCTCAAGACCGCCGACGGCAACAAATTTCTGCCGATCTGGATCGGTCACCCCGAGGCCGCGGCAATCCTGATGAAGCTGCAGGGGGCCACCACACCCCGCCCGATGACGCACGACCTCGTCACCGAGCTCCTCGGCCACCTCGAGGCCAAGGTGATCAAGATTGCCGTCACCGAGCTTCGCGAGAACACCTTCTACGCGCAGATCACGGTCTCGCTCAACGGCGACGAGATCGAGATCGACTCGCGCCCGAGCGACGCTCTTGCCCTTGCCGTGCGCTCCGAGGCCCCGATCTTCGCGGCCGACGACGTCATCGAAGAGAGCGGCATCGAGTTCGAGCACGAGGACTTTGACAACGAGCAGATCGTCGACGAGTTCAAGAAGTTCCTGGACGACGTCAGCCCGGAGGACTTCCAGGAGGGATAGCGGGCGGGCTGGCCACGCGGCCCCAGGCGTTGCGCGGACCCGCGTCGCGCCTAGATGGAATCAACGATCTAGCTCTCGGCGGAAGAGTCCTCGCCGGCCAGGCCCTCGCGGCCGTAGACCTCGTGCTTCGTGAGCGCGATGACGCGCTCGGCGAGAGCACGCACGCCCTCGTCGGAGAGCGGCCCACCGTTGGCCGCACGAAGATGGTCGACGAGCCATTCCTCACGCCCGGGGTCGACCATCGGGTAGCCATGGGCGAGCTTGTGCTCGCGCAGCTGCTGCACCAGCTCGACCCTCTTGTTGACGAGCTCGAGGATCGCGAGATCGGCCTCTGTTATGCCGGCGCGAATCTCGGCCGCGCTGTCGTCGTTCTCGATGTGCCCACTCACGAGACGAGCAGGATAACGCGGGCGGACCAGCTGCCCTCGCGTGCAGTGAGCTCGAGCCCTTCGGCGCTTGCAGCCTCGACGATGTCCCTGGGCTCGTGCCGGTCGTGGTCGACCGGCTCGCCGAGCAGCGTTGCCGCGTACCCGGTCGGCGACCAGCGAGAGAAATCGACCCGTGCGCAGGCCACCTCCTGCTCGGCGAAGACCCAGACGAGGTCGTTCATCCATCCGAGGAAGAGCTCTTCGAGCGAGTCGGCCTGGCGCTCGAGGTCGTGCGCTTCGCACGCACGCACGCGCCCGAGCGCGCAAACACTCGAGTAGTAGGCGGCGCACGCCGACGCGAAGAGCTCCGAGCCGCTCAGGCCGCACGCACGCACGACGACCCGGCCCGGCTCGACGCTGGTCGTGAACGGAGGCGCCTCCATCACGTCGCGAATGATGCGGCGAGACCGATGGCGTTGAATGCCGCGTGCGCGAGGAACGCCGGGAAGACGCTGCGCGTCTTGTAGCGCACGTACCCGAGCCCGATGCCGAAGATCGACAGGGCCGGGAGCGCCTCCCAGAGCCCATGAACCAGACCGAACATTAGCCCGGAGGCGATGATCGCGGCCGGCGCGCCGAACACGCTGAGGACGCGGACGCCGACTCCGCGAAAGAGAAGCTCCTCGACGAATGGACCGAGCCCGATGATGAGCACGGCGTTGATCACGAATGGCGTCAGCCGCGACGGGTCCCAGCTATCGGCGGCGATGCCCTGCCTGTCGCCAGCGTTGAGGAAGACCTCCGTGACGGCTCCCACGATCAGCGCCGCGACGGCGACTCCGGCCGCAAGGCCGAGGTCGCGCCCGGTGAAGCGCCTGAGCCCGAACGTGTTGCGCCAGTCGGGCGCGAGGTAGATGTAGGCGAGCACGCACGCCGCGACCACGAGGATCACGGCCTGGAAGATCGCTGCGCCCGTGAAACCGTAGGTGTAGACCAGCGGCTCGGCGTCCTCGTCCGGGCCCGAGATCGCGAAGGCGAGGAGCGCGAGCAACCCGGTGAAGCCAAGGAACGTCCAGGCAGCTGCGCGTCCCGGCGGACGCCGCTCGGGCGTGGTCATGTCCGCGCTCACACCGTCGCTCACGACGCCAGACCCAGCCGTGCTGGCAGTGTCGAGATCGGCACGGGCTCGAAGTGCATGCCCGCCGCCGCGGCGCCCTGTTCGTCGACGGCCTCGTCACCGATATGCAGCGCGCGGTCGGCGGCAACGTCGAGCGCCGTCAGGGCCCGCTCGAAGATGAGCGGAGCCGGCTTGGCCGACCCGACGTCGGCAGAGGTCAAGATCACGTCGAAGCACTCGCTGACGTCGAGCCGTTCGAGCTCCGCATGTAGACCAACGTCCCAGTTGGCGACACATGCGAGCCTCAGGCCGGCCGCTCGAAGCTCTTCGAGTGCCGCGCTAGCGCCGGGGACGAGCCCGAAGTCGAGGGCTTCCATGAAAGCCTCGACGAACGAGTCGGGCTCGAGCGAAACGCCGAGCTCCTCGAGGAATACGGCGACGCAGTCATGGCGAAGCCGGGCGAGACTGGCTTTGTCTGAGCCCTCGTGCGAGCGCGGTCGGTAGTAGCGCACCTCTGCGTGGAAGGCGTCACGCACCCGGTCTCCTTCCGCAT
The DNA here is from genome assembly GCA_965223695.1 of Gaiellaceae bacterium. GTDB lineage: Bacteria > Actinomycetota > Thermoleophilia > Gaiellales > Gaiellaceae > JAUVPB01. The sequence goes on along the minus strand of CBDCXJ010000051.1, from coordinate 476,092 downwards.
GATGCCCTGCGTGCTCGAGGGCAGCCTGCAGCGCCCCGACCGGGTCGGCGAGCTCGACGAGGGTGCCGTACCCATCGACGGTCACCGCCTCGAGCCCTGCGACGAGCTGCATCCGCGCCACCGTGTCAGGCGAGATCGGGATGCAAGATCTCGGCCAGCTCGATAACTGTCGCGATCAGGTCCGGCCCACTGACGCCGAAGATCTCGCGGTCGATGATGACCACGCGCTCGCTGAGAACGGCTGGCAACGTCGCGAGGCTCTCGTCGGCGCTGAGCGAGGCGAGGCTCACGTGACTCTCGACGGTTGCCAGGTAGACCTCGGGCGCGGCTGCTGCAAGCTCTTCGGGCTCGATCGAGTTTCCGCGCGTCGCATCTTCGGGCACGAAGAGCCCGCCGGCCCGCTCGAGCAGATCGAAGAACAACGAGCTCGGATCAGGCGGGATGCGGAATCCAGTGTCGATGAAGACACGAACCGGCGGCCGGTCGGCAGCAAGGGCCGAGGCGGCGTCGAGCTCGCTCTTGAACTCGGCCGACGCCTCGCGGGCGAGTACTGGATCTCCGAGGAGGATGGCGAGCTCGTAGGCGATCTGAACGAGATCCTCGGCGGTCGCATCGGGCCCGGTGTAGATCGGCGAGCCGGGGTTCTCGGCGAGGGCAGCCACCGTTTCCGGGTCGCTGCGCGGAGTCGCGAGGATGAGGTCGGGCTCGAGCGCGCGTACTGCAGCGAGGTCGATGTCACCCGTCGGACTCGAGACCAGCTCGATCGCGGGGTCGACGACCCCGGTTGGCGCACCGACGACGTTGACACCGAGCTCGAACGCGGTTGCAGCGATTCCGTCATCGAGAGCGACGATCCGCGTCGGGACGGTCTCGCCGACGAACGGCGCCTCGCCCGCCCCTTGAACCGTGGCCGGCAGGTCAGGCGGCAGGGCCCCGACTGGCTCCTCTCGCTCGCCGCAGGCGCTGAGCAGAACGAGGCCGAGGGCGCACGCTAGAGTCGCCGAGATGGCAGTGCGTCGCATTGGCTGTATCCAAGCAGGCGGGGCGAGAGTGTGAGGAGCTTCACCGTGGAAGAGGCGCTCGCCGCGCTCCCAGAGGTCGAGCGACACGCCCGCCGGATGGTAGACGTCCGTGCCGCGTTGCTCGAGGTGGAGCAGCCGGCGTCGCGACTGGCCGGCACGGTTCGCACGAACGGGTCGAGCGCGTCGCACGGCATGTCGCGCGACGACGCGGACCGTGCTGCCGAGTTGCGCACGGAGCTGATGCAGGCGATCGACGCGATAGAGCAGCTCGGCGCGCTCGTCAAAGACGTCGACACGGGCCTGCTCGACTTCCCGGCGGTCCATCCAGACAGCGGTGACTCGGTGCTCCTCTGCTGGCAGCTGGGCGAGGACACGATTGGCTACTGGCACGAGGAGAACGCAGGCTTCGCAGGCAGGAAACCGCTGCCGTTCAGCTAAGAGCGACCACAGGCGACGCCAGCTGGCGACAGCTGGACAAGCGTGTCGCCCTGGGCCAACGGTGTCTACCCTTGTGAGACTTTGAGCGGACCGCACCGACAGCACCCGCCCGGCCGCGGCGGCGGCGACGGGAACGGTCCGCGCAGGGACGGTCCCAAGAACGGTGGGCCACGCAGGCGGGGGAACAAGCAGTGGCCGGTGCTTCCGGCCTACTCCAACGCCCGCCGGCGCCGGCTTACCCGGCGTCGGCGTTCTCGCACTGTGCGCCGCGTCGCAGTACTGGTCGCGATCGTCGTTGTGATCGGGCTGATCGCGGCCGCCGTGCTCGGCGCGTTCGCCGCGGCGTCGGCGTTCCGCTCGAGCTGCTCACTCGATTCGATCCAGATTGTCAACACGCTGGGGCAGAACTCGCGCATTCTCGACAAGGATGACCAGCTACTCGGCGTTGTCGCAGCCGACCAAAACCGTCAGGTCGTCGGCATGTCGGCCATGTCCCAGTGGATTCCCACGGCGACGGTCTCGATCGAGGACAAGCGCTTCTACGACCACCCGGGGATCGACTACGAAGGGATCGTCCGGGCCGCGATCTCGAACGTCGAAGCGGGCTCGATTCAGCAGGGTGGCTCAACGCTGACGCAGCAGCTCGTGCGAAATCTCTTCGTCGGCGTCGACAGCGAGCGAACGTTCAACCGCAAGGTCAAGGAAGCCTGCCTGGCCCTCAAGCTCGACGAGGCCTGGGAGAAGGACAGGATCCTTCAGGAGTACCTCAACACCGTCTACTACGGCCATCGCGCGTACGGCGTGCAGGCGGCCGCGCAGACGTACTTCTCCAAGGACGCCAAGGACCTGACACTCGCAGAGGCGGCGCTCGTGGCCGGGTTGCCGCAGGCGCCGTCGGCCTTCGACCCGTTCGAGCAGCCGCGGGCCGCCGTGGCCCGCCGCAACGCCGTGCTGCGGGCGATGCGGGATACGGGTGAGATTAGCCACGAGCGCTTCCAGAAGGCCAGCGCTGCCGAGGTCAGCCTCAAACCGGGGAAGATCTTCACCGCAGCGCAGCGCCAGCCGCTCTTCTTCACGTTCGTCCTCGACGAGCTCGTTCGCGAGTACGGCACGAACGTCGTCCGGAACGGCGGCCTCATTGTGCGCACGACGATCGGCAAGAGCCTGCAAGACAAGGCCGAGAAAGCGATCCTGCAGCACCTCGACCGGCCGGGCGACCCGGCGGCTGCCATCGTCGCAGTCGATCCGCGCAACGGCAACATCGGCGCGATGGCGCAGGCCCAGAAAGGCGTGCCGCGCGGCGAGTTCAACTACGCGACGCAGGGGCAGCGGCAGGCCGGCTCCTCCTTCAAGACGTTCGTTCTCGTCGAGGCGATTCGACGGGGCGCCAACCCGGACACCACCAACTACGTGTCGGCGCCCTTCCGCTGGCAGCCGGTCCCGGGTGGAGAGGTCTGGGCGCCGAAGACCTATGACAACTCCTACGTCGGCACGATCTCGCTCACGCGTGCGACGCTCCGTTCAGACAACTCCGTCTATGCGCGATTGACCCTCGATGTCGGCCCCGACCGCGTCGCCAAGCTGGCCCGGAACATGGGCGTGAATCGCTCCGACCTCAAGCCGGTCGCATCGATTGGTCTCGGCTCGAACGGCGTCACGGTGCTCGAGATGGCCTCGGCCTACGCGACGCTCGCGGCCGGCGGCAGCTACCTGCGCCCGCGCGCGGTCACTCGCGTCACCTTCGCCAACGGCCAGATCGACAAGAATCTGAGCTCTCGCAAGCCCGAGGCGAAGCGGGTGATCCCCGACTGGGTCGCGGCCGAGACGACACGCATCCTCCAGCAAAACGTGCTCGGGGGCACCGGTACCAACGCCCAGCTCCCGAACGGGTGGCGAGCCGCCGGCAAGACCGGTACGACCGACGATCACACAGATGCCTGGTTCACGGGCTACACGCCACGCCTTGCGACCGCTGTCTGGGTTGGCTATCCGAAGTCGACGAACCGGCGCATGCTTGGCGTCCACGGCATGAACGTCGCGGGCGGCTCGTTCCCAGCTCAGATCTGGGGCACCTTCATGACGCAGGCCCTGAATGGAGTTGCTGCGGTGGCGTTTGCTCCGCCGAAGGGCGCGCCGAACTGGCGGCCATGGAAGGGGCAATGGGCTTTCTATGGCGCGACGACGGACGACGAGTCGACCGAAGACGAGGCGACAACGAAGAAGCCAGGCGACGGACCCGACCCGACGCCCGACACGCCGCCCGCCGAGCCGCCGGGGGCCGACCCGACGCCGGGCCCGGCTCCCGAGCCGCCACCGGCTGCGCCCGCTCCGGCGCCACCGCCCGCCGAGCCGGCCCCACCCGCCTCGCCTGCAGACGGTCCGGCGCCCGACCCACCCCCGGCCTAACCACCTAGCCGCCACCCGGCGCTACGGTATGCGCCTATGTCAGACATGATCTCGCTCGAGGAGGCCCAGACGCTCGTCGCCGAGGCGATCTCGGCAACCTCTGCCGAGCGCGTCCCGATCGAGCGTGCCGCGGGCCGCGCACTTGCCGACGACGCTCGCGCCGCAACCGACTTGCCGCCGTTCACGAGCTCGGCCATGGACGGTTTTGCGGTGTGCGCGTCCGGCTCGACGGCCGGCTCGACGCTGGCGCTCGCTGGCGAGTCGGCGGCAGGCGCTCCGGCTGCCGCAGCCGTCGAGTCACAGACGGCGGTAGCGATCTCGACAGGTGGCGTCGTTCCCGCTGGAGCCGACAGCGTTGTCCCGATCGAGAACTCGACGCGCCGCGGCGACTCCATCGTCGTTGAGGTCGCGCCCGAGGCGGGCGAGCACATCAGGCCGCGCGGCGCCGACATCGCCTCGAACGATGTCGTCCTACGTGCCGGCACGGAGATCGGCCCGGCGCAGGTGGCGGCACTGGCCGCCTGCGGACTGACCGAGGTGCAGTGCAGCAAGCGCCCACGCGTGGGAATCGTCGTGACCGGCTCCGAGCTCAGATCACCAGGCGAGCCGCTCGAGCCCGGCGAGCTGTACGAGTCGAACGGGCTGATGCTGGCCGCTCAGCTCGCCGACGCGGGCGCGATTCCCGCACAGCTTGGAGTTGTGCCGGATGACGTCGACGAGCACGAGCGCACCCTCGAGCGTGCGTTGCTTGGCTTCGACATGGTCGTGACCTCAGGCGGCGCCTCGGTCGGGCCGCACGACCTGGTCCGCGACGTCCAGCAGCGCCTCGGCGTCAAAGAGCGCTTCCACGGCGTCGCCATCAAGCCGGGGAAGCCGGTGACCTTCGGTGTCCGCAAGAAGCACCAGATCTTCAACCTGCCCGGCAACCCGGTCTCGGCGCTCGTGTGCTTCGAGCTGCTCGTGCGTCCGGCGGTACGAGCTCTTCTCGGCCTAACGCATGTGCTTCCGCGCTTCGAATCGGGGGTCTTGCTGACGAGCGTGACGCGGCTGCAGGCCCGTGAGCAGTTCGTCCGCGCTCACGCGAGCTCTTCGACACGGCCCCGAGAGCTGACGCCTGCCACTGCGCAGGAGTCTCACATGATCGTCGGCGCGGCCCGGGCAAACGCGCTCGTGCATATCGGCCGCGGCGAGGGTGCCGTCGAGGCGGGGGCCGAGGTCAGCTTCCTGCCTCTGGCGTAGAACCCCCTAGCGCTCGCGACGGAAGAAAGCGCCCGAGCGGCCCGTGCGACCCGCGCCCATCATGGCGCTGTCGGAATACGTCGAGTAGCGCCCGAGCACGATCGCGCCGATCTGCAGCGCGCATCCGAGCCAGACGGCGGCGAGAAGCACCAGCGGCACCGAGATCACCTCTCCGGCCACGAGCGTCAGGGCGTACCACGGTGCGTCGAAGCCGATCCCGAAACGCGCCGCGAGCGATCCAACGAAGAACGCAGGCCCGAGGAGGCCCAGGACAAACGTTGCGAGCTGAAACAGTGGCGCCCGATCGCGCAGGTGCGGGAGCCATAGCCATGCGTGGAGCGAGGGGAGAAGAAAGATGAGCGCGAATGGGTTCACGATCGCGGTCGCGAGCGCGACGAGACAAAGCGAGATCATCGCCGCGGCGTGTCCGGCCAGGGCCGCGCCATCGTCGGCGTCCTGCCCGCGACGGAACTGGCGCCACACGAATGCGTACCCGACCAGAGCGAGCAGGGCGAAGCTGATCAATGCGCCCGCCCCCCAATCGGTCGCCGCGGCGCTGTCGGGTGCGAGCGGCCGATGGGCGGCGCCACGCGGAATCACGTCGAGCACACCGAGCAGGTAGATGACGCCCGCGAGCCAGAGCACGAACAGCGCCCGCGTGCGCACGCTGCGCAGACCCGGCACGATCGCCAACTTACTGCGCCGGCAGCGAGCGAGAAGATCGGTTGTTGACGCCAGGGCAGGCAACAGCGCGACGAGCAGTGCCAGCGCGATCGCCCACCCGCGTAGTGCCCGCCCGCCCAGGTAGACGTATGCGTCGGTGCCGCTTGCGACGTCGGCGGTGCCATCGAGCGTGCTCACCAGCTGCTGTGCGGCTGAGCCGGCGGCCGCCAGCGACTCGAGATCGAGCTGCCCGGGCCCGTTGAGCTCGGCCGCCACGGGCTCGTCACCCGCGGTCGTGACCGTTAACGCCGAGACGCCGGAGTCGACGAGTGGTGCTTCATCTGTGGTCGTCACCGGAGCAGCGAGCTGGAGCAGCTGCAGAAACGGGCTGAGCGTACGGGCCCGCGAGCCTGTGGCGTCCATCGTCCGCGCATCGGCGGTGGCGACAAGGACCGGCGAGGCGAACACCGAGCCGTCGCCGCCGAACAGGAGTCGCGGCTGGCCGAGCGTTCCGAGGGCGTCGAGGTTGACGACGGCGAGCGCTCGAGCCGGCGAGAACGGGCTCCCAGAAATGCGGCCTTGACGCGCGAGCGCTCGAGCCCCAGCGTTGCCGGAGATCCCGCCATCGAGCGAGACGAAGACGAGCGTGTGGTCGAGGGCGGTGGTGCCCACTTGCCGCGCGATCTGGAGCAGGACGGCGGTGCCCGTGGCGTTGTCGTTCGTGCCCGGAGAGATGCCATTGTTGTCGCGATGGGCAACGATGATGATGGTCTTCGAGGAACGCCCGCTTTCGCGTGGGGGAAGCGAACCGACCACGTTGAGCAACTCCCGCTCGCCGACGGTCGGGATGTCGGCACGGAACGGCACGCGCTCGACGGTCAGCCCAGCACGGGCCATCTGATCGGCGACCCAGGCCGCTGCCTGCTGCGCGGCTGGTGTCCCCGGGAGACGGTCGGGAAAGAGTGAGGAGAACGTCTCGGCGACCGACCTCGCCGAGTCGCTGTTGAAGCTGGCCGGAAGCGGCGACTCGGGCAGCGGGCTCGGCTCTGTGACGCTGAGCGCGAGGATTACGACCGGCACCAGAACGACGAGCCAGGCGAGGCGGTATAGCCGGCCGCTGATCGGGCGGGCTATCGTCCCCCGCCTCGCCCGATATGGGCCGGGCGGATCAGGGGCGTGCATTGAAGCCGGGCTATAGTAGTCCGAATGGCCGGGGCACCGGGCGCGAGGCAGGACGCGCTGTGAGCGGAGCAACGATCCTCCTCGTGGACGATGAGGAGTCGGTGCAACGACTCCTCACGTTCCCGCTCGAGAAAGAGGGATTTAAGGTCGTACAGGCCCGCGACGGCGAGGAGGCGCTCGAGCGTTTTGCCCGCGAAACGGTCGATCTCGTGGTGCTCGACCTGATGCTCCCGAAGATCGACGGCCTCGAGGTGTGCAGGCGACTTCGCGCCGAGAGCATCGTCCCGATCATCATGCTCACCGCCCGCGATGACGAGGTCGACAAGGTGCTCGGCCTCGAGCTGGGCGCCGATGACTACATCACGAAGCCGTTTTCGATCAGGGAGTTCCGTAGCCGCGTGCGAGCGCTGTTGAGACGGGCACAGCTCTCGGCGAGCGCAGTGCAGACCGACGAGGTGATCGAGATCGACAGCCTCCGCATCGACGTCCCGCGGCGCGCTGTCGAGGTTCGGGGCGAAGAGGCGAGCCTGACCTATGCCGAGTTCGAGATCCTTCGGGCGCTTGCCGCCGACCCAGGACGCGTGCAGACGCGCCCGATGCTGCTCGAGGCGCTCTGGGGCAGCTCGAGCTATCGCGATCCCCGCACCATCGACGTGCACATCCGCCACCTGCGCGAGAAGCTCGAGGCCGACCCCCGTGAGCCAGAGTTCATCTTCACGGTACGCGGTGTGGGCTATCGCTTTCGCGAGCGGGTCGGCTAGATGGTTGATCCGACGATTGCGGCCACGTGGATGCGCGATCCCACCGCGACGCACGGAACGGTGGAAGCGACCGTCTGAACGGCCGCCAACCGTGCCGGCGGCTCCCCGAGGGGGAGGCGCCGCCCCGGAAAAGAATTCATGCAGACTGTGTTCGTGGAGAGATCGCCGGGAGCCCCGTGCGTCGCCTGACCTATCTCCCGCTAGGTGTCAAGCTCACGGTTGTCATCTTCGCTGCGCTTGTTGTGGCGCTCGGTGTCGTCTACCTCTGGGTGGTGCCGCGAATCGAGTCACGGCTCGCCGACGCGAAGGTGAGAGAGCTGCGGGAGGCCGCGGTGGGGCTGGCGTTCGAGCTCGACACCGCGATCCGCGGCACGGTCGTGATCCTGGACCCCGCCGAGCGCGGGCGGCGGATGCAAGGGGTCGCGCAGCGCATCGGGGGGCGCGCCACGTTGCTGTCCCGCCTAAACAGCGAGCGCCAGCCGCGAGCCGTTCTGCTTGTGGCGGATGACACGAACCCGGTCGACTCTCGCGCCCTCGCCCGTGACCCCCTCGCGATACGGGCCGCAGAGACGCGCCGACTCGTAAGCGGGCGGGTCGAGCGTGAGGGCGAGACCTTTGCCGAGGTTGCGACCGTTCTACCTGTCAACACAGGCCTCGTCCTGCTCCTTTCGGCGCCGCTCGACAACCTGAGCGCAGGCGCAGCGCCCATCCGTCGGAGCGTCTTGATCGCTGGCGGCATAGGCTTCGGAGGCGCGCTTCTTGCAGGTTCGCTGGGTGCCCTGCGCTACGTCCGACGGATTCGCCGGCTCGAAGCAGCTGCCGAGCGCATCGCGGCCGGGGACCTCTCGCAGCCGGTGCGCGTCGAAGGTCGGGACGAGATCGGCCAGCTCGCGGAGGCGTTCGAAAACATGCGCTCGCGGCTCGAGGGGCTCGACCGTGCACGACGCGAGTTCGTCGCCAACGCCTCGCACGAGCTAAAAACACCGCTGTTTGCTCTGGGGGGGTTCCTCGAGCTCATGTCCGAGGAGGAGTTGGACAGCGACACCCGCGGTGAGTTCGTCGATCAGATGGCCGGGCAGGTCCAGCGCCTGACGCGGCTTACCGGCGACCTGCTCGACCTCTCGAGGATCGATGCAGGCGAATTGGTGATGGAGCGCGAACCCGTCTCACTGCCCGGCGTCGCTGAGACGCTCGTCGCGGAATTCGGCCCGGCAGCCCTCGCCGCCGAGCATGAGCTGGTCATCGGTGACTTGGATGCGATCGCGGCTCTCGGTGACGAGGATCGCATCCTGCGCATCGGGCGCTCGCTTGTTGAGAACGCGCTGCGGCACACGCCGGTTTCGACGCGGATCGAGGTGAGTGCACGGTCGATCGACGGTGAAGCGCAGCTGCTGCAAGTCCGCGACGATGGCCCGGGTGTCGACCCGGCAGAGGCGGATCGCGTGTTCGAGCGCTTCTACCGCGCCCGCGGACCGGCTGCGCACGGAAGCGGGCTAGGCCTCGCGATCGCCCGCGAAGTGGCCCTGCTCATGGGCGGCTCGCTCGAGTTGAAGAAGATCGATGGCTGGACGGTGTTCGCTCTACGCCTGGCTGTCGCCAGCGATGAGTCGTTTTCACGTGAAAACGAGCGGGTACCCGCGCTCGGCATGCGATGAGGCGTTTTCACGTGAAAACGCACATCCGTGTCGCATATGTCGTTCTTGCTGGATTTCTGGCTGCGGGCTTAGGCGCCGGAGTTGCATTGGCCCTCGCCGCACAGTTCGACTGGTTCGACGGGCCTCGCCGTGTCATACCGATCGCGGTGCAGAGCCCGGAAGGTGGCACCGTAAGCGGTGCTGTCGCGCGCTCAGGCGACTTCGACCCGGTGGCGCTCTACGCCGAGCGCTCGCCCGGCGTCGTGACCATTCACGCCTCTTTCGAGGGCTCGGACGAACCGCAGGGCGTGGCTCAGGGCTCTGGATTCGTGGTCAGCGACGAGGGCTACGTCCTGACGAACGCACACGTGATCACCACGGCCGGCCTCAGCCTGGACCCCGCTGCTGTCACGCCCGCCGAGGATGTGTTCGTCGAGCTCTCCAACGGGGAGCGGCTCCCGGCCGAGGTTGTCGGATGGGACGTCTTCACCGACGTCGGCGTCCTCGCGGTCGATGGTCCGCAGGACGTCTTCCAGCCCCTGCCGCTCGGGATCTCGGGTGATGTGCAGGTCGGCGAGAGCGTGGCCGCGATCGGAAGCCCGTTTGGCCAATCAGGCTCGCTTTCGGTCGGGGTCGTCTCGGCCACGGGCCGCTCCGTTGCCTCGTTGACGAGCGACTACGACCTCGTCGACGCGATCCAGATCGACGCACCGATCAACCGCGGTAACTCGGGCGGCCCCCTCTTCAACGCGCAGGGCGACGTGATCGGGATCAACGCGCAGATCCGCAGCGAGAGCGGCAGCGCCGAGGGCGTTGGCTTCGCGGTTCCGATCGACGCAGCCCTCCGCTCGATGCAGCAGATCGTCGAGTCAGGGGCAGTCTCCTATCCGTGGATCGGCACGTGCACGGCCACGCTCGGGCCCGGTGTTGCGGCGAGTCTCGGCTATAGCGTCGAGCGGGGCGCGCTGATTACCGCGGTGTTCACGGGAACTCCAGCAGAGGCCGCGGGCCTGCAGGAAGGCACTGGCGAGGAGCTCGTCGACGGGATCCGCTACACGGTTGGAAGCGACGTGGTGGTCGCCATCGGCGAGGCTGAGACACCGTCGGCCGATGCGCTGATCCGCGAGCTCTCGCAGCGCCGGCCCGGCGAGGCGGTCACGCTCGACGTGTGGCGGGGCGGAGAGAACATCGCCCTCGAGCTGACGATCGGCGAGCGGCCGGCAAGCGCACCCGGGCTCTGCTGATCACACAGGCGCCGGGCCGCGAGGGCCGGCGCGGACAGGCCTCAGCGCCGGCGGGCCACCTCGCTATCCTCGCCGCCATGCTCCAGGCCATTCACGTTGGCCCCAAGTCACTTGCCGACTACGCGTCAATCGTCGAGCGTGGGCTCGCAGATGAGATCCGCCGACTCGCAGAGCCCCTGGACGGCGCACGCGTCCTGCACCTCTCCTCGACTGCGTTCGGTGGAGGCGTCGCCGAGATCATGTACGCCCTGATTCCGCTGATGCGCGATGTCGGCCTTGACGTCGAATGGCGCGTCATGCACGGCGAACCTGAGTTCTTCGACGTCACGAAAGCCATCCACAACGCCCTTCAGGGTGCTGAGAAGGGCCTATCGGAGGCAGACCACGCAACCTTCGAGCGCTTCAACGTGCTCAACGCCGAGCAGCTCGACAGCGAGTACGACTTCGTGGTCATCCACGACCCACAGCCGGCAGCGCTCGCTCGCCTCGTGCCGCATGCCGGGCGGCACTGGATCTGGCGGTGTCACATCGACATCTCCACGCCAAACGCCGACGTTCTCGCGTTCCTGCTGCCGAACATCTCCGAGTACTCGGCAGCAATCTTCCACCGGCGTGCGTACGTTCCCGCAGGCGCTGCCCTGCCGGACGTCGTCGTCTGGCCGCCGGCGATCGACCCGCTGGCCCCGAAGAACATGTCGCTGTCGGCCGAGGATGCCGCCTACATCCTCGACGGATTCGGAATCGACACGGGCCGGCCGCTGATGACGCAGATCTCGCGCTTCGATCCCTGGAAGGACCCCGTCGGCGTGATCGATGCGTTTCGGGTCGTGCGGGACGAGGTTCCCGGCCTTCAACTGGCCCTTGTCGGATCCATGGCCCACGACGACCCCGAAGGGTGGGAGTTCTACAACGAGACCGTGGCTTACGCCGGCGAGGACGAGGACATCCACATCCTCTCGAATCTCAACAACGTCGGCGCCGTTGAGGTCAACGCCTTCCAGGTTGCCTCGGACGTCGTCGTCCAGAAGTCGATCCGCGAAGGCTTCGGCCTGACCGTGACCGAAGCCCTCTGGAAGGGCAGGCCGACCGTCGCCGGCCGGGTCGGCGGCATCGTCGACCAGATCGCCGACGGCGAGACCGGCCACCTCGTGAGCTCGCCAGAAGAGTGCGCGTCAGCTTGTATCGAAGTCTTCGCCGACCCCGACGCGGCTTGCGCGATGGCACTCGAAGGCAAGGAGCACGTGCGCCGACGCTTCCTGATGCCACGGCTGCTGCGTGACTGGGTCAGCCTGTTCGCCCGACTCGAGCAGGGGGATACGGTGGCGGCCCGTGACTGAGTCGACAGCCGCGGCAACCATCTGAGCTGTGATCGTCGCCGCCAACAGGGGGCCGGTCACATATGAGCGCAGTGCCGCGGGCGTCGTCGAGGCGCGACGTGGCGCCGGCGGCCTCGTCAGCGCCCTGCGAGGCCTGATCGGCGCAGGCGAGCTCAGATGGATCGCGAGCGCGCTGTCGGACGCCGACCGAGAGATCGCCCGCGCACACCCCACGGGTCGGAGCGAGGAGCTCAGCGACGGGGCGGCATACGTTCGCTTGCTCTCGCACGAACCCCGCGCCTACGCCGGCTTCTACAACGAGATCTCCACCGCGCTCTGGTCCACGCAGCACCAGCTATGGAACCTGCCGTACGAGCCCAGCTTCGGAGCGCGGTTTCTCTCAGCCTGGGACGACGGATACGCCGTCGTCAATGAGGCGTTCGCCACCGCCATGGTCGAGGAGCTCGCGGGGCGGGCCGAAGCCCCCGTCATCGTGCACGACTACCACCTCTACCTTGCGCCGAAGGTCGTGCGACGCCGGGTGCCGAACGCGGCGCTCGCCCTGTTCGTCCATATTCCCTGGCCGCCACCCGACGCGTTTGGCATCTTGCCGGCGGCGATCGCCCGCCAGATTCTCGAAGGACTCCTCGCCTGCGATCTGATCGGATTCCACACGCAGCGCTGGCGCGACAACTTCGGGGCCTGCTGCGAGGCCCTCGGCGTTGCCTTGCTGCCCGAGGCGGGCGTTGCTCGCACGGCCGATCGCACCGTGCGGCTGACGGCGCGGCCCATCTCGGTCAGCCCGCGCGAGCTGCGCGAGGCCGCCTCCGACGGTGCGGTCGCGCGTGAGCGAACGGCATTGCGCAACGACGAGAGCGAGCAGCTCATCGTCCGCGTTGATCGCACCGATCCCTCGAAGAACATCGTTCGCGGCTTCGAGGCCTTCGAGCTGTTGCTCGAGCGCCACGATGAGCACCGCGGGCGGGTGCGGATGCTCGCGCTGCTCAACCCCTCACGCCAGAACATGCCGGCCTACGCGGCCTACAGCGAGGCGATCGCCGCGGCCGCAGGTCGCATCAACACGCGGTTCGCGTTTGACTCGTGGGCGCCCGTCCACCTCGACGTCGACGACAACTATGCGCGGGCGTTGGCCGCGTACCAGACGTACGACGTTCTCTTCGTGAACCCGCTCTTCGACGGAATGAACCTCGTGGCCAAGGAAGGACCACTGCTCAACGAGCGCGCGGGCGTTGTTGTCTTATCAGACAACGCAGGTGCTCATGCGGAGCTCGCCGCCCACGTCACGACTGTTAGCCCGTTCGACGTCGACCAGCAGGCTCGTGCGCTCCACGAGGCGTTGACGATGGGTCGCGACGAGCGCGTCCGCCGCGCGGAGGCCCTTCGCGCAGCGATCGAGGCGAGTCCGGTCGACGCCTGGAGCGATCTCTTGCTCGACGACCTCGCTGAGATCGTCGAGGCCGACGGGCGTAGAATCGCGCGGTAGTGACCGCCTCGTCCAACCTCAGCCACGCTGACGGGTCAGGACGCGTCAGGATGGTCGACGTCGGGGCGAAGCCGATCTCTCGAAGGCGCGCCGTCGCCGGCGGCTCGGTCAGCATGGACGCAAAAACCGCCGCGACGCTACATGCGCTCCCGAAGGGAGACGTGCTCGTGACCGCGCAGCTCGCGGGCATCCAGGCGGCGAAGCGCACCGCCGAGTTGATCCCGCTTTGTCACCCGCTGCCGCTCTCGCGAGTCGACGTTGAGGTCTCGGTCGAAGCGAACGCCGTTCGGATCGTCGCGACGGCCGAGACAACGGCCCAGACGGGCGTTGAGATGGAAGCGCTGACCGCTGTTGCCGCCGCCGCGCTCACCGTGTACGACATGGCCAAGGCGATCGACAAGGGAATGACGATCGGCGAGATCACCCTGCTCGAGAAGACGAAAGAGCCGCTCTGAGCACCGCGGCACTTCGCTATCCGCGGCGATTCGCGACGCTCGTCAAGCTGGAGCACACCGTCTTCGCCCTGCCGTTCGCCTACGTCGGTGCGTTTCTCGCCGCAGACGGCGTGCCGAACGCCCGCGGATTCCTGTGGCTGAGCGTTGCGATGGTCGCGGCGCGGAGTCTCGCGATGGCGCTCAACCGCCTGATCGACGCCGACATCGACGCCCGGAACCCGCGGACCGCAAGCCGCGAGCTTCCTCAGGGGCTGCTCGGCCGTGCCAGCGTGATCGTCTTCTGTCTCGCGTCGCTGGCGATCTTTCTCGTTGCCGTCTCGCAGCTCGCACCTCTCGTGCGCTGGCTCTGGCCGATACCGGTCGTGATGTTCGTCGCCTACCCGTACCTCAAGCGCGTGACCTGGCTCTGCCATGCCTGGCTCGGCGCGACGATCGGCCTCGCTCCCCTCGCCGCCTGGGTGGCGCTGACCAACGAGCTGCCGCTCGAGGCGTGGCTGCTTGCGGCCGCCGTCGCCACCTGGGTGGCCGGTTTCGACGTGCTCTATGGCCTCTTCGACCTCGAGATCGACCGCGCACAAGGCCTCCACTCGGTCCCTGCACGCTTTGGCGTGCGGGCTGCATTCACCGTCGCGCGTCTCTCACATGTCGCAACGCTCGCCCTGCTGGTCGCAGCCGGGCTCGTGCTTGCCACGGGCCTCTTCTATTGGCTCGGAGCTGCCCTCGTTGGCGTCCTACTCCTGCGGGAGCACACGCTCGTCTCGCCAGGCGATTGGCGACGCCTCGACGCGGCGTTCTTCGCGATGAACGGGGCGGTCGCACTTGGGTTCTTCGCGTTCGTCCTGGTCGAAACGCTCCGGTGATCCAGGCCCTCCAGCTCGGCCGGCGCTTCGGCGAGAGGGACGTTCTCCGCAACCTCGACCTCGACGTCCCGTCCGGTTCGTTCTTGCTAGTGACGGGCGGAAACGGATCGGGAAAGTCAACACTCCTCTCCATCCTCGCGGGACTGCTGGCGCCGACAGCTGGCAAGCTCACCGTCGATGCTCGACGCGAGCAGATCGGCTATGTCGGCCATGAGCCGCTCGTCTACACCGAGCTGACAGCGCTCGAGAACCTCGACCTCTTCGGCCGTCTCTACCGAGTGACCGACCGGCGCGAGCGCGCCGGGATGCTGCTCGAGCGCTACGGGCTCTGGGAAACGCGCCACGAGCGCGTCGCGGGCTTCTCGCGGGGCATGGCGCAGCGGCTCGCGCTCTGTCGTGCACTGCTTCACGAGCCCGACCTGGTTCTTCTCGACGAGCCGTACTCAGGCCTCGACGCCGAAGGTGCCTCGCTGCTCGACGGCGAGATCGCCGAGCTGTGCGGCTCGCGCACGCTCGTTGTCTCCTCCCACCTGCCCGAGCGGATCGAGCACCTGGCGACGCTGAGGCTCGCGTTGTGAGCTGCGCTCCGGCGCTTCGCCAGTACTTCGGCGACGTCGGCGTCCTTGTCCGCAAGGACGCACTGCTCGAGCTCCGGGCTCGCGAGACGGTACCGGCGATGCTCCTGTTCGTGGTCGGAGCCCTCGTCGTCTTCCACTTTGCGGTGCCAGCCGATCTGAGCGACGAGACGCAACGCGTCGTCTCGTTCGGTCTGCTCTGGGTCGCGATCATCTTTACGGCGATCCTCGGGCTCACTCGCGCCTTCGTGGCCGAGCGCGAGCAGCGCCTGATCGACGCCCTCGTCATGGCCCCCTGCGATCGGAGCGCAATCTGGCTCGCGAAGACCCTGGCCGTGATGGCCTTTCTGCTCCTCGCTGAGCTCATCGCCCTGCCCGCGTTCGCGCTCTTCTTCCACGCGATCGATGCCCGAACCGTCGGCGCGGTGCTGCTCGCCAACATCGGGATCGCGGCCGTCGGAACCGTGCTGGCCGCGGTCTCCGCGGCCAGTCGAACGCGCGAGCTCCTACTACCGCTCCTGCTGATCCCCCTCGCAATTCCCATCGTCGTCGGCGGGGTCGGCGCGAGTATCGCGGATGAGCCGATCCGCTTCTTCGGGTTCCTCGTCCTCTATGACGCCGTTTTTGCGATCATCTCCTGGTCGGCCTTTGAGTACGTCGTTACGGAATAGTCCCGGGCCCGCCCTCGCCGTGGCTGCATTCGTGCTGCTGATCGGCTCGATCGCGCTTGCCTTCTACTGGGTTCCAAACGACGCCGACCAGGGCTTCAGCCAGCGGATTTTCTACATCCACGTTCCGCTCGCGTTCACCGCCTACGTCTGCTTCGCCTGGGGAGCATGGAAGGCGCTCCGGGTCCTGTGGACGAACGACCACCGCTACGACCTCGAGAGCTACACCGCGATTCACATGGGCGTGATCTTTGGAGTGCTGGTGCTCGCCACGGGCGCGATCTGGGCGCGGATCTCGTGGGGCGTCTGGTGGTCTTGGGGTGAGCGCCAGCTGGTGCTGTTCCTGATTCTGTTCCTGTTCTACTGCGCCTACTTCATGCTGCGGTACTCGGTCGATCCCGGCCCTCGACAGGCGAGGATGTCGGCGGTCTACGCGCTCTTCGGGGTCGTCCTGATCCCGATCAGCTTCCTCGCGATACGCCTCGCCGAGAACTTCATCCACCCGGTGGTATTCACCCGCGACGGGCCACAGATGGCATGGACGATGTTCCTTGTCTTCTGCCTCGCGCTGGCCGGTACGCTGGCGCTTGCAGCGGCGCTGTACTGGGTCGAGCTCTCGGGAAAGCGCCTCGACCTCAGGCTCAAGGAGCTGCGAAAGGCACGCATATGACAACCGCAGAGGCATACGTCACCGCCGCCTTCCTGGTGGTGCTCGCCGTCGTTCTCGCCTGGCTCGCAATCTACGCCTTCAAGATGCGCCGCCTCGAGAGTGAAGTACGCGAGCTCGAGCGTGAGCGCGAGGCTGCTCCGAGCGAGCTGGTCGGCGCGCCACGTGTCGTCCCCGGCCCCGCAGCGACGGATGCAGGCAGCGGCGAGTCGGTTCCGCAAGGCCCGGTCGAACCGGCGCCTCCGCACACCGCCCAGTCGGCGCGCTAGCGGGCCCTCGCGACGGGCCTGAAGTGCTGCTTCGGCTCGGCACACGCGGAAGCCGCCTCGCACTGGCGCAGGCGGAGCAGGCGGCCGAGGCCATGCGCGCCGCGCTTCCCGATGTCGGCATCGCGCTCGTGCCGATCTCGACGACGGGCGACCTCGATCGACGAACGCCGTTCGCCGAGGTTGGCGAGCGCGGCATCTTCGTCAAGGAGCTCGAGGATGCACTGCTGGGCGGACGCATCGATGTCGCCGTCCACTCGGCCAAGGATCTGACCGCAACCGACCCGCCGGGCACGCAGATCGGTGCGTTTCTGCCGCGCGACGACCCACGCGATGCGCTCTGCGGCGCTGCGACACTCGCTCCGGGCATGCGCGTCGGCACGGCCTCGGCGCGTCGCCGGGCGCTCCTCCTGGCCCTCGAGCCGGCACTCTCGATCGAGCCGCTGCGCGGCAACGTCGACACGCGCCTTCGCAAGCGGCAGGAGCGGGGCCTCGACGCGGTCGTGCTGGCAGCCTGCGGTCTCGACCGGCTCGGGCTCGAAGCCGAGATCGGCCTGCGCTTCGAGGTCGAGCAGGTACTTCCGGAGGCCGGGCAGGGGGCGATCGCTCTCCAGGTCAGGGAGGACGATGCCAGCCTGGCCTCCGCGCTTGACGACGCGCCCACCCGGCGTCGAGTAGAGGCCGAGCGCAGCTGCGTCGCGCGGATCGGCGCGGGCTGCTCGGCGCCGGTCGCCGCATACCACGACGGACACGAGCTGACTGCCGCGATCGCGGCCGAGGACGGCTCATGGGTCGAGCAGCGGAGCGGAGCGGATGCCCAGCAGCTGGCCGACGCTCTGCTCGCGGCGACAGGCCAATGACGCGCGTGCTCGTGACCCGCGCGCGCGAGGACGCCCATCGCCTCGTGCGCGCTCTCGAAGCCGTGGGACTCGAGGTCTGCACCTGCCCCCTTGTCGGCACCGAGCCGGTGCCGGGCCCGGCGTGCGATGCGAGTTCCTACGACTGGGTCGTGTTCACGTCGCGCGCAGGCGTCCGCTGGGGGTTGCCCCGGCTCGAGGGCGCACTCGCCCGTGTCGCGGCGGTTGGACCCGGCACAGCCGAGGCCCTCGAAGAGGCCGGCCTCCCCGCCGACGTCGTCGCGCCCATGCACTCGCAGCGCGGGTTGGTCGAGGAGCTGGGCGCTGATGCGGGTGAGGTCCTCTTCGCCGGCGCCGAGCAGGCCGGCGGCGAGCTCGTCGAGGAGCTCGGCGCCCGGCATCTCGTCGTCTACCGCACCGTCGAGCTCGACCCGGCCACTGTGCCGGAGGCAGATCTCGCCGTGCTCATGTCGGGCTCGGCCGCGCGCGTTCTCGCCGGGCAGCGCACCGACATGGCCTGTGTGGCGATGGGTCCCTCGACAACAGCCGAGGCGCGACGCTGCGGCCTCGACGTCGTCGGCGAGGCGGCTTCGAGCGATCTCGACGGTCTCGTCGAGGCCGTTAGGGTGGCGGTATCGAGCCTGCCCTGATCACGCTCCTCACCGATTACGGGCATGACGGGCCTTACGTTGGCGTGTGTCACGGCGTCATCAGGCAGCTCGTGCCGCACGCCGTCGTCGTCGACGTGTCGCACAGGGTCGAGCCCTACAACGTGCTCCAGGGAGCGTGGATGCTGGCCGACGCGGTTCCGTATCTACCGGTCGGCGTCCATGTTGCCGTCGTCGATCCAGGTGTCGGGACGGCGCGTCGAGCCGTGACGCTTCATTGCGCCGATGGGCGCAGTTTCGTCGGGCCTGACAACGGCGTGCTCGTTCCCGCTGCCGAGCGCCCAGAGATAGAGCTGGCCGTCGCGCTCCCGCCGTTGTCCGCCCCCGACAGCGCACATGTCACCTTCGCGGGCCGCGACGTCTTTGCGCCGGCGGCCGCACGGCTCGCCGGGGGAACATCGGCGAACGAGCTCGGCGACGAGATCGACCCGGCGACGCTGTGTCGCCTCACCACGCCCGCTCCCGAGCTCGACGGCGAGCGATTCCGTGTGCTCGTGCTGGCGACAGATCGATTCGGGACGCTTCAGCTCGCGTGTACCCTCGGCGATCTCGAGGGCGTCTCAGGAGCGCGGGTCGCCGTGAACGGCGGCCGCGAGCTCGTGGCGAGGCGAGGCCGGACCTTCGCCGACGTCGAGCCTGGCGAGCTGGTGCTCTACGAAGACGCGTTCTCGCGCGCGGCGCTTGCGGTGCGCGAGGGAAGTGCCGCGGCCCAGCTCGGTGTCGGCAGCGGCGAGTGGGTCACGCTTCGCTCGGCATAGATGGTGGAATCCACCATCGTGAGATGGCGAGGGCCGGAATCGAACCGGCGACACCACGGTTTTCAGCCGCGTGCTCTACCAACTGAGCTACCTCGCCGCCCGTCGAAGTGTAGATGGCGAAATCGCACGTAGCCCCGCGCCCTATCGTTTCGCCCATGCTGCCCGTGCGCGTATCAACCGTGGGAGCTCCGCTCGACCTTGGAGGCACGACACGGCGAGGCGTTGACATGGGCCCCTCGGCGATTCGCTATGCGGGGCTCGCCGAGCGACTGCAACGGATCGGCATCGACCACGAGGACACCGGGAACGTGCCGGCCGCCGAGCGCGAACAGACTGCTGAGGGCAATCCCCGAGCTCGCTACCTCGACGCGATCCTCGACACGTGCGAGGAGATAGCCGACCACGTTGCGGCGATAGCGCGCGGCGGCCGCGTCCCGATCGTTCTGGGGGGCGATCACTCCGTCGCGCTCGGGACGACCGTGGGTATGGCCAAGGAGCATGGCCCGGGCGGGGTCCTCTGGCTCGACGCGCATGGCGACCTGAACACGCCAGAGACGACTCCGAGCGGCAATGTGCACGGGATGCCGCTTGCCGCCGCGCTCGGGCATGGCGGCGAGCTGCTCAGCCGCCCGGGCTGGGTGCTGCCCGCGGTCGACCCTGCACAGGTCGCGCTGGTCGGCGTGCGCAGCCTCGACGAAGGCGAGCGACAGCTCATCGCCGCGCTCGACCTCACCGTCTTCACGATGAGCGACATCGACCGCCGCGGCCTCGATGCGGTGCTCGCCGAGGCGATCGCGCTCGTGCAGGGCGCGGCATTCGTTCACGTCTCGCTCGATCTCGATGTGATCGATCCGCAGGCCGCACCCGGCGTCGGCACGCCCGTGCGCGGCGGCCTCAGCTACCGCGAGGCGCACCTCGCGCTCGAGCTCGTCGCCGAGGCCTCGGCCGTCTCGTCTCTTGACGTCGTCGAGGTCAACCCCATCCTCGACATCGCCAATGCGACCGGGCGCCTGGCGGTCGAGCTGATCGCCAGCGCGCTCGGTGAGACGATCCTCTAGCTCGGCTCGTAGTAACGTCGACCACGAAGCGCCTCGGGCAGGTGGTCGAACTCGAAGCCGCCGGGGTCGGTGTGCGGATACCGGTAGCCCTCGCCGTGCCCGCGCACGCGGGCGCCGCGTCCCGCCGTATCGCGCAGCGCCATCGGAGGAAGCTGGGCACCTTCTGCGCGTACGTCCTTGGTGGCGCGCTCGAGGGCGGTTAGGACGGCGTTCGACTTTGGCGCGCGGGCGAGGTAGAGCGCGGCCTGGGCGAGGTTGAGACGAGCCTCGGGCAGGCCGACCAGCTCGAGCGCGTTGGCGGCCGCGACCGCGACGCCGAGAGCGGCGGCGTCGGCGTCGCCGATGTCCTCACTCGCCAGAATGACCAGCCTGCGAGCGATGAAGCGGGGGTCCTCGCCTCCTTCGAGCATCGCCGCGAGGTAGTAGATGGCGGCGTCGGCGTCGGAGCCGCGTATCGACTTGATCAGCGCCGAGGCGAAGTCGTAGTGGCGGTCGCCGTCCCGGTCGTAGAGCAGCGGGCGCTTGTGCGCGGCACTTTCGACATCGGTCACGCTGGGAGCGGGTTCGCTGCTCGCAGCCACGGCGAGCTCGAGGATCGACAGGGCGGTGCGGGCATCGCCGCCAGAGCGCTCGACGATCGCCTCGACTACCGGCTCCTGGAGCTCGACCGCTAGCTCGGTGGCGCCTCGCTCGAGCAGGTGACGTAGCTCCTCGTAGCCCAGCGCCTCGAGCTCGTAGACCTGACAGCGTGAGAGCAGCGCTGCGTTGACGTCGAAGTAGGGGTTCTCGGTCGTTGCTCCGATCAGCACGATCAGTCCGGTCTCAACAGCCGGCAGCAGCGCGTCCTGCTGCGCCTTGTTGAACCGGTGTATCTCGTCGAGGAAGAGGATGCTCTGGCGGCCGCTGCCGCCGAGCTCCTCGCGGGCCCGCGCGATGACCTCGCGGACGTCCTTGACCGTGCAGGCGACCGCCGAGAGCTCTTCGAAGCGGCTGTCGGTCGCGCGGGCAACGATGCGTGCGAGCGTGGTCTTGCCCGTTCCGGGTGGCCCGTGCAGGATGAACGAGCTGACCGAGCCACCTTCGATCGCTTGCCGCAACGCCGTGCCCTCGCCGACGATCTGTCGCTGACCTTCGAAGCCGGCGAGATCCTGAGGTCGGAGTCTCGCTGCGAGTGGCGCCGTCTCGCGCAGCCGCCGCTCGGCCGCTTCGGTGAAGAGGGTATCCACGGCGCAAGTATGCTTAGTTCGAGTGAGCGAAGAGCGGATTCCTAGCGATATCGAGGTGCCGACAGAGGCCGGGTCGGCACCAGCAACTCGCGAGAAGCCGCGGGTCGGCGGAATGGCGCTCGGGAACGGCGTACTCGTACACGGACCGAGCCACTGGGCATGCGCAGTCCGCGGCGAGGACGGCCAGATCGAGCTCGCCTCCGGGTCGAAGCCAGTCCTTCTGTCTGGCGTGCGCTCACCGCTCGTGCGCGGCCTGGCGCGTATCGCCGAGGGGCTGGCCGTCGTGCCCGCCGCCGGTCGCGCCCTGCCGGCGGCCGAGGTGCCATACCGCAGCACGCGCATGCTCGCCGTACTCGGGCTCGGGTGGGTTGCGTCGCGGATGCTTCGCGGCACGGGCCTGTCTCCTCTGAAGCAGGAGCTTCTGCTGGCGTCGACGTCGATCGTCCCGCTCGCCGTGATGTTGCGTGGCTCGAGCGTGGCCGGCTACCACGGCGCCGAGCACGTGACGATCGGAAGCTGGGAGCACGGAACCGCTCGCGGCCGCGTTCACGAGCGCTGCGGGTCGCACCTCGCGCTGCCGATCATTGCAACGAGCGCGCTCGGGAACGTGATCGCGGGACGCCTTGCCCGCACGCGGGAAGGGGCCATGGTTGGCCGCTCGCTCGCCGCCGGAGCGGCAGTTGGCGTCTCGCTCGAGGCCTTCGGATGGATGCTGCGCAACCGCGATCGCAGGCTCGCCCAGCTACTCGCGGCGCCCGGAAGCTGGCTTCAGCGCCACTTCCTCACGTCAGAGCCGAGCGAGTCACAGATCGAGGTTGCCCAGTCGGCCCTCGACGAATGCCTGCGGCTCGAGGCGCAAACACAGTAGCGGTACCGCTCAACCGGGGTTGAGCAGCCCCGGATTTCTGCCGATGTGAGGGGAGCGTGCCCGCCCCTCCTGAGCTTCTGAGCACCATGCCCCAGCCACTTCTGGGCGCATCCCTCGTCGACAACGTCATCATCTGGGTGCCGATTGCCTTCTTCGGCATCATCGTCTACTTCCTCTGGCGAATGCTGAAGCTGATGCCTCGGACGAAGCCGCAGGTGATCCAGCCGGACTCCGACTCGGCAGTGACCTGGACTGACGTCGCCGGCGTACAGGAAGCGCGCGACGAGCTCGAGGAGGTCGTCGACTTCCTTCGCGAGCCCGACCGTTTCGCCGGCCTGGGCGCACGGGTCCCGAAAGGGATCCTGCTCTTCGGCCCGCCGGGTACCGGCAAGACGCTGCTCGCGAAGGCTGTCGCAAACGAATCAGGGGCCTCGTTCTACTCGCAGAGTGCGTCGGCTTTCGTCGAGATGTTCGCCGGACTGGGCGCCTCCCGAATCAGAAAGCTGTTCGAGACGGCGAGAAAGAATCAGCCGGCGATCGTCTTCATCGACGAGCTCGATGCGGTCGGAATGAAGCGCTCGGGCAGCTCCTTCAACCGCGAGCACGACCAGACGCTCAACCAGCTCCTCGTCGAGCTCGACGGCTTCCGTGGTGGGCCGCAGGTCGTGGTGATCGGCGCCTCGAACCGTCTCGAGGATCTGGATCCGGCCCTGCTTCGCCCCGGTCGCTTCGATCGCCAGGTCCTCGTGTCACCGCCCGACCTCGCCGGCCGCATCCAGATCCTCGAGGTACACACCCGCGGCAAGCCGCTCGGTGACGTCGACCTCGAGGCGGTAGCGCGTCAGACTTCGGGCCTTACTGGCGCCGATCTCGCAAACGTCTGTAACGAGGCGGCGATCTGCGCCGGCCGCGCCAAGCGCGGCGCCCTGCAGCAGAGCGATTTCGACTACTCGCTCGAGCGCATCGTCGCTGGGTTGCAACAGCGCCGTGTCGTGTCCGAGAAGGAGAAGCGAATCCTGGCGTTCCACGAGGCGGGCCACGCGTTGATGTCCCACCTCGTCGGCGACCCGCAGCCCGTTCAGAAGGTCACGATCATCTCGCGTGGGCGAGCCCTGGGATACACGCTGAACACGCCGCAGGAGGATCGCTACCTGCAGACCAAGGAAGAGCTGATCGACCTCCTGAAGGTGTTGCTCGCGGGTCGCGCCGCCGAACAGGTCGTCTTCGGGCGCATAACCAACGGGGCCGCAAACGACCTCGAGCGGGCGACCGAGTTGGCCCGCCCGATGGTCTTCGAGTACGGAATGGGCGACGCCGTCAGCTCGCGCACGGTTCGCGCCGACAACTACGCGCTGTCGGAGCAGACGAAAGAGTTGCGCGACGCCGAGCAGTCGAGCCTGACCGACGCCGCGTACCGCGAGGCGATTCGCCTGCTCGAGAAGCACCGAGTCGCACTCGACCGTGTGGCGAACGGCCTGCTCGAGAAAGAGACACTGCTTCGGGCAGAGCTCGAAGAGCTCTTCGCCGACGTTGCGGCCGAGTCCGATTCGGCTTCGATGGTCGGCCGGGTCGTACCGTTTGCCAGCGAGGGCTAGGCTCCTTCGCGAGCGAGTCGCCGCGTGGCTCAGCGGCGCCATCTGACACGTTGGCGCGCCGTGTTTGAGCGCCGAGCACCGGCAGCTAGGATCCCCGAGTGCAAGTCGAGCGAATTCATCATGTGGCGTTCGCGGTCGAGAACCTCGACGAGGGAATCGAGACGTACGAGCGGCTCTACGGCGCCAGCGTCGAGCTGCGTGGCCGGCTCGAGTCGCAGGGCGTCGACGCCTCGTACCTGAAGGTGGGGAGCGACCGCGTCGAGCTCGTCGCGCCGACGGCCGAGGACACGCCGGTGGGTCGGTTCCTGAGCCGTCGCGGCCCCGGAATGCACCACATCGGGTTCGAGGTCGACGACGTGGCCTACGCCGTCCGCGAGCTTGCAACGCGGGGCGCGATCCTGATCAACACCGAACCGCGGCCGGGTCTCGGAGGCCATGACGTCGCATTCGTGCACCACGAGTCCCAGCACGGAGTTCTCATAGAGGTGGTATCGCCATGAGCAAGGAAGACACCGTCCGCGTCGAGATCGGCTACCACGGAGGCCCGATAACGGGAGCCGTCGTCGCGGTCGCCTCAGCCGAGCGCCTCGAGGAGCAGCTCGCCACCGGCGAACCAGGCGTGGTCACGATCGAGGCCGAGGACTCGACGATCACCGTCGTGCTCCAGCAGGTCGCCTACCTGCGCCGGTTCGCACGTGATGGGCGGCTTGGCTTCGGCGGCTGAGCGGCCGACCGTCTAGAGACGAGCGTGGCGCTCGAGGTCGGCATCGTCGGCTTGCCGAACGCTGGCAAGACGACGCTGTTCAACGCGCTCACCCAGGTCGGTGTCGAGATTACGGCGTACGCCACCGTCGCCGACAAGCCCAACCTCGGAATGGCCGTCGTTGCCGACGAACGGCTCGAGCCGCTCGCACAGATCGAGGGCTCGAAGAACGTGACGCCGGCGGCGATCCGCGTCATCGATGTGCCGGGCACGGGCGCGGCACTGCTCGGCAACCTGCGCAGTGCAGACGCGATCCTTGCCGTGCTCGACGGGTTCAGCGCCGAGGCGAGGAAGCCGGCTGATCTCGAGACGTTGCGGCTCGAGCTGCAGCTTGCCGACCGCGATCATGTCGAGAAGCGGCGGGAGCGTGTCGCCAAGGACGCCAAGTCGGGAAAGAGCGAGCCGCGCGCCGAGCTCGCCGAGCTTGAGGCGCTCCTGGCCCATCTCGACGCTGGTAGAGCTCTCGAAGAGCACAGCGGCGCGTTACCAGACGCGCTTGATCTGCTCGCGTCGAAGCCGCTGGTCGAGGTGATCAATGGCCCCGCGGGCCTCGACGCCAAGCTCGAGGCAGAGCTGGCAGAGCTCCCCGCTGAGGAGGCCGACGCATTTCGGGAAGGGCCCTCGGCGGTCGATGACGTGACGCGACGCCTCTTCGAGGCCCTCGAGTTGATCTCGTTCTTCACGGCGAGCGACGCCGAGACGCGGGCCTGGACGCTGACCCGTGGCAAGACCGCGCTCGACGCCGCGGCAACGATTCACACGGACATCGCACGCGGATTCATCAGATGCGAGGTGATCGCCTGGGCCGACCTTGTCGAGGCGGGCTCACGGGCCGAGGTCGCGCGGCGGGGCAAGCAGCGCCTCGAGGGGAAGGACTACGTCGTCGCGGACGGCGACGTCCTGCACATCCGCTTCAACGTGTGAGTCCGTAGAGCTCGCCGTACTTCGTGCGCAGGTAGTCTAGGTGCGGCTGCGCGCTCAGGCCTTCGCCCAGAACCGCGTCGAGCGTCTCGTTCAGGGTCAGTGTGCTGCCGCGGCTATGCACGTGCTCGACGAGCCAGTCGCGCAGCGCGCCGAAGCCGCCCGAGGCAATCTGCTTCGAGAGGTCGGGGATGTCGTCGTCGATCCGTCGCCAGAGCTGAGCGGCGACGAGGTTTCCGAGCGCGTACGTCGGGAAGTATCCGAAGCCGAAGCACCAGTGCGGGTCCTGGAGGACGCCCTGCGCATCGTCGGGAACCTCGATACCGAGGTACTCGCCCACGCGCTCGTTCCAGGCGTCGGGAAGGTCACCCACCTCGACGTCGCCCTCGATCAAAGCGAGCTCGAGCTCGAAGCGGAGGATGATGTGCAGGTTGTAGGTCACCTCATCAGCCTCGACGCGTATGAGCGACGGCTCGACACGATTGATCGCACGATGGAACTGCTCGGTGCTCGTGCCGCTGAGCGTGTCGCCGTGGACGTCTTTCAGTGTCGGGAATGCGTGCTCCCAGAAGGCCCGGCTGCGGCCAACGAGGTTCTCCCACATTCGGCTCTGCGACTCGTGGAGGGCGAGCGAGCTCAGCCGCTCGAGTGGCGTGCGATCGAACGCGTCGGCGACACCCGCCTCGTAGAGCCCGTGCCCGAACTCGTGCATGGCGCCAAAAATCCCCGCGGGAAGGTAGGTCTCGAAGTAACGGGTCGTGATGCGGATGTCACCATCACCGACGCGCAGCGCAAAGGGGTGGACGACCGTGTCGAGGCGCCACTCATCGTCGTCGAAGCCAAGCCAGCCAAGTGTGGTCTCGACGAATCCCTTCTGTGCCTCGACCGAGTACGAGCGCGTCAGAAGCTCGCCGTCGATCGAGTCCGCCCGCTCGCCGAGCTCGTGAACGAGCGGCACGAGCCCTTCCTTGAGCTCGGCGAAGATGGCCTTCACGTCGGCTGTGGTCGTACCTGGCTCGTAGTCCTCGAGGAGGTAGTCGTATGGGTGCTCGGCGCCCTCGAAGCAGTCGATGTAGCGACGGCGTAGCTCGAGGCCCTGCTCGAGCGTCGGGGCGAATTCTGCAAAGTTCGACTCCTCGCGGGCGTGCACCCATGTCTCGTGTGCGTTCGACGCCGCCTCCGACATCTCGGCCGCGAGCTCCTTGGGTACGCGGCGCTCCTTCTCGTACGAGCGTCGCGTCACCCGAACCAGCGAGCGCCCGAAGCTCTCGTAGTCCTCCTCCCGTGTGGCCGCATCGGCCGCATCGAGCAGCTCACCGACCTCGTCCGAGATGAAGCGCTCGTGCGCGATCAGCGCGATGGTTGCGCGCTGCCGGGCCCGGCTGAGGGCGCCTCGTGGTGGCATCATCGCCTGCTGGTCCCAGCCGAGCAGGCCCGCGACCCGCTCGAGGTCGATGATCTCGCCGAGCGCGCTTCGAAGCCGCTCGATCGCGTCAGGCGTGGCCATAGGCATTCAGGTTAGAGGGCGAATCCCGTGCGCCGTACTCAGGGGCTCGAAATGACTACGCCGTAGGAGCCACGGCTGGCGTACCGGCTGTGCTGGCCCGATCGGCCTGCCCGGTCGGCGTCGTCGGGCGCGTTGCCGCGACAGCGTCGAGCTGATTCGCGTGGTACAGGGCTGCGGCCTCTGCCGTAAGAGCAGAGCGAAGGTCGTGGTGTGCTGCGATCGCGTGGATGAGCTCGGCCCGCGTCTCGGCGTCGAGCTGCTCGTCGGCCAGCTCATCGACGAGTCGTACGCCGAGCTGGACGTGACCGAGCAGTTCTCCTTCGCGGGTCGTGGGAAAGCCAGGCGCACGCACGAGCTCATCCGTCCGCCCGATGTCGTGCAGGAGCGCGGCAGTGACGAGCAGGTCGGCACGAAGGCGCGCGTGTAGCTGGCAGAGGTCACGGCAAACGGTTGCAACTGCCACCGTGTGCTCGAGCAGCCCGCCCGCGTAGCCATGGTGGCCCGCCGGGGTTGCCGGCAGACCTCGATAGGCCACGCGCAGGGGCTCGTTGGCGAGGAATCGTGAGAGGACCGAGTTGAGCCCATGGTGGTTGACCTCGGCAGCGAGGAACTCGAGGAATCCGTCGAGCTCGCCAAGCTCACGCCGTGCACGTGGCAGCAGGGCCGCCGGGTCGACATCGGAGGCCTGTTCGATCGAGCGGATGTCGAGCTGAAGGCGGTCTCGGTAGCGCTCGACGCGCCCCAGCACTCGTACCGCGTCGCCGACCTCGAATCGAGGCGCCAGGAGCTCGACGTCGTTCCAGACGCGTCCGTCGATGCGGCCGGTCGCGTCAACGAGCTCGAGAACGAGATACGTCCGCCCGCCGCGCGTACGGGCGCGCTCCTTGCGCGCGACCGCGTAGACACCATCTACGAGGCGATCCTCCTCGAGCTCTGCGATCGCCGCGTGCGAGTCCATGGCGGGCGAGTGTAGGTCGCTACACGGATGGTAAGCTCGCGCCCGTGAGCAGGCTCGATCCAGGCGTCTGGATAGCTGCGTGCCGCGCGGCTGCGGACGCTGCGCAGGTCGGTATCGACGAGCTTGCGAGCCGCTCCGAACGCGAGCGCGCGGTCGGGCGCGGCGAAGGTGGCGACGAGACCGTCGCCGTCGACGACGTCGCCGAGGCGGCCGTCATGGCGGAGCTGTCGCGCCTGCATGCCGGTGGCCTCGACTTCACGGTCATCTCGGAAGAGCTCGGGCGGCATGAGTTCGGGGACGGCGTGAGTGACGTGCACGTCGTCGTCGACCCGGTCGACGGATCGGCGAACGCGAAGCGTGGGATCCCGTTTTACGCGCTGTCGATCGCGATCGCCGCTGGCCCACAAATGGGAGACGTCGAGCTCGGCTACGTGATCGATTTCGGCTCGGGAGAGGAATGGACTGCGATTCGTGGGCAGGGCGCGGCGCTGAACGGTCTGCCTCTCGGCGACGAGAAGCCAAAGGAAGAGGTCGAGCTGCTCTCGCTCGAGGCCACTCGCTCATCGCTCGTCGCCGAGCACCTGCCCGCGCTTGTCGAGGTCGCCGAGCGGCTTCGGATCATGGGTTCCTGTGCCCTCTCGCTCTGCCACTTCGCGGCTGGCCGCGTCGACGCGGTCTGCACGCTCAGGCCGATCAGAAGCGTTGACATCGCAGCGGCCCAGCTGCTCGTGTCCGAGCAGAAACTGCCGCTCACGCTCACCGACGGCACGCCACTGGCGGTCGCACCGCTCGATCTCAGCTACCGCTCACGCGTCGTTGCGGCCGCTCGTGAGGACACGTGCGAGCACCTCGCCCGGACGCTGCGCCGGATCGTTCCCGATGAGTCGCCGAGCAGCTACCCGGTAGGCTGATTCGGTGCCTGGTCGCGACGATGTGATGCGCGCGCTCGAGCGGGTCGACGATCCAGAGCTCGGCCGCTCCGTTGTCGAGCTCGGCATGGTCCGGCGCGTCGAGGTCGATGACGGCGACGTCGCGATCACGATCTCTCTGACCATTCCTGGCTGTCCCTTGAAGGACAGCTTCCACGCGCAGATCGATGAGCATGTTGGCCAGCTCGAAGGCGTCCGCAGTATCGAGCTCGGCTTCGATGTCCTCAGCGCCGAGGAGAAGGCTGCGCTCGCGAGCCAGCTTCGCGGCGGAGCGCCGCCCGAGCAGGATGGGCCGCACATCGACCCCTCGATCCGGGTGCTCGCGATCGCGAGCGGCAAGGGCGGCGTGGGCAAGTCATCGATCACCGTCAACGTCGCGGCCTCACTCGCGCAGCTAGGGAGGCGCGTCGGCGTCATCGACGCCGATATCTATGGTCACTCGATCCCGCTCATGCTGGGGATCGACCAGCGACCAGCCGTCGTCGACGAGCTGATCGTTCCGCCTGTCCGGCATGGGCTGAAGGTCATGTCCATCGGCTTCTTCCTCGAGGACAACTCGCCGGTCATGTGGCGGGGACCGATGCTCCACAAGGCGCTCGAGCAGTTTCTGCGCGACGTGCACTGGGGCGAGCTCGACGACATCGTGGTCGACATGCCACCGGGTACCGGCGACGTCTCGATCTCGCTCGGCCAGCTACTGCCGCACGCCGAGGCCGTCATCGTGACCACGCCGCAACCGGCCGCGCAACAGGTTGCGGTCCGGGCCGCGCTGATGGCGACCAAGATCGGGATGCGCATCGCCGGCGTCGTCGAGAACATGTCCTACCTCGTCGACACCGGTCAGCCCCTCTTCGGCTCGGGCGGAGGGCAGGCGCTCGCAACCGAGGTCGGATCGTCCGTCCTCGGCCACGTCCCACTTGACCCGCGGCTACGCGAGCTTGCGGACGAGGGCAAACCGATCGTGCTCGAGGAGCCAGAGGCCGAGGTCTCGCAAGCAATCGACGCGATCGCCGAGCAGCTCGTTGCCTCGCGTCCGGCGAGCGCGGGCGAGATCCGAAAGCGCCTGCCGCTCGTACAGAGCTAGATAGTGACGGTTCCTCCAGGCTCGACGTCGACGATGTCGACGTCCGGCGAGAGCTCGCGCAGAGCCGCTGGCGTGCCGGTCAAAGCCGGGAACGTTCCCCAGTGGCAGGGAATGCAGCTCGACACGCCAAGCAGCTCGAGCGCGAGTGCTGCTTCCTTGACGCCCATCGTGTAGAGATCGCCGATCGGCAGGAGCGCCGCGTCTGGCTTGTAGAGACGCTTGATCAGCTCCATGTCGCCAAACACACCGGTGTCGCCCGCGGCGTAGAGCGTCGTCCCGTTCTCGAAGCCCATCACGAACCCGACCGGCTCACCTGTGTACGTGCCGTCAGGGGCCGAGCTCGAATGGAACGCGTGCGTGGCCGTGAAGCTGATGCCGGCGTGCTCCTGTGTGCCGCCCTTGCCCATGCCGAACTGACCTGCCCCCTTCACGTCCTGCGACGCGAACCAGGAGTCGAGCTCATAGACGGCGAGAATCGGCGGCTCGAACTGCTCAGCGATGCCCTTGACGGCATCGACGTGGTCGAAATGACCGTGGGTGACGGCGATGACGTCACAGCGCTCGGGCGTGTACTCGTTCTCTGGACACTTCGGGTTGCCCTCGAGCCAGGGATCGAGGTAGATGCGCTTGCCACCGGGTGAGTCGATTCGGAACGATCCATGCCCTAGCCAGGTGACTGCGACGTCGGCCATTGTTGAGCTCCTCTTTTCGGTGTCGTGTGCGGTGTCGGACACTAGAGCAGCTGCTGTGTTTGTTGAATGGCGAGCGGTCTAGAACAAGTGCGCGTGTCTGCAGGTGGTTGGTTGCACGCATCCCGCGCCGCCAAAACACGGCGGCACGGGCTACGCCCAACCAACTCATACGGCACCCGACCCTTCGCATAACGGCCGGCACTCCTCCGACCCAGCGCCAGAGATGGGCCGGTTCACGACGCAGCGTCTGCCGTCTACGAGGGCCCGGGCCGAGCCGGCGAGCAGCGCCGAGCTAGAACGGGTAGCTGAAGACCGCCGTAGTCTCTCGGAGGATGTCGATCAGCGGATCCACGCCGAAGAACGTTCCGACTGCCACGACGACGCAGATACCGACTGCGAGGTTCAGCACGCGGTCCTGCGGCGGGGAGCCGCCGGCGACGGCTGCGGTGGCGCCGGCCGGGAGGTCGCGCATGTACATCGCGCGGACGATGCCGAGGTAGTAGTAGACCGAGACGGCCGTGAAGATTGCGCCGATCACCATCAGCCAGATCCAGCCGCGCTCGTACAGCGCCGCGAAGGCGTAGAACTTCCCGAGGAAGAGGCCGGTCGGAGGCAGGCCGATGAAGCCGAGCATGAAGACGGCCATCGCGCCACCCAGGTAAGGGCGCTCCCAGCCGAGACCTGAGAGCCCGTCTAGGTCCACCGCCCGGCCAAGCTCTCGTTCTCGCGCGGCGACGATGGCGAACGAGCCGACCGTCATCGCCGCGTACGGGATCAGGTAGAAGAGCAGCGCTCGGGATCCGAGCTCGTTGCCCGCCGCCAGCGGCATCAAGAGGAAGCCGGCGTGCGAGATGCTCGAGTAGGCGAGGATCCGCTTGACGTCGCGCTGGGCCAGCGCCGCAAGGTTCCCCCAGGCGAGGGAGATCGCCGCGAGGACGCCGAGGGTGATTGTCCACAGGTCGGCCTGATCGGGGAAGGAAACGGTCAGGAAGCGCAGGGCGAGAACGAAGACCGCCACCTTGGTGGCCGCCGCCATGAAGCCGGTGACCGACGTGGGTGCACCCTCGTAGACGTCCGGTGTCCACTGGTGAAGCGGCGCGGCCGAGACCTTGAAGCCGATCCCGATCAGGATCATCGCCAGCCCGCTGACGAGCAGCAGGTTGTCTGAGTCTGCAGCCTGCCCGATCTCGGCGAAATCGATCGTGCCGGTCGCGCCGTACACGAGCGCGAGCCCGAACAGCAAGATCGCAGAGGCGAAGCTCCCGATCACGAGGTACTTGAGGCCGGCCTCGAGCGAGCTGATCCGGTCGGTTGCGATCGCGCTCAACAGGTACAGACAGATCGAGAACCACTCGAGCCCGAGGAACAGGGTCATCATGTTGCTGCTCGCAGCGAGGAACGCCATACCGGCGACCGCCGCGACGATCAGGCCGTAGAACTCGCCGGCATTTTCGTCCGAGGTTCGCTCTCGGTAGGAGACGAGGACGGCGAGGATTGCCGTGCCGAAGAGCACCGACTGGGCGAGGTGGGCAAGGTCGTCTCGCTGGATCGCGTCGGCGACGATCCCGGAAGGAGCCCGGTCGAGTGCGTACAGCGTCAGTGAGGCGGCGAGCGCACCGAGCAGGGTCGCGCCGGCTCCGACGGCGGCGAACGCCCGGCGCACGCGTGAGCGCATGAAGACGGAGACGAGCAGGATGACGGCCGCGCCAAAGAGCGCAACCAGGTAGGGCGAGAGCCCCGCCCAGTCGATCGACGGCGACGAGAACTCGCTCACGGCTCGAACCTCGAGACGACGGCGTCGGTCGGATTGCCGGTGAAGGTGTGGTCCGTGATCGCGCCAGGCCAGACGCTGAGCGCGATCAGGATCGCGATCAGCGGGACTATTGCCCCGAGCTCAGCGGGCCGCAGATCGCGCGCGCTCGCAGGCACCGCCGAACCCACGTCGATGTGCAGCGTGGCCGAGATGGCGCGGAGCATGTAGAGGGCGGCGACGATGATCGCGATCGCGCCCGCGACGGCCCAGCCCCAGCCGACCGTAAAGACACCGTTCAGGACAAGGAATTCGCTTGCGAACACGCTCGATCCAGGCACCGCGAGCGCGATCACGCCCGCGATGATCAGAGCCGTGGCCAGCAACGGCCGCCCGCGTGCCATGCCGCCGAGGAAGCGGAACTCGCCGGTGCCCGTGCGTCGCTCAACGGCGCCCGCGAGCAGGAACAGAGCGGCGGAAACGAGCCCGTGGTTGACCATCTGGAACATCCCCCCGCCGATTCCCGAATCGGTCACGGCGAACAGCCCGACGAAGATCAGGCACATCTGTGCGAGGCTCGAGTAGGCAACCACGCCCCGGAAGTCGGGCTGGCGGAAGGCGAGCAGAGACCCGTACATGAGCCCGATCACAGCGAGCGCGAGGATCGCGTCCTGGAACTCGGCGACGGGCTCGGGGAACGAGGGCAGCACGATGCGGAGCACGCCGAAGGTCGCGGTCTTCGAGATCACCCCGGAGAGCAGCGCGGCGACCTCGGGCGGCGCCTGGCGGTAGGCGTCGGGCAACCAGCCGTGGAACGGCCAGAGCGGCGCCTTGATCACGAACGCCGCCATGAAGCCGAGGAAGATCCAGGTGCTCTGGCTCGTGCCCATCTGCGTCAGGTCGAACGTGCCCTGCTGCAGGCCGAAGGCCACGATTGCCACGAGCATCAGCAGCGAGCCGACTAGCGTGTAGATCAGAAGCTTGATCGTTGCGAGCTGGCGCTGCGCACCGCCCCACACGCCGATCAGAACGTAGAGCGGGATCAGCATCGCCTCGAAGAAGACGTAGAAGACGAGCAGGTCATGCGAGGCGAAGACGCCGACGGTCGCGCCGAGCAGGATGAGCAGCAGCGCGAAGTACGGGCGCGGCCGGGAGCGCCCATCCCAGAGCGCGTAGATCATCGCCGCGACCATCACGACGACCGTCAGGCCGATCAGCCAGACCGTGAAGTCGTAGAGGCCGACCTTGTAGGAGACGCCGAGATCCTCGAACCACGTGGCGGTCGTGTCGTGCTGTAGACCGGCGCGTCCGAAGTCGAAGTCGACGAGTGCCCCGAGCCAGAGCGCGAGCTCGACGATGGCGACCGTGATCGCGAACCCGCCGGCCACCCGCGCCGTCCGAGCGGGGCTGACGAGCAGCGCGAGCCCGGCGGCGATCGGTAGGAAGATCAGGACAGTGGTCAGCATCTAGCGCACCGAGACGAAGACGATCGCGATGATCACGAGAGAGCCCCCGAGCAAGAGGGCGTAGTTGCGCAAGAGGCCCGTCTGGATCCGCGCGACCAGCCGGCCGATGCCGCGGACGCCGTGGCCGAGCTCACCGCCCGAGCCGAGCACGAGCGGCGCCTCGACGAAGCGGCGAAGGGCGACCGCGAGCTGTTGGGTCGGCAGTGAAAGCGCGCGCTCGTAGAACTCGTCGAAGTAGAACTTGTGCTCGAGCGCTGCCGCGACCTGTGGGTACTGCGCGCGCAGCCGCCCGGGAACCTCGCTCGGCTGACCCCAGAGGCGCCAGGCGATTGCCGCCCCGACGAGTGCGAGCGCGACGGCGATGACCGGCGAGACGACCTCCATCCAGGTCGCCGGATGCTGGAGTGACTCGGCGACCGGCTCGATCCAGTTGTCGACCGCGTGCCAGGCGCCCGGGATCTGGATCAGGCCGCCGACGACCGCGAGCACGGCGAGCGCACCGACCGGCAGCATCATCGTCAGCGGCCCCTCGAAGCGCACCTTGTGCAGCTTCTCGCCGACGTGGTCTGAGGCCTCGCCGCCGAAGACGATGAACAGCAGGCGGAACGTGTACACCGCGGTCAGGAGGGCGCCAATCAGCGCGATCACCCAGAGGATTGGCCCGATCACGCCCTCCGCCAGCGAGTGCGCGAGGATCAGATCCTTCGAGAAGAAGCCCGAGAGCGGCGGGAGGCCGGCTAACGCGAGCGATCCGATCAGGAAGGCCTTGTAGGTCGTCGGCATGCGTGAGCCGAGCCCGCGCATCTTGCGAATGTCCTGCTCGTCGGCGAGCGCGTGGATTAGGACGCCGGCGGCCATGAAGAGCAGCGCCTTGAAGAAGGCGTGCGTCATCAGGTGGAACATTCCCGCGGCGTAGGCCCCGAGGCCGGCGGCGAGGAACATGTAGCCGATCTGGCTCATCGTCGAGTAGGCGATCACGCGCTTGATGTCGGTCTGGACGAGCGCGATGAAGCCGGCGACGAGCAGCGTGATCCCCCCGATCACGGCCGCGGTGTGCAGCACGGCCGGTGCCAGCTCGAAGAGGACGTGCGTGCGCGCGAGCAGGTAGACGCCCGCGGTCACCATCGTCGCTGCGTGGATCAGCGCGCTCACGGGGGTGGGGCCTTCCATCGCGTCCGGGAGCCAGGTGTGCAAGGGAACCTGGGCTGATTTGGCCGCGGCGGCGCCGAGCAGCCCGAGCGCGACGATCACCGAGACGGTCGTCGACTGCCCGAGCTCGCCCGGCGCGGCGGCGAAGACGCTCGGGAAATCGACCACGCCGACGTGCTGGATCAGCAGGAAGATCGAGACGACGAACGTGGCGTCTCCGAAGGCGTTGACGACGAATGCCTTCTTGCCCGCTGCGACTGCCGTGTGGCGCTTGTGCCAGTAGTTGATGAGCAGGTAGGACGAAAGCCCGACCATGCCCCAGCCCGCGAGCAGCAGCACCAGGTTGCCCGCCATCACGAGCAGCAACATCGAGAAGACGAACAACGCCTTGTAGGCGTGGTAGCGGCGCTCCTCGGTGTCGCCGTGCATGTAGCCGACGGCGTAGGTCAGGATCAGGAAGCCGACCCCGCTGACGATCATCATCATGAACACGCTGAGCGGGTCTACGAAGATCTCCATGCCGATCTGCAGGTCGCCGGCCGAGAGCCAGGTGTAGATCGTCGAGAGGCGTCCCCGCTCCTCTGGCGCATCGCCGAGCAGCGTGACGAACGCAAAGAGGGCACCGCAGAACGAGACGAGCGTGGCGAGCGAGGCGATCCAGCCCGCCTGCGCGCGCGTGATCCGCGTGTGCAGAACGCCGATCAGCACAACGGCAGCGGCCGGCGAGAACAGGGCGATCCAGGAGGCGGCGATCATGGCGTGTGCTCGACCACCTGCGTCAGCCCTTGAGGGTTGTCATCTTGTCGACGTCGAGCGCAAGCCGGCGGCGGGACATCGCGACGATCAGGCCCAGGCCGATCACGGCTTCGGAGGCGGCGACCACCATGACGGTCAGCGCGAAGATCTGCCCGTCGCCGTCCGCCCAGTGGCGCGAGAACGCGATCAGCGCGAGGTTGCTGGCGTTCAGCATGATCTCGAGCGCGAGCAGCACGATCAGCGGGCTCCGCCTGAGCAGGACTCCGGCAATGCCGATGCCAAACAGCAGCGTCGAGAGCGCCAGGTAGGCGACGATTCCCGGACCGCTCACGCGTCGCCCTCGCTCTCGTCGGGCTCGGCGCTCGCTGCGAGCGAGTCACGCCGGCGCGCACCGCCGCCGAGGACGGCGGCGCCCACTGCAGCGATGAAGAGCACGATGCTCGTGACCTCGAACGCGAGCAGGTGGTTCGAGAGGAACAGCTCGCCGATCTGGCTCGGGCTCCCGAAGGAGGAGGTGATCTCTGCCGACGTCGCGAGCCCTTCGTCGGCCTCGATCCCGATCGCGAGGATGACCACCGTGATGATCGCGGCCGAGGCGACGATCGTCGCGATGAAGCGGCTGGGTGTACTGCCCGCCCAGGGCGCATCGGCGCGGCCGCCGAGGTAGGCGATGACGAACAGGAAGAGGACGACCACCGCTCCGGCGTAGACGAGGACCTGCGCCGCCGCGACGAACTCGGCCTGCACGATCAGGTAGAGGACGGCGAGGGAGCCGAGGTTGACGATCAGAGCGAGCGCGCTGTAGAACGGGTTCTGGAACAGGACGACCGCGAGCCCCGACCCGAGCAGCGCGACCGCGGCGCCGACCCAGACGACCCAGACGATGATGTTGCCGGCTTGGTCGGCGAGGAGCATCAGATCGTTGGTCGTCGGAGCTCGGCGGGCGCGGGCATGGAGCTAGCTGTCGGTCTTCCAGACCGGCTCGGGGGTGTCGTAGCGCTCGCGATCGGCGACCGGAACCTGCTTGATCGGCGCGTCGAGCAGCATGTCCTTGGTGTAGATCAGGTCGTCGCGCGAGTACTCGGCGATCTCGAACTCGTTGCCGAGCGTGATCGCGTCGAACGGGCAGGCGAGCTCGCAGTAGCCGCAGAAGATGCAGCGGCTCATGTTGATCTCGTAGATGCGCGCGTAGCGCTCTCCGGCCGAGGCGCGATCGTGCGGGTCGTTCTCGGCCGGGACGACCCGGATGCAGTCCGACGGGCAGGCGGCCGCACAGAGCGAGCAGCCGACACACTTCTCGAGCCCGTTCTCGTGCCGGTGCAGTCGATGGCGTCCCCGGAAGCGCGGGTAGACCGGCCGCTTGTAGTCGGGGTACTGCTGTGTGATCGGCTTGCGGAAAACCTGGCGGAGCGTGACGCCGAAGCCACGGAGTGTGTCGTAGGGCTGTGGGCTCATCCTTCTCTTCCCGGTCGGTGTTTTAGTCGATGGCGACCACGAGAATTGCCGTGATCAACGCGTTGAGGGTGGCGACTGGCAGCAGGATCTTCCAGCCGAACTTCATCAGCTGGTCGTAGCGCAAACGGGGCAGCGTGGTGCGGATCCACATGAAGACGAAGATGATGGCCATGAGCTTGATCAGGAACCAGAGGGGTCCGGGCAGTCCGGGGCCGCCCCAGCCGCCGAAGAACAGGGCGACCATCAACCCCGAGAGCGTGATCATGTTGATGTACTCCGAGGTCTGGAAGAGACCCCAGCGCATGCCGCCGAACTCGGTGTGGTAGCCGGCCACGAGCTCTGACTCGGCCTCGGGCAGGTCGAACGGCGGCCGGTTCGTCTCGGCGACGCCCGCGATGAAGAAGACGACGAGGCCCACGAACTGCGGGCCTGCGAACCAGATCGTCTCCTGCTGTTTGACGGCGATGTCGACGAGCGAGAGCGAGCCGCCCATGATCACGACGCCGAGTACCGAGAGGGCGAGCGAGACCTCGTAGGAGACCATCTGCGCGCAGGTGCGCATCGAGCCGAGCAGCGAGTACTTCGAGTCGCTGGCCCAGCCGCCGACGATGAAGCCGTACACGCCGAGCGAGCCGATCGCGAAGAGCAGCACGAGGCCGATCGAGACGTCGGTGACCCACCCGGTCACGTGGTAGTCGCCGACGCTCCACACGGGCCCCCAGGGAATGACCGAGAACGAGGCAAGCGCCGCGAAGCCGGCGACGATCGGGGCGGCCACGAGCAGCATCGCGGTGCCGGCGGGCGGGAGGAAGCTCTCCTTGCGAATCAGCTTGACAAGGTCGGCGATCGGCTGGAGCAGACCGAACGGGCCGACGCGGTTCGGCCCATAGCGCAGCTGCATCCGTGCGAGCAGCTTGCGCTCGAGCCAGGTCAGATATGCGAACAGGAGCAGGACGAGGTTGACGATCAGTGCGGCCTTGGGGAGGTCGATCCACCACGGCTGGTTGAGGGTCTCGCGGATCACAGCCCGCTCCGGCTCGCCCCTCGGCGGTACGGGCTCATCTAGTCGCTGCTCCGCGTCACGTTGACCGTCGGCTCGAGCCCGCCTACGTGCTCCTCGGCGGCGCGGACGACACCGGGAAGCAGCCGCCGGTTGATCTCTGCGCGCAGCGAGACGCTCGTTCCGTTCGACGCCACGCTGACCTCGTCGCCGCGAGCAACGCCGAGTCGTTCCGCGTCAGAGGCCGAGAGCTCGATCGTCGGCGTCGGGCGCTGGAACTCGAGCGACGGCGTCAGCTCGACCGCGCGGCCCGAGAAGGCCGAGCGGTAGGAGACGAGCGAGAGGCCCTGTGTTGGCCGCGCAGGCTCGTGCGCCGCGGGCGGGCCCGCCGGGGCACCAGCCGCCGCCGCCCGCAGCTCCGCCTGATCGCTGATGCCGGCGAAGTCCGGCCAGGGCGCGATCTCGAGGTCGAAGTGCCGGCCGAGCAGCGAGTAGAAGCTGAGCAGCTCGGCCTCCGGGCCAGCGACGGCTCGCTGCTGGCGTTGCGGGCGTCCCTCGAGGTTGACCGTCGTGCCGTCACGCTCGAGGAAGGCGGCGTCGGGCAGGAGCATGTGCGACCAGCTGGCGACCTCGCTCATGAACATCGACGTGGTGAGGACGAAATCGGCCTGCTCCGCCAGCGCAAGGACGCGCAGGTCGGCCGCGGCAGCGTCGCCCGAGACGATCAGCGCTCGCGGCGCCGCGTCGTCAAGCCGGCTGACCTGTCCGCGCTCGCCGTGTGCGTGCCAGGCTGAGGCGACGCCGCGCCCGTTCGGCGCCGAGGGCAACCAGTAGACGCCGGAGCCCTCGCCAAGCTCGAGCGCCTCCGCCAGGCGCGCGATGTGCTGACCGCCGCTCGGGTCGGTCTCCGACCAGACGAGCGCGACCCGGCCGGCTTCGCTGAGCGCGCGCCGGATGCCGGCGAGATCCTCGGGCGGCGCCGCCGAGCACAGTGCGGCGGCTACCGATGCCGCGGAGCCAGGCGGAGCCTGGTGTGACCCGGCGGGGCCGACGGTGATGATCCGCGTTCCATTACGTCTCGCGGCGCGCAGCCAGAGGTCGACGATCGGTGCTCGCTCGACGACGGGATCGTCGCCGAGGACGAGGCAGACATCGGCGTCCCGGATCGCCGAGAGCGGCGCGCGGAACGCGTCGAGTGACGGGTGCGGATCGTCAGGCAGAAGCACGGTGTGCGCATTGCAGGCCTCGCGGACGACCCGCGCGAGCGCGTCGGCCTCCTCGACCGACTCGGTGCCCGAGAACGCAACCGCGATCGAGCCCTCAGCAGCGCGAAGCGCCTGGGCAGTCGCCTCGGCGGCGTCCTCGAGCGACACAGGCTCGAAGCCGCGCCGCCGGACGCGCTGCAGCGGCTCGGCAAGGCGATCCTCGGCGCCGAGGTCGCCGGTCGCGAACCGCCCCTTGTCGCAGAGCCAGCCCTCGTCAACCTCGGGATGGTTGCGCCCCAGCACGCGCGAGACCTTTCCCTCGCGCGTCGTCGCCCAGATGTTGCAGCCGACGGGGCAGTGCCCACAGACGCTCGGCACGTTCTGGATCTCCCACGGACGAGCCTGGAAGCGATAGGCCGTCGAGGTGAGGGCGCCGACCGGGCAGAGCTCGACGACGTTGCCCGAGAAGTGGGCGCGGTAGGGCTCGTCTTCGAACGTGGCGATGTAAGAGTTCGCACCGCGCTCCATCGCGACAAGCTGGCCGTCCTCGGCGACCTGCTCCGAGAAGCGGGTGCAGCGGTAGCAGAGAATGCAGCGCTCGCGATCGAGGGCGATCAGCGGCGAGATCGGGATCGGCTTGTCGAACGTTCGCTTCGTGAAGCGCATGCGTGTTGCCGGCGGGCCGTAGCGAAAGGTGAGGTCCTGCAGCGGGCACTCGCCACCCTTGTCGCAGTCGGGGCAGTCGAGCGGGTGGTTGAGCAGGATGAACTCGAGGATCGCCTCCTGGCCTTCCTTGGCCTGCTCGCTCGTCGCGGCGGTCTTCAGCTCCATGCCGTCCTGGGCACTGAGCGTGCAGGCGGCCTGCAGCTTCGGCACGCCTTCGAGCTCGCACAGACACATGCGACACGCGCCGAGCGGCGGGCCGAGGCGCGGCTCGTAGCAGAACACCGGGATCTCGATCCCGGCCGACATCGCCGCCTCGATCATCCCGGTTCCCGGGGGAACCTCGACCGTGCGGCCATCGATCGTGACGTTGACGAGCTCGGGTTTGCCGTTCTCGCTCACGCCGGTATCTCGATGCCCTTGATCACGTCGTGGTGGTGCTGGTCGATTGGCGCGAGCACGCCGTCGAGCGAGGAGGCGCCGCCGAAGGGGCAGCCGCCGTGCTCGATGTGCTGCTGGTACTCCTCGCGGAACTTGGCCACGTAACTTGCGACAGGCATCGCGGCCGCGTCGCCGAGCGGGCAGAGGCAGTTGCCGAGAATGCGATCGCAGACGTTGAGCAAGAGGTCGAGCTCGCCCTGGCTCGCCTCGCCGTCCTCGATCTTGTGCAGGAGCTGCACCATCCAGCGCGTTCCCTCGCGGCAGGGCGTGCACTTCCCGCATGACTCGTGCTGGTAGAACTGCGCGACGCGCAGGCCGAGCTGCACCATGCAGCAGCGATCGTCGATCACGATCACGGCACCTGAGCCGAGCATCGAGCCGGCCTCGGCCATCGCGTCGAAGTCGAGCGCGGTGTCGACCTCGTCCGCCGAGAGGACGGGCACCGACGAGCCGCCCGGGATGATCGCCTTGAGCGCGCGCCCGCCGGCAATGCCTCCGCCGAGGTCGTAGATCAGGGTGCGTAGCGTCGTGCCGAGCTCGAGCTCGAAGTTGCCTCCGTTGACGACATTCCCCGAGAGCGAGAAGAGCCGCGTGCCGGCAGAGTTCTCGACGCCGATCTTCGAGTACTCCTCGCCGCCCATCTTGAGGATGGCCGGGAGTGTCGCCAGCGTCTCGACGTTGTTGATCAGCGTCGGCGCGTTGTAGAGCCCCTCGATCGCGGGGAAGGGCGGCTTCGAGCGCGGCTGGCCGCGCTTGCCCTCGAGCGACTCGAGCAGACCGGTCTCCTCGCCGCAGATGTAGGCGCCGGCGCCGCGGTGGAGGACGATCGGCAGGTCGAAGCCGGTGCCAAGGATGTTCGCGCCCACAAGGCCGCGGCTCTTCGCCTCCTCGAGCGCGTCGCGCAGAATCTCGAACTCGGCCAGGTACTCGCCGCGGATGTAGATGAACGCCACCTGCGCGCCGATCGCGAAGCTCGCAATCACGACCCCTTCGATCAGCGCGTGCGGGATCCGGAACATCAGCTCGCGGTCCTTGAATGTGCCCGGCTCCGACTCGTCGGCGTTGACGGCGAGGTAGATCGGCTTCGCTGTCTGGTCGGGCTTTGGCAGGAAGCTCGCCTTGCGCCCCATCGGGAAGCCGGCACCGCCGCGTCCGCGCAGGCCCGAGGCAAGGCACTGCTCGATCAGCTCATCCGGCGGCGTCGAGAGCGCCCGGCGAAGGGCCTCGTACCCGCCGACCCGTTCGTACTCGCCGATCTTCGTGAGGTCGGCGTCGGCCGCACCCTCGAGCAGCAGCTCGCGCGGGCCGGGCGTCGCGCCCTCAGTCGGTGTGGCGTGATCAGCTATTGCGGAGCTCACCCACGATCGTCGGAACGTCTGCCGCCTTTACGTGCTCGCGATAGCGGCTGTTGACCGCGACGACTGTTCCCCAGCCGCAGCCACCCGCGCACTCGACGGTGCGCAGCGAGAACTCGCCGTCATGGGTGGTCTCACCCGCCGAGATGCCGAACTCGCCCTCGAACGCCTCGAGCACGGCTTGCGCACCGACGAGCGCGCAGGAGATGTTCGTGCAGACCTCGACGACCTGTCGCCCGACCGGCTCGAGACGGAACATGTCGTAGAAGCTCGCGACCGAGCGGCAATACGCGGGCGTCAGCTCTAGCGCATCGGCGACGTCGCGAAACGCCTCCGGTGGCAGCCAGCCGTACTGCTTCTGTACGAGATGCAGCGCCGGAATCACGGCCGAACGACGCACCGGATATTGCTCCGCGACCGCCTGGATCTCCGAGTAAAGATCGCTCAACGGTCTACCTCGCCCATAACGGTGTCGAGCGACGCGGCAATCGCGATCATGTCCGCCACCAGCGACCCCTGAATCGTGGTCGGCCCCGCCTGCAATGCGACGAAAGACGGCGCCCTGAACTTGACCCGCCACGGCTTTGGCCCGCCGTCCGACACCAGATAACAGCCCATCTCACCGCGCGGCGACTCGATCGTGATGTAGACCTCGCCCTCGGGGACGCTGTAGCCCTCGGTGACGAGCTTGAAGTGGTGAATCAGGCTCTCCATTGACGTGTGAAGCTCGTCGCGCGGCGGCAGGACGACCTTGCGATCGTCCGAGATCCAGGCGCCGTCGGGCATCCCCTCGACGCACTGGTGCACGAGGCGCGCCGACTCGCGCATCTCGTCCATGTGCACGAGGTAGCGGTCGTACACGTCGCAGTTGTCGTAGACGGGGATCTCGAAGTCGAGCTTGTCGTAAACGAGGTAGGGCTGATCGCGGCGAAGGTCCCAGTCGACGCCAGAGGCGCGCAGCATGGGCCCCGACTGGCCGAGTGCGATAGCGTCGTCAGCCGAGAGCAGCCCGACGCCCTTCGTGCGCTCGAGCCAGATCTTGTTCTTCGAGAGCATCTCCTCGTACTCGTCGATCGCCGCCGGCATGCGGCTCGCGAGCTTGATGGTCTCCTCGGCGAAGCCGGCCGGGATATCCTCGGCGAGCCCGCCCGCCTGGAAGTAGCGCGTGTGCATGCGCACCCCGGTGACCATCTCGAACAGGTCGAGGATGGCGTCGCGCTCGCGGAACGTGTACCAGAAGAGACCGATCGCGCCCAGCTCGAGACACGTGGTGCCCAGCCAGACGAGATGGGAGTGGATTCGGTTGAGCTCGAGCAGGCAGGTGCGCATCCAGTCGGCCTTGGGCGGCACGTCTATGCCGAGCAGCTTCTCGATCGCCAGCACGAAGACCAGCTCGTTGGCCTGGAATGAGAGGTAGTCGATTCGCTCGGGGTAGGTGATCGCCTTCCAGTAGTTCTTCTGCTCCATCGTCTTCTCGAAGCCCGTGTGCAGGTAGCCGATCACGGCACGAAGTCCAACGACGGTCTCGCCGTCGAGGTCGACGACGAGCCGCAGGACGCCGTGCGTGGCCGGGTGGTTCGGGCCGAAGTTGACGGTGAGGATGTCGTCGGCCTCGCGGACGTCGTCGGGAACCTGCAGCACCGTCGGGATCGGATACGGGATCCGCGTGCCGCTGTAGATCTGGGCTTCGGGAGCGACTGTCGCCATGGCTACTCGGCGTCCGAGAAGCGAACGGGCTCGCCGCCGATCGGGTAGTCCTTGCGAAGCGGATGGCCTTCCCAGTCGTCCTCGAGCAGTATCCGCTCGAGATTGGGATGCTCGTCGAAGACGATGCCCATCAGGTCCCAGGCCTCGCGCTCGTGCCAGTCGGCGGTGGGCCACACCCGGATCACCGAGGGAACCGCTTCGCCGTCGTCGCACCAGACCTGCAGCCGGACACGTGGTGCGCCGCGCTCGAGCCTCAGCAGGTGATACGAGACCGAGAAGCGCTTGGGCTTGGGCTCTGGCGTGCGGTTGAGCGAGGCGCTCGCAGCCGCGTTCAGGTCACGGCCGGCGGCGCTCCCCCAGTAGCCCGCGGTGGGTGCCTCGCCCCAGCCGAGGTAGTCGGCGGCGGAGATATCCGAGAGGAAGCGGAACTCGTGCGCGTCACGCAGATGAAGAGCAGCA
Organism: Gaiellaceae bacterium; assembly: GCA_965223695.1. Taxonomy (GTDB): domain Bacteria; phylum Actinomycetota; class Thermoleophilia; order Gaiellales; family Gaiellaceae; genus JAUVPB01. Next base: position 431,902 of record CBDCXJ010000051.1, on the reverse strand, counting down.
TCGACGACGCGCTCTCGCTCTACGACGACGGTCGTCTCGTCGTACGCGGCCAGCTCTGACCCGAAGCCGGGAACGTCCTCGTACGACGCCATTCCTATGAGGCCACCGGTCGGATCTCGTACGCAGGCGGAACGCCGGCCTTGATCTTCTCCTGCAGGCGAACGATGCCCTCCATCACGGCCTCGGGCCGCGGAGGGCAACCCGGCACGTGGATGTCGACCGGGACGATCCGGTCGACGCCCTGGAGGATCGCGTAGTTGTTGAACATCCCGCCCGAGCTCGAGCAGGCGCCCATCGCCATGACCCATTTGGGCTCGAGCATCTGGTCGTAGATCTGGCGAAGCGGCGCGGCCATCTTGTGCGAGACGCGCCCGGACACGATCAGCAGGTCGGCCTGCCTCGGCGAGGCGCGGAACACCTCGGAGCCGAAGCGGGCGACGTCGTAGCGGGCCGAGACGATCGACATCATCTCGATCGCACAGCAGGCGAGACCGAAGGTGTCGGGCCAGACCGAGCTTCCCTGTGCCCACGAGACCGCCTTCGCGACGGTCGTCAACATCAGCTCGTTCTCGAGGTCACCGAGCTCCTGCTCGAAGACACCCGGGCCCTTCTCGCGCATCAGAACGCGCTCGGAGTTGAGCCCGTAGTCGGCAAGCCGCTTCCGTTCGTCGCTCATTGCGTCTCGCTTCGGCTGGCAGCGACAGAGGCTAGCGCCATTCGAGCGCGCCCTTCTTCCAGATGTAGATGTAGGCGAGCGCGAGGATCGCGATGAAGAAGCCGAATTCGGCGAGCGCGAACCAGCCGACGGCGTTCAGGACGACGGCGACCGGGTAGAGAAAGACGATCTCGATGTCGAAGACGATGAAGAGCATCGCCGTCAGGTAGAAGCTGATCGTGAAGCGCTGCTCCTTGGGCGGGCCCTCTGACACGCCCGATTCGAACGGCAGGTCACGCTGTCGCGTGCGCTTCTTGGGTCGTGTCGAGAGGACGAACGACATCACGACCATCGACGCTGGAATGGCCAGCGCCATGATCCCGTAGACGAAGAACGGGAACCAGTCGTCGAGCGTTGCGAGGACCATTGCGGCGGAGCGGATCCTACCTGCACAAGCGGAGGGGTTGGAGGCCCGAAAAGTCCGCTCAGACCGGCTGAATCGGCCGACATCGGTTGTTACAAGCTCGGAATAGCGGCGGGCCTTGCTCCGTTTTCACTCTTTAGGCGAATCCGCGCTGCGCCGGCCTCTAGCTCGGACAGACAGTGCTACGATTCGACACATAGAGGTAAGGGACACAATGGTCACTGTCACCGAGAACGCAGCCAAGAAGATCATCGAGCTCGCCAGCCAGGAGCCGGCGGGCGAGGCCGAGGTTCTTCGCATCGCGATCGAAGGCGGCGGTTGCTCGGGCTTCCAGTACGCCCTCGGTTTCGATCATGGCGTGCAGGACGGCGACCACGCAGTCGACGCACACGGCGTCACGGTCGTCGTCGATCCGTTCAGCGGCCCGTACCTCAATGGCGCGACCGTCGACTTCGTCGAAGGGCTCAGCGGCGGCTTCGCGATCGACAACCCGAACGTCCAGGCGGCGTGCGGGTGCGGTTCGTCGTTCCAGGCGAACGACGACGTCGATGCTGAGCCGGTGCCGGCTGGTGCGCCGGCTTGCGGCTCTGGCTGCGGCGCGTAGCGCCACCTAGCCTCGCCCCTACTCGTAGCGTTCTTCGCGCGCGCTCGTAGCCGGTCGCCGTGCCGTTCGGCTCGCTGAGCCGTGCTTGTGCCGAGTCCGCGGTGCTGACAGAATCCCCCTCCATCGGGGCCGCAGGCCTCGTTCGAGCCATGGCTGGGCTAGTCGTGCATGAGGCAGACGTTGCCGAGATCGCTGACCGCGAGACCGGCATAGTTGCGCGACCAATGATCGAGCGCGGGACGACCGGTCATCTGAGCCAGGCCGTGCTCCGTGTCGAGGCCGGCAGCACGGGCTCCCGGACGGTTCCCGACCAACACGAGGAGATCCTGTACGTCCTACGTGGTGCAGGGGCCATTGTGCTTGAAGACAGCCGCCACGATCTCGAGCCCGAAGTAGGGGCGCACGTCGGTTCCGGCGAGAGCTACCGACTCGAGAGCGCGGGCGCAGAGGACCTGGTCGCCGTCAGCGTGATCGCTCCGGTGTCGCCGACCCCGCTTGCCGATATCGGCAAGCGTCAGACCGTCGTTCGGCTTGCCGACCAGCCGTCACATCCGGCCGGCAAGGACCGGAAATTCTGGTTCATCGTCACGCCGGAAGTCGGATGCAGCGGGGTGACTCAGTTCGTCGGCTGGATTCCGCCCGGCCGCGCGAAGGACCACTATCACGAGTACGACGAGGTCGCCTACATTCTCGAGGGCGACGCAGTGCTTCATCGAGGAAGGCGAGCCGGACGTGCAGGTGAGTCCTGGCTCGTGTATTCACTTTCCACCTGGCATGGTGCACTGTGTCGAGAACGTGGGCGAAGCTCCGGTGCGTGTTCTCGGCGTCTTTCATCCGCCCGGCAGCGCTGCCGCCGCCTATCACCCGGATGACGACTGATGAGCGGAGCGCAAGGAGGATGAGAGAGATGAGACGACGAAAGCCCTGGATCCTGCTGCTCATGCTGGTCGCAGCGTTCGCGGTCATCGTGGCCGCGTGCGGCGGCGACGACAGCACGACAGCCGAGCCGTCAGCGCCGGCCGTGCCCGAGCCGCCACCGCCGGAGCCCGAGCCTGAGCCACCGGCGCCGCCGCCCGAGCCAGACCCACCGCCGGAACCGGAGCCTGAGCCTGATCCGCCGCCGGAGCCTGAGCCTGAGCCGGAGCCGGTGGTGTGTGAGGGTTCGATTGCGTGGATGGGTCCGTCGACGGGTGAGGTTGCGTTCTTGGGGACGGAGCAGTTGGTGTGGGCGCAGTACGCGGTCGATGTCTATAACGAGGCGAACGGGACGAACTTCACGCTGGTTGAGGGTGACACGATGCTTGATCCGGCTGAGGGGTCGATCGTTGCGCAGCAGTTGATCGACAATGACGCGATTCTCGGGATTGTCGGTCCGGCTGGTAGCCAGGTTGTTGAGGCTTCGGCGCCGATCCTTGATGGGAACCTCGCGTTCATCTCGGGGTCTGCGACGCGGACTGATTTGACGGCGAACACGACGACGTTTTTCCGTACGGTTGGCTTTGACGATGTGCAGGGTCCGACGATCGCTGATCTCGCGATCAGCCTGGGCGCGATGAAGGTGTTCATCGTTGATGATCAGGAGTCGTATTCGACCGGTCTGGCCGACGCGATGACGGTTGCGTTCGATGCGGCCGGTGTCGAGGTTGTGCGTGAGTCTGTTAGCCAGGACGTGACTGATTTCTCGGCGCTTGTGAGCCGGATCGATGACGACGTCGACGTTGTCGTTCTGCCGTGGCAGGTCGCGGCGAATGGGCAGCTTTTTGCTGATCAGATGGCCGAGCAGGGCAAGACTGCTCAGCTGATCGGCTCGGACGGTTTGTTTACTGATGAGTTCAGCGCGGAAGGCGCCTACTTGACGTCGTTTGCGCCGGATATCACCGGTATCGACGATGCTGAGATTCAGGCGCTGATCGAGCAGTTCAACGCTGATGGGCGAGGCGATCTCGGAACGTTCGGGCCGCCGACCTACGCGGCTGCGAACGCGCTCACGGTTGCGATGGACTCGGTCTGTCAGGCCGGTGGTGAGCTGACACGCGAATCCGTTCTTGACGCGGTGCGTGCACTCAACATCGAGAAGTCGATTCTCGGGTCGCCGCTGGCGTTCAACGACGCGGGCGATGTGGACGGCGCAGCCTTCTACATCTTCCAGAACCAGGGCGGAGCCAAGGTCATCCTCCCGTAGACACCTAACCGACAGGGGGTGCGGCCGGTCGCAGCGCGTGGCCGGCCGCACCCTTCGTCTTTCCTGACCGGGACTAACCGTGGACGTCGACTTCTTCGTCCAGCAGCTCGTCAACGGGCTCACGCTCGGAAGCGTGTACGGCCTGCTCGCGCTGGGCTACTCGATGGTCTACGGGATCCTCAAGCTCCTGAACTTCGCCCACGGCGAGGTCTACATGACGGGGGCGTTCGCGGGCTACTTCGTCCTGATCGGACTGGGTGGCCCGGACGACCCGGTGGTGCCGATCGCGGTGCTGTTCCTGCTGATGTTCCTGGCTGGGATGGTCGGGTCGGGGCTGCTCGGGATCACGATCGAGCGCTTCGCGTACCGCCCGCTGCGCAATGCGCCGCGGATCGCACCGCTGATCAGCGCGATCGGGGTCTCGTTCTTCTTGCAGGCCACGGCGCTCCTGCTCTTCACGGCGGACTTTCGCTCGTATGAGACGCCGAAGTTAGTTAGCTCGCAGACCGGCATCCATGCGGGTCCGCTCGACATCTCGCTGATCCGCATCATCGTCATCGTCGGATCGATCACGCTGATGATCGCGTTGACGCTGCTGGTCTCGCGCACCAAGCTCGGCAAGGCCATGCGCGCCGTGTCTCACGACCGTGAGGCGGCGGCGATGATGGGGATCAACGTCGACCGCGTGATCGTGTTCACGTTCCTCATCGGCGCGATCCTCGCGGGCGCCGCGGGGGTAATGGTCGGTCTCGTCTTCCAGCGCGTGTTCCACTTCATGGGCTTTATCGCCGGCCTCAAGGCGTTCACGGCGGCGGTCGTCGGTGGGATCGGGAGCATTCCGGGCGCCATGCTCGGAGGTCTCCTGATCGGCATGTCGGAGGCGTTTGTGACGTCGTACCTCACGACGACGTGGTCGAACCTGATGGTGTTCGCGATCCTGATCGTCTTCCTCCTGATCCGTCCCAACGGGCTGCTGGGAGAGCCCCCGCCCACGAAGGTCTGATGGCCGAGCAGACACCCAACACGCCGCGGGTCGGCAAGGACGAGTGGGTCGAGACGCACGAAGGCCGCACGACCGCCTACACCGGGCCGCTCGGGGTCGTTCAGCGGCTGTGGGAGACGACCCATCCGGGCTGGCGCCTCGCGATCTTCGCCGTGATCGCGGCGATCTTCCCGTTCCTGACGTCGTCCGACTTCCATGTGCGCATCGGCGTGCAGGTGCTGCTGTTCGCGATCCTGGCGCTCGGGCTGAACGTCACCGTTGGCTGGACGGGCATGCTCGATCTCGGCTACGTCGCCTTCTACGGCTTCGGCGCGTACGCGTACGCGTTCATGTCGTCGGATCAGTTCGATCTTCACTGGCCGACGGAGACGACGATCATCATTGTTGTCCTCGCCACGGCGGCGCTCGGCTTCTTGCTCGGGTTACCGTCGCGTCGTCTCTCGGGCGACTACCTGGCGATCATCACGCTGTTCTTCGCGCAGATGTTCGTTGAATTCACGACCAACGGGAATCGCTTCGCCGATTTTGGGTTGCCCGACCTCGACATCACGTCCGGGCCGAACGGAATCCCGGGTCTCGACCAGTTCAAGATCTTCGGCATTCAGTTCGACTCGATCACCGACTACTTCTTCCTGCTCCTGATCTTCGTCGTCGTCGTTGCCGTCGCCCTGCATCGCGTAGCCCTATCCCGCATCGGGCGTGCCTGGAACGCGATCCGCGAGGACCCCCTTGCGGCCGAGGCCATGACCATTCCGGTCAACCGCCTGCAGCTACTCGCGTTCGCGTTCGGCGCCGCCACGGCTGGGTTGGCTGGATCGGTGTTCGCCGCTGTTCAGCAGGGCGTTTTCCCGACCAACTTCGCGGTCACGTTCCTGATCATGATCTACGCCGCGCTCGTCCTTGGTGGCGCGGGAAGCATGTCAGGCGCCGTGCTCGGCGCCATCGTGATCGCTTCCGTTCCAAACATCTTGCGCACGCCCGACCCGGCAACGTGGCTGTTCTACCTCGCGCTGTTGACCGGCCTCGTGCTGCTCGTGCGTCACCGCTGGAAGCTGGTCGGGGTGCTCGGCGGCGTGGTGGCGCTTGGCTTCGTCGTGCGCGGGATCGTCGCGGGCGCTTGGCCCGACACGGTCGTCGATGCCGCCTTGCGCGAGAGTGATCTCGCGGGCGCGTTCTCGAGCTGGATGGTCGTCCTCGACACGCAGAGCAACACCGCCGGGAACATCGCGTTCGTGGCGTTGATGGCCTCCGCGCTCGTATTCACCATGGCGCGCGACCACTGGCGCACGGCGATGCTGATTCCGATGGTCTACCTCGCGGCGTTCACGTGGGAGAACCGCCTGATTTTCGAGCCGGGCGTGACGCGACAGCTGATCTTCGGCGCGATCCTGATCATCCTGATGGCAAGCCGCCCCCAGGGTCTGCTCGGCACCCCGAGAGTGGAGATGACGTGAGCGAGCCAGAAGCGCGCCCGCCGAAGCCCCTGCTCGAGATACGTGGGCTGAACAAGGCGTTCGGTGGCCTCTCGGTGATCCAGGACCTCGACATCGTCGTCAACGAGGGCGAGATCGTCAGCGCGATCGGCCCAAATGGCGCCGGCAAGACCACGCTGTTCAACATGATCAGCGGCCTGTACCGACCCGACAGCGGCGCGATCCTGCTCGACGACGCCGACGTCGCCGGGCTCGACCCGAACCAGATCGCCAGGCGCGGGATAGCGCGCACGTTCCAGACCCTTCGCCTGTTTCTGAACATGACCGTCAAGGAGAACGTGATGGCGGCCGCCTACGGCGGAACGAAGGCGGGCGCCATGCGCGCCATGCTCCGCACGCCCGGCCAGCGGCGGGAGGAGCGCGAGATCCACCAGCTTGCCGAGGAGCGGCTGTCCTTTTTCGGCGAGCGGCTGATGGGCTACCGCTGGAGCCAGCCCGCCTACAGCCTCTCGTACGCGAACCGCCGGCGGCTCGAGATCGCGCGTGCGCTCGCGACGGGTCCGCGCCTGTTGCTGCTCGACGAGCCGGCCGCGGGCATGAACCCGAACGAGACGCTTGAGATCACCGAGCTGATCGGGACGCTTCGTGAAGAGCTCGGCCTGACGATCTTCGTGATCGAGCACGACATGAACGTCGTCAAGGGCATCTCCGATCGGGTGCTCGCACTCGATCACGGCGTCAAGATCGCCGAGGGCTCGTTCAGCGAGGTTGCGAACGATCCGCAGGTGATCGAGGCCTACCTTGGCACGGGGGCGGCGCAGTCGAAATGAGCCTGCTCGAGCTACGCAACGTCGACACGTTCTACGGCCAGGTGCACATTCTGCAGGGAGTCTCGATCGCCATCAACGAGGGCGAGCTGGTCTGCCTGCTCGGCGGCAACGCCTCGGGTAAGTCGACGACCCTGAAGACGATTCTCGGCATCGTCACGCCGCGCAACGGCAGCGTGCACTTCGCCGGGCAGGACGTGACGAGACACCCGATCTCGGATCGCGTCGGGCTCGGCATGGCGATCGTGCCCGAGAACCGCCGTGTCTTCGGCCCCATGACCGTGCTCGAGAATCTCGAGATGGGCGCGTATCTACGGTCCGGCGACACGCGCGAGGACATGGAGCGTGTCTATGAGCTCTTTCCCCGCCTGCACGAGCGTCGCAAGCAGAAGGCGGGGACGCTCTCGGGCGGCGAGCAGCAGATGCTGGCGATGGGGCGCGCGTTGATGTCGCGGCCCCGGCTGCTCCTGATGGACGAGCCGTCGATGGGCCTCGCCCCGGTCCTGGTCGAGCAGAACTTCGCGCTGATCAAGCAGGTCCACGAGTCGGGCGTCTCGGTGCTGATGGTCGAGCAGAACGCCAGCATGGCGCTCTCGATCGCCGACCGCGGCTACGTGCTGGCGACCGGCCGGATCGCGCTCGCCGACGACGCCTCTGCGCTGCTCGCGAACGATGAGCTGAAAAGGGCGTATCTTGGGCGCTGAGATGACGCTGTCGGGACCCCTGCCCGGGGCTGTCCGGGACTTCTTCCCAATCTGCGCGCACAAGACGTACGTGAACGCGTGCTCTCAGGGCGCGCTCTCGGTGCAGGTGCGCGAGGCCTACGGTGCCTACCTCGAGCACTGGGACGAGCGGGGCTCGCCCTGGGACTACTGGGTCGAGCTCGCGGAGCGTGCGCGCGGCGCGTTTGCCGATCTGATCAACGCGACGCCCGACGAGGTCGCCGTCACCACTTCGCTGTCGGCCGGCGTCAGCGCCCTCGTCAGCGCCCTCGAGTTCGATCAGCGCGACACGATCGTCATCAGCGACTTCGAGTTCCCGACGATCGGGCAGATAGCCCACGCGCAGGAGCAGCGCGGCGCGCGTGTTGTCCACGTCGGCGAGCAGGACGGCACGATCCCGCTCGAGGGTTTCGACGCGGCGATCGACGAGGGGACGGCGCTGGTCGCAGTGGCGCACGTCTGCTACCGAAACGGCAGCCGGCTTGAGCTCGAGGGCGTGATCGAGCTGGCTCACGCACGTGGGGTTCCCGTACTCGTCGACACCTTCCAGTCAGCAGGTGCCGTGCCGATCGACGTGCGCGCCCTCAACGTCGACTTCCTCGCGACCGGCTCGCTCAAGTATCTGCTCGGCTCGGCCGGTCTCGGGTTTCTCTACGCGCGGCGTGAGCTGATCGGGCAGTGGACACCGGTACAGACGGGTTGGTTCGCCGACGAGGACATCTTCAAGATGGACATCTCTGACTACTCACCGTCGGGCACGGCTCGTCGCTACGAAGCTGGTACGCCGCCGGTGCCGAGCCTCTATGCCGGCGTGGCGGGTATCGAGCTCGTTTCGTCGGTCGGCGTGGATCGCGTCGAGCGCCATGTCGACGAGCTGACCGCGCGGCTCGACGCCGGCCTCGGCGAGCTCGGAGCGTCGTTGGCGACACCGCGGGCCCGCGAGCGACGGGGGCCAATGACCGCCGTTCGCTCGACCGACGACCAGGCGCTCGTTGACGCGCTAGCAGACGCCGGCGTGATCACGTCGTGCCGCGACGGGAACGTCCGGATCTCGCCGCACATGTACAACTCGGCCGAGGACATCGATGCGGTTCTCGATGGCCTCCGGGCGAACCGCGCGCTGCTGGCGTGACGATCGAGCAGCGCCCGCTCGGCCAGACCGGCGCCGACGTCTCGAGGATCATCCTCGGCTGCGGCAACTTCGGTGGGATCGGCTCTGCGCCCGAGTTCTTCGGGCAAGGCGAGTCCGAGGCGGAGGCGCACGCGCTCATGGACGCTGCCTGGGAGCTCGGGATCACGACGTTCGACACGGCGGACGCGTACGGGGGCGGCCGCAGCGAGAGCTACATCGGAAGCTGGCTGGCGAACAAGGGCTCGGCCGTGCGCGATCAGGTCGTGGTGACGACGAAGCTTTTCCATTCCGTGGAAGGTGACCCCAGCGACTCTGGCCTGGGACCACGGCTCCATCGGTGCCTTGACGCGAGCCTGGCGCGGCTTGGAATCGAGCACGTGCCGCTGTACATGACGCACCAGCCGGATCCGAGTGTGCCGATCGAAGAGACGCTCGGCTCACTTGATCTCGAGGTCGAACGCGGAAAGATCGGTGCATACGGCGCCTGCAATATCGGCATGGACGGCCTGCTCGAGTCGCTTGGGGCCAGCGCTCGCCAGCACGTGCGGCGCTATGGGTGGGTGCAGAACGAGTACAACATGTTCGCGCGCGCGGACGAGGGGGACGTGATGCCCTTGTGCGACCAGAACGGTCTTGGCTACTCGCCGTTCGGTCCACTTGCAGGCGGATGGCTGGCTGGGAAATACGCCGGGCCCGGGCAGTATCCGCGCGGCTCGCGCATGACGCTGCGACCCGAGCCGTACCGAGCCCTCGAGAAAGACGCCACCTTCGGAGCGCTCGGGAGTCTTCGCCTGCTGGCGACCGAGTACGGCGTCGACCCGGCGACGCTTGCGTTCGCATTCATCTTCGCGGAGCCGGCCGTCACGGCGGTCGTTGTCGGGCCGCGCCGTCCCGAACAGCTCGAGCCCGCCGTGGCTGCGCTCGAGCTCGAGCTCGACTCTCGCGCGTACGATGAGCTCGACGCAATCTCAATGACAGTGATCATGGCGCCGTGAGTCCAGGCCCGATCGACTCCGCCCGCATCGAGCGCGCCGCGTCCGTGATCCGGGGCGACGTCCTACGCACGCCGCTCGTGCCGCTCGAGCTCCCGGACTATCCGGGACAGGTCTACCTGAAGCTCGAGAACCTCCAGCCAATCGGCTCGTTCAAGCTGCGCGGCGCGTTGAGCGCGCTCGACTCGCTCGACGATCGCGCCCTCAGCGCCGGCGTCGTCACGTCAAGCGCCGGAAACATGGCCCAGGGCGTGGCCTGGGCGGCCCGCCGGTGGGGCATCGCCTGCACGGTGGTCATGCCCGAGGGAGCGCCCGAGACCAAGCGCGTCGCGGTCGAGCGCCTCGGCGGGCGCGTCGTCGAGGTTCCCTTCGAGCGCTGGTGGCGCAGCATCGAGGAGGCGCGCTTCGACGAGCTCGAGGGCGCCTTCGTTCATCCGGTCCAGGACGAGGCCGTGATCGCGGGCAACGCGACGATCGGTCTTGAGGTCATCGACGAGCTTCCCGACGTCGACGCGGTGCTCGTTCCCTACGGTGGCGGCGGGCTCTCTTCGGGGATCGCCTGTGCGATCAAGCATCGGTCGCCCTCGACCGCCGTGTATGCGGTCGAGCCCGAGACGGGCGCCGCTTTCGCAGGCGCGCTCGCTGCGGGCGCGCCAACCGACGTCGCGTTCGAGCGCTCGTTCGTCGACGGCGCCGGCGCGCGCACAGTCCTGCCCTCGATGTGGCCGCTTGTCAGCAGCGTGCTCGACGGCGCGATCACAGTCACGCTCGAGCAGACGGCCGGCGCGGTGCGTCTGCTGGCGACGAGCTCGCGCGTCGTGGCTGAGGGTGCGGGCGCCCTTGCGCTCGCCGGCGCGCTGGCCGAGCCGCGCGACGAATGGCGCACCGTCGTTGCGGTCGTGTCGGGCGGCAATATCGACACAGCGGTACTGGCCACGATCCTCGCAGGGGCCGTCCCGTCACCTGGGGGCCAGCTCTGAGATCGCAGCACGTATGCGGCGCGCCCGGCAGCGCTCGCTTTCACGCCGAGCTGGCAGGCGGAGCTGACTACACTCGGCGCCATGACGACGCCTGAACATCAGGAGCTTTGGGGCGCAGAGACGAGCAAGGCGATCGGCAACTTCCCGGTCTCGGGAGAGCCAATCCCGGTGTCCGTTGCGCGCTGGCTGGGACGGATCAAGGCGGCCTCGGCGCGCGCCAATGCCGAGCTCGGTCTGCTGGACGCGGACATTGCCGAGCGCATCGCCGCGGCGGGCGACCGCGTCGCTGCGGGTGAGTTCGACGACCAGTTCCCGATCGACGTGTTCCAGACAGGGTCGGGGACGTCCTCCAACATGAACGCCAATGAGGTGCTCGCCAACCTCGCGGGCGACGGGGTGCACCCCAACGACCACGTCAATATGGGGCAGTCGTCGAACGACGTGTTCCCCTCGGCTGTGCACCTTGCGACGCTCGAAGCTCTGGTGAGCGACTTGCGGCCGGCGCTGGATCAGCTCGCCGGCTCGCTCCAGGCCAAAGCCGACGCGTTCAAGGATGTCGTCAAGTCAGGGCGGACACACCTGATGGATGCCGTCCCGGTCACGCTCGGGCAGGAGTTCGCCGGCTACGCGGCGCAGGTGCGGGAGGGTGCGGCCCGGGTCGACTCGACGCTGCAGCGCGTCGGGCAGATCCCGCTGGGTGGAACCGCCACCGGCACCGGCCTCAACACGCACCCCGATTTCGCGGCCACGGTGCGCGGTCTGCTGAGTGCCGACACGGGGCTGGCGATCCACCCACCTGCCGACCCGTTCGAGGCTCAGGCCGCCCGCGATGGCCTCGTCGAGGCCTCGGGCGCGCTGAAGACCGTTGCGGTCTCGCTGACGAAGATCGCCAACGATCTGCGCCTGATGGGCTCCGGCCCGCGTGCGGGGCTCGCCGAGATCTTCCTGCCCGAGCTGCAAAAAGGCAGCTCGATCATGCCCGGCAAGGTCAACCCGGTCATTCCCGAGGTCGTGACGCAGGTGGCGGCGCAGGCGATCGGCAACGACACGGCCGTTGCGGTCGGCGGGATGCAGGGCCATTTTGAGCTCAACGTCTTCGTGCCGATGATCGCGCGCAACGTGATCCAGTCGACGAACCTGCTCGCAGCCGCCTGCCGCCTGTTGGCCAAGAAGTGTGTCGACGGCATCGACGCCAACGCCGAGGCGTGTACCCGCTACGCCGAGCAGACCCTCTCGGCCGCGACCGCGCTCAACCCGTACACGGGCTACGACCTGGCAAGCGAGATCGTCAAGGACGCGGCATCGACGGGTCGCTCGCTTCGGGAGGTCGCACGCGAGAAGGGCGTCGAAGAGGACGTCCTCGACAAGGCGCTCGACTACGCCCGCATGGCGCAGGGCGGCATTCTCTAGGCCTCTGTCCGCATAGATGGCCGATTGCACGCGTTGTGCCGCCACGGCTGACCCGCGTGCGTGGCGCTGCGGCGCGTGCGGCTCGCCGCTAACGACACCTCTCGCCTCACCGTCGATCGAGCTCGACGAGACCAGACGCGGCGTCGCGCGCTATCGAGCGTGGCTGGGTGTGGAGCGGCTCGTGAGCATCGGCGAGCCGCAGACCCCGCTGCTCGACGTCGATTGGTGCGGGACGACCGTCGGCATGAAGCTCGAGGGCGCCCTCCCGACGGGCTCGTTCAAGGATCGCGGAAGCGCAGTTCTCTTCGGCGCATTGCTCGGCCAGGGCGTCGAGTGTGTCGTCGAGGACTCCTCCGGGAACGCAGGCGCGTCTTTTGCGGCATACGCGGCTGCGTCCGGGATTGCACTCGAGCTGTTCGTGCCGGCCTCGGCGGCCGCGGCGAAACTCGCACAGGCCGTGGCGTACGGGGCGAATCTCCACCCGATCGAGGGCCCACGCCAGGCCGCGACGGATGCGGCACTCGCATTCGTCGACGAGCACGAGCTCGTCTACGCATCGCACCAGTGGCAGCCGGCGTTCAACCTCGGAACGCAGACGTTCGCCTTCGAGCTCTGGGAGCAACTGGGTCGGCGCGCGCCGGACGCGATCGTGTGCCCCGTCGGCTGGGGTGGACTCTTCCTCGGTGCCAGTCTCGGCTTTCGCTCCCTTCGCCAGGCTGGACTGATCGAGCGCGAGCCGCGCATGATCGGGGTGCAGAGCGCCGCCTGTGCTCCCCTGGCACGGGCGTTGTCTGAGGGGCTCGACGACCCCGCGACGATCGAGCGCGGCGAATCGGCCGCTGACGGGGTGCTCGCCATGCGACCGCCGCGGGCGCGCGAGATCATCGCCGCAGCGCGGGCGTCGGGAGGGACGATCACGGCCGTCGACGACCAGCAACTCTGGCCGGCGCACGACGAGCTGCGGCAGCGCGGCCTGCTGCTCGAGGTGACGAGCGCCCTAGCCCCGGCTGCCGTGGAGCCACTGCTCGAGGGCGGCGAACTTCGCGCGGGTGAGACGGTCGCGATCGCGATCACGGGTCACGGCCTCAAGACGGCCGCCAGCGTCGCCGCGCGTCTCGAGACCTGAGCTAGCCGAGCGCCTCGATCGTCCGGAAGAGGCCCGCCCGCGCCTCGGGGTCGGGCAGGTAGTTGCGGAACTCCGGGTGGATCGGGTAGACGATCGGCAGCGTCACGCCGGCGTCTCTGAACCGCTCGAACTGCTCATGGCAGCGATCGGGAGGCCCGAACGCGCCGACGTCTTCGATCAGCTCCTCGGGAACAAGTGCCGCCGCCGCGTCGAGATCGCCGTCGCCGACCAGGCGCGCCACCTCGTCGAGCAGATCGCCAAAGCCCCGGCGCGTGAAGTACTCACGGTAGAACCGGTACGACGCCATGTGGGTCGCGACGTTGCGGCTGATCGCAGCACGGGCGCGATCGACGCTGTCGTCGACGCAGGTCGGGATGTAACAGCCGACCTCGATCGCGGCCGGATCGCGCCCGACCGGCTCGGCACCCCGCGCGACCGCGGCGCGAATCTTCTCGACGAACTCGATCGGAACGAAGATCGGCAGGACAGCGTCAGCGATCTCGCCGGCGAGCTCCATTGCCTTCTCACCAAGAGTTCCGTACTCGATCGGAAGCGAGGGGCGGTACGGGTGAAGCCACGGCTCGTAGTCGACGATCTCGAAGACCTCGCCCCGGTAGTTCACGAGCTCGCCCCTGGTCGCGCCCTCGAGAATCGCGCGGACGACATCGGTCGTCTCTCGCAGGCGCTGAAGTGGCCGCTCGAACGGAAACGGTCGCCCCGGCTCGGGATCGTCTCGCATCTGATGAATCTCGCGGTGGCCGACACCGAGGCCGAGGCGGAAGCGCCCATCGGAGATCGAGTCGACGGTCGCCGCCCCGATGGCGATGGTCGTCGGGTTGCGCGTGAACACGGTCGCGACCCCGGAGGCGAGCTCGATTCTCTCGGTCGCGTGTGCGCACGCCGAGAGCACGCCGAAGACGTCGGCGAAGCTCTCGATCAGGTACGCACAGTCGAAGCCCTTGCGATCGGCGAGCGCGATCGCATCGATGAGCTCGTTGGTAGATACGCCTCCCCAGAAGCCGAGCCCGAGTCGTGTCATAGCGTGACGCTAGTAGGCGACCGCTCGCGCGGCGTGCTGCTGCTCGTCGGCGCGATACGAGGATCGGACGAGCGGGCCAGAGAACACCGAGCCGAATCCGAGCTCCTCGCCCTGCTCGCGGAACATGCGGAACTCATCGGGATGAACCCAGCGGTCGATCGGTGCGTGCTTCGGTGAGGGCTGAAGGTACTGACCGATCGTCACGACGTCGACGTCGTGCTCGCGCAGGTCGAGCATCGTCTCGAGCACCTCGTCGTTCGTCTCGCCGAGGCCGACGATGATGCCGGACTTGGTCAATACGTCGTAGTCGGCGAGCTCCTTGGCGCGTTGCAAGAGCCAGAGCGCCTTCTCGTACTCGACCCTGGCCCCGCGCATGCGTTTGTGCAGCCGCCGCACGGTCTCGATGTTGTGGTTGAAGACCTCCGGCCTCTCGGCCAGCAGCGTCTCGAGTGCCGCGTCCTCGGCGCCGAGGAAGTCGGGCGTGAGCACCTCGACGGATGCCTCGGGAAGCTCGTCCTTCAGCGCGCGGATCGTCGCCGCGTAGTGCGCCGCACCGCGGTCCGGTAGATCGTCTCGATCGACCGAGGTCACGACCACGTGCCCGAGCCCCATTTCGCGCGCCGCCCTGGCGAGGCGGCGCGGTTCGCGCGGGTCGGGCGCCTCGGTCGGCTTGCCCGAGGTCACATAGCAGTAGCGACACGCGCGCGTGCAGATCTCGCCGAGGATCTGGAAGGTCGCCGTGCCGCGGCCCCAGCACTCGGCGATGTTCGGGCAGCGGGCCTCCTCGCAGATCGTGTGCAGGCCCTGCTCGCGCACGAGGTCGCGCACCTCGAAATAGCGCGTATCGGGGCTCGGAGCGCTGACCTTCATCCACTCCGGCCGCCGTGGGCGCCCGGCGATCGGGAGCGACTTCATGCGTCCACCGTAGCGAGCCGCTCGTGGCCCGGCTGAGCCCACAGATCGGCCACGTCGGAGTCCGGCAAACGCTCGAGCTTCAGGCCGAAGACATCCTCGATCGCTTCTCGAGCGTCTGGGCGCACGTGATCGACGCCGACGCTTCGACCGAGCTCGTTCGCCATGGTCGTGAACGCGGCATCCTCGAGCCCGCAGGCGGTGATCCACTCGGTGAACGGCGCCGGGTCGAGCGCAACGTTGAGCGCGTAACCATGTGTCGTCACCCAGCGAGAGACATGGACTCCGATCGAGCAGATCTTGCGCGGCGGCGCATCGAGCCACACGCCGGTGAGGCCGTCGAAGCGGCGCGCGCCGAGCTCGAACACCGCGAGCGTCCTGATGACCGCTTCCTCGAGATCGCGGCAGTAGCGCTTGACGTCCCTGCCGTGGCGGTTCAGATCGAGGATCGGGTAGCAGACGAGCTGGCCCGGCCCGTGGAACGTCGACTTTCCCCCGCGATCGGTCTCGATCACCGCGACGTCGGCGTGCGCGGGAACGTGCAGCTCGTCATCGTCCGTACGACGCCCGTAGGTGATCGTCGGCGGGTGCTCGAGCAGGATGACGCTGTCGGGGATGGCGCCCTGGCCGACCGCAGCCGCGACAGAGCGCTGCAGCGCCCAGGCCTCTTCGTAGGCGACCTCACCGAGGTCGAACAGGTAGCCGAGCGCGGCCATCGGTCGGCCCGCTAGCCGCGCGCGGGCCCGTCGCCCACGGCGACGCTAGTACCTCGCGTCATCCCAAGTCTCGAGGTTCGTGCGCAGGTCACGCATGAACGGCGCTGCGTAAGCGCCGTCGATCAATCGATGGTCGTAGGTGAGGCAGAGGTTCATGATTGGCCTGATCGCGATCGAGTCGTTTCCGTGCTCGTCGGTCACCACCCAGAGCCGTTTGACGATCGCCTCGACGTCGAGGATCGCCGATTGGGGCTGGTTGATGATCGGCGTTCCCATGATCGCACCGAAGCCGCCGGGGTTGGTAATGGTGAACGTGCCGCCGTGTACCTCGTCGGGCGAGAGCTGCTTGCTCCGTGCACGATCGGCGAGGTCCTCGACCGCTCGGGCGATACCGAGCATGTTCTTCTCTTCGGCGTTTCGGATCACCGGGACGATCAGGCCCTTGCCGTCGTCGAGTGCGACCGCAACGCCGATGTTGATGAAGCTGCGCGTGATGATCTGGTCGCCGCGGATCTCACCGTTGATCCACGGGTAGCGCGTCAGGACGTCGACGGCGGCCCGGGCGATGAAGGCCAGGTACGTGAGCTTGACGCCGTGCTGCTCTGCGTATGCATGCTTGAGCCGCTCGCGGATCGAGACGACGACCGACATGTCGACCTCGAAGACCGTGGTCACGGGCGCGGAGGTCTCGAGCGAGCTGCGCATGTGCTCCGAGATCGCGCGGCGCATCACGCTCATGCGTTGCGCCTGCTCGCCGGGTGCTAGCGCCTGTGCATCGGCGCCCAGGGCGGGCTCGGGTGGGGCGGCAGCGGCCGCTGCGGCAGGCGTTGCTGCTCCACCAGACTCGACGAAAGCGAGGATGTCCTTCTTGGTCACGCGGCCGCCACGACCGGTGCCGGCGATCAGTCCGACGTCGATCCCGTGCTCTGCTGCGATGCGTGCGACGACTGGCGAGACGAACGTGCGCTCACCGCTCGCTGCCGCGTCTGGCGGCGATGCGGGGGCGCCTTCTGTCGGTGCCACGGCGGCGGGCGGAGCGGGCGCGGCAGGCGCAGGCGAGTCGGGAGCGGCAGACACCACGGGCGCCGGAGCCTCTGCCGCTGGCGCGGGAGGGCCAGCAGGGGCGGCTGGCCCCGCGCCGGCGCCGGCGCGGAGCGTGCCGATGACCGTGCCGACGTCGACCGTCTCCCCCTCCTGAACGAGGATCTCGGCCAGGACGCCGGTGGCCGGCGAAGGAACCTCGGTGTCGACCTTGTCGGTCGAGATCTCCAGCAGCGGCTCGTCGGCGGCGACGCTCTCGCCGATTGCCTTGAGCCACTGCGTGACGGTGCCTTCCGAGACCGAGACGCCCATCTGAGGCATCACTACCTCGACTGCACTTGCCGTTGTCACGCCTGCTCCTTCGTGTCGTCCTGGTCGCCCGGAGGCTATGTGAAATCAGTACGCAAGGAGGTCACGTAGCTCCTCGCGCACGTCTTCGACCTGCGGCAGAAAACGCCTCTCGAGCGAGGGCGCAAACGGCGCCGGACAGTCGGGCGCGGTGAGGCGTCTCGGAGGTGCGTCGAGCAGCTCGAAGGCCTCGGCGGCGACGGTGGCCAGAACCTCGGCACCGAAGCCCGCCGTATGCGTGTCCTCGTGGAAGACGAGCAGGCGTGACGTCTTCTCGACCGAGGTGAGCACGGCGTCTGCGTCCCAGGGCAGGATCGAGCGCAGATCGATGATCTCGACCGAGCTGCCTTCGTCCGCGAGCTTCTCGGCCGCCTCGAGCGCGGTGTAGACCATGGCGCCCCAGGTGACTACCGTGACGTCGGCGCCCTCGCGGGCCAGCCGAGCCTTGCCGATCGGCACCGTGAAGCGCTCCTCGGCGACCTCTCCCTTGATCCGCCGGTACAGGTGCTTGTGCTCGAAATAGAGGACAGGGTTCGGGTCGTCGATCGCGCTCGCGAGCAGCCCCTTCGCGTCGGCCGGGGTCGACGGGCAGACGACCTTCAGCCCCGGAACATGCGCGAAGCTCGACTCGGGATTCTGCGAATGGAACGGGCCGCCCGAGAATCCGCCCCCGGACGGGAGCCTGATCACGATCGGGATCGGCGTGCCGGCGCGCCAGTTCTGCTTGGCCGCCACCGTGACGAGGTGATCCCAGCAACACGAGACGAAGTCGGCGAACTGCATCTCGGCGACCGGGCGCATTCCCATTAGCGCGGCTCCGGTGCAGCCACCCACGATTGCCGTCTCAGAGATAGGCGCGTCGATCACGCGCCACTCGCCGAACTCCTCCTGGAAACCGTTTGTGACCTTGAACGCGCCGCCGTACGCGCCGATGTCCTGCCCGATCAGGACCACCTTGTCGCTGCGGCGCATCTCGGTGCGTAGCCCGTCGGAGATCGCCTCGATGTAGCTGAGCTCTGCCATCAGCTGAAGTGTGGCGATTCGAGTGCGTCTCGAGACGCATACACGCCGTCGAGCAGCGTGTCCGGGTCGGGCTCCGGGCTGGCCTCGGCCTTGCGGACGGCCTCGCTCAACAGCGCCTTGATCTCGCTCTCGAGCGCGTGGTCTTCCTCTTCTGTGAGCTCCGCGTGCGTCTCGAGCCAGCCGCGGAAGCGCGCGATCGGGTCGCGCCGCTCGTACTCCTCGAGCAGCTCGCGAGGAACATACGACGCGTCGTCATGGATGCCGTGCCCCTCCATCCGCAGCGTCAGCGTCTCGATCAGCGTTGGCCCACCGCCCTCGCGCGCCTTCTCGATCGCCGCGCGTGCCTCGCGATGCACGGCCAGCACGTCGGTGCCGTCGGCAAGCACCCCTTCGAAACCGTAAGCGGCGGCGCGCTCGGCCAGGTGGTCGATCGCGTAGGTCAGCTCATTCGGCGTCGAGTACGCGAAGTGGTTGTTGTTGCAGATGAACACGATCGGCAGGCGTCGCACCCCTGCGAGGTTCATCGCCTCGTGCGCGTCGCCACGGGACGAGGATCCGTCGCCGAACCAGCCAAGTGCGACGCGGCGCTCCTCGCGAATGCGAAACGCAAGCGCGCAGCCGACCGCGACGGGGAGCATCGCAGGCAGGTGGCTCACCATCGTGATCAGCCCGAGGTTGAACTCGGCGAAATGGACGTTTCCGTCGCGTCCGCGCGAGGGGCCGTCCTCGCGACCCATGTACTGAGCCAGGATCTTCCAGGGCTCGGTGCCCCGGAGCAGGTGCACGCCGATATTCCGCTGGATCGGCGTGCCGACGTCCTCCGGCGCCATCGCCATGCCGACGCCGGTCGCCGAGGCCTCGTTGCCGATACCCGTGTAGAAGCTCCCCGGCACCTTGCCCTGCTTGAACAGCGTGCGGCCGCGATCCTCGACTGCGCGTGTCAGGAGCATGTTGCGGTACATGGCGATCAGGTCGGTCCGGTCCAGCCCAAGCCCATTCGCCTCCTCGAGAGATTCGACCGGCTTCGCTTCGCGGATGTTCGACACGACCGCTCCTACTGTAGCCAGCCAACGCGGCGACTCCGGCGCGCTTCTCGAGGCACGCCGAGGCGCCGAAAGCGGCTAGATTCGCTGCATGGGAAGCGCCGCCGACTGGCTGCGGGAAGAGCGCCGCAAGACGCTCGGAGACTGGGTTGCGCTCTGCGCCTCGTGCGGCCACGGGCAGCGCTACTTCGCCGACTCAGAGGAGGAGGTCGACGCCAGCTGCCCGACGTGCGACGCGGTACTCCTCAGCCGCTGCCCGGTGTGCGACGCGCGAATCAGCTCGATGTTTGCCGTCCGCTGCGAGGACTGCGATGCGTCGTTGCGCGCGGCAACGCAGTTCGGCACCGAGATACGGCGCCCGAAGAAACGTCGCTAGTCGAGCGTGCGGATCTCTGAGAAGAAGATGACCGTGACGATGTCGTCTTCGACGACCTCGCGGTTGTAGAGCTGGCTGAGGAAGGTCGCCATCTCCTCGGGACGCCGGAGCTGAGGGTTGTCGTGCTCGACCTCGCGGGGAGAGCACTCGGCGAGCGTCTTCACCGCGACCTTGTCGATGACGGCGTCGAAGACCTTCTGGCGGGGCCCGAAACGGGTTCCGACGAGCACGGCGACGATCATGCCCTTGCGGTACTTGTCGGACTTGTCGCCGAGTCGAATCGTCGCCGTCTTGCGGTGACTCCGCAGCTGATCGGCGACGATCGGGGAGTAGAAGTTCAGTGCGTAGATGGGCGCCGGCTCCTCACAGGTATTAGCTCGGCCAATTCGCGCGGGAACTATAGCCACCGGCATCGGCAGCGAATCGGCCCCCGGCGCGGTGCGTAGACCAAGTTCACCCTTGCTTTGGGCGGTGAGGTTGCGCTATCGTGGCGCTGGCACTCTCACACCGAGAGTGCCAGTTCCCCGGGAATACTGGCAACCGAGCAAGCAACGTCAAGGAGGGTTTCATGAACTTGCAGCCTTTGGGGGATCGACTAATCGTCGAGGCCACCGAGGAAGAGGAGATCACGGCCAGCGGCATCGTGCTGCCGGACACGGCCAAGGAGAAGCCACAGCGCGGCAAGGTGCTGGCGGTGGGTCCTGGCGCTCTCAATGACAAGGGTGAGCGCGTAGCACTCGACGTCGACGCGGGCGACGAGATCATCTACTCGAAGTACGGCGGAACGGATATCAAGCTCGAGGGCGACGAGATCCTGATTCTGCGTGAGTCGGACGTTCTGGCCAAGGTCATGAACGGCGCCGGCAAGAAAAAGAAGAAATAGCGCCCAGTCGCGCGAAGCAAAGGAGGATTCAACGGAATGGCACACAAGGAGTTGCTGTTCAACGAGGACGCTCGTCGCGCTCTGGAGCGCGGCGTCAACACGCTCGCCAACGCGGTCAAGGTCACCCTTGGCCCAAAGGGCAGGTACGTGGTCCTCGACAAGAAGTTCGGCGCCCCGACGATCACGAACGATGGCGTGACCATCGCCCGTGAGATCGAAGTCGAGGACGTCTTCGAGAACCAGGGCGCACAGCTCGTGCGTGAGGTCGCCACCGCGACGAACGACATCGCAGGCGATGGTACGACCACCGCAACCGTGCTCGCTCAGGCGATCGTGCGCGAGGGTCTGAAGAACGTCGCCGCGGGTGCCAACCCGATGGCGATCAAGCGCGGGATCGAAGCGGCTGTCGACGCGGTCGTCGACGATCTGCGCACACAGAGCAAGGAGATCTCGGGCAAGGAAGACATCGCCCGGGTCGCCTCGATCTCATCGCGCGAGCGCGAGATCGGCGACGTCATCGCCGACGCGATCGAGAAGGTCGGCAAAGACGGCGTCGTCAACGTCGAAGAGGGCCAGACCCTTGGGCTCGACCTCGAGTTCACCGAGGGCATGCAGTTCGACAAGGGCTACCTCTCGCCGTACATGATTACGGACTCCGATCGCATGGAGGCCGTGCTCGAGGATCCCTACATCCTGATCGCGAACTCGAAGATCAGCGCGGTCAAGGACCTGTTGCCCGTGCTCGAGCAGGTCATCCAGGCCGGCAAGGCGCTGGTGATCGTTGCAGAGGATCTCGAGGGCGAGGCGCTCGCGACCGTGGTCGTCAACAAGCTGCGCGGGACGTTCTCGGCCGTAGCCGTCAAGGCCCCGGGCTTTGGCGATCGCCGCAAGCGCATGCTCGAGGACATTGCGATTCTCACCGGTGGCGAAGTCATCACCGAAGACATGGGCCTCAAGCTCGAGAACACGAAGATCTCGCAGCTCGGTCGTGCCCGGAAGGTCGTAATCGACAAGGACGCCACGACGATCATCGATGGTGGCGGCGAGTCGAGCGCGATCAAGGGCCGGATCCAGCAGATCAAGGGCGAGGTCGAGTCGACCGACTCCGACTTCGATCGCGAGAAGCTGCAGGAGCGCCTGGCGAAGCTCGCCGGGGGCGTTGCAGTCGTCAAGGTCGGCGCCGCCACCGAGACGGAGATGAAAGAGAAGAAGCACCGCGTCGAGGACGCACTCCAGGCAACCCGCGCGGCCCTCGAGGAGGGCATCGTGCCGGGCGGCGGAGTCGCGCTGCTCAACGCAATCAAGTCGATCAAGCCCGACAACTACGAGGGCGACACGAAGACCGGTCTCACGATCGTCGAGCGCGCGCTCGAGGAGCCCGTCCGCACACTCGCCAACAACGCGGGCCTCGAGGGCTCGGTCGTTGTCGACAAGGTGCTGAACTCCAGCAAGGGCAAGGGCCTCAACGCCGACACCGGCGAGTACGAGGACCTGGTCAAGGCCGGGATCATCGACCCGACCATGGTGACGCGCTCTGCGCTGCAGAACGCGGCGTCGATCGCGAAGAACATCCTCACCACCGAGGCGATCGTTGCCGAGGCGCCTGAGGAGGCCGGTGCTGCTGGTATGCCGGGCGGAATGCCTGGCGGCATGCCGGACATGATGTAAGCACTGCGTGTAGGCGCTACGCCTGCGTGTCTTCGAGGGGCGGCTCCGGCCGCCCCTCGTCGTTCCCTGGCTCTGTGTCGTCGCTGGCCTCGGCGGCCGGGGGTAGCTCTATCTCTTCGGCGCGC
Organism: Gaiellaceae bacterium; assembly: GCA_965223695.1. Taxonomy (GTDB): domain Bacteria; phylum Actinomycetota; class Thermoleophilia; order Gaiellales; family Gaiellaceae; genus JAUVPB01. Next base: position 409,238 of record CBDCXJ010000051.1, on the reverse strand, counting down.
TCGGCGTCACGATTTCGGCGAGCGCGTCGGACCAGCAGGAGGAGCGTCCGTACGACCAACGGCAGCAGGAGCAGGCCGAGGACGACGAGGCCAGCGATGGCGAGGATGCGCCACAGGAGCGACGAGCGGATCTCCTCGATGAGCCCCGTCGTTGGGGCAACCGCCTCTGTTCGCTCCTCGGCGCCCTCGAGTGCTGGTTGAGCGGGCGCCGCGCCGCGGAGCTCGAGGTTGATTGGCCGCTCGGGCGGCAGGGCGAACACGATCGGTACCGAGTCGTCGGCCGAGGCCTCGAAGCGATCGGTCCTGAACGCCTGGAACGTTGGCCGGTAGTAGAGGACGACGTAGGGTGCGCGCGCGTAGGCGCGCGCCTGCATGCCGGCGATCAAGGACTCGCGCTCGGCGTTGCTGGTCTCGGCCAGGTAGCTGGTGTACAGCTCGTCGTAGGTGCCGTCGCAGAAGTAGGTGTCGCTGAGGCCGGTGGGAAGCGCCTCGCCGCACGAGAGGACGGATGCGATGAACGACGGGTCGGAGCCGACATCCCAGCCCCAGATGAAGAGGTCGAAGCGACCCGCGCGGATGCGTTGCGTCAACTCACGGTCTGTGAGCTCCGAGATCGACACGCCGACGCCGACGGCGGCAAGCGCCTCGGCCACGCGGCTGCCCAGCCGCTCGGTCTCGGGCAATGAGCGACGGGTGAACAGCCGCAGCTCAAGCGGCAAGCCGAGGCTGTTCTCGCGAACGCCATCCCCGTCGCGGTCCTTCAGGCCGGCTCTGGTCAGCAGAACGCCAGCTCGCTCGGGATCGAAGGCCAGCTCCTGCTCGGGCGTGGGCTGAGCGTGCTGGCCCGTCGCCGGCGGCACAATGGTCGATCCGGCCAACCCGTAGGGCCCGATGGCCAGCTCGCGAAGCTCCTCCCGATCGAGGGCGTGCGCGATCGCGCGGCGGACGCGCGCCTCACGAAGGACGATGTTGCCGTCGCCCTCGGTCGAGCCCGTGTTCATTCCGAGCGAGACGAAAGCTGTGGCTGGCGTTGGCCGAACATCGATGGCCGGGTCTTGCTCGAGGCGGGCGAGCTGTTGTGGATCGAGGTCGTCGGCGACATCGATGAGGCCGGCCTCGAGCGCGTCCGCGAGCTCGGTCTGTGTTTCGTAGAAGTGGAGTGTCAGCTCGTCGACCGCGGTCTCGCCACGCCAGTGGTTCTCGGTTGCCGTCAGCGTCAGTGTGTTGGCATCGCCAGGGGTTGTCGATGCGAACGGCCCCGAGCCGATCGGCGGGTCGTTGGCGAACCTGACGACCTCGCGCGGCCGCACGGACGACCAGATGTGTCGTGGCAAGAGCGGTATAGGTAGGACGGGCGGGGTCGTTCGCGGCGTGGCGAGTCGAATGCCAACGCGACGCTGATTGAATTGCTTGACGAGCGTGACATCGTCGAGCCAGCGCGAGAATCGACTCCGCGGGTCGCGTTGTATCCGCCGCAGCGTGTGGACGACGTCGCGGGCGGTCACCGCGGCGCCGTCTGACCATCGCAGCCCCTGCCTCAGCTCGAGCAGCCAGATGCTCCCGTCCGCCGAGGGGCTCCACTCGCTCACGAGGCCCGGCAGCGGCTCCTGGCTCACGTCGAACGGAAGCAACTCGTCGTACAGGAGCGAGCTGAGAATCCGACCCAGGCGATTCGACGCAACGAGCGGGTTGAGCGAGTCGGGGCGCGTCGCGGTGCCGATGCGTAGCACGGTGCGCGCCTCCTCCACCACGGTTGGCGGCGGTTCGACATCGGGCTGCGTGCGTTCAGTGTCCGGGGCACGGGGCGCGGTGCCGGCCGTCGCCGCCACCGCAGTACACAGGAACGCCGCTACGGCAAGCGCTACGAGGGCTCTAGACCGTCTAGGGGCAGGCACGCTCTCTAGACTAGAGCTGCGTGAGCCGGGGGCCGACAGCAGCCGCTGACACCGAATCGGCGGTCTATCGCCGGCCCCGTGCGTTCGTGGGTGTAAAGGGGGCCGACGCCGCCTCGCACCTGAACAAGATGCTCTCGAACGAGATCGAGGGACTCGACATCGGTGCTGCCTGCGAGGCATTGCTCTTGACGCCCAAGGCCCGCGTCATCGCACTGCTCGTCGTCTACCGTCGTGGCGTCGAGGACTTCCTCCTCATCACCGACCCCGGTCTCGACGAGGTGGTCAGCGCGGCCCTCGTGCGCGCGCGCTTCGCGGCGAAGGTCGAGATCGAACCCGAGGCCCACCCGTCCTACGTCGTGCTCGGCGCCCACGAGCCCGAGGCGGATGGCGCCCTCGTCGTCGAGTCGCGCGAGTTCGGGCACGGCTACGAGCTCATCGGTCTGGAGCCGTCCTCCGCGGCGATCGAGCTCTCTGAGACCGACGCAGAGGCGCTGAGAATCGAAGCGGGCATGCCCCGGTTCGGAGCCGAGATCGACGAGCGTACGCTGCCGGCCGAGGCCGGCCTCGTCGAGCGGACGATCAGCTTCGACAAGGGCTGCTACCCGGGCCAGGAGCCGATCGCGCGACTGCACTACCGCGGCCATACCAACCGCAGTCTCAGGGTGCTACGCATAGAGAGCAGCGACGCGCCGCCGCTCGATACTGAGATTCACGCGGGTGACCGCGTCGTCGGCCGCGTCACGAGCGCCGTCCTGCGCGGCGATCATGTCGTTGCCCTCGCGTACGTGCGCAACGAGGTCGCCGCGGATGCGGATCTCGATGTCGCTGGAGCGACGGCGAGTATGATCGAGCCAGTGCGCCCGTAGCTCAGGGGATAGAGCGCAGCCCTGCGGAGGCTGAGGCCAGAGGTTCGAATCCTCTCGGGCGCGTCACGATCCGCGCGGCAATCCATTCCGTCGGCGATTCTGTCGACGCCTAGACTGCGCGGCTGTGCCCCTGTACCTGCGCGAGAGCGAGGTCGAGCAGCTTCTTCCCGCAGCCGACGCAGTCGACGCTATCGACGCCTGCTTCGCGCGAATCGCGCGCGGCGGCGTCGACAACAGGCCGCGCTTCCGGATCAAGCTCGACGGCGGGCAACAGCACACGATGGCGGCCGCCGATCTCGAGCTCGGGCTCTGCGGCCTCAAGACCTACGTCGGCTTTCTCGAGGGCGCCAACTTCGTTGTCGTCCTGTTCGCTACCGACCGCCCCGAAGCGATCGCCATCATCGAGGCTGACCGGCTCGGGCAGCGTCGGACGGGTGCGGCGAGCGGCGTGGCCGCCCGCCACCTCGCCAAGAGCGACGCTCGCACGCTGGGCGTTATCGGCTGTGGCTGGCAGGCCGAGAGCCAGGTCGCGTGCATTCGCGCTGCCGTGCCCGCGATCGAAGAGGTGCTGGTCTACTGCCGTGACGAGGAGCGTCGCGAGACATTCGCTGCGGACGTGGGCGGGGTCGCGGTCGAGTACAACAAGGACGCTGCCGAGGCGGACATCGTCGTCGCAGCGACGACGTCGAAGGATCCTGTGCTGCGGGGTGAGTGGCTCCAGCCGGGTGCGCTCGTGTGTGCGATCGGTGCCAACCGGCTCAGGGCGCGCGAGCTCGACAATGCCGTCCTCGAGCGCGCAGCGTTCGTGTGCTGCGACTCTCGTGAGCAGTGCAAGATCGAGGCCGGGGATCTCGCCGAGCCGGTTGAGCAGGGGCTGCTCGACTGGCTCGAGGTGCACGAGCTCTCTGATGTCGTCTCGGGTGAGCTCAACGGGCGAGCATCGGATGACGACATCGTCCTCTTCAAGAGCGTCGGCATCGCGGCCGAAGACCTGGCCGTGGGCAAGCTCGTCGTCGAGCGCGCTCAGGCGCAGGGGCTTGGCGTCGAGCTTTAGATGGGGTGGAACCAGCGATCTAGATAAGCCGGTGCAGTGCGCCCGGCCCGGGCGCCCCCGCTCAGGCGGTGCCGCTCTTGATGTTCTCGCCGATCGCCCGGATCACGTCCGGTCGCTCGAGCAGCTGCCGGCGCTGCGACTCGGTCGCGCGATTCTTGATGTATGGGTCGTCGAGGATCTCGTCGACGTCCCGTCCTTGAGCGTGCTCGCGGACGAGGTATGCCGCGAGCTGATCGGTCCGACTGGAGCGGCCGACGAGGCTCTGGAACATGCGTGAGAACCAGGACACGGCCAGGAGTGTAACGAGGCGCCGCCGCGCCGCCAAATCGGTTCCGGGCGATCGGCCTGCTGGCCCCTGCTAGCCTCGCCCCCGCCGTGCAGATCAAACTCGGACACAGCCCCGATCCCGACGACGCTTTCATGTTCTGGGGCCTTGCCGAAGGGACGGTCGACGCGCGCGGGTTCGAGTTCGAGCACGTGCTGCGCGACATCCAGACCCTCAACGAATGGGCGATGGAAGGGCGGCTCGAGGTCACCGCGATCTCGCTCCACACATACCCGTTCGTGCAGGAGCACTACGCCCTGTTGCCCCACGGCGCGAGCATGGGCGACGGGTATGGCCCCGTGATCGTCTCGAAAGAGCCGCTCAGCGTCGAGGAGCTGGCCGAGACCGAGATCGCCGTGCCCGGAAAGATGACGACCTCGTTCCTGATCCTGCTACTCTTCCTCGGACGCGAGTTCTCCTATCGCGAGGTGCCGTTCGACCGGATCATGAGCGAGGTCGGCGAGGGACGGGCTCGCGCCGGCTTGCTGATCCACGAGGGTCAGCTCACGTATGAGCGCGAGGGCTTCCACAAGGTCGTCGACTTCGGCGAATGGTGGCGCGACGAATGCGGCCTGCCGCTCCCGCTGGGTGTCAACGTCGCCCGGCGCGACCTCGGCCGGGACACGCTGCGCGAGCTCTCGGACGTGCTGCACGACTCGATCGAGGCCGGCCTCGAGAACCGCGAGCCCGCGCTCGAGTACGCGCTGCAGTTCGGGCGCGGCCTCGACTCGGCGCTGGCCGACCGCTTCGTCGGCATGTACGTCAACCAGCTGACGCAGGACTACGGCGATCGCGGTCGCAGTGCCGTTGCGGAGCTCCTCGCGCGAGGCGAGGCGATCGGCGCCTTCCCCAACCCGGTCACGGTCGACTTCGTCTAGCGCGAGTCTCGCGCCCGTGGGCGCGGCGTCCGCGGTAGACTTGCATAGGCAATGCCTATGGAGGACTACACCGCTGCCGAGGCCGCCCGGGCACTCGGCATCAGCCTCGACACGCTCCGGCGCTGGGATCGCGACGGCAAGATAGAGACCTCTCGCGACCGGGCGAACCGTCGCCTGGTGGCAGCGTCAGAGGTAGAACGCCTGCGCGGGGCCTCGAGCGATCGCCTGAGCGCACGCAACAGGCTGCGCGGCGTCGTGCGTAGCGTCGAGGTCGAAGGTCTGCTTGCTCAGGTCGTCCTGGACGTGAGCGAGCCCACGACCGTGGTTGCCGTCGTGACTCGTGATGCCGTTGCTGACCTCGACCTGGCGCCCGGCGACTCGGCGAGCGCCGTCGTCAAGGCGACGTCGGTCATGCTCGAGCGGTGAGCGCTCGTGCTCTGGCGGCGGCGCTCACCCTGCTCGCGCTCGCGTTCGGCGGCTGCGGTGGGGATGAGGAACCGCGCGTGACGGTGCTGGCCGCCTCGTCGCTGACCGAAGTGCTTCCGACGCTCGAACCTGGCGCGAACTACAGCTTCGACGGCTCCGACTTCCTCGCTGCGCAGGTTCGCGAGGACGTCCCGGCCGACGTCTACCTCGCAGCCAACGCGCGCTACGCCGACGAGCTCGCCGCCGACGGCTTGCTCGAGGACGTTCGTGTCTTCGCCACCAATCGGCTAGTGATCGTCGTGCAGGCCGGAAACCCATCTGCGATCGGCAGTGTCGCCGACCTCGCATCGCCCGGGCTTCGCGTCGTCGTCGCCGGGCCTACGGTGCCGGTGGGTGAGTACACGCGCACGGCGCTCGAGACACTCGGGGCAACCGCGATACTCGACCTGATCGTTTCGAACGAGGCCGACGTGAAGGCGGTCGTTGGCAAGGTGGCGCTCGGCGAGGCGGACGCGGGGATCGCATATGCGACCGACGTCGCTCCGGTGCGCGATCTCGTCGAGGGGTTGCCACTGCCCGACGAGGCGCAGCCCGTGATCGAGTATCGCGGTGGCATCGTCGTCAGCAGCGAGCGCAAGCAGGCGGCGCAGGCGTTCTTTGAGCGGCTGACGTCCCAGGACGGCCGCGCTGCGCTCGCCGAAGCCGGGTTCAGCGTGCCGTGAGCCGCGGCTTCCAGCTCTGCCTGACCGCAACGCTCCTCGTTGTCGTCGCGTTCCTCGGGCTGCCGGTCGCGGCGGTGTTCACGCGCGCCGGCGCCGGCGAGCTGCTGACGCAGCTCGGGACCGACGTGGCAGTCGATGCGCTGCTGCTCAGTCTGAAAGCAAACGCCATCGCGCTGGGCGCGACCCTCCTGATCGGCACGCCGGCCGCCTACCTGCTCGCCACGCGGCGCTTCCCAGGCCGCAGCGTGGTGATCACCATCGTCGAGTTGCCGCTGGTGCTACCGCCGGCGGTGGCCGGCGTCGGGCTGCTCGCCGCACTTGGCACGCGCGGGCTGCTGGGCGGAACGCTCGAGGCGGTTGGAGTGCGACTTCCATTCACCGAGGCCGCCGTGATTCTCGCGATCACTTTTGTGGCGAGCCCGTTTTACCTGCGTCAGGCCATCGCTGCCTTCGAGGCGATCGACCGCGACCTGATCGACGCCGCCCGCACACTCGGGGCCGGATCGACCCGCACCTTTCTGCGCGTCTCGATCCCGCTTGCATCGACCGGGCTTGCGGCCGGCGCGACGCTCGCGTGGGCGCGCGGCATGGGCGAGTTCGGCGCGACCATTCTGTTTGCCGGAAGTCTGCGAGGTGTGACGCAGACCGCGCCGCTTGCGATCTACGAGGCATTCAGCATCGATGCAACGACGGCGCAGGCGCTCGGCGCCGTTCTCATCCTCACCAGCCTCGCCGTGTTGCTGGCGGCGAAGCTCCTTCCAACATGGAGACGCTCGAGCTCGACATCACCGTTCCGGTTCGGTCGTTCGACGTCGACGTAGCCCTCGACCTGCGCCCGGGCGTGTTCGCGCTCGCCGGGCCATCGGGCGCTGGCAAGTCGACGATCCTGCGAGCGATAGCCGGACTGCTTCGGCCACGGGCCGGGCGGATCGCGCTTGGCGACGCGGTCTGGTTCGATCGAGCGCGAGGCACGAATCTCGAGCCGCAGGATCGATCGGTCGGGCTCGTCTTTCAGGACTACGCGCTCTTCCCGCACCTCACCGTCGCGCAGAACGTCGCGTTCGGTGCGACAGGACCTGTCGACGGATTGCTCGAGCGCTTCAGGATCGCGCGGATCGCGAACGAGCGGCCGGCGCTCATCTCGGGGGGCGAGCGCCAGCGTGTAGCGCTCGCCCGGGCGCTTGCCCGACGCCCGCGCGTGCTGCTGCTCGACGAGCCGCTCGCGGCGCTCGATGCGCGGACGCGCGAGACAGTGCGGTCAGAGCTCGCCGAGCTCCTGCGTGAGCTGGCGCTCCCGACAGTGCTCGTCAGCCACGATTTCGAGGACGCCGCCGCCCTTGCCGAGAACGTCGGCATCCTGGTCGATGGGCAGATCGTGCAGACCGGATCACCGACAGAGCTCGTCGAGCGGCCGCGCACGGCCTTCGTCGCGAGCTTCACGGGAAACAATCTCCTCCACGGCCACGCTTTGCCCCTCGCCGGCGACGCGACCGACGTCGCGCTCGACGGCGGAGCCAGCGTCCGCGTCGAAGGCTCGGGCGCGCTCGAGGGCCCTGTCGGGGTCGTCGTGCGGCCCTGGGACGTATCGGTCACGGCGCCCGGCGTCCGCGCCGAGACGGCGAACCAGCTCGAGGTGGTGGTGTCGTCGGTCATTCCGCGTGGCGACCGTCTGCGTGTCTCGAGCGCGCTCCTGACAGCCGAAGTCGCAGGCGCGGCCCTTGGCGGGACGGATGTCACGCCGGGCAGCCGTGTCGTGATGTCATTTGCTGCCGAGTCGGCGCGGCTCGTGACGCTCGGCGATGGCATGCTCTAACCATCTACCCGTGACAGACGCCGTCCTCATCATCAATCCGAAGGCGAGCGGCGTCGACGCGGACACCGTCTCGGCCGTGACCCGAACGCTCAGCGAGGGCCGCGAGCTGGAGGCGCATGCGACACGCGAGCGTGGGCATGCGACCGAGCTCGTGCGCGAGCTCCCCGCAGGGGTCGACACGGTGTTCGCGCTCGGCGGTGACGGGCTCTTCAACGAGGTCGCCAACGGCGTGGCGCCGACGACTGCGGTCGGCTTGCTGCCCGCCGGGGCGTCGAACGTGCTCCCGCGCGCGCTCGGATTGCCTCGCAATGCGCTCGAGGCCGCGACGCAACTCGGCGCGAGTCGAGACACGCGTCAGATCTCGCTCGGCGTCGCGAACGGCCGCCGCTTCACCTTCGCCTGCGGTCTCGGTATCGACGCCGAGATCGTGCGCGCGGTCGACAGCCGCGGCCGGCGCAGGGGTCGCCGGCCCGGCGACCACGTGTTCGCCTGGGAGCTCGCGAAGCGCCTCGCGCGGCGCCGGCTGGTGCTCGGCCCGACGATGGAGGTGGTTGGCCACGGGCGGGTCGCTTTTGTGATCGCTTCGAGCGGCGATCCGTATACGTACGCCGGCCGCGTACCCGTGCACGCGACGCCACTCGCGCGCTTCGACGGCGGCATCGACCTCGTCGCGCCCCTGCGACTGGGCCTCCTCGGCATGCCCGGGCTTGCCTGGAGCGCGCTCGTACGCCCCGGGCGCCAGACCCGCTCGAGGCGCTACCTCTATCTGCACGATGCGGATGCGGTCACGATTCGCTGCGACCATCCGACGGCTCTGCAGGTCGATGGCGAGGACCTCGGCGACACCAGCGAGCTCGAGCTATCTGCCGAGCGTGCTGCAATGACCGTGCTCACTTGATGCTCTGGGATGGCGCCCCGGCCCTCGGCGTGACGGCGCCGCGCCAGTGAGCGGCGAGGCGCTCAGGAAGCTCGTGCTCTGTGTCGTCGACGGCTTACCCGCCGACCTGCTCGAGAGCGAGCTCGATACGGGCGAGCTCCCCAATCTCTCGGCGCTCGCAGATCGTGCCGAGTACGCGCGCGCCGTGAGCGTTTTTCCGACCGTGACGCCGGTGTGCCTCTCTTCGATCGCCACCGGAGAGACGCCGGCCGGGCACGGGATTCCCCACATCGCCTGGTTCGATCGCGACCAGGATCGCGTTGTCGACTACGGCTCCTCGACGGGTGCGGTATTCGCCGCGGGCCCGCTGCGCGTCTGGCGCGACTCGATGGTCGAGATGACCCGCAGTCACCTCTCGCCGCGGGTCGAGACGATCTTCGAGGCGCTCGAGCGGGCGGGGCTCGTTACCGCGACCGTGACATTCACCTGCTTCCGCGGCCCGGTCGAGCACCAGATCCGCATTCCGCGTCTCCTGCGCCGCGGCCGCTGGTTCGAGACGGTGAGTGGCCCGTCGAAGTTCTTCTTCTTCAACCTCTACGAATCGGAGCGCATTGCGACGCCGCTTGCGCTTCGATCGCGCGAGGCGGGCTCTGTCGACGCCTACGGCGCCGCGGTTGCCCGACATCTCGTCGGCACCGATGCCTTCGACTTCTTCCTCTACTACCTTCCCGACCTCGACTACGCGGCCCACCTCAGCGGACACGACGGCGCGCGCGAGGCACTGGGTCGCGTTGACGGTCACATCGGAGCCCTGTTCGAGGCCGCGGGCGGGCTCGACGCCTTTCTCGAGCGCTACGCGATCGTCGTCACCTCAGACCATGGGTACTCGGATGTGCACGGCTCCGTTCGGCTCGAGGATCTGCTCGTCGGGCTCGAGCAGCCGATCGGACGCGCGCGAGATCGCTGCGCGGATCGAGCGCTCGGCCGCCGCCGATCTGACGCTGTTCATCGAATCCGACCAGGCCGTTGCACGCCGCGGCGGCGAAGAGCTGCGCTTCCGGCGTGCGCACGGCAGCCTGGCGACGAATGGGCCGAGCTGGGAGACGAGCGGCTCGTCGTCCGTCCTCGACGAGCAGCGCTATCCAAACGGCCTGAGCCGCGCCTGGGAGGCGTTGAACGCTCCGCGAAGCGGCGACGTCCTCGTGTCGGCCGCCGACGGATGGGAGTTTCGCGACCTCGGAGGGCGCGACCATGTTGGCGGCGCCGGCCACGGGTCGCTCACAGCCGCGGACTCGGTCGTTCCGCTGCTCGCGGCGGGGGTTCCTCTACCGCCAGGTGAGCCACCTTCGATCACCGATCTGGCGCCGCTCGCGCGCATGCATTTCGGCGTTGAGCATCTACGGTGACGCCGTTCAGCTTCCTCGTCAACACGCTCTGCTCGTTTCGCTCCTGAGGCTCGCTCTACCGCTGGCCGTCGCGCTCGCGCTTGCGGTTCCCGCCCATGCGCAGAGCGAGCCGACGGCGCCGGTCTATGACAGCCAGGACCGGCTGATCGAGACTCCGTTCGTTCCGTCTACTGACGTAACTCGCCTCGACGAGGAATCGGCCACGGAGTTGGCGCTGACGCACCCGAAGGTCGAGGACTGGGTGTCGCGATTCGACCGGGCCGAGCTGGTGACGCGGGCCCGCTACGAGTCGGGTCGGAACCAGTGGGAGGTGAAGGTCTGGGCGGGCGATCGGGCCGGGCAGATCGCGCTCGCTCAGGTCGCAGACTCGAGTGGCGACGTCGTCGAGGCCTGGACGGGTCCGCAGGTCAACTGGACGATGGCGCGGGGGCGCGACGGCGCGTTCGGGCGCAAGGTGAACGCCCCGGAGATCTGGTTCGGGTTCTGCGCGCTCTTTCTCGTCGGGCTACTCGACTTCCGGCGGTTGCGAAGCGTGCGCAACCTCGATCTGCTCGTCCTGGTCTCGTTCAGCGCCTCGCTGTGGTTCTTCAACCACGGCGAGATCTTCACGTCGGTGCCGCTCGCCTACCCGCCGCTGGTCTACCTCCTTGGGCGCATGCTCTGGATCGTGCGGGCGCGGGACGGGGCACGCGAGCACACGGCGCGCCGGGTGATCTGGCCAACCTGGCTCCTGATCGGCGCGGCCGTGCTGACGCTCGGCTTCAGGGTCGGCCTCAACCTCGAGTCCTCGAACGTCATCGACGTTGGCTACGCCGGCGTGATCGGCGCCCACCGGATCGTCGAGGAGGGCCGCAGTCCGTATGGGAACTTCCCCGTTCGTGAAGGCGAAGAGTGCGGCGAGGCGGACGTCTCGGGCACGGTCCGCGATCGCATCCAGGACAACGGGCGCTGCGAGTCGAGCAACACGCGCGGGGACACCTACGGCCCGGTGACGTACCTGGCCTACGTGCCCGGCTACCTGGCCCTGGGCTGGACAGGCCTGTGGGACTCGTTACCTGCTGCGCACTTCACATCGCTCGTCGTCGATCTGCTCGCGATCATGGGGCTCGTCCTGATCGGCTGGCGCTACGGACGCGCCCGATTGGCGGCGATCCTCGCGTTCGCGTGGGTCGCGTTCCCGTTCACCCAGTACGTCTCGAGCACCAACGCCAACGACACGCTCGTGCCGGCCTTCCTGATCCTCGGCTTCTGGGCCGCCACGTCGGCTCCCGCGCGTGGTCTTTTCCTTGGGCTCGCGTCGTGGACGAAGTTTGCGCCCCTGCTCCTGGCGCCACTTTGGCTCGGCTACCCGCGCGCGCTGTCAGTGACGCGACTGAAGAATCCGGCGCTCTTCATCGGCGGTTTCCTCGCGGCGAGCGCCCTGGGCTTCTGGGTGCTCTTGCTAGAGCCGGGCCTCGGTGGCGCGATCGGCACGTTCTGGGAGCGCACCCTCGAATGGCAGCTCGGGCGCGACAGCCCGTTCTCGCTCTGGAACTGGGGGCGCTACAACTACCTCGACCTCGGCGTTCTCCAGCGGGTTCTGCAGGGCCTTGTGATCGCCGGCGCGATCGTCGCGGCGTTTTTCCCCCGCAAGCGCTCACTGGTGACCCTCGCTGCGCTCACGGCCGCGCTCGTGATCGCGCTCGAGCTGACGATGACGCACTGGTTCTACCTGTACGTCGTCTGGTTCTTCCCGTTCGTCCTGCTGGCGCTGTTTCTCGATGGCCGCATCGAGAGCGAGCGACCCGCGGAGTCGCTCCCCGGCGACAGCGCGGCCGGCTCAGACGGCCAGGCGGAACGTCTCGCAGTGTGAGGCTCGTCCGCTTTCAGGATCACACTCGATCAGGGCGCCTTCGAGGCGAACGCCTCCCTCGGCGGGCTTGAAGCGAACGGGGAGACCCGTCCGCATCCGCCGAATCGCGAGCTCCGACCTGACCCCGATGACCGAATCGTGCGGCCCGCACATGCCGGCGTCGGTCAGCGTTGCCGTCCCCCCCGCAAGGACACGCGCATCGTTTGTCTGGACGTGCGTGTGCGTCCCGATCACGGCGGTCGCGCGGCCGTCAAGGTACTGCGCGATCGCGATCTTCTCGCTCGTCGCCTCGGCGTGGAAGTCGACGAAGACGAGCGGGGTGTCGGCGCGGGCTTCGTCGACGAGCTCGTCGACGACGAGGAACGGGCTCGTCGGCGTCGTCATGAACAGGGCTCCCTGCAGGTTGATCACCGCTACGCGGGCGCCGGCGTCGCTCGTGAAGAGCGCGCTGCCGCGGCCAGGGACCCCCGGCGCCGAGATGTTGGCCGGGCGCAGCACGCGCTCGAGCTCGTCGTAGAGACCCTCGCTATCGCGCTGGCGGAACGCGTGGTTGCCTGTTGTGACGACATCGGCGCCTGCGGCGAGCAGGCGCTTCGCGATGCGCTCGGTGATGCCAACGCCGTCGGCCGCGTTCTCGCCATTGACGATGCAGAAGTCGATCTGTCGCTCCTCGCGAATCGCCGGAAGGTTCTCTTCGACGGCCGCGCGGCCTGCGGGCCCGAACACATCGGCGAGAAAGAGGATTCTCAGGATGCTCAGTGGGTCGAGTCTCGCAACCCTTTAGGGGAGCGCGACGTTGGCGGCCGGCACGACTTCCATATGCACGTGATAGCCCTTGTCCTGTGTGAACTGCGCAAGCGCGGCCGTCTCGACGGGCGTGACGTCGACGGTTCGACCGAGCAACGTCCGCGACGCCGTCACCCGGTGCCCGACTTCGAGGGGCGAGTCGGCCTTGATGTTCGTCAAGGTGACCACCAAGCCGGGGTTCGTCGCTGGCTCGATGTCGACGCGATCCCCGAAGCGCTTGCCACTCTTGACGACGGGGTTGATCGCAAGGATCGTTCCGTCGACCGGCGCGTAGACGTTGGTGCCCACTGGGGCGCCGATGTCGACGCCGCCGGTCTGCGGGCCGGTGCCGCCCTCGATCAGGTAGTAGCGAACGGGCTGCTCGGCTCCGCCGCCAAAGATCTTGTTCTTGACGCGGACGAGGACGCCGGGGTTCGCGAGCGTCCCAAATGGCTCGAGCGGCAGCGCGTTCGCACCGGAACCGCGGTAGCCGATCGCGCTGACGCGCTCTGGCGCCACGGGCAGGAACAGGCGCAACGTGTCGTGAAGCGCCAGGATCTGGGGCTCGGGCGCAGAGCCTGGCAGGAGGTGGTCGGTCGGCTCCGGCAGGGCGACGGCGGGCACGGGCGTGTCGGTCGAGAGCCGGTCGACCACCACGGCCGTCACGATCGCGACGATCGCGAGAATCACGAGCAGGCCGAGGATGCGCCCGAGCCGCAAACGCACGACCGCTGGTCGTCGAGGCGGGCGCTCGCTGAGGGCGTATGCCTCAGGCCGTGCCACGGGAGGGAAGCTAACCGGTGACGTCTCGCTTTTCAAACCGTGAAGCTCTACGGTCGACGGTATATGCGCCTCGGCGGACACAGCGGCAGACCTTGAGCGGCGCCGGGCCGAGATCGTTGTTTGCCGCGACAGCCGTTGGCCGGCGGTTTGGAGCGCGCGTCGCGCTCAGCGACATCGATTTCACCGCTAGCGCCGGCGAGTCGGTCGCCCTGGTCGGGCCCAACGGCGCCGGCAAGTCGACGCTTCTCGCGCTGCTGGCGGGCGCGCTCAGGCCGACGAGCGGCGAGATCGTGCGCGAGCGCGCCGCCCACCGGGTTGGCTGGGTGCCGCAGCGGCCGGCGCTCTACTCGAGGCTGAGCGCACTCGAGAACCTCGAGCATTTCGCGCGTCTCGAGCGTGTCGAGGCGCCCGTCGAGCGCGCCCGCTGTGTGCTCGAGCTCGTCGAGGTCACCGACGAGCCCGTGCCGGCCGGCACTCTTTCGGGCGGGAACCAGCAACGGCTCAACCTGGCGATCGCGTTGCTACCGGAGCCCGATGTGCTGCTGCTCGACGAGCCGACCTCTTCGCTCGACCCGCGCCAGCGGCGTCGCTTCTGGGAGATCGCGCGCATGCTGCCGGCGCGCGGCGGCGCTCTCGTCTTCGCGACGCAGCATCTCTCGGAAGTCGACGAGAACGCGACGCACGTGATGCTGCTCGAGGGCGGCCGGCGTACCTACTGGGGCGCGCTCGAGGACTGGCATGCATCAGATGCGATCGAGACCGTGACATGAGGGCGATCGGCCTCTTGCTGCGCAAGGACGCGCTGCTCGTGCGCCGATCTCCGGCCCTGATCGCGGCCCTGATCGTCTACCCACTGATCGTGGCCGTCCTCGTCGGACTCGTCGTGCGCTACTCGGGCGAGCAGCCACGCGTTGCTCTCGTCGACCTCGACGACATCCCGGCAGTCGTCGAGATCGGTGGGCTCTCCTTCGTTGTTCAGGACTTGCTCGACAACTCGGTCGAAGACGTCGAGCTCGTACGGCTCGACGCCGAGGAGGCCGGGCGCGCGCTGAATGCCGGCGACGTCCTGGCGACGATCACGATTCCCGACGGGTTCGTTCGCGCGCTACGGGGGATGCTGCAAAGCCCGCAGCTGAGACTCGCCTTCAGCACGGATCTGCTCGGCACACGCATCCTCAACCGGGTCGAGTCGATGGTCTTCGGGATCAACCGAACATTGCAGGAGAGCTACATCAACAACAACCTCGTCTACGTCGAGCTTCTGACTGACGGTGGAAGAGGAACATTTGCCGGGAACCCGTTCGACATCATCGGCCTAAAGGCGGCGGGCGAGCGCCTCGACGCGCTCGGCGTCGCGAATCCCGATCTGGAGCCCGAGCTCGGCGAGCTTAAGACGTTCGTCAGCGAGGCTGGGCTCGCAATCGCGGCCGTCGAAGATTCGCTGCGGGCCACCGCCAACCCGATCGAGCTGGTCGCGACGGGAACGTCGGGCCGCGACGCCCTGCTCTCGGCGATCGTGCAGGCGTTCGGGCTCGCATTGACGCTCGCGTTCATCGCCGTCGTGCTCTCGGCAGGGTCGCTCGCCGCCGAGAGAGACGAGAACGCTGTCGGGCGCCTGTTGCGCGGACTCGTGCGCCCGGGCGAGTTGCTGGCCTCGAAGGCGCTGCTCGTCGCGTTGCTCGCCGCCGCAGTCGCGCTTCTGCTCGCGGTGGCCTTCGGTCTGCTCGTCGAGACGAGCACCGGTGGAGGCGACCACCCCTGGTCGCGACTACCGCTGCTCTTCGGCGGGTTCGTGCTCGCGGGCCTCTCGCTTGGCACGTTCGGCGCGCTCGTCGGCGTGCTCGCGCGCGACGCGCGCACGGCAACGCTCGTCGCGTTACTGCTCGCGCTACCGCTGATGCTGCTCGGCCTCGTTCCCGAGGACTCGGTCGGCGGCGTCGGGATCGTGTCTGACCTCTTCCCCTTCAGCCACGCCGTCGACTTCTTCAACGCCGTCCTGGCCGACGCCGACCCCGATCGTGCGGTGCTCGGCGCTGCCGCCTGGCTCGTCGGGTGCGGCCTCGTTTACGGAGCCGCGGCCAGGCTCGGCATGCGAAGATTGCTCACGTGACGCCCTCGTCTCGATACCGTTGATGGCCGGCTTCCCGGCAAGCCGCCTTCGGCGCCTTCGCCGTAGCGCGGGCCTGCGCGCGCTGGTCCGCGAGACGACGATCGACCCCGGAAAGCTCGTTCAGCCGATCTTCGTCTCGGAGGGTCGCGGACGCCGCGAGCCAATCGACGGACTGCCCGGCATCGAGCGCACGAGCGTCGACGAGCTCAACGACGATCTCGACAACCTCGTCGAGAGCGGCATCGGTGCGGTCCTTCTCTTCGGCGTCCCGGACCACAAGGATGAAGCCGCCTCGGCGGCCTACGAGCCAGGCGGCGTGGTGCCGAGGGCGATCCGGGCGATCAAGGAGCACACGCTCGAGCTGCCGGTGATCACCGACGTCTGCCTCTGCAGCTACACGAGCCATGGTCACTGCGGGGTCATCCAGAACGGCGAGGTCGCAAATGACCTCTCGATCGAGCTGATCGCGCGCGCCGCGCTGACGCATGCCGAGGCCGGGGCCGACATCGTCGCTCCGAGCGACATGATGGACGGCCGTGTCGGCGCGATCCGGGGGGCTCTCGACCAGGAGAGCCGTGAGGGCGTTGGGATCCTCTCCTACGCCGCGAAGTACGCGTCGGCCTTCTACGGGCCCTTCCGCGCTGCCGCCGACTCGACGCCTACCTTCGGCGACCGTCGTGGCTACCAGATGGACCCGGGCAATCGACGCGAGGCGATGCGCGAGCTCGAGCAGGACATCGACGAGGCAGCCGATGCCGTGATCGTCAAGCCGGCACTCGCCTACCTGGACGTCATCGCCGCCGCCCGCGAGCGGGTCGACGTGCCCGTCGCCGCGTACTCGACGAGCGGCGAATACGCCATGATCAAAGCCGCCGCCGAGCGCGGATGGGTCGACGAGCGTCAGGCCGTGATCGAGCTACTCACCGCGATCCGGCGGGCGGGCGCCGACATCGTGATCACCTACTGGGCGAGCCGCGTGGGCGCATGGCTGTGACGACCGACGCTCGCACCGTCTTCGAGACGCTCGCGCGCGAGGCCGGAGACGAGAGCGAGCTGTGGCACGAGGCGCTCAGGCCGGTCGAGGAGCGCGAGGCCGAGCCAATCTTCTCGCGGCTCGCACCGAGCCGGTACGCGCTCGCGGGCGAGTCGATCTACGAAGGCTACCTGTTGCACTACGGGCGGCCGCGGATCTTCGCCCCCCACGATCCCGACGTCGCCGTCTTGCTGGGCGACTACCTCTACGCCCATGGCCTCGTCCGACTTGGCGAGGTCGGCAGCGCCGAGGATGTTCTCGACTTCGCTCAGCTGATCTCCCTCTGCGCCCAGCTGCGCGCCGGGAACACGCCCGGCGATGGAGTGGCCTGGGTGGCGACCAGCTCGCTGCTCGGCAGCTCCGATCCGCGGCTCGAGCAGGCCCGAGCCGCGCTGCGGCTCGAGCGCGAGACGGGGCCGCTCGTGGCGCTCGTCGAGGCGTCAAGTGTCGGCGAGGACGTCGATCGCGCCCTCGCCGCCCACGCGCTTCGCTTCGCCTCCTTCGGCTGAACCGCCAGTAAGACCATCGACTACGATTCCCAGCGCGATGACCGAGCTGCTCGCCGTACTGACGCTCGCCGCCGAGAAGACGCCCGACGAAGAGGGGCGCGACATCATCATCGTCATGCTGGTGGTCGGGCTGATCTTCCTCGGTGTGATCGCAGTGGGCGAGCTGAGCAAGTGGCTGGGCAACCGGCGGCGCAAGCACTAGCTCGGACGCCGCGCCGCGCGCATATCCCCGGAGCAAGGATGCCGTGGCACCCCAGCACCGCAAGGAAGGCAGACCGTGCCCGCCCGTGACCTGCGCGAATGGATCGAGACGCTCGAGCGCGAGGGAGAGCTCGTCGAGATCGACGTCGAGGTCGATCCCGACCTCGAGATCACAGAGATCGTCGATCGCACGGTCAAGGGCGACGGGCCGGCACTGCTCTTTCGCCGACCCCGGGGCGCGAAGCACCCGCTCCTGATCAATCAGTTCGGCACGGAGCGACGCATGTGCATGGGCTTCGGCGTCTCGAGGCTCGACCAGCTCGCCGAGCGGGTGCAGAACGTGATCGAGATGCAACCGCCCGAAGGCCTGATCGACAAGGTCAAGGGACTCGGCAAGCTGAAGCAACTCGCCGACTCGCTGCCCAAGACGGTGAGGAGGGGCGCGTGCCAGCAGGTCGTGCTCGAGCCCGACCTCGACCTGTTGCCGATCCAGCGCTGCTGGCCGGGAGACCCGGCGCCGTTCGTGACGTTGCCCGCCGTGATCACGAAAGACCCGCGCACGGGCACCCGCAACGTGGGCATGTATCGGATGCAGAAGATCGATTCGACGTCGACTTTCATGCACTGGCAACTGCACAAGGACGGCGCCGCCGACTGGCGTGGCATGGGCGAGCGGCTCGAGGTCGCTGTCGCCCTTGGTCTCGACCCCGTCACCACCTACTCGGCGAGCGCGCCGCTGCCCAAGCATCTCGACGAGTTCATGCTTGCTGGCTTTCTGCGTGGGCGCCCGGTCGAGCTCGTCAAGGCGAAGACCGTCGACATCGACGTTCCCGCCAACGCCGAGATCGTCCTCGAGGGCTACATCGAGAAGGGCGTACTCGGTACTGAGGGCCCGTTCGGCGACCACACGGGGTACTACTCACCGGCCGAGGAGTTTCCGATCTTCCGGCTCACCTGCATGACGATGCGCGAAGACGCGATCTACCCGTCGATCGTCGTCGGCGTGCCGCCCGCCGAGGATGAGTGGCTCGCCAAGGCGACCGAGCGCATCTTCCTTCCGGCCGTTCGCATGACGGTGCCCGAGATTGTCGACTACGACCTGCCCACGGCGGGCGCGTTCCACAACTGCGCGATCGTCTCGATCCGCAAGGCCTTCCCGGGGCACGCGAAGAAGGTCATGCACGCGATCTGGGGGCTCGGCATGCTCAGCCTGACCAAGTCGGTCGTCGTCGTCGACGAGTTCGTCGATGTTCACGACTACGAGAGCGTCTTTTTCCACGCCTGCGCGAACGTCGATCCGCGGCGCGATGTGATCCTCAGCGAAGGGCCGCTTGACCAGCTCGATCACGCCGCGATGATGCACTGCTACGGCGGCAAGCTAGGCATCGACGCCACCCACAAATGGGAATCAGAAGGGGCTCGAGAGTGGCCCGAGAAGATCGAGATGAGCCAGGAGATACGCGATCTCGTCGACCGTCGATGGGACGAGTACGGGCTCGGCCGGCGCTCTGCCGTCCCGCCGACGTCCTAGGTTGAATATCCGATAGCTTTACGCCCGGTTCGGCGAGCCCACGAGAGGCAGCAGGTGACAGACAACTCCGATCATCGAGATGAGGCGCGGGCCTGGGTCTCGCCATCACTCGCACCGATCGGATTCGCCGTCGGCCTGATCCTTCTCCTGATCGGCCTGGTCACCGACTACATCATCTTCGGTGTCGGCATCGCCGTCGCGCTGATCGCCGGCTTCATGTGGGTCTACAACGCCTCGCGCGGGGTTCGGGAAGCGGCGGAGCCCGAGGTCGATGACGGCACTGCGCCGCTGGCCGCCGTCGAGCCGGAGACAGCCGCGCCAGAGCCGGCCAAGTACAGCCGCGGCATGCTCCTGAGCGGCGCCACGCTCGGCGTGAGCGGCCTGATCGGAGCTGCGATAACCGTGCCGATCGTCGGCTTCGCGGTCGCGCCCGCCTTCCTTGACCAGGGCGAAGACGACATCGACCTCGGCCCGATCGGAGACTTCCCCGAGGGCCAGTTCGTGATCGCCAACTTCGACTACAAGCGTGTCAAGACGGAGGTCGAGCCGCCGTCGGTCGCCAGGCGCACGGCGTACATTCGCAACAACGGCTTCGTCGAGGGAACGCCGAGCTTCACGATCCTCTCGAACCGTTGCGTGCACCTTGGCTGCCCGGTGCAGCCGGCAGGGCCCACCGGCGAGGCCCGCGATGTGCAGGGTCTCGACGTCACCCTGATCCCGGTGCAGCCGGCGAACTTCAGCTGCCCCTGCCACGGCGGCGCCTACGACCTCGAGGGCAACCGCACTGCCGGGCCGCCCACTCGGGCGCTCGATCGCTACCAGTTCAAGATTCGCGACGGCCGTCTCGTCCTCGCCGGCCGCTTCAGCGTCTCGCAGGTCGACGGCCAGGGTGGCCTCGCGCAGATTAAGGCGTTCAAGCTCTACCCGCCGGGCACGCACGTCGACGGCCCGGACGAGTGGATGACTCCGTGGGTGAGCTGAGATGGCACGCGTGAAGTCAGAGCGCCAGAAGCAGCTCGAGCAGATGGCGATGATGCCGGTCGACTGGCTCGAGGAGCGCTCGGGTCTTGTCGGGTACACGAAATGGTTCCTATTCCGTAACGTTCCGCGCGACGTCAGCTGGGCACAGACCCTCGGCTCGGCGACGCTTACGGCATTCCTCGTCCAGCTGGCGACCGGAATCGTGCTGGCCATGTACTACAAGCCCGATCCGGCGACGGCTTACCAGTCGATTCAGACCATCACCAACGACCTGTCGTTCGGCTGGCTCGTTCGCGGCATGCACCGCTGGGGCGCGAGCGTCTTCATCATCCTGCTGTTCTTCCACATGGGCCGCGTCTTCATCTACGGGGCCTACAAGTATCCGCGCGAGCTCAACTGGCTGATCGGCGTCATGATCCTCGTGCTTGCGCTGGCCGAGGGCTTCACGGGGTACCTGCTTCCGTGGGATCAGACCTCGTACTGGGCGACGGTGGTCGGTATCAACATCAACGCCACGGCGCCCATACTCGGGCCTTTTATCGCCGACTTCTTGAAGGGCGGCGCCGAGATCGGGGGCGAGACCCTGGCTCGCTTCTACTCGTTACACATGCTTCTGGTACCCGCTGGCCTGATCACGCTGATCACGCTGCACATGTATCTCGTCACGAAGCTCGGCGTGACCTCACCGCCATGGTCGAAGAAGGCCGCCGGCCGTGAGCGGATCGAGGTCGATACACGCAAGCGCGGTCTCGTCGAGCCTCGCGCCCGCAAGCCCCGCAACGAGGACGACACGGCGTGAGCATCCAGGAGCATCGCGAGGACTTCGCCCGCTACAAGCGGGACGTGAAGAAGGAGGGGAAGGGGTTCTTCCCCTACGCGGTCTTCCACGACGCGGTGATGAGTCTGGCCGTGGTCGGCGTGATCATCGGCCTCGCCGCTCTCTGGTTCTTCACCTCGGGCGAGGAGGCCGGCGACGCCGGCATTCTCGGGCCGCGCTATCACGATGAGGCCGATCCCGGCTCGACGGTGTTCGTGCCGCGGCCCGACTGGTACTTCTTCTTCCTCTTCTACCTGCTCAGGATCTTCAAGTGGCCCGAGTCGGTGATTCTCGGCACCGTGGGCATCCCGACGATCGCACTGATCCTGCTGATGGTCGTGCCGTTCATCGACCGCCGCCGCGAGCGGCGGCTGCTGCGCCGCCCGGTCGCGATGGCCGCCTCCGTGCTCGTGATCGCCTCGCTCGGGATCCTGACCTACAAGGGCGCGACCGCCAAGGAAGGTGCCGAGGGCGCGGAAGAGGAGATTCCGGCCTGGATAGAGGAGGGCAACCTCGTTGCGAATGCCGAGGAGGTCATAGCCACCGATCCGAATGCGGCGACGCTCGGGGCCGACCAGGCCGAGCCGGCGGAGCTGATCCAGGAGGGCGCCGAGCTGCTCGTCCAGGCCGGCTGCCTGAACTGCCACGTCTACAGATCGACCGGAGCGCAGAACCTCGGTGCGCCCGAGATCACCGACGAAGGGACGAACGGGCTCGGGCTGCAGTTCCAGATCGACCATCTCAGGGAGCCGACGAGTACGACGCCAGGCTCGTTGATGCCGTCGTTCGCGACGCTTACCGACGAGCAGTTACTCGGCCTCGCGGTGTTCCTCGAAGCCTCCCGCGGCTGAGCGCATCAGGGTTCTGAGCGCCCGGCTTCTCGACCGCGAAACCTTGCTACGACGCTCATGGGCCTGTGGGCTGTGTCGCTAGGAGCGCCTACGGATCGGTGTCCGGTAGCCGAGAGCGCTCCGCTCAGAGAGATGAGGGGGCCCACGCTCCGATAGCGTCACCCCGGTGAGCCCCCAGGACCGCGGCAGGCTGCAGCCGGACGAGGTCAGGGCGATGTTCGATCGCATCTCGCCCGTGTACGACCGGATGAATCGGGCGATGACGCTCGGCCTCGATCAGCGCTGGCGCCGGCGCGCGGCACGCGCGGTCGTCAGCCCGGGCGACCGGGTGCTCGATGCATGCTGCGGCACGGGCGACCTCGCGCTCGCCTGCGAGCAGGCGGGCGGCGTTGTCACGGCGCTCGACTTCTCGGAGCGCATGCTCGAGCGCGCTCGCTCGAAATCGTCGACGATCGACTGGCGGCGGGGTGACGCCCTCGCTCTGCCCTTCGACGACGCGAGTTTCGACGCGGCCACCGTCGGGTTCGGTGTGCGCAACCTCGACGACCTGCCTCTCGGCTTCGCCGAGCTCCGGCGAGTGCTGCGGCCCGGTGGCCGGCTCGCTTGCCTCGAGATCACGCGTCCAGCCGGCGTCCTGCGCCCGATCTTCAGGGTCTGGTTCGACGGTGTCGTGCCTGCAGCCGGCCGCGTACTGCCCGGCGGGCGCGCGTACACCTACCTTCCGGCGAGCGTGCGCCGGTTCCCGGGTCCGCACGAGCTCGCGGCTCTCCTCGAATCAGCAGGGTTCGCCGAGGTAGGGTGGACAATGCTGGGTGGCGGGATCGTCGCACTGCACACCGCCTCGTCACCCGAGAGTGACGCCACGCCGTGAACACGCTCACCGCCATCCGCTCCGATCCGGGTCTCGAGCGCTACATGGCGAGACTCGAAGAGCGGCTCGAGCAGGCGGTCGGCTACCACCCGGGCGTCCTCGCCCAGGTCGCGGCCGAGAGCCTGCACGCGGGCGGAAAGCGACTGCGCCCCGTTCTCACGTACCTGAGTGCACCACGCGAGCTGCGCCAGAGCGCGGGCTGCATCGGTGCGGGAGCTGCCGTCGAGCTCATCCACATGGCAACGTTGATCCACGACGACATGCTCGACGGCGCCGATCTGCGCCGCGGCCAGCCCACCGTGTGGGTTGCGCACGGACGGGAGACGGCCAAGGCCGCGGGCGACTACCTGTTCGCGCAGGCCTTCACCGAGCTAGCCCAGGTGGGGACGATCGGGCAGGTGTGTATCCTCGCCGACGCCACGCTGGCCCTCGCTCGAGGCGAGGCGCTCCAGCGCCGTCAAGCGTTCCGCGCCGACACCCGAGTCGAGGACTACCTGCGCCGCACGAGCCTGAAGACGGGAAAGCTGTTCGAGGCCTCCTGCCGCCTGGGTGACGATGGCGCGGTGATGGGCGAGTTCGGGCTCGCGCTCGGTATCGCATTCCAGATCGCAGACGACATCCTCGACTGCACCGGCGAGTTCGACACGACCGGGAAGGCACCCGGCGTCGATCTCCGTGACGGCACGCCAACGCTCCCGCTGATCCTCGCCGCACGCGCCGACGAGGCCGTCGCACGTGCGCTGTCGGGCGAGGATGTGCCGGGCGCGCTCGAGCGGGTAGCCGCATCGGACGCACTCGAGGAGTCGCGCCGGGTGGCGCGCTCATACGCCGAGAAGGCGCATGAGACGCTGAGTGGTGTCGACGACGCCGACGGGCTCCGTGCCCTCACCTACGCCGTCGTCGACCGGGAGATGTAGACGTGGCCGTAGCTGAGCGTCTCGACTCGCTGGAGCTGATCCGCGAGAAGATGCACGGGGGCGAGCGCCTCGATCTCGACGACGGCATCGTTCTCATGCAGTCAGACGATCTCCTCGCGCTGGGTGAGCTGGCCGACGCTGCCCGACGCCTTCGAGGCGGGACAGACGACGTCTATTTCGTGCAGAACCTGTACCTGAACCAGACGAATATTTGCCGCGTCAAATGCAAGTTCTGCGCGTTTGCGCGCACCGAGCGGGAGGAAGGGGCGTACCTCTACTCGCCCGAGGAGCTCGTCGAGGACGCTCTCGTCCAACACGAGCGGTCCGGTTTCACCGAGATCCACATGGTCGGCGGCGAGCCTCCCGACATCGAGTTCTCCTACTACGTCGACATCATCAAGAGCCTCAAAGACGCGCTACCCGACGTCCACCTCAAGTGCTTCACGGCGAGCGAGATCCACCACATGACGACGCTGTCCGGTCTCACGCATGATGAGGTCCTGCGTGAGCTCCGCGACGCGGGGCTCGGCTCCCTGCCGGGCGGTGGTGCCGAGGTCTTCGCCGACCGGGTCAGGCGTCTGGTCGCGCCCGGCAAGGAGCATCCCGACAACTGGTTCGCGACGCACCGGGCCGCGCACGGGCTGGGAATTCCGACGCACTGCACGATGCTCTACGGGCACGTCGAGACGTACGAGGAGCGCGTCGATCACCTGCTCCGCCTGCGCGAGCTTCAGGACGAGACCGGTGGCTTCCTCGCCTTCATCCCGCTGGCGTTCCACCCCGAGAACACCGTCTTTGAACAGCGCGGCTGGACGTTCACCGCCGGCTCCGACGACCTGAAGATGATCGCCGTCTCGCGCCTGTTGCTGGACAACGTGCCGAACATCAAGGCCTACTGGATCATGATGGGAATGCCGCTGGCCTCGATCGGCCTGCACTTCGGCGCGAACGACGTCCAGGGCACGGTGGTGCGCGAGCAGATCTTCCACGACGCCGGCGCGACCACCGAGACCGAGCAGCGTGTCGAGGACCTTGTTCGCTACGTCCGCGAGGCGGGGCGCGTCCCCGTGCAGCGCGACACGCTGTACGACGAGATCCGGCGGTTCTCGTGAGCGACAGGCTGCGGCTCGGCCGCATCTCCTACGCCAACATGGCGCCGCTCTTCCATCGGCTCGAGACCGATGCTGTCCAGGTCAGCGGCGTACCGACGGAGCTGAACGCCAAGCTCTGTCGCGGCGAGCTCGATCTCGCGCCGATCTCGTCGATCGAGTGGGCGCGTCACGCCGAGCGGCTTCTCTTGCTCCCGCGTCTGTGCGTCTCCTCAGAGGGCGCCGTCGACTCGATCCAGATCGTGTCGGCGCGTCCGCTCGAGCGCGTCCGGACACTTGCCGTGACCTCCGAGAGCGCGACCTCGGCCGTGCTGGCGCGGGTTCTCTTGCCCGACGCGGAGCAGATTCCGCTCGAGCTCGAGTCTGAGGACGACGGACCGCCGGAGGACGCCGCCGAGCGAGCGGACGCGCGCCTCCTGATCGGCGATGCCGCGCTTCGCTCGGTGTTCGAGGACCCGACGCCGCATCACGATCTCGGTCACCTCTGGCGCGAGCGAACCGGGCTGCCGATGGTCTACGCGGTTTTCGCGACGCCGGCGCCCCTTCGCGAGGGTGTAGTCGAGCTCGAGGAGGAGCTGCTCGAGGCCTATCGCCTTGCACGTGCGCAACGCGAGCAGCTCGCCGTGGACGCGAGCGCCGCCTACGGCTATCCACCGGGGTTCCTCGCTCGCTACTTCGAGAAGCTTCACTACCGGTTCGGGCCGCGCGAGCACGAGGGTCTCGTGACGTTCCTCGAGCTCGCGCGCGACGCTGGGCAGCTCGAGCGTGTTCCCGAGCTCGAGTTCGCACCCGAGCGCGCGACCGTGAGCGCCGAGTCATGAGCGGGGCGACCGCCGACAACGTGGGCAGGGTTGCTACCGGGCCGGCCGATGCGGGTCAGGCCGGCACGAGCCCGGACGGCGCGGGCGCGCGTCAGATTCTCGACAAGGCTCTCTCTGGCGAGCGAATCAACGATGCCGACGCCGTCTCGCTCCTGCGCAGCCGCGACCTCGTCGGCATCGGGCGCGCCGCCGACGAGCTGCGAGGACGCCGTACCGATCCTGAGCGTGTCACCTTCGTCATCGATCGCAACGTCAACTACACCAATATCTGCCACACCGACTGCGACTTCTGCGCCTTCTACCGCCGCCCGGGCGACCGGCGTGACGGCTACCTGCTGCCAAAGCGCGTGATCTTCAAGAAGATCGAGGAGACGCTCGCGATCGACGGGACCGCGCTGCTCATGCAGGGCGGCCACCACCCGGACCTCGGGATCGACTACTACGAGGATCTGTTCCGCTCGATCAAGGCGCGCTACAAGATCCACCTGCACGCGCTGTCGCCGCCCGAGGTCCAGCACATCGCACGACGCTCGAAGCTGACGATCCCCGAGGCCATGTCGCGCCTCAGGGACGCCGGCCTCGACTCACTTCCGGGGGGTGGCGCCGAGATCCTCGTCGACCGCGTCCGCGACATCATCGCGCCCAAGAAGACGAAGAGCGAGGAGTGGCTCGGCGTCATGCGCGCAGCGCATCGTCTCGGCATGTCGACGACCGCGACAATGATGTACGGCCACGTCGAGACGCTCGAGGAGCGTGTGGCGCACATGGGCAAGATTCGCGCCCTGCAGGACGAGCTCGGCGGCTTCCGCGCGTTCATCTCCTGGACGTTCCAGCCAGACGGCACGCGCCTCGCGGCTCTCGTTCCGTCCGAGCAGCAGCCGACATCCTTCGACTACCTCCTGACGCAGGCGGTCAGCCGCATCTACCTCGACAACGTCGACCACATCCAGTCGAGCTGGGTCACGCAGGGGATGAAGGTCGGCCAGGTGGCGCTCTCGTTCGGCGCCGACGACATGGGCTCGGTGATGATCGAGGAGAACGTCGTCTCGGCAGCCGGCACAACGCATCGGGCGTCGACAAACGATTTCGTGAAGGCGATCCGAGCGCTCGGCAAGACGCCGGTCCAGCGGGACACGCTGTACCGGGACGTCAAGGTCTGGTAGCCCGGAGCCAGAGAGCCCCTTCAGCCGCGCCGCCGATCTCGGGTTAGGCTGCCGTTCTCGATGGCCGTGCGCGCCGCGTTGTGTGCGTCGCTGGCTTCGAGTGGGAGGCGGGGTCGGTGCCCTGGCGGACACTCCGGCGAAGTTCTCGCCGGCGTTGGGCGATGCCGCGGTTCGCGATGAGCGTTGGGTCGGTGCTCTCGGCGGCCTGGGAGCTGTTGCGCTGGGGCTGGCGGCGCTGGCTGGTCGTGTCACTCGTCGCATCCGCCGCCTTCGAAAGCGCATACCGCGCGGTTGGCGGCACATGGGAGTGGGTGCTCCTCTTCCTTGCGTTTCCAGCGCTGACGGGGCTGGTCGCGGCGCTGATTGCAGCCGACGTCAAGCATCG
The DNA here is from genome assembly GCA_965223695.1 of Gaiellaceae bacterium. Classification (GTDB taxonomy): domain Bacteria; phylum Actinomycetota; class Thermoleophilia; order Gaiellales; family Gaiellaceae; genus JAUVPB01. Next base: position 382,256 of record CBDCXJ010000051.1, on the reverse strand, counting down.
CGAAGAGAGTCGGTGGGGGCGGGTCAGCCGTGCCGTCGGGCGGCTGCTTCCGATCGCGGCCGTGGTCGCGATCGTGTCGGTTGTCGCCGCAATCGGATTCGGTGTCGGCCTGCTCTTCTTGATCGTGCCGGGCTTGATCCTGCTTGCGCGCTGGTCAGTGGTGATCCCGGTCCTGGTGTGGGAGGGCAGCGGGTTCTGGGACGCATTCCGGCGGTCGAATCGACTCGTTCGCGGGCACACCGGTGTCGTGCTCGTTGCCGTGTTGGTGCCGATCGTTTTCGCGATCCCCGCAGGACTCGGTGACCCGGGGAGCACCGCCGGCCTCGTTTTTCTCGTGCTCGTCGACGCACTTCTGACCCTCGTCGCCGCGGCGATCGCCATCGCTCTGTATGAGCAGCTAGTGACGAGCACAGTCGAGACGGAGCCGTTGTACGGCGACCAGCTACGCGCGCCCTCTGATCTCACGGCCTGAGGTCGGGCGCGACTTGCGAGACGGCGCACTGACCGGACGAGAACGCTGGCTCGCCGAGCGGCGCGCCGCACGCGTATTGGGGACGCGGGAGTTTCGACAACGCAAGGTGTTGACGGAGCTTCTGCGGCCTATCTGCAGGGACAGGGTCTTCGCTCTTCAAAGAGCCGATCGAGTCGTAAGGAATCGTCGAGAGAACGAGCGAACCGTTGCGCACCGCAGACCGGCGTGCTTCCCTATGCCCCGGGGTCACCATGCGACTCGCGCTTGCCGTCCTAGCCGTGCTCGTCCTGCTCGCCATGCCTACGGAGGCTGGTGCGGTGAAGCTTCGGCTGTTCCCGGGCGTGACATACGAGCGCAGCGTGCAGAAGACCGAGGCGGGTCGCATCGTCGTTCACGCGATCACGGCGCCGCGTCCCGGCGGGCTCTTCGAGCTGAAGCCGGTCCTGGCGCAGGACCGCATCAAGGGCCGCGAACGCGTGAGCGAGATACAGAAGCGCATCGCCCCTGGAGCGACCGCCGTGGGGGTCAACGGCGATCTCTTCAACTTCAGGACGGGCCGCCCGAGCGGCATCTTCTTCGAGGCGGGCGGGCTCGTCTCGCGGCCGCTTGGCGGGCGCTCGAGTCTCGGCATCGGGCTCGACGGCCTCCTGCAGGTCGCCCGCATCAAGTACTTCGGCAGCATTCAGCTCGGAGAGGCGAAGAAGCACCCGATCCACGACTTCAACAGGCCGCTCAAGAAGCACGCCATCGGGCTGTTCACCTCTGCCTGGGCCAACCGCACGCCGCGCGTCGAGGGAGCGCTCGACATCGTGCTCGAGGGCTTCCCTGGAGCGATTCCGAACGTCGATCTTCCGCTGAGCGTCGGTCGCATGCGTGAGGGCGGCGGCACCTGGATTCCCGCCGGTGGAGCGGTGCTTCAGGCGACCGGCTTCTGGGCCGAAATCATTGGCCGCGAGGCCTCCGCGGCTCCACCGCTGCCAACGCCGCCCGACGAGCCGCCACCCGAGGGCGAGCCTCCGCCCGAGGGTGAAGCGCCGCCGGAGGGCGAACCGGCGCCGGAGCCCGAACCGCCGCCCGAGCCCGGGCCCGTCCCGGCCATCGTCCGGATCGTCCTCAAGCCCTGGTGGGAGAATCCGGCGAGCGCACTCGGCGGCGGGCCGGTGATCGTCCGCGACGGCGTCGCCATCACGGGCGCCGGCGAGGAGTTCACGCGCAGCCAGCTGTTCCCCCGGCATCCGCGAACGGCGGTCGGTCAGCGCGCCGATGGTCGTATCGTCTTCGCTGCCGTCGATGGTCGCCAGGCCGGTTCGGTCGGCGTCAACGTGCCCGAGCTCGCAGGCGTCATGGTGAAGCTCGGCGCCGTCACCGCGATGGCGCTCGACGCGGGAGGCTCGACGACGATCGCCGTCGACGGGCGTGTTCTCAACGAGCCGTCCGGCCAGAGCGAGCGCCCGGTTGGCAACGCACTATTGATGCTCTACCGCGGCGCCTACGTCGGCCCGCCCCGGCACCCCGTGGTCTCGGCAAACGGCGATGGCTTCACCGAGTTCCAGCGCCTGCGCTACCGACTGCCGCGAGCGGCCAGCATCAGCGCGCGGCTGATGGCGCCCGATGGCTCGGTTGTCTGGCAGGAAGAGGGCCCACGAGAGACAGGCGACTACGAGCTTCTGTTCGACGGCCGCGAGGGAACGCCCCAGCTAGTCGAGGGCAAGTGGCGCTTTTCGCTCTCGGCAACCGACGCTGACGGCGTTCGATCGGGCATGGACCGCCGCTTCGTCGTCGACAACACGCTCAGCAAGCTTCGCCTCTCGCGGCGGAACGTTACCCTGCATCCGCGTCGCGGAACACGGCTACGCGTTGCGTTCAAGCTCTCGCGCAGCGCTGCCGTCCGCATCCAGCTCGAGGACAGACGCGGCCGCGTCGTGCGCACGCTCGCGCGCCGGCGCTTCGACGAGGGCGTACGCCGCGCGATCTGGAACGGACGCATCCGCGGCAAGAAGCTCGCGAAACCGGGCCGCTACCGCGTTCGCGTCATCGCGAAGGGCGCGATCGGTCGCTCCGAGATCTTCGCCGACGTGATCGTCAGGGCCCCGCCGGCGACACCATCTTGAGCCCGGGCGAGCCGCTGCCGAAACCTAGAGTGCGCAGGAACCATCTAGATGATTCTCGCCCTCTCAATCACCGAGCCGATCACCGATGCCATTGGCAACTCTGGCGTGTACGCCGTGTTCGGCTTGATGGCCCTCGACGCCGTGTTCCCTGCTGCGAGCGAGCTGATCATGGTCTACGCTGGCGCGCTCGCGGCGGGTGCCTTCCCAGGGAACACGGTCACCCTCTTCGGCGCAGAGATCGAGTCGACGGGGTGGGGCTACGTGGTGATGTCACTCGCGGGGACGCTCGGCTACTTCGTCGGCGGTGTGTTCGGCTGGTGGGTCGGCTGGTGGGGAGGCCGACCGTTCCTCGAGAGATACGGTCGCTACGTCCATTTGGGCCCGGAGCGCCTCGAGAAGGCGGAGGCCTGGTTCGCGGTTCGCGGCGATCGGGCGGTCTTCCTCGGTCGCGTCCTGCCGGTCGTGCGATCGTTCGTATCGATCCCGGCGGGGGCGCTTGGCGTGCGCTTCGGCCCCTACAACTGGGCGACGCTGGTCGGCTCTGCAATCTGGGCGTTCGCCTTCTGCGCGATCGGCGTCGGCGTGGGCGAGAGCTGGGAGCGCTTCCACGACGGCTTCCGGTACGCGGACTTTGCGATCGTCGCCGTTATCGGCGCCGCCATTCTCTACATCGGCATGAAGATGTGGCGAAAACGGCGCGCCGCGACCGCCTGAAGCGCCCCTCTGGAAGGAGGACCGGGGCCGGCCGGCGGGTAAACTCGAAGATCGTGCCCGTTCCCTTGGTCGACGTCAGGGCGCAGTACGCGCCCGTGCTCGAAGAGCTGCGCGCGCGCATGCTCGAGGTCGTCGATTCGGGCCGCTTCATCCTTGGCCCGAACGTCGCAGCGTTCGAGCAGGAGGCGGCTGCGTACCTTGGTGCCCGCGAGGCGGTCGGCGTCGCGAACGGAACCGATGCGCTCGTCCTCGCGCTCGAGGCCGTCGGCGTCAAGCCTGGCGACGAGGTCATCTGCCCCTCCTTTACCTTCTACGCCACCGCCGAGGCGATCGCCCGTGTGGGCGCCACGCCCGTGTTTGCCGACATCGAGGCCGCGACGCTCAACCTCGATCCGACACATGTCGCAGACCTCGTCACCGAGCGCGCGAGCGCCATCGTGGCCGTCCACCTCTTCGGCCGGCCAATGGACATCACCGGGCTTCCGGCGGAGATACCCGTGATCGAGGACGCGGCGCAGGCCTTCGGAGCCGGCGCGGCGGGCCAACGCGCGGGTGCCGGCGGTGTCGCATCGACGTTCAGCTTCTTCCCGACGAAGAATCTCTTCTGCCTCGGCGACGGCGGGCTCGTCGTCACGTCTGACGCAGGGATTGCCGAGCGCGTGCGCATGCTTCGCTTTCACGGCTCGCACGACAAGCAGACGTTCGAGCTGATCGGCTTCAACTCGCGCCTCGACGAGATCCAGGCGGCGGTGCTGCGCCTGTTCCTCGAGCACATCGACGGCTGGAACAGCTCGCGCCGGGTGGCCGCGCGTCGCTATGGCGAGCTCGGCCTGGGTGCCCACTGCGAGCTGCCCGAGGACGAGCCGGGCCACGTGTACCACATGTACGTCGTGCGCTCGCCCGAGCGTGATGCAATCGCCGAAGCCTTGAACGCATGCGAGATCGCCGCCTGCTCCTACTACGCAACCCCACTGCACTTGCAGCCTGTATTCGCGCCGCTCGGGATGCGCCCGGGCAGCCTGCCCGAGACCGAGCAGGCCGCTGCCGAGAACCTCGCCCTGCCGATGTGGGCTGGGATCTCGCCCGAGCAGCAAGAACGGGTCACTGGCGCCGTGGCGCGCGCTCTCGACGGAGCGCCGGTCGCATGAACGCCCTGCACCGATACCGGAGCGGCCAGCTCGTCATCGACGCGGTGCTCATCGCCGTCGCCTGGTGGGCCGCATTCCAGCTTCGCTTCGAGCGGCTCCCCGTCTTCTACGAGGGCTACCTGGAGCCGTGGATATTCGTCGTTGTCGTCGCGGTCAAGCTCGTCGTGCTCGCCGCCTTCGGCCTCTACAGCCACTGGTGGCGCTACGTGTCACTGCGCGATATGTGGTCGCTGCTGCGTGCCTGCCTGGTCGGCGCGCTCGTCGCGGCCGTTGTGATCCTGCTCTGGGATCCGTTCATCGTGCGGTTGCCGCGCGGCATCTTCCTGATCGACGGGATGCTCATGGTGGCGCTGCTCGCGCTCGCGCGCGTGCTGACACGGACGCTGTTCGAGCGTCCCGGCCCGTGGGGGATCGTCGCGCGCGGTCGTGAGGCGCTGATCGTCGGCGCCGGCGATGCGGGCAGCCTGATCATCCGCGAAATGCGCCGCAGTCCCCGGCTTCGCTACACACCGGTCGCACTGGTCGACGACGACCTACGCAAGCAGAACCTTCGCCTCGACGGCGTTCGCGTCGTCGGCACGACCGACGAGTTGCCGCGCGTGCTACAGGAGGTCGACCCGGACGAGGTGATCATCGCGATCCCGTCGGCGGCCGGCGAGACCCGCCAGCGGATCGTCAACGCGTGCCGGAACGCGGGCGTGCCGGTGAAGACGCTGCCGACCGTGAACGAGCTGATCACCGGCGGCGGCCAGCTCGCTTCACAGCTTCGCGAGGTGCAGGTCGAGGATGTCCTCGGGCGCGCGCCCGTCGACCTCGATCTCGCCTCGATCTCCTCCTACATCGGCAACGAGACCGTCCTCGTCACGGGCGCCGGCGGCTCGATCGGCTCCGAGCTCTGCCGCCAGCTCGTCACGCTCGGGCCCAAGCGCTTGATCCTCGTTGATCACGCCGAGAACAACCTGTTCGAGATCGATCGTGAGCTCGTCCACGAGCGGGAGTTCACCTCGGTCGTTCCTGTGCTCGCCGACGTCAAGAACCGCGCAAAGCTCGGGCAGGTCTTCGAGGACTACGAGCCGGCTGTCGTGTTCCACGCCGCCGCCTATAAGCACGTGCCGCTGATCGAGGCCAACCCGCTCGAGGCGGTCCGCAACAATCTCCTTGCCACACGAGTCGTCGCCGACGTGGCGCAGAACGCCGGCACGCGCGTGTTCGTGCTTGTCTCGACCGACAAGGCGGTCGATCCGCGCAACGTGCTCGGGCAATCGAAAGCGCTCTGCGAGTGGCTGATCTCGGCAGCGGCAGCGAGCGCCAGCGACACGCGCTTCCTCTCGGTCCGCTTCGGCAACGTGCTGGCCTCGTCCGGCAGCGTCATTCCCCTGTTCAGGCGTCAGATAACGCGCGGCGGGCCCGTGACGGTGACGCATCCCGAGATGACCCGCTACTTCATGACGATTCCCGAGGCGGCGCAGCTGATCATCCAGGCAGGTGCGCTCGGAAAGGGCGGCGAGGTCTACGTTCTCGACATGGGTGAGCCCGTCAAGATCGTCGACCTGGCGCGCAACATGATCCGCCTCTCGGGGCGCGAGCCCGACGTCGACATCTCGATCGAGTTCAGCGGTGTGAGGCCGGGCGAGAAACTGCACGAGTCGCTCTGGGACGCGAACGAGGCCCCCGAGGAGACGCAGCATCCGAAGATCCACCGCTGTCTCAGCGCGTCGCTCGACGAGCGCTGGCTCAGCGAGGAGATCGACGAGCTCAGCCGCCTCGTGTCGGCCGGCGACACGGTCGGCGTCATGGCGCGCCTCAACGCCATTCTTGGAGCGCCGGTGCTCGCCCGAGGGTTGGTCACCGACCAGCCCTCGCGCCATCCAGGCACGAGAGCAGCAGCTCAAGCATCACCGACGGCTCCCGGCGCACACGGCTAGCCGACCCGTCTCGCTTGACGAGCTCGAGCGCGTGAGGGTCGGTCAGCGGCCGAAGCCGCCCGTCTCTGATCAGCGCCTCGTCGACGCCCCCGAGCTGGCCGCCGTAGGTCGTATAGACAGGAATTCCGAGGGCTGCGGCCTCGCGGTTCATCGTTCCACCGGCCGAGACGACGAGGTCTGAGAGCGCGATCAGGCTCTGGGCGTCGACGGCGCCGTCGGGAACGATCAGCGACGGGAGCTCGAGCGAGCGCACGAACGTGCGCTGCTCCTCGGTTCGGGGCACGACCACGGCGTGCACACGCGGCTCGTTGCCGAGGTAGTCGAGGAGCTGGGGGAACAGTGGGTTCGAGCGACGGTGATAGAGCGAGACGTCGGGCGGCGTCCGCACGACGACGACGATCCGCGTGTTGTCGACGCCGAGCGCGGCCGGCACCGTCGCGTCAGCGTCGAACTCGGCGAGGTAGTACTCTTCTTTCAGGCCTTCGTACTGCACGAGCTTGGGCGGCGTCGCACCGTAGGGAGCGAGCCGCTCGGGCGGGATCGCCTTGGGCACCACCACACGTGTTGCTGCGCGGCAGCCGAGGTGGTGTTGCAGGCGCGCGAACTCGTAGTCGAACGTCGTTGCCGAGGGAACGTCGAGACGTCGCGCCGTCAGGGTCAGCTCGTGCGAGCCATGTGCGAGCGCGAGGTCGAAACGGCGCTCACGTGCCCAGCTCTTCAGGCCGCGCAGTCGACTCGTGAGCGAGCGGAGCTTGCCGAGCCTGCTGCGGCCCCCGTGCGCGCCGATCGGCGTAGCCTCGATGCCGTGGGCCTCGAGCAGCTCGAGCGTCTGGGCGTAGTCGCGCGTAGTCACCTCGATCTCGGCGCCGCGCGCTTCGAGCAGCCGCATCAAGGGCCGGAACACGAGCACGTGCGCGGGTGCCGTTATGTCGATCCAGACGCGCACGATCTAGATGGTTGATTCCATCTAGCCGGGCACCGCGTCCGCGTGCGTCTTGCTCGGGCTCTGCACGCGGGTCTCGGCCCAGAGCGTGAACGAGATCAACCCCCAGAGCTGCCGGCTCACGTCAACTCGGCCGCTCACGTGGCTGTCGAGGACGCGCGTAACGGCCTTTTCGTCGAAGAACCCATGCCGCCGCACGGTCTCTTCGGAGAGCACCTCGCGCGCGAAGGGCTCGAGCTCGCCGCGTAGCCAGCGCGCCGCCGGAATCGAGAAGCCCCGTTTCGCGCCGCGCACGATCTCGGGTGGGACGAGCGGAGCGACCGCCTCGCGGAGCAGGCGCTTCTTCTTGAAGCCCCTGACCTTGTGCCGCTGGGGTAGCCCGAACGCAAACGAGGAGACGAGCGGGTCGAGGAAGGGAACACGCACCTCGAGAGAGTGGGCCATGCTCGCGCGATCGGTGCGCGTCAATAGGTCGTCGACCATGAGGACGCCGAGGTCGACGTCCTGAAGACGCGAGAGCTCGGCGCACCCCTCGGTCTCGGCGTAGCGCTCGCGCAGGCAGACCAGTGGGTCTGTGGCGGCTGCCGCATCGCCGTTCGTCCCTCGCTTGCCGGCACCGGGCGCGCCGTCGGACCGGCCAAGAAGCTCGGCTCGCGCCTCGGCCGAGAAGATCTCCTTCCACGCGTGATGGCGCTCGAGCGGCGGCAGGCCGAGCCCACGGGTGAAGCGCTTGGCCTTGTAGTCGAAGCTGACGCGGTCGGAGGAGGTCGGGAGGGCGCGCGCGAGCGGCTCGAGCAGGGCCCGGGCCGGTGCGAAGCGAGGAGCGAGCAGGTCGGCAACGTAGGTGTAGTAGCCGCCGAAGAGTTCGTCGCCACCCTCGCCCGAGAGGACGACCTTGACGTGCTCGGCGGCGAGCTGCGAGACGAGGTAGGTCGGGAGGGCTGCCGAGTCGGCAAACGGCTCGTCGAAGATGCGCGCGAACGCCGGCAGCAGGCTTGCGGCATCGGGCTCGAGCACGAGCTCGTGGTGGTCGGTGTCGTAGCGCTTGGCGACGAGTCGAGCGTTGGCGAGCTCGTCGAAGCTCTGCTCCTTGAAGCCGATCGAGAAGGTCTTCACCCGCTCCGAGCTCTCTTGCGCGGCCAGCGCGCAGAGCGTGGCCGAGTCGACGCCGCCCGAGAGCAGAACGCCGACCGGCACGTCGGCCAGGAGGTGCGCGCGGACCGAGTCACGAAGCCGGGCCCGGAGCTCCTCGGCGAGTGCCGCGCTCGGCTCGTCACGCTCGGTCAGCGACTGATCGGCGCCGACGCGCGCGTAGCGCTCGAGACGGAGGCCCTCTGCCGCCGTCCAGGTCGCAACGTGGCCCGGCTGCAGCTTCCGGGTCTCGCGGTAGACCGTCAGAGGCCCGGGAATCACGTTGTATGCCAGGAACGCCTCGATTGCCTCGAGATCGACCTCACCGGCGGGCAGGGCCTTCAACTCCGAGGCGAACGCGAGCTCCTCGCCGTCGAGGCGGTAGTGGAGCGGCTTGATGCCGAAGGGGTCACGGGCAAGCACCAGCCGCGCGCTACTCGCATCCCAGAGCGCGATGGCGAACATGCCTCGCAGCTCGCGTGCGAACCGTGGCCCGTGCTCCTCGTAGAGATGAACGAGAACCTCGGTATCGCTGTTCGTCCTGAACGCATGGCCTCGCGCGACGAGGCGCGCACGCAGCGCGCGGTAGTTGTAGATCTCGCCGTTCTGCACGACGTGGACGCTGGCGTCCTCGTTCGCGATCGGTTGTGCGCCGCCCGCCAGGTCGATGATCGAGAGTCTTCGCATGGCCAGCCCGACGCCGGGGGCGACGAACTGGCCCGCGTCATCGGGCCCGCGGTGGGCCAGCGTGCCGTTCATCCGCTCGAGCCGGTCCAGATCGATCGGGGCGCCGTTGAGCGAGACGACGCCACAGATCCCGCACATATCGCGGAGCCGCTACGCGGCGCGGCCGCGCACGATGTCGGCGAGACCGCGAGCCGACTGCCGGGCGACGCGCACGACGGTCGCGATCACGACTCGCAGATAGAGCGGCACCGAGCGATCGGCCACGTACTCGAGATCGTGGGCGAGCTTCTCGGCCCATGAGGGCTCGCGCCCCATGCGGGTCTGCGCGAAGCCGGTGAGCCCTGGCCGGATGACCAGGCGCTGCCAGTACTGCGGGATCTCGGCGCAAAGCTCCTCGAAGAACGCCGGGCGGATCGGGCGCGGGCCGACGATGCTCATGTCGCCGCGCAACACGTTGACCAGCTGGGGAACCTCGTCGAGTTGTGTGGCACGCAGGACGCGGCCGAGCCGCGTTACCTCGGAGTGAGTTCTGCTGTCGAGCTCGGGACCCCAGTAGGGGCCGAGCCGCGTCTCGGCGTCGGGCACAAGCGTGCGGAACTTCGTCATCGTGAAGACGCGCCCCGAGCGGCCGACGCGCGCTCCCCTGTAGAGGATCGGTGTTCCCGAGCTCAGCCGGATCGCGATGGCGATGACCAGCGCCGCCGGCGCGACCAGGACGAGCGCCACTGCCGAGATCGCGATATCGAGGCCGCGCAGCGCGGCGTCCACGCGGCGCGATCGCGCATGCTCGATAGCAAGCTTGCGGTAGCGCGCAGACAGGCTGGCGCAACTCGCTCGCCGGTGTGTGGGTGGATCAGGGGCCGGGGAAACGACGGCCATGTCTGCGCAGGGTAGCGGTATCGGCACTCGAGCCTCGTGCCATCCGGCGGGTCGAGCGTCATCGAGCTAGTCGAGGAGCTGCTCGACGCTACGGGTGCGATCCTGGAGATCCGAGGACGCGCGGTCTCAACCGATACCGGCGTCGACGATGTCGGTCGCGCCATCCTTGACGAAGAGAACGTCGTTGCCCGGTCCGGCGATCAGCTGGTCCCTGCCGTTGCCGCCGGGGAGCGTGTCGTCGCCGTCTTCGCCGAGAAGTAGATCAGCCCCTCGGCCGCCCGTGATGGTGTCATCGCCGGCGCCCCCGCGAAGAATCACCTTGCCCTTGAAGCTTCGTGCGTTGATCCGGTTGGCGCTCGGCCCGCCGGCGATCGTTGCGCGCTCGACGCTCCTGAGGCGGTCGACGCCGCGCCCGGTCAGCCTTCTGGTGCTCAGCTTGAAGTGCTTGTCGGCGGCCTCGAGGACTCGGTCCATGCCGGCGCCGCCGATCAGGACATCGTTGCCCGCCGCCCCCGTCAGCGCGTCGTTGCCGCCGCCACCCCTGAGGACGTTGCGAAGCAGGTTGCCGACGAGCCGGTCTTTGTAGCGGCTACCGGTCACGTTCTCGATCGCCGCCTGGAGTCGCACCCGGCCGACCCCGCGACCGAGGCGTTGCTGCTTCTTCCCGGTCTTCGAGAGGTTGATCTTGATGCCCTTTCGCGCCTCCGAGAAGTCGATCGTGTCCTTGCCGCCGCGATCGATCACCCGGTCACGGCCGCCGCCGAGAATGTAGGTGTCGTTGCCCTTGCCGCCGTCGACGACGTCGTTTCCAGGTCCGCCGTCGAGGCGGTCGTTCGCCGTCCCGCCGGCGAGGGAGTCGTTGCCCTTGCCACCGATCAGCTCGGAAGGTTCGTCGCGGCGCCCCTTCAACTCGTCGGCGGCCCTGCCACCGATCACGTTCTCGAAGCCCTGGACGCCGCTCGTTGCATGCGCGGCGCCGATGTCGAGGTCGACGCTGACCGGCGTGCGGACGCTCTCGTAGCTGAGCGTGTCGGTGCCGTCTCCTGCGTCGAGCGCGCCTGTGAAGGAGGAACCGTTGGCGAGCTCGATCGTGTCGTCGCCCGCGCCGCTCGAGAGCGTCCCGGCAGGCGCGCCTGTCAGCAGCACCGTGTCGGGGCCACTGCCGAGGATGAGCGTGAGCAGCGTGAAGTTCGCGTAGCCGAGCGAGCCGCCCGGACCGAAGAGCGTGTCTTCGGGCCGCTGACCGATGCCCGTCTCGCTCATCTCGAGCAGATCGCCCGTCGTGTCGGCGCTGTCGTCGAGCAGGAGCATGTTGAAGCCGAGTCCGCCATCGAGACTGAGCGGACTGACGACGGTCTCGAGGCTCGAGCTCGCGCCCGGAACCGACACGATGTCGTCGCCGGAGCCCGTGTTAACGGTCGTCTTGGTGCCGGCCTGTGTTGCCGTAATAGTCAACGCATCTCTGCCACTTCCCAGCTCGAGCGTCAACTGCTCGAGGCCGGCGTAGGTCAGCGAGCCGCCCGTACCGAACAGGCTGTTGCCCGGCTCGGTGCTCACGGTCGTTGCGCCGAGCGCCACGATGTCGGCCGAGGGATCGGCAGCGTCGTCGAGGGTCAGGGTGTCGGCGCCGCCGGCCGCGTCGAGAGCGACGGGTGTGGTGATATCGCCGAGCCCGGCTCCGCTGCTGCCGAGGCTGAGCGTGTCGTTTCCTGCCCCGGCGTTCAGCGTGGTTGCGTGGGCGGTGCCTTGAAGCGTGACGCCATCGTGGCCCGCGCCCAGCGCGAGCGTGAACGGCCCCGGAACGTCGCTGATCGTGTACCCCTCCGCGACCGAGGCGCTGTTCGAGCCGATCAGCGTGAGTGCCGCGACGGTGCCGCCGCTCGCCGCGAGCGCGATGTTCGAGCCGCCACCCGGTCCTGCGAGACCGGCGATTGCCGTCGAGGATGCCGTGACCGCGGCGTTCGCCCCGGGGGTCGCCTCGGCAGCGTCTGAGATCGCGATCGTGTTCGAGCCGGCACCGACGTCGATGGCGAGGTCTCCCGCGAGTGCCGCGAGGCTTCCGGTCGCTCCCGTGCCGTCGGAGGACACGCGAATCGTGTCGTCGCCGCCGAGGGTGCGGACGTCGGTCGTCGCGCCCGCAGAGGTGCTTGTGATCGCGAACGTGTCGGCATGTCCGGAGCCGCGGATCACGAGCCCGCCGCCCCACGTGCCGGTGGCCGTGTAGCTCAGCGAGACCGGAGCGAGGCCCGCGATCGTGGTCGCCGTCAAGGTTGCGGAGTTGGCTGCCGGGGCGTCGGCGTCGGAGACGAGCAGTGCATTCGCTCCGGCGCCGCCGAGGATCGTCAGTGCGCCAAGCAATCCGTCGAGGTCGCCTGACGCCCCTGTTCCATTTGACGAGACCTGGACGATGTCGTCGCCGCCGCCAGCGTCAAGTGTCGTCGACGTGCTTGCGCTCGTTGCGAGGATGCTGATGTTCGAGTCGCCACTGCCGGCGTTGACCGTGATTGATTCGACGCCGGTGTGGGTGGCGCTGCCGCCGCCGCCGAAGAACGTGTCGAACGCGCCGGCGCCGAGCGACGTTGCCGTGAGTGTGAGGATGTCGTCCGAGCTGTCGCCGATGTCCCGGAGGGTCAGGCTGTCTGTGCCGGAGCCGCCGTCGAGCGTGAGCAGGGAGGTGATCTCGGTCAGGTAGATCGGCGTGCTGCTGGTTCCGAGGATGATGGCGTCATCTCCCGAACCGGCGCCGGAGCTGACCGGGTTATTGCCGGTCGACTCGATCGTGAGCGCGTCGTTCTGGTCGCCGAGATCGACCACGATCGAGGCAACCGCCGTGTCAGCGCAGCGGACGGTCGAGGTTCCGTTGCCGGTGCACGAGCCGCTGCTCTCGGTGATCGCATGGATGTCCTGGAAGACGACGTCGGGCGCCTCGACGCTGACTGTGAGCGAGTTCGCGTCGCCGGAGCCAGCCGTGAAGGTTGCGATGCCACCGGCGAGCGAGACACTCGAGGTGCCATGCGCTGAGCTTGCGGCGGCGAGCGCGACAGTCGCGACGGGCACGAGCAGCCGGAGAAGGCGTGCCAGACGTGCCATATGCCTGACACGTCGGTCGAGGGCGCGCGCAGCTTGACGTGGGTATCCCTCGAATGGGTGCGAGCCGTCGTGTGGCCGCCGCCGCGGCCTACCCGGCCGCGGCCTGCTCGTAGAGCTCGAGCATGCGCGGCAAGGTGACGCCGACGTCGTAGCGCTCGGTCACGGTCTCACGCGCTCGGCCTCCGAGCTCCGATCGTAGGCGCTCGTCCTCGAGCAGGGCCAGCACGGCGGCCGCGAAGCCTTCGGCATCGAAGAAATCGCAGAGCACCCCGTTCTCGGCGCTGGTGATCACCTCGCTGACCGGAGCGGTGTCGGATCCAACGACGGCGCAGCCGCAGCTCATTGCGTCGAGCATCGACCATGAGAGCACGAACGGCACCGTCAGATAGACGTGCACGTCGCTAACGCTGAAGATCTCGGCGAGCGCGTCGCGGGGTACGCGCCCGAGGAAGCGGAAGCGGCTCAGGTCGTAGTCCTCTGCGTCGAGCACGTGCTCGCGGAAGGAGCGGCCGCCGGTGAAGCGCAGGTCGCCTCCGTAGGCGACGTCGTCCGAGCCAACGACGACGAAGCGCGCGCAGGGGTCGGCGTCGTACACATGTCGAGCGGCGCGCATGAAGATGTCGAAGCCGCGCATCGCCTCGAGCCCGCGCGCGCAGAACGTCACCACCCTGTCTGAGGCGTCGAGCCCCAGCCGCTCCCGGACCGCCGCCGTGTCGTCGCGTCGTCGCCAGAACGACGTATCGATACCGTCGTGGATCGCCTCGATCTTGTCGCTGTAGGCGGTGGGAAAGAGGCTGCGCTGGAACTCGGTCGGCGCGTAGCCCGCCGCACACTGCTCGAGGTCGAGCATGATCATCGCGTTGCGCGCACGCGAGCGCAGCACGTCCTCGGGCAGCGGCGGGAAGTCGGGCCGGAAGTCGAGGTCGGACTCGTGCGGCCGGTAGAAGTACTCGAACAGGTTGACGATCGGCGCCTCGGGGAAGACCTCCGGCAGGAGCAGCGTCGAGCCGAAGCCGGAATGCCCGACGATCAGATCCGGCGTGAACGTCGCACTCACTTCTTCGCAGGCTTCATGCACGCCGGCCGCGTGCGCGATCGCGTTCTCGAACGTCCGCGAGAAATAGTGGCTGCGCTTCGTGGCGCCGCCCTGGGGCGTGTAGCGAACGACCGAGATCGCCGCCGAACCCTCGCCTTCGGCGTCCACGTCGACGTGCTCGGTGAGGAACATGCACTCCCGGCCGAGCTCACGGCTCAGGTGGCGCGCGATGTGGCCGAAGTGAGCCGGGAAGTTCCTGTGCACGAACAGCACTCGCACAGGGCGATTATCGGCCCCGGTACGGGCAGCATCGGTCGGCGTCGGGTGCGTGCCCACGCCTACACTCAAGCGCTGAGCAGATCAGTCGAGAGGACGCCACGATGAGCGACAACATCCATCCCACAGAGCATCCGGAGTCAGACCGCATTGCCGAGGGCGGGCTGACCCTCTGGTTCACCGGGCTCTCGGGTGCCGGGAAGACCACGATTGCTCATCACGTCGGCCCGGCTCTCGAAGAGCGCGGCAAGATCGTCGAGTACCTCGATGGCGACGCCGTCCGCACGCACCTCTCGAAGGGTCTCGGCTTCTCGAAGCAAGATCGCGACACGAACATCACCCGCGTCGGTTGGGTGGCCTCGCGCCTGACTCGCCACGGCGCCGCTGTGATCGTTGCGGCGATCTCGCCGTACGCCGAGACGCGCGACGCGGCCCGTGGAATGGTCGAGCACTTCGGCCCCTTCGTCGAGATCCACGTACATGCCTCGGTCGAGGAGTGCGCTCGTCGCGACACGAAAGGCCTCTACGCAAAAGCGTTCGCCGGCGAGATCAAGGAGTTCACCGGCGTGTCCGACCCCTACGAGGAGCCCGAGCACGCCGACGTTGTTGTGAACACCGAGGAGGCAGCGCCCGCCGAGAGCGCCCAGCAGATCCTGACGCGGCTGGAGGAGCTCGGGCTCATTCCGGCAAGCGTGAGAGCATGAGCAGCCTTGCCGCGCCGCACGGCGGCGTGCTCGTCGATCGGAGCGGGCCGCGCCCGGAGGGCGTCGACAGCCTTGAGGCAGTGTCTCTGACACCCCGCGAAGTTGCCGATCTCGACATGCTCGCCTCGGGCGCGCTCTCCCCCCTGACCGGTTTTATGGGCAGCGAGGACTACACGCGCGTCGTCGAAGAGATGCGCCTGACCAACGACCTTCCCTGGGCGCTGCCGGTCTGCCTCGCGTCCGACGCCGCGCCGGCGGGCGATCGCGTCGCCCTCATCGATGGGGACGGAACGCTGCTGGCCGTGATGGACGTCACGGAGGCCTTTTCCTACGACAAGGCGCGCGAGGCCGAGCAATGCTTCCGAACGACCGACTCGGAGCATCCGGGTGTCGCACGCCTTTACGACCAGGCCGACACGTACATCGCGGGAGACGTCACCGTCTTCGAGCGGCAGGAGCCGTCATTCCCCGAGCTCGCTCGCGACCCGGCCGAGACAAGAGCGGCGTTCGACGAGCGCGGGTGGTCGCGCGTCGTCGGCTTTCAGACCCGCAACCCGATCCATCGCGCACACGAGTACCTCACGAAATGTGCCCTCGAGACGGTCGACGGGTTGTTGCTGCACCCGCTTGTCGGCGAGACCAAGGCCGACGATGTGCCCGCCGCCGTGCGCGTTGAGTGCTACCTGATCCTGATGGACAGCTACTACCCGGAAGACCGCGTGAT
This sequence comes from Gaiellaceae bacterium, assembly GCA_965223695.1. Lineage (GTDB taxonomy): Bacteria > Actinomycetota > Thermoleophilia > Gaiellales > Gaiellaceae > JAUVPB01. Next base: position 366,416 of record CBDCXJ010000051.1, on the reverse strand, counting down.
GCTGACCGCGTTCCCCGCCGCGATGCGTTATGCGGGCCCGCGCGAGGCGATCTGGCACGCGATCTGCCGCAAGAACTGGGGCTGCTCCCACTTCATCGTCGGGCGCGACCACGCCGGGGTCGGCGACTACTACGGCACCTATGACGCGCAGCTGATCTTCAGCGAGTTCGGTCCCGGCGAGCTCGGCGTCGAGCCCGTGTTTTTCGAGCACTCCTTCTGGTGCAACGCGTGCCAGGGCATGGCGACGGGCAAATCGTGCCCACATGGCTCCGAGGATCACGTGTTTCTCTCGGGCACGAAGGTGCGAGAGCTCTTGAGCGAGGGCGAGCTGCCACCGGCCGAGTTCACGCGGACCGAGGTCGCCCAGGCGCTGATCGCGGCGTACAGTCGGGTCTGAGCCGCCGCCGGCTCTCGTAGCCTCATCGGGATGTCTGGCCTAGCGAACTGAGATGTCCTGGCAACTCGCGCTGACCGGCCTCGGGGTCGGAGTGCTCGTTGGCATGACCGGCATGGGCGGCGGATCGCTGATGACGCCGATCCTCGTGATCGGGTTCGACTTCCCGCCCATCACTGCCGTGGGCACCGACATCTTCCATGGCGCGATCTTCAAGACGATCGGTGCCTGGCGCCACCGCGTGCTCGGCAACGTCCACGCGCGGCTGACGATGTGGTTCGCACTCGGCTCGATCCCGTCCTCGATCGGTGGCGTCGTGCTGGTCGAGGCGCTCCAGCGACGCTACGGCGAGGAGATCGACGACGTGGCGAGCGTCGCGATCGGCGTGGCGCTCGTGATCGCGGCCGCGGGCCTCCTCGCCAAGACCCTGGTGCTCGGCCACACCGGCGACGACGCGCCGTACCTGCTCACGCGGCGCGATCGCGTGCTCGCTCTCTCGATCGGGATCGTCGGCGGCTTCGTGCTCGGATTGACGTCGGTCGGCAGCGGCACGTTCTTCGGCCTGCTCCTGATCATGCTCTTCCCTCTGACCGCGGCCAAGGTCGTGGGAACCGACATCTTCCACGCCGCGATCCTGCTCTGGGCGGCGGGCTTCGCGCACCTCGCTGGCGGGAACGTCGACCTCGCAGCGACCGGCTGGCTGGCTCTCGGCTCGATCCCGGGCGTGCTCGCTGGCAGTCAGCTCACCGTTCGCTTGCCGGACACGGCGATTCGGGTCGTGCTCGGAATCGTGCTGTTCGTCTCGGGGCTGAAGCTGGTCGGCGCCTTCTAGGAGACATGTGCGCCTAGGTGGTGGAATCAACCATCCGGGTCGTAGAATCGACCGCGTCGTGCCGCGAGTCGCCCTCGCACTGGTGTTGCTGCTCGTGGTCGGAGGAACGGCCGCGGCGTTCGCTGTGACCGAGTCGCTCAAGCTCGAGCCCTCGGTGGTCACGCGACCCGCCTTCATCGGCCCGGACGGCGAGCCGGTGGCGCGCGATCGCGTGTTCTCGCCGGCGTGCGAGTGCCCACAGGAGTTCGCTGTGCTCGAGTTCACGCTGCGCAAGGCCGACCGGGTCACCGCGTCGATCGTCGACACGCGTGGCGCGTTCGTGCGAGCTCTCGTGACCAACGAGCGCTTGCGCCGCGGGCCGCAGCGCCTCACCTGGGATGGCCTCGACGATGCGGGCGCGCTCGCGCCCGATGGCCCGTACCGGCTGCGGCTAGATCTGCGGCGTGAAGGCCGCGCGTTTCTCGTCCCGATGGTGTTCCGCGTCGACACGAAGGCACCGCGGCTGCGACTCGTGCGTGCCGGCCCAACGGTGATCACGCCCGACAGCGACGGCGAGCAGGACAAGATCTGGGTGCGCTTCCGCTCGAACGAGAAGGGTGCGCCGATCCTCGCCGTCGACGGCGAGACGATCAGCACCGGCGGCGTGCGCGGGGCCGGCCAGAGCGCCCTGAGCTGGCTCGGGCGCGTCAGCCGCGAGCCCGCGCCGCCGGGCGAATACGAGATCACGCTACGGGTGCAGGACCGAGCCGGGAACATCTCAGAGCCAGTTGGCCCGATCGTGGTCGAGGTACTCGCCAGCTCGCCAGAGGACGGCACGCCCTGAGCGACGACTGGCTCACGCAGGTCGGCGGCCCGCTCGCCGGCGTCGGCCTTGCCCTCCTCGTGATCGCCGTCCCGCGGCACCTGCGGTTGGCGGGTCTGGCCCTGGCGACGGCGGGAACCGCGCTCGTACTCGTGAGCCTGCTTCCTGACGGGCACGCAGAGCGGCTTGTCGCTGCGGCGCTTGTCGGAGCTCTGATCATCGGGATCGGCGCAGTTCTGCTGACCCGCTGGCCGTGGGCGCTCGCGTTCCTCGCACTGGCCGCGGCGCCCACGCGGATCCCGGTATCGGTCGGCGATACCGAGGCCAACCTGCTCGTGCCGCTCTACGTCATCGTTGGCTCGGGTGTAGTCGCGCTCGCCTGGTCGCTCGTGCGCGGCGAGGAGCGAGCGGCTGAGCTCGGCCCGTTGCGCTGGCCGATCGGGATCACCGTGGCCTGGTTGAGTGTTTCCGCGGCCTGGGCCGACGACGCACGGGAGGCGGCGATCGACGTCCTCTTCTTCCTCGTTCCCTTCGTGCTGCTTGCCCTGCTTGTTGCACGCCTGCCCTGGCGGCGAGCGCCGCTTCGCTGGCTGCTCGTCCAGCTCGTGGCGATGGCGGCGCTGTTTGCCGCTGTCGGGATCTACCAGTGGCTCGCGCGGGACATCTTCTGGAACCCGAAGGTCGAGGTCGGCAACGTGTTCCAGAGCTTCTTCCGGGTCAACTCGCTGTTCTGGGACCCATCGATCTACGGCCGCTTCCTTGTGATCGCGATCCTGGCTGCGCTCGTTTTCCTTCTCGCTCGCGGCGTCGCGGGTCGTGCGGCGGCCTGGCTGATGGTCGCGATCGCCGCTGCCTGGGTCGGACTGCTCTTCTCGTTCTCGCAGTCGAGCTTCGCGGCGCTGACAGCACTGGCAGCAGTGCTCGCGCTCGCGGCGTGGCGCTGGCGGGCACTGGCCGCGCTCGCCCTGATCGCCGCGGTGCTCGTGCCGGTGGTCGCGTTCGCGCCCCCATTCGAGCGCACGCGCACAGCTCTCGTCGACAACCCTGACCGGGCGACGGGCGGTCGCTTCGACCAGATGAAGAGCGGCGCCCGGGTGGCCCGGGACAACCCGGTGCTCGGCGTCGGGCTCGGCGGCTACCTCGATGCGTTCGCCGACGAGGAAGGCTTGCGGCGCGCGCCGGCGCGAGCGGCACTCCACGCCACGCCAGTGACCGTGGCCGCGGAGAACGGCTTCGTCGGGCTTGTGCTCTACCTCTGGCTGATCGCCGCGGGACTGGTTGCCGCCACCAGATGGGCCGGGGCCGTTGATCGACCATCTAGAATCGCTTCGGCTCCGCCTGGATCGGCCTGGACGCTCGCGCGAACCACGGCCGGCATCGGTGGCGTCACCCTTGGAGCGATCATCGTGCACAGCTTCTTCTACAACGCGTTCTTCGAGGACCCGCTGATCTGGGGAGCGATCGGGCTGATTGCGCTCGCGCGGCGAGCCAACGAGCCGGAGTCCACGCAATGATCGCCAGCTGGAAGCGCGTGCTCGTGCTCGCTCCCCACACCGACGACGGTGAGTTCGGAGCGGGTGGCACGATGGCTCGACTCGTCGAGGGTGGTACGGAGGTGCGTTACGTTGCCTTCTCGATTGCGACGAAGTCCCTGCCAGAGGGGTTCGCTCCCGACACGCTCGCGAGCGAGGTCCGCGAGGCCACCGCCAAGCTCGGCATTCCCAACGAGCAGCTCACCGTCTACGACTTCGAGGTGCGGACGTTCCCCGAGCGGCGCCAGGATATCCTCGAGCTCCTGATCGAGCTGCGTGACGAGTGGCCGCCCGACGCCGTCCTGATGCCCGGCCTGCGCGACATCCACCAGGACCACGGCGTCGTCGCCGCCGAGGGTCTGCGCGCGTTCAAGCGAACCACGGTCCTCGGCTACGAGATCCCCTGGAACAACCTGCAGTTCGACTACCAGCTCTACGCACGCCTCGAGATGGAGCATGTCGAGCGGAAGGTCGCTGCGCTTGGCTGCTACGCGTCGCAGCAGCACCGCAACTACGCGAACGCCGACTACATCTGGAACCTCGCGCGCACGCGCGGAATGAACATCGGCACCGAGCTCGCGGAGGTCTTCGAGGTCTACCGCGTCGTCGCATGAGCGAGCGACGGTCGGGCAGCACGTCGCACCGGGCGCACGCGCGCGATCTGGGCTCGGTCGCGCTGGCGATCGTGACGGTCAGCGACTCGCGCACCGAGGCCGACGACGACAACGGCGCCTGGCTGCGCGAGCAGATCGAGGCCGCGGGCCATCGTGTCTGTGACTACCGCGTGCTGCCCGACGAGCCCGAGCTGATCGTCGGCGCGCTCGAGGAGTGCGTCGCCGGAGAGGCGCAGATCGTCATCTTCAATGGCGGCACGGGCATCTCGAAGCGCGACTCGACCTTCGACGCGATCTCCGGTCGGCTCGAGAAGACCCTGACCGGGTTCGGTGAGCTCTTCCGCATGCTGAGCTACGACCAGGTCGGTGCGGCCGCGATGTTCTCTCGGGCCACCGCGGGAGTTCTGAAGGGCACCGTCGTCATCTCGACGCCGGGCTCGCCGGCGGCCGTCCAGCTCGCCTGGGAGAAGCTGATTGCGCCCGAGCTCGGGCACCTCGCCTGGGAGGTCGCGCGCTAGGTGGCCAAGCGCGTCATGGTCATCGGGCTCGACTGCGCCGCGCCCGAGCTCGTTCTCGACACCTGGCTCGACGAGCTTCCCGCCATCAAGAGCCTGGCCGACCGGGGCACGTACGGCGTGCTGCGCAGCTGCGACCCGCCGATCACGGTTCCTGCCTGGTCGGTGATGACGTCGTCGCGCAACCCGGGCACGCTTGGCTTCTACGGGTTCCGCAACCGCAAGGACCGCTCGTACGATCGCCTCGCCCTGGCCGACTCGCGGGCCGTGCGGCTGCCCCGCGTGTGGGATCTGCTTTCGCTTCGCGACCGGCCCGTGATCGTCCTCGGCGTTCCCCAGACCTACCCGGTCAGCCGTGTCAACGGGGCGATGGTCTCGTGCTTCCTGACCCCAGACGTCACCAGCAACGAGTACACGTACCCGTCGGAGCTTCGCGAGGAGATCGAGGCGCTCGTCGGGACGTACATGGTCGACGTGCCGAACTTCCGCACCGACGACAAGCAGCGGTTGCTCGCTGATCTCGAGGAGATGACCGCGCGCCGTTTCAAGGTGGCGGAGCACCTCCTCGACACGCGACCCTGGGACATGTTCTTCATGGTCGAGATGGGAACCGACCGCATCCACCACGGGTTCTGGCGCTACTTCGACACCGAGCATCGACTCTTCGAGCCTGGCAACCCCTACGAGGACGCGATGCTCGACTACTATCGGGCGCTCGACGCCAAGATCGCGTCGCTGCTGCGACACGCCGACGATGACACGGCCGTTCTGGTGGTCTCCGACCACGGCGTCAAGCGGATGGACGGCGGCATCTGCGTGAACGAGTGGCTGCGCAAGGAGGGCTTCCTCACCCTCAACGCGGAGCCGTCCGAGCCGACTCAGCTGACACTGGAGCTGATCGACTGGTCGCGGACGAAGGCGTGGGGTGAGGGGGGCTACTACTCGCGTGTCTTCCTGAATGTTGAGGGACGCGAGCCCGAGGGAGTCGTGGCGCCCGGCGACTACGAAGAGGTGCGAGCCGAGCTACGGGCCAAGCTCGAGTCGCTTGGTGACGAGAACGGGGCGCCGATCGGCACGGTCGCGCATCGCCCTGAAGAGCTCTATCCCGAGCGCCGGGGCATCGCTCCCGACCTGCTCGTCTACTTCGGCAACCTCAGCTGGCGCAGCGTTGGGCAGGTTGGCACCGGCACGATCCACGTGTTCGAGAACGACACCGGGCCCGACGACGCGAACCATGCGCCCGAGGGGATGTACCTGCTCGCGATGCCTGACGGCGACGACGGAGGCCCGGCGCTCGGGCGCGGGCCGGAGCGCGACATCAGGGACATCGCGCCAACTATCCTCGAGCTCCTCGACGAGGCCGTCCCGGTCGAGATGGAAGGTCGCAGCCTGATCGCTGACTAGCGCTCGAGGCGCGCCCCGGCTAGCCGAGGGCGGCGGTGAGCTCGTCCCAGCTACCCGGGTCGCCAGGCCCGTAGAAGCCGCCCGCAACGCGGCCGAACTCGTCGATCAGGATGGTCGCGGGATGCCCCGCGATGCCCCACTGGGAGATGTGTCCCCAGTCGTTGTCGGAGAGGATCGGGAACTCCCAGCCGTACCTGTCGGCAAAGTCGCGGCCGCGGTCGTCGCCGTCGGTGACGTGCACGCCGAGGAAGGCGACATCGTCCCGTGATTTCGAGTACTCGCCGAAGGCACCGCCCTCGTCATTGCAAAACGGTCAGTGCTCGGCGTAGACCTTGACGACGACGGGCGTGCCTTTGAAATCCTCGATCGAGAGCGGCTCGCCGTCGAGGTCTGTGCCCGTGATGACGGGCGCCAGCGGGCGGGATGTGTCTTCTTCGCGCGCCGGGGCCTCGGCCGGCGCCTCTGCCGGTGCGGCCTCTGCAGGCGGCTCGGCCGGCTGATCGGCCGGCATCTCCTCGCCGCCCACGTCGCCGAGCCCACGTTGCTCGCCGATCTCCTCGCCCTCGGCGGCGGGGGCCGCGGGCTCGCCGGGAGCTGGCTCGGCCGGGGTAGGCGCGGGCGCCGCGTCGGCCGGTGGCTCGCTGGCGGGCGGGGTCGGCGCCGGTGCCAGACCGGAGTCGCCGCTCGAACCGCCGCAGGCGGCGACCAGAACCGGGACGAGCAACACTAGGAGCGCGAGGCGCTTCATCGTGCAGGTAGATGCGCTGGTGAGACCGATCGATGCACGGTCTTCTAGGCGCCGGGTGCTGGGCTGGCGCAGCATCAAGAGTAGCTGCCGCTCTCGAAAGCCAGCTCGGTTCGCCTCCGCGCCCTCCGACGACCACGGGTTCTGTACGCTGACGAGCGGCGTAGGCTTGGCCTCGCGAGCCAATGGCCATGCGGGAACCCGAAGCTACGAGCCAGCCGACTCCACCGTGGCGATCGCGGCGGGCTCTGCGCGTGGCACTCAACCTCGCGGTGGCCGGTGGGGTCCTGGCCTTTCTGCTCTGGCAGATCGACGTCTCGCGCACGGTGTCGTTGCTCGGCGACACGGCCATCTGGCCGCTCCTCGGCGCGCTCGCGATCTTTCTCGGAACCACCCTGCTCCTGGCGTGGCGGTGGCGCATGCTTCTCGATGCCAAGGGTCTGGCGGAGCCGCTGCCGTGGCTGGCGAAGCTCTACTTCGTCGGGTACGCGGCCGGACAGGTGCTCCCGACGTCGTTCGGCGGCGACGCGGTCCGCATCGTCGAGCACGCACGGCGCCGCCCGGACGCGAAGGCGGAGGCCGCGGCTGCGGTGCTCCTCGAGCGCGCCCTCGGCGCAGTGGCCACGGTCGTGCTCGTTGCCGTCGGTCTTGGCCTGGCGACGGGCCGTTACAGCGACATCCCGCTCTTCTACTGGCTCGAGGGCGGTCTTCTCGTGGGTGCCGTTCTGGCCAGCGTGCTCCTCTTCTCTCGGCGCGCGGGCCGTCTGCTCGCGCGACTCGGACCGCTCGGCCGGGTCCTCCGGATCGAGCGACACGTCAGCAGTCTGTACGCGGCGCTTCACGGCTATCGCAACCATGTGCAGGCGCTGCTGGCCGTCGTCGGACTCACGCTTGCAGTCCAGACCACCCGCCTGTTCGCGATCTGGCTGTGCGGGAAGGCCGTCGGCGTCGAGCTCTCACCGCTCGCGTACTTCGTGTTCGGCCCGCTCCTCTTCCTGGTCATGCTCGTGCCGTTCACGCCGAACGCCGTCGGCGTGCGGGAGGCGTTCTTCATCGCGTTCATGGGTCGATTCGGGGTCGACGCCGATCCGGCGTTCGCGACAGGGCTTCTCTTCTATGCCGTGATCGTGGCAACCGCTTTCCCCGGTGCGATCATCCTGCTGTGGCGGAGCGCACGCCCGCTGTTCGCTCGTACCTCGAGCGCGTCCTCGTGATCAGAGGGCGCTCAGCGAATCACCCGATCGAGGGGTGGCCAATATGCTCTGAATGGGTCACGATGAAGTCACCTCGTTGGGGCCCAGGTGATGGTCATTTGGGGGGAGAGCCGCAGCGGCGAAGAGGATCTCGAGGCCAACGGTCACGAGACCGATTCGCCCCACCACGGGCCCCAGCGGGCCTCCTTTTCGTAGAACCGTCTGGCTGAGTGGCGGTGAGCGCACCCGACGTCACGGCGATCGTCGTTTCCTACAACGGAAGGAGCGTGCTCGAGCGCTGCCTTTCTGCTCTTGACCACGAGCGCCACCAGGTGATCGTCGTGGACAACGCCTCCGAGGACGGCAGCCCAGATCTCGTGCGAGAGCGCTTCCCGGACGCGACGCTGCTCGAGCCGGGCACGAACCTCGGGTTCGGCGCCGCGAACAACCTCGCGATGCAGCACGCTCACGGCGGCTACTACGCACTGATCAACTCCGATGCGTGGGCGATCGACGGCGGCCTCGAGGCTCTTGTCGCCTTCGCCGCGAGCGAGCCAGAGGCCGGGATCGTGGGCCCACGCGTCGTCGGCGAAGACGGACGCCTGCAGAAATCGGTCCGGGGCTTCCCCAGCGTGTGGCGCCTCTGCACCGAGTACTTCTTCCTACGCAAGCTCGGGCCTCGCACCCGTGCCCTGAACGCCTTCTACGGCGCCGGCTTCGACTACGCGTCGGTGCGTGAAGCCGACTGGCTCATGGGCGCCGCGCTCGTCGTCAACGGCGAGCTGATCGAGCAGATCGGCGGCTTCGACGAGCGCTTCTTCCTCTTCAGCGAAGAGGTCGACCTCTGCTACCGGGCGCGGGTAGCCGGCTGGCGGACATTGTATACACCAGAGGCAACATTCGTCCATGTTGGGGGCGCATCGACGCGACCGCGCTGGTCGCGCATGTACCGCGAGCAGCTTCGCGGCCATGTCCTCTTTCTCGAGAAGCACCACGGTGTCGAGTCCGCAGAGAAGGCGCGTCGCTGGCTCGTGCGCGCGTTGCGCATGCGCGCTCGTCTGTTTCCTGGTGAACGCGGCCGGACCTATGCCGAAGCCGCTCGGTGGCTTGGGTCGAGGAGTGTGAGCGCGCTCCTACAATCAGCGATGTGATCCTTGCCGTGGCGCTGTGTCGGTGATCCCGGCCTCGGTCGAGCGACGAGCCCGCTGGGTGCTCGACGCGGTCGGCGCATTCGATGTCGGATTCGGAGACGACGTTCCCTACGTCGAGGAGGCCTGGGAGCAGCTCGAGAGCGGCAAGCGGCCGCGTGACCCGATCGCAGCCGGCTTCTACCATCTCTCGCGAGCCGAGGAGCGCAACGGGCGGCGCGATCGCCACGGACGCTTCCCCTCGACCGAGTCGTGTCTCGACCCGCTCGATCCGCCGCTCGAGCGCCTGCGGGAGAGCCTTGGTGTGGAGCCGCCGCGCTGGCAAGGCGCGCGGTTTGCGATCGCGCTCACGCACGACGTGGACGTGCCCTGGCGTTTCACGCGCCTCGGCGTGCTGGGCACGGCGGCGCGGTTGAAGCGCCACGTTCGGCGCGCTGACGGACGCGAGGCGTGGAGAACCGCTCGGTCGCTGGCTTCGGTGCCGATGCACAAGATCCGGGGCACCGACCCCAACTGGCGCTTCGAGCGGATCCTGCGGGTCGAGCGCGCAGGCGGCCTGCGCTCGACGTTCTTTCTCATGGCGGGCCACGCTCACCCGGCTGACGGCGCGACGCCCGCCGCCTACGAGCGCCTGCGACCGAAGCTCGTCGAGACCCTGCAGGCTGGGGAAGCCGAGATCGGCCTGCACGGCAGCTACCTGGCGGCCGAAGACGCGTCACGGCTCGAGCTCGAGCGCGCGCGTCTCGAGGAGGTTGCTGGTCCCGTTCGCGGGCAGCGCTACCACTATCTGCGCGGCGATCCCGTCGGCAACTTCGGTGATCTCGCCGAGCTGGGCTTTGCCTACGACAGCAGCCTCGGCTTTGCGGACACTCCCGGGTTTCGCGCGGGCATCGCGCACCCGTTCCGCCCGTGGAACTGGGCCGAGGAGCGCCCATTCGACTTCGTCGAGATCCCGCTCGCGCTGATGGACGTCACGCTCTCGGCCGAGCGCTACCTCGGGCTCTCGACAGCGGGAGCGGAGAAGCTGATCGACCGGATCGTCGATCGCGCCGCCCAGGTCGGCGGTGGGTTCGCGGTGCTGTGGCACACGGACCGGTTCGACCCGGTGTTGGCCCGCGGCTGGGATCGCCTCTACTTCAATCTCGTCGCGCGCGTACGCGAGCGCGGCGGCGTGTGCCTCAGCGCGGGCGAGCTCGCGGCGGAGGCATCCGCGTGGCAGCGCTGAGCGCCCGCGCTGCGCTGCCCTCGTGGCGAGGATCGTGGGGCGGGGCGGTCGGGCTCGTCCTCGCGGCACTCGCGGCGCTCGGGATCGCGCAGCTGCTGCCCAGCAGCGGGCTCGGGCTGGCCCTCAAGCTCGGCATTGCGATGCTGTGGGTGCTGGTCATTCCCGGGGCGCTTGCGCAGCGAGCGGTCGGTCAGCCGCGGCAGCTGAGCGTCGCGCTCGCGGGCGCGCTCGTCTGGAGTCTCGGCATCGTCGCGCTCGGGTTGGCCATCACCGTCGCCGCGGGTCGCTCGCTGACGCTCACGCTGGTCGTGATCGCCGTCGCCTCGGCCCTGTCGCTCGGGGCCAGTCTGGGCGTGCCCAGGCCCGCCAGCTGGCAAGCCGACGCCGGGTCGGTCGCGTTCGTCACCCTCGTCGGGCTGCTCTTCGGCGTGGCGGTGTGGTGGGTTTCGGAGACGATCCAGGGCGATGGCCTCTTCCACCTCGGCCGCGTCCGCAAGCTCGATGAGCTGCCGGCGCTCGAGTCACTCGGGTCGCTGAACGAGTTCGCCGACGGTGGGCTCCACCCGGGCTACGCGTTCCCCCTGTGGCACGCGGCGCTCGCGGCGGTCGCGCGCCTGGCTGACGTCGACGCTGCGCTCGTGGTGCAGTACGGGCCAGCTCTGCTCGTCCCGCTGGCGCTCGTCGTCACGTATGCGGCCGGGGTTGCGCTATTCGGCTCCTGGGCCGGCGGGGTGGCGACAATGGCGGCGCAGCTCGGGCTCGTCGCGCTGTCGCGTGGCGGGGTGGGCTCGCTCGAGCTGCTGACGCTGCCGCCGGCCGCTGCGCGGCTTCTGCTCTTCCCGGCGCTGCTCGCGCTGGTCTTCGCATACCTGCGCGAACCACGGCGCGCCCTCCTTCCCTCGCTCGCGCTAGGGGCACTTGCCCTGACGATCGTGCACGGCTCCTACCTGGTCTTCGCCTGTCTGCTCGTCGGCGGATACGCCGTGGCGCGCTTGATCACCGAGCAGCGCGGCTCGCTGCCCGATCTGCAGCGTGTCATAGCGGTCTTCGCTGCCCTGCTCATTCCGTTCGCTGCGTTTCTCGGCTGGCTCTGGCCAGTGCTGCGCGAGGCGGCCGCGGTGCAGCCCGATGCCGCCGAGATGGCGCGGGCAATCGAGAGATACGAACCGCTTTTGGTCATCTACGAGGAAACGTTCCGCCTCAGTGCCGACGCCAACGTGCGCGGCGGCGTGATCGCGATCGCAGCGCTCCTCACGGTGCCGCTGTTCGTGTTCGTGATGCGACGCCGCTACGCGGCACTCGTCGTCGGCGGCATGCTCGTGGTGCTTCTGGTTGCTCTCGTCCCGCGGATCTTCGCTGAGCTCAGCGACCTCATCTCGCTGTCGCAGGCGCGGCGGCTGCCGAGCTTCCTCCCGCTCTCCTTCGCAATCGGAGGCGCCGCCCTGATCGTTGCACGCCTGCGCGAGCAGGCCGCGCTCGGCGCGCTGATCCTGGGCGGGCTGCTCCTCTTCTTCTATCCGTCGGGCGAGACCTCCTGGGGCGCTGGCTGGGTTGTCTGGCTCGCGATCGCCGGCGGGCTGATCGCGCTCGCCGCTGGCCGCTGGGCGGCCTCGAGCGAGCTGGCGCAGAGCGTTCTGCGGCCCCGCGAGGCGCCCGAAACCGGTATCGGCGAGAACGAGCGAGGCCCGGACGGAACCGGGACAGACCGGGACGAAACCGGCACAGACCCGGACGGGGACGGGCCGCACCCCGACGAGAGCGAACCAGGCCAGGATTGGGAGTGGCCCGACTGGCTGAGCGGCATCGAGCCCTGGGCGGTCGTGATCGCCGGAGCTCTCCTCCTGCCCGTGGCATTCGACGGGCTGCGTAAGCTCGAGAAAGAGGAGAGGGACCCGCGGACGCTACCTCCGCGCCTGATCGCGGAGGTCCGCACGCAGGTCGGAAGTGACGAGGTCGTGTTCGCCGATCTCGAGACGTCGTATCGCCTCGTTGCCGCCGCGCCGGTGCGCGTCGCCGCCGGCCCGCCCGCACACGTCGCTCAGACGACGTCGAACCGGCCGTTCGAGCGGCGGCGGGCCGTGAGTCGTTTCTATTACCGGCCAGGCGTCGAGGACGCTCAGCGGCTGGCTGTTCTCGAGCGCTACAGCGCGAGCTGGCTCGTCGTCGACCGCCACCGCGACTTCCCCGAAGAGCTCGTCGAGTCGCTTGAGCCGGGCGTCTTCGACAACGGGCAGTACGTGCTCATCCGGCTTCCTCGCTGACGGCTACGCGAGCGCTGGCCAGGTCGTACCCGCACATGCAGGCGGAGACGGCGGCGACAATGCCGGCGTGCGTCATCGTGGCGGGAACCGTCTAGCGTGAAGGTCCTGATCGTCAGCCTCTACTGGCCGCCGGCCGGAGGTCCGGGCGTCCAGCGTCCGCTCAAGCTCGCGGGTCACCTGAGCGAGCTCGGCGTCGACGTCCACGTCCTTGCGCCGGACGACCCCAAGTGGCTGCATCGCGACGAGTCACTGGTCGAGCCGGCCGGCGTGACCGTGCACCGCGCTCGAAACCTCGGGCCTCGCTCGCGCCGACCCGGCGAGGAGCTGCACGGTCTGAGCGGGTTCGCACGCGGGCGCGCCCATGCGAGCCTGGCCTTCCGGCGCGTTCTCGTGCCCGACGCCGCCGTGATGTGGAACCTCACCGCGATACCGGCGGCACACCGGATCGTGCAAGACAAGAAGATCGACGTGGTGCTCACCACCTCACCGCCCGGCTCGGTGCACCTGGTCGGCGTCAATGTCGCGCGTCGCGGACGCGCCAACTGGGTCGCCGACCTGCGGGATTCGGTCGCGCACCATGCGCAGCGGCGACGCGACGTCCGTGGCGAGAAGCGGCTCGCCCGAGCGGTGGCCAGGCGCGCGCACGCCGTCGTGTGCGCCTCGGAGGCGATCGCCGAGGAGATGCACGCGGCCGGAGCTGGCGAGCGCGTCAGCGTGATCGGCAACGGCGCCGACTTCGAGGAGTTCGACGGACTCACCTACACGCCGACGCCGCAGTTCCGGATCACGCACACGGGCAGCTTCTTCGGCGCGCGCGACCCACGGCCGTTTCTCGACGCGCTCTCGCGTGTCGAGGGCGACGTCGTTGCCCGCTTCGTCGGTGACTTTCGCCGCCGCGACCGGGAGTACGCCGAGCAACTTCGGCTGGGTGGTCGGCTCGAGTTGCTGCCTTACCTGCCCCGACACGCCGCGCTCGAGCTGCAGCGCGACTCCGAGGTATTGCTCCTGTTGATTCCCCACGCGGGCGGACGCGGACGCGGCGTCCTCTCGGGCAAGGTCTTCGAGTACCTGGCCGCCGAGCGCCCGATCCTCGCGCTCGTCCCGCCGGCGGGAGAGGCCGCGCGCCTGATCGAGGCGAGCGGCGCAGGCCCGGTCGTCGACCCGGACGACACCGACGGCGCGATGGCCGCGCTACAGGAGCTCGTCGATCGCCACAAGGAAGGGCCGCTCACGACCTCGCTTCCGAGGGATTTCCGGACATCGCTAGCACGCCGCACGCGTGCGCTCGAGTTTCTCGAGCTGTTCGAGAAGGTCGCGCGTGATCGGCAGTCGCGCAGCGACGCGCAGGTCGAGGCGTGAGCGTCGAGGCGACGCCATGAGCGTGGCCAGCGCACCGGTCCCGGCAGCGCCGGCCGCGCGCGCGCTGAGCGCGACCGTTGTTGCCGACTTCCTGCTGCTCACCACCGTCTTCACAATCACCCTCTCGAACGTGCGCTGGTCGATCGGAACGGCCGACGTCAACCTCTCGGACATCCTCGCGAGCGTCTTCATCATCGTGTTCATCGTCTCGCGGGTGGGCGCGCGCCCGCAGGACGCGTACGCGCAACCGCAGGTCGCGTACGCGCGACCGCGGGTTGCTGGCGCCGATCGCACCTGGCCCCGCGCGGCGCTGGTCGTGACCGCGTTCTTCCTGCTGTTTGCCGTCGTCTACCTGGCGGGCTACTTCAACCTCGAGACCCTCGGCGACCGCGACCAGTGGTCACGCGGGATGGTGAAGTTCGTCATCCACTTCGTCTTCCTGATCGCCGCCGTCGTCCACATGGCCCGGCGCTCGGAGCGCTTCTACTGGCGGGCGCTTGGCTGGTTCACGGCCGGCCTCGTCGCCAACGGCATCTACGGCCTCGTCGAGCTCGGCTACGCAGAGACCGCGGGCGGCAACCTCGACAAGCTCGTCCTCACGCCGATCGGCAGCTTTCAGCGCGGCGGGATCAACGTGTTCGGCGCAGTCGACGGAGCCAACGTCTTCCGCCCGAACGCGCTCACGCTCGACCCGAACCACCTCGGGATCATGCTGATGGTTCCGATCCTGATTCTGCTTCCGATCTACCTGCGGCTGGGGAAGGGACACCGCCTGCGAGCGCCGCTCGCGCTCGTGCTCGGCTTCCTCGCGCTCGTCGAGCTGGCGACCCTGTCGCGCAGCGGCATCCTCGGCATCGTCGTCGGCCTCGCGATCCTCGCGATCCCGTACCTGCGTCGTCTCATCTCGTTGCGCTTGCTCGCACCGATCGCCGGGCTCGCGGCCGTGGTCGCGATCATCGTCGCTCAGCGCGCCGACTTCTTCTCAGAGGTCTTTCGCGCGCGCACGTCGCTGAGCGGCAACTCGACGCGCATCCACCTCGAGATCTACGACCTGCTCGGCCCGGTGATCCGTGACAACCCGCTCTTCGGTCTCGGCCTGAACACGTTCTCGACGTACTTCGAGTTCATCACCGGTCGCAGCAACTTCGGGCCGCACTCCTACTACGTCGCCGTCCTGACGGAAACCGGTCTGATCGGCGGCCTCGTCTTCATCGCCTGGATCGGCTACTTGCTGGTGCGGCTTGGCGTGTTGCACCGGGTGGGCCGCCGGCTGCTCGCCGCCGGTGAAGGGACGGGCGCGCTCGTGCGGCCGCTCGCGTTCGGGCTGACGGCCGCCCTAGTCGGCACGCTCGTCGCAAACGTTTTCTACCTGACGATCCAGTTCTACTACTTCTTCGTCCTTGCGTTGTTCATCGTCGCAGCGCCTGTCGTCTTCTCGCGCCGCCCGGCGCGTACGCCATAGGAACGTGCGCGTCGTCGTCGTCACGACGAGCTACCCGCGGACGCCCGAGGACTTCGCGGGTCGGTTCGTCGCCGACAGCGTCGAGCGGATGCGTGCCCGAGGTGTCGAGATCGACGTGGTTGGCCCGGGCTCGTTTCGCGACTTCGGGCTCGCCTCCGGCGGAATCGCGGCGGGCGTTCGTCGCCGGCCGTGGCTAGCACCAGCGCTACTGGGGTCGCTGATCGCGGCAACGCGGCGCGCGGCGCGAGGGGCAGAGCTCGTGCACGCCCACTGGCTCCAGGTCGGTGTCGCCGCGATGGCGAGCGGGCGGCCCTACGTGGTGACCTTGCACGGCACCGATGTCGAGCTGGCCCAGCGCTCGCGGTGGCTCGCGCGCGCCGTACTGCGACGAGCGCGGGCCGTTGTCTGCGTCTCACAGGCCCTGGCAGAGTCGGCGCGCGCGCTTGGAGCGAGCGACCCGCGGGTGATCCCGAACGGCGTCCAGCTTCCGGAGCACGTCGGCCACGAGGCGAGCCCACCGCACGTTCTCTACGCGGGCCGGCTCTCGCGCGAGAAGGGCGTCGAAGACTTGCTCGAAGCGGGGGAGGGACTCGAGCTGCGCATCGTCGGCGACGGCCCGCTTCGCGATCGCGTCCCGGGGCCGACAGGGTTCGTCTCGGCGGCCGCGCTTGCGCGTCACTACAGGGAGGCGGCCGTCGTCTGCTGCCCCTCGCGCCGCGAGGGCTTCGGGCTCGTGGCGGCCGAGGCGATGGCGCACGGGCGCCCGGTGGTCGCCTCACGCGTCGGAGGGCTCGTCGATCTCGTAATCGATCGCGAGACCGGCCTGCTCGTGCCTCCGCGCGATCCTGCGGCGCTGCGGCGTGCTCTCGACGAGTTACTCACCGACGAGGCTCTGCGCCGCCGTCTGGGTGCGGCGGCGCGCGAACACGTTCGCAGCTATTGCGACTGGGATGGCGTGACCAGCGAGCTACAGGACGTCTACCGCGCGGCCATCTAGCCACCGGGGCGCGGGAAGAGGGACCTGGCGCGCGAATTACACTCGCGACGGTGGTTGTCGCGGAAGTCCTCTTCTGGCTCAGCCTCGGCTTGCTCGTCTGGACGCACGCCGGCTACCCAGCGCTCGCGTGGGTGATCGCGCGTCTGCGGCCACAGCCGGTTGCGGCGTCCGCGATCACTCCGTCGGTCACCGTGATCGTCGCCGCGCACAACGAGGAGGACGTGATCGAGCGGCGCGTCCTCAACGTGCTCGAGCTCGACTATCCGCCCGAGCGCGTCCAGGTCGTCGTGACCTCGGACGCATCGACGGACGAGACCGACTCGATCGTGCGCAGGCTCATGTCCGACCACGATCGCGTGCGCTTGATCGTCTGCGAGCGCGGCGGGAAGGTAGCGGCTCAGGATCGCGCCGTGCGCGCGACCGACGGTGAGCTGGTCGCGTTCTCCGACGCCAACGCGACCTGGGCGCCCGACACGCTGCGCTGGCTCGTTCGGCCCTTCGCCGATCCAGCGGTCGGGTACGCCTGCGGGCGCCTGCGGCTCGAGCGCCCCGACGGCTCCAATCGCGAAGGTGCCTACTGGCGCTACGAGCTCTGGTTGCGCGAGCAGGAGTCGACGATTGGCTCGATCACCGGCGGCAACGGGTCGGTCTACGCGGTGCGGCGCAGCGACTACGCAGAGCTCGACACCCGCTTCGGGCATGACCTGTCGTTTCCCTATCTGATGGCACAGCGCGAGCGACGCGCCGTCTACGAGCCGCGTGCGCTCGCCTTCGAGAAGCCGACTCCCAACCTTGAGGACGAGTTCCGGCGCAAGGTGCGGATGTTCGAGCACTGCTGGCTGATGGTGCTCCGCGGCGGCATGTTCGGCGGCGGCGGCCCGCTCTTCATCGGCCAACTCATCTCCCATCGCCTGCTGCGCTACGCAAGCGGCATCCTGCACCTGGTGCTGCTGGCCACGAGCATCGCGCTCGCGAGCCGCGGCGTCGTCTTCGCCGTCGCGCTGGCGCTGCAAGCTGCGTGGCTCTCGCTCGCACTCGGCGCGAAACTCGGCTTGCGGGTGCCCCTCTCGGGTCTCGCGCTCTACTACGTCCTGATCACCTGGGCGACAGTGGTCGCCCTTGCCCGGTACCTACGCGCGGGCGTGCCCGCGGTCTGGGAGAAGGCCGAGGGCACCCGATGAGCGTCGGAAAACGCGCGCTCGATCTTGCCGGCGCCACGCTGCTGCTTGCCGCGACGGCACCCGTTCTGTTGCTCGCTGCACTGGCGATCAAGCTTGATGACCGCGGTCCGGCGACCTACCGGCAGCGGCGGGTGGGCTATCGCGGCGTCGAGTTCGAGCTGATCAAGCTTCGGACGATGGTGGTCGGCGCCGAGCACACCGGAGCCGGCTATGCCGTGAACGCCGGCGACCCCCGAATCACCGCGGTCGGGCGCGTGCTCAGGCGACTCTCGCTCGACGAGCTTCCGCAGGTGTGGAACGTCCTGCGCGGTCAGATGAGCCTCGTCGGCCCCCGACCGACCCTCGCCTACCAGGTGGAGCGCTACACGCCCCACCAGATGAAGCGGCTCGAGGTCAAGCCCGGCATCACGGGCTGGGCGCAGGTGCATGGCCGCGCCGCGCTTCCCTGGGACGAGCGGATCGAGCTGGACATCTGGTACGCCGAGCATCAGTCGGTACCGCTCGACCTGCGCATTCTCGCTCGGACGCCGCTCGCGCTCTTCCGCGGCACCTACAAGGGCACAACCGGCGGCTGGCGCGCCACCGTCTAGGCGAGCCGCTATCGGAGCTGCCCAAGCTCGGCGAGCCCTGCACTAGAACCGATGTGGTGCGCGGGCTCGGGGGCTAGCCTTGGGTTGCCCAGTGTCGAGCTTGCGATCATTGATTCCGGCACGCCGGTCGCGTCGGATTACGCTCTGCGTGGGGGTGGTGCTCGTCGTTCTCGGTGCCGTCGCGGGCGCGCTGTGGGGGTGGAACGAGAGCAGGACAGGCGACGTCAGAGGTTCGGCCGAGGGCTTCATAGCCGATCAGGAGCCCGAGCTAGAGGTGGTTGTCGAGCCGGTCGATCCGGTCGAGTCCGCTCCTGCGGCGCCGGCTGCGGAACCGGTGGGGCCCGAACCGCCTTCCCCGGCGCCGCCGCCCGCGCCCGCTGCCGAGCCGGCGGGCCCGCCGGACGAGCCGCCGCCGGTCGAGCCGGCTCCATCGCAGGCCGCGTCCGCCGTTCTTCCCCCGATCACCCTGCCCGAGCCCGAGCCGCCCCTGCTCCGCTGGCCCACCTGGGGTCTCGGCGCCGCACGCACGCGCGTCGTTCCGGACGAGTTCAGCATCCGCCCCCCGTTCCGCCGGGTGTGGATGGTCAGGGGCGGCAGCCTGATGGAGTTCCCGCCCGCAATCGCTGCCGGGCAGCTCTTCGTCGGCACGAACAAGGGCCGCTTCATGGCCATCGAGGCAGAGACTGGCCAGATCAACTGGGAGACGGACTTCGGCCTCTGCATCGCAGCGTCGCCGGCCGTCGACGAGGACTCGGTCTTCGTCGCGCTCATGGACCCATGGCCGTGCCGAAACCACGACCAGTCGGCACCGGGCTACATCGTTGCGCTCGACCCCGAGACGGGTAGCGAGCAGTGGCGCTTCGAGGCCGGCGTGACCGAGACTTCGCCGCTCGTCGTCGAAGGCACGCTCTACTTCGGCTCCTGGGACAGGAAGATCTACGCGCTCGACGCGGCGACCGGGGCCGAGAAGTGGTCGTACGCGACCGGTGACCAGGTCAAGAGCGCGGTTGCGCTGCGCGACGGCATCGTCTACTCGGGCTCCTACGACGGGCGCATGTACGCCCTCGACGCCGAGACCGGCGAGGAGCTATGGGCCACGTCCGGACGCTCGGGCCTCTTCGGGTCGGGACGTTTCTACTCGACGCCGGCGCTCGCCTATGGGCGGGTGTTCGTTGGCAACATCGATGGTCGCGTCTACGCGTTCGCCGCCGACACGGGCGACGTGATCTGGTCGCGCACGACCGGCGGGTTCGTCTACTCCTCGCCGGCCGTCTTCGACGAGACCGTCTACGTCGGCTCCTACGACGGGAATCTGTATGCGTTCGATGCCGTCACCGGCGACACGCGCTGGGCGTTCCCGGCCGGCGGCTCGATCTCGGGCTCGCCCACCGTCATGGGCGGCCTCGTGTACTTCTCGACGCTCGAAGGCAAGACCTATGCCGTCGACGCGGCGAGCGGCGAGCGGGTGTGGACGTTCAACGATGGCGAGTACACCCCGCTCGTAACAGACGGAAAGAGGGCGTACATCGTCGGGCTTGCGCGGCTGTACGCGTTCGAGCCCAGGGAGCCGCGGAACGAGGCCGAGCAGTGAGGCCGCGCACACGTCGGCGAGGTCATGGCAACCCCGTAGGCTGCGCGGGATGCGCGAACTAGGTCGCCTTCCTGGCCTGCGCCTGGTCGTTGGCGCCGTCGCCTTTCTCGCGCTCGCCGGCATCGCCATCGGCATCGTTCTATGGGGGTGGGATCAGCGCTCGACGCCAGTGGACGACGGCGCGGTGCAGGCCGAGCCCGACCCTGGCGGCGAGACGGTCGTGGTCGAGGAGGTACCCGAAGAGACCACGCCGCTCGAGGAGGTCCGAACGGATGAGCCATGGCCGCTCTTTGGTCGCACCGCGACGCGCGCGAGCCTTGCCGCCGACGTCGCGCTCGGCCCTCCGCTCCGTGAGGCCTGGCGGCTCGAGGGCGACAAGCGCCTGCGCGTCTCCCCCGTCGTGGCCTATGGGCGGCTCTATGCGGTTTCGGAGCACGGCCTCGTGCTTGCGCTCGACGTCGAGAGCGGAACTGTTGAATGGGAGCACGACCTCGGGCGCTGCGTCGAGGGCTCGCCTGCGGTCAGCGACCAGATCGTCTACGTCTCGCTGATGGACCCGGCGCCGTGCCGCCGCCACGCCCAGCGCGCGGCCGGGTTCGTCGTCGCGCTCGATGCAACGAGCGGCGAGGAGCTTTGGCGCTTCGAGGCCGGTCTTGTCGAGTCGGCGCCGCTGGTGGCCGGCGGTCGTGTCTTCGTCGGTAGCTGGGACGGCTCGGTTTACGCGCTCGACGCCGGGACGGGACAGGAGATCTGGTCGAAGACCACGGAGGAACGCATCCGGGGCGGCGTCGCGGTGCGTCAAGGGACGGTCTACGTCGGCTCGTTCGACGAGAGCCTCTACGCCTACTCGGCCCGCGACGGCGAGCTGCTCTGGGTCGCTCCCGCCACGGGCGACTTCTTCTCGACGCCGGTCGCCGTGCGCGGGCAGGTACTTGCCGGCACGACCGATAACAGCCTCTATTCCTTCGACGCCGAGACGGGCGCGCAGCGGTGGGTCCTCAATACCGGGGGCGTCGTCTACGGCAGCCCGGCGATCTGGCAAGAGACGGCCTACGCGACGTCATTCGACGGCACTATCTACGCCGTCGATCTCGAGACCGGGAGCATCCGCTGGCGCTACGCGGCGGGAGCGTCGATCACCGGCTCGGCCTCGGTGATTGGTGGAGTTGTCTACGTGTCGACCATCGATCGACGGACGGTCGCGCTCGACGGTGAGACCGGTCGGGAGCTGTGGACGTTCGCCGACGGTCGCCGCTCGCAGATGATCACGGACGGAGACCGGCTCTACCTCGCTGGCGATCGGATCGTCTATGGACTCGAGCCCGATCCCGACGCGTCGCTCGAACCGGAGCCGTCACCCGTCGAGCCGGCCGTGCCGCCCGAACCCGAGGAGCCGCCCGCCGAAGAGGCACCCGCCGATGCGCCAGCGCCCGATCCCGAGCCAGCGGAGGGCGACCCGCCACCCGCCGCCGACCCGCCTCCGGCGGAGCAGCCGGCTCCGGATCCGGCGCCCGACGAGCAGCCCGCGCTGGGCGAGGGCGGCGGCGAGGGGGCCTGAGCGCTCTTGTCGATCAGCGTTCTAGCGCGATAAGGTCGGCCGCTGTGGGGGCGAGTTCCCAGCAGGATGATTCCGTCGCACGGCCCATGCGTCGGCCTGCCGCTACGCCATGACCGAGCTCGAGCCTGAAGTCGAGATCGACCTCGGCCGTCTCGGTCGCACGCTGCTGCGCGGCTGGTGGCTCGTCGTGGCTGCGATCGTGATCGGCGCGATCGTCGGACTCCTCGTCGCGCGGGGCGGCGGCGAGCTCTTCCAGGCGCGCTCGACGATCTACCTCGGCCAGCCGCTCTCGACGAGTGGCACGAGCCAGCTCCAGACCCTTCAGACAAACCCCTCGAGTGTCGGCCAGATCGTCCGCGGCCAGGCGCTCGTGCGCTCGGTCGCCGACCGGGCCGGGATCGGCCCGAGCGCGCTGCGGCGGAACATCTCGACGCGCACCGTCTCGGGCTTCATCACGCGCAGCGGCCAGACGCCGCTCGTCGAGGTACTCGTGCGCGGCACCAACCGCGACAACGTCACTCAGGCGGCCAACCTCCTGGCAGAAGCCGTGGTCACGGAGGCGTCGAACTACGCGCTCGCCAAGATTGCGAACCTCGAGGCGTTGCTCGTCGAGCAGAATCGCGAGCTGGCGGTTCTCGACCAGCAACTCTCGGTCTTCAGTGAGGCGCTCGCCGACACGTCTGTGCCGTCCGTCGAGCGGCTCATTGCGGCGACCGCGAGCCAGGGCGCCAACCAGCGCCGCGGCGCCCTCGTCAACGATCGAGCGAAGACCCAGCTCGACCTCACCGTTGCGCAGGAAGTCGAGCTCGGTCGGGTCGTCAACGAGGCGTCTGCGCGCAAGGTCGATGCGCGCAGCCGACGCAGCTCGGTGATCGTCGGCGCGATCATCGGTCTGATCGTCGGGATCGCGCTGGCGCTGCTTGCACCGTTCGCGCTCACGCGCATCGCGCGCCGGGCCGGGTGATGGCGGGTGCTCGAAGGCAAGTCAGTCGCGGTTGTCGTACCGGCATACAACGAGGAGCGTCTTGTCGGCCCGACGGTTGCCGCGATCCCCGCCTTCGTCGATCAGATCCTCCTCGTCGACGACGGATCAACTGACGAGACCGCCGCCCGGGCCGCCGACGGCGACCCGCGCGTCAGCGTGCTCCGCCACGACGAGAACCGCGGCGTTGGCGCGGCGATCGTGACCGGCTACAAGCACGCGATCGAGCACGAGCTCGAGGTCACCTGTGTGATGGCCGCCGACGGCCAGATGGCGCCCGAGGACCTCGAGACGCTCGTCCGGCCGGTCGCGCTCGGCGAGGTCGACTACGCCAAGGCAAACCGGCTCGTCACGGGCCAGGCCTGGGAGCTGATTCCCCACAACCGCTACCTCGGCAACGCTGCGCTCTCGTTCCTGACCAAGATAGCGTCGGGCTACTGGCACATCGCCGATTCGCA
Organism: Gaiellaceae bacterium; assembly: GCA_965223695.1. Classification (GTDB taxonomy): domain Bacteria; phylum Actinomycetota; class Thermoleophilia; order Gaiellales; family Gaiellaceae; genus JAUVPB01. The sequence goes on along the minus strand of CBDCXJ010000051.1, from coordinate 343,573 downwards.
GTCGGGTTACACGGCCGTCGACCTCGAGACGCTGAAGATGCTCGATCTCGATCGGCTCTACCCACGCTATGGCTTCCCGAACGACATGCTCGTGCACCTCAACGTCTGGAACCGCCGGGTACGCGACTTCCCGTCGCGCCCGATCTACGGCGTCGGCGAGCGAAGCGGGATCAAGATCCGCGCAGTCGTCCCGAGGATCTCATGGCTGCTCTTCAAGGGCTTCCTCTGGCGGCTGCGCGAGAAGTACATCATCCGCGACTTCCATCCACTCGTCCTCTTCTACGCGCTCGGGTTCATCTCGCTGGCGATGGGCGTAGGGCTCGGGATCTCGGTGACGGTGCTCCGGATCCTTGGCAACGCGGTGCCTGCGGGAACCGTCGTGCTGATCGCGCTGCTGATCGTCGCGGGGTTGCAGTTCACGTTATTCGCGATGTGGTTCGACATGGAGACGAACAAGGAGCTGAAGTAGTTGCGACGGGCGGCGTGTTTCGAGGCGCCTGCGAGCTAGCTGGGCTTGCGGGCGAAGAAGTAGGACGTCCACATCGCTTCGGGCATGGTGCGAAACAGCGACATCTCGAGATCGACGAGGCCGACTTGCTCGAGACGGTTGAATACCGTGGCCGCGTCGAAGACGCGACGCCTCATCGGCGGGTATCCGCCGAGCCGCGCGCGAAGCCGGTAGACAGCGATGCGAACCGGATCGATCGCTCTGGTCGCGACCACGCGGCCGACCGTCGTGCTCTGGTTGGCTCCCGGCACCGGCACGTGCAGCAGGGCGGTCCCGCTGGGCTCGAGCACGCGCTCGACCTCGGCGAACAGCGAGTCGGCGACTGACTGCTCGAGGTGCTGGAAGACGTTCGCGCTGAACACGCTTCCGATGCTGGCGTCGTCGACAGGGAGGTGCGTCCCGTCCGTCAGGAAGAAGCTCGACCGGGCCTGGGCGTCGGATACTGCGGCGCGCGCGAGCTCGATCTGCTCGGGCGAGACATCGACGCCGACTACCTCGGGAAAGTCTTGCGCTAGCTGCGCCGTGATCCTCCCGGCGCCGCATCCGAGATCGAGAACGGGCCGCTCCCGGGCCAAGCCGAACGACTGCCAACGCATTAGCAGCGAGCTCCACTCACGCGCGCCGCTAGCGTAGAAATCGTCGGCTCGCCACGGCTGCCCGTCGGGCAGGTAGCCCATGACGGCGAGGTACGGATCAGTTCGACCCCAGGCGATCCAGTCACGGCTGTCGGCCATGGCACGAAGCCTAGCGATGGCCTTTGGCGGGCTTGCACCTGCGCTGACACAAGGGCGGCGCCCGCGCTCGGTCGCTCGAAATGGGCGCGAAAGATGCGCGAGCTATCATGAAACGCGCGTGCGTAACGGCCATCGAAGGCGAGGGGCGGTCGCTTGAACACAGCATTGGTTACGGGTGGCTGCGGCTTCCTGGGCTCGCACCTCTGCGACTACCTCCTCGCCGAGGGCTACCGCGTCCTCTGCGTCGACAACCTCGATACCGGCAATCTCCAGAACATCCAGCACATCCGCTCTGGAGACTTCGAGTTCATCAACCACGACATGACCGAGCACATCGAGATCGCCGAGCCGGTCGACTACGTCTACCACCTGGCCAGTCCGGCGAGTCCGATCGACTACCTGCGCCTACCGCTACACACACTCAAGGTCGGGAGCTACGGCACGCATCATGCGCTGGGTCTCGCCAAGTTCAAGCGCGCACGCTTCCTGCTGGCCTCGACGAGCGAGGTCTACGGCGACCCGCTCGAGCATCCCCAGCCAGAGTCCTACTGGGGAAACGTCAACCCGATCGGGCCGCGCGGCGTCTATGACGAGGCCAAGCGCTACGCCGAAGCACTGACGATGGCCTACCACCGCCAGCAGGGCCTCGACACCTGCATCGTCCGGATCTTCAACACCTACGGCGCGCGGATGCGGCCCAACGACGGTCGGGCAATCCCGACTTTCCTGCGACAGGCGGAAGAGGGCAAGCCGCTCACGGTCTTCGGCGATGGCTCCCAGACTCGGAGCTTCTGCTACGTCGACGATCTGATTCGCGGCCTCTACCTGCTCGCCACGAGCGACGAGCATCTGCCCGTGAACATCGGCAATCCCGACGAGATGACGCTGCTCGAGCTCGCCGAGGCGGTTCTACGGGTCACGGAGGCATCGAGCGAGATCGTGTTCGAGGCGCTCCCTGAAGATGACCCGAAGGTGCGCCAACCCGACATCGCACGCGCCAGGGAAGTCCTGGAGTGGGAGCCTCTCGTCGGGCTCGAAGAGGGCTTGCGGCGAACGCTCGACGCCACGGGTCGCATGCCGGTCTCGGCTGGCGCCCTCTAGTACCGCAATCGCCGTAAGGCTTTCGTAAGTCCGACCGGACCTGGCCAGATCCGTCGTTATCATCGAGCGGGGGCCGCGCTCCTCGCCACATCGGCGACGCCAAAACGACCGCGTTCCACGCTCGCCTTGGTCAAGACTGCCGCTCATCTCGGGATTCACGCGCGCCGACGCACGATCGTTGCGATGGCCATCCTTCTCGCCTTGGCCGCTGCCGCAACGGCTCCCTCGCGCGCCGACGCCGCTCCTGGGTTGCTCGTCGGCATACATGACGATGCGCAGGTGCTCGGGAACTCGGCCGAGGCGTTCCCGCTCCTCGAGAAGCTACGCGCTCAGGTCATTCGCGTGACGATGCGCTGGGACCAGGTAGCAAACACCAGGCCGCAGCGTGCTGGCGATCCTGCCGATCCCGCCTACGCATGGGGGTCCTACGATCGGGCGGTCGTCGAGGCGGCGGCGCGCAACATCGAGGTCGCCTTCACGATCTGGGGGACGCCGGCATGGGCAAACGCCAAGGGTCCGAAGTATGCACCCCGGAAGACTCACCACCTCAGGGCCTTCGCCAAGGCCGCGCAGCGCCGTTACTCGGGCGAGTTCGAGACGGCCGAATACGCCGTGTTGCCGCGCGTCGACAAATGGATCGCCTGGAACGAGCCGAATCTGCATACGTTCCTTCGCCCTCAGTACCAGCGCATCAAGAAGAAGGGCAAGAAGGCCGTCTTCAAGCGACGTAGCCCCGCGATCTATGCGCGACTCTGCAACGCGATAGTGCGCGGCGCGCACCAGGCTGCTTCGGAGACGGGGTTCGAGAACGAAGTGGCCTGCGGCGTGACCGCGCCCGGGGGGACAAACCGTGGCGACGCCAGACGGCCGTCGGTCTCGCCGCTGCCATTCCTCAAAGGTATGAAGGCGGCCGGCGCCGAATTCGACGTCTATGCGCACCACCCCTACCCGCAGTCACCGCATGAAAGGCCGGTGGACCGGCCAAAGGCCAAGTCGAGGATCTCGCTCGGCTCGATCTGGCGGCTCCTTCGCTTGCTCGAGCGGCTCTACGGCGAAGAGATGCCGGTCTGGATCACCGAGTACGCCTATCAGACCGATCCGCCCGACACGATTCTCGGCGTCTCGCGCAGGAAGCAAGCTCGGTACTTGCGGCAGGCCTATGGTATTGCGGTGGCGAATCCAAAGATCGAGATGCTGATCTGGTTCCTGATCCGTGACGAGGAGCGCCCGGGCGCTACGCTGGCCGCGGGCTGGCAGTCAGGGTTGATGACCGCGGATGGGAAGAAGAAGGCGTCGTTCAAGACATTCCGGAAGCTGCCGCACCCCTAGACGGTGCACCGTGTCCCATGCTGACTCAACCGTGTAGCCCTCGATGACCCAGAGCCCGGATCTCGAGCCGCTCGAAGAGTTCCGCGTACGCGCGCGCCCGCAACGTGTCGGCCCGTTCCGCGGGTTGCGCTCGGACGGTGCCGCTGACATCCGCGCCAGCACGCCGCACGCGTTCGGCCGCCGACCCGTCAAGAGCTTTCTCAGGCGGCTGCTCAGCGCCATCTCGTTGCTCGCGCTCGACGGTGCAGGTCTCGCGCTCGGCGTCTACCTCTCGCTCGCTGCACGCGAGCTCTGGGTCGGGAACACGCCGGTCCTCTGGGGCGCGATCTGGCAGGCCTTCGCCAACGTCTTCCCGTTCATCGTCCTGGTGACGGTGCTGGTCTTCTGGCAGCAGGGGCTCTATGCGCAGCGTGAGCGGCGCGCCGGCTTCAGCAAGGTTCCTCCGGCGCTCGTGGTCGTTGCGCTGCTTACCGTCGCCTTCGCGGCCGGGACGGGACACCGGTTCTCGACCTATCTGCTCTTCCCGACCGCAGTTGCCATCTCGACGATCACGATCGGGATTCTTCGCTCGTGCTACGAGGCGATCACCGCCACGATCTGGAGTCGCATCGGACTCAGGCGACGCGCGATCCTGATGGGCGAAGCCAAGGACGTCGAGCGCCTGCGTGCCGTGCTCGACACCCAGCGGGGCGGTATCGAGTATGCGATCCTCGGACACGTCGGAGCCGGGTCGATCGACGAGGACGGCGCGCTGCGTCACCTCGGCAGCGCGACCGAGCTCGATCGCGTGCTCGCCGACGTCGAGGTCGACGAGCTGATCGTCGGCGACGCCGACGTGACGGAGCGTCAGCTGCTGGATGTGGTCGCCGTCGCAAACCGTCGCGGCGTCCGCGTCAACGTGGCGCCGACCACGACAGAGATGCTCTCGCGCCGCGCCCAGTACCTGCCCGGCCAGGCCGTGCCGCTCTTCGAGCTGCGCCCGCCGGTGTTCGCGGGCTTCGACTGGTTACTGAAGCGCACGTTCGACATCGTCGTCGGTGCGCTGCTGGTCGTGGTCGGGCTGCCGATCTGGCTGCTGATCGCTCTCGTGATCAAGCTCGACTCATCGGGCCCAGCGATCTACCGGAGCCGGCGCGTCGGGCTGGGCGAGAGCGGCTTCGACATGTTCAAGTTCCGGACGATGCGGAGTGACGCGGCGGCGCTCCAGGCCGAGCTCGAGGACGTCAACGAAGCCGAAGGGGCGCTGTTCAAGATCCGCGATGACCCGCGCGTTACCTCCGCCGGTCAGTTCCTGCGTCGTTACTCGCTCGACGAGATTCCCAACCTCATCAACGTGCTACGCGGCGAGATGAGCCTCGTCGGGCCTCGCCCGCTTCCGCTGCGCGACTACGAACTGCTCGAGGGCTGGCACCGCAAGCGCTACCTCGTCCTGCCGGGAATGACCGGGCTTTGGCAGATCTCGGGGCGCGCCGACCTCGGCTTCGACGAGCTCGTCAGGCTCGATTTCTACTACCTCGATCACTGGTCGATCTGGCTCGACGTCCAGGTGCTCTTGAAGACGATCCCCGCTGTTCTCGCGCGCCGCGGCGCGTACTAACCGAGCGCGGCGACAGTGCCTGTGCGAGCGCCCAAGATCCTCGCGGTTGCGTCGTCGATCGACCTCTCGTTCCGCTACAGCTGCACCCCGGCATGGTGGCAGCTATGGAAGGGGCTGCATCGCGCAGGCGTCGACCTGATCGTCACTCCGTACCGTGGCACGGCCATCTCGTCGCCGTGGTGGCGTGTCTACGAGAACCCGTGCTACCGCGAGGGCGAGGCGTTCGCGAAGGCGCGCTCGCTCGCGGCCCGCCTCAACGGCGACACGCACCTGCGCCGCCGCGAGCAGAGCCCCGACGACTCGCTGACCGATCGCGCGACGCGCGAGGCGATCTGGCGCTGGGTCACGCCCCGCTGGAAGAAGCACCTCACACGCATCCTGGAACGCGAGCGCGACATCAACGCGGTGATCGTCTTCACCGTGCCGATGAGTCACCTGCGTGGGATTCCCGAAGCCCTCTCGGAGCGTTTCGACGTGCCGTTCCTCTTCTACGACGGCGACGTGCCGATGAGCCTGCCCGAGTTCGGGGGAATGGACACCGGCTTCAACTACTACCACGGAGCCGAGCCCGCCGAGTACGGTCTCGTGGTCTCGAACTCGGCTGGTGGAGCAGAGCGGCTACTCGAGCTGGGGGCGCGCCGCGTGGAGCCTGTGTTCTGGGCCGCCGACCCGGAGCTCTTCAGGCCGCACGAGGTCGAGAAGGAGCACGATGTCTTCTTCTACGGCTACGGCGACAAGTTCAGGCGCGACGCAATGCATGACCTCGTCGGCGAGCCAAGCCGCCGACTCGAGGGCGTCGACTTCGTCCTCGGCGGCGGCGATTATCAGGGAGACACGGGCCGGGCGAGGCTCCTCGGTGACGTGCCGTTCAACGTTTTTCCGCGGGCGATCTCGGCCTCGCGCATAAGCCTCAACATCACCCGTCGCCCGCATGCGTCGGTCCATGCGTCGTCGACGTGTCGACCGTTCGAGCTCGCGGCGAGCGGTGCGGCTGTCGTCTCGAACCCACATCTCGGGATCGAGGAGTGGTTCACGCCCGGCGAGGAGATCCTGGTTGCGCGCTCGGTCGACGAAGCCGTCGAGATCTACCGCCAGCTTCTCGACGATCCGCATGCGGCTCTCGAGATGGGAGCACGCGCCCGCGAGCGCGTCCTGGACGAGCACACGTATGAGCACCGAGCACGTCGACTGCTCGAGCTTGCCGGACTGTCTGCGGTGAGTCGTGTCGGCTAGTCTCGCCCCGAACCAACCCGCTGCGACGCTGGCTTCGACACAAACCCACGAGACGGTCGAATCACCTGCCCCGCCCGTGGCCTCGCCACGCATCCTGGCGGTCGTGCCGGCCTACAACGAGGCCGGATCCATCGCCGGCGTCATCGCTGGCGGATGGAGCGGGAGCCGTCGTCCTGCGAATGCCGTTCAACGTCGGGATAGGCGGCGCCGTGCAGACGGGGTATCAGTACGCGCTCGCGCAGGGCTACGACGTCGCCATCCAGGTCGACGGCGACGGCCAGCATGATCCTGCCGAGATCGCCAAGCTGATCGAGCCGTTGCTCGTTGACGGTGCGGACATGTCGGTTGGCACGAGATTTCGGGGCGACCACTCGTACAGGTCGCCGATCGCGCGCCGGATCGGCATTCGCATGTTCGCGCGGATCGTGTCACTGATGGTGGACCATCGCGTGACCGACACGACCTCGGGATTCCGGGCCGTCAATCGCAGCGGAATCGAGCTGTTTGCCTCTGACTACCCGAACGACTACCCGGAGGTCGAGAGCATCGTCCTGTTGTGCCGCCACGGCCTGACCATGACCGAGGTCCCCGTCGAGATGCGCGAGCGCGCGAGCGGGACGTCGTCGATCACAGTCGTTCAGTCGATCTACTACGTCGTCAAAGTCACCCTGGCGCTGCTCATCGGCCTGTTCAGGAAACCGCGAGTGCTCTCGGAGGGACTATGACCCCGCTTCGTGTCTCAGTCGTCGCCGCGATCGCGTCGGCGCTGCTGTTGCTGGTCATCTTCGAGCTGATCCGCCGGCGGAGGCTGCGCGAGAAGTACGCGATCCTCTGGCTCGTGACAGGCGTCGTACTGCTCGTTCTCTCCCTGTGGCGAGGCGGACTCGACACGATCGCGGGTTTCGCCAACGTCAGCTACGCGCCCGGGGTTCTGTTCGCGCTCGGGTCGTTGTTCGTTCTTGTCCTGCTGGTGCACTACGCGACCGTGATCTCGAAGCTAGCCGATCAGAATCTTGCGCTCGCGCAGCGTCTGGCCATGCTCGAAGAGCGACTGAGGCGTGCGCAAACGGGTGACCGACAGGCCGGGAAAGCGCCCGCGGACCGAGGCTCCTAAGCCGCTGGAGTTCGCGCAAGCGAACTCCCAAGCTCCCGACCGTTTTTCGGCCGAGAGCCCCTAGCGGCCCGCTTCGACGCGGTCGCGCAGCTGGTACCAGGCCAGCGTTCGTTCGAGGCCCTCGTGGAACGGCGTCTGCGCGGCGAACCCGAATCGCTCCTGTGCGCGTGACGTGTCGAGCTTGCGTCGCGGCTGCCCGTTCGGTTTCGTGTCGTCCCAGACGATCTCGCCCTCGTAGCCCGTGACCTCGGCGATCAGCGCCGCGAGGTCGCGGATCGCGATCTCGTCGCCTGTGCCGAGGTTGACCGGCTCAGGGTCGTCGTAGCGCTCTCCGGCCAGCAAGAGCCCCTCGGCGCAGTCCTCGACGTAGAGGAACTCGCGCGTCGGCGACCCGTCGCCCCAGAGCCAGACCTCGTCACGGTCGTTCTCCTTTGCCTCAAGCATCTTGCGCATCAGCGCCGGTATCACGTGCGAGGTCTCGAGGTCGAAGTTGTCACGGGGCCCGTAGAGGTTGACGGGCAGCATGTAGATCGAGTTCAGGCCGTACTGCTCGCGATAGGCCTGGGCGCCGACCAGCAGGGCCTTCTTCGCCACGCCGTAGGGGGCGTTGGTCTCCTCGGGATAGCCGTTCCAGAGATCTTCCTCTCTGAAGGGCACCGTGGCGAACTTCGGGTAGGAGCAGATCGTGCCGGCGATGATGAGCTTCTCGACGCCCTGGAGCCGGCACTGCTCGAGCACGTTCACGCCCATCGTGAGGTTCGCGTACCAGTACCGGCCCGGGTTCATCCGGTTGGCGCCGATCCCGCCGACCTCGGCCGCCAGATGGAACACCCGCTCGGGCTTCGTGGCTGCGAAGAGTTGCTCGACGTTCTCGGGAACGGTCAGGTCGTCGCCGCGGCGCCGGGGCACGAAGACCTCGTCGCCGTTCGCTTCGAGCCGTTCGACAAGGTGCGAGCCAAGGAACCCGCTGCCGCCTGTCACCATCACGCGGGTCATGGGCGCGCCGATCCGCTCATCGCACGGAGCTTACCGATCGCCTCCCTGCGTACCGGCTGCCGTTTTCGGGCCCCGGAGCCGTCCGGCCAGGTACATTGGCGCGATGGCCGCCAGGAACACGCGATCGCGCGGGGTCATACGCCGGGGGAGCGGCTCGAGGCGCGTGGCAGAGAGGCACGACTCCTGGCCGGCCACGAACGCCCGCCGCTGCATCCACGGCCAACTGGCTCGACCCGGCCGCACGTGGTGGCGCACAACGGAAGTCGGTTCGTACCAGACGCTCCAGCCCTTGCTCTGCACGCCGAGGCAGTACGCGATCTCTTCGTGTCCGAGCAGGCTGTCGGGGCGGCGACCGAGCTCCGTGGCGAACGGTGGGTCGGCCGGGATCCGCTCGAGATCGATCGTGAACGTCGTGCCGATGGCGCGCGGCACCCTGACCGGCTCGTCGCCGAGGTCGAACATACCCAGGAAGTCCAGAGCCGGAGCCGTCGTGAACAGGCGCGGGTGGCCGTCCGTCCACTCCGGGAGGCAGCGACCACCGATGACGGCGGCATCCGCCTGGCGATCGAACGCCGCGCGCATGGACACCGCCCATCCCGCCTCGGGCACCGCGTCGGCGTCGAGCATCAGCAGGTAGCGCGTCTCGGCCAGCTCGACGAGCCGGTTGCGCGAGTCTGAGAGTCCGGTCGAGCTCTCGTAGTGCTCATCGCGGAGCCGGGCGTCGAACGAGCTCGCGAGCTCACGGATGGCGCTGGTCCGCGACATGTCGACGACGACGGGCGCTCTCGCTAGCGGCTCGGCCAGTACGCGCTCGAGCGCGCGCCTGAGGACGACGACATCGTCATCGCACGTCGACATGCCCACGGTCAGATCGTCGAGCAACGAGCCTGCCTAGCGCGTCACGGCGCGGGCCGGGGTGGGCACGCGACGTGTGCCTGAGATGCTCTCGTAGAGAGCGGTGAGCTCGGCAGCGACCGAGCGTGCGGTGGGCACAACGGGCTCGAGTGCGGGCAGCGGCTCAGCGTCGACCGCCTCTATCTCCGCTGCGACCTGCGCAGGCTGCTCGACGATGCGGACCCACTCTTCGCCGAACGTGCCTGCGAGCTCGCGATGCGCCGGGATGTCGCTCGCAATAACTGGCGTGGCCGTGCTGAGCGCCTCCAGGACGGCGAGGCTCTGCACCTCACCGGTGCTGAGGTGGACGAGAACGCGGGCACTCTCGTAGAGGTACGCGAGCTCCGCACGGTCGACTGCGCCCAGCCAGACGGCGTTGGATCGGGCGACGAGGGCTTCCCACTCCTCGCGGGCGCTCTCATCCTCGAGATCACCTGCGACAACGGTCGGGAAACGCCCGCCCATCGCCCCGATAACGGCCGCCTGGCGCTTCGAAGGCGTCACGCGACCGACCATCAGCACGAACCCTTCGCTGACGCCGAGGCCGGCCTCGACGCTGTCGGAGGGCACGGGTGCCGGCAGGTTCACGCCGTCTTCTCCACCTCCGCGAGGAGAACCACACACCCCTCGCCTCGCGTGGGCGCGAGAGCTCCAGCTGAAGCCGGGGGCTTTAAACCGGCGGCTTCCGGGGGGTGGCTATTGAGCTCCTTCCCGTGGCGCTTCTTTCCGCCTATAACGGGAGTACAAGCAAGCCTCTCCTAAACCCGACTTCCAAACGGATCGAGACCCTCACATGGCGACGTCTGAGTTCGAAGTTCCGGAAGAAATGGAGCCCGACCGCGTTGTTCACTGGCGCGTCCAGGAGCTTCGGCGCGCTGGGTACGCGGAGCGCGAGGCGGCGAAGCTCGCCATGCGTAGCGATATCGACCTTCACTTCGCTGCGGATCTGCTCACCCAGGGCTGTTCCTCCAAGACAGCCTTGCGCATCCTCCTCTAGCTCCCAGTCCGCTCTAGAACGGCAAACCACGCGCCCCCTCGCCTCGCGCGCACATGAGGTCGGTTGAACCCGGGGCATTTAAACCTCGGGCTTCTCAGGGGTGTCTATAGCAGCGCCCATTTCGAGCGGCTACGCTGATTGCCGACCATGGGTGAGCCGAAGCGAAAGAGAAAACGCTGGCTCGTGCCGGTGGCCGCGCTCGGCGCTATCGGAGCGGCGCTTGGCATCCGCCGTCGTAAGGAGCAGGCGGCCCAGCCGAGGAAACGACGATGTCGCCTTGTCGTCCCCGCCGCGCTGCTAGCAGGTGGAGCCGCTCTGATTGGTCTGCGCAAGAAGCGTGCTCGCACCGATGAGCAGCAGCTACACGAGTCGGGGCGCGACGACGACGATGTCGGGCCAGACAGCGACTAAGCCGGTCTCCCACGCGGCTTCCCTCAGCTCCGAAGAGGGGCCATTGGCGCCGAGGCGGCCGACACGCCGGCCCAGTGCGGTACATACCGACGCTATCCGAAGCGGTCGAGAGAAACCTGAAAGGCTCGACCGCATGTGCTCCCTGCAGCCGGGGCGAGCGCCTAAAGCCTTGCTGTCGTGTCCGGCTCGAGGAGGAGCCACCCCGGAACGTTGACCTAGGCTGGAGCGACCGTCTTCCCTACGCTCGCAAGGACTTCGTCGAACCATTCGGCTGTCTGCTCCTCGTCCATGTCCTTGGCGTACATGAACTCGCTCGACATGATCTTCTTCGCCTTCACAAACATCTGCTTCTCGGCAGTCGACAGACCCTTGTCCTGCTCCCGTAGGGACAGGTCGCGGACGACTTCAGCCAGCTCGAACACGTCGCCCGTCTTTATCTTGTCGCGGTTGTACTTGAAGCGCTGGTGCCAGTTCTTCGGCATGGCCGTGCCGGAGCCGAGCAGGACCCCAATGACGCGCCCGACGGCGTCCTCATCGATGACCCTTCGCAGGCCAACGTTCTCCGCGTTCTCATTGGGAACGTTCACCGTCAGATCGTTGTGCAGGATCTGAATGGTCAGGTACTCGCGAGACTCGCCGAGAACCGTGCGTAGTTCTTTGCTTACGACCGTCCCGGCACCGTGATGGGGATAGACGACCTTATCGCCAACGTCGAACAACCCTCCTCCTCCCAAGGTTCAGCCGTCCTGAGACGCCCGAACACCTGTCGCGCTTGAGGCATTGTACGGCGGGCCACCTCCTGCAAGGCAACCCTGAAACGGGAACTCGGCGATGAACCGAACGCTCCACGCCGCGCCCTCGGCCGGGGATCACCCGCACCCTCTCTCGCCTCGCACGCACGCGAGAGCCGAACCCGGGGTATTTAAACCCGAGGCGTCCGAGGGGTGTCTATTCCAGCGCGTTCCTGAGACCGGCCAGTCTGGCGTCCCACATACGCTTTCCCTGTCGTGCGATCAGAGGCGACAGCAGCTTGAAAGGGCCCTTCGGATTGGCATCGCCCCGCGCCGCTACTCTGGTCTTGCCATCGACCGTCTCGAACACGAGATTCATCCTCGGAGCGATCGGCCCCAACTCTGCCGCAGCCTCGATCTTCCGGTTCGTGTCGACTGCGGTGAACCGAAGTGACGTATCTCGTCGCTTGCCCATGACGTTCTGAACCTGCCGGAACGTCGTGCCCGCTCCGACCGGGCCCTCCGAGGTCTTCTCGACCGACTCGAGGTCAGCACACCACGCTGGTCCATTCGCCTCGAGATCGAGGACGTAGGCGAACACATCCTCAACTGGCCGCTCGATGGTGACTGTGGACTCGACCCTTGCTCCCATCTGCTTGCTACCTCCTTCGCGTCGCGGCACTTCCGCAACGGGGGTTGTCGCGATCATACGACGCCGGCTCTCGAAGCCCCAGGGCTCCGGCGACGCCGTCTCAATCCCGCCGGGCGGGCCACGACGCGTGGACAGTGGGCGAGGAAACGTGCGTGTTCGTTGACTTCCAGGGGTTCGGCGCGTGGGCCCGCAAGTAAGGGGATGCCTCGAAGGAAGGCTCAGGCATCAAAGTGCACCCTCCCTGTTCTCACGCACCCGCACGAGCCGGGCGGCCGTCCAAGCGTTGAGTGCACCCTCCCTGTTCTCACGCACCCGCACGAGCTGAGCGAAGCCGGGGCATTTAAACCCCGACCGGCCAAAAGAGGTCTATGGCGTCAAGCTCCGCGAGCTCAACGTCGGCGATGTCACGCCGCAGCTCATCGACGAGCTCGTCGCGCCGGTTCGAGAGCTGGCTGCGCGGGAAAAACGACCGCTTCGCGACGCCGAGCTCCTCGAGCTGGTTGAGAAGGCCGCCGCAACCGGACAAAGCTAGCCGCCGCGCGGCACGCGGCGTCGCTGGCGCGCATTGCTACGCGTCTCGGGCCTTCAGGTTCCTCTCGACCACCTCGAGCGTCCGCTGCCTCTCCTCCGTGTCACTGAACTCGACGAGCTCGGCCGTGATAGCTGATGCGGAACTTGCCCTTGAAGACGAACCCCCAGTGGCGGCACTGGCACCTTCCGTCGGGGAGCCCATCGAAGAGCCCGGTCGTGTCGGTCCCAGCCGGCAGGCTGTCGAACGACGCGGTCAGGTCACCCCACTCGGCGATTCGCGATTCGAAGCCTTCCGCGACGAAGGAGACGGGCATGTCCTCTCGCGACGCATGCATGATCTCGGGCCTCCCTGAGATGGATTCTTCTCGATACGCCGGTCTACGCTGATGCTTCGAAGATGTCGAGAGGCAGGTGGACGGTCGCGAGCACGTTGGGGATGTTGGGTACCGACCCCGCCCGCAGGTCACAGGCGGCGCTCACCAGGATGTAGGCCTGCTCGGGCGAGTAGCCGCGTGCAGCGACGAGGTAGTCGACCATCTCGTTAAGGGCCGCCTTCGCCGCGAGGTTGAGGTCGAGGTTCTCGTTGCGTCCCTCGTCGTCAAGCGGGATGCCCATCGTGACGAGCTCGTCCTGATCGCGCCGGCGCTCGGCGGGCACCCGGTGCTCGATCACGGGAAACCTGGGGCGCCAGGCGAGCTCGGCGCCGGCGCGGACGGCGAGGCGGACAGTGACCCGCGCGTGCATCTCGATCGCGACGCCGCAGAGCTCTCCCTCACCCTGGTGGAAATGGGGATCGCCGGCCGAGAACATTGCGCCCGGGACGTCGACCCCCAGGAGGAGCCGGCTTCCCGTGGTGAGCTGCTTCACGTCCATGTTGCCGCCGTTCTCACGCGGCGGCACGGTGCGTAGGCCTGCCTCTGCCGGGGGACCCGTGGTCGGCACCGCGCTCCCCGGATCGGGTGGCAGGACGCTGCCTCCGCGCGCGAGGAGCTCCGCCTCTCGCGCGGTGAACTCCTCGAGGCGCGCCTGCGAAGGAGCGACCGCGGCGACGCCGAGGAACGGCACGCCACGGATGGCCGCGCCCGGGATATCCGGCGAGCGGGCAACGCCGTCGGCAATCGACCAGCGCGCGAGGTATGGCGAGTCGAAGCGATCGCCGAGGAGGCCCATTCCCGGGGATCACGCAGGTCCAGCCGAAGTCGTCCGGCTCGATCTCGAGCACTTCCACCTCGAGGAGGTCGCCGGGCTCGGCGCCCTCGACGGCGATCGGTCCCGTACAGGGATGGCCCCGCCCGAGATCGAGCTCGAGCACGTCCGCGTGGCCGCTCTCCATCGTGAACTGGCCATCGAGACCGTCTCTGACATCGAGGACGACCGTGTCGCCTCGAGCGACCTCGAGCGCCGCCGGGATCTCGGGATGCCAGCGGTTGTGCCCCGTCTCGGGCGCCTCGACGAGCGGCGTCCGTACATCGAGCTCGATCCGGTGAGTCGCGCTCATCGGTGACGGGACGATAGAGCAAGCGCCCATCCATCATCGACGCGCCCACAGCGCTACGATCGCACCACCCGCGGGAAGGAGCTCATATGCCCGACGTCAACATCAACGGCTGCCGGATCTGGTACGAGCTCAAGGGCTCAGGCGACTATCTGCTCCAGATCGGCGGGGCCGGCTTCTCGCACGAGAACTTCGGCCTCGTCACAGAGGACATGGCCAATCAGTTCACGGTGATCGACTTCGACCTTCGGGGGTACGGCAACAGCGAACGACCCACGCAGAAGTACTCGATGGAGGTCTGGGCAGACGACTGCGCTGCACTCCTCGATGCGATCGAGGTCGAGCGCGCGCACGTGCACGGCACGTCGATGGGCGGCATGGTCGCGATCAAGTTCGCCGCCAAGTACCCGGAAAGGGTGGACGGGCTCATCATCGACTGCGCCTCGGCGAAGTCCGACTTCATGAGTCGCAGCCGCTTCGAGGTCTGGAAGGCGCTCGCCCAGACGCACGGGACTGGTAGCCGAGAGCTCGCGCTCGAGCTCGCGACGCAGGGGCTCTCGCGTGGGTTCCTCGATTCCCCGGCCGGCCCCGAGATCATCCCGACGATCCAGGGTGTCCTCGAGCGGAACTGCCCTGTCGAGACCTTCTGTGCCGCATGCGACGCGATGATCGAGATGGACCTGGTCGACGACCTCGGGAAGATCACCGCGCCGACGCTCGTCATGGACGGCGATCTCGACTTTCTGACGCCGCTCGACCAGGGGCCGCAGGGAGCGGGCAACCGCCTGATCGCCGAGCGCATCCCGAACGCCGAGCTCTACGTGATCGAGGGCGTAGCCCACACGAACCTGATGGAGGTGCCCGAGCTCTCGACGGAGGTGGTAGTCGAGTTCCTGCAGCGCGTGGCGAGCGAGGCGGCAGCCGCGCGCTGAGTCCGTTGACGCGGCGGAGCCTCAAAGGCTCTGCCTCCGACGCAGAGTCGGTGTCCCGAATCCAGGAGGTAGATCGGTGCCCATCCAACCCACCGCAGAGACGATCAAGGCGCTCCAGGCGATTGCCGAGGGCCTGTTCGACGAGACCGACGCTGGTCGCGTCACGGTCCGCGTCGACACTCCCAACGACCGCGACTACCCTGTCCTGGCAGAGGCTCGTGCACCCGGCGTGAGCTCTATCACGGGCGGTATGACCCTGGTGGGGTACAAGCCGATCGACATCCACGCGGCCTCGACACTCAAGGTCTTGAGGGACGAGCGGAAGATGATCGTGCAGCGAGACGTGCGCGTCGACCCGCCTCAGATCCCGGCGCTGGAGGACTACTACGGGATGACGAGCCAGATGCTTACCCCGCTCGAGCACGAGGGCCAGTTCGTAGGGGTCGTCTCGGTTCACGCGGTCGAGCCGAGGGAGTGGACCGACGCGGCCATCGGCGCCATCGAAGAGGCCACGAGCCGTGTCGAGGAGCACTTCCGCGAGGCCACCTGGGTCGAGCTCGACTAGCAGCGGCGAGCGGCGGCGCCGACCTAGACTCGTCGGGATGGGCTACGTCGTCCTCTTACCCGAGGATCAGGTCTTCGACAGGCCGAGCTGGAGCCCGGACGAGCCGGCGAGAACGATGGTCGAGCTCGGCCGGCACGCGACACTGACGAGCTCCCGCGCGAACCTCTGGCGCTACCCGCCGCAGGCCGAGAACCTGCGCCACTTCGAGACGGTTCAGGAAGAGGTGTTCGTCGTCCTCGAGGGCACGTTCACGTTTTTCCTCGGTGATCCGCCAGAGCGGTTCGAAGTTCCTCCGCAAAGCGTCGTCGTCGTCGAGCCCGGGACGCCTTCGAAGCTCAAGAACGAGCGGGATGACGATGGTCTCCTCTTCGCCTACGGGGCGCCCGCTGACCTGGGTGCAGAGGGCGCGGAGCTCATGCCTGAACTATGAGTTGCGAAGTAAGCACGACGAGCGGTTTCGTCCTTCGTGAGGTGAGCGTGCTTCGCCATGCCCAGCGACTTGGTCGAACTCGCACTCGAGCACGACCGCATGTTCACGTACTAGCGGAAAAGCAAACCCACCCACGCTCGCCTCGCCTGCGCGCAAGAGCTTGAGGCGAACCCGGGGCATTAAAACCCGGGACTGCTCGGCGGTGTCTATACCCGCCGCCGGATGAGCGACGGATTCCTCACCACCCGCTCGGTCGGCGACGGAGCCAAATGAGGGCGATCAGTCCGCATATGCGAACCGAGGATGTAGCGGAGCGTCTCGGGCTCACTGTTCAGACCGTCCGCGACTACGCCCGCATGGGCACGATCCCCCATCTCAAGCGTCCAGGCTCTCGCCGCCTGCTGTTTCGCCCCGACGAACTCGAAGCCTGGGAACATGGAGCCGCCCTGACTGCGGAAGAGCTACCTCGCGGCGGTAGACGAGTCAAACCGATCACCAGGAGGACGCATTAGGAGACGACCCCACCTCGCTTCATGGAGGTTCCACGCCCCAGGAAGACGGATCGTGGGGCCGCCTCCGCCCTGATGCTACGGTCAACTCGGTTCCACGCCCCCCTGGCCAAGGAGGAAGACAAATGGCCTCGCTTCAAGTTCGGCACACCCGAGCCTGCCCGCTTGCGACCAAGACCTCAGCAGACAAGACGGCGATGGAGGGCTGCACCTGCAAGCCCCACCTACCGCGTCACCTGGTGGCAAGACGGCAAGCTCCGACACGAACCCGTCGGCAAGAACCGCCGACGCGCTGAAGCGGCACTCCGCAAGATCGCAAGCCGGCTTGACGACGGCGTTTACCTCGCGCCCGAGAACATCAGCTTCGAGACGTGGGCGGAGCGATGGCTTGCCTCGCTACGACGCCCCAAGCAAACCACCGTCACCTCGTACAAGCCCAGCATCGACTATGCGACCAGCGTGTTCGGGAGCAAGGCGGTTCGCAAACTCAACATCGACGACGTGCTCGCGTTCCTCCACGTCATGAAGGAATCCGAGATCTCGGCCTCAACCCAGGCCAAACACCTCCGCGTGCTCGGAGCCTGCCTGAAAGCCGCCGTTCGCCACGGCCACGCGCCACAGAACCCAATAGACCGACTCGATCCTGCCCTCAAACCCAGACCGGAGCGACGAGAAGCCGCCTGGTTCGAAGACGATGAGCTACCGCGACTCTTCGCCGAAGTCCCGGAAGGACTCTTCCGCGTCCTCTTCGAAGTCGCGCTCAAGACGGGCGCAAGGCAAGGCGAACTCGTCGCGGCCCGCTGGTCGGACATCAATCTCACCGACGCGGTCTTCCGCGTCCGACGAACTTACAGCGGCGGCGAACTCGGTACGCCCAAAACATTCGCGGGACGGCGCGACATCCACCTGGGGAGCGACACGGTCGCACTACTTGGGCGGTGGTGGGGCGAACTCGGAAAACCCTCCGACGACTCCGTCGTCTTCCCCGGTGAATCCAACGCGCACCTCCAGAACTGGACGATTCTGAATCGGGAGTTGTACCCGGCGATGGAAAGAGCCGGCATCTCTCGCCAACACCCGAAGACTGGCAATAAACGCGTCTTCCACAGCTTCAGGCACTCGTTCGCTCGGATTGCTCTCGAAAACGACCGCAGCCTCCCGTGGCTCCAGCGCCACCTCGGGCATTCTTCGCTCGCCGTCACCGTCGGAATCTACGGCCACTTCGCGGATCAGGCAGCTTGACGGGAGATCGCGGAACTGGAGGGCGCATTCAGTGTCTAACCGGAAGTCTTGTACCCGTATCCGTACCCGCACGAAGGTGGCCTTGCGCCCGTCACCGCAAGCCGGCTTGCCGGGAATGTGTTGCTACGCAGGGGTTCTTAGTGCCGGGGCCGAGACTTGAACTCGGACGGGGCCATTGGCCCCAGAGGATTTTAAGTCCTCCGCGTCTGCCAGTTTCGCCACCCCGGCGCGTCGTGAGGGTAGCGCTTTGCTCGCGCGATTCGCCCGCCGGGCGAGCCCCTCAGTGGCACCTAGTTCTCGTGGCTGGTGCCGAAGCCGGGCGTTAACGCGCTTACAGGAATGCGCTCGGGGCCCTTACCACGGTAGGAGCGCTTGAACGCGTCGAATGCGGCCTGGTCGAAGCGCGAGCAGTAGGCGAGGCGCCCTAGTGACTCGTCGTACGTCTTCGCCGGGTCGCTGACGTTGTCGGTCGTCCATGCGGCCATCGCGATGTTCGCGCCGAGCTCCGGCAGGGGAGCCACGACGAGCCCGTTGGGGTCGGAGTCCCACCAGTTCGCGATCGCGTCGATGTCCTCGGCCGAGACCTGGTCGCCGTACTGAACAGCCAGCCCGCCATGCTCGAGGTTATGCACGAGGTTGAGCTGCGCGACCGGCTCCCTATAGAGGTTGAACAGCAACGTCTCAGGGTGGTGCGGTCCCTGGCTCGGTGGGAAGGTGTTGTACTCGAAGTCCTCGGGCAACTCGAACACGTGGTTCGTCTCGGCCGTCGCCTGCGATGGAGCCGGCGCGAACAGCTCACACCCGGCCGCGGCCAGTGCAGTGCCCGGGCCGCCGGTACCGCTGCCCCCACTCAGAGCGATCGCGAGGACGACAACGATGACGATCAGGCCAACGCCGCCGGCGAGCAGGAACCGAAGCTGGCGCGGGTCGAGCTTGCTGAGCGGGCTCGTGCGCGACCCCTCTGCCTTCTGGCGCGGACCGCCTGTCGAGGCGACCCCCGGGACGGTCGTTTTCTTCCCGACACGCCCCCTGGTGGGCGGTGCCGGGGTGCGTGATTTCTTCCGCTTGGCCATCGGTCTGAGAGTACCATCGGCGACCCACCGCACCTCCTGTAGTCATCGCGCGAATCGCCCCTCTTGGGCGGGCCTATTTTGCGTTCGGCGCCGCGGCGAAAAAGGCATCGACGTCGGCGAGATCTGATACCACGGGCGCGTCGGGAAGCGCCTCGAGAAACCGCTCGGCGTACGGTCGCGTGCGCAGCCGACCGTCGAGCAGCGCGACGACGCCGCGATCGGCACGCGAGCGGATAAGCCGTCCGAAACCCTGCCGCAGTGACAACACGGCCGTGGGAACCTGATACTCGGAGAACGGATCGCCGCCCTCGAGCCGTATGCGCTCGCATCGGGCGGCGACGAGCGGGTCGTCGGGAACCTGGAACGGCAGCTTCTCGATCACGACGAGCGAGAGCGAGTCGCCGGGCACGTCGACCCCTTCCCAGAACGTCTGTGTCGCGACGAGCACGGACTCGCGCTCGGTGCGGAACTGCCCGAGCAGTCGCTCGCGCGGCGCCTGGCCCTGGGCGCGAACGGTGTGCGGCAGCGCGCCGGCCAGATGCGTCGCAAGCGGCTCGAGAACGCGATACGAGGTCGTAAGCACGAGCGCGCGGCCACCAGAGGCTCGACAGAGCGCAGTCACCTCGTCGCACAGCCGTTCGAGATAGCCGGGCGCGGCCGGCTCGAGCATGTCGAGGGGGAGGTACACGAGCGCCTGCTCCGCATAGTCGAACGGTGATGGCACGCCCAGCGTTGCAGCTCTCACGAGGCCGAGACGCGCGGCAACAAGCTCGTGATCCAGCGTTGCCGACACGAGCACGGGCGTTGGGCCATCCTCCCAGAGCGCCTCGCGAAGGAGCCGCGAGACATCGACGCGAGCCCACTGAAGCTGGCCGGGCTCGGCCCAGGCGACGGTCCCGGCCTCGTCCTGCGCCAGACAGGCCGCGACGTCGTCGGCCATCGCGAGGGCTCGCCGCGCGAGCCCGTCGAGCTCCTCGCTCACGCCGTGAAGCGCCCGCCCGAGCTCGTCGAAGAGCTCCGAGACGTCGGCCCCGGCCCCGCCGGCGCGGGCGACCTCGAGATCGCCGAGGCGATGGCGGCCCTCTCTCGGCGCGAGCGTCGCGAGCAGCACTCCGGCCCGGCTCTCCACGCGCTCGAGCAATGCGTGGGGCGCGTCGCGGCCGAGCTCGAGGTGCGTCCGCTCGACGTCCCGCGCCAGCCGCCGCACCGCACGAAGCGAGAAGCGCCCGCCCAGCCAGTTGGCGGCCGCATCCTCGAGCCGGTGCGCTTCGTCGACAACGAGAACGTCGTGGTCGGGAAGCACGCGGGCATCGTCGCTCGCCTCGCGAACGACGACGTCGGCCAGAAGGAGGGCATGATTGGTGACGACAAGCTCCGCGTCGGCCGCCTCCTGGCGCGCGAGCTCTGCGTAGCAGCTCGAGACGTACGCGCAGCGCGAGCCCAGGCAGCGGTCGCCGCCCACGGCGATCTCGGCCCATGCAGACGGTCTCGGCTCGAACTCGAGCTCGGCACGGTCACCGGTTGCCGTCGTGCGGGCCCAGGCACGAAGCCGGTTGAGCTCGTCGAGGTCGTCGTCTCCAAACAGGGTCAGCGAGTGCTCGCCGAGCCCGTCAAAGCCTGCCTCGAGCCTCCGGCAGAGGTAGTTCTCGCGGCCCTTGAGGATCGCCACGCGCAGGCTTCGGCCGAGCGCGCTGGCAGCGAGCGGAGCGTCCTTCTCGACCAGCTGGCCCTGCAGCGCTTTCGTCGCGGTCGCGACGACCACGCGACCCCCGGATCTGAGCGCGGGAATGAGGTAGGCGAGCGTCTTTCCAGTCCCGGTGCCCGCCTCGGCGAGCAGCGCGGTGCGCTCCGAGAGCGCAGTCTCGACCGCTTCGGCGAGTTCGAGTTGCTCGTTGCGGACCTCGAAGCCCTCGAGCGCCGTGGCAAGAGGGCCGCCGGGCCCCAGCACCTCGCTCAGCGGCGCCTGATGCAGATCGGCGGCCACGGGCGCCAGGCTACCCGGGCCCGATCCGCGCGTACGATGATCACATGCTCCTGCCACGCATCGGTGCGCTTCTCGTACTGGGCGGATTCGCGTACGGGCTCGCCATCTTCGGGCGCATGGCGTTCGTCACCGCTGTGGAGGGCTTCTGGAGCTGGGCCTGGATGCTCGTCTTCCTGGCGCCTTCGACCGTGCTCGGAGTCGCGGCCGCGATCCTGATTCTCCGCCGTCACGCCCTCGGGCGCGCCCTGACAGCGCCGTTCATGGCGATCACCGTGGTCACGGGACTATGGGCGATCGGCTCCGCGCCCCCGGTCGGCAGCTTCGTCGACGACTACGAGACGGCTTCGCTCATCCGCGGTATCGAGGTACCGCCGTTCGAGGCCAGCCAGGGACTGACGGCGGTCGAGTACGCCGAGAAGCTCGCGGGCGACTTCAAGCTGCAGGGAGCACTGATCGCCATGGGTGCCGCTGTCGCCTTCTTCGTGATGGTTCGGCGTGGTGCGATCTTCGTCCGGCGATCGCGGGACGATCGCGCTGGGACCGGCCAGCAGACAGCCCGCAAGTCAGCGGCGCGCACATCGGCGGCCGGCAAGCCGGCTGGCCGCGTCGTCCGGCCAGGGCGTTAGCGTTCGTCATTCACCGTTCGTTTCTCGGAGGGCCCGTGGAGATCATCTGCTTCATCGTTGGAGCGCTCGCAGGCGCTGTTGTTGTCGGCCTCTTTCTGCGCAGCCGCGAAGCGCAGGTCCAGAGCCGTGCTTCGCTTCTCTCTGATCAGCTCGGCGACGCTGTCGGCGAGCAGCGCGAAGCCGCTCGGGCGCTCTCATCTGCCGAGCGCGAGCTCGCCGAGACCCGAGCGACACTCACACACGAGCGCAGCGCCGCCCGCGAGAAGACCGAACTCCTCGAGCAGACTCGAGCCGAGCTTTCCGACCGGTTCAAGGCACTCTCCAGCGACGCGCTCGAGCGCAACAACCGCTCGTTCATGGCGCTGGCGCGGACAACGCTCGAGCGCTTTCAGATCGAGGCGCGTGACGACCTCGACAAGCGCCGCGTCGCTGTCTCCGACATGCTCAAGCCGATCAAGGAGTCGCTCGACAAGGTAGACGGCCAGATGCAGCGTGTCGAGTCGGCCCGCAACAAGGCATACGGCTCTCTGAGCCAGCAGGTTCGAACGCTTGCCGAGACCCAGGACATGCTTCGCTCCGAGACGAGCAACCTCGTCAGCGCGCTTCGCGCACCCGCGGTACGCGGACGCTGGGGTGAGATGCAGCTGCGGCGCGTCGTCGAGACCGCCGGGATGATCGAGCATTGCGACTTCACAGAGCAGGTCGCGACCGAGCGCGAGGGCCACCAACTGCGTCCCGACCTCGTTGTCAACCTGCCCGGGGGGAAGCAGGTCGTGGTCGACGCCAAAACCCCGCTCGCCGCCTACCTCGATGCGCTCGAGGCAGACGATCCAGACGAGCAGAACACACACATGGCTCATCACGCCAAGCAAGTGTCAGACCACGTCACGAAGCTGAGCGCGAAGGCGTACTGGGAGCAGTTCGACAAGGCGCCCGACTTCGTGATCATGTTCCTTCCGGGCGAGCCGATCTTCAGCGAGGCGCTTCGTCAGAATCCAAACCTGATCGAAGAAGCGGCACACCAGCGCGTTTTTGTCGCGACACCCGTCACGTTGATATCTCTTCTGCGCGCTGTCGCTTACGGCTGGCAGCAGGAGACGGTGGCCGAAGGGGCTCGCGAGGTCAACCGGCTCGGCCGCGAGCTGCACTACCGGCTGGGCACGCTTGCCGAGCACTTCGGCAAGCTCGGCCGCAGCCTCGACGCAGCAGTCAAGAACTACAACGGCGCGGTCGGCTCGCTCGAGCACCGAGTGCTCGTCGCCGCCAGACGCTTCGAAGAGCACGGCGCCAGCAGCGAGAAAGAGCTCGAGTCGCCGCGGCAGATCGATCGCGTCACGCAGCAGCTCCAGGCGCCCGAGCTCTCGCTGGCTCCGGTCGAGGACGATCGGGCCGCAGAGCCCACCGACCCCGAGCCCGGCGCCGGCGCACGCGACGCGGCCTGAGCCGCGCGCCCGGAAGCCGGCTCGCGCGAGGCACGGTGACGCCCCGCTACGACGTCGCGGTGGTTGGCCTCGGGCTCTTTGGCTCAGCCTGCTTGCGCAGCCTCGCAGAACGCGGTGCCAACGCGATTGGCGTCGGGCCAGCCGAGCCCGAGGACTGGGCGAGTCACGACGGGGTGTTCGCCAGCCACTACGACTCTGGCCGGATCACGCGTCGCATCGATCGAAACGAGACCTGGGCTGAGCTCGCGATCCGCTCGATCGAGGCCTACGCGGGACTCGAGGAACGAACGGGCATACGGTTCCACCACCCGGTCGGGACGCTTTGGGCCGACGCCGACCGGGAGCGTATCGCGCAGATCGCCTCGGTTGCCGCCGGCTTCGACGTGCCCTGCAAGCTCGGCGAGACCACCGTCGCCGAGAGCGTGCGCGGGTTCGCCCTGCCGGCCGGACTGAGCTACGCCTACGAGGCAGCGCCGGCCGGGTACATCGACCCACGCAAGCTCGTTGACGCCCAGCTCGCCGCGGCCACCGATGCCGGCGCAACCGTCGTGCGCGAGGCCGTCGTCTCGCGCGAACGGACTGGAGCGACTCACCGGCTCGCCACCTCGGGAGCGGTGTCGCTCGAGGCCGAGCGGGTCGTGCTCGCCACGGGCTCCTACGCAAACGCGTACGACCTCGCTCCCGCACCGCTTCCGCTGCGGATCAAGACAGAGCTCACCATGCTCGCTGCCATACGCCGAGACGGGGCGGCCGCGAGCGATCAGCTGCCGACATTGATCTACGGGCTACCCGACTCGCCGCTCGAAGATGCATACCTCGTCCCGCCCACAACGTACCCGGACGGGAACACCTACCTGAAGCTCGGTGCTGAGACCGGCGACGATCAGGTGCTTTCGACGCGCGAAGAGCTGAACGAGTGGATGCGCTTCGGCGACAGCGAGCGACACCACGGCTCGTTCCGCGAGCTCCTGAGCTCGCTGCTGCCCGACCTCCCACTCGAGAACACCACCATGAAGCGCTGCCTCATTGCCTACACGGCACATGGCCTGCCCTACGTCGACGAGATCGACGACAACGTCTTCGTCGGCGTCGGCGGCAATGGCCGCGGCGCGAAGAGCTCGGACGCCATTGGCGCCGCTGCGGCCGATCTCGCGCTGGGCAGCTGGAATTGCCCGATCGGGCGCGATCACTTCCGTGTGCCCGCCGATAGCTCAACCGTGCCCGAGCATTCGCCGATGTAGGCATCAAAGAGTCGTGCTCTTCGCGCCGCGCATCTGACGGCTGGAAGAAGCAGGCCGACTGCAGCGTTCCAATACGTACGAGTACAGTCAGACGACGCTCTTCCCGCCCAGCGCGGGCCCGAGCAAAACGAGTGCAACACGGAGGTTGACTTGTGTCAGATGCCCGCGAAGTGATCATCATCGGCGGAGGTCCCGCCGGCTACACGGCTGCGCTCTACACGGCACGGGCCAACATGAGGCCGCTCGTGATCGAGGGCTTCCAGTGGGGCGGTCAGCTCATGATCACAAGCGACGTCGAGAACTACCCGGGCTATCCCGAAGGCGTCCTCGGGCCAGAGATGATGCAGGACTTCCGCCGCCAGGCTGAGCGCTTCGACGTCGAGTTCATCACCGAGGACGTCACATCGGTCGAGCTCTCTGACGGCGGCCAGAGCGTCTTCGTCGGCGACGATCGCTACGACGCACAGACCGTGATCATCGCCACGGGCGCGTCGGCCCGACAGCTCGGGCTCGAGTCGGAGATCGAGCTGCAGGGGCGTGGCGTCTCGTATTGCGCCGTCTGTGACGCGGCCTTCTTCCGCGACAAGGACGTGATCGTCGTCGGTGGTGGCGACTCGGCGATGGAAGAAGCGACGTTCCTTGCGAAGTTCGCGTCGAACGTGATGCTCGTCCACCGCCGCGACGAGTTCCGTGCGTCGCAGATCATGATCGACCGTGCGCGCAACGCCGAGAACCTCGAGTTCGTACTCGACTCGGTCGTTACCGAGGTGCTCGGCAGCGAGGGCGGCACCGTCACCGGCGCGAGGATCGAGAACGTTCAGACCGGAGCCGTCTCGGAGCTCGTGGCCGATGGCTTCTTCGTCGCGATCGGCCACGATCCGAACACGAGCCTCTTCGGGGGCATTCTCGACATGGACGAGAACGGCTACATCCTGACCAAGGGCACGTCGACCGACACAGACATCAAGGGCGTGTTCGCCGCAGGCGACGTCCAGGATCACGTCTATCGCCAGGCGGTCACGGCGGCAGCGTCCGGCTGCATGGCGGCACTCGACGCTGAGCGCTACATCGCCGCGCTCGAGCACGCAGCGGACGCGACCGACGAGGTCGCGGCCTAGGCTCCGGAGCCGCGGCGCGCCGCACGCGCGGCCCGAGCGGGCGACCCGAAGTCCGGCCGAGAACGACGAAGGGCGGCCGTAGCCGCCCCTCGGACTACCTCCGCGTCGGCGCCGAGCCGACGCGAGCTCGTTACATGGACACCCTGCTCTTCAAGCCTGCTGCTGGTTTGAACGCGGCGACCTTGCTCGCAGCGATCTGAATCGTCGCGCCAGTGGCCGGGTTGCGCCCCTGACGCGCCTTGCGATTGCGGGTCTCGAACTTGCCAAAGCCCGCTATCGAAACCTCTCGGTCGGCATCGAGCTCCACCGCAATGATCCCTTTCCCGGGCTCAGAGCTGAAGATCTCCTCGATGACCTCAACGGCCTTCGCCTGAGTGAGGTCGGTGTTCTTCGCAAGCTTCTGGGCCATCTCGGTCTTGTTCATCGTCACTCCTTCTCCTGAGGATTTCCTGCCGTCAGACTGGGCGAATCGGGCTCATTGCTCCTCGCACCACAGGGCATGATATTTCCCGAAACGGCCGTCATACCCGCAGCAAAGGAAACTTTGTGTGATTCGTCACGATTACACGCGTGAAGCCGGACAGAGACCGACGAGAACGCAGTCCTCGCAACGTGGCTTCCGTGCGTCGCAGACCCGGCGCCCGTGCCAGATGAAGAGGTGCGGAAGCCGTCCCCAGTCCTCGCGCCGCACGACGCGCTGGAGGTCTCGCTCGATCACAACCGGGTCATCGTTGCGCGTCAGCCCAAGCCGCTGTGAAAGCCGGCGCACGTGCGTGTCGACGACGATGCCCTGGGCCTCGCCGCGCTCGGCAACGACAACGTTCGCGGTCTTGCGCCCGACGCCGGGAATGCATACGAGCTCGTCGATCGTGTCGGGAACGACTCCATCGAACTCCTCGAGCAGCATCGCCATGGCCGCCTGCAGGTTGCGCGCCTTCTGGCGAAACGTCCCGGTCGGCTTGATGTCGCGCTCCAGCTCCTCGCGCGAAACGGCGAGGTAGTCCTCGGGCCGCGTGTACTTGACGAACAGCGTGTTCGTGACGCGATTGACGCTGACGTCCGTCGTCTGTGCCGAGAGCATGACCGAGATCAGGAGCTCGAGATCGCTCCTGAACGTCAGGGCGATGCGAGCGTCGGAGTGCTCCTCTGCGAGTCGCGACAGGATGGGGCCGATGCGCTCCTTGCGCGGCCCCTTGCGTGCGCGAGCCTCGGAGACATAGCTACGCGCACCGCGGCGCCCGCGTGGTTCCCTGGGTGTGCCGCCGCTGGCCATGGCTACGCTTCCGCGCCCGCGTCGGCCTGTTCGGGGCCCGGGTCAGCGTGCTGCGGGCCCGGGTCTGCGAGCGCTGAGGCCTCCATCTGTTGGTCCTCCCGAAGCAGCGCGAGGCCGTCGCACGCGACCTCGTGCAACGGGCACTCGGGGCATCCGAACTCGCTGGGAGACGGCTCGAAGACGCCATCGTTGATGCGAGAGATCGCCTCGCTCAACGTTCCCGAGAGCGCCTCGAGATCCTCGGGGGCAAACGCCCGCACTACCGGCTCGTCGGGTTGCTCGAGGAAGACATACGCGACCTCGACGCTCGTGGCGCCCGCCCGAAATGCCGCGAGTGCGTACACGGTCAGCTGGTGAACGTAGTCGGCATCGACAATCTGCCCTGCGTCACGGCCCTCGAGGCGGTTGGTCTTGTAGTCGACGAGCAAGGCATGGCCCTCACGCAGACAGAACGCATCGAAGCGCCCGTGCAACAGGACACCGTCATGGACGAACGTGAACGGCAGCTCGTAGCGCGTCGCTGGGTGAGCCAGCTCAGCGGCCAGCGGCGATGTCCCCCAGGCCTCGACGAGGCCGCGAACGCGCGCGACGTTCTCGTCGACCACATGCGGGTAGCGATCGCGCAGCCACCCCGCGACGCCCTCGAGCGGCTCGGCCGTCTCGATCAGCACGTGAACGGCGTCGCCGAGCTCGAGCGGGTTGAGCCCCTCGACACCCTCGAGCGTGCCGGCCCGCTCACGCGCGCGCAGCCCGGCGAAGCGCTCGGCCCAGAACCGAAGCGAGCAGCGCTCATAGAGAGCAAGAGCGCTATAGGAGAGGCGCCGAACGACGTGGCGCGGCGGCGCCGGCGGGTCGGTGAGCGGAGGCAGCTCCGGCGGCGCGCTCGTTGAGCCTTCCTGGCCGGGCCCAGGAAAGAGCGGCAACTGCTCGTCGACCTGGCCCGGGGCTAGCGCCGGCGGCCTAGGCTGGCCCTCGTCGCGGACGATGCGGAGAAGCACGGGCGTGTCGTCGACGAGCAGCTCTCGCGGGCCTTCGCTCGCGAGCTCGGCGTCGATGCTCTCCAGCACCCAATCGATCGGAGTCGGTCGCCCACGCCGAGCTGGGTCGACGGCTCCAGTGATCAGCAGACGATCGATCGCGCGCGTCATCGCCACGTAGTACAGGCGGCGCGCCTCGTCATCGGCGGCCCGGTCCTCGGCCGACTTGATCTCTTCGTAGCCCGGCGCCGGTCTGCGTGCGCCGGTCACGGGATCGACGACCGAGAACCCGAACTTGCCGTCGGGAAGGCAGAGGATCTCGTTGCGCTGCACGCGCGTGACGGCGCGACCCGCGTCGACCACGGCGACGACCTTGAACTCGAGCCCTTTCGCCGCATGAATCGTCATCAGCCGAACGGCGTCGGCGTCTTCCTCCTCGGAGACGGCCTCGGTCTCGCGCACACCGACCTCGTCGAGCTCGCGGGCGAAGCGAATGAAGCCCTCGATATCGCCGCCGCGCAGGTCTTCGTATGAGCGCGCCAGCCGGCCCAGCTTGCGCAGGTTGGCGTAACGGCGCCTGCCGTCCCAGCGGGCGAGAATCGCGAGCTCATAGTCGTGCTCGATCGCGACCCGCTCGACGAGCTCCTCGAGGCTGACGCTCTCGGAGATCGTCAGCAGGCACTCGTAGCGCTGGAGGAAGGCAGCGATCATTCGCGCATCGTGCGGCTCGAGCCCCGGGGGAAGTGCACGCTCGAGCGCAGAGAAAATCGGGCGGCGGCTGGCGGCGCGCCTCAGCAGCACGAGCGCGTCGTTCGAGACGCCCACGAGCGGCGACGCGAGAACGGTGAGGAGGGCTTCGTCGTCGTAGCGATTCTGGACGAGGCGTAGATAGGCGAGGATGTCGACGACCTGCTGCTGGCCGTAGTACCCACGGCCCAGCGCCCGGTAGGTGTCGAGACCGCGTTCACGAAGGGCTGTCTCGAAGACCTCGGCGCCCGTTCCGGCGGCGAGGAGCACAGCGACCTCGCCAGGCGCGCATGCGCCGAGCCGGACGAGCTCGTCGATCCGCGACGCCAACGCTCGCGCCTCGGCGAGACGCCAGCTCTCGCCACGCTCGCGCAACGCGAGCTTGTCGACGACGGTGACCTCGACAGCCGGGCCGAATTCCCTACCCGTGAAGCGTCCTGCGGGCTCGAGCGGCTCGAAGCGATCGCCGAACTCGGTGCGGAAGACGTGGTTGACGACGGCGAGAACTTCGGGCCTCGAGCGATAGTTCTCGGTGAGCGAGAGCACACCGCCGCTCTGGCTCTGGCGCTCGCGGAAGACGTCGACGTCGGCGTGACGAAAGCGATAGATCGACTGGAACTCGTCACCAACGAAGAAGAGCTCGCCGGTCGCGAGCAGATCGACGAGCTCGCACTGCAGTCGGTTCGTGTCCTGAAACTCGTCGACCATGATCGAGCGGAACCGCCATTGGAGCTCTTCGCGGATATCAACTCGTTCGACCAGCAGGTCGCGCACGAGCAGCTGAAGATCTTCGAAATCGAGTGACGACTCGCGTCGCTTCGCGTCGGTATAGGCCGCGTCGAACGCGCGCAGGAGCTGATCGAGTAGGAGCCGATCGCGGCGCGCAACGCTCTCGAGCGCTGCCGCCTGCACATCGGCGAGCGGCCCCTCGAGCGTCGGGCTCTTGAGCAACTCCGTCGGGAGCCAGGTGTCGAGCTGAAGCAGCTGCTCGACGCTTGGCTCAGAGCCAATCAGCTCGGCGAGCGCCGCCTCGGCGTCGAGCGGCTCGGAGGCGTGTCTCTCGGTGAGGGCCTCGCGCAGCTGATCGAGCGCCTCGTCGAGCGCCGCGCCGTCGCCCGCGCCGAGCTCGAGTGGCCACCCGCCAGAGCGAAGCCGCTCGTGCACCGCGGTGAGCATCGAGCGCAGGCCCTGGGATCCGTACGTCGCGAGCAGCGCAACACGGTCACTCTCGCCCTCGAGGCAGAACGCAGAGAGAGCGGCCGAGAACGCCTCGGCGCGAAGAACTTTCGACTGGCTCTCGTCGAGGACGCGGAAGCGTGGGTCGAGCCCGGCTGCGACCGCGTAGGAACGAAGTACCCGCGAGCAGAACCCGTGGATCGTCGAGATCCAGGCGCCGTCGAGATCCTGTACGAGCTCCGGGTGGCCGAGCTCGGCAAGGCGGGCGCGTATTCGCGTGCGCAGCTCCCCGGCTGCCCGCTCGGTGTAGGTGATCACGAGCAGCGAGTTGACGTCGACGCCGTCGTCGACGACAGACCGGACGAACCGCTCGACCAGAACGGTCGTCTTTCCGGTGCCCGCGCCGGCCGACAAGAAGACGACACCGCGCTCCTCGATCGCGGCAACCTGCTGGGCGCTCGGAGCCACGGTCATTGGCGCTCGATCCGACACATAGACCAGCGATCGCACCAGCTCGGGCAGCCGTCGCGCGGGTCGTGGCGCACGTCGCCGGCACGGATGCGCTCGACGGCATCGCGCGCTTGGTCCGCCGCCGTGTCGACGATGGCGGTGAACTCCTCGTGTGAGAGGTAGTCGCGCGCCGCCAGGCCCGGCACCAGATCGCCCCGATGCTCGGAGCGCAGCAGCCCTCGAGCCTCGCGATCACCCGAGAGCGAGCGATAGAGACCTCCGAGCGGCTCGATACCGAGGAGATCGCGCAGCGCGAGAACATAGAGCGGTATCTGCAGACGCCCGTCAGACTCGATCCGCGCCGCGCTATGGGCGCGGCCCGACTTGTAGTCCTGCACGATCCCGTAGGCCGAGAACGGGTCGACGTCGATCCTGTCGATCTTTCCCGAGACGGCGAAATCACCGAGCTCGAGGCCGCGCTGGAGCTCGCTCGCCGCGCGATCAGAGCCGAACGCGACCTCGAACCGGCGCGGGACCAGGGGAAGCCCGAGCGCCACGTCGCTGCGAACGAACTGCTCGAGGTCGCGTCGGAGACTCGCTCCCAGCTCGAGCTTCTCGAGCTCGGACAGCTCGACACGCGCCTGCCCGCCCAGAGCGTCGCCCACGCATTCCTCGAGGAAGTCGATCGCCTCGGCGAGGCGGTCTGCCGGCACCTGGTCGACGCCAAGGTGCTTGGGGAGCCCAGAGTAGAAGCGGTAGAGGGCCTGGTGGGCGATGCTTCCGCGAAGGCGCGCGTCGACCTGGGCGTCGATCTCGCGCGGGCCGAGACAGCGGTCAATGAACCAAAGAGCCGAGCAATCGCCGAACAGCTCGAGATCGGTGACCGAGAACGTCGGCTGCTCGCGGAAGCGCTCGAGCACCGCCGCCGAGCGCAGAGTGGTCGTCCGATCGAAGGCCCGAAGCGCCCGCTCTAGCTGGCGACTCCAGCCGTTCGTCGCCGCCACTGCGCGAGCGGTTGTCGGGTCGTCTCGGGCAACCGCGGCTATCGAGCGCAACTGCTCGCGGCGGGTGGGCGCTCGCTCGAGCGGCCAGGAAAGCGCCGAGAGGCGGCGGCGGCGCGTGGCCCTTTCCACCTCGTCCGCTGAGAACAGGCTCGTGACCTCGGCCCAGAACGGGCTGGGCTCGAGCGGCCGACCGTCGTCGGTGGCTGCCTCGCGCACCAGCACGAGTCTTTGGCGTGCGCGTGTGCAGACGCTGTAGAAGAGGTACCTCTCCCACGCGAGCGGATCGGGGCGAGCGAGCCTACGGCGCGGGGCAGCGACTTCGAGCGCTCGCCGGGCCACCTCGCCGAGAAGCGGGTCGTCGACAGGCCGACGCGGGAAGCTCCCTTCCTCGAGTCCAAGCACGACTATGACATCTGCCCGGCGCGTTCTCGCTCGCATCGGGTCGATAACGGCTATGCGGTCGGGGTCGTTTCGCGCGCCTCGAAGCAGGGCGCGCTCGAGTGCGCTGCTGACGTCGCGCCCCTCGATACTGCCGCCGAGCCCAGCCCAGCTATCGAGCTGGTCAAGCGTACGCCGCAGCGCCTGATATGCGGCGACGTCGCGCTCGAGCGACACGCTCGCGCTCGCACGGCGCGTGTCAGTCGAGGTGCGGAGCATCTGGTCGGACAGGAGTCGGACGGCCGCGATCGGGTCCGTCGCGCCGCGGAGGAGCTCGAGCGCGGCGATCGGGCGCCCAAAATGATGCGTGGCTTGCTCTTCGACGCGCTCGTGCTCGCGAACCATCCGTCCGCGCAGCCGTCCTTCGACGAAGTCGACGCGGTGCCGAGCAATCCCGGAATAGGGCGAGCGCAGAAACGAGAACAGGTCTCCGCGGCTCCCGTCGGCCCACTCGAAGCGAAGCAGCCGCAACAGCGCGCGGCCGAAGGGCGTGGCCGCGAACCGCTCGCCCTGCTCGATCGCGAACGGGACCTCGCCTGCGCGGAACGTGAACTCGAGCGGACGCCGGATGCGTTCGACATCGGGGCAGACGACTGCGATTCGGCCTGGTGCGACACCCTCTTCCAGCAGCTGGCGTAGCCGGGCGACGAGGAGCTCGAGCGCTGCCCGCGTTCCCGCAGCCTCGAGAAACTCAACCGCGCCGCCGAGCGCGGGCGGCGGGTGGGCCGGCCCTTCGAACAGCCGACGCTCGACGTACCCGAGCGCCGGGGCCTGTCCCCAGTCGTCCGGCTCGAGCTCCTCGACCTGCCCGCGCGCGAGAGAACCGAGGTCTGTCGCGACACGAGCGAGAGCGGCGAACGCACGTCTCCCCGGTTCGTAGGGAAGCGAGACGGTCACATCGGCTCGCGCGGCGAGCCCTTCGAGGAGGGCCCACTGGGCTCCGGTCAGGTCCTCGAAGCCGTAGGCGATGACGGGTTCGTCAGCCCACGCGGCGCGCTCAGCTTGCAGCCTTTCGACAGCGACGCGCTGCACGGCGGAGCGGTCGAGCAAGCCAAGCGTCGAGAGCCGCTCACGATAGGCCGCGTAGATCGCCCGCAGCGAGCCCTCGAGCTCGGACGGCTCGACCAGCGCCGCCTCGAGTTGGCCGAATGTCGCGCCGAGGCTGTCGACAAGCCCGTCGAAGCGCGCCGAGGACTCGAGCTCGCCGAGCTCGACTTCGTGCACGGTCTGACGGAGCAGCAGGCGCTGCTCCGGGTCGCTGAGCCGCCGAGCCCGAACGTTCGGTTGCGCGATGCGGGCGAAGAGGTCGTCGAAGGTGCCGATCCAGCCGCCCAGCAGGCACGGCTGACGCTCGAGCAGCTGGTGCTCCGTGACCTCGACGTCACGCCGGTTGGGCACGACGAGGTGAGGCTCTCGGTCGCCCGCCTCGACGTAAGCGTCGAGGAGGTGCTCTACCTTTCCGGCGTTCGCAGGACCCAGAAGGAGCCGGAGCGGCACCGAAGCATCGTATCGACGGCGCCTCCTTGAGCGCGCCGCCTGAGTGTGCCCAGGGCGCGACTATGCGCGCTATGAAACCGCCGCGTGCGGCGCTCGAACCGCCGGGCTACGCAGCCGACTTCGGCTTGCGCCCTCGCCGCGCAACAGCGCGACCGGGGAGCTTGGTCGAGCATGGATCGCAGACATCAGCCTGCTTCGCCCCTCGTCGTGCGTCCGCGTACGTGAGGCGCATGGTCGCGCCTTTGGTGTCATCGATTTCGCTACTGCACATGTCACAAACAAGGATCGTTCGCCGTGCCAATGTTTCCTCCTAGATGGTTCTTGAATGACGTATTCCATTCAGGCCACGTTACGAACGGGCATCGTACGTAGGTGGCGGAAGTCGCAACCATACACGAACCGAAAAGCCAAACCAAACTATTACGCGCGGCAAACGGCGCGCATTTGCGCAACGGTTGCGTTATGCGACGCTGGGTTCTCGGAGGTCTCGGGTGAAGCGCTCCTCGGAGCGCGCGCGGCGCACGATCGAGTCACGCGGACCGAAGCGCAGCTGCGCTTTGGCAGAGCGCAGTTCTGCCCACAGGGATGCGATGCGTTCGTCGAGCCCACCGATGCGCTCGGCAAGCCCGGCTGATTCGCTGCCGATGAGCGCCTCGCGGAGCTCCTGTCGCTCCTCGGATGCCTGCTCGAGCTCGTGTCGTATCTGCTGAATCGCTCTCACTTCTTCTCACCTGTCTGTGATCGAACGTCGTCGTTACCTAGGGCAAACGTCCGGGGGCGCCGAGACATTCCGCGCCTCGCGCGACGAGTAGCGGCTCAGAATCGACCATCTAGACTGCCGGCCGATGCAGGCAACGGACATGGTCGTCCTCGAGGGCGACGAGACCGGACAGGAGCTCCTCGAAGAGGCACTGCGGGTCATCGCCGCCGACGTCATCGGGTTCGAGCTCGGGCTGCACCGCTTCGATCTCTCACTCGAGAACCGCCGAGCAACTCAGAACGGTGTGGTGACCGCGGCCGCCGCCGCCGTGGTCGAGCACGGGCTCGGCCTGAAGGCGGCGACGATCACGCCCGAGAGCTCCGACGATGTGGGCACGCCCAACAGGATCCTGCGCGAGGAGATTGGCGGGCACGTGATCGTACGCACCGGGCGCCGTATTCCCGGCGTCATTCCGATGGGTGGCGCGCATGCACCGATCACGGTGGTACGCATGGCCGTCGGCGACGCCTACGGGGCCGAGGAGTGGCGGGAGGGTGAGGCCGCCGATGAGGTCGCGTTCAGGACATCACGAATCGAGCGGCGCATCTGCACGGCCGTGGCCGAGTTTGCGTTCCGCCACGCCGAGCGAACCAACGCAAAGGTCTTCGGTGGCCCGAAGTACACCGTCTCGCCCGTGTACGAGGGCATGTTCAAGGAAGAGATGGACGCGGCCGCCGAGCGCCATCCCGATGTTCAATACGAGCCTCAGCTGATCGACGCGACGTTTGCGCTGCTCGTCACGACGAGCGGCGATCCTCTAGTGATTCCGGCGCTCAACCGCGACGGCGACATCCTCAGCGACCTCGTGCTCCCGCTTTTTGGCTCGATAGCGGGCTCAGAATCGCTACTCGTATCGATCAACCCGGACTACACGCCCCGGGCGGTAATGGCCGAGGCCGCCCACGGCACGGCACCCGCGCTCTTTGGCAAGAACGTCGCCAACCCGATGGCGATGATCCTGGCAGAGGCCGCGCTGCTGACCCAGATGGCGCAGACAGAGGCCCAGGACGCAGGCCGCGCCATTCGCGAAGCCTGCCTCGAGACCGTGTCGTCGGGCGTGCGCACAGCCGACCTCAGCGGCCACTCCAGCACCTCGGAGTTCACCGACGCCGTCATCGAGCGCGTCGTGACGAAGCTCGAGTAACGCGGGGGAAAAGCTCACGCTTCTCCGCCGCGGGCCCCCACATCGCTTCCGGCCGAAGCGCACGCGGCTACCGGGTTCGCGTGCTGGTTGGCGCTTCTGAAGATGATCTCGTACAGGCCGACGCCGGCAAAGCCGGCATCGGCGTCGAAGAGCAAGTGCGGCGCCATCGGACGAGGGCCGAGTAATAAGAAAGGGAGCCGCACGGCGTCTACGGGGCTGGCCGGACAGTGGGGTGCGCGGCGGCACACACGGCGGCTAGTCCCCTAGGTGTAGTTCCTAAGGAGGTTGTTCCATCCGGGCCTCCTTGGAGGCTGGGGGGTGTCGAAGCCACCAGTGCCAAGGAGGGTTCCGGATGAAGTTGCACGGTAACGCGAGGACATGTCTGCGTAGTCGTTGTTTGGCGGTTGGCCGGGTCGAGCAGGAGGGCTGGACGCTTGCTCGGGCTGCCGAGGCGGCTGGTGTGAGTGTGCGTACGCTCTCGAAGTGGTTGCGTCGTTTTCGCGAGGAGGGCAAGCCGGGGCTGCACGATCGCAGCTCGGCGCCTAGCGTGATCCCGCATCGCACACCCGAGGAGCGGGTCGTGGCGATCGCGGCATTGCGCCGGTTGCGGATGACGGGCGCCGAGATCGCAGAGTGTCTGAGGATGCCGCACTCGACCGTCTCAGCGGTGCTGACCAGGATCGGGCTGGGCAAGCTGTCTGGGCTCGAGCCGGCCGAGCCTGCGAACCGCTACGAGCGCAAACGGCCAGGCGAGCTCCTCCACATCGACATCAAGAAGCTCGGCCGTATTGCTCGTCCCGGCCACCGTGTCACGGGCAACCGCAGAAAGAGACGCCGCGGGATCGGCTGGGAATACGTCCACGTCTGCGTCGATGACGCGACCCGGCTCGCCTACGTCGAAGTGCTCGAAGACGAGAAGGCAGCCACAGCGGTCGGCTTTCTCCGTCGCGCAATCGCCCACTTCCGCGCGCACGGGATCCAAATCGAGCGGGTCATGACCGACAACGGCTCCTGCTACCGCGCCACCATCCACGCCCTCGCCTGCAAAGCACTCCGGATCAAACACCTACGCACCCGCCCCTACCGCCCACGCACCAACGGCAAAGCAGAACGCTTCATCCGCACCATGCTCGCAGGCTGGGCCTACGCCGCCATCTACGCCAACTCACACCAACGCCAACACGCCCTCCCCGGCTGGCTCTACTTCTACGAGGATGTCCCGGTGGCCGTGGATTTTCGTGGCGGCGGTCCCGGGTTTGGTGGTTAGGCGGTGAGGAGGATAGCGGGCTCCTCGTTCTGGGTCGGGACGGTGGGCTGATCGAGTTCGTGCTCGATCGCGATGACGAGTTTGGCGAGGTCGTGGTAGCCGATGATCCGACGGAATTGGTGTTCGGCTTCGAGCATCCCGGCCGCTGTCCAGCGCAGGCACATCTCGCCGGATTGCCAGCGCTTGGTGTTGCGGCTGGTGCGCCGGCAGATCTCGATCATCGACTCGCACGGGTTCGTGCTCTCGAGGGTGCGCTTCAGGTTGCCGCGGATCCCGAGCCGGGTGAGGGTGAGTGTCTCGTCGAGGCCTTCGCGCAGCGAGGCTGCGGCGCCGGGACGCGACCGCTCGAGTTCCGTGGCGAGCGCGTGTAACTCGCTGCGCGCTCGCTCGTGGTCGTGCTCGGCCCAGGCCTGGCGGAGCCGACGTTTGATCGGAGGCCGGTCGCGCTCCGGGAGATGCTCGAGCACGTTTCGTTCCTTGTGGCGGAGACAGCGCTGGACGGGCGCGTCCTGGCCGAAGACATCGCGGATCGCTTTGCGCAGCGCCTTGGAGCCGTCGATCACAAACAGGATGCCCTGCTCGGTGTCGAGCCCACGCTCGACCAGATCGGAGAGCAGCGCCCTCGCCACGGTCGCGTTCTCGCTCGAGCCCTCCCACAGCCCCAGCGGGATCTTGACGCCCTCGGTGGTGATCCCGAGCGCGACGATGTTCGTGCGCCCTTTCAGCTCGATCCCGTCGAGCATCATCACCGCCAGCCTGACGTCGTCGAGGCGGCGGCTCATCAGCTCCTCAAGCGCCACGCGGGTGCGCTCAACGAACGCCCGCGACACCGACGACTTCGACGTCGAGCGCGCCTTGGTCTCGACGCCAGTGCCGACCGGCTCCTGCGTTCGCGCGTAGCGGCGCGTCGAGACGCCGGCAAGCATCCGCTCCAACACGACCCGCGAGAGCAGATCACGATCGGCGAAATGCTCGTACGTCGCCAGCCTGACCTCGCGTGATCCGTCCGCTGTGCGAACACGCGGCCGCTCAACCTGGACGCGCCGCCCGCCTAGCGTCACCTCCCCAGACTCGCGACCGTGACGGACCGCACTCCGGTCAAAGTCGTGCTTACCCCTCGGGCCGACAACGTGTTCGACCTCCTCCTCCAACAGTTCACTCATCACGCCAAGCCCGACCCCGACCGACAGCGCGAGCAGTCCCTCCCTCGCTGCCCCGACCAACTGCCCCAGCGCCTCCTGAACGCGCTCCGGCAAAACGGCCTCATCCAGGGTCGCCTCAGCGACCGCTACGTTGCTCCCCACGGCGGTTCCTCCTTCGATCTTCGAGCGGATCGCTCGCCACGCTCCCAACCGGAACGGACGGGCACGGAGGGACCGCCGCCTCCACAAAGATCTACGAACTACGGGACAACCCCACTTCTACAATCACGAACGACCACACCGCTCCCTCAGTCGCCAACCACCGATACAACGGCTGCAGGCGCTCAGACAGAACAACCTAGGTAGGACTTACACCTAGGCGCCGCTAGTCGATCGGTTCGTTCTGGACGTTGTGCTCGGTCGCGTAGGCGTCGACGAGCGGGTTGATCTCGTCGACGTTGTCGGGGTAGGCGTAGTTGATCTTGACGAAGGGCTCCCACTTCTCGGGGAGGGCATCTTCCGGGAAGATCGCCTCGACCGGACACTCCGGCTCGCAGGCGCCGCAGTCGATGCATTCGATCGGATCGATCACGAGGATACGCTCGTACTCGTGGATGCAATCGACGGGGCAGACATCCACGCAAGAGCGGTCGCGGATGTCGATGCAGGGCTCGGCGATGATGTATGTCATGCGCGGGATCTTAACCGCCAGGCTCGCAGTCGCCCAGCGGTAACGGGCTCGCTGCCGCCCGGCGGCACGGGCGTCTAGCCCGGCGGCACGGGCGTCTAGCCCGGCGGCACGGGCGTCTAGCCCGGCGAGCTCTCGGTGCCGAGCAGCTCGTCGATGAGCTGGCGTGCCTGCTTGCTGATCACCGAGCGAATGACGACGCGATCGAACCCGGCCTCGTGAGCCGCCCGCAGCCCGTCGGTGTTCGTGTGGTTGGTGAAGGCAATCGTTGGCGTCCCGGATAGGTCGGCGGCCGCCGCGGCCAGGTCGACCTTGCCGATGTCGATCACGGCGACATCGGCCGGGCCGCGCGTCACGAGCTCGTGTGCGCCGTCGAGCTGCGCCTCGAGCTTGCCGCGGAAGAACAGATCGATGTCGCGGACGAGAATCGTGGCCACCTCGCGAGCGTAGCAACGCCCGGCAGGCGCCAAGCTAGATAGCTGATCGAGATGGCTAGCGGTCGAGGCGGGCGAGCTCGTCGTCGATCCGCTGGTCGAGCGCAGAGTCGATCGGCCCGATCTCGGCTGCGGCGGCGCTGGCTCTTCGCGCACGGCGCCAGCGGCGCATCACAACAACGACAACGGCGCCGGCGACGATGAGGCCGACGAACGGCAGCACCCAGGCGAGCAGGTTGAAGCCGCTCTTCGGCGGCGCCGCGAGAATGCGCTCTCCGAACTGCAAGACGAGCTCGTCCTTGATCTCCTCGCTCGTGTCGCCGGCCTCTATTCGCTCGACGATGAACGCGCGAATGCGATCGGCGATCGGTGCGTGCGAGAGCTCGAGCGTCTGGTTGCAGGTCGGACACATGACCTCCTTCTCGAGCTGCTGGAGCGTCGGTCGCTCTGCGGCCGCGCTCGCAACGGAGGGGGAGGCGAGCTTCGAGATCGTCCCCGGCGGGAGCGCAGCCGCACCGCCCGCCAGCGTGATCAGGAAAAGGACGATGAGCAGTGGTCGAGATCGCATGAGAACGGGCGCTCCGCGTCTCGTGACAACCGAGCCCAGCACTCGCTCACCCGGCCAATGCGGCCGTGATCCCAGGCTCGAGGTCGGCGAGGTCGTCGAAGCCACCGAGGAGGTGCGCGACCAGGCGGCCCTGGCGGTCGACAATGTAGGTCTCTGGCACGCCGGTGATGCCGTAGGGGGTCCTCAAGACGTCCTCCGCATCACGGACGTTCGGATAGGTGAGCGAGAAGCGCTCGATGAACGCCCGTGCATCGCCGGGCGTGTCCTCGCGATCGACACCGACCACTACGAGCCCCTCGTCTCGATACTCCTGCCAGGCCGCCTCGAGAACAGGTGCCTCATCGCGGCAGGGACCGCACCAGGACGCCCAGAAGTTGAGCACGACCGCTTGCCCCCGCAGCGACGCCAGGCTCAGCGTCGAGTCCTCGTCGAGGCGCGGCAGCTCGAACTCTGGAGCCGCGGGTCGCTCTCCCTGACGAACCGAAGAGGGCAAATGCCGACCCTGCGTGTCGCCCGCGATCTTCCACGCGAGCAGCGCAACGAGCAGCACGATCAGGAGGATCACTCCACCCTGGACCGCGAACTTCCCTCGGGCCCCCACGCGTTAAAGACTAGACCCGTGCGCGTCGAGGGCGAGCACCCACCGGCCCTGCGGGCTATGTCTTGGTGATGAAGATCGGCGTGCCGACGTCGACGTTCTCGAACAGCCACTCGGCCTCGGAGACGTGCATACGCACGCAGCCGTGGGAGGCCGAGTACCCGATCGACGCCGCATCGGGCGTGCCGTGAATGCCGATGAGCGGCGACGAGATGCCCATCCAGCGCGTGCCGAGCGGGTTTCCGGGCCCCGGCGGAATCGGCTCGGCGCCTCTCGCCCAATCCGAGTCGGGTGGGTACCAGGCCGGATTCCGCTGCATGTCGACGATGCTGAAGCTCCCGGTCGGTGTCGGGTACTGCGCCTGACCGGTCGCGATGCCGAACTTCCTGACCAGCTTGCGTCCCTTGTAGAAGTGAAGCTGCTTGCTCTCGCGCTTGATGACGACAACGGATCCGAAGTTCTTTGGCGTCACCCTAGGCTCGACAAGCCGTGCGGCCAGCTCGAGCGGCTTGCGGTCGTGACCCTTGAGCGCCCCGACAATGGCCTGGCGCATCTCCTTTCGGTCGACGACAACGCCAGACCGCGGTTTCGAGTAACGCGGCTTCGACTGCACGATGCGTACGCGCGTGTTTTTCGCCGAGCGGCTGAAGACGCGATCGAGATAGGCCGCGTACCTGCGCACCTTCTTCCCCTCGATCTTCGAGATCAGCTCGATCGTTGTGCCGGGCGCGGCAAAACGTGCCCGCACGAGCGCCGCCTCACTTCGCGGACTCGCACCGAGCTGCGTCGGCGTGGCCCTCCAAACACGCTTCTTGAACCTGAACGTGAGCGGAATGTCGTAGGTCGTCTTGATCGCCGCCCGCGCCTGGTCGAGCGTCATCCCACCTACCGGGACCGTGCCGATAGTGACACCGTCGGCGATGAGCTCGGGGAACTCCTGTGCCAGCGCCGGTGACGCGAGGGCGAGGAAGCCCACCAGAGCGACGAGGAAGAGTGCCAGCTTTCTCATTTGGAGGGTGCGATTTTAGTGCCTAGAGCGGCGCGTGACCACCCCCTGACACCGGTGTGATGCGTCGATGCTGTCGAAGGAGTCAGATCTCCTTCAGCACATGGGGATCGTTCGAGATCACGCCGCGAACACCTGCTGCGACCATCGCCCGTGCGGTCTCGAGGTCGTCAACGGTCCACGCGAAGACCGGGACGCCTTGCGCCGCACACCGACGCACCGTGGCCGCCGACACGACCGCGTGATGCAGCATCAGCGCATTTGCCTGCGCTCTGGCGACCATGGCCACTACGCGCAGCGGCAAGACCCGTCGGAGCAGGGACGTTCCCGGCTTGACGAGCGGGCGCAGCAGGCGTCGCTCGGACAATCCGGCGCGATCGTGCGGGTACGACAGACCCGTCGTGACCCGAGGCTCGTGGCTGCGAATGTCAACGAGCCAGCCGTCATGCAGCGCAGTGACGATCGAGCGCTCAAGCAGCCCAAACCCTCGGAGCGCGTCAGCGACCTGGCCGGCGCCGTCGCCGATCTTCAGGTCGAGATCGATTGTCACGTCCGGGCCGGCGGTCTCGCAAAAGAAGCCGAGCGCCTCGTCGAGGCTGGGAGCGTCCGGGCCGACATCATCCGCGTCGTGCGCGAGCGCGAGCGCGCCATGCGCAGCGCGGGCGACATCGATCTCGACCATGTCGACCCCGTGCTCGAGTGCCGCGCTCATGCTCTCGAGGGAATTCGCGGCCGCAAGTGCGGCGGCACCGCGATGCCCGACACGCAACACTCGGTCTCCGTTCAGCGCCTGCCGGATTGGGCTCTCGTTCGGAGTCAGCACACGCGAAAGCGACCAACCTTGCGCGGGGTCGCAACAACCGGCAACAATAGTCCCAGATGGCGCAGAGCGCACCAACGCCGCCAGAGCGAGAGCCGCGTAGTGGCGTGCGACGACCACCGGTCGACCCCGACGCGTTCGCCAAGGCGTTCATTCGCGAGCGAGCGCGCCGCGTCGCGCGTGACGAGCACATTGTCGAGCAGCGCCAGTCGCGGATCCGCTACTGGATCATCGTCGCCGCGTTGTTCCTGACGGCCGTGGTGCTGACCGCGTCGATCTGGGATCAGCTGAAGACGCTTTTCGGTATCGGTACGTAGCCGGCCCGGGAAGAGGAATCCGCCTACTCGGCGACGGTCACAGTAACCGTGAC
Organism: Gaiellaceae bacterium; assembly: GCA_965223695.1. Lineage (GTDB taxonomy): Bacteria > Actinomycetota > Thermoleophilia > Gaiellales > Gaiellaceae > JAUVPB01. The sequence goes on along the minus strand of CBDCXJ010000051.1, from coordinate 301,729 downwards.
CTGAGGACCGACCGTCGAGGGCTGCAGTGTGCGTACGCGCACGAACTCGCCACCGGGCTGGGGCGCCTCCTCGAGCGCGCGCCCGAGGAAGAGGCCGGCAGCGAAGATCACGATGAGCGCGATCAGCGCCGCGAGCAAACGAAGCGGGCGCCCCCGCCGACGCGAGCGACGACGGGCCGGCCGCTCTGGGCGTGGGCTCGAGCTCTCCTCGGGCTCCCACTCCTGCTCAGGCGGGAGTTCAAACGGCTCGTCGGCCACGCTCGCGGAGTCTACGCTCGGTCAGCTACGGCGCGAAGTCGTGCGCGCCGCGCGCGTAGCGCTCGAAGGCAGCGTCCGCGACCAGCGTCGTGTCGGGTGGGCCCACGCGGACGTGCTCGCGCGGCATCTTCTCGGCAACCAGCTCAAGCACCCATGCCTCGGCCTCGAGGTAGCGCTCGTCGAGCTCGCCGAGGCTGAAGACCGAGCCGAGCTCGCGCCTGAGCCGCGAGAGGACAGCCTCGACTAGCTCGAGCAGCTGTTCCTGGCGAAGCGGGTCATCTTCGCTGTCGAGGCGGTGGCGCGCATCGTCCCACTGTGTGCGCGAGCTCTCGATCATGTCGCCTCACCCGCAGGTGCGAGCGCGCAGCGCGCGTCGCTGCACCAGGGTTCGTCGATCTCTGCATGTATGCGCTCGCCGAGAAGGTATGGAGGCCTTGCGAGCGCGAACGCCACGTGCGCATGTAGGCACTTCAGCGAGCGATCGTTGGCCGTGCCGGCGATTCCGGTGTCGAGCTCTGGGCGCAGCGCTCTCTGCCGAGCCTGGGCGTCGCGAAGGCTCGAGCCTAGCTCGTCCGAGGCCTCGGCCTCGGCTCCCCAGCGCGCGACACCGCCGTCGGCTTCGAGGCGAGAGACCGCGGCCACGAGCCAGGGGCACGTGAGGTAGAAGCTCGTGGGAAACGGCGTCCCGTCATCGGTGGCGGGGGCCTGCTCGGTAACGGCCGGGAACCCGTGGGCACAGCGCACGGCGACGCGCCGGAAGGCACGGGCCGGGCGGCCGAGCTGCCACGAGACGATCTCCTCGTCTGACACGCGCCCATCGTAGCCAGCCGATTCAGCTCAGCGGCCGGAGCGCGGCCCGGCTCAGCGGCCGGCGCGTTTCTCTTCGATCCGCCGTTCCTCGACGCGTTGCCACTTTTCGATGCCCTGCACGAGGAACAGCGTCTCGCCGGGCCGCACGAGCGGAAGCTTGCGTGCTTCGCGCTCGACGAAGACGTCGGTCGCAGTCAGCGCGAGCCGCTTCTCGAGCTTGTCGCGCTTGCGCTCGAGCTCTGTGACCTCTGCGTGCTTGCGCTCGATCTCGTCGCGCGCCGTCTGGTAGGAGCGGATCGGGTGCACGTAGGCGAGCGCGACGCCAACGAGAACCGCGACGGCCAGCCAGCGCCCGACCTGGCGACATCGTCGCGTCTGGCGACGGCGCTGTGCGGTAGGAGTTCGGGTTCTTGGTCGAGCCGGCTCTGGAGCCACGGGCGGCCTCATTCGACGAGGGCTCACCTCCCTCCTCCCTCGTGCTCTCAGCCGAGCGGTGCCGACACCCGCAGGCGACACGGCGGGTTGGTCTAGACGGTCTCGACTTTGAGCAGGTTGGTCGTGCCCGGCACGTCCAGGGCTGTGCCGGCCGTGATGATCACCTGGTCGCCCGGCCAGACGAGACCGGTCTCGACCGCCGCTGCGAGCGAGCGGTCCCACAGTCGCTCAATGTCGTCTTCCTGCTCGATGAAGCGAGGGATCACGCCCCACTCGAGCGCGAGACGCTGCAGCGTTTCCCGTCGATGTGACGTCGCCACAACCGCTCGGCGCGGACGCTGCCGCGCGACGTCACTCGCGGTGCCTCCACTCGACGTCGGCACGAGGATCGCCGCCGCATCAAGCAGCTCGGCCATGTCGCATGCGGCATGAGTAACGGCTTCGGTGACCGTCGAAAAGCGCCCTCGCCAGCCCTGGAACTCGTGCCGGAATGGCAAGCTCGGCTCGACCGCGAGCGCGATCTCGTCCATGGCCGCGACACTCTCGACGGGGTAGTCGCCAACCGCGGTCTCACCCGAGAGCATCACCGCGGCCGTGCCATCGAGAATCGCGTTCGCGACGTCTGAGGCCTCGGCACGTGTTGGCTCGGCTCGGCTCAGCATCGACTCGAGCATCTGCGTAGCCGTGATCGGCAGCTTCCCCTGCTCGAGCGATTCGCGAATGATTCGCTTCTGAATCAGCGGCACGGCGGCCGGGCCGATCTCGACACCGAGATCGCCGCGCGCGACCATGACAGCGTCGGCCTCCTCGATGATCTCGGACAGCGCAGCGACTGCTTCGCTCTTCTCGATCTTCGCAATGATGCGGGCGCTCGAGCCAGCCTCTTCGAGACGCGCCCGAAGGTCGCGGACGTCACTCGCCTCGCGTACGAACGACAGCGCCACGTAGTCGACGCCGTGAGAGAGCGCGAACTCGAGGTCTCGTTCGTCCTTCTCCGTCAACGAAGGAATGGGTAGTGCCACTCCCGGCACATTCACGCCCTTGTTCTCCAAAACTTCGCCGCCGACCGTGACCGTGCACTGCACGCGCCCGGGCAGCATGTCGAGCACGCGAAGGCGAATGCGACCGTCGTCGATCAGCACCTCGTGGCCCGGCCGCAGTACTTCGGCAAGAAGGGCCGGCCGCACGCAGATGTCGGCGGCGTCGCCGGTCGCTTCGACGACCAGCGCGACGTCATCGCCGGGCTTGAGGACGCAGGCGCCGCTCAACCCGGCCACGCGAAGCTTCGGGCCCTGAAGGTCGGCGATCAGCGCGAGCGGGCGGTTGCGTTCGTCCTGAATCCGGCGGACGTGGTCGATGACGCGAGCGTGCTCGGCGTGCTCGCCGTGTGAGAAGTTCAGTCGCGCGGCGTCGAGGCCGGCGTCGACGAGCTTGTCGATGGCCTCGCCAGAGCAGCTCGCGGGGCCAATCGTGCAGACGATCTTGGTTCGGCGGCCGCGTTCAATCATCTGGGATCGCGTCGCGCCGCCGGTCGCATCTCAGCGGCCGGGAAAAACGCTCCACCCGGGGTACACGGCTCGCTCGCCGAGCTCTTCCTCGATCCGGAGCAGCTGGTTGTACTTGGCGACGCGATCGGTCCGCGAAGGAGCGCCGGTCTTGATCTGACCCGCGTTGACCGCGACGGCCAGGTCGGCGATCGTCGTGTCCTCGGTCTCGCCTGATCGATGCGATATCACGGCCGTGTAGGAGGCCTCGCGCGCTAGCTCGATCGCGTCCAGCGTCTCGGAGAGCGTCCCGATCTGGTTGACCTTCACGAGAATGCTGTTTGCCACTCCCTCGGTGATGCCACGGCGGAGCCGTTCGGTATTGGTGACGAAGAGGTCGTCGCCGACGAGCTGTACGCGCTCGCCCAGCCTGTGGGTGAGCTCGCGCCAGTCTTCCCATTCGTCCTCTGAGAGACCGTCCTCGATCGACACGATCGGGTAGTCGGCGACGAGCTCGGCAAGGTGGTCGATGAGCTCGGCCGCTGTCAGTGAGCGGCCCTCGCCGGCGAGCTCGTAGCGGTCCTCGCGCCAGACCTCGGTCGACGCGGCGTCGAGGGCGATACCGACGGCGTCGGCATGCCCCGCACGCTCGGCTGCGGCCAGAACAGCCTCGATCGCGGCGCGGCTCGAGGGCAGATCCGGCGCGAAGCCTCCCTCATCGCCGACCGCCGTCGCCAGGTCCTGCTCGTGCAGCAGCCCGCGTAGCTCATGGAATACCTCTGCGCCGATCCGAAGCGCCTCGGAAAAAGAGGCGGCACCGCCGGGCACGAGCATGAACTCCTGCAGGTCAATCGAGTTCTGCGCGTGCGCGCCGCCGTTGATGACGTTCATCATCGGCACGGGCATGACATGCGCGCCCTCGCCTCCGATCCACGCGTACAGCGGCTGACCGGCTTCCGCGGCAGCGGCTTTCGAGACGGCGAGAGAGCATCCGAGAAGCGCATTGGCTCCGAGACGCGCCTTGTTCGCGGTTCCGTCGAGGTCGATGAGAAGATCGTCAATCACACGCTGATCGGCGGCGTCCTGTCCGAGCAGCAACGTCCGGATCTCGCCCCGGACACCCTCCACGGCCTGCGACACGCCCTTTCCACGCCAGGCCTCGCCGTCGTCGCGTAGCTCGACCGCCTCGAACTGCCCAGTCGACGCGCCCGACGGAACCGCGGCACGGCCAGACGCGCCCGACTCGAGCCGCACGTCGACCTCGACGGTCGGGTTGCCGCGCGAGTCGACGATCTGTCGCCCCTGAACGTCTGCGATCTTCACTGTGATCTTCCCTCGACCTCTTTCGCGCGGTCGAAGTAGGTGTCCTGCCGCTCGAGGGTCAGGGCTTCGAACTCGACGCCATCGTCTCGAGCGAGGCGCTCGGCCGCTTCTACACGCCGCCGGAAGCGACGGCCCGCGGTTCTCAGCGCGAGCTCGGCGTCGACTCCGGCTTTGCGGGCTACGTTGACGACAGCGAAGAGGAGGTCGCCGATCTCGCCCTCGACACGTGGATCGGCTGGCTCGTCAGCTCCGCGCTCGGACGCCGCCTGCGCCTCGCGGACCTCGGCCAGCTCCTCATCGAGATCGCCCAGCGCGCCGTCGACGTCCGGGTAGTCGAAGCCGACGGACGCGGCCCTACGCTGCAGCTTGCGCGCGAAGCCCAGCGCAGGCAGGTTGCCGGGGACGTCGTGAAAGATGCCAACGCGGCCTTCGTCGGTCGTCTTGATGATCTCCCAGCGCTCGCGCACGCTGGCGGGCGTTTCGAGCTCGGCGTCGCCGAAGACATGCGGATGGCGTCGCACCAGTTTCGCGTGGACGTCTGTGACAACGTCGGCGAGACCTCCCGCGCCCCGCTCATCGAGCAGGAGCGAGAGGAAGAAGCTCTGGAAGAGCAGGTCGCCGAGCTCGTCTCTGAGGCGAGCGTCGTCGCCGTCCATCGCGGCGTCGGCAACTTCGTAGGCCTCCTCGATGGTGTGCGGCACGATCGACTCGGCAGTCTGCTCGCGATCCCAGGGGCACTCGCGCCGGAGTTGCTCAGTTAGAGCCTGGAGCTGGAGAACTGAACGTGCGAGCTCGTCGTCAGGGGTCAACGCGCGATGATTGATCGTCGGTCAATCATCCAGTGAATCTAGGGCGCAGACTCCTCTGCGGGCGGTGGAGCGCCTTCGTCGACAGGCTCCTCGGCCAGCGGAAGCTCGAAGCCTGGCGCGAAGAGAATCTTCCCCTTGTACTTGATTGCCAGGCCTCGCAACCACTGGTCGACCGTAGAGGACTCGAGCTCGTTACGCACGAGCCCGACGACGTTCTCGCGGATGTCCTCGAGCGTCTGGATGCTCTCGGGCTCGATGTCCTCGAGCGCCTTGATGATGTGCCACCCGAACTGCGTCTCGACCGGGTCCGACACTGCGCCTGTCTCGAGCGCGTAGGCCGCCTCGTCGAACTCGGCGACCGACAACCCCTTGACGGCGGTGTAGGCGCCACCGTTCACGGCGGTGCCCGAGTCGATCGAGTTGTCCTCGGCCAGCTTGGCGAAGTCCTCGCCCTCGTCGATCATCGCCTTGAACGCGTCGGCTTCTTCCTTCGTCTCGACGAGAATATGAGCGACCTCACGCTGTTCCGACTGCGTAAAGGCCTCGAGGTTGTCTGCGTAGTACGCGGCGATGTCTTCATCGGACACTTCGAGCTCGGCGGTCAGAGACGCGAAGAGCTTGTCGGTGAGCTCCTGGAAGCGGATGTCCTTGAGGACCTGCTCCTCGGTCAGTCCCTGGTTTGTGAGCTCTTCCTCGTAGCGCTCTTCGTCGCCTTCGAAGAACTGCTCCTTCAGGTTGTCGAGCCGCGCGTTCACCTCGTCGTCGGTGACCTCGATGTCGAGCGCGTCTGCTTCCGAGAGGAACTGCGCACGCTGGATGAGGAACTCAACGAGCTGATTCTTGATCGTCTCGTATTCGACGGAGCCGACGGCAGGGAACTCGCCGCCCTGGTTGACGATCGAGTCCCTTCGCTGCCCGAGGACGACGTCGAACTCGCCCTGGGAAATCGACCGTTCGCCGACAATCGCGATCGAGCCGGCGGGAACCGACGTCGGCACGGCAACCTCGCCGGGTGCCGTCAGCTCGCTCGGGGGCGGGGCGGGCGGCTCGGGGGGCGTCGCAGGCGGATCCGGCGCGCCGCCGCTCGGCTCAGCGGGCGGGTCAGACGGCGGGGCTGGCGCCGGGTCGGGCTCGGGGGCCGGGGACGGGTCCGACAGCGTGGGCGTCGTTTCCCCGCCCGACTGGTTGCTGTCGTCGCCGCCGCAGGCCGCGAGTACGAGCGCAAGCGCGCACGTCAAGAGGAGCAGGAAAGTGAGCTTCTTAGGGCGGGTCATGTCACCGGGCTAGGCGAGTACAGCGAGAATAGCATCGGTTAGATCGAGCGCTTCCGTTAGGGACTTGACGCGCATTGAGACCTCCTGCGCGCTTGTCGAGTACACCGCCGTATCGGCCATCGCTCGGAGTCCCTTTAGCTCTGCCGAGCCGATTGTGAGCTTGCCAACCGTCACCTTGTTGTTGCGCAGCACGAGGTAGTCGGCCCCGATCTGCGCGAGCGTCAGCTTGGCGCGCTGAATCCCGAACAGGTTCGCCACCGGCTCAGGGAGTGGGCCAAAACGATCGTCGGTAGACGCTTCGAGCTCGCGAAGCTCGTCGTCTGACTGCACCAGTGCGAGGCGGCGGTGGAGGTCGATCTTCATGGCCTCGACGCCGATGTAGTCGGAGGGAACATAGGCGTCGACTGCCGCGTCGACACGAACGGGTCGTGTCACCTGAACCCGCGTGCCGTCGAGCTGGGCCACGGCCTCGTTCAGCATCTCGACGTAGAGCTCGAAGCCGACCGCGGCGACATGACCCGACTGCTCGCTGCTGAGCAGGTTGCCGGCCCCGCGAATCTCGAGGTCTCGCATGGCGATCGCGAAGCCGCTGCCGAGCTCCGTGTGATCCGCCAGCGTGGCCAGCCGCGCCCGCGCTTCGGCGCTGAGCTCGGCCGCCTCCGGAAACAGCAGGTAGGCATGGGCTACGACGTTGCTTCGCCCGACGCGACCCCGGAGCTGGTAGAGCTGCGCGAGCCCGAGTGCGTCGGAGCGCTCGACGATGAGCGTGTTGGCCTCGGGGATGTCGAGCCCCGACTCGATGATGGTCGTCGAGACGAGCACATCCGCCTCGCCTGCCACGAATTTCAGCATCACGTCCTCGAGCTCGCGCTCGGCGAGCTGCCCGTGTCCGATAAGCACGCTCAACTCGGGGCAGAGCTGCCGCAGGCGCTCGGCGGCCTCGTCGATCGTCTCGACGCGATTGTGCAGGTAGAACGAGCGGCCGCCGCGCTCGGACTCACGACGGAGTGCCTGCGCGATCAGCTCCTCGTCGTACTCGCCGACATGGGTGCGAATCGGGCGGCGCCCCTCGGGGGCGGTCTCGATCACGCTGATGTCGCGCAGGCCGGCAAGCGACATGTGCAGCGTGCGCGGAATCGGCGTTGCCGACATGGCCAGGACGTCGACCTCGTTGCGCAGCTGGCGCAGGATCTCTTTCTGGGCAACGCCGAAGCGCTGCTCCTCGTCAACGACGACGAGCCCGAGCCGCTTGGGGATCACGTCGCGCGAGAGCACACGGTGCGTCCCGACGAGAACATCGACCTCGCCCTTCCCGTAGGCCTGGAGCACCTTCTTGACCTCGGCTGGCTTACGAAATCGGGAGACCATCTCGACGTTGACCGGCAGCTCGCGGTAGCGCTCGCGCAGCGTGTTCCAGTGCTGCTGGGCCAGCACGGTCGTCGGCGCGAGCACAAGCGTCTGCTTGCTGTTCGTCGTGGCGATCATCGCGGCGCGTACCGCGATCTCGGTCTTCCCGAAGCCAACGTCACCGCAGATCAGACGATCCATCGGGCGCGTCGACTCCATGTCCTCCTTGACCGCGTCGACAGCGGTGGCCTGATCGCGCGTCTCCTCGTAGGCGAAGCTCGACTCGAGCTGCTCGAGCAGCTCGTCAGCGACGTCGTAGGAATGCCCCTCGGCACGCTGGCGCCGTGCGTACAGCTCGAGCAGCTCACCCGCGAGCTCGCGCGCGCCGTCGCGCGCGCGCGTCTTGATCGTCTGCCAGCTCTTCCCGCCAAGCTTCGAGAGCTTGGGCGTCGAGCCCTCGCCACCGACGTAGCGCGAGACCTTGCCGATCTGCTCGTGCGGCACGAAGAGGCGGTCTTCGCCCTTGAAGCCGAGGTTGAGATAATCGCGGGTGACGCCGGCGACCGTCTTCGTCTCGAAGCCTTCGAGCAGCCCGACGCCGTGATCCTCGTGGACGACGTAGTCGCCGTTGCGCAAGTCGGCAAACGACTGGAGCGCGCGACCGATGCGACCCTCGGCGCTGGTTCGCCGCCGGCGGAAAAGGCGGCCCTCGGGGATCAGGGCAAGACGCAGGTCGCGGGCGATGAAGCCCCGCCGAGCCGGATTGACGCAGAAGTAGACCCCGGCCTCCTCGGGCAGCCTCGCCTCGTCTGGTTCGAGCCACGTCACCTCGATGCGCCGCAGCAACGCCGCCTGCCGCTGGGCTTCGCCGGCGTGCTGGAAGCTGACGATCACGCGCAGGTCAGACGACGAGAGACTCGCGAGCTGGCGCTCGACCTCGGCAAGCCCGCGTGCGGCCAGTGCGGGACGCTGCGCTTCGAACGAGTACGGCTGGTTGTTGGGCAACGGTGAGGCTAGGAACGCGCCGCCGACATGGGGTGGCGCGAGCCCCTCCTCCTCGGTGGCGGCACGGACGGCGTCTCGCTCCCAGACGACATCGCAGCTCGTGAGCGCGAGGACGAGATCGCCTGACTCAGGGGTATCGCCCGCAAGTGCCGCGCTGTCGCCGCCTAGCGACTCGACGCGGCGTTCGCTCGCGGGAAATATCGCGACGCGCTCGAGCTGGCGCAACGTGCGCTGCGTGAAGGGCGAGAAGGCGCGCAGGCTCTCGATCTCGTCTCCGAGCAGATCGACGCGGACGGGCTCCCCACCCGTCGAGGGGTACACGTCGATCAGCCCGCCACGAACCGCGAGCTGGCCGCGCTGCTCGACCCTCTCGACATGTTCGTACCCGGCCTCGATCAGCAGCTCGACCAGGTACTCGACGGGAGCATCGTCGCCGACGGCAAGCTCGACTCGCTCGGCACGCAGCTCGGGCGGAGCCACGCCCTCGGCGAGTCCGATCGCAGATGCGCAGACGAGGCCGCCTCGCTCTGCGACGTGTAGCGCCCGCGCGCGCTCGCCGACCAGGTGCACCGGGGGAGTGAGGCCACTGTCATGACGAACGCCGCGCGACGTGAGCACGCCGACCTGCTCGTCGAGCATGTACCAGGCCGCGGCCTCAGCCAGGTCGCGCGCGTCTGCGTCTTCGGGAACGAGGACGGTGAGTCCGCCGCCGCCGGGGTCTCCCCCTACCCCGACATCGGCACCGAGCCCATGCTGCGCCCCCGCGCGCGTCTGCCACAGCGCGGCCACGAACGCGGGCCAGAGCGGCTCCGAGACGCGCACTTCAGCGGGCGCCTCGGCGAAGCTCGCGAACGCCTCGGAACGAAGCAGCTCGGCCGCAAGCGCGCTCAGATCGGCGCGGGTCGACTCCTTGGTCGTCACACGGACGCCTCGCCGTTGTAGCGGCGCTGCGCATCCTCGAGGCCGTCGAGCGCCAGGCTCTCGACGGCGTCCGCAGCCCGGGCCACGATGGCTTCGGCGTCGATCTCGGGCGCAAAGCGTCCGAGTACGTAGTCGGCCACCGAGCGCCGGTCGCCGCGTCCGGGGCGGCCGACGCCGACCCGGACGCGCAGAAACTCACGTGTTCCGACGTGTGCCTCGATCGACTTGAGGCCCTTGTGGCCGGCGAGCCCACCACCTTCTCTGACCTGGATGCGTCCGGGCTCGAGATCGACCTCGTCGTGGACGACCACCAACGCCTCCGCTGGCAGCTTGTAGAAGCGCATGGCCGGGCCAACCGAGCGACCCGACTCGTTCATGTAGGTCATCGGCTGCAAGAAAGCGAGTCGAGAATCACCGATGCGCCCGTCGCCGACGCGACCCGAGAACTTGCTACGGACGCCCACGTCATGTCGCCGGGCGAGCTCGTCGACGACGGCGAAGCCGACGTTGTGGGGGGTGCCCGTGTAGCGCGGCTCGGGGTTTCCGAGCCCCGCGACGAGCAGGTCGAGCGACGGGTCGCTGCGTCCGAACAGGCGCACGATCAGGGCGCGCAAGCCGGGGAAGATGTCTCGTGTCTCTCGCGCGTGTGAACCAACACTTGCCACGACCGCCCGGCCGTGCTCGCGGTTGGCCTAGGAGTCGGTTTCTTCCTCGCCCGAAGGTGCGTCGTCGGCGCCACCTTCCTCGGCACCCTCTGCCTCCTCGCCCTCGGCCGGCTCCTCGCCTTCCTCGAGCTCGTCGACTTCCTCGTCGGTGGGCTCTTCGAGGGTGACGCGCGTAATCGCGACGGTCAGCAGCACGGTCTCGGGATCGTCGAGCACGGCGACGCCAGCGGGGACCACGAGATCGGAAACGCTTCGTGAGTCGCCGAGAAGCATGCCCTCGATGCTGAGCTCGATCACGTCGGGTATCTCGAGCGGAAGCGCCTCGATCTCGATCTCACGCGTAACGACGTTGATGATGCCGCCCTCGATGACGCCTGGTGCCTGCCCGACCGGCTCGATCGTGACGCTCGAGCGGATCGGCTGATCGAGCCGGATCTGTTGGAAGTCAAGATGCAGAAGGCGGGAGCGGGTGGGGTGAACCTGGTAGTCCTTGACGACGGCGGCGACGTCGCCGTTGCCCCCGTCGAAGTTCAGCTGGAAGATCGCGTTGAGTCGCTGCCCGCCGCTCGTCGCGCTTCTGAGCTCCCGCTCGACCACGTAAAACGCGCGCGGCTCAGAGCCCTGTCCGTAGACCACGCCGGGAATCAGGCCCTCTTTGCGCATGCGTCGCGCCGCACGCGTTCCGTCGGGCGTGCGCGTGTGTAGCTCGAGCGGGACTTGCTCGGTCGCCATGCGACTCGCAAGTGTAGCCAACGCCACAGAGTGGCCGCCACAGCGGGGCGTCGACGGGGGAGGCCCGCAACGCTGGGTGCCACGCCGCGACGGGTCTGCTCGATGGGGTGAGAGCAGATGTGCCCCGTTCGAGGGAAGCGGCTCAAGGTGTTTGGACGAACAGTGCGGGTACCGCCCGACGGGCGGCGTGCAACAGCTGATGGCGCGGCCCTCGCGCCACAGAGGGCACCAAGGCTCGAGGCAGGCGTGAGCGCGACAACACCAGATGCGGCCCATCCGCTGAACCCGGACGACCCCGCCGACGCGGACGTGAGCGAATACTTCCGCGCGCTCGTTCAGACCCTGGCGGACGCCACGCTCGTGCTCGATACAGAGTTCCACGTCCGTGATCAGACGCCCTCGACGACACTGCTTCTCGGCCGCGATTCCAGCGCGCTTCGCGGGCAGCATCTGCTCTCGATCGTCCACGCCGACGACAGGCCAAGCGCCGCAGCGTTCCTCTCGGCCGCAGTGCAGCGGCCGGGCACAACGGCGCCGACCGAGTGGCGCGTCCAGCACGCCGACGGTCACTGGCTCCATCTCGAGGTGGTGTGCAACAACCTGCTCGACGACACGCGCTTGCAGTGCCTCGTGCTCACGGGGCGCGACATAAGCTCGCGCAAGGAGCTCGAGCAGCAGCTCTCCCACCAGGCGTTCCACGACTCCCTGACGGACCTCGCCAACCGGGCGCTCATGCTCGATCGCGTGGAGCACGCCTTCAAGGGGCGGCGCAGCAACTTCGCGCTGCTATTCCTCGATCTCGACAACTTCAAGACCGTAAACGACAGCCTCGGACACGCCGCCGGAGATGAGCTTCTCAAGGGCGTAGCTGCGCGGCTCAAGACCTGCCTGCGACCGACCGACACGGCCGCGCGCCTCGGCGGTGACGAGTTCGCGCTGCTCCTCGAGGAGACACGTACCGCCGACGAGGCCAGCGAGGTCGCCGAGCGCGTCCTGCGGGCGATGAGCGAGCCGTTCGACCTCGGAGACCGCGAGTCGTTCACGCAGACCAGCATCGGCATCGCGATGAGCACGCTCGCCGAGGCAACCGACGAGCTGCTGCGAAACGCAGACATCGCCATGTACCAGGCCAAGCAGCGCGGCAAGGGCACCTACGTGGTCTACGAACCAAGCATGCATGCCGAGGCGCTCGAGCGGAACGAGCTCGACGTCGACATCCGGCGAGCGCTCGAGCGCGATCAGTTCCTGCTCCACTATCAGCCGATCATCGAGCTCGCCTCCGGCCGGATCGTCGGGCTCGAGGCGTTGCTGCGCTGGAACCACCCCGAGCGGGGGATGCTGACGCCGACGCGCTTCATCGAGATCGCGGAGGAAAACGGGTTGATCAACCCGATCGGAGAGTGGGTGCTGCATCAGGCCTCCGAGCAGCTCGGCTCCTGGCACCGGGAGTTCCCCCAGTACGGGCCGCTCTGCATGGCCGTCAACCTGTCGGGCCGCCAGCTCGAGAGCGACTCGATCCTCGATCAGATCCGCGAGGCCTCGAGTGCCGGCGGCATCTCGCCGAGCTCCCTCCTACTCGAGATAACCGAGACCGTGATGGTGAAGAACTCCGAGCGCAGCGCCGAGATGCTGAAGGAGCTACGCAGCCTCGGACCGCGCATCGCCGTCGACGACTTCGGCATGGGTTACTCGTCGCTGCACTACCTGCACAGCTTTCCGATCGACCTCCTCAAGGTCGCGAAGCCCTTCGTCGACGGGGTTGCACGCGACGAGCAAAAGGCGGCGTTCACCAAGACGATCATGGATCTCTGCCGCACGCTCGGCCTCGAGGCCCTCGCCGAGGGAGTCGAATCGAATGCGCAGGCCGAGGCGCTGCGAAACCTGCGCTGCATGCTCGGTCAGGGCTTCTACCTGAGCAGGCCCCTCGATGCCGCGATGACGCGGGCGCTCCTGGCTCAGGGCGGCTCGCTCGGGCGCTACGCCAACGACGTCGCCGGGCACACCGCAGTGCGCGAGAACACATGGTGGAAGAACGTCACGGGCGTGCAGAAGACGCGAGCCGACATTAACTCGATCGGCCAGTTGCCGCCCGCAGCGGCTGACGAAGACGCGGCCTAGCGCTCAGTACTTCTTAGGGCCATCGCGCTCGATTGGCCGGGGAGGGGGAACGGCCCGCGCCTACGCGTAAGAGTCGTGGCCAAGAGCACTCCGGCTCGGACCATTCCCCCTCCCCGGCTTCCCGACGGCCAAACCTCAGACACGACACACCATTCCGGTGCTGCGCCGAGGGGCTCCGTTCAGGAAAAGACTCACGGCTCCGCGCGTTCTTCGCCGCCGATGCCGGCTTTGCCGGCGTCGGCCTGTGCGCTATGTCGCTAGGCGCGCCCCCGGGCGCGGACGCCCGGTAGCCGAGTGCGCGTCGCTTGTAGAGATGAGGGGGCTCGTGGGGGAGAAGCGTGAGCTTTTCCCCGACGCCTTTAGAAGAGCTGGTTCTCGCCGGCGAAGATCGCTGAAACCGACTCGTCCGAGAAGACGTTTCGTATCGACTCGGCGAGGATCTTCGAAACCGTCAGGATCTGGAGCTTGTCGGGGCGCTCGAGGGGGCTCAGCGGGACGGTGTCGGTGACGACTATCTGGCGGATCTCGGAGTTGACGAGCTGTTCGAGCGCGCCGTTGGGGAAGAGCGCGTGGGTCGCGCAGGCGTAGACGCTCTCGGCGCCGGCTTCCAGGAGGGCTTCGGCGCCCATCCGTAGGGTTCCACCGGTGACGATCATGTCGTCGGTCATGATCGCGACCCGGCCGCGGACCTTGCCGATCACCTCGGTGACATCCACGACTTCGTGGCTCGGACGCGCCTTGTTGAGGATCGCGAGATCACCGGAGAGCAGCTCGGCGAACTTGCGCGCGGTCTTGGCGCGACCAGCATCGGGTGAGACAGCGACAATGCCCTCGCCGGCCAGCCCCTGATCGCGGAAGTGCTGGGCGAAGAGCTTCAACGCGGTCATGTGATCGACCGGGATGTTGAAGAAGCCCTGGATCTGGCCCGCGTGGAGATCCATCGTCAGGACGCGGTCGACGCCGGCTGCCTGCAGGAGCTCGGCGATCAGCTTGGCCGTGATCGGCTCGCGCGGCGCTGACTTCTTGTCCTGGCGTGAGTACGGGTACCAGGGGAGTACGGCCGTGATGCGCTTCGCCGAGGCCAGCTTGGCCGCGTCGATCATCACGAGCAGTTCCATGAGGTGGTCGTTCGGTGTTCCCGACGGCGCCTGCACGATGAACACGTCCGCGCCGCGGATCGACTGCATGTAGCGGCAGTAGGTCTCGCCGTTCTCGAACGTCTTCAGGTCGACCTCGCCGAGCTCGATCCCGAGCTCGCTGGCAATCCGCTGGGCAAGCTCGGGATGCGAGCGCCCCGCGAACAGCATCAGCCTCGGACGCGCCTGGTGCTCGAGCCAGCGGCCCGGGTCGGGCTGCGTCTCGGTGTCAGGCTGCGGCGTATCGAGCACGTCGAGGCCGGGAAGTGCCGTTAGGTCAGTCACGCTGCCGTCCTTCACCATATCGCTCCTTGTTGATCTGTCTCGCGCGAGCGATGGCGAGAGCGCCGCTGGGCACGTCGTCGGTGATCGTGGACCCGGCCGCTGTCCAGGCGTCGTCGCCGATCGAAACGGGAGGCACGAACACATTCTGACTTCCGGTATGGACATTGCGGCCGATCGTCGTGCGCTGCTTCGTCGAGTAGCGCTCGGCGCGGTAGTTGGCGGTGATCGCGCCCGCACCGATGTTCGTCCCCTCGCCGATCTCGGCGTCGCCGATGTAGGAGAGGTGGGGAACCTTGGCGCCCGCGTGGAGCTGCGCGTTCTTGATCTCGACGAAGGCGCCCGCTTTCGCGTCCTCGGCCAGATCGGCGTCCGGTCGCAGGTACGCGAACGGCCCGACGAGCGCGCTGGGGCCAATCCGGGCGTCGATGGCGACGACGTGCGGCCCGACCTGCGCGCCGGTCTCGACGCGGCAGCGGCCGCGCAGCACCGTGAAAGGCTGGATGGTCACGTCCGGCTCGAGGCTGACATCGGCGTCGATCCAGGTGCTGGCCGGGTCGACGATCGTGACACCGGCCAGCATGTGCGTCTCGAGAATGCGATCGCGGAGCCCGGCGGTCACGTCGGCGAGATCGACCCGCGTATTGACGCCCGTGAGCGCGTACCAGTCGCGCGCGCACGACACGCTCACGGGGTGCCCCGCGTCGACCAGAAGTCCGATCGCGTCAGTGAGGTAGAGCGCACCCTGCGCGTTGTCGGTCGCGACCGAGCCAAGCGTTTCCCAGAGAGCGCCGGCGCGAAAGACGTAGATCGACGAGTTCACCTCGCCGATAGCAAGCTGCTCGGCACTCGCGTCGGCCGCTTCGGTGATCCGCTCGAGGCGACCGTCCGCGTTTCTGACTATGCGACCGTAGGAGCCGGCGTCCGGAGGCGTGAAGGAGAGGACGGTCGCGGCAGCTTCCTCTGACTGATGGGTGGCGAGAAGCTCCGCGACGACATTCGCGGTCAGAAGCGGTGTGTCGCCTGGAATGACAACGATGTGGACACAAGCCGCGGGCACCGACGGCCGTGCGACGGCGACCGCATCGGCGGTGCCGCGCGGCTCTTCCTGGGCAACCACCGTGACGCCTGGCGGGGCGCTCGCCACGAGCGCCTCATGCGTCTGCGGCGACGCCACGAGCACCGTCACGGCCGGCTCGAGCGGTGTGACGGCGCCGAGGACCCAGTCGATCAGCGATCGACCGAGAACCTCGTGCAGGTGCTTGGGCGTGGCCGAATGGAAGCGCGTTCCCAGGCCACCGGCCATGACGATCGCGGCAACTGTGTGCGTCATTGTCGAGTCCGTTCGGGCGCGGACGCCATCAGTCTCTGCCTCCAGCTGGGGCGGGAGGACTCGAACCTCCGATCACGGGACCAAAACCCGTTGCCTTACCACTTGGCTACGCCCCATGGCTCCGCGCGCGAGTATAGAGGTGGGGGGCGTGGCCCCTACCAGACGGGCACCGTCAACCAGGCGCGCGCGACTCCGTCGAGCCGGCCGATGGCCGTATGCGCCTGGCGCTCGTGGAGAAAGAGCCCGTACACGGCCGGCCCGGCGCCGCTGACGTCGGCGCGGAAGGCGCCGAGCTCGGCGAGTTGGCGCGCCGCCGGCCCGGCGCCTGTGTGCGGCGCGAGGTCGTTGTTAGGGAGCCTGGCGAGCTCGCGCGCACGGGTACACGCTGCTGTCGCGGCGAGCACCGCAGCCCGGCGCGCGTCGTAGCCGTCGTGGCCTGCGTCCGCGTCGAAGCGCCGGTAGATCTCGCCCGTCGATGGCTTGTCGAGCTCGCGCGGAAGCGCTACGACCACCCAGTAGTCCTGTGGAAGCTCGAGCGCGCTGAGTCGCTCGCCTGCGCCCTCGACCAGCTGTGGTCCCATGGTGAGGAAGAAGGGGACGTCCGCCCCGAGCTCGAACGCCAGCTCCGTGAGTCGCTCCTGTCCGAGCCGAGCTCCGAGAAGCTCGTCGGCGAGCTGCAAGGCGATGCCGGCGTCGGCACTACCGCCGCCGAGTCCGGCGGCGATCGGGATCTGCTTCTCGATCGTGGCGCGCAGCCCGGCGTCGGCGCCGGTCTCGGTGAGGACGGCCTCGAGTGCCGCGCGGACCAGTGTGTCCTCGGCAAAGCCTTCGACGAGAACGCTCGGATCGCCGGCGGGCGCGCTCGGATCGGCGTTCGCGGGCGGCGTGCGCTCGAGCGCGATGCGATCGGCAATGGCGATTCGCTGGAAGACGCTCGTTAGCTCGTGGAGCCCGTCTTCGCGGATCGGGCCGACCGCCAGCGAGAGGTTGATCTTGGCCGGCGCGGCTGCTCGCTTCACTGCGCCGGAGCCGCCCTCACAGCGCGCTTGCGAGCTCGAGGAACTCGCCGGGATCGAGCTCTTCTGCCCGGACAGTCGGTAGGTGTCCGGCTCGCTCGAGAGCGGCGTCGGCCCGATCGCGCGTCGCGACTCCGGCGAGCGCAAGCGAGTTGGCAAGCGTCTTGCGTCGATGGCTGAAGGCGCCGCTCACAACCCCGCGCAGACGCTCGAACTCCTCACCCCACACACGGCGACGGGCGAATGCAACGAGCGCCGAGTCGACGTTCGGGACCGGTGAGAAGCACGTCCGCGAGACCGGGTGCCACCCCACTCGCTCGGCCGTGAGCTGTATGAGCACCGAGACCGCACCGTAGGTACGAGTCCCGGGCTCGGCAACGAGGCGATCGCCGACTTCGCGCTGCACCATCACGCACCAGCGTGCGACGGTCGGCAGACCATGAAGGCTCTCCATCAGCAAGGGGGTGGCGATCGAGTAGGGGAGGTTTGCGACGATCTTCGTGGGAGCCGGTAACAGGGCGCCAAGGTCGGTGCGAAGCGCGTCGGCGAACATGATCTCGACGTTTGCATGCGACCGGAGCCGCTCATCGAGGTGGGGGCGAAAGCGCTCGTCGATCTCAACCGCGTGGACGTGGGCAGCGCGCGTCGCAAGCCGCTCGGTGAGCGGCCCGTGGCCGGGGCCGACCTCGAGCACGACATCGGCAGGGTCGAGCTCCGCAAGACGCTCGATCACGTCGAGAACGTTCGCGTCGACGAGAAAGTTCTGACCGAGCCGCCGGTCGGCACGAACCGGTGCGCTCATAGGCTGAAGGCGCGGCGCGCGTTGGCGGCGATGGTTCGCACGCAATCCTCGAGCGGCTGACCTCGAGCGGCTGCCAGCGCCTCGTAGACGTGGGGAACGTAAGAGGGCTCGTTCGGCTTGCTACGCACGGCCTGGGGCGACAGATAGGGGGTGTCGGTCTCGGCGAGCAGCAGGTCGTCAGGGACGATCTGCGCGGCCGCCCGCAGCTCGTCGGCCTTCGGATAGGTCACGTTGCCCGCAAACGACGCGTAGTAGCCACGCTCGGCGCTCGCACGGGCCAGTCGCTCGCTCGAGAGGCAGTGAAGAATCACCGTGAGACCGTCTGCGTGCCGAGCAAGCGTGTCGAGCGTCTCCTCGTCGGCTTCGCGGGCATGAATCACGAGCGCCTTGCCTGTCTCGCGCGCGAGTTCGATCTGCGCCGCGAACGCCGCTTGCTGATCGCTGGCGGCAGCTCGATTCCGGTAGAAGTCGAGCCCGGTCTCGCCGACCGCGACCACGCTCGGGTGCTCGAGCAGCTCGCGAAGCACGTCGAAGTCACCCTCGGCTACCTCACCCGCGAGATGAGGGTGAATGCCGAGCGCGCAGTGGACACGGTCATATATGTCAGCAATCGCGAGCGACTCCCGACAGGATGCGATCCCGGAGCCGATCGTGATGACGCTCGACACACCCGCGGCGCGGGCGCGCGCGAGCAGCTCGCCGGCGTCGTCGCCACACGAGTCGAGGTGCGCATGTGTGTCGATCACGCGGGCGCGACACCTGGCTCGCACGAGCCGCTCGCCTCCTCGGCCATGCGCGCAAGCTCGAGCTCGACGACAGCGTCCGCATCGAGCTTGGCAAACAGCGCTGATGGCTCGCGCAACGCCTGACCGGGCGCGAGCTCACTCGGAGCCCAGCGCCCTACCCACTGCTCGTAGTCGCCGGTAAGAACGACATGCGACGCATCGCCCTCGTGCTCCTCGCGAAACTCGAGCGGACCGGCGATGTACCCGTCGTAGCCGAGGTACTCGTGGAGTCGCTGGGACGAGAAGGGCACGACAGGCGTCAGCAGCGTCTTGATCGAGTCGATCGCGCGCAACGCCGTGTAGGTGATAGCGGCGGCTCTCGCCCTGTCGGACTTGATCGCAGCCCACGGGGCCTGGTCGCTCACATACTGGTTGACGCGTGTCGCGATCCGCATGGCCTCGGCGAGGGCCGCGCGCAGCCTCGCCAGCTCGATCTCGGCTCCGACGCTCTCAAACCCTGCGTCGACGTGCTCGAGGATCTCACGGTCCTCGGGGCGGAGCTCGCCTGGATCGGGCACCTCACCGAAATTCTTGTAGGCGCTCGTCAGCGTTCGGTTGACGAGGTTGCCCCAGTTGGCGACAAGCTCGTCGTTGTTTCGACGCGCGAACTCGGCCCACGTGAAGTCGGTGTCCTGCGTCTCGGGCCCGGCCGCGGTGAGAAAGAAGCGGAGGGCGTCGGCGTCGTAGCGCTCGAGGAAGTCGTAGACGTAGATCGCAACGCCTCGGCTCGAGCTGAACTTCTTCCCCTCCATCGTGAGGAACTCGCTCGAGACGATGTCGAAGGGAAGCTCGAGATCGCCACGATCGGCGCCGACTTCGCCGCCCGACCCGTAGCCCATGAGCATGCTCGGCCAGATGATCGAGTGGAAGACAATGTTGTCCTTGCCCATGAAGTAGTAGTGGCGGGCTTCGGGGTTCTGCCACCAGTCACGCCAGGCATCGGGCGTTCCGCGGTTGTGCGCCCATTCGACAGCGGCCGAGAGGTAGCCGATCACGGCATCGAACCAGACGTAAATGCGCTTCTGCTCGTCTGCGAACCCGGGCAAAGGAATCGGCACGCCCCAGTCGAGGTCGCGCGTGATTGCACGCGAGCGCAGCTCGTCAAGCAGGTTGAGCGAGAAGCGCTGCACGTTGGGGCGCCAGTGACTCTGGCTCGAGATCCACTCGCGCAAGCTTGCCGCGAAGGCGCCGAGATCGAGGAAGAGATGCTCGGTCTCCTTGAAGATCGGCGGCTCACCGTCTATACGCGAGCGCGGCTCGACGAGCTCGGTCGGATCCAGCTGGCGCCCGCAGTTGTCGCACTGATCGCCGCGCGCCTCCGCAAAGCCGCAATTGGGGCATGTGCCCTCGATGTAGCGGTCGGGCAGCGTCCGACCAGTCGAGGCCGAGAACGCGCCGAGCATCGTCTCGGGAACGATGTGGCCCTTCTCGTGCAGCGTCCTGAACAGATCCTGGGTTACCGCGTAGTGGTTGCGCGTTGTCGTCCGTGTGAACAGGTCGTAGCTGAGGCCAAGTGCTCGCAGGTCGTCACGGATGACGGCGTTGAAGCGCTCGGCGAGCTGGGCGGGCGTGACGCCTTCTCGGTCGGCGGCGACCATGATCGGCGTGCCATGCTCGTCGGTGCCACTGACCATGAGCACGTTGTTGCCCTTGAGGCGGTGGTAGCGGGCAAAGATGTCCGAGGGAACGCCGAACCCGGCGACATGACCGATATGACGCGGGCCGCTCGCGTACGGCCACGCAACCGCGACGAGGATGTGCTCGCCGTTCCCCCCTGTCGATGTCATGGCGGTAAATCATAAGCTCCGCCATCTGACCGGTTGACTCACGGGCGGGTCGCGGCGCCGGCGCGGCGTCGAGCTCGCGAGACACCGACAAGGCCGACGCCGGAGACAGCGACACGGGAACGCTCTCGAGCGCCTTCACCGTGGGGCAGACCGCGCAGACCACACCGCGGACGTGACGGCCGACCCGGGCCGACAGGAGGTCGAGGCGGCGTTGGTGACGAGGCGGCGCCTGTTGCCTGCCTCGGGCGGCGCCAGCGCCAGGCCACGAGGCCGAGACCGAGCGCCCCGAGGAGAATGAGGAGGAGGCCGGCTCGGAATGGGCCTGGGGAGCCGCCCTCGGGGCGCGGGAAAGAGCTGAAGGCGGTCGCGTCCGCGCGGAACAGCGTGGCCGCGCCACTGGGGGCGGCGCCATCGGCGGCCGCGATTGGCGCCGCCGCGCGCTCGACTGCGCGCTCGCCGGCGCCGGACGCGAGCGCGACCGTCTCGGCCCCATGGCTCGGCGCGTTGGCCGTCGTCGGGCGCGCCACGACCGCGGCGATGCCGCGGTCGCCGCGTGACGCGTGCAGCTGCGCGGGCGCGCGGGTTCGTGCCGGCGCAGCGACCTGGGCCGTCACCTGGGCGTGTTCCCGCGCACCGGGTTGCGTGCGGCGCTCGGAGCGGGCAGACGTGCCCACAGGAGAGTCCTGAGCTGGCGGGACATCGGCCGCTGCGGTCGGGCGACCTCGCCGCGTTGGCGTGGGCTGGGTCTCGGCCCCAGCCGTGTCGGCCCTCGAGGACGATGCGCCCGATGCTGGCGGCACGGCCTTGGCCGGCAGCTCGGCCGCTGATGGCGCCGTCCCGGCAGAAGCCACGTCAAGCTCGACGGGGACCGGGACGACGAGCGCGACTCCGACAGGTTCGTAGGCAGCCTCCGCCGCTGGCGGCTGCACCGGCGCCAGGCCGACGATGTCGCCTGGATCCGGTTCGAGGGTCTCGGACGCGCCAGGCAACTCACCCGGCTCCGCTGACGGCGATTGGGGAGGATCGGCGCGTGCTTCCGTAACGGATGATCGTTCGGCGGACGCCGTCGCCGGCTCGGGCTCGAGCTGGGGCGAGGGCGCAACCTCTGGTCCGGGCTCCTCCTGCCCAGGGTCCAACGCCGGCCGGACCGGCTCTGACTCCGCGACCCGCTCAGCCTGGCCGGGCTCTGCCGGCGGCTCGACGGCGTTCGGTGGCGGAGCAACAGTAGGCGCAGGCTCCTCCTGCTCAGAAGTCGAGGCCGGGTGGCCCGGCGCACCCGCAGGTTCGCCGGGCTCCGGCGGTGTCGAAACGGGCCGAGGTCTGGGCGGCAGCAGTGTCGATGGATCGACGTACCCGTGTCGCTCGCCCGCCACCCTGACACCAAGATGGACGTGCGCCTGTGTTGTCGTTGCATCGGAGCTCGCTCCACTGCTCGCGACGATGGTGCCCTCGGAAACGGTGTCCCCCTTGGCGACCGTGATGCTGCCGAGCTGCTGAAGGGTGACTGAGTAGCCGTCGGCGGTCTCGAGCGTGAGCGTGGTTCCGCCGGACGGAACGAAGCCGCGAAAGGTGACCGTGCCGGACGCCGGAGCACGCACCTCGGTACCAGGGGCAGCGGCGAGGTCAATACCGCGGTGTTGACCTCCTGCGTAGGGATCGTCGCCGAAGACGTATGCGCGCACGACGTCTCCGTCGACCGGCCACGTCCACGCGAGAGCAGGCGATGCGACCGCAAAGCCAAGCGCTGCGATCAGAAGGACGACGAGCTTTTTCATGTGAGCCTCCCGAGCCGGGCGGGTGCTCGATCTCGAACGTAGCGGCCGGGAGCCACTCGCCGCGCCACCGAGACGAGAGTTCACACCTGAGCGCAACAGCCGGCACAGACTCGGCACACGGCGCGGCCGACCACGTGTCGGGTACGCGCGCTTGTGTCCGGCACGAGCGAGCGTCGTCTATCTAGACGAGAGATGCGCGGTAGAGCTCGTTGGCCGGGACGCCGGTGAGCTCCGACACGACCCTGGCCGCCTGGCGCCGCGCCGCGCCCGCGTCGACGAGCTCGGCGACGGCGCGCTCGGCGTCTGCGCGCTCGCCGCCCGCCGCGACGACAGGCGGACCGAGCACCAGCGTGACCTCGCCCTTCGGCGGAGTGCCAAACCGCTTGGCCAGCTCGGCGGCCGTGCCGCTGACGACCTCCTCGTGCAGCTTCGTCAGCTCGCGACAGACGACGATCTCGCGGTCTGGGTCGAATTCCGCAAGGCTGGCGAGGCTCGCCGGCAGTCGTCGCGGCGACTCGAACGCAACGACAGGCCACTCCCACGCCGCGGTCTCACTCCAGAGCTCCCGACGGGCGCCCTCGCGGCGGGGGACGAACCCGACGAACGTGAAGCGCTCGCCGACGAGGCCGCTCGCCACCAGCGCCGTCGCCACGGCCGTGGGGCCCGGCAAGACCGAGACCTCGTGCCCGCCCTGACGCGCGGCGCGAATCAGCGCCGCCCCCGGGTCGTTCAACCCTGGTAGCCCGGCATCACTCACGAGCGCGAGGGTGTCGCCGGCCTCGAGCCGCTCGAGAAGCGCCGGTATGCGCGCGCGCTCGCGATGCTGGTCGAGCGTCAGGCGCTCCGCGTCGATCTCGTAGCGTTCGAGCAGCTTGCGCGTCTGGCGGGTGTCCTCGCAGAGAACGACGTCGGCCGCGCGCAGGCACTCGAGCACCCGCATCGTGACATCCGTGAGGTTTCCTATCGGTGTTGCGCAGACCAGGAGCGGCATCAGCGGGCCTCGAGCGACAGCGCCGCCAGACCGACCCAGCCCTCTTCGAGTACTGCAGGCCCGACCACGATGGGTGGCTACCATAGCGAGCCCTTGCCCAGCAGCGGAAAGCCCTATCGCGTGTACCGGGGCGGGCGCGTCAGACGGCCGCTGCGGCGCGTTCGCTCGCCGGACGATGTCCGGGTCGAGAGCCCGATACCGTGGGATCCCGACGAGCTCCCCAGCAGCGACCCGCTGACCGACGAAGAAGCCGCTCGCCCCGACCTCGAGGCGGTCGAGGCGCTCGACGCGGCGCCCTACTTCGACTACGCGGCGACGGACCTGGGCGAGTACGAGAGCGACGCCGGCTACGAGGGCGCGCACGAGGCCGGACGGGCACCCAGCGTCGATCGCGAGCCAGACAGCGGCTATGCGATTGTCGAGCCGCCACCGCCGAAGCGCCCGGGTGCTCTTCCCCCTGGGGTCGAGCGATCGCCGGGCCGAGCGCCGCGCCGCCTTCGACGGGAGCCACGCAGACGATCGCTTCCGCCGGACGACGTGCCGAAGCGGCGCGGCCTGCGAAGCATCTGGTCGCTGACGAAATGGGTCATCGGCCTGGCTCTGCTCGCCGCCATCCTCCTGGTCGCATGGGGAGTCATTGGCTTCTTCGTGATCCGGGGTGGCGTCAACGACGCGAACGAGCGTATGGGCGAGGCGGCGCTCGCCGCCCTCTCCGAACCGCCTGGCTCGGCGCTGACTACACCCAGGACCATTCTCTTCCTCGGTGTCGACACCGGCGGCCAGCGCGAGGGGACGGGTCGCGCGGACTCGATCGTTCTGTTGCGCAGCGACCCCGACAACCACAGGATCTCGCTGCTTGCGATCCCACGTGACCTGCGCGTGGCGGTGGCCGGACGCGGCTTCGACAAGATCAACGCTGCCTATAGCGAGGGCGGCGTGTCCCTAATGATCCGGACGATCGAGGATCTCTTGACCGGCATCGAGATCCATCACGCTGCCCTGATCGACTTCGACTCGTTCCCAGAGGTGATCGACGCGGTCGGCGGCGTCACGCTCGACGTTCCCGCGCGGATCGTCTCGAACCGCTTCGACTGCCCGTACCCATCCCAGGTCGCATGCGAGCAGTGGTCTGGTTGGCGCTTCTCGAAGGGTGAGCAGACGATGGACGGAGAGCGCGCTCTCATCTACTCGCGCGTGCGCAAGAACACGCTCGATGCCTCTGAGTCCGACCTCACCCGGGGCGGGCGCCAGCAGGCGGTGATTCGCGCAACCGCAGATCGGCTCGTCAGCCTGGGGACGTTTGTCAGGCTCCCGTTCGTGGGACGCGATGTGACGCAACCGCTGACGACCGATCTGACGACGAGCGAGCTCTTCGAGCTCGCCTGGGTCAAGTTCCGGACACCGAGCGAGAACGTGATCCAGTGTCGCCTGGGTGGTTCGGGGACGCGCATCGACGGGGTCTCCTACATCGTGGGCACGGCCGAGAATGCGGTGGTCGTCAACATGTTCCTGGGCCGCGCCGAGCCGCGGAAGCCGCAGGCCAGCTCCGGTGCCTTCGCGCCCGGGTGCCCGGTGACGGGGCGCGAGCGGGCCCGGCAACCGGCCGACGAAACCGGGTAGCCCCAGCCAGCTACGACGCGCGCGGTGGCGCGACAGCTCGAGAGCGGCTCAGACGCAGGGGTTCGACATCGACCCGAGACCTTCGATCTCGGTTCCGATGAGCATCCCGGGCTCGAGGTAGCGAGGCGGATCGAGCGCCATGCCGACGCCTTCCGGCGTTCCGGTGAAGATCAGATCGCCGGTCTCGAGCGTGACGTAGCGCGTCAGCCACTCGATCACCTCCGGAATCGAGAAGATGAAGTCGGACGTGCGTGAGTCCTGGACCGTCTCGCCATCGATGGTCGTGACGACCCTCAGATCGTTCCGATCGGGAAGCTCGTCGAGCGTCACGACGTAGGGCCCAGTCGGGGCGAAGTTGTCGTAGGACTTTGCGAAGGTGAACTGCTTAGCGGCGCGGAACTGCTCGGCGCGGTCGGAGATGTCCTGTCCGCAGGTGAAGCCGGCCACGTGATCCCAGGCGTCGGCGGCGGCGATCTTCGAGCCCGGCTTCCCGATCACGACAACGAGTTCGACCTCCCAGTCGATCTCGTTCGTCTCGGGCGGGATGACGATCGCGTCGGTCGGGCCGCAGATCGCGTTCGTGAGCTTCGCGAAGACGACCGGCTCCTCGGGGATGTCGAAACCGGTCTCCTCGGCGTGGCGGCCGTAGTTGAGGCCGATGGCGAGCACCTTCGGTGGGCGGGGTACCGGGGCCTCGAAGACGGCCTCGCCCGCCGGCGTCGCATCGGCGGGAATCGGCAGCTCGGCCAGAGCGTCGAGCGAGTCGATGTGATCCATCGGGTCGGCCGAGAGGGTTCCCTCTGATGCGGCCTCGATATCGACGACGCGACCGTCGGCGACGACGTGCGCGCGACCTCCGATGGACGCAAGCTTCATGGGCGAGGACCCTAAACCATAGATCCCTAGTGGCAAAGCTCGACCGCGCGCTCAAGATCGCCGCAGAGTGGGTCGATCTGAGCCAGTAGGTGTTCCGATACTTGCTGTTGATCGGCGCCGTGGCCGGCGTCGCGGCCTATTTTCTCGTGCTCCAGCCCGACCTCGGGAAGACCGAGGCGACGCTGAGCGCGCTGGCCTCGCAGATCGCCGGCCGCCCCGTTTCGGTGACCTGCCAGGGTGTGATCAAGGACGCGGTCGACGTCTCTGGCAACGAGGGCGAGGTCGAGTTCGACCAACAGGGTCGGCCCGGCGATGTCGCGCTGCTCAAGCGCTCGGTGTGCCACGAGCTGGCCGACTTCCCCGGGACGTTCGGCGACCAGCGCTACCGCTGCCTCCTGTCGGCCGAGGAGTGTCCTCGGGCGATCGTGAAACGCGTCGTGGCGATCCACACGCTGACCCACGAGGCCTGGCATCTGCGCGGCGTCCAGGACGAGCGGATCGCCGAGTGCTACGCGTTGCAGACGAACCAGCTCGTGGCTACCCGCCTCGGTGCAGGCGAACAGCTGGCCCGGGCGATTGCCGTGTTCTACGCAACCGAGCGGTACACGAAGCTCTCGACCACGTACCAGTCTCCCCTCTGCCGCAGCGGTGGACGGTATGACCTGAACCGCGCGTCGCGCGCCTGGCCCTAGCCGGCGGCCGTCTGCGCAGCGCCGGCCGGGGGTCCGGCGTGAGGAACCAGCTAGGGGAAGAGGTCGCGATCCGCAGGCATGACAAGCTCGGTCGCGTATCCCGAGCGACGCTCGATCGCGGCGCCGCGGACGATCGCGCCCGGGATGCCGTCGGCCTTGCCCATGACGAGATGAGCGGCCGCCGCCAGCTCGTCGGCGACGGCGACCTGCGTCGACTCGAGCTCTCGCCCGGCCCAGTCGGGTCGGCCGCGGAGATCGACCACCGGCGCGAGGCCTGCCACGCCAATTGCCACGTCGACGGTGCCGGTGCGCCACGCTCGACCGAACGAGTCAGAGATGATCACCGGCGGGTCGGCGAGCGTGAAGTGCGCGCCAAGCCGCGAGCAGAGGGCGCGAGCCGACGCATCGGGGTCGACCGGGAGCAGGACCGCCGTGCCTTCCTCCGGCGTGTTCGAGTAGTCGATTCCGGCGGTCGCACAGACGAAGCCCTGGCGGGTCTCGACGATGAACATGTCATCGCGACGGCGGCGGATGTGCCGCGCTTCTGCCCGTATGAGCGCCTCGCGGTCGGCGGCGTTTCGGGATCGTGCGAGTCGTCCCTCGGCCTTCGAGACGACCTTCTGCGCGACCACGACTACGTCGTCTGCGCTGAGCCCACCGGCTCGCTCGATCGCCTCTGCGAGGAGCGCAGCCAGATCATCGCCAGGTGCAACGGCCGGAATTCCCCTCAGCGGGTCGACGCGCACCGCACCGCGGGCGGCATCACGCTCTTCCCCTTGCTCGGCGGGCTGGTCGGCTACCACCGCTCGCGCAGGCGCGGCACGACGTCGGCGCAGAACTGGCGCAGGAAACGCTCCTGGTCGGCGCCGGGGCCATGGAAGACAAGGTGCGTGAAGCCAAGCTCGACGTATGTGCCGATCTGCTCGACGACATCCTCGGCGTCGTTCGACACGATGAAGCGCGAGTGGGCGCGATCGACGGCTGCGTCAGCGAGGCGCTCCAGCTCGACGGGGTCCTCGACGCCCGACTTCTCCTCAGCCGAGAGTGAGAGTGCCGCCCACCATCCGCAGGCATCTCGCGCGTAGTCGACATCGGCGTCGTAGGAGACCTTGATCTCGATCACCTTCTCGATCGCGTCGACGTCGCGGCCCGCGCGCTCGGCGCCCTCCTTCAGGTTGGCCACGCGCTCGAGGTAGAGCTCGGGATCCTTGCCGCTCGTGCAGATGAAGCCGTCGCCCGCGCTACCCGCGTACTTCGTCGCGAGCGGCGCCCAGGAGGCGATGTATATCGGCACCGGCGTGTCGGGCTTGTCGTAGATGGTCGCGCGTTGCGTCTGGTAGTAGTCGCCCTCGAACGTGACGCGCTCCTCGGTCCAGAGCTTGCGCATCAGCTCGACCGACTCGGCCAGGCGTAGACGCCGCTCCTTGGCGCCAGGCCATTCGAGGCCGGTGGCTGGCGTCTCGTTCATCGCCTCGCCGGTGCCGATCCCGAGGATGACGCGATCGGGGAAGAGCGCGCCGAGCGTGCCGAAAGCCTGCGCCACGATCGACGGGTGCAGGCGAAACGTCGGCGTGAGGACGCTCGTGGCGAGCAGAACTCGCTCGGTGGCAGATCCGAGAGCGCCAAGCCAGGCGATCGAGTTCGGCGCGTGGCCGGTCTTGTGGCGCCACGGCTGGAAGTGATCGGAGACGGCGACCGAGTCGAGGCCGAGCTCCTCTGCGAGCACCGAGAAATCGAGCAGCTCACGCGGCCCGAACTGTTCTGCTGACGCCTTGTAGCCGAGCGTAAGGCCCATCCGGTTGCCTCCTCGTTCCAGGTGTGGCGCGCATTCTTTCACGACAGGGCAGAAAAGATGCTGCAAACTGCGCACATGAGCCGAGCTCGGTCGATCTGCGTGCTCGCCGGCGGCGTCGGCGCGGCACGGTTCGTCGATGGGCTCGTGGGCGTCCACGACCCGGCAGACATCGCCGTCATCGTCAATGTCGGCGACGACTTCGAGCACCTCGGGCTCTCGATCTCGCCGGATATCGACACGCTCCTCTACACCCTTGGCGGTGTCGTGCACCCCGAGCAGGGCTGGGGTCGAGCCGATGAGACAACGCACGCGCTCGAGGCTCTCTCGGCGTTCGGCGGCGAGGACTGGTTCCTGCTCGGCGACAAGGACATCGGTCTGCACCTGGCTCGCACAGCGGCGCTGCAGGCCGGCGCGACGTTGAGCGCGGTGACGGCGCGTCTTGCGGCTGCGCTCGAGATCGAGACCAGGATCCTGCCGGCCACGAACGATGTGCTGCGCACGATCGTCGAGACGAGCGAGGGCGATTTCGACTTCCAGACCTACTTCGTGCGTCGCCAGCATCGCGACGAGGTCGACGGGTTTCGCTACGAGGGCGCCGCGACCGCGGAGCCAGCACCGGGCGTCGTCGACGCGATCGCCCGCGCGGAGATCCTGGTACTCGCACCAAGCAACCCGTTCCTCTCGATCGCGCCGATCCTCTCGATCGCGGCGATCGAGGAAACCGTGCGCTCGTTCTCGGGCCCGGTCGTCGGCGTGAGTCCGCTGATCGGAGGTCGCGCCGTCAAGGGTCCGGCCGATCGCTTGCTCGCCCGGCTCGCCGGAAAGACGTCGGCCAGCGCGGTTGCCGGGCGCTACGAAGGGCTGCTCACCCACTTCCTGATCGACGATGCCGACGCGGCCGATGTGGCGGCGCTCGCCGAGGCCGGAGTCACGTCGGCCACGACCGACATCCTCATGCCCGACCGCGTGGCGCGCGAGCACGTCGCGAGGTCGGCGCTGGCGCTCGTCGGAGCGCTGTAGCGCGAAGCCAGCCCAGGGCCTAGCCCGTATTCTCACGCGATGCTCGCGATCATCCCCGTCAACGACCCGCGCCGAGGCAAGCAGCGGCTGGCATCGCTGCTCGACGCAGACGTGCGCGCCGAGCTCGTTGGCGCCATGCTGCGCGACGTCCTCGACGCATGCGCCGCCGCGTCCTCGCTCGAAGGCACGCTGGTCGTGACGCCGGCGCCCGAGATCGCGCCACCCGGCTGTCTCGTCATGACCGACCCGGGCCAGGGTCACGCGCACGCGATCGCCCAGGCGCTTCGCCGCGACGACGCGCAGCCCGGCATCGTCGTGCTGATGGCCGACTGCCCGCTTGTAACCGCCGACGCGCTCGACGAGCTCGTCGGCGCAGCCGCGCCGCTCGCGCTCGCGCCGGCGCAGGACGGCGGGACCAACGCGCTCGCCATGCGGCCGGGCAACCTGATGCAGCCCGCCTTCGGCATCCCGGGCTCCTGCGCCGTCACCATGGCCACAGCGCGCGAGCTAGCGCTACCGGTCAAGCTCGTCCAGGACCCGGTCTTCGCCATCGATCTCGACGACACCGACGACGTCGCGCGCGTGCTCAGCCGGGGTGAGGGAACGCGGACTGCGGCGCTCTTGGCTCGAGCCGAGCCAGCGCCCCCGGCCCTCGTCGATCAGTCCGCGTAGCCGCCACGACCGAGTAGCGATCGTACGACGCGTCCATGGGCGTGAGGCTAGCCTGTTGCCGCACGCGCCGAGATCGCGCCGAGACCCCGGAGGACACCGTGAGTGAGAAGTATCCCAACCTTTTCAGCCCGCTCGAGATCGGCTCGATGACGGTGCGCAACCGGATCATGCAGACGGCGCACGTCAAGCTGTTCACGCACCGCGGCGTCGACTCGGCGCGCAACGTCGCCTACCAGGTCGAGCGAGCCAAGGGCGGCGCGGGCCTCTTGATTACCGGCAACCGACAGATCCATCCGACGTCGACGACCGGGATGCCGCGCTTCTCGTTCGCCTACCTGGACGAGGCCAACGAGATCGACCAGAAGATGACCTCGGCCGTGCACAAGCACGGCGCCTGCATCGTCGCGCAGATGAATCACTTCGGCATTCAAGCGCTCTCGGACGCGGCCGACGATTTCCGCGTGCTCTGGGGACCCTCGGCAGTGAAGTCACCGGCCTACGGCGAGACCGCCAAGGCGATGGAGCACGAGGACATCGAGGAGCTGAAGACGTGGTGGGCCGACGCCGCCGTCATGTGCCGCGACAACGGCTTCGACGGGACAGAGGTGCACATCGCCCACAGCTACCTGCTCCATTCGTTCCTCTCCCCCATCTACAACAAGCGAGACGACGAGTACGGCGGCTCGTTCGAGAACCGGTTGCGGCTCACGCGGGAGGTGATCGCAGCTCTGCGCGAGAAGGTCGGGCGTGACTGGGTCATCGGCGTTCGCGTGACCCTGAGCGACTTCATTCCGGGCGCGCTCAATGCCGGCGACGCCGTCAAGACGGCGCGAATGCTGGAGGAAGACGGCGAGATCGACTACATCAATGTCTCGGCGGCCGGATACCACAACGTGCACATGGCGATCCAGCCCTCGGACGTTCCCGACGGCTACCTGACCGATCTCGCTGCCGAGGTCAAGAGCGGCGTCTCGCTTCCGGTCTTCACGATCGGGGGAATCAAGGACCCGGAGCTCGCCGAGCAGTTGCTCGCCGAGGGCAAGGCCGACATGGTCGCGATGACACGGGCCCAGATCGCCGACCCCGAGTTCGCGAACAAGGCGCGGGAAGGCCGCGAGGACGAGATCTACCACTGCATCCGCGGCAACCAGGGCTGCATCGGACGCGTCTTCAAGGGCCTGCCAATCAACTGCACGATCAACCCGGCGGCCGGTCGCGAGCAACGCTTCGGCATGGGCACACTCACGCCCGCGGAGTCGCCGTCGAGCTGGCTTGTCGTCGGCGGCGGGCCGGCGGGGATGAAGTCGGCCGAGACGCTTGCCGCGCGCGGGCATGCGGTGACGCTGATGGAGAAGGAAGAGAAGCTCGGCGGCCAGGTCAACCTGATTCTGAAGACGCCGGGTCGCGACACGTTCGGCTGGATCACCACCGATCTCGAGCGCCAGCTCGAGCGGCTCGAGGTCGATGTTCGCCTCGGCGCCGAGGCCACCGCCGATGCGGTCCGCGACTTCGGCGCCGACCACGTGATCCTGGCGACCGGTGCCGTCCCGAGCCGGAGTGGTTTCTCGATCATCAACCCGCTGGTCGACGAGCTGCCCGGAGCCGAGCTCGACAACGTCCTGCACGGCTGGGACGTCTTGAACGGGGCCGAGACCGGCGAGCGCGTGGTCGTCCTCGACGACGACGGGAACCGAGCGTCGTCGGGCTTCTCAGAGGTGCTGCTCGACCAGGGCAAGCACGTGC
The DNA here is from genome assembly GCA_965223695.1 of Gaiellaceae bacterium. Classification (GTDB taxonomy): domain Bacteria; phylum Actinomycetota; class Thermoleophilia; order Gaiellales; family Gaiellaceae; genus JAUVPB01. The sequence goes on along the minus strand of CBDCXJ010000051.1, from coordinate 270,223 downwards.
AGCTCGTCACGCGCCACAACGCGCTCTTCCCGATGACGCTGTACGGGCTCGACCTGCCGCACGTCTACAACCGCGTCATGACGAAGGGAATCGAGTACGAGCTCAACTGCTGGGCGAGCTCGTTCGACGGCTCGACGCTGACCGTCTTCAACCTCTACACGGGCGAGGAGTCGACGATCGAGGGCGTCGACACGCTGGTGCTCGGGATCGGGCCGAAGGCCAACGACTCGCTCTACTTCGAGCTGAAGGGCACGGTCGAGAACCTGCACCGGGTCGGCGACTGCGTCGCCCCGCGCAAGCTCGACCACGCGATCTACGAGGGCTACGTCGCCGGGCGCGAGCTCTTCGAGCCTGAGGAGCGCTATATCTACGAGGGCGAGCTCGAGGAGGAGTGGGAAACCGTAAGGGTCTGAGCCGTACCTAGCCGAGCGCCGCGACCACAGCGTCACCGAACTGCTCGGTCGTCGCCTCCCCGCCGAGATCTGGCGTGTGCGTCGTCTCGAGCGCCGCGTCGACGGCCTGTTCGAGCGCCCGCGCCTGCTCGTGCTCGCCGAGCCCGTGCGCCAACATGAGCGCCGTGGTCCGCAGCATTGCCGCGGGGTTCGCGATTCCCTGCCCCGCGATATCCGGCGCCGAGCCGTGCACCGGCTCGAAGATCCCCGGCCCCTTGTCGCCGAGGCTCGCAGAGGCGGCGAGGCCAAGGCCGCCCGTGACCGCGGCGGCCTCGTCCGAAAGGATGTCGCCGAACATGTTGTCGCAGACCATCACGTCGAAGCGCTCGGGCACCTGCACGATCTGCATCGCAGCGTTGTCGACGAGGATGTGCTCGAGCTCGACGTCGTTGTAGTCGGGCGCGACCTCGGTGACGACGCGGCGCCACATGCGTGAGGTCTCGAGCACGTTGGCCTTGTCGACCGAGCAGAGCTTCTTGTCTCGCGTCCGGGCGATCTCGAACGCACGGCGCGCGATCCGCTCGACCTCATCGGGGTGGTACTCGCAGGTGTCGTAGACGACGCCGTCGTCGCGGGTGCCGCTTGCTCCGTAGTAGATGCCGCTCACGAGCTCGCGGACGATGAGCAGGTCGATGTCGCCCTGAGCGGCCGGGCGGAGGTTTGCGTAGACGTCGAGCGCCGTGCGGAGCTTCATCAGCCCCTGCTCGGGGCGCACGGCGGCGCCGTCGTAGTCGGGGTGACCGATCGGCGCCTTCAGGACGGCGTCGGCACCGTGGCAGGCCTCGAGCGTCTCGTCAGGGAGCGCTTCGCCCAGCTCGCGCAGGGCCGAGGCACCGAACGGCCGTTCCTCGACGTCGAGGTCGAGCGGCAGCGCGTCGAGCACGCGGCGCGCCTGGGCGGCGACCTCGGGCCCGATGCAATCGCCGGGTAGGAGGACTATGCGAGCTGCCACGTCAGTCTGGTTGGTCGCGAGCGGGCGTCTGGTCGAGTGCGTGAGCGGGACTGTCCGGGACTTGTCCGCACCTAGGCCGGGGCCCCCGCCCGGCTCTCGACGCTCGCGACGTACTCAATGGCTTCGTCGACGGAGACCACATCGCCGTACTTGGCCTGGATGTCGAACAGGTTCGCCTCGTGCGGCGCCTGCGCGCGATCGCCGACGCACTCGCGCGGCACGACCGCGACCCAGCCGTACTGCATCAGGTCGACCGCCGTCGCGCGTACGCAGCCGCTCGTCGTCGCGCCGCAGAGGATCACGGTGTCGACGCCCTGCGCGACCAGAACCGACGCGAGATTCGTGCCGAAAAAGCCGGATGCGCCCTTCTTCATGATCACGACCTCGTCATCCTGGGGATCGAGGCGCGGGTCGATGTCGATCCACTTGCCGCCGAGCTCGAGGTCAGCCAGCGACGGGGCCTTCTCGATCCAGATGCCGGCGTCCTTGCCGTGCGGCGCAAAGCCGATCGTCGTGTAGAGGATCGGCAGCCCCTGGTCACGCGCGGCGTCGAGCAGCCGGCGCGTCGCCTCGACCTCGGCCGTCATGTCGGCGCCGAGCGAGCAGTCGGGGTCGGTGAAGCCGCACGAGAAGTCGATCACGAGCACGCCGGGGTTCTTGCCCCACGTGTAGCCCTGGCCGAGCTTCGCCTCGTCGTACACCTGTTTGGCTGCTTCGTCACTCATGTCAGAACCTCCCCAATTTGCCGGTTTAGGCCGCGGTCAGCGCCTCGCCGAAAGCGGCACGCTTGACGAACTGCCCGGCCCCGGGCTTCGCGACGAGCTCGTCGCCCTCGACGATGACCTGTCCTCGCACCGTCACGAGCTCGGGCGCACCCTTGACCTCGGTGCCCTCGAAGAGCGTGTAGTCCGAGTTCGAGTGGTGGGTCTTCGCCGTGATCAGGTGCGTCTTCTCGGGATCCCAGACGACCAGGTCGGCGTCGGCGCCGACGGCGATCGTCCCCTTGCGCGGATAGAGGCCGAAGAACTTGGCCGGCGCCGTGCAGCAGAGCTCGACGAGCCGGTTCATGGTGATCCGGCCCTCGCCCACGCCAAAGTGGTGCAGCATGTGCAGGCGGTTCTCGATCCCGACGCCGCCGTTGGGAATCAGTGAGAAGTCATCCTTCCCCATCGTCTTCTGGCCGTCCCAGTTGAACGGGCAGTGGTCGGTCGAGACGACCGAGAGCACTCCCGATCGCAGCGCGTGCCAGAGCTCGTCCTGGTTCTCCTTCGGGCGCGGCGGTGGCGTGTAGACGTACTTGCCGCCCTCGAAGTCGGGCTTCTCGAGCGCGGTCTCGTCGATGAAGAGGTACTGCGGACAGGTCTCGCCCCAGGCAGCCCAGTCGTCCTCGCGCGCCCTGGCGATCGGGTCGATCGCCTCCTTGCAGGAGACGTGTACGACGTAGAGCGGGCACCCAGCGACGCGAGCGAGCTGCACCGAGCGGTTGGTCGCTTCGCCCTCTGTGATGGGCGGGCGCGTTTTTGCGTGCCAGATCGGCTCGGTGTGTCCGGCGGCCAGCGCCTCCTTGACGAGGATGTCGATCGCGTCGCCGTTCTCGGCGTGCACCATCACGAGCGCGCCTGTGTCGGCGGCGGTCTGCATGACCTTGAATAGCGTCTCGTCGTCGACCATGACGGCGCCCTTGTAGGCGAGGAAGACCTTGTAGCTCGTTACGCCCTCGCCGGGCACCTTGGCGAGATCCTCGAGCGTGCCGCCGTCGTTCAGGTCGGTGATCGCGATGTGGAAGCCCACGTCGATGACGGGCTTGCAGCGCTCGATCTTCTCATGCCAGGTCTCGAGCGCCTTGCCGAAGGTCTCGCCCGGCATCTGGATACAGAAGTCGACCAGCGAGGTCGTGCCGCCGAACGCCGCTGAGGTCGTTCCGCTCGTGAAGTCGTCGCAGGTGATCGTGCCGCCGAAGGGCATCTCGAGGTGCGTGTGCGGGTCGACGGCTCCGGGGATCACGTACTTGCCCGAGGCATCGACGACCTTGTCGGCCTCCATGTCGAGCGACTCGCCGAGCATGGTGATCGTCTCGTTCTCGACGAAGATGTCGCCAACGTAGTTGTCGGACGCGGTCACGATCTGACCGCCCTTGATCAGCATCGACATGGGTTCAACCTCCTTGTCTAGGAGCGCGTGCCGCCGCCGAGCTCCGCAGACGGATCGAGCTCGGCTACCTCGCCGAGCTCCTCGGCCACCTGCGCGTCGTGCTCGACGCTCGAGCGTCGCCGGCGAAGACGGATCAGCGCGAAGACGACCCCGCTGATGACCGCAAGGAGCGCAACGGCGGTCGTGCCCGTACCGAGCGCGTAGAGATCCGGTCTGATTACGCCAGCGGTGGTGAACGAGAAGATGCGAATCGGCAGCGTCGAGTCGCCACCGCTCAGGAACAGCGCCGTGCGGTCGTACTCGTTCCAGGAGAGCGTGAAGCCGAACAGGAATGTGCCGAACACGCCGGTCCAGACGAGGGGTAGCGTGACCTCTCTGAACGTGGTGATCGCGTTGGCTCCAAGGTCGCGCGCGCCCTCCTCGACTGTCTCGTCGTAGCGGTTCCAGACGGCGATCATCACGAGGAAGCCGAACGGCAGCGCCCAGATCACGTTGGTGCCGAGCGCCGTCTTCCAGACATCCGGCGCGAAGTCCATCCAGCTCCAGAAGAACGACGTGCCCAGCGAGAGCAGGAAGCCAGGGGTCATCAGACACAGCAGGACGAGGAAGAAGATGACGCCGTCGAGACGGAAGCGTCTCTTGAAGGCCATCGAGAGCGTCAGGGCGAGCACCGAGGTCACGGCGCCCGAGACCAGGCCGAGGTAGAGCGACTTGAGGCCGGCCTCCTTGATCTGACGCGCGTTCGAGCCGGGCACGTCGCTGTTGAAGAGCGCTTCCCACCAGATCAGGCTCGTGCCCCTGAGCGGGAAGCTAATGCCGCCCATCGGGCCGTTGAAGGAGAGAACGGCCATGACGATCATCGAGCCGTAGAGGAAGATCAGAAAGATGACGAAGTAGGTCGTGAGGAGCGGCTTCGACCAACGCGACTCGTGGATTTGCCCGGAGCCCTTCACGTCAGAGCTCCTCGCGGAGGTTGGCGAAGCGCAGCATCAGCACGACGCCGACCATCATCACGACGACGAGCGCCACGGCCGACGCCGCCGCCGTCGGGAAGAACACCTGGTCGCTCTGCAGGCGGATGATCGTGCCGATCGACCCGACCTTGTTCCCGCCCACGACCCTGAAGGTGGCGAACTCGCCCATCGAGAGCACGAAGATGAAGATCGAGCCGATCACGACCCCCGGCATGATCTGCGGGATGATCACCTCGCGGAAGGACTTGAACCAGCTCGCCCCGAGGTCGCGCGCCGCCTCGAGCGAGCTGCGATCGACCTGCGCGAGCATGAAGAAGAGCGGCGCGATCATGAACAGGACGTAGAGCTGGATCATCGCCAGCACCACCGAGAAGTTCGAGAAACTGAGGATGTCGAGCGGCTCGTTGATGATCCCGATCTTCAGCAAGATCTCGTTGACCGCACCGCTGCGCCCCATGAGCGGGTCGCGCCATGCAACGACGCGGATCAGCGCGCTCGTCCAGAAGGGCGCGAGCGTGACGATGAAGAGGGCGATCTGGTTGCGAAGGTTCTGCACCTTCATCGCCAGGAAGTACGCGATCGGAAAGCCCATCACGAACGTGGCCCCGACGACGATCAGCGAGTTGAAGACGCTCTGTTTGAGTGTGTTCCAGTACGTACCGTTGCTGAAGAGAAGGTCGTAGTTGTCGAGCGTCCACTTCTCGTCGAAGCCGCTCGCCGATTGCGTCCAGAAGCTCATCAGGACGATGAAGATGACGGGAGCTACGAGGTAGAACAGCAGCCAGAGCGTGCCGGGAGCGGCTAGCGCCAACGTCGCCAGGCCGCCGCCACTCGTCTGCGGCGCCTTCGCGCCGAGCGCCGTTTCGACGTGGCGCTCCTCCTGCTTCAGCGCCTGCTCGGCTTCCTCGATCTCCCCGACGTCGAGGTGGGGACTCGCCGGCTGCTCAGGAGGCGGCGAGGAGCTGGACATCCTCCTCCTTCCACGCCACCCGCACGGTGTCGCCCTCTGTGCCGCGGACCTTCTCGTAGAGATCGCCGGGTACCTTCGCGACCATGCGCTCGCCCGCGGCGCTCAGGTGCAGCTTGATCAGATCACCGAGGAACTCGACGAAGACGATCTCGCATTCGGCCTCGTTCACCGCGCCGGCACCATTGCCCGCGCCGTCGACAAGCGTCAGCGCGGCCGCGCGCACAGAAACCGAGGCTGAGCTGCCCACGCCACGGTCGTCTTCGACCGCGACGCAGCTGGCTTTGACGTGTCCGTCATCGACAACGATCCGGTCGCCCTCTCGCGACTCGACGGTGCCACGGATGACGTTGTTGTCGCCCATGAAGGTCGCCACGAGCTCGTTGCCGGGTCTGGTCGCGAGCGTGAGCGGATCGCCCACCTGCTGGATGACCGCGTCGTTCATGACGACGATCGTGTCGGCCATCGAGAGCGACTCTTCCTGGTTGTGCGTCACGTGAATGAACATGAGCCCGAGCTGGCGCTGGAGGTTGCGCAGCTCGACACGCATGCGCAGCTGGAGCAGCCGGTCGAGATCGCCCAGCGGCTCATCGAGGAGCAAGGCCTTCGGCTTGGTCACGAGAACGCGAGCCAGCGCGACGCGCTGCTGCTGGCCGCCGGAGAGCGCCGAGGGCTTGCGGTCGGCGAGCTCGGTCAGCCCGACCATCTCGAGCGTCTCGAGCGCCTGCGCGCGCCGCTCCTCCTTGCTGTCACCGCGCATCTTGAGCCCGAACTCGACGTTGTCGATCACGCTCTTGTGCGGGAAGAGCGCGAAGTGCTGGAAGACGGTCGTCGTCGGGCGCTTGTCGGGCGCCAGCCCGAGCAGGCTCTCACCATCGAGGATCACCTCACCGCTCGTGGGGACCTCGTGGCCGCCGATCATGCGCAGCGTGGTCGTCTTGCCGCAGCCCGAGGGGCCGAGCAGGACGAGGTACTCGCCGTGCTCGACGGTGAGGTTGACGTCCTCGACCGCGATAATGCCACCCGCGAACACCTTCGTGAGGTTGCGAAGCTCGAGGCCTGATCCTTTGGGCGCCGCCGCGCCCCCGGCCTCGGCGCCCTGGCTCGTCCGTTCGGGTGCTTCGGCTCCCTGGCTCATGTCTCCTCCGGCGCTCCTCGTTGCTCAGCTCTGGATCCTAGAACGGAACCAGGCGGGTACCTTAAACAAATCGCTCCACGGCTGACATGTCTGGCGAGTTTCGCGGACCGCGTCAACGGCTGAGCCGTCGACCGCCGCGCCCGCGTTGAACAGAGGAGGGGCGGCCTGCGCCGCCCCTCCTCTCGTTTCGTCCTGCGCTCGCAAGCGAGCCGAACTGAGTCCCGACGGCCCGACTAGGCGGACTGGAACTCGTTGAACCGCTGAACCTGGTACTCCGTCTCGGCGAAGACCGAGTTCCAGGAGCTGTAGCGGCAGCCGCGCTCGGTGAACGCGCCACCGTCACGGACCTGGCCCGCCTTGACGTCGCCGACCTGACCGGTGATGCCGGGCAGATCCTCGGCGGCGGCCTTCCCATCAATCCAGAAGTCCCACTCGGCCGGGGAGACGAACTCGCGCGAGGGCTCCTGCACGAGGTTGTAGTAGCCCTGCCGCATCATGATCGCTGCGGGCGGACCGGAGTGCCACCAGTTGATGTAGTCGAGCGCGGCCTGCCACTTCGCCGGGTCTTCGGCCACGTGGTTGGGGATGCCCTGCTGGGAGGCCCAGCCGCGGAAGCCCTCGGGCGGCGCCGCGTAAACGACGTTGATGCCCTGCGTGACGAGCAGCGCCACGGCCGGCGACCACATCGACTCGATCACGACCTCGCCCGATGCCATTAGGTTGACCGACTCGTCGAACGTAGCCCAGAAGGCGCGGAAGTGCCCTGCAGCCTTCAGATCGAGCATGATCTGCGTGAGACCGTCGATCTCGTCGCGCGTCATGTTGCCGAGCGTCCCGAACTCCATCAGACCTAGTGCCTGAGCCGCGTTGCCGGCGTCCTGGTAGGCGATGTTCGGATCGGCGAGCAGCGCCACGCGGCCGCTGTAGGACTCGTTGAAGAGCTCGCCCCACGAGACCTCGTCCGCTGCCAGCGGGATCTCATCGGCGTTGTAGCCGACGGAGTCCATGTTGAAGTTGTTGCCAACGCCCTTGACGAAGGTGGGCTCGTCTCCGACCGTCTGACCGGTCGTCTCGTCGACCCACTGGATCGCGATGCCCTGGAGCTCGTCGAGAACCTCGGGCGACGACTGCCACTGACCCGACTCATCGGGGTCGACGTAGAGCTGGCGGAACGGTGCATCGCCGTCGCCGTACGTGCAGACCGTGCTCGCCGGATCGAGCTTGCCGACCTTGTGGATGTTGCTCGCGCCGGCCCAGTTGGTGAACAGCGAGGTATCGAGCGGGGCGAAGTTGCCCGACTGCCAGATGCGGTCGTATTCGTGGGTGTACCCAGACCATACGTCCATCGACTCGGGCTGGGTCAGGGCCTTCTGCTCGCTGGTGATCGTGTCGGTGACGTCGAAGGCGAGGCTGAAGCCCAGGTCGGCCTCGGCGATCTCGCGGATCGGCTCGATCAGGTCGACGCCTAGCCCGGTGACGTTGAGCGTGCCCGTGAACGCGGGCGCGGCTTCCGCCGGTGCCGGCGCGTCGGCAGGTGCCGGTGCGGGAGCGTCGGCGGGCGCCGGATCGGCCGCTGCCGGCTCGGCGGAGTCGTCGCCGCCACAGGCGGCAAAGAGCGTGCCGATGCCGAGCGCGGCGGCCATCCCCATGCCGCCCTTCATCAGGTCACGGCGCGTGATACCCCGCTTCTTGCACTCGTTCTCGAGATGCCGCTCGAGTTGATCTCGATCGACCTCTCGATTCTTCCAGTCTGTCTCGCTCATAGGCCCGCAACTCCCTTCGTCTCGCCGGACCGGACTTGCATTGAAGATGGACTGTACGAAGCACCAAAGCCGGGCGCTGCACGGTGCTGCAAGCTACCAGACTGCTTGGAGCGCACGTCTCTCACCCGATGACGCGGCACGGCGCTCCTTGTTAGTAGTTACGTTCGCGCGCCGAGCCTCCTTCAGGGGGGAACTTCGGCAGCGGCGGAAGGCCGAGCGCGGTAAGCCAAGGCGGTTCGCGCAGTGCCGCCGCGCCGGTCGGTCCCGCGGGATCGGCGGTCGCCGCCGATTCCGCCGGCACCGTCGCCTGCTTGAGCGCCGGCCATAGCTTGGCCTGCGCGAGCGCGAAGATGGCGTACAACGCCGCCGCAACGCCCACGCCCCAGGCTGCCTTGACCCAGCTCTCGGGCACGGCGTAATACACGCCGACGGCCGCGCCAACGGCGATCAGCGCGGCCGGGTTGATGCCCGCCAGATAGCGGTAACGCCCGCGAGGCTCGAACAGGGCGATCACATCGAGTCGCGTGCGTTTGAGCACCACGTAGTCCATCAGGAGCACGCCACCGATCGGGGCACCAACGTTGCCCAGATGCGTGAACCACTGCTGGGCATCTTCGATCAGCTCCGGGAAGCCTGAGATGGCGAAGGCGAGCGCGCCTACGAGCAGCGTCGACGCAAGCCGACCGAGTCGCGGGATCGTGTTTACGAGCGAGAGACCCGCCTGGTAGACGTTCAGGATGTTCGACGAGATCGCCTGCGCCAGGATCGCCAGCAACAGGACGGCGAGCAGCACCTTCTGCGTCGTCAGGCCCGCTGCGGCGCCAAAGGGCGTCGACGCGCCGACGGCGACGGCCGCGTAGGCGCCGAGCCAGGCGGCGACGAACCCGCCCAGAGTCGTTCCAGCGACGATTCCAACCTGCATTTGCCGTCGCGAACGCGCATAGCGTGCGAAGTCGGCGGAGCTGGTGATCGCGGTCAGCTGCCCGGCCCAGTAGGCAGTGAGGAATGTCGCGAACGCGACCCAGGTGAACTTGAAGTCCGTTGAGCTCAGGACAGCCGATGTGCCGAAGGCCGCCTCATCGGTGCTCAGGAAGAGAGCCACCATGATCACGAGCGCAATCAGGGTCAGGGGCAGGACCACACGCACGAAGTAGCGGAGCGCGTCGAAGCCGATCGCGGCGAGAATCGCCCCGATCGCAGCGATGGTGAGCGAGGTAGGGACGAGGCCCAGGTCGTAGTCGGCCAGGCTGCGCACAAGTTCGCGCACACCGAACGCGGCGGCGAGCGCCTGCGCCGCGAACCAGTAGACCGTCGCAACGATCCGATAGGGCGAAGTGAGCCCGCGCGCGCCCCAGAAGCCGTAGGTGCCACGCATCGCGACCTGGCCGGGCAGCCCGTAGTCGGTACCCACCTGGGCGGCGATCACGAGCATGACGCTTCCGATGAAGCCGCCGAGCCCGATCGCCGTCGCCGCCCACCAGACCGGCAGCCCGGCGGCCGAGGCGGCTAGCGCGCCGAGGACGAGCACCAGCGGGCTCGAGTTCCACGTAAACATAATCGCGAACAGGTCGCGCCAGCCCGTGGTGCGCTCGGCCTCGGGTACGGGCTCGACGCCATAGCGCTCGATGCCGATCGGCAGCCGGTGCCCTCTTGGTGCGTTGCTCACGAGCTGCGGCCTTTCCGCCGACTAGCTCCCTTTATGTGAACTTGCGTCAGCCCGAGTTGCGCTGCAAGAAGTCCATGACGGCCTTCCCGTATTCCTCGGTCGAGTCGAAGATCGTCGAGTGGCCCGCGCCCTTGATCACGTACTTCTCGGCGCCATCGATCCCCTGATAGACGCCCTCCTGGCCCACGCCGTTGGGGCCCTGATCCCAGGGGGTCATGATGTCGAGGTCGCCCCCGATGACGAGCGAGGGTGCCTTGATCTTGCCGAGCCACGGCGTCAGGTCCATGTCGATCATCGCCTGGCACGCCGCCGTGTAGGGGCCTACCTCGTTCGAGTCGGTGAGGATCTGCTGTATGTGATCAACGACGTCGGGGTTCGCCTCGAGGAACTCGATGTTGACCGCCTGCCAGGCGATCAGCTCAGCGAGCGTGCGGCTGCCGGGGCCGTCCGGGTCGTTCCGAACCAGGTCGATCCAGTTGCGGAAGATCAGCTGGCCCGCCCGGCCGAGCTTTGCGGCCGCGCAGTTGATAATCGCCGAGCGCGTGCGATCGGGGTACTCGCCGGCGACGACGATCGCGATCATCCCGCCCATCGATGAGCCGTGGATGTGAGCACTCTCGATTTCGAGCACGTCCATCAGCCCGATGACGTCGGCGGCCCAGACCTCCATGTCGTAGTGCTGCTCCGGCTTGTCCGACTGCCCGTAGCCGCGCTGGTCGTAGTCGACGACCATGAAGTGCTCGTTGACGATCGGCGTGACCGGGTCGAGGTTGAAATGGCCGAAGCCAGCGCCATGGATCTGCACGACCGGCTCGCCCTCGCCCGTGATCCGGTGCCAGAGGCTGACGCCGTTCACCTCGATCATCGTTCCCTGAGCTTCGATCGTGCTCATCTGTTCCTCCTGCTGGTCTTGCCCGCGGCCAGATGCCGCACGTCGGGCATCGATTATCGCACGGGTCGCCTCGCGGATCGCCTCGACCTCGTGCGCCGTCCAGTGGCGGCGGCCGCGGGTCTCGTGCACAGAGACCCAGCCGATGACGGCATCCTCCTCGACCACCGGCGAGAGCACCTGCGCCTTCACCTCGTAGGCGTCGATCAGCGCAGCGGGCGGCGCAGGCTCGGCGGTCGCGGTGTCAGGCTGCACGAGCACGTCCTTGTGCTCGATCAGCCAGCGGGCGGTGGGCGCATTGCGCTGGTCAAGCGAGTCGTCCTGTTTGATCGCCTTGACGCCGTCGCCGCGTGCCTCGGCAACGGCCGGGAAGTTCTTACCCGGCGTGTCGAGCCGCAGCGTGACGCGGCTCGCGCCGAGTTCGACCTGCAGGCGCGCGACGAGTTCCTGGAAGCTGGCGAGTGCGGCCTCGTCAGGCAGCGCTGACCGTGATCTCTTGGCGCTCGATGGGGGTCGCGAAGAACTCGGCTCTGAAGTCGGCGTCGCTCGCCCAGGTCTGCTTCGACATCCGCCGCATGTCGAGCGTGAAGCTCGTCTCGCTGCCAGCAAATGGGAACGGATCGAGGCTGACGTGCCACGGTCCGACCGGCTCCATGGTCAGCTCGGCCTCGGCGCCGGCGTAGTCGACGGGTACGGACCCGAGCGTGTCGGACTCACCGCCATCGAGGTTCTTGAGACAGAAGTAGAGCGATAGACGGTCGTAGACCTGAAGGAAGCGGTAGTTGACCCAGCGCTCGTCCTCGGCAACGTTCAGCGTGCTGATCCGATCGGGGAAGCCCGCCTCCTGCTCGGCGACGAAGGCGTCGACCATCTCCTGCACCTCGTGCTGAAAGGTCAGCTTCATGCCGGGTTGGGCGCCGTAGCGCTCCTGGTAGATGCCGGCGCCGTGCATCGAGACGAGGAGTCCGGCGTAGGCATCCTCGTCGGTCACGGCAGTGATCGCCGCACGGTAGAAGGCGAGGTGAAGTGGAACCTCAACCTCGAGGAAGCCGCGCGGTTGCGCCCCGTCGCGGTCGAGGCCGGGCGACTGCTCCCAGACGGCCCAGCCGTCGTCGTGCCGTCGCGAGGCTGTCGCGAGCACCTCGAGCGGTGCCGGCGGGGCGAGCCCATCGTTACCCCAGGCTCGGCAGAACTGTTCGCAGAGGACGGCGTGGTCAGGCTGGAGCACGCACTGCCAGGCATCGCCTGTGTCGCGGACAAGCATCGATGCGATCTTAGACCAGACAGGGGCGCGTGAGGCGCCTGCGAGAATCGAGCGCGGATCATGAGCGAACCCAGCGACGCGAAGGACGAGAGCGCCCCCGTGCCGGTCGGCGCGCGGCTCAAGCAACTGGCGAGCCACTCAGTCGTCTACGGCATGGGCGGGCTGGCTGCGAAGCTCGTCGGCATCTTCCTGCTTCCGGTGTACACGCACCGGGTGAGCCGGACCGACTACGGCGAGGTCGAGCTCGTCATGGCCGTGATCGCGGCGCTCGCGATCGCGCTCAAGCTCGGGCTGATCAACGCCATGTTCCGCTTCTCGTTCGTCGACCGTTCGGCAGAGGCGCGCCGGAAGGCGATGCAGACGAGCTTCTCCGGTGTGCTCGTGACCTCGACGATCGGGCTAATCGCCGGCCTCGTCCTGGTCGATCCGATCGCGCGCCTTCTCGACGTCAGCTCGACGCTCGTGTTGATCGGCGTCTTCGGGCTGTGGGTGACGATCAATTACGACCTCTTGACCGCGATCTACCGGGTCGAGCAGCGGCCGGCGGCGTTCGTCGTCTACTCGCTAACGAACGTCGTGATCACGGTCGCGGTCTCGCTGATCCTCGTGCTGCCGCTCGACCTCGGCGCGCGCGGGATCATCATCGGCAACTTCGCGGGGACCTACGTCGTCTACGTCCTGATGCTGTACGCGCGGCGCGAGACGGTCGGGTTCAAGCACTTCGACCGTGCCCTCGTGCGGCGGATGCTCCACTATGCGATGCCGCTTGTCCCGGCCGGGCTGATGCTGTGGGCGCTCAACCTGGCCGACCGGTTCCAGATTCAGCGGCTCGCCTCGCCCGAGGCGCTCGGATCGTTCTCGGCCGCATCGAAGATCGCGCTCGGGATCATGCTGCTGATCGGTGCTTTCCAGACGGCCTGGGCGCCGTTTGCCCATTCGATCCTCGACGACGACGAGGCCCGTCGAACGTATCGCGCCGCCTTCTCGTACTGGGCGATCGTCATGTGCTGGGGGCTCGTCGCGATCAGTGCGTTCACGCCGCCCTACGTGCGGCTCACGTTCCCCTCGCGCTGGTGGGACTCGGCGCCCGTCGTGCCGCTCCTGATCGCGGGAAGTCTGCTCTACGGCGCGTACATGATCGTGCGCATAGGGGTCAACCGATCCGGGCGGACACACTTCACGCCGGTCGTCGCCGCGGCCGCGATGGCCACCAACATCGGGCTAAACTTCGTGCTCATCCCGGCATGGGGCATCGTCGGCGCAGGCGTCTCGACGATCGTCGGCTACAGCGTGCTGGTCCTGCTCGCGTGGTTCAACGCGCAGGCCGGCTTCCCGGTCTCATACCAGTGGAATCGTGTGGCACGCACCGTCGCCGTGGCGTCGGGGTTCGTCGCCCTGTCGATCTGGGCGATTCCCGATACGGGCCCCGTCGGGCTGCCACTGCGAGTGGTGCTCGCGCTCGCGTTTCCGCTTGGGCTCCTCGCGGCGGGAGTCCTCACCCCTGGCGATCGCGAACGCATGATCTCGCTGGCGCGCGCGATGCGCGCACGCCGTGGCCGTGGGCGCCCGCAGCGTGTCGGTAGCGAAGAGACACCCAGCGAGATGGTGTCGTGAGCGAGAGCGCCTCGTTCGGGAACCGTATGAGCGGCCGCGTGCGGCGCCGCTACCGCGAGCTGACAACGGGGCTACGCCTCCTTCCCGAGTTCCTCGTCATCGGGGCCGCGCGCGCAGGGACGACCTCGCTCTACTCGTACCTCGTCGGCCATCCGGCGGTCAGCACACCCAGCCACAAGGAGATCCATTTCTTCGATCTCAACTTCGAGCGAGGGCTCGACTGGTACCGGCGGCACTTTCACGCCGTTCTGCCCGGCAACCGCAGCGGAATGCTGACCGGTGAGGCAAGCCCCTACTACCTCTTCCACCCAGCCGTTCCAGCCCGCGTACGCAAGACCCTTCCCGAGGTGCGCCTGATCGCGCTCGTTCGCAACCCCGTCGACCGCGCGTACTCGCAGCACCAACTCGCCGTTCGTCACGGGCGCGACGAGCTCGGCTTCGAGGAGGCAATCGACGCCGAAGCCACGCGTCTCGATGGCGAGCTCGAGCGCATGGCCAGCGACCCGAGCTACACGAGCGTCTCTCACCGCCACCACAGCTACCTCGCGCGCGGCCTCTACGCCGAGCAGCTGGAACGCTGGTACGAGCACTTCCCGCGCGAGCAGCTGCTCGCGCTACGAAGCGAGGACCTCTTCGCCGATCCTCGAAAGCTATACAGCGAGGTGCTGCGTTTTCTCGAGCTTCCGGCGCACGAGCTCGGCGAATACCACGCCTACAACCAGCGGCTCTACGACGGGCTCGCGCCGGAGACGCGCCAGCGGCTCGAGCACTACTTCGCCGAGCCGAATCGGCAGCTCGCGGAGCTGCTGGGGCGAGAGCTCGACTGGAGCTAGCTGACGCCGAGGCGCCGGCGCGCCCAGTCGACGAGGCCGCCGGACTCGATCATCTCGAGCATGAACGGGGGAATCGCCGGCGCGTCGTAGACCGTGCCGTCGACGTCGACGGTGCCTGCGTGCGGATCGATCGTGATCTGCGAACCAGGACGCGCTGCGGCCGCGGCCTCGGGCGCCGCAACGACCAGCAGCCCGAGGTTGACGCAGTTGCGCTCGAAGATGCGCGCGAAACTCTTCCCGAGGACAGACCGGATGCCGGCGGCTCGCATTGCCTGTGGCGGATGCTCACGCGACGAGCCCATGCCGAAGTTCTCGCCGACGACGAGCACCACGTCTCCGCCCAGCTGGTCGCGCAGCGAGGGGTCGAGCCCTTCGAAGAGGTAGTTGGTCATCTGCTCGGGATCGGAGATGTTGAGAAACGCGCCGGGGTAGAGCACATCGGTGTCGACGTTGTCCTGGTCGATCACGACGGCGCGACCGGCGAACGTTGTCGTCGTGCTCATGCCGACGTCCCGCCGAGTACCTCGGCCGGGTCGACGATCTCGCCGGCGACTGCGGCCGCGGCGGCAACCCACGAGTTGGCGAGGTGCACCTCGGCCTCCGGAGAGCCCATCCGGCCCTTGAAGTTGCGGTTGGTCGTCGCGACGGCCTTCTCGCCCGCGGCGAGCACACCCATACCGCCGCCGAAGCAGGCGCCACATGTGGGCGTCGAGACGACGGCGCCGGCCTCGACGAAGCAGTCGATCAGTCCCTCAGCGAGTGCTTGGCGGTAGATCTTGGCGGTGGCCGGCACGATGATCGCGCGGCAGCGCTCGTGTACCTTGCGCCCGCGCAGGAGCTCGGCAGCCTGACGCAGGTCGGTCATCGTTCCGTTCGAACAATTGCCGATGTAGGCCTGGTCGACCGGGATGCCGACGGCCTCGGCGAGCGGGACGACATTCCCGGGCGAATGGGGCATCGCGACGCGCGGGCTGAGCGCATCAAGGTCGATGCGCAGCTCGCTCGCGAACGTTGCGTCAGCGTCGGAGCGCTCGGCGGCCCACGTCTTTTCGGTCCTGCCGTCGAGGTAGGCGGCCGTGACGTCGTCGGCCGGAAAGATTCCCGTCTCGGAGCCGGCCTCGACAGCGAGATTCGAGACCGCAAGGCGCTCGTCAATCGTGAGCGCCTCCGCACCAGGGCCAACGAACTCGAGCACGTGGCTCGTTCCCCCGTCGACGCCCATCTGCTCGAGCACGGCGAGGATCAGGTCCTTCCCGCTCACGAAGGGCTGCTTGTCGCCCGTGAACTCGACGCGGATCGTGCCTGGGACGCTCTGCCAGAACTCTCCGAGCGCGAGGCACGCGGCGACGTCGCTCGATCCGAGGCCGGTCGAGAAGGCGCCGAGGGCGCCGTGCGTACACGTGTGCGAGTCGCCGCCGGCGACCACGTCGCCGGGCACGACCCAGCCATCCTCGACCATCACGGCGTGCTCGATGCCGCCGCGGCCCTGGTCGTAGAAGGCAACGCTCTGCTCGCCGCACCAGCGCTTGAGCCCGCGCTGCATCTCGGCCGAGCGGACGTCCTTTGCCGGCATGAAGTGGTCGGCGACCATCACGACCTTCGAGGGGTCGAAGACCTTCGTCGCGCCCATCTTCTCCATCTCCCGGAAAGCCACGGTGCCCGAGATGTCGTTCGCCATCACGACATCGCAGCGGACCATGATGATGTCTCCAGGGCGGATCTCGTCCGCGTCGGTGTGTGCCAGCAGGATCTTCTCGGCGAGCGTGAGACCCATGCGGTCTGGCTACGCGGCCGCGCTGAACGAGCCGTCCGCGATCGCGGCGAGGTACTCGAGCGCCGCGGCGAGCGGGACGACGTCGCCGTACTTCGCGTCGATGTCGTACAGGTTGGCCTCGTGCGCGTCGGAATTGCGATCGCCGACAGCCTCGCGCGGCACAACCGGACGGAACGCGTGCTGAATCGCGTCGACCACGGTCGCGCGCACGCACCCTGAAGTAGAGGCTCCGGTCACGATCAGCGTGTCGACGTCGTGCGCGGTCAGGAGCGCCTGGAGCGGCGTGCCGAAGAACGAGGAGGCGAACAGCTTCTTCAACACCGGCTCACCCGGCCCGGGCGCGATTCGCGGATCGATCTCGACCCACGGCGAGCCGGCGGCGAGCGTCGTCAGGACCGGGATCTTGTCGATAAACGCCTTGGCGGCGACCTGGTCGCCCTTGGAGTACTCGACGGTCGTGTAGACGATGGGAATCTGCGCGGTCCGGCTGGCGTCGAGTAGCTCGCCGATCGCGCCGACGACGTCCTCGAGGTCACAGACGAGTGGCGAGGCGGGGTCGGTAAAACCGACGTTGACGTCGATGACGATCAAGGCGGGATTTCGCCCGAATCCAGCCTGCCCGTGGAACCCGTCGAACTTCGTCACGGCCCACACAACGTAGCTCTTTCGCCGCCGACGCGGGCCTAGCGCGGCCGACGCACCAGCAGGAACGCGAGTGGGATCGCACCGAAAAGCGCCAGCCACGGCGCGAGCGGCGTCGTGCGGCGCCCGACCGCCGTCTCGACGATAGGCCCCTCGCCGAGGAACTGCTCGACGGCGACCGTGAGGCCAGGCATATCCGACTCCTCGAAGGCGCGCACCCGCGGGCGGCTCGAGAGGCTGGCGAGTAGCGCCTCCGATGACGGGTCGGGTCGATAGCGCTCGGGCGCGCCGTCGGGCAACCACACGCGTTCCTCCTGGTGCCAGAAGCGAACGAAGTACAGCTCGATAGCCTCCGCCGCGAGCTCCTCGAAGAGCGGCTGCGGGTCGAATGGCCGGCTCTCGCCGTCGGTCAGAATGATGACGGCCCGCTTGCTGGAGCCCGCCGAGAAGAAGTTCTCGACAGCGAGACCCTCGAGAGCTGCGAACGTCGTGACGCGGGCTCGCAGCGTCGTGACCGGCGGCGGCTTCTCAATGCCAATCGCGCTGGTCACAACGGCCGCGAACGTCGTTCCATCGGCTGTTGGAAAGGCGTGCGGCAGCGGACGGTTGGTGATCGAAGCAACGCCGACGCGCACCCCCTCGAACCCCGGACGCAGCTTCAGCGCGAAGTCGATCGCTCGGTCGAACCGCGTTGGCCGATCTGGAGCCTCCGAGGCGAGCATTGAGCGTGAGACATCGAAGAGGACGTAGGCCTCGACGTCGGTACGGGCCATGATCGACGTTCCCTGCGTGAATACCGGCTGGGTTGCGGCTAGCGCGAGGAGCGCGAAGAGCGCTACCAGGCTCGCGACCTCGCGGACGCGCACTGTTCGTCGCTCGTCGGAAAGGCCAAGCGAGCGACGAACCCGGCGCTGGCGCCGCGCCACGACCACGAGTGCGGCCAGCGGAAGCACGACGACTAGGGCCACGAGGCCGGCGATCGGCGTCAAGAACGTGAGCGAGCTGGCCGTCATCAGTAGCCGCTCCCGGGCTCGCTCCGGCCGGCGCCCACCGTTCCGGACTCCTCGCCCTCCGACTCCTCGTCTCCGAGACCTCGCGAGCCGCCGGCCAGGGCGAGCTCGAGACCGAGCTTCGCGGTCTCGTTGTCGGGGTCGAGGCGAACAGCGTTCTGGTACGCCTCGATCGCCTGCTGGCGGTAGCGGATAGCTGCTTCGGAGTCGAGCAGCTCGGCCTCTATGTAGAGGGCACCGATCAGCGTTGCCGCTTGCGAGGCTCGCTCTGGAGGATCGTCGGTGAGGCGCTGAAGGATCGCGATCGCCCCGGCCTGGAGCTCGAGTATCGGGGTGTGGAGGTCGCCGACACGACGGCTCTCCTCGATCAGGCCGATCGCGCGCCGGAACTCGATGTCATCGCCAGCGCTGAGGAGGGTGCGAGCGACGCGATCGCTCGGTCCGAAGGCGGGTTGCTCCACGTCGCGAACGAGCGCGACGCGCGCCGGGGGCTCCTGGAGCGCTGCGATCTCCTGGTCGACGGCTTCGACACCCCGTGCGAGCACGACGAGGAGCGCAGCACCGGCGAGTGCCAGACCAGCGAGCGCGAGGCTGACGATGCGACGCTGGCTCACCGCTGCTCCTCTGGGGCCGGGTTGCCGAGATTGAGCACGGCCGCGAGCGGTTCACGTGCCGCCAGCAGGAGGGCGAGACCAACGCCGAGGAGGATGAACGCGATTGGCGTAGCGGGTGCGCGCACCTCGAAGGAGCGGTCTTCGCGTCGCAGCGAGCGCGAGTCGACGACGGTCTCGCCGGCGACGATGCGCTCGATCAACTCGCTCTGCGCTGGAACGCCGGGCGGAATCGCGACCACATCGAGCGACACGCCGTTGCGCGCGTAGGTCACCAGCTCACGCGTGAGCTCGCGCTGATCAGCCGCGCGGTTGTCGAGGTCGCTGATGAGCAGCACGTGACCGCCGATGCCCGCCTCCTCGATCGTCTCGCGCGCTGCCCTCAGGCCCGACGAGATCGACGTGCCCTGACCAAAGTCCGTGAACCAGGGGCTGAGGATGTACTTGATCGGCGCAGGCGCGAAGGGCCCGGCCGGGCGATAGCGCGACGCCCGTTCACGTGCCGACGGCTCGCTCTTGGGAAGGAAGAAGCGGATGAAGTGCCTGAGCTCGCGCGGTCTCGTGCCGGGTGGAAGGGCGACCTGGGCGACGTCAGAGAAGAGAACCAGCCCTACTCGAACCGACTCGTCCGGGGTATCGGCCAGCAGCGTGAGAGTGCGCGCGATCTCGTCGTAGACCAGATCCGTGACGCTCGCGGAAACGTCGAGGACGACGATCGTGCTTTCGCTGGCCGGCAGAAGCGCCGAGACACTGTCGCTCGGCTCGCGAACGAGGACGGCCGCTAACCCAACCGCAAGCGCGGCCAGAAGCGCCGTGACGCCGGCGAGCGTCGCTGTGCGGCGAGCCGGAGCGGCCAGCGCGGCGGCATCGGCAAGCTGCAGCCCGCCCGCGCCCCGGACGCGACGCGCGAGGAACAGCAGCGCGACGGGGGCCATCGCCAGCAGCGGAAACAACCAGGGTCCGTGGGCGGTCATGGCCTGTCCCCCCGCTCGCTCCGCATCGCGATGTCGCGCGCTGCGGCGAGTAGTGCTTCGAGCTCGTCGCGGCCCGGCCTCTCGGCCGACCAGGCAAGGCGTCGCGCCGTTGGCGCGAGCTGGCGCCCGAGCGGAGCAAGTGCGCGACCGTTGGTCGACTCGAGCTCACATGCGAGCTCCTCGAGCGCGAGCCGCTCGGCGTCAGGGCCCTCCTGCCCGGCGATTCTGAGGCCTTCGATCGCAGCGCTCAGGCCCGTGGGCTCGACAGCAGCAGGCTCCTGTCGTGTGCGCCTGCGAAGGCGCGGCGTGAGCGTGCGCTGAGCCCAGACCGCGACAAGCGCGACGAGTAGAGCGGCCAGACCCATTGCGAGTCCGCGGAGAACGTCGGGGTTGACGGCGTAGGAAACGGGCGGCGGCTCTCCAAGGGTGGCCTCGGCTGGCACCGCTCGAGCCCGGTTGCCCGTGCGCGCGACAATCGTCGCGGCGGGCCAGTCCGTGAACATGTCCACGCCGAGGCCGGTGTCGCGGCGAACAAACGAGACAACGGCTCGAGGGAGCTCGACAATCATGTCCGATCGCTCGCTCACGCACTCGCGCACCGCGCACTGCAGCTCGTAGGAAAGGACCTGTACGGCCTGCGCGCCGACGCGGTGCGACGAGATCTGCACCTCAGAGGCTGGCTCGTAAGGCGCGAACTGCGCGCGGACGGTGATCCTGTCCGGATCGACGAACGCTGGATCGATCGTGAGCTCGAGCCTCGCTGTAACGAGGTCACCGAGCCGGTGGATCGGAGGCGACAG
Organism: Gaiellaceae bacterium; assembly: GCA_965223695.1. Taxonomy (GTDB): domain Bacteria; phylum Actinomycetota; class Thermoleophilia; order Gaiellales; family Gaiellaceae; genus JAUVPB01. Next base: position 249,749 of record CBDCXJ010000051.1, on the reverse strand, counting down.
CGTGGTCTCGGCCGCGACGGGCTCGCCGGGCTCGAGTGCACTGGGCACAGGCTGAGGCTCGGACGAGGAGGAGCCGAGCCCGAGCACGAGCGCTGCCGCGACCGCGCCCGCTGCGACCAGGGCGAGCATGCCTGAGACGACGATCCGGCGCGTCATCTGAGCGTCCGCGCGCCCTCCCGCCGGCCGAGCGCCCATGCCGCGAAGTCATCGAGCACGCTTTCGGCGTTCGCCGAGCACAGCTCGATCCAGTCGAGCCCGAACCGTTGCAGGCGCATACGAAGCTCTGCGATGCGATGCTCGTTCTCGGCTTGTCGCGTGGCGACATCCGCCGCGCTGAGGCGGAGCTCGGAGCACGCGCCCGTCTCGGGATCGGCGATCGCGAGCAAGCTGCCCGCAACATCAGGGAAGCTCTGCTCCCAGACCCGGTCCTGAATGATCACCGGAACGACGTCCCAGCGCCGTGCCAGCATCGCCTCCCAGATCTCCGACGCGAGCGGACGCAGAAAATCGGAGAGGACGAAGACGAAGGTTCCCGGTCCGAGTCCGCGCTCGAGCGTGAGCCCTGAACCGATCGCGGTGCCCAGCGACGCGGCCGGAGCGTCGTACGCTGAATGGGCTGCCCGAGCAAGGAGCACGTCTCGATCCGCGTGCCCGTCGGGGGAAACCCAGACCCACTGCTCGTTGCATTCGAGTAGGCCGGCGGGGCAGCCGCTGTCGCGTGCGCTCGCGAGGATGACGCGCACCGCCTCGAGCACGGCGGCCGGCTTCGGCAGCCATGGTAGCCCTGCAGGAAAGAGACTCATGGAGGGGCTCCGATCGAGCACGACGACGACGCGTGTCGACTGCTCGGTGAGGAACTCGCGCACAACGAGCTCGTCTCCGTTGCGCGCCGAGCTCAACTTGGCCGTGGCGCGGTGGTCGATCGTGCGGATGTCATCGCCCGGGCGATAGGGTCGCGCGCCGGCAAGGTCATGGCCGAGCCCGCGTCGGCGTGAGCGCATCTGCCCGATCGGCAGGCCACTGACCCGACGCTTGGGGAGGAGTGGAACACTCGATCGGTGAGCGAGCACGATCAGTCAGAAAGCGGTGCGGCGTCGAGGCAGCGCTCAGCGAACTCACGCAGCGACGTTTCCCGCCCTCGCCTGCGCGCGTCGCTCGCGAACGCGGCTGCGAACAGCACGCGGTGGGCAAGCACCGGCACAACGAGCGCCTCGATGTCAGCCGGGACGACGTAGTCGCGCTCGTCGAGCAGCGCCCGGGCGCGTACGGCTCGCTCGAGCGCGATCGAGCCACGCACCGAAGCGCCGAGCTCGACGAAATCGAGATCGCGCGTCGCACGGACAAGGCGGATGATCCACTCCTGGAGCAACTCGTTGACGTGAACGTCTTCAACTGCCTGCTGCAGCCTCTGGATGTCGGCGAGATCAACGACCGGGACGACGCTGTCGAGCGGGTGGCCGTGCCGCTGATCGCGCACGATCTCGAGCTCGTCGTCCTCCCCCGGGTACCCGAGAGATGTGCGCAGGAGGAAACGATCGAGCTCTGCTTCCGGCAGGAGAAACGTCCCCTCGTACTCGACGGGGTTCTCGGTAGCGAGCAGAAGGAACGGGCGCGGCAGCGGGCGTGTCACCGCGTCGACCGTGACCTGATGCTCGGCCATGGCCTCGAGCAACGCCGCTTGTGTCTTAGGCGTCGCTCGGTTGACCTCGTCAAGGAGGAGAATGTTGGTGAAGATCGGGCCCGGCCTGAACTCGAAGTCCAGCGTCTTCTGGCTGTAGATCGACGAGCCGGTGACGTCGGCCGGCTGTAGGTCGGGCGTGCACTGAATGCGCGTTGCTCTTGCTCCATCGATCGACTGCGCGATCGCGCGCGAGAGGACCGTCTTGGCCGTGCCCGGGACGTCGTCGAACAGCACATGGCCGCCTGCGGCGAGCGCGCCAACGACGAGCCTTACCTCGGCGCTCTTGCCTCGGATGACGGACTCGATGCTCGCCGTTAGTCGGCGCGCGGTCTCGAACGCCTGCTCGGCCGGCGACAGATCACGTACGGGGGCCTCGAGGCGCATGGGTCAATTATGACCTCCCTTGTGAATCCGGCCCGCGCTGCGTGCGGGCCATGACGATTCACAAGGGAATTTGCTGCTCTCCGAGGGAGCGCACCGGCACGGGCGAAGCCCGTACCGGCGTCGAAAGACCTAGATGAGTGGCCGCCCGCTACTTCGGAGCCGGTATTGCGTCGCCCTCGCGGACGCGGTTCAGGGCGTCCTCGTTGTCTTCGAGCGGCGACCAGCGCAGTGGCGTCGCGGGCACCGGCGGGTCGAGGCCCGTTTCGGCCTTGCAGTTCGCCAGAACCTCTTCTAGTGGCGGCCCGTAGTCGAAAGACTGCGCGGGGCCGCGCTCCTTCAACTGGCGCGCGCGCTCCTTCTCGGTCGCCGCGACATCGGCTTTGCCGTCGCCGTTCAGGACGACGCCGTAGCCCTCCTTGGCGTACTCCTTGCTGACGAGCCCGTAGGAGACGTCTCGCTCGACGTTCTCGATCGGCCGCTCCAGCCGGTCCTTCCAGCCGCCGCCGCCGGCGGTCTTGTAGACGAGCGTGTCGCCAGGCTGAACCGGAATCTGATCGATCTTCGACGGCAGAATCTCTTCGGTGCCATCCGCACGCTTGAGCAGCTTCGACGAGCGCCCGCCGGGCCAGCCGCCGAGCGCGGCCCACGGCCGTGTCAGCCAGCGGTCGTCGTGGATCGAGATCTCGCCGGGCTCGAGGTAGGTGAAGTGCTTCTCGACCCCGTTTCCGCCGCGGTGGAAGCCGGGGCCGCCCGAGTCGGCCACGGTCGTGTAGCGGTCGATCCGCAACGGATAGTAGGACTCGAGGTACTCGGCCGGGATGTTCTCGAACAGCGGCCACCACGAGTGACCGTCCATGCCGTCGCCGACAGGTCGACCTGGGATGCCGCCGTAGAGGATCTCCATCGAGTAGAAGAACTCGCCGTTGTCGTCCCAGCCTGAATAGAGCATGTAGGGGCTCGTGCCGTAGCCGGACGCCGTGTTGAGCTCGGGCGCCTGCTTCGTGAGCGCGCCGCCGAGCACGTCGAACAGCCGCGCAAGGGCGTGCGTGCGGCAGCCGAGCGCGGCCGGGTACCGGGGTCTGAGCATGCTCCCTTCTGGCATCACCACGTGCAGCAGCGGGTAGAAGCCGTCGTTGAAGAGGATCTGGGGGTCGTTGACCATGATCAGGTAAACCCCGATGAACATCTTGAACATGCCCTCGGAGAGGTAGAAGTTGATCGGCCCGAGCGACTGCGGGTCGGTGCCGGACCAGTCGAAGAACGCGTGGTCGCCCTCCCGCCAGATCGTCAACTTCATCTTGAACGGGCCGTTGCCGAGCCCGTCGTCGTCGATGTAGTCCTCGAACGTCTCGGGCTGCTCGGGGATCGCGGCGTGAATGAGGATCTTCATCGCCTCGTACGTGCGATCGAGGAGCTTCTGGAGCGTCGCGAGGTAGACGTCCTTGCCGAAGCGGTCGCAGAGCTCGATGACCCGCTTCTCGCCCGCACGGCAGCCGGCGGCGATCGCGAACAGGTCGGCCCGGTTCATCTCGGGCAGCCGCATGTTGTTCAGGATCAGATCAAGAACGGGCTGTTGGATCTCACCGCGCTCGACGATCTTGAGCGGCGGAATGATCAGGCCCTCTTCGAAGATCGTCTTGGCGGCCGTCGGTAGGGAGCCGGGGAGCGGGCCCCCGCAGTCCATCTGGTGACCGAACTGTGAGGCCCAGCCGACGAGCTCGTCGTCGTAGAAGATCGGGACAAGCACCAGCCAGTCGTTCGTGTGCGAGATCGATGCTGAGCACTTGAAAGGATCGGACGTGAGGATCACGTCACCTGGGTAAATGCCCTGGTCCCACTCGTCCATCATCTCGTTGATGTAGGCGCCAAACTGGCCGACGACCATGCGCCCCTGCGGGTCGGTGATCATCGGGAACTCGTCGTGCTGCTCCCGGATGACCGGACTCATCGCCGAGCGAAAGAGCACGGCGTCCATCTCGTAGCGGGCGCTCTTGAGCGCGCCTTCGATGATGTCGATGGTGACCGGGTCGACGTCGATGTCGGGGATCTCAGCGATCCGCGGCTTGTCAGCAACTGTTGCCATCTGTGCCCCCTCCCTAGCTCTTGTCGATGAGGATGTTGAAGCTGTTGTCGACCTCGGCCGTGTAGCCGGGCAGCACCAGCGTGGTCGAGTCGAACTCGGTGACGATCGCCGGGCCGTCGAACTTCGCGCCCGGCTCGAGCTTGGCGCGGTCGTAGATCTTGGCCGAGACCTTCGTGCCCTCGACCACGATGTCGTGCTCGTCGTAAACGGCACCCGAGGCGTCGGCCTTGCCCTTCTTGCCGGTCGGTAGCTCGGGTTTGGGAACCGAGCCGGCGCCGACGGCGCGCAGGTTGACGATCTCGCAGCGCGTGTCGGGCATGCGGAAGCCGTACAGCTGCTCGTGCAGCTGGTTGAAGCGCTCCTCGAGGTCGCCGAGGCCCGCCTTGCGGACGTTCTTGGGATCGACCGGAACGGGAATCTCGTAGCCCTGCCGGTGGTAGCGCATGTCGGCGACGTGGCTGACAGAACGATCCTCGCCGGGGATTCCCTCGTCGTCAAGCCACGCGACGGCGCGCTCGCCCAGCGTGTCGAGGATGTCGGCGACGTTGGTCGAGTCCGCCTCGTCGAGAACGGTGATCAGGGTCTGCGCGAACTCGTCGCGGAAATCGGCGACGAGGTCGCCGATCGCGCACAACAGACCCGGCGCGGGCGGCACGATGACGGGGAAGGAGCCCATCAGCTCGGCCATCGCGTTCGCGTGCAGTGGCCCGGCGCCGCCGTATGCGGCCAGGGCGAACTCGCGGGGGTCGTGGCCGCGCTGGACCGAGACAACACGCAGCGCGCCGGCCATGTTCTCGTTGACGATCTTGATCATTCCCTCAGCGGCTGCTTCGACCGAGTCGAGGCCCATCGCGTCGGCGATCTTCTGCACCGCCGCGTGAGCCGCCTCGATGTCGAGCTCCATCTCGCCGCCGAGCAGCTTCGGCGGCAGGTAGCCGAGCACAACGTTGGCGTCGGTGACTGTTGGCTCCTCGCCGCCGGCTCCGTAGGCCGCCGGGCCCGGATCGGCGCCCGCCGACTGCGGGCCGACGCGAAGAGCCCTCGTCAGCTCTGGAACATGTGCGATCGAGCCGCCGCCCGCACCGACGGTGTGGACGCTTACCGAGGGAACTTTGATGCGGAACTGACCGATCGACGTGTCGCGGCCGATCGTCGGCTCGCCGTTCTCGCAGAGCGCCACGTCAGTTGAGGTGCCGCCCATATCGAACGTCAGGATGTTGTCGAAGCCGGCTTTCCCTCCCACGTAGAGGGCGCCGGCGACACCACCCGCTGGGCCTGAGAGGACGCCGTAGATCGGGTTGCGCGCCGCTTCGCGCGTCGTCATCAAGCCGGCGTCTGAGCGCAGAATGTTGACGTCTGCCGTCGCGCCGATGTCTTTGAGCGAGGTCTGCAGCCGCTCGACGTAGCTCTCGACAGTCGGTCGCACGTAGGAGTTCATGCATGCCGTCAAGGTGCGCTCGTACTCGCGGAACTCCGGCAGAACGTGTGACGAGAGCGTCACCGGGAAGCCCGGGTAGAGCCGCTCGACGATCCCGCCGATCTCCTCCTCGTGGGCCGGGTTGACGTAGGAGTTGATCAGGCCGACCGTGAGCGCGTCGATGCCCGAGTCGATCAGGTCCTTGACGATGCCCTCGACCTGCTTGACGTCGACGGGCGTGATCGTGTTGCCGCGCGCGTCGAGGCGCTCGACGGCTTCGCGCGTGTCCGAGAGGAGCGCAGGCGGATCCGGCTTGACCATGATGACCCACCCCGCGAGCGGCCCGGGAGTCTGCGAGCGGGCGAGATGCAGAATCTGCTTGAAGCCATCGGTCGTGATCAGGCCGACGCGCGCGCCCTTCTCTTCGAGCACTGCGTTGGTCGCCACGGTCGTTCCATGCAGGATGTTCTGGATCTCGCCAACGTCGACCTCGGCCTCGTCGCAGATGCGCTTCACGCCGGTCAGCACACCCTCTGAGGGGTCGGCGGGCGTCGACGGGGTCTTCACGCGGAACTGCTGCCCGTCGGTGTCGCTGACGAGAAACAGGTCGGTAAACGTCCCGCCGACGTCTACTCCGAGCCTGTAAGCCATCGGATCCTCCTCGTTCTCATACGGTCGTGCCGCGCGCAGGCGCGAGCGGCAGACTGGCACTGTATGCAACGTGTTCAGGGCGCGCTCACGCAGCCGAGCGGGGCACCTGACGCTGGGCTCGAGGCTAGATAGCTATTCGACGTAGGCGATCGCCTCGATCTCGACGAGCACGCCATCGATCGGGCTCGTGGCGATGACGGCCGTGCTTGCGGGGAACTTGCCGCCCGAGAAGGCCTCCTCGTAGAGCCGCATGCGCGCCTGGGTCATGTCGTCGTAGAGAGCCGCGTCGCTCAGCCACACAGTCATCTTCACGATGTCGTCGAACGCCGCGCCCGCGGCGGCGAGTACGGTGCCCAGGTTCTCGAGGGCCTGCGCCGTCTGGGCAGCGATGTCGTCTCGCCCGACGAGCTGTCCACTCGAGTCGATCGCGATCTGCCCGGAACAGAAAACCCAGTTGCCCGCGGAAACCGCCTGTGAGGCGAGCGGCACCGGCCCGCCGGTCGGGATCTCGGCGAAGATCTGCTGGCTCGGGACGGCGCGCTTCTTGCCCTTCACCGCCATCGCTTCGGTCTCGACGCGCATCGGCTTCGGCGGAAAGCCGCCAAGAACCGTGGTCGCGGCGGGGTAGCCACCGTTCGGGAAGTGCTCCGCGACGAAAGCGTTTCGCACCTCGAGCATCCCGTGGAAATCGGTCGGGTCGGTGATGAACGTGTTGAGCTTGATGACGTCCGAGAACTCGAAGCCGCCCGCGCGGACGATCGACTCGACGTTCTCGAGCGACTTCTGCGTCTGCGAGGCGATGTCCGGGCCGACGACCTTTGCCTCGAGGTCGAACCAGGGCTGGCCGGTCGTCCAGAGCATGCCCTCGGTCTCGGCGCCGAGCCGCCAGAGCGGCTGCACGACGATCGGCAGCGGAATCAGCTTGACGATCTCGTCGGTGTCGAACGTGCGCTTCGTCGCGCAGGCGACCGCCTCGATCTCGATCAGCAGACCCGGAACCGCGAGCTCGGTGACGAGCGCGGTCGAGGCCGGATACTGACCGTCGGTGAAGTACTTCTCGTAGTACGGGGTCCGGACCTTGGTCATCTCCTCGTAGTCCTCGGCCTTCGTGACGAAGATCCGGATGAAGGCGACATCCGAGAAACTCAGGCCGCCCTCTTCGAGAATCGCGCGCAGGTTCTCGTATGCCTGCAGCGTCTGCTCCTCGATACCCCCGACGATCGCTCCGCTGGCGTCGACCCCGGGTTGCCCGGCCGTGAACACGAGCCCGCCGACACCCGTGCCGAGCGACCAGACCGGCTTCGAGTCAACCGGCGCGGGGATGTGCAGGCCGACCTTGTCCGTGTAGATAGACCGCGCCACTAGCCGGCGGCTCCGACCGCGTGGATTCGACTCAGGAACTCGGAGATCAGCTCGCAGCTCTCTTCGGGCTGCTCGACGAGGAAGGTGTGCCCGGTGTCCAGGATCTTGAACTCCGCTCCGGGAATGCGCTCGGCGAGCACGCGGCTACCAGCACCCGAAGGCCCCATATCGATCGGGGTCATGATGTCCTTGCTTCCACTGACCACGAGCGTCGGCGCGCGGATCTTCTCGAGCAGCGCCACGTTGTCGGCCGTGTCCACGGCCTTGGTGATCTCGGCAAAGACCTCTTGCGAGGTCTGCGACGCGATCAGCTTCGCGATCAAATCGCGCGCGTCGCCGATCTTCTCCGACTCGATGAACGAGCGCGAGAAGAGCTGGAACATCAACAGATCGAGGAACTCCTCGCCCTTGCCGTAGGCCTTGGCGACAGCGAGCCAGACCCGCTTGTTCATCCGCGCCGCCTCGTCGTAGGCGGCGAGCGTGCAGCTCAGCACCAGACGGTCCACTCTCTCCGGGTACTTGGCCGCAAACGGAACCGCGACCAGTCCGCCCATCGAGGTGCCGTGAACGTGCACGCGCTCGATCTCGAGTGCGTCGAGCAGGCCCGCGAGGTCGTCGGCCCAGAGCTCCATCGAGTAGGGCTGTGCCGGCGCGTCGCTATCGCCGAACCCGCGCATGTCGTAGTCGATGACCCTGAAGCTGCGAGAGAGCAGCGGCGTCAGCGTGGCGAAGTTACCGCGCCCAAAGCCCGAGCCGTGTAGCTGCACGACCGGCTCACCCTTGCCGCTCTCCTCGTAGTAGAGACGAACTCCGTTGACCTCAGCGTGCGACATCTGCGTCTCCTTTCTTGCGCCAGGCTCAGCGGCGCGCCGGCTCCTCAGCTGGGTGCGCCGACTCGTCGAGCCCAATGCCGAGCCGGGCCTCGGCCTCGACAATCGACGCCTCGAGCAGATCGATCGCCTCGTCGATCTGCGCACGTGTGATCACGAGAGGTGGCGCAACGATGATGCAGTCGCCGGCGTGACCGCGGTCGCCGCCGCCTGCAAAGAGGGTGATGCCCTGCTCGAGCGCGGCCTCGAGCACGGTCTCGGCGACCTTCCTCTCGCGCGGGTAGGGGCGCCGTTCGCCCTTGTCGGCGACGAACTCGACGCCCAGGAAGAGCCCCTTGCCTCCCCGCACGTCTCCGACGGACGGTCGCTCGAGGAGACGGGTGGCCTGCTCGTGCAGATACGGGCCGAGCTCGGCTGAGCGCTCGATCAGCCCGTGCTCGTGCATGTACTCCTGTACAGCGAGACCTGCCGAGCAGGCGAGCGGGTTGCCACCGTAGGTGTGCCCGTGCACGAACAGGCCAGACCCCTTGTTGAGGGCGCCAGCGATCTGCTCGCTGACGAGCACGGCGCCGAGCGGCGCGTAGCCGCTCGAGATGCCCTTTCCGCAGACGATCAGATCGGGAACCACGTCCCAGTGGTCGAGGGCGAACGCCCGCCCCGTGCGCCCGAAGCCGGTCAGTACCTCGTCGGCGACCAGCAGCACGCCGTAGCGATCGCAGATCTCGCGGATGCGCGGGAAGTACTCGTCGGGCGGGGTCGCGGCGCCGAGCGAGCTCCCGACGATCGGATCCGCAATGAACGCGGCCACGCTTTCCGGTCCCTCGCGCAGAATCGTGCGCTCGAGATCCTCGGCGCATTCGATGCCACAGCCCGGATAGGTCTTGCCGAGTGGGCAGCGATAGCAATAGCTCGGCTCGATGTGTGGCAGCTCGCGCATCATCGGTCCGTAGAGCTCCTGCCACGGCACGCGGCCCGAGGCCGCGAGCGCACCCAGCGTGTTGCCATGGAAACTACCCCAGCGGCCGATCACCGTCTGGCGCTCGGGCGCGCCGATCTCGACGAAGTACTGGCGGGCCATCTTCAGTGCCGATTCGGTTGCCTCCGCGCCGCCCGAGACGAAGAACGCCTTTGTGAGCCCTGCAGGCGCAAGCTCGACGACCAGCTCCGCGAGACGCATCTGAACCTCGGTCGTGAACTGACCGCCGTAAGCGAAGGCGACGTTCGAGGCCTGCCGGTGGATGGCGTCCACGACCTCTGTGACTCCGTGGCCGATGGCGACGACGCCGGCACCGGCCATGGCGTCGAGGTAGCGCTTCCCGTCGCGGTCGTACAGGTAGACGCCCTCGCCGCGCTCGATGATCGGGAACTCGCGGCGCTGGTTGCGGTAGAGAACGGGACTGAACTCCGGCCGATCGCCCATCTTCAGCCGTTCGCCGGCCGTGCCGCTGCGGCAGCATCGGCCACGACGCCCTCGGGAGAGCCGGCCGACATCGAGTAGAAGCCTCGCCCGTCGAACTCCATCCTCGAGCCCGGGAAGACGACGATCGTGGTCGTCGGCTCCTCGACGATCGCGGGACCCGTGAACACGTTCCCTGGCTGGACGAGCGAACCGTCGAACACCGGGGTGTCGACGTAGCGACCGTGCTCGACGAAGTACGCGGCCCGCTCGGCGACCTGAGCGGCCGCGCCGTCGGGGCCGCCGGGTTCCAGTTCAGGCAGCCGGATCGGAGGCACCTTCCCGAGCACCGTGACCGAGAGGTTGATCAGCTCCGGGATCCCCGTCTCCCGCTCGGCGTACGTATAGAGCGCCTCGTGCAGCCGATGGAAGAGCTCGGCGATCTCGGCCGCCATCGCCTCGTCGATCGTCGAGCCGGGAATGGCGACGGCGCACTCGTGGACCTGGCCCACGTAGCGCATCTCAACGCTGCGGCTGACAACGACGTCGTCGGGGTCTGCGCCCTCTTCGGCAAGCTCGTCGCGGCCCCGCTGCTCCATGTCCGTGAACAGCGCATTCAGCCGTGCCAGGTCGGCGTCGGCCAGCCTGGTCGTGTACGAGGCCTGGTAGTCGTGTCGCAGGTCGGCGACGACCTCCCCGAACGCGCAGAACGCCGACGCCACCTTGGGGATCAAGACGGCGGGGATCGAGAGCTCGGCGGCAAGGCGCCCGGCATGAACCGCCCCGGCACCTCCGCCGACGACCATCGCGAAGTCGCGCGGGTCGTAGCCACGCTCTACGAGAACCTCGCTGATGCCCGTCGCCATGGTGTGGTTGACGACCTCAAAGATGCCGTGCGCTGCCTCCTCGACCTCGAGGCCGAGCGGCTCGGCGATCAGCGAGCGCACGGCGCGCTCGGCGGCCGGTCGATCGAGCTCGAGCCGCCCCCCGAGCAAGGCACCCGGGTTGAGATAGCCGAGCACGACGCTCGCGTCTGTCACGGTGGGCTCCACCCCACCCCGCCCGTAGCAGGCGGGCCCCGGCACGGCCTCGGCGCTGCGCGGACCGACGCGGAGGAGACCGCCCGCCTCGAGCGTGGCGATGCTGCCGCCGCCCGCACCCATCGTGTTGATGTTGATCATCGGGATGCCCACCCGGTAGCGACAGAGGTCGACGTTCTTGACCGTGTCGGGCAGCCCGTCCTTCACGAGGCAGACGTCGAAGCTCGTGCCGCCCATATCGACCGAGACGATGTTCTCGTAGCCGAGATGGCGCCCTACCGCGAGCGCAGCCGTTGGACCCGCTGCAGGCCCCGAGTTGAGCGCGTACACCGGTTTTCGCTTAAGTGACGCGCCCGAGGCGAAGCCCGCGTTCGCCTGCATGTAGCGGATCTGGCCCTCGAGCCCGCGGCCGCGGAACATCTGCTCGATGCGATCGACGTAGCGCTCGAGGATAGGCCCAACGTAGGCGTTGAGGATGGTCGTGCTCGTGCGCTCGTACTCGCGGATCTGCGGCAACACGTCGACTGAGAGCGAGCAGAACACCCCGGGCAGCTCCTCGGCAAGGATCTCGCCGACGCGTCGCTCATGGGCCTCGTTCAGGAACGACCAGAGGAACGACACCGCCACCGCCTCGATCTGCTCGCTCCGCAGCGTCTCGGCGTATCGGCGAACCTGCGCCTCGTCGAGGGCCGTGTAGACATCGCCGTCCTTCGTGATCCGCTCGCGCACCGGCAGTCGCAGGCGGCGCGGCACGAGGACGGGCGGCGGCGCATACAGGAAGTCGTAGCGGCGCTCCTTGAAACCCAGCCTTATCTCTTGCGAGTCCTGGAAGCCTTCGGTACAGAGGAGTGCGGTGCAGGCGCCGCTCTGCTGGATCAGCGCATTGATCGCGACCGTCGTTCCGTGGATGACGAGGTCGCACTGCTCGAGCAGCTGCTGGGTCGCGAGCTCGAGCTCGCTCGCGAGCGCATCGACGCCCTCGCCGATCGCGTCCGAGGGCTCTTCGGGCGTCGAACTGACCTTGTGCACCTGGATCTCACCGGCGTCGTCGGCGAGCACGAAGTCGGTGAACGTTCCTCCGATGTCGATGCCTAGCCGGTACACGGCTAGCCGGCCGCCGTCTGGCGCAGCGCCGCTGTTCGCTCTGCGTCGAGCTCGAGCGACTCCGGGTCGACGGCGACGCCGTACTCCTCGCGCGCCGCGTCGACCGAGACGAGCCCGTTCCCGACGTCGGCCAGAACCGCGTCCAGCTCGCGCTCGAGCGGATCGCCGACACCACCGCCGCCGGCCGGGCACGTGCGCAGACGCTGCCCCGCCTCAATGTGAACGATGCCGTGCGGCTGAAGCTCGCTCTCCTGGCCGTTCGCGATCAGGTACCGGCGGGCGAGCTTGACCTCGGCCGAGCTGGCCTCGGCGCCGAGCAAGCTCACCGAGGGGTACTTCGTCCCCTCGCCCCAGAGAACGAGATCGGCATCGTGGTCGAGCACCTCGACCTCGAAGTCGGGGCCGAGCCCGCCGCGCCAGCGCCCCGCCCCCGCCGAGTCCGGGCGGAGCTCGTAACGGTGAATCTGGACCGGGAACTCGTGCTCGAGCAACTCGACGTCGCCCGCGAGGATCCCACCGGCTCCGGCAGCGGTGTTCACGCAGTGCCATCCGTCGAGGCCCCACGTCGCGCCGCCGCCGCCGCCCGTACCGAGGATCATGTTGAACGTGTAGTAGTCGCCCGTACGCGGGTCGATGCCCACCTGGTTGGTGCCGGCGCAGTGACACCAGCCGGCGACCGTATGCTCGGGTGCCGCCTGGCTGAGCGCGACGCGCACGGCGTCGGCGATGTTGTCGCCGACCGTGGTCGTCGCGGCACCGCAGGCAGCCGGATAGCTCGCGTTCGTCAGGGTTCCCGGCGGACCGACGTCGACCTCGATTGGCCGGTAGAGCCCTTCGTTGTAGGGCACGGGAATCGCGGCGTACATGAGCACGCCGTAGTACACCGAGCTGAGCGTGTTCGCCCAGTAGCTGTTGATGTAGCTGTTCACCTGCGCTGGACCCGAGATCGCCACGCGCATCTTGTCGCCGTCGACTTCGACCCGAGATTCGATCAAGAGCTCGCCCGAGCGGCCATCGTCCTCGACCGGTGAGCTCCCCTCGTACACGCCGTCGGGCATCGACGCGATCGCCGCCCGCATGTTCTGCTCGCCGATGTCGAGGATCCGCTCGACCGCGGCGGCGACGGTGCCTTTCCCGTATCGACGCACGAGCGCGACCAGATTGCGCTCGGCAATCGAGAGGGCGGCGAGTTGCGCCCCCATGTCGTTGCGTTGCTGCGCGCTGGTTCGGACGCTCCCGACGATCAGGTCGATCACGTCGCGCCGGGGCGCGCCGCCGTCGTGTATGCGAAGCGGAGACATCCTGAGGCCCTCTGCGTACATGTCCTCGGCGAGCGGGTTGTATCCGCCGGCCACCGAGCCGCCCGTGTCGTCCATGTGCCCCTTGTTCGAGGCCCAGAAAACCAGCTCGCCGTCGACGAAGATCGGCTTGAACATGCACATGTCCTGGAGGTGGCTTCCGCCCGTCTCCGGGTCGTTGTGGTAGAAGACGTCGCCCTCCTTGACGTCGTCGGCGAAGTAGTCGGCGACCGCCTTCGTGGCGTGCATGAGCTAGCCGAGGTGGATCGGCAGATCCTCGCCCTGAACTGCCATGCGAGCGCCTGAGTCGAAGACTGCATTCGAGAAGTCTCGGACGAGCTTGAACACGGGCGAGCGCGCGGTGCGCTCCATCGTCAGCGTCATCTGGTGGACCGTCGAGGAGAGCACTCCCGACACGACGGCGAGCGTGACCGCATCAATATCGGTCTGGGAGCCGCTCACGAGCGTCGCGCTAGTCTACGCCTCCCGTCGCGAACGACCCCATAGATAGAGGCCGACGGCCACAAGACACTCCTCGGCTTCGCGAGGGCGAGCGGCCAGGTCCGCGGGCCGAGCCGATGTCGATCGTCGATGTGCTCCGCGACGCGTGGACGCTGTACACGAACTACCTCCCTCGCTTTTTCCTGATGGCCGCGTCTATCTTCGCCGTGCTCGCGCTGTTGCAGTTCGCGGTCGACAAGAGCGGCGAGGTCGGTGTGCTAGTGGTGCTGATCGCGGCCGAGGTCGTCGGCATCTACTTGCTTCAAGGGGCGATAGTGGTCGCCGTCGACGATGCCCGTCGAGACCGGCCGACACTCACGTATCGGGAGATACTCGGCCGCGTAACGCCACGATTCTGGACGCTCGTGGGAGCCGGACTCATCGTCGTCGTCGGCGTGGTTGCCGGGCTCTTCCTCTTGATCATCCCGGGTCTCGTGCTGCTGGCGGCCTGGTCGTTGGTGGCACCAGCCGTTGTCCTCGAGGAGCGGGGCGTCATCGAGTCGCTCGGTCGCAGCTGGAGGCTCGTCAAGAGCGACCTGCTGCGAGTCGTGGCGGTCGTCGTCATCACGATCGCGCTCGCCATCGTCTTCTCGGTCGTGATCGTCTCGCTCTTGCAACCGCTGCCGAGCCCCGTGGACAGCTACGTGGCGACGGTGATCGCAGACGCGATCAGCGCGCCGTTCGTGGCTCTGGCCTGGACGGTCATGTACTTCGACCTTCGGCTCGCGAAGGACCCGGGCTCGGTGCCCGAGCTGAGCGGCCGGGCTGGCCCGTTGTCCTAGCTTCGCGTAAGTGCCAGCGTGTCGATGCGATTCGGGTTTGCGGCCTCGTAGGCCGTGATATCGGCCTCGTGCTGCAGCGAGAGCGCGATGTCGTCGAGTCCGTTCAGGATGCAGTGCCTGCGGAAAGGATCGAACTCGAAGTCGACGGTTGAGCCGTCGGGGTCGGTGATCGTCTGGGCGTCGAGATCGACCGTCATCTCCGAGCCATTTTCCGTGTCGACGGCGTCCATGAGCGTGCGCACGCTGTCTTCTGGAAGCTCGATCGGCACGAGCCCGACCTTCATGCAGTTCGAGCGGAAGATGTCGGCGAATGAGGGTGCGATCAGCGCCTTGAAGCCATAGCCCTGGAGCGCCCACGGCGCATGCTCGCGCGAGGAACCGCAGCCGAAGTTGCGTCCGGCGACGAGGATCTCCGCGTCGGCGAAAGCGGGGTTGTTGAGCTCGAAGTCGGGCCGCGGGTTACCGTCCTGGTCGAGGCGCCAGTCCCAGAAGAGGAACTCGCCCCAGCCCGTTCGCTCGATGCGTTTGAGGAACTGCTTGGGGATGACCTGATCGGTGTCTATGTCGGGGCGGTCGATCACGGCGACGCGGCCGGTGGTTGTGCTGAACGGTTCCACGCTTCCTCCTACCCGACCGGCTCGTAGCTGAGCTCGCGAATGTCGACGAAGTGCCCTGCGACCGCGGCCGCGGCTGCCATCTCGGGGCTGACGAGATGCGTGCGGCCACCGCGGCCCTGGCGTCCCTCGAAGTTGCGGTTCGACGTCGAGGCGCTTCGCTCGCCGGGGTCGAGCGTGTCGGGGTTCATGCCAAGGCACATTGAGCAGCCGGCCTCGCGCCACTCGAATCCGGCTTCCGTGAACAGCTTGTCGAGGCCCTCGCTCTCGGCCTGCTCCTTGACGCCGACGGAGCCCGGGACGACCATGGCGCGGACGCTGCTGGCGACCGTGTGTCCCTTGACGACGCTCGCGGCGGCGCGAAGGTCTTCGATGCGTGAGTTGGTGCAGGAGCCGATGAAGACGCGGTCGATCTCGATGTCAGAGAGGGCCATGCCGGGCGTCAGACCCATGTACGCGATCGCGCGCTCGACGCTGCCGCGTTCCTCCTTGTCAGCGATCTGGCTCGGGTCGGGCACGTTCGACGTCACGGGAGCGACCATGCCGGGGTTCGTTCCCCAGGTCACCTGCGGCACGAGCGCCTCGACGTTGACCGTGACCTCCGTCGCGAACTCGGCGTCACTGTCGGTGCGTAGCTCGCGCCACTCGTCGAGCGCTGCCTCCCACTCGGCGCCGGTGGGCGAGGCGGGGCGCCCCTCGAGGTAGGCGAAGGTCGTGTCGTCGGGCGCGACCATGCCCGCGCGGGCGCCGGCTTCGATCGACATGTTGCAGACCGTCATCCGCTGCTCCATCGTGAAGCCTTCGATCACGTCGCCGGCGTACTCGATCACGTGTCCGACACCGCCGGCGACACCAATCTGGCCGATCGCGCCCATGATGCAGTCCTTCGCGGTGACACCGGGTGGAAGCTCGCCGTCGAAGCGCATCAGCATCGCCTTGGGCCTGCGCTGCTGCAGGCACTGCGTCGCCATCACGTGTTCGACCTCTGAGGTGCCGATGCCGAAGGCGAGCGCGCCGAAGGCACCGTGGGTCGACGTATGGCTATCGCCGCAAACAATCGTGATGCCGGGACGCGTAAGACCGAGCTCGGGGCCGATGACGTGGACGATGCCCTCGCGGCCAGAGCCTGTCTCGTAGAGCGGCACGTTGAACACGGGGCAGTTGGCCTCGAGTGCGTCGAGCTGCGCCTTGGCGAGCGGGTCGGTGATCGGCCCACCGTCCGTGGGCACGTTGTGGTCCATCGTCGCGATCGAGAGATCGGGCCGGCGCAGGGGGCGATCGGCGAGGCGGAGCCCCTCGAAGGCCTGCGGCGACGTGACCTCGTGCAGCAGGTGGAGATCGATGTAGATGAGCGCGGGCTCGCCCGGTTCGTCGCGGACGACGTGGCGCTCCCATACACGGTCGAATAACGTCTTTCCCATCGAAGCGGTGCCTCCTCTCGCGAGGCCACTGTACCACTGTGTCTTTTCACCGAACAGCCCGTAACGAGTAGGTATTGAGCGCCTCAGAGACACCACCGGCAGTCGCGGTCGTCGACTGCGGCGATGACGACGAGCCCCGCCTGGCCCGGCTCGTCGAGGCCGCACCCACGGCTCGCGTCTACGGCGGCGCGCCCGGGCCCGCCGACGTGGTCAGGCGAGCGAAGGGCGCGCGGGTGCTCGTCTCGCTCTACTCCTACACCGCTCTCGATGGCTACGTGATCGAGCGGCTTCCGGGGCTCGAGTTGATCGCGACACGCACGACCGGCTTCACGCATATCGATGTCGATGCTGCCGCGCGGGTGGGCGCTCGGGTCGCGATCGTGCCGGGCGCAACCTCGCCGTCGATTGCCGAGTACGTCTTCGGAGCGCTCTTCGCCGCCCAGCGACGTCTGTTCGAGGCGCGCGAGTCGACACGCGCCGGGAACTGGGACTACCAGGCGTTCCGCGGCTTCGAGCTGATGGGCTCGACACTAGGTGTCGTCGGCCTCGGCTCGATCGGCACACGGGTCGCCGAAGTCGGCCAGGGGCTCGGGATGTCCGTGCTCAGCTGGACGCGCAGCGGCCGTGCCATCGACGGCGTCGAGGCGGTCGCGCTCGGCGAGCTTCTCTGCCGATCTGACGTCGTCGCCGTCTGCGTCGCTCTCAACGAGGAGACTTATGGGCTGATCGGCGCAGCCGAGCTCGACCTGATGCGCCCGAGCGCCTGGATCGTCAACGCGGCGCGCGGCGGGCTCGTCGACGAGGAGGCGCTCGAGGAGCGGCTGCGCTCGGGCGCGCTGGGCGGAGCGGTGCTCGACGTGGTCGATCGAGAGCCGCCCACTGCCGAGCGGCTGGCGCAGCTTGCAGGCGTGCCCAACCTGCTGGTCACGCCGCACATCGCCTGGCATACCGAGGCCTCGCTCGCGCGCCAGTTCGACGAGACCACCGAGAATGTGCTCGCCTTCCTCCGTGGCGAGGCGCGCAACCTCGTTCCCCTCCCCCAGTGATCGGACGGTGACACATGGCTGATATGGAGCTCGCACTCACAGGCGGTGACGTGCTGCTCGCCGACGGCACGCTGACCGAGGCGAACATCGGTATCAGCGACGGTCTTATCGCCAGCATGACCAGCGACCGGATTGCGGCAGGCGAAACGCTCGACGTGAGCGGCCTGACGATCCTGCCCGGTCTGATCGACGAGCACTTCCACGTCTTTCGCAACTACGGCTGGGAGACGTACGAGGGCGCGACGCGCGCGGCCGCCAAGGGCGGGATCACGACGGTCGTCGACATGCCGCTCGACAACCCGCCCGTGCTGACCGAGGCCGCGTTCCGAGAGAAACTCGACGCGATCGGCGGCTCCTGCCACGTCGACTTCAGTCTGTTTGCAGGCGACCCGGAAGGAGCGCTAGAGGAGCTCGACGGCATGGTCGCCGCCGGTGCCCGCGCGCTGAAGATCTTCACGGGCGGCGTCGCGCCGCCCGGGATGTACCCGGGCCCCGAAAGCGGCGGGATTCTTGCGCAGCTCCGCCACGCTGCCGCGCTCGAGACGGTCGCGGTCGTTCACTGCGAGAACGCGGAGATCGTCGACGCCGAGACCGCTCGCCTACAGGCAGAGGGGCGCGACGACGTTGCCGCATGGGACGAGGCCCGGCCCTGGTACAGCGAGCTCGAGGCCGTCGCGCGTGTCGCGCTGCTCGCCGAGGTCACCGGCTGCAAGACGGTGATGGCGCACCTCTCCTCGCACCAGTCGGTCGACGCCGTCACGGCCGCCCGTGCCCGTGGCGCCGACGTCTGGGTCGAGACGTGTCCGCACTACCTCTGTCTCACGGGCGAGGACATGGCAGGCGATGCGCGCATGAAGTGGAACCCGCCGAGCCGCGACCGTGCCTCGGTCGAGCGCCTGTGGGAGCAGGTTGCCGCCGGCGAGATCCACACGGTCGGCTCCGATCATGCTCCGCTTCCGAAGGTCGAGGGGGCGAACATCTGGGAGCAGCTCCCAGGCGCCGGCAACGGGCTCGAGCCGATGCTGCCGCTGATCGCGACCGAGACGCGCCGCCGCGGGCTCGGGCTCGGGCGTGCGGTCGAGCTGCTCGCAACCGTGCCCGCACAGCTGTTCGACTTGCACCCGGCCAAGGGCTCGCTGGCGCCGGGTACGGACGCCGACATCGTCGTCGTCGACGCACGGGCGACGCGAACGCTCGACGCGCGTGAGCTCGAGTACCACGAGCAGGAGAAGTGGTCGCCATACGACGGGCGAGAGGTCGATGTATGGCCCGTCTACACGCTGCTGCGTGGCCAGGTCGTCTTCGCCGAGGGCGAGGTGCGCGGCTCGCCGGGCGACGGGCGGTTCCTTCCCGGTAGGCGGGTGGCGTAGCGATGCAGCTCTCGCCGCGCGAGGTCGAGCGGTTGCAGATCTTCACTGCAGCCGAGCTGGCCCGCAAGCGCCTGGGCGACGGCGTCGAGCTGTCGCATCCCGAGGCGATCGCGCTGGCGAGCGACGAGATCCTCGAGGCGGCTCGGCGAGGGGCGTCGTTCGATGACGCCCGCTCGTGCGTGCACGGCTTTTTTACGCGCGAGCAGCTGATCGAGGGAGTCCCGGAGCTGCTCGAGACTCCACATCAGGTCGAGGCCGTGTTCGGGGACGGGTCACGGCTCGTCCCGATCGAGCGGCTCGTGAGCGCGTGAGACCCGGGGAAATCGTTCCTGGCGAGGGGCCCGTGCCGGCGGCAGTCGTACGGCGGCGTGCCGTGGTCAGCGTGACGAATACCGGGCCGCTCCCGGCCTACCTCGGCTCGCACATCGACCTCGCACGGGTCAGTGCCGCGCTCGAGCTCGACCGCGCATCGGTCGAGGGCGCCCGGCCTGACCTGCCGGCCGGCGCGACGGCCCGGAGCGGGCCAGGCGAGACCGTCGAGCTCGACGTGGTCTGGGACTGAGGATGGATCGCGCCACCTACGCCTCGGTCTACGGGCCGACGACCGGAGACCGTGTCCGGCTCGGCGACACCGACCTCTGGCTCGAGGTCGAGGACGATGACACGGCCCCTGGCTGGGAGCCCGTGGTCGGATTCGGGAAGAACGTTCGCCCGGGTCAGCTGATGTCCCGCGACATCGGGCCGGACGAGGCCCTCGACATCGCGATCACCAACGTCGTTCTACTCGACCCCCTGCTCGGCGTACGCAAGACCTCGATCGGGATCCGCGACGGACGTATAGCTGCCATCGGGCGCGCGGGTGACCCGGCCCGGCTCGACGATGTGAACGTCCCCATCTCGCCTTTCACGGGAATCCTGGCGGGCGAGGGCATGATCGCGACGCCGGGAGCGATCGACACCCACGTCCACCTGATCAGCCCGGAGGTCGTTCCGACCGCGCTCGCGGGTGGCGTCACCACCTTCGTCGGCCAAAGCTACGGCGGCGCGTTCGACACCGGCATCGGCCCCGCCTCGAACTTCAGGCGCATGCTCGCCGCCTGGCGGGAGGTCCCGCTCAACCTCGTGCCGCTCGCGCGCGCCAGCACGACGAACGCCGACCATCTCCGGGAGGCGCTGGCTTGGGGAGCGGGCGGCTTCAAGGTCCACGAGGACCTCGGCGCCTACCCCGAGACCGTCGACGCCGTTCTCGCAGCCTGCGACGAGGGCGACGTGCAGCTCTGCCTTCACCTCGACGGCATCGGCGAGTCAGCGACCCTCGACGAGACGCTCGCCGCGATCGACGGCCGCGCGATCCACCTCTTTCACATCGAGGGCACGGGCGGCGGGCCAGCGAACCTGCTCGAGGCCCTCGCGCACGACAACGTGCTTCCCTCCTCGACGAACCCGACCATCCCGTTCGGCGTCGGTGCCGCTGCCGAGCATCAGGTGATGATCGAGACGTGCCATCGCCTGCACACCGCGTTCGACAACGACGCTCGCGCCGCGAGCGAGCGGGTCCGCCCGTGGACGATGGCCGCCGAGAGCGTGCTCCACGACCTGGGCGCGATCAGCATGACGAGCTCGGACTCGATGGGCATGGGGCGAATCGGCGAGACAACGCGACGGACGTGGCAGCTCGCGCACGTGATGAAGGGGGCGGCGGCCGACGGGACGCACGCGGGGGCGGGGCCAGCCGCGAACGACAACGAGCGGATCCTGCGCTACCTGGCCAAGCTCACGATCAACCCCGCGCTCACGCACGGCATCGCGCACGACGTGGGCAGCATCACGGCCGGCAAGCTGGCCGACATCGTTCTCTGGCGGCCGGCGTTCTTCGGCGTCAAGCCCCAGTACGTGCTGAAGGCGGGCTTCGCAGCGTGGGGGCCGGTCGGCTCGGCGAGCGGCACGACGCGGATCGGTGAGCCGGTCGTTCAGCGCGGCCTCTGGGGAGCGACGGGCGCGGCGCCGACACAGCTGGCGACGATCTACACGAGCTCCGACGGCGAGGAGGCCCTCGCGCAGCACTGGCCCGGCCGGATCGAGCGGGTCAGGAGCTGCCGCCGCGTCCGTAAGAGCGACCTGGTGCGAAATGGGGCAACACCGCGCGTCGAAGTCGACGCCGATGAGCAGGTCGTCCGCGTCAACGGCGCGCGCGCGGAGCTCGAGCCGGTGGCGGAGCTTCCGCTGAACCGCGCGTACCTGCTCTCGTAGGAGCGGGCCGATCCTCATAGGATCGTTGCGATGAGCTACGATCGTTTGACCGAGGCGGGTGCCGACGCGCTCCAGCGCATGCGAGCCTTCGTCGCCGACGTGGCGCTTCCCCGGGCGGAGGAGTTCGAGCGTGAGCACCCGAATACCGCCTTCGCGCTCGAGCCGGACGGCCGCCTCGCGGAGCCGATGTACGCCCTCAAGCTCGAGATGCAGCAGCGCTCGGCCAAGGCCAGCCTTTACTGCCCGCACCTGCCGCCTCCCGATGGACTCGGCCTCGGTTTCGTCGACTGCATGCACATCCAGGAAGAGGTCTTTCGACACGGGATCCGCGGGCAGCAGTGGAGTCTCGCCTGGACCGACGGTCCGAGCCCGCTCGTGCGGCACTGGAGCGACGAGGCCCGCGAGGGGGTACTGCCCGACTTCCTCGCCGGACGGACCGCCGTCTGCCTCGCCCTCACGGAGGAGGCCGCCGGCTCTGACTTCCCCGCTCTCGAGACGACGGCCCGACGTGACGGCTCGGGCTGGCGCCTGAGCGGCGCGAAGCATCTGATCACGGCAGCGCCTCAGGCCGGCTTTGCGCAGGTCTTCGCTCGGGTCGACGGCGCGCCGCGCGGCGAGCTCAGCTGCTTCCTCGTCTCGCTCGACGAGGACGGCGTCGAGCGCGGGCCGGTCCAGCAGACGATCATGGCCGACGGCCAGACGGGCTCCCTCACGTTCGCGGACGTCTTCGTCGAGGACTGGGCGGTGCTGGGCGAGATCGGCGCCGCCCGGGCGCTCGCGTTCGACTGGATCAACTGGGCACGGACGCGACGTGGCGGGATGGCCTCGGGCCTCGGTCGCCACTGCGTCGAAGTCTCTGTGGCGTACGCCAATCGGCGTGAGGCCTACGGGCGACCCATCGCCGAGCTCGGCTCGGTCGCGTCGACGCTCGCGGACATGGTCATCGACCTCGAGACGATCAGGGCGCTCTCGCTCGAGCTGCTGGGGCGCCTCGACGCACGGGGCACGGTGCTCGACGGCGCAGTAAGCGCCGACGACCGGCGCGACGTCTCGATTCTGAAGAGCCATTGCGACGACGCCTTGCTCCGAATCGCCGACAGCGCGATCCAGGTGCACGGCGGCCGCGGCGTCCTGACGACGACTGGGCTCGAGAAGATCTTCCGCGTGGCGCGCAACCTGAAGATTCCGGCAGGCACGGCCGAGGTGCAGCGCGCAATCATCGCGCGCACGCTCTAGGCGGAACTACGGAGCCGGCGCCGCTCGATCCTCGCGGAGCATGAGGCGAAGCGCGACCCCCGCAAGCGCCACGAGTACGGCGGCGATCACCCAGAACGGGGTCCACGAGTCGGTCGCGTCGACGCTGAGCCCGAGCAGCGGCGGCACGGTCAGCGACCCGGCGAAGATGAAGATCAGCGCACTGGCCGACGCGCGTCCGATGCCTTGCGTGCCAGCACGGTCGGCGATCAGCGCGTAGTAGGCGCCGTTCCAGCCGATGACCGTCGTGCCGGTGATCGCGAGCACGACCCAGAGGGCGGGCCCCTCGACGCCGGTTGCGATAACGGCAAGACAGATGAGCGCGACGAGACTCAGGATTCCCATGATCGTGAGTCGATGCCCGGGCAGGTCGCTGAGCCAGCCCCAGACCAGCCGCGACGCAGCGCCGAGACCCTGGGCGAGTGCGAGCGCGCCCCCGGCGGCCGCGAGGCCGAACGCACGCTCCTCGGTGAGGAAGAGCGTCAGGTGGGCGAACATGCTCCACTGCACGCCCGACATCACGAAGCCGAAGGCGCCGAGACCGCCGAGCTCGCGCCGACTGAGACCGTGATCGTGGTGGCTCTCGGCGTCGAGACGCGGAAGAACGCGAGCGCCGCGAATCAGCGGGGTCGCGAGCGCGACGGCCACGGCGCTCAGGGCGGCCGCCGCAAGCGCCCAGCGCCAGCCGGCGACAACGACGATCGGCGGAAGCACGAGACCCGCGACCAGGCCGCCGAGGGGCACGCCCGACTGCTTAATGCTGAGTAGAAAGCCCAGACGTTGGGTCGCGGTGCTCGCGACGGCGACGTTCGTCGGCGGGTTGACGCCTCCGTAGGCGAGCCCTGCCAGAGCAAGCAAGAGCAGGAAAAGCGCGGCGTCGGGCGCCACTGCCGCTGCGACCATGACAAGCGCGAACATGACGAGCGACCAGCCCATCACCGGTGCGGCGCCGATCCGGTCCGTGAGGCGACCCGAGGGGTAGGAGGTCAGCGCGCCGCCGATGAAGACGAGCGCGACGAGCAGGCCCACCTCGGCCTTCGAGAAGCCGAACTCGAGCTGGAGCTCGGGCGCGAGCACACCGAGTGCGACGATCGCGAAGTTCGCGCTCGTCAGCGCAGCGAGCGAGAGCCCAACGGCGAGCGCGGGCGACGGTGGCCGGCCCGCGCTGCCGAGTCGTCTCACAGGGCGTCGCGGCGGCTAGCCGTCAGCCCTCGCGCGGCGCCGTCTTGCCCTGTTCGAGCACGACTTCCTTGATCGCACCCTGGAGTGCGTAGGAGTGCGTGTTGTCGAGCTCGAGCAGCTCCTGGATCTCGCGTGCTGCCTCGACCACTTGCATCGTGTCGAGACCGGTGCCGACGCCGCACTCGTTGAACATGTGCACGAGATCCTCGGTTGCGACGTTGCCGTAGGGCGCCATGCCGTAGGGCATCCGGATACCGCCGCCGATGCCGCAGATCGAGCCCTCGAAGTAGGCCGCGCCCGCCTGGGCCGCCGCAAGCGCGGTCGCGAGTGCCATGCCGTTGGTGTTGTGCAGGTGCAGCCCGATCGTGAGCTCGGGCCAGCGATCCTTGATCTGCGACGTCAGCTCGTTCGCCGCGTGTGGGTTGTCGAGGCCGACCGACACGGCCAGATAGAACTCGCTCACGCCCTCGGGCACCAGCCGCTCGATAATCCCGAGAATGCGCTCGGGTGGCGTGTTGCCCTCGTACGGGCAGAACATCGCACAGCCGATGGCGACGACCATCGGGGCCGACTCACCCTCCATCAGCTCGGCCATCTTTACGAGCGCCTCGACGTTCTCTTCGACCGTCATACCGGCGTTCTTCTTGTTGTACGTGTCACTGGCGACGATCAGACCAAGCACTTCGTCGGCCTTGACGTCGAGCGCGCGTTGGGCGCCCTTGACGTTGGGCGCGAGGGCCCTATACACGACGCCCTCTCGGCGATCGAGCTGCTCGAAAACCTCGGCGCCGTCAGCGAGCTGGGGAATGACGTCGGGCCGGACCATGCCCGTGACCTCGATGCGCTTGAAGCCCGCGTCTGCGAGCTGGTCGAGCATCTTCAGCTTGGTCTCGACGGGGTAGTGGCGCTCCTGGGCCTGCAAGCCGTCGCGCGGCGCGACCTCGACGATCTCGACGCTCTTGGGAAGATTCATGAGGCCTCCACGAGCGCGCTCTTGTTCCGACCGAGCGAGGCGCTCAGCTGCTCGATCACGTCGTTGGTCGAGAGCACGGTCCCGTACAGGCGCTGCAGCACGGTGATCGATGCATCGTGCATTTCCTGGCTGTCGGCGCCGCACGCGTCATCGACCGTGAAGCAGTGGTAGCCGTAGCTCGCAGCGTCACGCTGCGTGTGCTCGACGCACATGTTGGTCGAGACGCCGGTGAAGAGGAGCGTGTCGACGCCGTAGGCCTTCGAGAGCACGATGTCGATCGGCGTCGAGGTAAACGCGCTCGGCGTGATCTTGTTGAACACCCGCTCCGTCGGGAGCGGCTTCAGCTCGTCGACGATCTCGTGCTCGCGCTCGCCCTCGCGATTCTTCGTGGCCATGCAGAGCGCCTTCAGTTGATGCGTCAGGTCCGAGTAGTCCTCGACCTCCGAGCCGTAGGTCAGGTACACGCGCCGCAGGTCGTTGGCGCGGAAGAAGTCGAGCAGGCGCCGCGAGTTGGGGACGACCTTCTCGGCGATGCGGTTGTAGCGGTACTCGGCCTCGTGCAGCTTGCCCTGCTTGTTCAGGAGCGCGCCGAGACCCGTCTCGGGGTTTCCCGTCGCGTACTGGATGTCGACGAGGACGAGGCAAGTCTTCTCGGGCACGAGCTCGGTCTCTGGCGTATAGATCGCCACGTAGTCGCGCGCATCGTCGGTGCCGTAGTCGCTCATGTGCCCTCCTTCGGGGCGCAACGCCAGTTTCCGGATTCACCGGTCAAGCCGCGGAGTGGCTTGACCCAATGAACCCATGAACGTGCAACGTTCATGGGTTCACCAGTACCTTGCCGAACTGCTCGCGGTCCTCGATGATCCTCATCGCCTCGGCGGCCTCGGCGAGCGGGAGCGCTGCGTGGACGCGCGGCTCGAAGGTGCTGTCACCGATCAGGTCCATCACGCGGCGGGTCTCGGCGGTCGTGCCGGTGCGTGAGCCGATCACCTGCCACTCATTCCGGAATAGCGGGATGATGTCGAAGTTGATCACCTCGCCGGCGTGGCCACCGCAGGTGACGAGGCGCCCGTTCTTCTTGAGTGTGCTGACGCACTGGCCGAACTGGTCGCCGCCGATGTGCTCGATCACCAGGTCGATCGGGTTGCCGCCGTTGAGCTCGAGGGCGCGCTCCGTGACGTTCTCCTCGCGGTAGTTGATCACCCCGTCGGCGCCGTCGGCTCGAGCCGCGTCGAGTTTCTGCTCGCTCCCCGCGGTCGTGATCACGTTGGCGCCGGCGTGCTTGGCGATCTGAATCGCCGCGTGACCGACGCCGCTTCCTGCAGCGCTGATCAGCACGGTCTCGCCGGGCCGGACCTGGCCACGCGTCACGAGCATGTGCCAGGCGGTCGTGAAGACGATCTGCCCGGCCGCTGCGGCGTCGAAGGACATCTCGTCGACCAGTGGGTAGACGGCGTCTACGGGAGCCGCTACATACTCGGCGTAGCCGCCTGGCATCTGCACCGACCACATGCGCGCGTCCTCGCAGATGTTGTCCATCCCGTCGAGGCAGTAGCGGCAGGTGAGACAGGGGATCTCGTGCAGCACCCAGACGCGGTCGCCGTCGGCGAGCCCGGACACGCCCGGGCCGACGCCGGCGACCTCTCCTGCGAACTCGACGCCGAGCGTCCAGGGCAGCGGCAGCGGCCAGCGCGAGACGTTCTCACGCAGATCGACGTCGAAGTGGTTCAGGCCGCAGGCCCGGATGCGGACGAGGACTTCTCCCTCACCCGGCTCGGGATCGGGCGCGTCCTCGTAGCGCAGGACATCGCGGCCGCCGTGCTCATAAAAACGAACGGCTTTCACCTAGATCACCCCCTCTTCCTTGAGCCGCGCGAGATCGTCGCTCGAGCGGCCGACCATGTCGCCCCAGATCTCCTGGTTGTGGGCGCCTTCCTCCCACGGGCCTGTCCAGCGCACCTCGCCGGGTGTCCGCGTGAAGCGCGGCACGATGCCCGGGCCGATGAACTTGCCGATGACGGGGTCTTCGTGCTCGAGCAACATGTCGCGCGCCTTGAACTGCGGATCCTCGAAGATGTCGGCGATCGTGTAGATCGGCCCGCAGATGACGCCGGCCTCGTTGAGCTCCTCGTCGATCTCGGCCGCCGTCCGCTCCCTCGCCCACTCGGCGATGATCCCGTCGAGCTCCCGCTGGTTCTCGCCACGGGCGAGATGCGTCGAAAACTTGTCGTCGCCCTTCATGTCGGGCCGCCCGATCGCGTCAGAGAGGCGCATGAACACGTTGTTGTGGTTGGCCGCGATGACCATCCACTTGTCGTCCTTGGACTTGAAGATGTTCGACGGAGCGACTCCCTTGAGGAACGTGCCCGAGGGCTCGCGGACGATGTCGCAAAGGTCGTACTCGGGCGCGGTCGACTCCATCAGCGCGAAGCTCGACTCCATCAGCGAGACGTCGACCTCCTGGCCCTTGCCACTCCCGCCCACGTCACGCTCGTAAATCGCCGCCAGGATCCCCTGGACCGAGAACATCGCGGCGAGCGAGTCGCCGAGCGAGATATGCATGCGCGGTGGCGGCTCGTCGGGGAAGCCGCTGATGTGGCGAAGGCCTCCCATCGCCTCGGCCACCGACGCGAACCCCGCGCGCTCGGAGTAGGGCCCGGTCTGCCCGTAGCCCGAGACCCGCGCGAGAATCACCCGCGGGTTGACCGCCGAGAGACGATCGAAGCCGAGATTCCAACGCTCGAGCGTCCCGGGCCGGAAGTTCTCGGTTACCACGTCCGCATGCTCGAGCAGCTCGAGCAGCATCTGCTGCCCTTCCTCGAGCCGCAGGTTGAGCGTGATGCATTTCTTGTTGCGCGACTGGACGGGCCACCAGAGCGACTTACCGTTGAATCGCGCTTTGCCCCAGTCGCGCAGCGGGTCGGGCTTGCCAGGCGCCTCGACCTTGATGATCTCGGCGCCCATGTCGCCGAGCAAGCGGCCGCTGAATGGACCAGCGAGCAGTGTTCCGAGCTCGATGATGCGGAGTCCCGCGAGGGGGCCGACTCCGTCGGGCGCCGCCGCCTGCCCCGCAGCCGCGGCGGTCTGAGAAGCCTCGGTCATCGTTCCTCCTGGATAGTTGAATCGGCGACGGCGTGCGCCGCGGATGGGCTCGATACCCCCGCGACGATCTCGGCGACGAGGAAGTCGCGTGCCTCCTGAACGTGGGCCTTCATGATGCTCTCGGCTCGCTCCGCGTCTCGCGCGCTCAGCGCGGCTGCGATCTGCCGGTGGTAGTGCAGGGAGATCAGGCGCTGCTCGTCCGAGTACCAGAGGAACGAGCGGTAGACGAGTGGGACCTCGACGACCTTCCTGACCAGGGCGATGAGGCGCTCTGATCCGGTCGCAGAAAGGATCGTCTCGTGGAAGCACTGGTTCTCGGCGGCGAGCGCTGCCGAGTCGCCCGTGTCGCGCAGCGCGTCGAAGCGCTCGCAGCTCTCCTCGAGCAGGCCGATCGCGCCGGGCGCAATTCGCTCGGCCGCGACGCGCGCGGCGTGGCCCTCGAGAAGGGCGCGCAGCTGGTAGAGCTCGTCGAGGTCTGCGGGCGCGTAGGAGCGAACGCTTGCGCCGCGATTGGGCGCCGCCTCGACGAGGCCCTCGGTCTGGAGGACGAGAAGCGCCTCCCGGATCGGTGTTCGGCTGATCCCGAGCTCGCCTGCAAGCTGCGCTTCTTTCAGACGGCTGCCCGGCGCGAGGCGGCCCTCGAGGATCGCCTCTCGGATCGACTCGGTTGCCGTTGCGCTTGCGTTGCTCACGCTCGTCCTGCCGTCGCTCGCTGCCGTGCCGAGCCAGCGGAGCTGGCCGGCGCGACATTGTATGCAATCTGCGTTGCCGGTTCACGGCGAGCGAGACCGATCTATCCTGCGCCACCCGAGAGGGCGCAGAGCGATGAGCGACGATCAGCAGGACGGAGACACACAGGCTGCCGCCGAGCTGGCCGCGGTGCTTGTCGACATGCTCGCGGACGGGTTCCCTCCGGACATGTTGCGCGCTGTCGAGCCAGAGGTCGCGTTCTCTACCGAGCTGACGTCGCGCCCGAGCGAGAGCGAGCCCGGCGCGTGAGCGTCGATCTGGCGTTCCTCGGCGTCGACGAAGCGAGGACGGCGCTCCAGAGCGGCGAGGTATCTGCCGTCGAGCTCATGCACGCCGCCCTCGCGCAAGCCGACCGCATGGAGCCGCATACCGACCCGCTCGTGCGCCGACTCGACGAGCGAGCGCTTGCGCAGGCAGAGGAGTCGGATCAGCGGCGGGCGCGCAACGAGACTCTCGGGCCGATCGATGGGCTGCCGTACACGCTCAAGGACATCATCGACGTCGCCGGGATCCCGACAGGCGCCGGCTCGCGGGTCTACGACGGGAACGTCCCGACCCAAAGCGCGACCAGCGCCTCCCTGCTCGAGGCCGCAGGCGGCGTCCTGATCGCGAAAGCGCGCACGCACGAGTTCGCCTGGGGCGGGACGACGCTGCCGGCGCGCAACGCCTGGGACCCCGACCGGATCCCGGGGGGCTCGAGCGGCGGATCGGCCTCGGCCGTCGCCTCGGGCATCGGCGCGTTCACACTCGGGACTGATACGGCCGGCTCGGTCCGAAGCCCGGCGAACTTCAACGGCATCGTCGGGCTCAAGCCGACCTACGGGAAGATCGGGCGAAGCGGCGTCGCGCCGCTCGCGTGGTCGCTCGACACCGTTGGCGTCCTCGGGCGGAGCGTTGCGGACACGGCGGTCGTCTACGACCTGATCGCGGGGCCGGATCCGCTCGACCACACGAGCGTGCAAACGCCGCACGATCCGGTCGCGGGTGACCTCGACGGCGGAGCCAGCGGCGTGCGCGTCGGTGTTCCGGACGCGTACTTCTTCGAGACGATTCAGGATCCGGTTGCCGACGCGCTGCAACGGGGGCTCGAAGCGCTCGAGCAGGCGGGCGCCGAGCTCGTCTCGATCACGCTCTCACCCGCGGCCGCGATCGAACATGCGCTGACGGCGGGCTTCCTCATCATCGGGGCCGAGTCCTCGGCCTGGCACGGCGACTGGATCGACACGAAGCGAGACCTCTACGGCGCCGACGTCCTCTCCTACCTCGACATGGGGCGCGCAATTCCGGCAACGGCCTATGTCGACGCTCAGCGCACGCGGAGGCTGACGGCCGAGGCGTTCGTCAACGCCTTCGCACAGGTCGACGTCGTCGTCACGCCGGCGCATGGCCATATCGCGCCGCTCGTCGAGGAGGAGATCGTGCAATTCGATCGCGGCGAGAACGAAGGCCGCGACCCCGCCGGCGTCCGCAACCTGACCGTCGTGAACATGGCCGGCCTGCCGGGCCTGACCGTGCCCGTGGGGCTCGCCGGGCACATGCCCGCAGGTCTGCAGCTGGTCGGACCGGCGTTCTCGGAGGCCCTGCTGCTTCGCGTTGGCGCCGCGGCCGAGCAGCGGCTCGGTTTCGCCGGAACACGACCGCCGCTCGCGAGCCCATGAGCGAGTCTGCAGAGCACACGCTCCTGCGCGAGACCGTTCGCGACTTCTTCGCGAAGGAGCTGCCCGAGGAGACGATCCGTGAGTACGACCGCGCCCGCAAGTTCCCGCGCTCACTTTGGGAGCGCTTCGCCGAGCTCGGCTGGATGGCATTGCCTGTTCCGGAGGAATACGGGGGCGCCGCCGCCGACGTCGAAACGGCCACGGTCCTGACCGAGGAGATCTCGCGGCGGTTTGCCTCGATCGCAGTCGACTGGGTCGGGGTGTCGATGACAGCGCGCCTGTTCGAAGAGGTCGGCACCGACGCGCAGAAGGATGAGTACCTCCCGCGCATCGCCAAGGGCGACTTCATCATGGCGTTCGGCATGTCGGAGCCAGACGGCGGCACCGACGTCCTGCAGCTGAAGACGAGCGCCGAGCTGGACGGCGACGAGTGGGCGCTGCACGGCCAGAAGCTGTACACGTCGATGGCCGACGAGTCGGATGCCATTCTCGTGCTCGCGCGCACCGACCCGCCCGAGGGCGAGAAGAAGGCACGCGGACTCTCTCTGATCCTGACGCCGCGCGATCAAGAGGCGATCTCGGTGCGGCGGCTCGAGCTGATGGGAATGCGCGCCGCGGGCACCTGCGAGGTCTTCTTCGACGCCGCCCGCGCCCCCGCCGAGGACATCGTCGGCCAGCGCGGCCGCGGCTTCTACCACCTGATCGCGACGCTCGACAACGAGCGGATCCTGGCGGGCGCCATCTCGCTCGGCATCGCTGCGGCAGCGCTCGACGAGGCGCTGCGCTACGCCAAGGAGCGCCACGCCTTCGGGCGGCCGATCGGCGCCTTCCAGGCGCTGCAGCACATGCTGGCCGATACTGCGACCGAGGTCGAGCAGGCGCGCCTGTTGCTCTTCAAGTCAGCGGCGATACAGAGCCGGGGAGAGGAGTGCTCGATGGAGGCGGCGATGGCCAAGCTGGCCTGCAGCGAGGTCGCCGTGCGCGCGACCGACCGTGGCCTGCGGATCCTCGCCGGCTACGGCCTGGTCGAGGAGTCGCCGATGGAGCGTCTCGCCCGCGACGCCCGGCTCGGCCCGTTCAGCCCGATCTCGAACGAGATGACGAAGAACTTCATCGGCGAGCGGCTCGGGCTCCCGAAGAGCTACTAGATGACCAACCAGAGAAGCGCTATCGGAGGCGACCAATGAGCGAGCCGACCGTCTACCTGAACGGCGACTACGTGCCGCTGAGCGACGCCAAGATCTCGATCCTCGACCAGGGCTTCCTGCTCGGCGACGGCGTCTTCGACGTCGTCTCGGCGTGGAAGGGCGTTGTCTTCAAGCTCGACGAGCACATCGAGCGCCTCTTCCTCTCGCTGCGGGCGAGCGGGATTCGCACCACCCTCGATCACGCGGGCTGGCGCGAGGCGATCCTCGAGACGGCACGGCGATGTGGCTTCGATGAGGCGAGCATTCGCTTCATCGTCACGCGGGGAACGCCGAAGGAGATCATCGGTGACCCGCGCGAGCACGACCCCACAGAGATCATCTGGGTCGCGCCCTACATCCAGCTCGCCAGTGACGAGAAGCGAGCAAGCGGGATCCGCCTAGGCATCTCACACCTGCGCGGCTTCTCACCCGACACGCTCGACCCCCGATACAAGGCGCTCGACCGACTGCACCACCAGCTCTCTCGGCTCGAGGTGGTCAGCGGCGGCTTCGACGACGTGATCTGGCTGAACGCGGCGGGCTACGTGGCCGAAGGACCCGCATCGAACGTGTTCGTCGTCAAGAACGGCTCCGTCTTCACGCCAGGCGAGGAGATCTTGCGCGGGATCACCCGGCAGACGTTCATGGAGCTGGCCGAGCGCGAGGGGATCCCCGTGCGCGAGGGAGGCCTGACAGCCTTCGACCTGTACAGCGCCGACGAGGTGTTCACGACCAGCACCGCTGGCGGCGCCCTCGCCGTACGTGAGGTCGCCGGCCGTCATCTTCCCCAGCCGGTTCCCGGCCCGGTCACAGAGCAGCTCGCCGCCGCGTACTGGCGCATGCGCGAGTCGGGGGAGTACGGGACCCCCATAGGAGCGTGAGCTGATGCTCTCAGCCGAGGACAGGCTCGAGATCCGCGAGCTGATCGCGCGCTACAACGTCGCGATCGACGACGGCGACGCCGAAGGGTGGGCGAGCATGTTCACCGAGGACGGCGTCTTCGACGGCATCGTCGGGCGCTTCGAGGGGCGCGAGGAGATCGCTGGCTTTTGCCGCCGCTACTCGACCGAGCCGAAGTACGCCGACTTCCGCGCCTGCCAGCACTGGGTCGACAACGTCGTCATCGAGGGCGGCGGCGACGAGGCGACGCTGCGCGCCGACCACCTCATGGTGCAGCCGACGGCCGAAGGAGGCCGCATCCTCCTCGTTGCCCGCTACGACGACGAGGTCCGCCGTGTCGACGGGCGATGGCTGTTCGCGAGGCGCCACGTACGCACCCACGGCGACCCGGACGCAAGGTTCTGAGCTAGCCGGTCGCTAGGTGTACGGCGAGATCGGCGGCGGCGTGCCGTTGAGCATGTAGTCACCGGCGAAGCGCATCTTGTAGTCCATGGGATCGTGAAGCGTCAGCGTGCGCGCGTTTCGCCAGTGCCGATCGAGCGCGTACTTCTCGAGCGACGCGCTCGCGCCGCAGATCCGGAAAATGCCCTCCGAGATGTCGAGGGCCGCGTCGCCGGTGACGACCTTGGCGTGCCCGGCCGCTATCGAGGCCGCGTCGCGGGCCTCAGCGCTACCGGCTTCCTCGGCGGCAACACGAGCGTCGAGAGCGAGCTGGAGCGCGCCCTCGGCCGCCACGAGCTTTGCCTCGAGCTCGCCGGCCCGGAGCATCACGTACGGATCCTCGCGGGCGCTGTCCACGCCTGACTCTGGGCGCGCCCGTGCGCGCGTCCTCGCGAACTCGAGGCCATCCCGGAGCGCGCCCCTGGCCATGCCGATATAGATCGCCGAGAACGAGATCTGACCGAAGTTGCCGAACAGGCTCTCGGGTGTCATCAGGTGGTCGACGGCGGTGACGTGATCCTCCTCGACCGGCACGGCGTTCAACTCGATCGTGCCGCTCGCCGTCGTGCGCTGGCCCATGCCCCGCCAGTCGTCGTGGATGGTGACCCCCGGAGCACCGGTCGCGACCCAGCAGATCGTGAGGGCGGGCTCGGCGTCGTCGGTGATGGCGACGACGTACATGAGATCGCCCGCGAGACTTCCAGTCGCGTAGAACTTCTTGCCGTTGATGCGACGGTTCCCGTCAGAACCCTTTGAGACGACGGTGCGGAACTCCATGATCGTCTTCGTGCCGACCTCGTTGAACGCATTCGTCACGAACTCGCCGGCGAGGACGCGCTCAGCAAGCTGGGTCTTGACGCTCGAGTCCGGCAGAGCCGTGATCAGCTCCTCGCCGTAGTAGTGGATGAGGAGCATCTGCGCGATGTTCGGGTCGCCGACGGCGACCTCGCCCGTGACCCTGACGATCGTCGGCGTGTCGACCGCAGCACCACCCAGCTCGCGCGGCAGCCTGAGCCCGAGCAGCCCGCTCCGCTTCAGCTCTGCCATCTCCTGATGCGGGAAGCGCCACTCGCGATCGCGCTCGGCCGCCTCGACCGCGAACGCCTCGGCGAGCGAGCGCGCCCTTGCGAGCGGGTCGCCAGCGACCGCGGGTGCCTCAGCTGCGGCCACGGTTCGCTACCAGGTGACGTGGCCGCCAGAGACGTTCATGACGGCGCCGTGGTAGTAGCCGCCGCCGTCTTCCGAGGCGAGCAGGACGACTGTGGGAACGATCTCCTTGACCTGCGCGAGCCGCTTCATCGGCACCTCGAGGCGGATCGCCTCGATTGCCTCGTCGGGGATGTCGTCGAGGATCGCGGTCACCGTCGGCCCGGGCGCGAGCGCGTTCACGCGGATGCCCGTCTCGGCTACCTCGTAGGCGAGTGACTTGGTCAGCGCGTGGACGCCGCCCTTCGCCGCGCAGTAGTGCGCCAGCGACGGCGACCCACGCAAGCCGAGCTGCGAGCCGGTGTTGATGATCCGCCCGTAGTCCTGCTCGAGCATCGTCGGCAAGACGGCCCGGCAGCCAAGAAACACGGATGTCAGGTCGACGTCCATCATCTGCTGCCACATCTCGAGGCTCATGTCCTTGACCGGCGAGCTCGACGCGATACCCGCGTTGTTGCAGCAGACGTCGATGCGTCCGCCGAATGCCGAGGTCGTCTCGTCGATGACGCGCTTCCAGTCGTCCTCGCTCGTAACGTTCGCCTCGACCACGATGGTCTTGGCACCCGACTCGTTGCAGGTCGCCGCCGTCGCCCCGGCTCCGGACGCGTTGAGGTCGACGCACGCGACCCCGGCGCATCCCTCCTCGGCAAACGCCTCGGCCATGCCGCGGCCAATGCCGCTCGCCGCTCCCGTCACGATCGCAACTCGCCCGTCTAGCTTTCCCATCGGTCTCTCTTTCCGGTCTAGCTTTCGTTGGCCACGCGCAGCTCGCGGCGGAGCACCTTGCCCGCAGCGTTGCGCGGTAGCGCGTCGGTGAACCGCACCTGCTTGGGCAGCTTGAATCTGGCGAGCCGCTCCGAGCAGAACTCGACGATCTCCTCGGCCGTCGCCTGCTGCTCGGCACGCAGCGCCACGACTGCCTGCACCGCCTCGCCCCAGTACTCATCGGCGACGCCGACAACGGCGGCCTCGGCAATCGCCGGGTGCTCGTGCAGCACCTCCTCCACCTCGCGCGGATAGACGTTGACACCGCCCGAGATGATCATGTCCTTCTTGCGGTCGACGATGTAGACGTGACCCTCGTCGTCCTTGCGGGCCATGTCACCAACCGACAACCAGCCGTCGCGGAAGCCCTCGGTCGTCTCGTCCGGTAGACCCCAGTAGCCGTTGAACAGGAATGGCGAGCGGCTGTACAGCTCACCGACCTCGCCGGCCTCGACCTCGACGCCGTCGTTGTCGAGCATGCGAACCTCGGTGCACGGGAAGGGGAGCCCGACGCACTGCTCCTTGCGCAGCTGGTCAGGCGGGCGAAGGTTGGTGACGATCCCGCCTTCGGTCGAGCCGTAGGTCTCGTGCAGGATCCCGTCGCCGAGCCAGTCGACGACGCGCTCCTTCGTGGCCTGGGGAAGTGGGGCGGCATTCGAGATGATCGTGCGAAGCGACGAGATATCGGCGCCGCGGAGGGTCTTCTCGTCGAGTGCGAAGAGCGCGTTGAAGTGCGTCGGCACCATGAACGCGTTCGTGATCGCCTGCTCGGCGAAGAGACGCAAGACCTGCTCGGCGTCGAACCTGGGCAGGATCTCGCAGGTGCCGCCGAACGAGATCGGCGCGAGCGCGAAGGCGAAGCCGCCACCGTGGTAGAGGGGCGCGATCGCCATCGCCCTGTCCTCGGGCGAGTAGCAGCCGTACTCGACCGCCATTGCGAACGCCGTGAGTGCGCGCGAGCGATGCGAGAGCACCGCCCCCTTCGGGCTTCCCGTCGTCCCGGACGTGTACGAGATGCAGAACGGATCTGTCTCCTCGACCGCGACGTCGGGCGGTTTCGGGCTCGCGGCTGCCAGCAGCGTCTCGTAGTCGCCGCTGGGGCCGATCACGACGACACGCTCGACGGTGTCGAATTCGGCTTCCTCGACGATCTCGCGAAGCGACTCGTGCACGAACATCACCCGCGCGCCAGCGTCGTTGCCGATATAGGCAACCTCAGCGGGCGTGAGCCGCGAGTTGATCAGCGCCGGCGGAACGCCCACCGACGCCAGTCCGCCGACGATCTCCATGAACTCGAGGCAGTTCGGTGCCATCAGCGCCGCGTGATCGCCAGGGGCGAGACCGAGGCCGCTGAGGGCCAGGTTCGAGACGCGATCGATCCGCTCGACGAGCTGGGCGTAGGACAGATGGTCGGAGCCGAGCGAGAGCGCCGTCTTCCCGGGGTCGCGCTTGGCCGAGGCGCGGATGCCGTCGGCGATCAGCACCGGGCGGTAGGAGGACGGTCGCTCGTTCATGTCGCTACGACCAGCGTCGCGAGATCCTCGACGATCTGTGCCGCCGGCAGGATCTCGTCGATGACCTCGACGCACTGTCCGGCCGGGAAGTAGCCGTTCTCCCAGTCGCCGTCGACGCAGCCCGCCTTGGCGCGCCAGAAGTGCTCCTGCGCGCGGCTCGGATAGGGGTCGATCTCGTCGTCGCGTCCGATCCAGGCCTCGACGAACGGTGAGCGCAGCGCGCGGCCCGGCTTGCCCGAGCACGCCCGCGTGACCGCCGTCGAGCGCGCGGTCGCGTCAACGACTGCCTGCTTGAACACCTCATGGACGTCGGACTCCTCCGAGGCGAGGAAGCGGGTGCCCACAGACACGGCCGCCGCGCCGGCCGCGAGCACGCTCGCAACAGCCCGCGGTGTCGCGACGCCGCCGGCGACGGCGACCGGGCACTCGAGGTCGCGTAGCGCCGTCTGCAACAGCGTCAGGGTGCCGATCTCGCCGACGTGCCCGCCTGCCTCCCGGCCCTGGACGATCACGAGATCTGCGCCCGCCTTCGCGACGTTGCGGGCCGCGCGTGGCGAGCCGACGACCGAGACGACCCGGGAGCCGGCCTCCTTGAGCTCGTTCATCACCGCCCGCGGGTCGCCGAGGCCGATCACGACAACGGGAACGCGCTCCGAGACACAGACGTCGAGCAGGCCGCGGTTGAGCTCGGGAGAGCCGAAGTCGACTGAGGGATCCGAGCCGCTCGGCAGCAGCAGGTTCACCGCGAACGGCTTGCCCGGCGCCTCGTCACGTACGCGGGCGATGTGCTCGAGCAACTCGGCCGGCGGCATGATCGCGCCCGTCGCAATCACGCCGAGCCCGCCGGCGCCCGAGACGGCCGCGGCCAGCCGACCGGTCGAGACGTACCCCATCCCAGCCTGGAGGATGGGCACCTCGAGCCCGAACGAGCGGCAGAGGGCGTCGGCTGCTGCACTCACGCCGAGGCGGCCCCCGCGGTCGCGGCGGCGACTCCGTCGAGCTCCGCCGACTCGGGAAGCCGGAACAGCTTGAGCGCGTTCGTCCGGTAGAACTTCTCCTTCGACCCGGACCGAAGCCCGAGGGCCTCGCACTCCTCGACCGCACGCTCCGGGTCGATCACCGGCCAATCGGTGCCGAACAGGCACTTGTCCTGGCCCCAGCTGTCGATGAAGCGCACGTACTCCGCCGGCCAATGCTTGGGCGCGTAGGCGTCGCCGCACATGTAGACGTTGTTGTGCTTGTAGGCGACCGCGATCATCTCTTCTGTCCACGGCCAGCCCAGGTGGATGCCGATCAGCTTGACCTCCGGCAGATCAATGGCGATGTTCTCGAGCGTGATCGGGCGCCCGACCGAGTGGAAGATCTTATCGCGCATGTAGTCGAGGCAGTGCCCGATCTGCATCATGATCGGCACGTCGAGCTCGCACGCCTTCGCGTAGAACGGATAGAAGCTCCGGTGGTCGGGCGGCAGGTCGAACCAGTGCGGGTAGATGTGCCCACCGACGAAACCGAGCTCGGTGATGCCGCGCTCGAACTCGCGTAGCCCCTCCATGCCGCGTGTCGGGTCGATGCCCGCGAGACCAGAGAATCGATCGGGCCACTTCTCGCAGGTCTCGGCGACACGCTCATAGGGAATGTGGAACGAGAAGCGAGCCCGCGAGTCGCCGGCCCGTGTTGCGACGAGCAGCGAGCGCTGGATTCCCGCCCTGTCCTTCTTCTCGAGGTACTTCTCCCACGAGAGGCCGACGCGAGC
Organism: Gaiellaceae bacterium; assembly: GCA_965223695.1. Lineage (GTDB taxonomy): Bacteria > Actinomycetota > Thermoleophilia > Gaiellales > Gaiellaceae > JAUVPB01. Next base: position 211,834 of record CBDCXJ010000051.1, on the reverse strand, counting down.
CTCGGGCGGGACGCGAATCTTGTTGTAGAAGTGCTCGTCGACACCGACCTGGCCCTGTTCGACCTCGAGCGGCGTCCACGGGTTGACGGTGATGTCGATGATTCCTTCGGGCACGTGTTCCTCCTGTTGGGTGTGGTCGCCGACCGGGGAGACCGCCCATGGACGGTCTCCCCGGTGGCTGATATGGCGTCAAGCGCGCGCCTGGCGGCGATGCGCTATTCGATGCCGCGGTCGTTCTCGCACGGTGGGCCGCCCTCGACCGTCTGGTACCACCAGTTGTCGGTGTTACCAGAGCTCGAGTGCCAGCAGAGGACGCCCTTGCTCACCGCGATCTCGGAGGGTACGAGCGCGATCGGGACCATCGGCAGCTCCTCCATGACGATGTCCTGCAACGCGAAGAGCGCATCTTCGCGCTCACTGCCGGTCGCGACCTGCGACGCGAACCAGAGGCTGTCGACCTCGTCGTTCACATAGTTGCCGCCGTTCACCAGTCCACCGCTTGCAGGCGAGACGTAGAGAAGCAGGGCAGCGTAGGCCGCGTCGGGCCCGAACGGGCGGATCCGGTCGCGCAGGAACATGGGCATGTCGCGCTGCACGCCCTCGCGCGTGTTGTACTCGGCCGCAGAGATCGGCGAGAGCTCGATCGGCATGCCGATCTCGGCAAGCGCCGTTGCAATGCGGTTCGCGATCGGCTCGAGCACCTCACGCCGCTCGGCGACGTAGTGAAGCACGAGCCCATCAGTGGGCAGGCCTTCCCCGTTCGGGAATCCGGCCTCGGCCATGAGCTCGCGTGCTCTGTCGACATCGGGCGCGTTGGCGTAGGTGTCGTAGGTCTTGGCAACGTTGTAGTTGGGCTGCACCAGACCGAACCAGCGCACCGCGCGGTTGAGGTAGTCCTGCTCGACGATCTCGTCGTAGGGCATCGCCCACGCGACTGCCTGCCTGAGCAGGGTGCCCGTCGGCAGGCTCCACGGCTCAACGGCGAAGTTGAACCCGAGCGCGAGGTTCTCGTTGTTGAACCACGAGAGCACGGTCACGTTCGGGTCCTGCTCGACGTCGGCGAGGTCGCGCGGCGAGAGGTTGATCACGTGGTCTGCGTCGCCGCTGCGTACGGCGGCAACGCGGTTGGCGCCCTGCGGCACCTTGCGGATGATCACCGTCGTGAACTGCGGCTCACCCCGGTAGTAGCTGGGGTTCGCCTCGAGGACGAACTCGCTGCCCTTGTCCCAGCTCGCGAGACAGTAGGGGCCGAATCCGGGCGCGTTCTCGGTGTCGGAGTAGTCGTGCGCCCACGGATCGTCCTCGGTCGCGTTGGCCATCATCTCGGTCGAGTCGTATGGGAAGAGCCCGAAGATCTCGAGCATGTCCGGGAAGTTGTCGTTCGGCGCGGACTGCATGAACTGGACGGTGTAGTCGTCGACCTTGACGACCTCGTTGCCGAGCTCCCTGCCCGCGGGGTCGTCGCCGAAGACCTCGGCGCCGAGCAGGTTCGCGTTGTTTGCCAGGAACCAGGAGACAGGCACCGTCCCGCTTACCGACTTGGCCCGTGCGAAGCTCCAGACCACGTCATCGGCGGTGAACTCGTTGCCGGCGCAGCTCGTGACGCCCTGGCGCAGGTTGAAGGTCCAGGTGACTGTCCCGTCATCGTTCGTCACCGAAGACCACGACGTCGCCAGTCGCGGCACGAAGCCGTCGGCGTCGATCAGATAGTCCGGGATAAGGATCCCGTCCTGGAGCGTTGCCGGGTACTCGAGCAGCGGCTCCATCGTCGATTCGAGGATGTCGTGGACGCCGTCGTGAACGACGCTCGGCCCGTCGACGTCAAGGCCCGGCGCGATGTCGTCCTGGAGGACGATGAGCTCGCGCTTGCCCGTCAGGTCATCGCCTTCCGGCTCTTCGGGCGGAGGGGGCGGCGGCTCGTCGGGCGGGGGCGGCTCGTCGGCCGGCGGTGCCGGCTCGGGATCTGCCGACGGCTCGTCGGCCGGTGGCGGCGGCTCAGCGTCTGCTGGAGGTGCCGGCTCCTCGGCCGGCGGCGGCGCCGGCTCGGCAGAGTCATCGCCGCCGCAGGCTGCGACTCCGACCGCGAGCGCCAGCAGGAGCGCCATCAGCCACACGGCAGGCCGAATGCGACGCCTCCTCGTCGGCTCGAGACTGGTGCTGGTTCTTGGTGTCGTCATGCCTCTCCTGACTTTGCTCGCGATCTGGTTGGCACTACTTGTCGGACTTCGCATTTCGCTCCCTCTCCCACTCCCAGTCGCCGCCGAAGCTGAGCGACTCACGGAACGAGCTGACGACGTCGCGGCCGACCCGATCGCCGAACTCCTCCGCCTGCTTCGCCCACTTCTGGAATTCAGGGTCGTCCTGCAGGCGCGCCCAGTCGGACTCGGCCCACGGGGTGTGCTCAGTCGGGATGTCCCAGCGCGCCTCGTCGAGGTAGGCCTCGCAGACCTTCTTCGCGATCGGGTAGTCGTTGTCACGCGGCGGCCAGGGAAAGCCCATCGGTGCGTCGGTGTGCACCATCACAATGCAGCCCGAGCGCGTGGCGAACGGGCCGTGCCACCACTCCTGCGGATGGATCGTGGTCGTGCCGATCCCCATCACGCCCTCGTCGGCGAGCAGGTTGTCGCCCTGGAGCAGAATGATCTCCTCGAAGCACTCATGGTGAATGTGCTCGTAAGGCGCGTCGATGCCCGGCGCGATCCAGAGGAGGCGGATGAACCCGCCCGGTCCGCCGTCGTAGTGCTCGCCGAACGGATCGGGCAGACGGAGCGATTTGTGCATGAGCCCGTGCGCGTCGGGCATGCTCGGCTTCCACTCCTCCTCCCAGAAGCGCAGCGCGCGGTTCCTGGTGTAGGGCGGCGGGAACGTGGGAGCGTTGGGGTTCCAGAAGGCCAGCGAGAGTGCACCGCCTTCGGAGTCGAGCTCGGCCCCGCCACACCGCTGCGCGACCTGGACGTAGCCGCTCGCGCGCACGCGGTCGCCCTCGATCGCAACGTCGCCGCGAAGGTTGAACAGCTCCAGGCAGGCATCCTGCCCGTCGTACGCACTCTTCCAGCCAGCCGGGATATCCACGATGAGCGTCTGCGACCCTGTTTTCAGATCGGTCGAGATGAGAGCGCCATCGAGGCCGTGCAGAGGCTCGGGAATGTCCTTTACCTTGCCGCGGTCGAGTTCGAAGAGGTTGTAGAACGAGTGCTTGTCGCGACGCCAATGTTCCTTGGGTACGGTCATCTCAGGCCTCCGGCTCGGCGTAGTCTTCGAGCGCCTCCAGCCAGCGGTGGCGCCATTTCGCGGTGTCCTCAAGCGAGTCATAGAGCGCAACGAGCGCCTCGGGGTCGCGTGTCCAGCTCGCGCGGTAGTTCGAGACCATCTGGCGCCCGACGACGTTGGAGAACTTCTCGTGACCCTCCTGCTTCCACCACTTCTTGAATTCGGAAGTCTCATGGAGCGCCTGGATCGCAGGTAGATCGATGTCGTCCCAGTGCGCATGCTCGGTGTGGCTGTCCCAGGGCTCGTCCTCGAGGTAGGCGTCGAGGAAGTCGTAGCCGCCGGGATACTGGCGACACGGCCAGGGGTTGCCCATCGGCGCGTCCGTGTTGGTCAGAAGCAGGCAGCCCTGGCGGCTGGCAAACGGCCCGTGCCAGTACTCCTCGGGATGCGTCGTCACCGACCCGACCCCCATCAGACCCTCGTTGGCGAGCAGGCAGTCGCCGGCGATCAGGATGATCTCCTCGAAGCAGTCCATGTGGGAGTGCTCCATCGGGTAGTCGATGCCAGCGCCGATGAAGTAGACGCGGAGCATGCCGCCGGGCCCACCGTCGAACTCGGGCTCGGGATAGAACGACGCGTGGACGTCGGGAGCGCGCAGACCCTTGTGCCAGACGCCGTGGCCGCCACGGATGGTCGGGATCTCGGGCTCCTTGGCGAGCGTCGTCACCCGGTTGGTCGTGTGCGGCGGCGGGAAGGCCGGCACGTTCGGGTTCCAGAACGAGTAGGCGACGAAGCCGGTTTCGGTGCTCAGCTCGCCACCGCCGCAGCCCTGGGGCAGGTGCACGTAGCCGCTCGCACCGACCTCCTGCCCTTCGACCGAGAGCTTGCCGCTCATGACGAAGAGCTCGAGCGAGGCCTCGACCCCGTCGAAGGCGTGTGACCAGCCGGCCGGCGCCTCGATCAGATGCGTGGCACCGCCGTGGTTGTCGTCGCGGGTGACGATTGCACCCGGGACGCCGTGCAGCGGTTTCGGCCCCTCGAGCGGCTCACGGTCGAGCGCAAGCGTGTTGACGAACGAGTGCTTGTCTCGTCGCCAATGCTCCTTGGTGCTGCTCATACGGGGACCTCCATGTGCTCGGTTCGGGAGTCTCGGGCGCCGACTGCGCTAGACGGCGCGCGCTTCGACCTCGCCTTCGTGGATGACGGCCACGAGCGGCCTCGGCGTCAGAGCATCGCCGACGCGCCGCAGATCGGGGTGCGTGCCCTTGAGCTCGAAGTAGAGCTCCTCGTTGGGGTCGCGCATTTGCGCGAGCACAACGGTGTCGAACTGCTTGACCTCGGGCTCGCCGCCCCACAGGTGGTAGAGGTGGACGTCATCGCCCTCGATCTTCTCGACGAAGTGCTGTGACGTCAGCTCGACGCCCTTCGCCTTCAGGCGCGGGAAGAGGTGGAACATATCCATCGACTTGAGCGCGTCGGTGCCAACGAAGAAGTGCGGGCTCACGATCTCGACCTCGACGCCACCCTCGAGCAGCAACTCCGTGAGGCCGAGCGGGAGGTACAAGGCCGACTCGTCGATGATCAGAACGCGCTTCCCGAGCGAGCTCGCGTCAGCGAGTGCGCGTGCTGCGGCGGTGGCGACGTCGATCACGTGGTCTTGCTCGACGCCCGGGATACCCTCGCGGTCCGGCCGGTAGGGGCTGAAGCCGCCGCCGCTCCAGGACGATCCGGTCGCGATCACGGCGACGTCGGCTGCCATCTCGGCGATTCCGTCTGCCGTTGCCTCGGTGTTGAGCTGCACGTCGACGCCGGACTTCTCGACCCGGCGCTCCAGCGCGCTGACGGCCTCTCCCCATTGGCTTCGCGTCGGTAGCTGCTGGAGGAGCTTTAAATGGCCTCCGAGTTCGCCCGCGGCCTCGAGCAGCGTCACGTCGTGCCCGCGCCGCGCCGCCGTGCCTGCGAAACGCAGGCCGGCGGGACCGCCGCCGGCGACGACGATCTTCTTCGCCCCGCCGTTGACGAAGGTGAGCGTCCCCTCGCCGAGCTCGCGCTCACGACCGACCGCCGGGTTGACGACGCAGGCGACCTCTTTCTGGTCGAAGAGGCGCGAGATGCAAACGTTCGCGTTGACGCACTTGACGATGTCCTCAGAGCGCCCTTCGCGGATCTTGGTGACCATGTAGGGGTCGGCCATCTGCATGCGGGTCATCGCGACCATGTCCGTCTTGCCCTCGGCGATGGCCTCTTCGGCCATCTCGGCGGTGCGGATCTTGCCGACGATGAAGACCTTGGCGCGGTGGCCGACGATCTCCTTCGTCTTCTCGGCGAAGGGGATGAACGGGCCGTCAGGGATGTTCATCGGCGGCACCGCCATGAACAGCGTGTGGTAGCCGCCGCCCGAGATGTTGAAGTAGTCGAAGAGGCCCGAGGCGGCGAGATGCGCGACCATCTCCTCGCTCTCCTGCTCGGTGATGCCGCCGTCGCCGAGGAACTCGTCGAAGCTCAGGCGGATCCCGACCGTGATGTCATCGCCGACCTGGTCGCGGACCGCCTCGGTCGCCTGCAGCGCCATGCGCGCCCGGTTCTCGATCGAGCCGCCGTACTCATCGGTGCGCTTGTTATAGGCGCGTGAGAACGTCTGGCCGAGGAGGTAGCTGTGCGCGGCGTGGATCTCGACGCCGTCGAGGCCCGAAGCCTTGACGTTGAGCGCCGACTCGCCGTAGGCCTTGACGATGTCGAGGATGTGCTCCTTCTCCATCTCCATCGGGACCTCGCGATGGACGATCGATGGAATACGAGACGCAGCCCAAAGCGGATGCCACTCGTCGAAGATCGTCGTGCCCTTGTCATGCACGCCAGCCGCGAACAGCTGGACGAACTGCTTGCAGTCGAACTCGTGCACGGCGTCGGCGAGCTTGGCGTACTGGGCGACCGCGCGCTTGTCGTGGGCGGTGCAGCCCAGGACAAAGGAACCCTTCGAGATGTAGTGCGCCGCCTGCTGCTCGGTGATGAGCAGTGCCGCCCCGCCCATGGCACGCTCGCGGTAGAAGGCGATGTGGCGATCGCCGAGGATGTGATCGTCGGAGTACTGGATCGTCTGAGCGGTCATCATGATCCGGTGCTTGACGCGCGTCGGACCGATGTCGAGCGGCTGCCAGATGTGGGTCAGCTCGCTGCCGTTCGTGCTCATCTCTCCTCCTCGTGCATGCCCCGCTCGCGGGCTCCGTGCAGGGTTCTTACCGCACCGCGAGGATTCTCGCAGGGTTTTGCTCTGTCATGCGAGCGATCGACGCGTCGCTGACGCCGGCTTCGCGAAGGCGCGGGACGACCTGGCGCGCGAGATGTCCGAACCCGCGGCCGCCGAAACGCTTCAGGTGGACCCGGTAGCAGATGTCGTGCGAGAGCATGATCTGCGCCTCGAGGCCCTCGGCGACCAGCGTCGCGACCCCGGCGATCACCGTCGAGTCGCGCGGCTCCTCGTAGCGATTCCAGGTCTCGTAGAAGAAGTCGGCGCCAAAGCGGTCGTACTGCAGGCACGCTCCCGTGGCGGCGCAGGCGCGGTGGTAGTCGAGATCCTGGATGGTGTGGCTCATGTGGCCGAGGATGCAGCGCTCGGCGTCGCCGCCGGCGGTGGTGAGGATCTCGACGATCTCGACGCCCACCTTCTCGTAGGGAATCGCGCAGTGGATCGTGATCGCCAGGCCGGTCTGCTGCTGCGCCAGTGCGGCCGCGCGGAGGCTCTTGCGCTCGTCCGGGTGGATGTCACCGCTGGTGCCGATCTCGCCGATCACGCCTGCCCTGATGCCGGTGCCGTCGATGCCGTTCTCGATCTCGTCGATCATCCAGGCAGCAATCTGCTCGTCGCTCTGCTCGGCGACTTCGGCCGGGTGTGTCGACTGAACGTAGTGGCCGGTTCCAACGACGACGTTGACGCCGCTTGCCTCGGCGACACGCGCGATGGCCGCCACGTCCCGCGCCATCGCCCGCGGCGTCACATCGATGATCGTTCCCCCGCCTGCTTCGCGGAAGTCGACGAGCTCGAGCGCGGCAATCTCCTCGTCGGCGAAGTGCAGGTTGTCACGCGAGAGGAGCGGGTCATCGGCGATCTCGGCGCGCGTCTCGAGCGTGACCCTCGCGTCGGTCATCCACGCCTTCTCCGGCGTGGGCTCTAGCAGCCACGCGGTGGTATCGAAGAGGATGTGCTCGTGCGGGAGCGTCAGGCCGAGTTGGTCGGCGGGGATCGGCCCGCCGACGCCGACGGCGTCGCCACTTTCAGCCATCCGCGATCCGCGAGTCGAGCACGCGCAGTGCAGCATCGAACGCGGCAAGACCCTCGTCGATCTCGCCCTCGGACACGGTGAACGGGGGCGCGACCTTGATCGTGTTGGGAACGAACCCGCCGAGGAAGACTCCGCGGGCCGCGCACTCGCCCGCGATCAGGTTGTTGGGATGCTCCGAGAGGTCTCCGGCAAAGAGCGTCGAGCGGTCCTCGGGCACGATCGGCTGCCCGGCTCTGTCGACGAGATCGACCGCGTAGTATATGCCCTTGCCGCTCACGCGCCCGACGCAGGCGTGGTCGGCGCTCATCGCGCGCAGCTGGTCCTCGAGGTACCCACCGAGCTCCTTGACGCGCGTGATGATGTCCTCTTCGAGCATCGCCTCGAGGTTGCCGACGATCGACGCGCACACGAGGGGATGAGCATCGTGCGTCGAGCCGCTCCACCAGCGGGCCTGCTCGAGCCACTCGCCGATGTCGCTCCGGGCAATCACACCACCGCATGGCAGCGCGGAGCCGTTGAGCCCCTTGCCGATCACCATCAGGTCGGGCTCGAGCCGGGATGGCACTGGTAGCCGAACCACTCGCCGAGCCGGCCGAAGCCGGTGATCACCTCGTCGGCGATCCAGAGGAATCCGTACTCCTTCGAGAGCTCGCGCAGTCCGGGGAGGTAGTCGTCGGGCGGGAGCAGGCCGGCGGCGCCGAACATCTGTTCGCTGATCACGGCGGCTATCTGATCGGCGCCGATCTCCTCGATGATCGCCCGCGTCTGCTCGAGCGAGGGCAGCGGCCTGGGGCCGTCGTAGTCGTAGAACTCCGGCGCCGGGATCTCGACGATGCCGCGGTCGCTTACGAAGCCGGGTATGTCCCGCGACGCGTCGTCATCATCGCCCGGGCTGAGCTGGCCCCGATAGCCGCGCAGGCGCGTCGCCCCCATCGGCATGCCGTGGTAGGAGTGCGCCTGCGTGAGGATGACCGGGCGTCCCGTGAAGTGGTGCGCCATGGCGAACGCGTTCTCGACGCCCTCACTGCCCGTCGAGAGGATGCGGACGCGCCCTGCCCACTCCTCGTCGCCGAGGATGTCCTCGAGCAGCAGCTTGGCGGCGCGGGCGCGATAGTCGGTCGCCAGCCCGAAGAAGACGTGACCGTAGCGCTCCATCGCCCGCGCGATCTCGGCGTGGACGCGAGGGTGGCGATGCCCCATCGAGTCCGAGATGAGCTGGCTCTGGAAGTCGAGCAGCCGCGTTCCGTCGGGCATCACGAGGTAGTTGCCGTCGGTCCGCTCGATCGGGATGTAGCTGAACTCGGCCTGGGCCTGTACAGCGTGGAGGTAGTAGGCGCGGTCCCAGCGCTCGACCGCGTCCCAGTCTGGCGCGGCGGACCCGGCCGTGTCAGCCAGTTCCGCCGGGCCGCCGCTCACGAGCTCGGCTCGGCCGTCGCCTCGTGTTCGGCCGCGCTCGGGACGCCGCTGGCGACCCGCGCTTGCCGCTCGCCGCGCAGCCGCTCGACCTCGTCCTCGGTGAGATCGTGCTCGACGACGCGCCAGCAGCGGGCGAGGTGACCCCGGTCGTCGGTCTCGAGCAGCTGCTGTGGCTCTTCCTCACAGCGGTCACGGACGAAGTGGCAGCGCGACGCCAGGTAGCAGCCCCGCGGCAGGTCGATCGGGCTCGGGATCTCGCCCTCGAGGCGCTCGGCGCGCGCTGACTCGTCGCGGCGGGTCTCGGGATCGGGCTGCAGGACCGACGCCAGCAGCGCGCGGCTGTACGGGTGCTTCGGGTTGCCGAAGACCTGATCGCGCGTGCCGGTCTCGACGACCTGGCTCAGATACATGATCGCGACGTTGTCGCAGATCTCGCCAACGAGCGAGAGGTCATGCGAGATGAAGATGTAGGCGATACCGGTGTCGTCCTGGATCTGCTGCAGCAGAGAGATGACCTCGGCCTCGGCCTCGGGGGCGAGCGCGGACGTCGGCTCGTCGAGCACGACGAGCTTCGGGTTCGTCGACATCGCTCGCGCGATCGAGGCCCGCTGGAGCGCGCCGGGCGAGAGCTGTTTGGGAAGGCCGTCGTAGGTCGTCGGCGGCAGGCCGACGAGCTCGAGCAGCTCTTGCACGCGCTTCTTGCGATCACCGCGGCTGAGATCTGTGTGGATGCGGAGCGGCTCGCCGATCTGTCTGCCGATCGTCATCTGCGGGTTGAGCGAGTCGAACGGCTCCTGGAAGACGATCTGCATGTCGGTGCGCAAGCGGCGCAGCTCCTTGCGCCCGAGCTCGGTGAGGTCGCGGCCCTCGAAGCGAATCCGCCCGGCCGTTGGCTCGAGCAAGCGCAGGACGCAGCGTCCGAGCGTCGTCTTGCCGCTTCCCGACTCACCGATGACGCCCATCGTCTCGCCACGGTTGATCGTGAGCGTCACGTTCGAGCACGCGTGCACGACCTGCTTGGACCCCGGGATAGAGAACTGCTTGACGAGATCGTCGATCTCGAGCAGCGGCGTCGTTGCGGTGGCCACGTCACTCATCGCCGCTCTCCCCAACCTGCTGCGTCGCTGACTCGGCTTCGACGGCCTCGCCACGCAGCAGACGCTCCATCACGTGCTGCACCCGCTCGTGCCGGAAGCAGCGGCTGACGTGGGCGGGACCAACCTGAATCAGCTCGGGATGGTTGGTCATGCATCCGGCCGCCTCTTCGGCGAACGCGCAACGCGGGTGGAGCCAGCAGCCCGGGGGAAGCCGGCGGCCGTCGACAGGGAATCCGTGCAGCTTGAACTCGTCGGCCTCCTCCCCACGCTGGGCCATCAGCAGCGCGGCAGATGCCGGATGCGCCGGGCGCTTGAAGAACTCGGTCGTCGGCGCCTGCTCGACCGATTCGCCGGCGTGCATCTGATAGATGCGGTCGCAGTAGTTGGCGACGATGCCGAGGTCCTGCGTGACGAGCACCATCGCCGAACCCACACCCTGCACGGCGTCGCGAAGGTCGTCGAGAACCTGCGCCTGGACCGTGACATCGAGACCGCTGGTCGGCTCGTCGGCGAGCAGTAGCTTGGGAGTACACGAGAGCGACATCGCGATCAGGACGCGCTGCGCCATGCCGCCCGACAACTCGTGCGGGAACGCCTCGAGCCGCCGCTCCGGGTCGTTGATGCCGACCAGCTCGAGCAGCTCCTGCGCTCGCTCCCTGGCCTGATCGTCGGTTGCATCGGGGTTGTGCGCCTGGAACACCGACGCGATCTGCGTGCCCACTCGAAGGACGGGATTGAGGGCCCCACGCGGGTTCTGCGTGATCAGACCGATCTGCGCGCCCCTGACTGTCCGCCACTCCTCGTCGTTGAGACCGAGCAGGTCGCGTCCGTCGAGCTTGACGCTGCCCGCCGTGATCGATGCACCGGCGCGCGTCAGCCCGAGCATGGCCAGGATGGCCGTCGACTTGCCGCTCCCGCTCTCGCCCACGATTCCCACGACCTCGCCCGCGTCGCACGAGAACGAGAAGTCGTTGAGCGCCTGGTTGCGTACCTCGACGCTGACGTACTCGACGCTCAGGTTGTCGACCTCGAGCAGCGGCATTACGTGGTCCTCCTCAGGAGCACGGCTTGCGCCGCCTCACCGACAACGGCGAAGCCGAACACCGTCAGCGCCATCGCGACTCCGGGGAAGATCGACGGCCACCACTGCCCGATCTGGATGCCGTTGGCGCCGGCCGCGATCATCGAGCCCCACTCGGGCGTGGGCGGCTGCACTCCGGCGCCGATGAACGAGAGACCGGCGGCGACGATGATCGAGTAGCCCATCGTGATCGAGGCCTGCGCGAAGCCGGGCGACATCGCGTTGGGCATCACGTGGCGGATCGCGACCGAGAGGCCCGAGTCGCCGCCCGCGCGTGCCGACTCGACGAACACGCGCTCTCGAATCGAGAGCACCTCGGCTCGTATCAGGCGTAAGTAGATCGGAATGTTGAGCATGGCGATGACGACGATGATGTTGAACGTGCTGCGCCCCCGGCCGACGACGAAGATGATCGCGAGCACGAACAGGGGGAACGCTTGCACGATGTCGACCGTGCGCATGGTCAGCTCGGCGAAGAAGCCTCGGAAGAAGCTGACGAGCAGCCCGATCAGCGACCCGAGCACGAGCGATATGGCGGTCGCGGCGAGTGCAATCGCCACGTCGATCCGGGGTGCCGCGAGCACGCGCGAGAAGACGTCGAAGCCGCTGCCGTCCGTACCGAACCAGTACTCACCGTTGGGAGACTCGAAGACGTCGGCCGAGGTCGTTTCGAGCGGTTTGGGCGCGATCATCGGCCCGAACGCGGTCAGGAACAGTGCGATCGCCACGATAACCAGGCCGAGCTTGAGCATGAAACTCTCGCGTACGAGCTGCTTGAAGTGCGCCCACCGCGAGGCCTCTGCGACCAGACCCTCGTCGCGCGGCGAGTCCTGATGCTCCATCTCGTATTCGGCTTCTAGCTGTGCCATTGGTCAGTGGCTAGCGGAGTCGGATGCGCGGGTCCATGGCCGCGTAGAGGATGTCCATGAGCAGGTACACGAGCAGCGAAAAGGCCGTCATTATCACGACGGCTCCTTGCACTGCCGGGAAGTCGATCTCGAGCATTCGGCGCAGGGCGTAGAGACCGAGACCGTCAATGGTGAACACGAACTCGATCAGCACGGCACCGCCGAGCATGAACGCGAAGAGGATGCCGGCGAGCGTGATGAGGGGAGCGAGCGAGTTGCGCAGGAGGTAGCGCTTGATCTGCTTCGCCGGCAACCCAGCGGCGAGCGCGTAGAGCATGTAGTCGGAGTCCTTGGTGTTGACGACGCCCTGCCGGGTCATCTTGATCAGCGGGCCCGTCAGGATGAAGGTCAGCGTGATCACCGGCAAGGCGTAGTGCTTCAGGACATCGACGAACGCATCGATGTTCCAGTGGATCAGCGAGTCGAGCAAGATGAACTTCGTCGTGTTCTCGGGTAAGTCGAGGCCCGCGGTCGTGAGCCCCGTCGGTGCCGGGAACCAGCCGAGCTTGAAGAAGAAGACGAAGACGAAGAGCAGACCCCACCAGAACTCGGGCTGTGCTCCCGCAAACAGCGAGTAGCCGAGCACCGTCTTGTCGGTTCTGCCTCCCGGCCGCGAGGCCGCCCACCTCCCGACCGGTATCGCAATAGCGAGCGAGAGAGTGAACGCGAGCACGATCAGCTGGATCGTGACGGGAAAGCGCTTGACGATCTCGTCACGCACCGGATCGCCGGTGTTCCACGACTCGCCGAAGTCGCCCTTGATGATGCCCTTGAGAAAGCGGCCAAGCTGATGCTGGACGGAGGAGTCGAGACCCAGCTCACGCTCGGCCTGCGCGACGGCCTCAGGCGTTGCTCCGACGAGGCCGACGACCTTTGAGACAGGGTCGATCGGCAGGATCCGAACGAGGATGAAGACGACCGTCGCGACGATGAACAGCTGGGGGATGATGAAGGACAGCCGCTTGAGGATGAAGGTTCTCATGCGCTCGTCAGCTCACGGCCGGGCTAACCCGGCCGGCAGCACGCACTCGCTCGCTCCGAAGTCCTCATACGACGTGGTTCTCCTCCTCCGCCTGACGATCGGCAGCCGCTCGTCGCGAGGCGGCTCAGACCCGCTCCTGAGGGGTGGTATGTATACAGCAACCCGCAGGGTCGAGCAAGCTCACGCGAGGAACGAGCGCCGCCTGCACACGAGGAGGAGACGATATGTCCGGCAAGCTTCGCGTCGAACGAATCACGACCGACCCCGACTGGTACGAGGCGTTCAAGATTGCCCTCGGCTACCGGGTGGGCGACGTCATCATCTTGAGCGGGCAAGCGTCGATCGACCGCCAGGGAAACGTTGTAGGCGCGGGCGACTTCGACGCGCAGGCCGAGCAGGTCTTCGACAACCTCGAGTTCGTGCTCGGCGTGGCCGGCTCGAGCTTCGAGAACGTGATCAACGTGAACATCTACGTGACCGACATGAGCTACTTCCCGAAGGTCATGGAGCTGAGGGAGAAGTACTTCGTGCCGCCGTATCCAGCGGACACGATCGTTGAGGTGAACGCGCTCGCGCTGCCAGAGCTCATGATCGAGATCCAGGCCATTGCGGTCGTAGACGACGCCCGCGACTAGGCACGAGGCGCCTCATGCGTGTAGGCCTCTTCGTACACGCGCAGCACCCGCCGGAGGTGGAGCCCGGGCAGGCGCTCGCCGAGCATCTCGAGCAGACCCGGGCGGCCGCGGCCGGTGGGTTTGCCTCAGTGTTCGCCGGGCAACATTTCTTGCCTGAGCCGTTCTGGATGTTTCAGCCGGTGCCGCTGCTCTCCCGGCTCGCGGCCGCTGCGGATGGAATGGAGCTAGGCGTCGGCATCTTCCTGTTGCCGCTGCTCAACCCCGTCGATGTCGCCGAGCAGGCCGCGACGCTCGATGTGATCTCGGGTGGGCGCTCGGTGGTCGGGATCGGGTACGGGTACCGCGCGGTCGAGGATGCGGCGCTCGCGGCTCCCTCACGGCGCGCGACCGCGTACGCCGAGAAGGCCGACGTCCTCTCGCGCTTGCTTGCCGGAGAGCGCGTTACGGCCGCAGGAGCCGGGTATGCGCTTGATGGCGCCGAGCTGACGCTGCTGCCGCTCCAGCGCCCCCGCCCACCGATCTGGGCGGCCGCGGTCACCAACACGGGGATCAGGCGCCAGGCTCCGCTCTCAGATGCGTGGTACATGCCGCCGATGTCGACGCTGTCCGAGCTCGCCGAGGGCCTCGACGTCGACACCGAGGCGCGAGGCGGAAACTCGCTCCGAGCGGGTTCCTGTCATGCGAGAGGCCTGCGTGGCACCGACCGACGAGGAGGCGATCGAGGCGGCGCGCCCCTTCCTCGAGGAGAAGTACCGCGTCTACGCCGGCTGGGGACAGGACGACTCGCTCGGCGGTGGCTGGGATGCTCTTGCTGCCGAGCGGTTCATCGTTGGAAGCCCGCAGACCGTCCTCAGCGAGCTCGAGAGCCTGCGCGATCGGCTCGGCGCGACCGACGTCTCGCTGAGGCTCGCCTGGCCCGGCTGTCCGCACGAGGTGACCATGCGCTCGATCGACTTGCTGTCGTCAGAGGTGCTTCCGCACCTCCGGGAGGACGCCGCTAGTCGACGCTGACGAGCGGGCCGGGGAGACTGCTCAAGGCGCCACGGCCCCGATCACGCGTCGGTGGCTCGGCGTCGCCTCTCTTCGGCAGTCGCCGCCTCGTCGAGCTCGTACTTGAAGAGGTACGGGTCGATCGCGTTGATCACCACGCCGTAGCGCTCCTTCGCCTGCTCGACGCTGAGAAGCTCCTCCTCGACGTCGTCGAGGACGAGCGCGGGGTCGCGCTCGAGCGGATTGCCGTACCCGCCGCCTCCGCCCGTGTAGATGACGAAGCTCTCGCGCTCGCGCAACGGGACGCCGGCCCCGTACATGCCCACGACGCGCTCATCGGAGCCGTCCTCCTCGATGACCAGATCCTGCGGCGCGCCCGCCTCACCCCCGTCAACGCCCCAGATCGGGAAGTCCTTGCGGTCGGCCATGATCCCGAGCCGGGCGCTTCCGTGCGTGAGCCGGTAGCGGCCTTCCGAGCCCCAGCCGCCCTGCACCTTGCCGGCGCCAGCGCTTCCTTCCCAGAGGCCTGTCTTCTCGCAGATGACGGGATAGAAGCGCTCGAGGATCTCAACCGGCTGCTGACGCACGCCTGGCCCGTAGATCATCGTCGCTGGCTGGGGGACCTCGCCGCGCGGGCTTCCGCCAAAGCCGCCGACCGTCCAGAGGTACATGACGTAGGGGCGCTCGAGGCGCTCGTCGTAGCCGCCCATCGTCAGGTTGATCAGGTTGAACATGCACGCGGTGCGCCGACTGGGGTCGGCCAGGCCGACAGCGCCGATGGTGCAACCGATGATCTTCTCGAGCGAGCCCGCAGCCATGCCCGAGACAGGTGTCGGGTGCTCGACGTGCGTGACCGTGCCGGGGGTGGTCTTTACATCGACCAGCCGGCGCACGCCCGCGCTCATCGGGACACCGGGGAACAGGTTGAGCAGCGTCAGCAAGACACCCGACCACGTGGTCGGCAGCGCACTCCCGACGGGGCCTCTCGGCGCCGGGTCGGAGCGGGTGAAGTCGAACAGGAAGCGCCCGTCCTCGATCGTCAGGTCGAGTCGCACGGTGACCGACGGCTTGTCCGGGTGCACGGTGTCCTGGTCGATCGTGTCTTCCCAGGAGTAGGTGCCGTCGGGAAGCTCCCTGGTCTGCGCGAGCAGCATCCGCTCGCTCGAGTCCCACGAGTCCTCGAAGGCGGCGTGCAGCGTCTCGACCCCGTACTTGTCGGCGAGCTCGAGCAACCGTTCTTCCCCCGAGAAGAGGGTCTGGATCTGCGCGTGCAGGTCGCCGCGGCGCTCGTCGGGCACACGGATGTTCGCCATCACGAGCTCGATCACCTGGTCGATGCGGCGGCCGCGCTCGTAGATCTTGACCGGCGGGATGCGGATGCCCTCGGCGTAGGCGTCCTCGGCCTCTGGGTTGAAGGTGCCAGGGACGGGCCCGCCGACGTCGGCCCAGTGTCCCATCGTGATCAGCCAGGCCATCAGCTCGCCGTCTCTGAAGATCGGCTTGACCGTGCGGACGTCCTGGTTGTGCGTCCCGCCCGCGTAGGGATCGTTGAAGAGGATGATGTCGTCCTCGAAGATGTTCTCGCGGCCGAGCACGCGGATGATCTCGTCGATCGTGAACTGGAAGGTGCCGTAATGGATCGGCATGTCCCAGCGACCGGCCGTCACGAGCTGGCCGTCGGGATGGAAGATCGCGATCGAGTAGTCGCGCCCCTGATTGACCGGGGGCGAGAACGATGCGCGGAAGAGCTTCATCCCCATCTCGTCGACCATCGTCACGAACGCGTGTCGGAGCACCTCGAAGGTGATCGGGTCGAGCCGGAGGCCGGTCGCGGTGTCGTCTGTCTTTGCCATCTAGACCGTGATCACCAGGTTCCCGAGCTCGTCGACCGTTGCGCTCGAGCCCGGCGGCATGACGGTCGTCGAGTCGATCTGCTCGACGATGGCCGGGCCCTCGACCGCGTCGCCGGCGCCGAGGCGCTCGCGCTCATACACATGTGAGCTGTGGGCGGTGCCCTCGAAGTAGACGTCGCGCTCACCGATCAGCGCTGACTCCGCGCCGCTGCCGGCTGCGAGGCGCTCGAGCTCGACCTTGTCGACCACACCGATACCCGAGACACGAGCGGTCACGAGCTCGAGGCTCGCGAACTCCTCGGGCATGACGTAGCCGAACTCACGCTCCTGCAGCTCGAGAAAGGAGGCGAAGATCGCGTCGAGCGAGGCTTCGCTCAGCGCTCCCGACTCGACCGGGACCGTGAACCCCTCGCTCTGGCCGAAGTAGCGGACGTCGACCTCGCGGCTCAACGTGGCCTGCGCGTCCTCGACACCCTCACCGCGCAGAAGCTCGAGTACGCGGCCCTCGAGCTCGGAGTACGTCTCGTTGAGCTCGTCGAGCGTCACGTCCTCACGCGTTCGCAGGATCGAGCGCGACGCATCATGGCGAATGTCGATCATCAGGAGGCCGAGCGCCGAGGTGAGCCCCGGGTAGCGAGGGACGAGCACGGTCGGGATGCTGCCGGCTCGCGCCACCTCTGCGGCGTAAAGCGGACCGGCCCCGCCGAAGGCGAGCAGGCTGAACTCGCGCGGGTCGAGACCACGCTCGACCGTCGCGAGCCTCAGCGACTGCACCATGTTGTTGTTGGCGATCTGGATGATCGCGTCGGCCGCCTCGTCGATTGCCATACCGAGCGGCTGGCCAACGTCACGCTCGATCGCCTCGCGGGCGAGCTCGGGGTAGATCTTCATCTGGCCACCGAGGAACGCCTCGGGCCGCAGGCGCCCGAGCACGACCTGCGCGTCGGTGTTCGTCGGCGCAGCACCGCCGGTGTCGTAGCAGGCCGGGCCCGGACGAGCGCCCGCGCTCTGAGGCCCGTTGCGCAGGCCGCCGCCGGCGTCGATCCAGGCGATCGAGCCGCCGCCCGCGCCGATCGAGAAGACGTCGATCGAGGGGAAGCGCACAGGGGTTCCCCACTCGATCAGGTACTCGTGCGTTCGCCGTGCCTCGCCGCCGGCTACCAGACCGATATCGAGGCTCGTTCCGCCCATGTCGAAGGTGACGACCTCGTCGAACCCTGCCGCGCCGGCGATCTCTCGACCCGCCATGACGCCGGCCGCCGGCCCCGACTCGAGCGTGCGGGCAGGGACAGTGCGCACGGTGTCGGGCGTAGCGACGCCCCCGGCCGAGGTCGCGATCGTCACGTCGCCCGAGTACCCGGCGCCGGCAAGATCGTCCTCGAGCGCGCCGACGTAGCGATCCATGATCGGGCCGATGTAGGCGTTGATGGTCGTGGTTGCCGTGCGCTCTGACTCGAGGATCTCGGGGAGGATCTCGCAGGAGGCACTGACGTAGGCCTGGGGAAGCTCTGCCTCGAGCAGCTCTTTCACCCGCAGCTCGTGGGTCGGGTCGACCGGCGAGTTGACGAAGACGACGGCGACGGCCTCGAGCTCGAGCGCGTCGATCCTCTGCGCGAGCGCGCGGATCTCGTCCTCGTCGAGCGGCTCGATCTCCTCGCCCAGGTAGTTGATCCGGCCGGCGAGCTCGAAGCGATGCTTGCGCGGGATGATCGGCTTGGGCGGTTGCCACCAGAGGTCGAAGCTCTCGCGGTCGCCGCGGCGGATGACCATCACGTCACGGAAGCCACGGGTCGTCACGAGGGCGGCTTTCGCGCCCTGGCGCGTCACGATCGCGTTGATGCCCACAGTCGTGCCGTGCGCGAGCAGGCTCATATCGGCGATCGGATGCTCAGCCGACTCGAGCCCGTTCATCAGCCCGTCGACGAACGCCGGCGGCGTTGACGGCACCTTGACGTAGCCGACGGCGCCGCTCTCGGTCACTGTGACGGTGTCGGTGAACGTGCCGCCGATGTCGATACCTGCTCTGAACGGGGTCATGGCGGCCGCAAATCCTAGACGGCGCGCGGCGACGCCAGCTGCACGTCCCAGGCACGACTCCGGCCCCGCCGAGGCGGGGCCGGAGCATTCATCGTTCGCGTGTTCTTTGCTGGGGGCGCGTTGCCTAGCCGCTACCCACCAGGTCGATGGCCGAGACCAGATCGTAGACCTGCGCCCTGACCTGGTCGAGCTCAGGCGTCATCGCGACCTGCGTGTTGACCTCCGCGATCGGAACCAGAGGCAGCTCGTCCATGATGATGTCCTGGATCTCCTCGAGGTGCGCGACCCGCTCGTCGCCGGTGCTCTGCTGCGAGAGGCCGAACACCTCGTCGAGGCGGTCGTTCGCGTAGTTGACCTGGTTGTTCAAACCGCCGGCAGCGGTCGACACGAAGAAGAGCAGCGCCGTGTAGCCGGCATCGGGCACGAGCGGGCGATCGAAGTCGCGGATGAACATGCCCATGTCGGCCTTCGTCAGCGCCCGGTCGTTGAACTCCGCCTCGGGGATCGGGTTGAGCACGACCGGGACCCCGATCGCCGAGAGCGCCGTCGCAATGCGGTTCGCGATCGGCTCGAGCAGGCTCTGTCGCTCTGCCACGTAGTGGAGCGCGAACGCGTCGCCGAACTGGTCGAGACCGTCGCCGTTCGGGAAGCCGGCCTCCGCCATCAGCTCCTGCGCCCGCGCGATATCGGTCGAGTACGCGGGGATCTCCTTGTAGGCGAAGTACGTGGCGTTGACCAGACCGTTCCACTGCTCGGCCTTGCCTTTGTAGTCCTCCTGGATGATCTCGTCGTAGGGCAGCGCGAAGGCGATCGCCTGCCGCAGCAGCTTGTTGTTCGGCAGGTTCCAGGGCTCGAAGTTGTAACTCATGCCGAGCGCGATGGCCTTGTTCAGCCTCCACTCGCGGATGACCACGTTCGGGTCGTCGCGAAGCGCCTCGATCTCAGTCGGCGTCAGGTTGCTGACGATGTCGGCGTCGCCCGACTGGATGGCGGCGACGCGGTTCGCCGACTGCGGCACACGCCTGATCGTCACCGTCTCGAACGGTGGAGTCCCGCGGTAGTAGTTCTCGTTGGCCCGCAGGATGAACTCGCTGCCCTTGTTCCAGGTGTCGATGCAGTACGGGCCATGGCCCGGGTTGTCGGTCTCGTTGTTCCATTCGTGCGCCCACGGATCGTCGTCGGTCGCGTTCTCCTGGAACACGGCCGAGTCGAACGAGTTCGAGAACGTGATCGCGAGCGTCTTCGGGAAGATGCCGTTCGGACCGAGCTGCTTGATCTGCACCGTGTAGTCGTCAACCTTGGTGACCTCGGTCAGATCCTTGGCGGCCGGGTCCTCGGAGGTCAGCGGATCGAGCGTGAAGATGCCGCCCACGTTGCCGAGGAACCAGCCGATCGGAGCGGCGCCTGAGACCGACTTCGCGCGCGCCCAGTAGTAGAGAACGTCGTCGGCGGTGAACTCGTTGCCCGCGCAGCTAATAACGCCCTGGCGCAGGTTGAACGTCCAGGTCGTCGTCGCCTCGTCGTACGACCACGACTCGGCGAGTCGAGGCTCGAAGTCCTCGTTCGCGATCTGGTAATCCGGCACCAGCGCGCCGGTCTCGTTGGTCGTCGTCGGCCACTCGATCAGCGGCTCGCCGATGTTCAGGTGGATCTCGCCCATACCCGGGTGCGCGGCTGTAGCGCCGTCAGTGTTTAGTCCGGGCGCGATGTCGGGCACCAGGTACACGAGGTTGTCCTTGACGAAGGCAGGCTCAGCCGGAGCCGGATCCTCTGCCGGTGCAGGATCCTCGGCCGGAGCCGGGTCCTCAGCAGGAGCTGGGTCCTCGGCAGGTGCAGGATCCTCTGCCGGAGCTGGATCCTCGGCCGGTGCCGGATCCTCCGCGGGTGCCGGCTCCTCCGCCGCCGGCGGCGCTGGCTCGGCGCTATCGTCGCCGCCGCAGGCGGCAACACCTACTGCGAGCGCAAGCAGGAGGGCGAGCAAGAGCGCCATGCGGCCTCGTCCCCCTCTGAGACCACGATCTGACATGACCCTTTCCTCCTCCATAGCCGGCCCGAGCCGCGAGCACATTGCGGGAGCGACCCGACACCGCGCGTGCAGCGTCGTTTGCCCGGTGTCGTATACCTCATCCCGGCTCGTCGATCAAGGCGAGCGCGGCCCGGACCGCGTACGCTCGCGCACAATGGCCGCCCGGCGCAGGACGCGCCGCCGGGCGAGCGAGCGTCGCCGAAGGGAGCCGCGAGTGGACTTTGAGGTCACGCAAGAGCACACGTTGTTGCGCGAAACGGTGCGGCAGTTCTTCGAGCGCGAGCTCCCACGGGAGCGCATACGCGAGCTCGACAAGGCCGGTGAGGGCCCGCCGCCCGACGTCTGGAAGAAGATGGCCGCGCTCGGCTGGGCGGGCCTGACGCTCCCGAACGAGTACGGCGGGGGCGGCGCCGACGTCATGACAGCCGCCGTCCTGAGCGAGGAGCTCGCCCGAGGCTGGGCCTCGCTGTCGACCGACCTCGTGCTCACGTCGATGGCGGGCGGGCTGCTGACCCGCTTTGGCTCAGACGAGCAGAGGGAGGCGCTGCTTCCCGGTCTCGCGAGCGGCGAGTTTCGCGTTGCCTTCAGCCTGAGCGAGCCGAGCGGAGGCACCGATGTCCTCAGCGGAACGACGAGCGCCGAGCTCGACAGCGGCGAGTGGGTCATTCAGGGGCAGAAGCTCTACACCTCGCGCGCCAGCGAAGCCGAGTACATCATCGTGCTCGCACGAACCGACGCACCAACCGACGGGAAGCTGGCGCGCGGCTGGTCGCTGATCATGACGCCGCGCGCGCAGGAAGAGATCCAGATCCGCAAGCTCGACCTGCTCGGCTTCAGAAGCGCCGGTACGAGCGAAGTGTTCTACGACGCCGCGCGCGCGCCCGAAGACGGGCTCATCGGCGAGCGCGGCCGCGGCTTCTACCACCTGGTTGCCTCACTCAACAACGAGCGGATCACGGCGGCCGCGATCGGGGTCGGCATCGCTCAGGCGGCGTTCGACGAGGCGCTTCAGTACGCGGGCGAGCGGCAGGCCTTCGGCCGGCCAATCGGTGCGTTCCAGGCGCTGCAGCATTCGCTCGCCGACACGGCAACCGAGCTCGAGCAGACCCGCCTGCTCGTGCAGAAGGCCGCCTGGCTCGAGACGAACGGCCGCGAGTGCTCGATGGAGGCCGCGATGGCCAACGTGGCCGCCGGCGAGCTCGCGGTGAGAGCGACCGACCGTGGCATGCGCATCCTCGCCGGTCACGGCATGAACTCCGACTCGCCGATGGAGCGCTACCTGCGCGACGCTCGGCTTCAGGTGTTCAGCCCCGTATCGAACGAGATGGGCCGGAACTTCATAGGCGAGAGCCTCGGCCTGCCGCGAAGCTACTAACGGCGCGCGGGAGTCACAGCGCGCCGTCGCTGCATGCAGATAGCCATAGACATCGGCGGAACGTTCACCGACCTCCTCCTTAGCGAGGATGCGGTCGAGGGCGAGCACGCTGCCGCCATCTACAAGGCGCCGACGACGCCCGACGACCCGGTGCAGGGCGTCCTCGACGTGCTCGCGCTGGCCGCGACAGATCGCGGCCTCGACGTCGCCGGACTCCTTGGTCGAACCGAGCTCTTCATTCACGGAACGACGAGAGCCACGAACGCGATCCTGACCGGCAGCACGGCGAAGACCGCCTTCCTGACGACGGCCGGCCATCCCGACATTCTCGTCTTCCGGGAAGGGGGCCGATTCGACCCGTTCGACTCGACCGTCGAGTACCCGGAGCCGTACGTGCCACGACGGCTGACGTTCGAGGTTCCAGAGCGGATCGGCGTCGGCGGGCGCGTCGTCAAGCCGCTCGACGAGCGTGCCGTGGAGACGATCATCGACGAGCTCATCGCGCGAGACGTGGAGGCCGTCGCCGTCTGCCTGCTCTGGTCGATCGCCAACCCGGCGCACGAGCTCCGCGTGGGCGAGCTGCTCGAGGAACGCCTACAGGGGCGCCCCTTCACGCTCTCGCATCAGCTCAACCCGGCCTTGCGCGAATACCGGCGAGCGTCGTCGACGGCGATCGATGCGTCGCTGAAGCCTCTGATGACCGAGTACCTGGGTGGCCTGACCGAGCGCCTTCGCGCCGCCGGCCTCCAGGGGCGCGTCCTGCTCGTCACCGCCGCCGGCGGCGCGCGCGAGGCGGGGCAGCTCGCCGAAGCGCCGATTCACTCGATCGGGTCGGGGCCCGCGATGGCTCCGGTGGCCGGCCGCTTCTACGCCGAGGCCGACGGCGGGCGCGATACCGCTGTCGTGGCCGACACGGGCGGCACGAGCTACGACGTCGGCCTCGTGCGCCACGGGCGGATCCCGTGGACGCGCGAGACGTGGCTCGGGCCACGCTACCGCGGCCACATGACCGGCTTCCCCTCGGTCGACGTGAAGAGCATCGGCACCGGCGGCGGCAGCATCGCCTCGGTCGACGACGGCGGCATGCTGCACGTCGGCCCCGAGAGCGCGGGCGCCAAACCCGGACCTGCGTGCTACGGCCGCGGTGGCGCCCGACCAACGGTGACGGACGCCAGCGTCGTCCTCGGATACATCGACTCTGACTTCTTCCTCGGCGGGCGCATGACGCTCGATCGCGCCGCCTCGGAGCGTGTGCTCGCCGAGCTCGGCGAGGCGCTCGAGCTCGACGCTGCCGCCGCCGCGGCCGCCGTTCTGCGTCTAGCGACCGAGAACATGGTCAGAGCGATCGAATCGATCACGCTCAACCAGGGGATCGACCCGCGCGGCGCCGCGCTCGTCGCCGGCGGAGGAGCGGCGGGCCTCAACGCCGTGAGCATCGCTCGCCGGCTCGGCTCGCCCGAGGTGATCATTCCCCAGACCGCCGCCGTGCTGAGCGCGGCGGGAGCCCTCATCTCTGACCTCGCGAGCGACTACTCGAGCACCTTCGCCAGCTCGAGTGAGCAGTTCGACTTCGATGGCGTGAACGCGGTGCTCGCCGAGCTCGAGACCCGCTGCGAAGTCTTCGTCGCCGAGGCCGGCGACGCCGTCCGCTCCTCGACGGTGGAGTACTTCGCCGAAGCCCGCTACCCGCATCAGGTATGGGAGATCGAAGTGCCGCTTCGCGGCGCGCGGCTACCCGACGCGGATGCGGTGGCCGGGCTGCGCGAGGACTTCCACGCCCTCCATCACGACATCTTCAAGATCAACGATCCGGCGGCGCACATCGACACGGTGAGCTGGCGCGCCCGCGTCAGCTGCCGGCTGCGCGAGGACCCGGAGCCCTCGGCGCCCGTGTTTGCCGACGCGACCGCAAACGGCGAGACGCGCTCGCGTCCCGTCCACTTCCCCGGGCACGGCTTCGTCGACGCAAGCGTGCACCTGTTCGAGTCGATGGCGCCCGGGACGCGGGTCGAGGGACCCGCGGTCGTCGAGTCATCTGTGACCTCGATCGTGCTCGAGCCCGGGTCGGTCGGCGAGCGACGACCGAGCGGAAGCCTGGTGGTGACCCCCTAGATGAGCGAGAGACCAGCCACAAGGCCGGCCGGCAGGCCGGCCTCCAAGGTGGCCGACAAGCCACCCATTGACGGTGTCGAGCTCGCGGTCTTGCGCAGTCGGCTCGAAGGCATCGTCTCGAGCATGGTCAACACGGTCACGCGGACAGGGCGCTCGGGGGTCCTCAACACCGCCCGCGACTGCTCGTGCTGCCTGATCACCAAGGACGCCGAGTTCCTGCTGATGGCCGAGGCGCAGCCGATCCACGTGCTCGGTGGCCCCGACGTGCAGGCCCGGACGATGAAGGAGTTCCATGCGCCGCTTCGCCGCGGCGACGCGTTCCTGCACAACTCGCCGTACCACGGCAACTCGCACGCCGCGGACCACTGCATCCTGATCCCGGTCATCGACGACGAGGGCATCCATCGCTTCACCGTTTTCACGAAGGCACACCAGGCCGACGACGGCGCCTCGCAGCCAACGACCTACTACGCCGCGGCGCGTGACGTCTACGAGGAGGCCGCGCTGATCTTCCCGTGCGTGAAGGTGCAGGAGGACTACACCGACAACGAGGACATCATCCGGATGGCGAAGCTGCGGATCCGCGCCCCCGAGCAGTGGTGGGGCGACTACCTGGCGCTGCTGGGCGGCGCCCGGGTCGGCGAGACGCTCCTGCTCGAGCTCGGCGCCGAGCTGGGATGGGACAGGCTCGAGGCGTTCGTCGAGGCCTGGTTCGAGTACTCGGAGCGCAAGATGATCGCAGCCATCAAGGAGATCCCGAGCGGCCGGATAACGACGAGCGGCCAGCACGACCCGTTCCCCGGCGTGCCCGACGGCGTGCCCCTCAACATCACGGTCGAGGTCGACGGCGAGGAGGGCTTCATCGATCTCGACCTGCGCGACAATCCGGACACGCTTCCGAACGGCCTCAATCTGACAGAGGCGACCGCCCGAACAGGCTGCTACATCGGCGTCTTCAACTCGATCGACCACACCGTGCCAGTGACGGCGGGTAGCGCCGGGCGGCTCCGGATCCACCTGCGGGAAGGCTGCTGCGTCGGCATACCCGAGCACCCAGCCTGCTGCGCCGCGGCGACGTCGAACATCGTCGAGCGGATCCCGAGCCTGATCCAGCGCGCGATCGCCGAGCTGTCGGACGGCCAGGCGGGAATGGCCGAGGCCGGCCCGATCTTCACACCCGGCGCCGGCGTCATCTCGGGCTGGAGCGATGGGCGCCCGTTCGTCAACCAGATCTTCTTCGCACTGACCGGCGGGCCGGCCTCGCCGGATGCCGACGGCTGGCTCAACTACCTCGCCAACGGCGTCTGCGGCGTCGGCTTCCGCGACAGTGTCGAGCTCAACGAGGTGCGCTTCCCGATGCTGGTCGAGGCGCACCGCCTGGTGCAGGACTCCGAGGGCGCGGGACGCTTCCGCGGCGCGCCGGCCGCCTACGTCGAGTACGGGCCGACCGATGCGGACATGGAGGTCATGTTCGTCTCGGACGGCGCGCTCACCCCCGGGCAGGGAGGCCGCGGTGGCGGCGCTGGCTCACGCGCGGTCCAGCAGAAACGCCACGCGGACGGCACGCTCGAGGACCTCGACCCGTGCGGTCAGGTCGTGCTCGAGCCCGGCGACACGATCCTCGGAATCTGCTGCTCGGGCGGCGGCTATGGCGACCCGATCAAGCGTGACCCGGGCCGCGTCCACGCAGACGTCGTCGAGGGCCTCGTGAGCCCTGAACGGGCCGAGACTGTCTACGGCGTCGTCGTCGGCGACGAGGGAGAGCTCGATCTCGAGGCGACCGCCCGCACGCGGGACGGTGCGCGTGATACACAATCTGCGCGCAGCACCGCCGCGGAGGAGGCCGACCGATGAGCACGCTCGAGCAGGACCGAAGCGAGATCCTCGATGTCCACCGAGATTGGTGGGTGGCCAACCACGGCCTCGACATTCCGCTGATGACCAGCTGCTTTCCGGCGGGAATGAACTACATGATGTTCAACCTGCAGGGACACCCCTACTTCGGCATCGACGAGAAGATCAAGCTCTGGGAGTTCTACAAGCCGCAGATCGAGGTCACGGAGGTCCCCGATATGCGAATCATGCGCCTCGACGTCTCGGGCGACATGGCCTGGATCGCGGCCGAGGGCATCTTCCCGATCCGCGAGATCGGCGCCGAGGGAGTCGCCGCAGACACGCTCGAGGTCGGCGCTGACGTCATTCGCATGCCGATCCGCGCGAGCGAGGTCTACCAGCGCGACGATGGCGAGGGCAATCCGGTCTGGAAGATGTGGCACTTCCACTGCTCGCCCTCTCCGGCCGACGACGAGCCACGGCCCGCCGTCGGCGGAACAGCAACCGAGCGCGGGCTGGGCGGGAACCCCTGGGGCGAGCCGATCAACGCCACGACCGGCCCGCGACCCTGACCACGAGCGGGACGGAGAGGAGACCAATGCGTGAGCTCGACGTGATCATCGTCGGCGCCGGCTTCTCGGGCATCTACGAGCTCCATCTGTTGCGCGAGCTCGGGTTCTCGACACTTGTGCTCGAGGCCGGATCAGGCGTCGGCGGGACGTGGTTCTGGAACCGCTACCCGGGCGCACGCTGCGACGTCGAGAGCCTGACCTACTCCTATTCGTGGTCGGACGACGTCCAGCAGGAATGGGAGTGGACGTCGCTCTATGCGGGCCAGCCGGAGATCCTCGCCTACATCAACCACGTCGTTGAGCGCTTCGATCTGCGCCGCGACATGGAGTTCGACACCCGCGTCACCAGCGCGACCTGGGACGAGGACGCGAGCCGCTGGCTCCTCGAGACCGACAGGGGCGAGACCCTGAGCGCCCAGCACTGCGTGATGGCCGTCGGGAGCATCTCGCGACCGTGGATTCCCCCCTGGGAGGGCCTCGACAGCTACGAGGGCAACTGGTACCACACGGCGCAGTGGCCCGAGGAGCCGGTCGACTTCAGCGGCCAGCGCGTCGGCGTCATCGGCACCGGCTCGACGGGAATACAGCTGATCCCGGTCGTCGCCGAGCAGGCAGAGCACCTGACCGTCTTCCAGCGAACACCGAACTTCAGCCTGCCGCAGCGAAACGGCCCGCTCGACCCCGACGAGCAGCGATCCTGGAAGGCGCGCTACAACGAGCTGCGGCGCCAGGCCGAGACGTCGCGCACCGGCATGATCGAAGACCTCAACGAGCGCTCGGTACTGAGCGTCTCAGACGAGGAGCGCGAGCGCGAGCTCGAGCAGCGCTGGGCGAACGGCGGCTTCTCGCTGCTCTTCGCCTACGAGGACATCCTGATGGACGAGCGGGCGAACGAGCTGGTCGCCGAGTTCATACGCAACAAGATCCGCGCGACCGTCACCGATCCCGAGGTCGCCGAGCTGCTCTGCCCGAAGAACCACGCCTTCGCGACGAAGCGGCCCTGCCAGGACACCTACTACTACGAGACCTACAATCGGGACAACGTCACGCTTGTCGACACACAGAGCGCGCCGATCGAAGAGGTCACGCCGCACGGCTTGCGAACGACGGCACGCGAGTACGAGCTCGATGCGATCGTCCTGGCGACCGGTTTCGACGCGCTGACGGGCACGCTCTTCAACATCGACATCCGCGGAAAGGACGGGCGGCCGCTCACCGAGAAGTGGGCCGAGTACCCGCGGAACTACCTCGGGATCATGGTCGAGGGCTTCCCCAACCTCTTCACGATCACCGGTCCGGGAAGCCCGGGCGTGCTGAGCAACATGATGGTGTCGGTCGAGCAGCACGTCGACTGGGTCGCCGATTGCATCGAGCACCTCCGCCAGCACGACCTGGACTGCATCGAGCCGACCGCCGAGGCCGAGGACGAATGGGTCGAGCACGTCAACGACGTCGCCGACACGACGCTCTATCCGAAGAACGAGTCGTGGTACACGGGAGCCAACATCGAGGGGAAGTCGAGCGAGTTCTCGATCTACGTCGGCGGGGTCGGCGTCTATCGCGAGAAGTGTGACGAGGTGGCCGAGAAGGGCTACGAGGGCTTCTCCCTGCGCGGGTCGCAGGCGCAGGGCAAGGCGGCGACTCGGTGAGCGGACGGCCGCAGAGCGGCCGCGTTGGCGGCCGCGACGCTGCCTCAGGCGAGCTTGAGGGCCGGCGGGTGATCGTCACGGGCGCGAGCTCTGGCATCGGCGAGGCCATAGCTGAGGAGATGGCCGGCGCGGGCGCACGGGTCGTACTCACCGGACGCGACGAAGTGCGGCTCGCCGTGATCGCGCAACGCATCGCTGCGGCGGGCGGAGAAGCTGCGCCGGTCGCCGCCGACCTGCGCGAAGACGCGGCGCCGAACGAGATCGTCGAAGGCACGCTCGCGGCCCTCGGCGGCATCGACTGCATCGTGCACTCGGCCGGCCTCTACTGGCCACGCGCCTTCGCCGAGCTGCCCGTCAACGAGCTCGACGAGCAGTGGCACGTGAACTTGCGCGCACCCTTCCTGTTGACACAGACCGCTCTCGGGCACCTCGGCAAGGGCAGCTCGGTCATCTTCGTCTCGTCGCAACTGGGGACGATCGGCGCCGCCGAGTGCTCGGCCTACTGCGCCACGAAGGGTGGCGTCGAGGTGCTGACGAAGGCGCTCGCGGTCGAGCTGGCACCGCGCGGGATCCGCGTGAACTGCATCGCCCCGGGCGCGATCACGAGCCCGATGAACGCCGGGCTACGAGCGGCCAACCCCAACTTCGTCAACGAGCTCTCGGCGACGATCCCCCTCGGCCGCTGGGGCGAGGTCGGCGACATCGCGCCGGCCGCCGTCTTCCTCGCTTCGGAGGCTGCCAGCTACATGCATGGCGCGGTCCTGCGGATCGACGGCGGCACGACCGCCCAGTAGGGTCGAGCGCTGCATGAGCATGCGCCGGGTACTCGTCACCGGGGGCGCGTCGGGGCTTGGCGCGGCAGCAGTCAGCCGATTTCATGACGACGGTGCCCTCGTCGCCGCACTCGATGTCGACGGGGAGAGGCTCCGCTCCGAGGAGCTGCCGGCCGACGTGCGCGTCGTCGCGGATGTCTCGGAGCCCGACGACGCCCGCCGCGGCGTCGCGGAGGCCGTCGAGGGCCTTGGCGCCCTCGATGTGCTCGTGTGCTGCGCAGGCGTTAGCGGTGGCGGCACGGTCGCCGACGTCCCGCTCGAGGAGTGGGACCGCATCTTCGACGTGAACGTGCGGGGCCTCTTCCTCTGTGCGCAGGCGGCGTTGCCGCATTTGCGCGAGGCAGGCGGAGGCGCGATCGTCAACGTCGCGTCGCAGCTAGGCCTGGTTGCGGCCGCGAACTGCGCGCCCTACTGCGCCTCGAAGGGCGCGATCGTCAATCTGACGCGGGCAATGGCTATCGACCACGCGCCTGAGGGGATCCGAGTCAACTGCGTGTGCCCGGGTCCGACAACGACGCCGATGCTCGAGCGTCGGTTCGAGCGCGGCTCCGACCCGGAGCGCGAGCGGCGCGCCTTGCTCGAGATGCAGGTGCACGAGCGCTTCGTCGACCCCGCCGAGATTGCAGCCGCGATTGCGTACCTGGCGTCACCCGAAGCCGGCTCGACGATCGGTACGGTGCTCGTCGTGGACGGCGGCTACACGCTGCGCTAGCGGGCGGCCGGGCGGCCTGACGGCCGCCTTGGCAGCAGGTTCGCGGGCGGCCGCAACTCGGCCGCCTTGGCGGCAGCTTCGCTGCCGCTGCTGCATGCGCCCGGTAGCCAGCCTCAGTCGAATTTCTCGAGGAACGGCGCCTCGGGCCGTTCCGACCACGGCTCGGTCAGCGGGTCATGGATCCAGCTCCCGCCCTGGAGGTAGCGCTCGATCAGTGGGTTGCCGCCCGCGTACTCGAAGAGCTTGAGGTCCACCGGTGCTCCGGTGTGGCGGATCTGGAGCACGCCAGTCTGGCTGATGATCACGCCATGCACGTAGTTCTGCGGATTGCCGAGATAGGTGCCCGGCCCGAGCAGGCCACGGTCGGGCATCAGGTTGTCGCCGCGGATGTAGAAGACCTCTTCCCAGCAGGTCGTATGCACTTCCTTGTCGGGCCAGCGCAAGCCGGGGTGGTGGCCGATGATGTGGAGGATCCCGCCAGGGCCGCCGTGGGTCGTGTCGGTGCTGGGGTCGGGCATGCGTAGCGGCTTGTACATCCGCACGTTCTTGAGGCCGGCCATGTCACCCGGAATCCACTCCTCCTCCCAGGTCCTGCGCACCTGAAGCTTGCCGTCGTAACAGCCCTCGAGCCGCGTGCCCGGACTCCACCACAGATAGGCCTGCGCCCCGTCACGAGTGGACAGCGCCACCGACCCATGGTCCTTCGGCACCGCGATGAAGCCGGCTGGGCCGACCTCGGTGCCATCGGCCGATAGGTCGCCCTCGAGCACGAAGATCTCGATCGCCGCCTCGCTGCCACCAACGTCGGCCGACCAGCCGGGCGGCAGCTTGAACATGAAGCTCGCCGTGTCGGTGTCGGGATGACGACTCAGCGGCCGCACGTCGATGTCGGCGAGTACCGCAGGGGCGCCGACGCGCTGCCAGTTCAGCTCGTAGATGTTGAAGCACTCCGGACTCTGGTGGTCGGTCGGTAGCTTCATGACCCTTTCCCTTCCTCGAACGCGTGCGGATAGCTCTTCCGCGCGGCGTCCTCCGTGACGTAGCCTTCGCGTACGTCGGCGTGCACGGCATCTGGATCTCGCTCGGCCGGCGCCCCGTAGCCGCCGCCACCACCCGCACGCACCTGCAAGATCGACCCGGCCGGAACGTGCAGGCCCGTGACCTTCTTGTGCTCCTCGGCGCGCCCGTCCGGGTAGACGATCCGGAAGCCGTTGGCGCGGCCGTCGCCGCCGCCGTGCAAGCCCCAGGGCGGGGTCTTGACGCGCTCGAAGGGCAGCGTGAGGAAACAGTCCTCGAGGGCACGGTAGTGGTAGTCGATGCCGGGCCCGCCTCGGTGCCGACCGTCACCCGCGCTGTCGGGCACGAACTCGAACTTCTCGACGGCGAACGGTCGGCGCACCTCCCACACCTCTTGCGGCGTGTTTCTTATGCCCGACCCGGCGATGTGCATGAAGGGGGCCGTGGCGTCGCCACCGTGGTCGGCGCCGTGGCCGACCGTGTGGTCCATGCCGTCGCCCCAGAACGTGCCCTCAGGCGTCGTTCCCCAGAACTGGATGAACAGCAGATCGCCCCCGTTCCCGGCCGGCACGGCCTCGGGCATCGCGTCGGCCAGGGCCCGGTGGATCACATCGATCAGCGCCTGTGCACCCCACCAGTACTGGAAGATCGGCGCCGGCGGCAGCGGGTGGTAGAGCGTGCCAGGGCGAGTCAGTACCTCGATCGGGCGGAAGTAGCCCTCGTTGGCCGATTGATCGCCGCCGCCGACCAGCGACATCATGGCGCAGCGCACGGCCGAGACGGTGCTCGGGAGCGGGCAGTTGATAGAGCCCGTCCGCTGCGCCACGGAGTCGCTCATGTCGACGACGATCGTGCCACCTGAGACCTCGATCGAGGCTTCGATCGGCACGAGCTCGGGCGTGATGCCGTCGGAGTCGAGCGCGCCGTGGCCGACGTAGGTGCCGTCGGGGATCGACTCAAGCACCTGGCGAGCGATCGCCTCGCCGTGATCGAACATCCGCTCGACCGACTCCTCGAAGCGCTCGAGCCCGTAGCGCTCGATCACGCGATAGAGGCCCGCCAGACCCGTGCGCGCGGCTCCGACCTGTGCGTTCAGGTCACCGCCGAGCATCTTGGGGAGCCGCGAGTTGGCGAGCGCTGTGCGGTAGACCTCGTCGTTGAGGACACCGCCGCGGTAGAGCTTGAGGCTCGGGAGGATCATGCCCTCCTGGAACACGTCGGTCGTGTCGGTCGAGTACATCTCCTTGGCGCCCACGTCGAGGTGATGCGCCTTGATCGCGGCGTAGCCGACGAGCGTGTCGTCGATGAAGCCCGGCGCGATGATCGTCACGTCCTGAGGGTGCGAGCCGATCTCGTAGCCATAGGTGTTGATGATCACGTCGCCCGGCTCGAGGTTCTCCTCGCCGCCGATCGTCTCGAGCGAGGCCTCGATCGCGAAGCTGAGCGTGCCCATGAAGAGCGGGGTCGCTTGCCCCTGCGCGAGCAGGCGAACCTTGCGGTCGTAGAGAGCCGCCGCGAAGTCGGTCATCTCGTAAATCAGGATCGACATGGCGGTGCGCCGGAGCGCCAACCGCATCTGGTCGGCCGCGGCCTCGAGGCCGCGGCGGATGACCTCGGTGGTGATCGGGTCGGCATCGGAGGCGCCGCGGCTGCCGCGCTCGAGACGGGTGCGGACTATCTCCTCAGTGCTCGCCACCCCTCAGTCACCTCCGGTGCGGGTGAGGGAAAGGGCTCCGGCGTCGAGCACCTCGAGGCCGAAGCCGGCGTCGACGTATGTCGTCGTCGTGCCCTCGACGACGATCGCCGGGCCCGCGAGCGCTTCGCCCCGCGCGAGCGTCGCGCGCTCGACCACCGAGAACTCGAGCCGCCCGTCCTGCGTGAACGAGTGGGCCCGTACCGAGTCCCGGGCTCCACTTCGCGGAGCCCCCGACGCGCCTGCGACGACCCGCTCCGGCGCCTTCCGTGGCAGCGGCGTGCGGGTGGTCAGGCGCGCCGCGACGATCTCGACGGGCTCCTCGAGCGTGTGGCCGAAGGTGCGGTCGTACTCGGCCTCGAACGCCCGCTCGACGTCGGCCGGCGCGGCGCTGACGGCACCGTTGGTGGCGGCGGGCTTGAGTGTAAGCGTGTGCTCCTGCCCGACGTAGCGCAGGTCGAGCGCGGGCTCGAGGATCTCCTCGTCGTCCGCGTGCCCGGTGCGGCGCTCGTCGAGCCGGCCGCGGAGTTCGCCGAGGAGCTCGTTCGTCTGCGCAACACCATCGCCGTCGAGCAACGCGATCGAGGTCTGGGCGACGGAGCGTGCGACATCCTGCCCGAGCAGGCCCCAGGCAGAGAAGTTGCCGGCGTAGTTCGGCACAACGATGCGCTCCATGCCGAGCTCGGTCGCGAGCAACGTCGCGAACACGGGGCCTGCACCGCCGAACGCGATCAAGATTGCAGACCGAGGATCCTGGCCCTGCTCGACGGTGACCGAGCGGATCGCTTCGGCCATCGAGTTCGTCAGGATCGTGAGAATGCCGCAGGCGAGCTCGTCGACGCCGAGCGAGAGCTGCTCGGCCAGCGGCTCGAGCGCGCGCTGCGCCGCGTCGAAGTCGAGCGAGACGCCGCCCGCAAGCTTCCCATGAGCCAGCATCCCAAGCACCGCGGCGGCGTCGGTTGCGGCTGGGGCTGTTCCCCCTCGCCCGTAGCAAGCGGGGCCCGGCTGCGCGCCCGCGCTACGGGGCCCGGCTCGCAGCAGCCCACCCGCATCGACGTAGGCGATAGAGCCCCCGCCCGCGCCGATCGAGCGGACGTCGACCCACGGCGTCTGGAGGGGCATGCTCTCGACCCGCCCCTCGTACTTGACCTGGGGGGCGCCACCGACGATCAGGCATGTGTCGAAGCTCGTGCCGCCGACGTCCGCGGTGACGCCCTGCTCGATGCCGAGCTCGCGGCAGAGCTCGGCCGCGCCGACTGCGCCGGCCACCGGGCCGGACATGATCGTCTCGAACGGGCGGAGCTGCGCCTCCTCGAACGTCATCGCGCCACCGCCCGAGCGGGTGACCAGCAGCTCACCGCCGAAGCCGAGCTCGCCGAGCGAGCCCTCGAGCCGCTCCAGATATCCCGACACGCGCGGACGCACGTACGCGTCGATGACCGCCGTGGAGCAGCGCTCGTACTCGCGGTACTCACCCGAGACGCGGTGCGAGACCGAGACGTCCCCGTCGAAACCGGCTGTACGAAGCGCGTTCTCGGCGGCGAGCTCGTTCTGGGGGTTCGCGTAGGAGTTCATGAACACGATCGCAACGGCCTCGACACCCTCCTCTGCGAACGTCTCCAGCGCCGCCTCGACGCTATGGCTCTCGAGCTCCCGCTCGACGCTGCCGTCAGAGAGCACGCGCTCGCGCACGGGCAACCGCAACCGGCGCGGCACGAGTGGCGCGGGCGGCTTCCAGAGGATGTTGTAGATCTCGTCGCGGTCACCGCGGCGTATCTCGAGCACGTCGCGGAATCCCTCGGTCGTGAGCAGCCCGACGACAGCGCCCTTGCGCTCGAGCAGCGCGTTGATGCCGACCGTCGTCCCATGCAGGAAGTAGCGGCACTCGCCGATCTGCTCGGCCGTCAGCTCGGACGTCGCGGTGACGACGCCCCGATCAGGCGCCTCGGGCGTCGTCGATGTCTTCGTGACGAAGACCTCGCCCGATACGTCGTCATAGAACACCAGGTCGGTGAAGGTCCCGCCAACGTCGACTCCGATTCGGGTGGCCACGGACCGTCCTAGCGCCAGGCGACGGGGACGCTGGCGAGGCCACGGACCGTGTGCGTCGGGTCACGCTCGATCGACCCGCAGATCTCCCAGTCGGGCAGTCGATGGAGCGACTGCTCGAGCGCAATCCGCAGCTCGAGCCGGGCGAGCGTGGCACCCACACAGTGATGGATGCCGTCACTGAAGCCGAGGTGCCTGCGCGTGTCGCGGCTCGGATCGAAGCGCTCAGGATCGTCGAAGACGCGCTCGTCGCGGTTGCCGGACGCGATCAGGAGCAGGACGCGCGAGCCTTTCGGGATCACGCCGCCGTGCAGGTCGACGTCGCGCATCGCGATCCGTGAGACGGCGCCGGTGGGCGACTCCCAGCGAATGAACTCCTCGACGGCGGAGGTCAGGCCGGCCTGGTCGAGCTGACGCAGCCGCGCCTTTTCCTCGGTGTCGTCGGCGAGCAGGATGAAGACATTCCCCAGCACGTTGACGGTGGTCTCGTAACCGGCGACGAAGAGCAGCAGCGCGAGGCCTGCCACGTCGTCCCAACCGATCAGGCCTTCGTCGACGGCCGCCCGGATGCGCTTGGCGAGCGCGTCCGGATCGTCGATCTCGGGCGCCGAGCGAACCAGCTCGACGAGGAAGGCCTTGGCGTCCTCGCCGGCGCGGGAAGAGCCCTCGGGGACGGGGTTGTCGCCGATCGCCCTCAGGTGGATCAGGCGCGACCACTCGAGCAGCTCCTCGAGGTCGGCATCGTCGCCTACTCCGAGCATGCTGCAGACGACGCGCAGAACGAGCGGCGAAGAGAAGTCCTTGATGACGTCGGCCCCATCCTGCTCGAGCATCGCCGTCACGAGCTGGTCGACGAAGCCCGTGATCCGCTCCTCGAGCGCCGCGATCTTCCGCGGCGTGAATGCCGGCTGGATGATCTTGCGCAAGACACCGTGCATGGGCGGATCCGAGTCGAGCATGTCGCCGGGGCCAAAGAACTTCGACGAGCCGCCGAAGTCGATGCCGCCCGTATTCGAGAACGACTCCCAGTCGCGCAGCACAGCCGTGATGTCCTCGTGCCGTGAGAGCACCCACATGCCCGAGGGCTCGTGGTGGTAGATGGGGAACTCTTCGCGCAGCCGCCGGTAGGTCGGATACGGATCGTCCTCGGAAAGGCTCGTGAACGGGTTGAAGTCGAGGGTCTCGGTCGCCATGGCGCGGTTTGCCAGCCTCGTCGGCGGGTCGTCAGCCGCCCCAGATCCCGGTGATCACGCCGCCGTCGATCGGCAGCACGCTTCCCGTCACCCACTCGGCCTCGTCAGAGGCCAGGTAGACCATGCCAGAGGCGATGTCGGCCGACTCGCCGAGCCGGCCGAGCGGCGTCAGGCTCTCGAGCAGCCGCTCGCCCTCCTTGGCGTCGGGTTGATCGTCGAACCAGGCGTCGAGCATCGGCGTCCTGATGTAGCCCGGGCAGATGCAGTTGACGCGGATGCCGTCTCTGGCGCCGTCGAGCGCCATGCACTTGGTCAGCATGACCACGCCCGCCTTCGACGCACAGTAGCCCGCGTCGTCGGAGGCCCCCCAGATCCCGTAGATCGAGCCCGTGTTGAGGATCACGCCGCCACCGCGCTCGACGAGCCGCGGCCAGACCGCCTTCGAGACCAGATAGACGCCCTTCAGGTTCACGTCGATCTGGCGGTCCCATTCCTCTTCGCTCAGGTCGTGGGCGGCACCGAGGATCAGGATGCCCGCGTTGTTGACCAGAACATCGATGCCGCCGAAGTGCTCGACAGCGGCATCGAGCCCTGCCGCCACCGACGGCGATGATGTCACGTCGAGCTCGACTCCCAGTCCGCCCTCGATCTGCGCCGCGGTGTCCTCGGCGAGCGCCGGGTCGACATCGGTCGCAGCCACGCGTGCGCCCTCTGCAGCAAATCGGAGCGCAATCTCACGCCCCATACCCATGCCGGCGCCGGTGACCACCGCGACTTTGCCTTCGAGACGCACGGCACGACGTTAACGGCACGCGCGCCCAGACGCCAGTTCCATCTAGGCTGCGGCGCGGTGCGCATCAAGCTGATCACACCGAGTCGGCCTGACGAGGGAGACTGGGCGCCGATCGCCGCCACCCTCTTCGGCGGAACGACGGTGGACGTCGTCCACATCGACGCGGGCGTGAGCAACGGCGAATCAGCGGCGGAGCAGATGGCGCTCGCGGCGGCCGTCGTGGCCGAGGGCGTGGGTGCCGCCGCAGAGGGATACGACGGCGTCTGCGTCGACCACGTGGCCGATGTCGGGGTGGACGCGCTTCGGTCGCGCCTACGCATTCCCGTCGTCGGGAGTGGCCAGGCTGCGGTGCACCTCGCCGCCCTCATCGGCAAGAAGAACACGCTGCTGACCGGCTTCGCCGGACGGCGGCAGCTGGGAGAGCTGTGGGCCGACGGCGGCGGCCTCGCACGGTTCCCACAGTCGATCAGGCCCGTCGAGAGTGGCGCCACTAGCGAACTGGCCGCCGCCGCCTCCGACAGCGTCGCGGGCGACGCCGGCCACGCAATCATCATCGGCGAGTGCTGGATGGCCGAGAGCCTGCCCGAGCTCCGCGAGCTCGCCGGCTCAACCGTCGTCACAGCGACCGCCGCCGCGCTCAAGGTGGCGGAGATCCTCGTCAGCCTCGACGTCTCCCACTCGGAGATCGCGCCCGGCTACAACCCGTCCGACCCCTCGCTCGTCGCCTCCTTCGATGAGCTGCTCGGGCAGCGCTTGCGTGCTGCTGGCACCCGCGCGGGCGGCACGACGCTCGAGCGCCCCGCAGACCCTGCCCGCGCGTTCAGCCTGAAGGTGATCGTTCCCGTCCAGGGCCTCAGCGAGCATGAGCTGCGCGCCCTCGAGCTCGAGGGCGGCCTGCGAGCGCCGGGCACGAGCGTCGGCTACTACTCGCTGCACGACTCGACCGATTCGGCCGACAACGCCTACGACGCGTTCATCATGGCGCTGCTGTGCTTCGAGGAGGGCCTGCGCGCCGAGGCGGAGGGCTACGACGCGGTGCTCACCCACTCGACAACCGACTCGGGAATCGACGCGCTGAAGAGCGTCCTCGAGATCTCGGCGATAGCACCGGGCGAGGCATGCTGGAACCTGGCAGCGCTGCTGGGCAAGCGCTTCTCGATCATCGCGATGGAGGACAAGTGGAACCACTTCTTCTACTCGGGCACGCAGAAGGCGGGCGTATGGCGACGCCTCGCCTCGATCGTCAACATCGGTGTCGCCCCTGACCCGGTGCTCCTGTTCGAGGGCAAGGAGCGCGAGATGGAGGAAGCGCTCGAGCGCGTCAGCCGCGCCGCCATCGAGAACGACGGCGCCGACACGTTCGTGATCGGCTCGACGACCATGCAGATGGCCGCCGACTACCTCGCCGAGACGCTGCCCGCGCCGGTCCTCAGCCCAGGCATGGTCGGCCTCAAGGTCGCCGAGGCGCTCGGCGCCCTGGGCGTCTCGCAGAGCCCACGCGCGTACCCGCGCGCAGCAGCCTTCGACGCAGAAGCTGTGTTCGCGCCTTCCAGCTCAAAGAACCAGAGCTACGTCGTCGAGGCATAGGCCCGAGCTCGGCTCGGAGTTTCGCGCCGCGCGCGAAACTCCCAAGCAGCTAGCCCGCTCCGCGGGCTAGCTGCCGTCGCCGCCGCCCGACTTCGGCGCGACCTCGTCTGGCTTGGTCTCGACGAGCGCACGGTGCTCGAGCCGCTGGGCCCACCGGTGAATAGGTCCCACTACAAACTCCTTCCCCTTGGTGAAACCGGCCGGTCTTGCGAGGATCATCAAGTAGAGAAGGATGGCCAGGATCAGATCCTGGAAACCGATGCGAGACGGGAAGTCGATGCCGAAGAGATCACCAGTTTCGGCACGACGCAGAACGTCGGAAACGACAGAGACGATGATTGCGCCGACCACGGCGCCTGCGATGCTGTTGAAGCCGCCGATCACCATCATCGTGATGATCAGGAACGTCAGCGAGATGAAGAAAAAGCGCGGGTTCATCGCACCGAGGAAGATCGCGTAGAGCCCGCCACCCACACCCATGATGAAACCGCTGATGACGAACGAGATGCCGCGCTCGACACCGACGTTCACGCCGACCGCCCTTGCGGCGACCTCGTCTTCCCGCGAGGCCATCAGCCGTAACCCGTTACGGGTGATCTGGAACACGAAGACGAGGCCCATCATCGCGAGCATCCAGAAGAGCGCCGTGTTCGGCGTTATCCCTCGTGGGATCGCCGACAGTCCCTGGGCGCCACGCGTGACCTCATCCCAGGCAAGCGCGGTCGTGAGGGCGATGAAGAGCAATGAGAGGCTCGCTAGACCGGCTGAGAGGCCGGTGAGTCGCATGAGCGGTATCGCAAGAAGCGCCGCAGCCCCTGCCGCGATGCCACCAGCGAGCAGAATCGCCTCGAACTCCGATAGTTGCGCATTCAGGAGAAATCCGGGGAGCTCTGGCAGGAGCTGTTCCTTTTTGTCGACCGGCATTCGAACAAGCCCCGTCGTGTATCCGCCGAGAGCTGCGAATGCGAGTTGCCCGAACGTGATGACACCGGAGGTGCCGGAGAACACGTAGATCCCGATCGCGAGCAGCATGTTCATCGTCACAACGGTGGTGATGGTGTCGAGCGACCCCGGACCGAGCGTCGCGACCTGAAGGACAGTGACGGCGAGCGCCATCGTGATGAACAGCGGATGAAAGCGATCGATAATGCGCGGGAGCGACGGCATCAGATCCGCGCCCGCTCTGAAAAGGCCTTGATAAGACCGGCGGGCCGGAACACCATGAAGATCAGCACACCGCCGAACAGGAATGCGTCGCGGAAGCCCTTGAGCTCGAGCGGGAGGCCGATCTGGAGGGCCGTGCTCGCACCTCCGAGGATGTATCCGCCCAGGGCCGCGCCCACGAGACTTCCCATGCCTCCGAGCACGGTCGCGATGAAGCCGAAGAGGACGGGGTTGAGGCCCATCGTGACCTCGAAGGTGCCGGTCTGCGCGACGAGCAGCAGCGCCGCCATACCGGCGAGGAAGCCCGAGAGCGCGAAGGCCATGCCGATGACGGTGTTCGCCTTGACGCCGACGAGCCGCGCCATGTTGAAGTCGACTGCGGCTGCCCGCATCTGCACGCCGACGCGGTGCCGGGCCAGAAACCCGGTAAGCGCGACCAGAAGGATCGCCGTCATGGCGATGGTCGCGACGCTCAGCCTCGAGATGCCGACGGAGCCGACGGTCCAGAAGCCGTCGAAGGCGGTCGCGATCTGTGCTCCTCGCGGGCGCACGCCAGCGATGAGCAGTGCGACGCTCTGCAGCGCGATGGCGAGCGCGAACGACGCAACGAGCATCGTCACCGGACTCACCGACCGCAGCGGCCGGAACACCACGCGCTCGGCGACGAGCGCAACCCCGACGACCGCGATCAGGACGAGCGGGACCTGCACGCCCAGCGGCCAGCCGTTGATGTAGACGAGCAGAAGCGCGCCCAGCATGATGAACTCGCCGTGGGCGAAGTTGATGAGTCGCATGATCCCGAAGATCAGCGCGACGCCCAGTGCGTAAAGCGCGAACAGGCTCCCGAGCTGAAGCGCGTTGACCGCGGCTTGAAGAGCCTCGCTGCCGGAGATCACGAAGACGGTCATGTCGAGCGTCATACGCCCAGGTACTCCTCGACGAAATCCAAGCGCTGAGCGAGCTCATCGCGAGTTCCGCTCGTCACGACGTTTCCGGTTCGGAGAACGTAGGTGCGGTCGGCGAAACGGACGGTCTTCAGCGCGTTTTGCTCGATCAGCAGGATGGTCGTTCCCTCGCCGTGCAGGTCGCGCAGGAGCCGAAAAACGTCGTCGACGATCTTGGGCGCGAGCCCGAGCGAGGGCTCGTCGAGCAGCAAGAGCCGTGGCCCCGACAGCAGCGCACGCGCGATCGCGAGCATCTGCTGCTCGCCGCCTGACAGGCTCCCTGCCTGGCGTGAAGTCAATTGTCTGAGGGCCGGAAAACGGTCGAGCACGTCGTTCACGCTCGGCGCCGCCCGCCCGCTACCGCGGTCGGCAACGGTCGCACCGAGCTGCAGGTTCTCTGCGACGCTGAGCGGGCCGAAGATGCGCCGACCTTCCGGAACGAGCGAAATACCCCGTGCAACCAGTGCCTCGGGAGCCGTGCCGACAATCGACTTGCCCTCGAACTCGATTGTTCCGCGGCTCGGCTTGACCATGCCCGTGATCGCTGCGAGCAGCGTGGACTTGCCGGCGCCGTTCGGGCCGATCGCGCCGACAGCCTCGCCGTTGCCCACTTCGAGCGAGACGCCGTCGAGAGCGTTGACCGACCCGTAATCGACCTTGAGATCATCGACGCGTAGCATCAGGTGTCGTCCGCCGCTTCCTCGTCCGTTCCGAGGTAGGCCTCGATGACGTCCGGGTTGGCACGCACTTCAGCAGGAGTGCCGACGGCGATAGTCCGGCCGAAGTTGAGCACCTGAATCCGCTCGCACAGCGACATGATCAGGCTCATGTCATGCTCGATCACGAGCATCCCGCACCCGTACTCCGCCGGCAGGGCGGCGAGCTCGTCCGACAGCATCCTGGTTTCAGCCTCGTTTAGACCGGCGGCGGGCTCGTCGATCAAGAGCAGCGCCGGTCGGCACGCCAGCGAGCGTGCGACGCTCAAGCGGCGTTCATCGCCGTAGGGCAGCGCGCTTGGAGTCACGTCTTCCTTGCCCTCGAGGTCGAACAGACGGAGCAGCCGCCAGGCCACCCGCCGGGCCGAGGCCGATCGCTCACCGACCCCGACGGCAGCGGCCTGGATGTTGTCCAGCGCGCTCAATTCCATGAAAAGTCGCACCTGCTGGAACGTCCGCGTGAGCCCGGCGCGAGCCCGTCGGTGCGGAGGCCAGTTCGTGATGTCCTCACCGTTGAGCCTGACTGAGCCGGCGGTGAGGTCCTGAAATCCACTCAGACCGTTGACGAGGGTGGTCTTGCCTGCTCCGTTCGGCCCGATCAGGCCCAGGATCTCACCCTGGGCCAGTTCGAGGTCGACGTCGTCGACGGCCGCAAGACCGCCGAACGTAATCGAGAGGCCGCGAGCCTCCAGGCGGGCCCCATCATGGGGCCCGCCTGAAGCCTGCGTAGCGCCGGCTACGGCGCTCGTCACTAGGGCTGCTCGCCTAGCACGGAGATGGTGGGAACTCGGGGACCTCGGGGATCGAGTCGAACTCGAGCATCCCGTTCTGGATTCCCACGATGGTTAGCGGCCTCGACGTGCGGTGGCAGGTCGGCGTGTAGGTGAACTTCTCGCCGAGCGACTCGAACTCGGTGAACTTGTCGAGCTCTGCGGCAAGTGCCACGCCTTCGGTCGTTCCGGCCCGCGTGATCGCCTCCGCGAGGATCTCGATGATCTGGTAGCCCTCAATCGAGAGAGCGTGCGGCGCAGCCTCTCCATGGAGCTCCTCGTAGGCCGCGTAGGCCGCCTGGCGCACCGGATTTGGCTCCTCACTTATGGGCGCGCCGACCGTCGAGACGTAGACGTCGCTGATGTCACCGACGCTTTCCAGCCAGAAGTCGCCGTCGAAGGCGATGCCGGTCTCGATCGGGACATCAGACACGTCTCGGATCTGGTTCATCACCGCTGCGCCGCCAGGCAGGTACGAGCAGACCACGGCCACGTCGGGGTCGGCCTGCTGCATCGCGGCCACCTGGTTAGCGACCGATGGATCCGAGTTCTGGAATGTGTCCCGCCCGATGATCGTGCCGCCACCGGTCTCGTAGGCGGTAGCGAAGAAGCTGCAGTGGGCCTTGCTGTACTCCAGCGAGATGTCCTCGATCAGGAACGCAGTCGTCCAGCCCTGCTCGAGGGCGTGGTACGCGTTCGAGGCGCCCTCTGCCGTGCCGCCTGGGTAGACGTTGAAATGCAGCGCGCCAAGACCCTCGAAGCCGGCCAGCTCGCCACCAGCGCAGTGGATGCTCACTATGCCCGCGTCGGCAGCTACGCGCGCCGCGCCCTGCGCATGATCGAAGTCGCATGCCGGAATGAGTATCTCCGCACCGGCCTCGATGGCCTGCTGGGCCGCGGCTCCAGCTTGCGCCGGATCCGACGCCTCGTCGAAGTCGACGAACTCGATCGGCCGTCCGAGGACACCGCCCTGCTCGTTGATCAGCTTGGCTGCGACTTCCGAGAAGTTTTTGATCGGACCGTCGTAGATGTTGATGCCTCCGGAGAGCGCTATGGCTCGGCCGATAATGATCGGCTCGCCGCTCGCTGCCTCTGCGGGCGGGTCAGCGGCCGGTGGCGGGTCTGCCGGTGCGGGGTCTGGATCGGCGGGTGCCGGATCAGGATCGGCCGGCGCCGGGTCTGCTGCCGGCGCGGGCTCAGCCGTGCTGTCGTCCCCGCCGCAGGCTGCGACGACGACGCCAAGCGCGAACAACAGGGCGAAAAGGAGCGCAAGGCGCTGGGCCCTTGGTCGCTTAGAGACCACGTGTCTCATCTGTCTTCCTCCTTGATCCTCTCCACCCGAAACGGCCGTGGCTACGTCCGGGCAGGTGGGACCCGGAGAGAGCCATATACACAATAGAAACAGACGTTGCAAGCCTCGAAAAGTTTGTGACCGCACGTTGGAGCGACGGTGCAAGAGCAGGACTCTAACGCGCCTCGCTGTTTGACGCAGGACGCGTTTCCGACCTAACCTGGCCAGCGCGGCGGCCCACTCGACACGCGAGGATGAGTCATCTGGACGATCGGAACCGATACCGGCGGAACGTTCACTGACCTCGTAGCCATCGACGACGCCGGTGAGATCCGCGTCGCGAAGGCGCCCTCGACGCCGCCAAGCTTCGAGCAGGGTGTCGTTGCGGTGCTCGACGAGTCCGGGATCGACGGGCGCGACACACGCCTGCTTTATCACGGCACCACTGTCTCGACGAACG
The DNA here is from genome assembly GCA_965223695.1 of Gaiellaceae bacterium. GTDB lineage: Bacteria > Actinomycetota > Thermoleophilia > Gaiellales > Gaiellaceae > JAUVPB01. The sequence continues at coordinate 168,556 of CBDCXJ010000051.1, read as the reverse complement.
CGCTGATCACGCGTACGGGCGTACGCACGGGCCTGATCGCGACGGAAGGCTTTCGCGACATCATCGAGATCCGAGACGGATCGCGCGACGAGATGTACGACACGCTCTGGGATCCGCCTCCCCCACTCGTGCCACGCTACGACCGGCTCGAGGTGAGCGAGCGTGTCGACCAGAGCGGAGCCGTCGTTGTGCCGCTCGACGAGGAAAGCGTCCGTGGCGCCGCACGGATCCTCAGGGCGCGTGAGGTCGAGGCCGTCGCCATCTCGCTCATGCACTCCTACGCCAACGCCGATCACGAGGCACGGATCGTCGAGCTGCTCCGGCAGGAGTTGCCGGACGTGTACGTCTCGGCGTCATCAGAGGTGCTTCCCGAGCCGCCGGAGTTTCCGCGCACGTCGACGACGGTCGCGAATGCGTACGTCGGCCCGATTCTCCTTCGCTACATCGAGCGACTTCAGACGGCCACCGGCGCTGCCGCGGGGCGGCCACAAGACGGCGGCCCTGGTGGCAGCGAGAGCGAGGCTGCCGCGGGCGGCAAGCTCATGATCATGCACTCGGGCGGCGGGACGATGACGCCGGATCACGCAGTTCGCGTGCCGGTGCGACCTGCGGCCAGCGGCCCAGCCGCGGGAGTGCTCGCGGCGGCGGCGATCGCGACCGCCGCCGGGCGGCCGAACGTGATCAGCCTCGACATGGGCGGCACGAGTGCCGACATCGCGACAGTTCAGGACGGGGAGCCGGGCGTTCGCACCGAGCACGACCTCGAGTGGGGCATGCCAATCGGGTTTCCGAGCATCGACCTGATCGCGATCGGCGCCGGCGGGGGCTCGATCGCCTGGATCGACGACGCGGGCGTCCCGCACACGGGACCGCAGAGCGCGGGCGCCGATCCAGGTCCGGCGTGCTACGGCCGCGGCGGCCAGGAGCCAACCTCGTCCTCGGCCGGCTCCGTCCGGGCGCGCTCCTCGGCGGACGCATGGAGCTCGACCCGGAGCTCGCTCGCCGGAGCATCGAGACGCGATTCGCCGAGCCGCTTGGGCTCGACCTTCTTGAAGCCGCGGACGGAATCCTGCGGATCTCGAATGAGCACATGGCCAACGGGATCCACCGCGTGACCGTCAAGCGCGGCCTCGATCCGCGGGAGTTCGGGCTCGTTGCATTCGGCGGTGCCGGACCGATGCACGCGGCCGAGCTGGCGCTCGAGCTGCAGCTCGCGGACGTCATCGTGCCGCCGAGCCCTGGCGCGACCTCGGCGCTCGGACTCCTGTTCGCCGACGCGCGCCACGACTTCATGAGGTCGTTCATCGTTGCGCAGGACGAGCTCGACTGCGCGAGAGCCGAGCGTCTTTTCGCCGAGATGGAGGCCGAGGCCGAGACCTTGCTGCGCTCCGAGGGCTTCGAGCCCGATCGGATCTCACTCGAGCGGATGATCGACATGCGCTACATCGGTCAGGTTCGTGCGCTGAGCATTCCCGTGCCCTCGACACCATTCACCGCCGACGTCCTCAGCGAGGCGGGAGCACAGTTCCACCGCGACTACGAGGTCGAGTACAAGTACGCCATTCGGGAGCTGCCGATCGAATCGAAGAGCCTGCGCGTCGCGGCGACGGGCAGCGCGACGAAGCCGGCGTTCGCTCCCGAGGAGCCGACCGGCGACGCCGACGACGCGCTGGTCGGGACTTTCGACGTCTACTTCCGCGAGGCGGGTGGCATGACGCCGACCACGTTCTACGATCGCGAGCGCCTGGCTGCCGGCGCTGCGTTCTCCGGCCCGGCGGTCGTCGAGCAGTACGACGCGACGACGGTAGTCCCGCCCGACGCAAGCGCCGACGTCGATTCGCTGCGGAACTTGATCATCAGAGTGCGGCCGTGAGCGAGCGCGGCACCGCGCCCGTCGAGACGGTCGTGCCGGAAGGGATCGACCCGATCACGTTCGAAGTGCTCTCGAACGCGTTCACCACCGTCGTCGACGAGATGGGCGTGATGGTCGAGAAGGTGTCGTTCTCCTCGGTGACGAGCGTCGGCAAGGACTATACCTGCGCGCTGACGACAGCCATCGGCGACGTGTTCTCGCGCGGAAAGGGAGGGCTCCCGCTGATCGGCGGCACCGTCACGCACCGCGTCAAGGGAATCCTCGCCCACATCGAGCCCGACGACATCGACGAGGGCGATGTCTTCCTGCACAACGATCCGTTCATCGGCGGCACGCACGCGCAAGACGTCTCGGCCGTGATGCCGGTCTTCTGGGAAGGGGAGCTGCTCGCGTTCGTCCACACTGCCTCTCACTGGCCGGACGTCGGTGGCGCAGTGCCGGGCAGCTTCAACTCCGAGGCGACGTCGAGCTACGCCGAGGCGATGATGATCACGCCGATCCACATCGTCCGCGAGGGCGTCTGGGACCGCGAGGTGGAGCGGCTCATCCTCCGCAACGTCCGCATCCCGGAGGTGATCCAGGGCGATCTGCGCGGCATGATCGAGGCGTGCAAGACGGGCAGCCAGGGCATGCTGCGGTTACTCGAGAAATACGGCCACGATCTGATCTCCCGCGAGATGGACGCGCTCATGGATTGGGCCGAGCGGCTGTTGCGCAACGAGTGGTCGAAGATTCCCGACGGCACATACGCGTTCACCGACTACATCGACCGCGATCCCGCCAGCGACTCAGACGCGCACATCCCGGTCGGGCTCGACGTCACGATCCAGGGAGACAACGCAACGTTCGACTTTTCGCGCAGCGGACCGCCCGGGCGGGGCCCGATCAACGCCACGCCGAGCTCGGTCTGGTCCGGGGTCATGTGCGCGACGCGTGGGCTCTTCCCGCATGTGCCGCACAACGACGGGATCTACCGCGCGATGGACATCGAGCTGCCCACCGGGCTCGTAATCAGCGCAGAGCACCCTTCGCCGGTCAGCGGCGTGGCCGCCAACGCGGCCGAGAAGATCGTCTCATGCGTGCACGGCTGCTTCATCCAGGTCATCCCCGAGCGAGGGATGGCCTGCCCCACGAACATGGTCAACATCTGCGTGCATGGCTATGACGGGCGCCCCGGTAGAGGCAACGAGTTCGTCATGTACATGTGGCTTGCCGGGGGCTGGGGTGGACGGCCCGGCAAGCGGGACGCAGTGACCTGCCTGATGCCGCTTGCGTCCGGTACCAGCCTGCAACCGGCCGAGACGCTCGAGCGCGACAACCCGGTTCGCTTCGAAGCGTGGCGACTGAAGACCGACTCGGAGGGCGCGGGTCGCCACCGCGGCGGCTTCGGGATCGAAACCCCGTTCAGGGTCACCCACGGCGACGCGCGGATCAACATGCAGGGCGACCGCGAGACCGTTCCCGGCTGGGGGTACGCGGGCGGCGGCTCCCCGCTCGGGAACCACCTCGGCTACGCACCCGGAACGCCCGAGGAGGAGAACGTCGGTGTCATGCGCGCGAACTTTCCTGTCGAGGAAGAGGCGCTTCTCGAGTACTGGCAAGGAGGAGGCGGCGGCTTCGGCGCTGCCGCCGAGCGGACGCCCGACTGGGTGCTCGACGATGTGCGCAACGAGCTCGTTTCGATCGAGCGCGCCCGCGACGTTTACAAGGTCGTGATCGCCGTGATCGATGAGGAGCTCGCCCAGTACGAGGTCGACGCCGATGCCACGGCGACGCTAAGGGCCGAATGAACACCGCAGCGTTTCTCTCGAAAGCGGCGGTTGCCTACCGCGATCGTGTCGCTCTTCGCTTCGGCGACGAGCGCCTTAGCTACGGCGAGCTCGACGAGCGGGTGGCGCGGCTCGCGGGCGCGCTCGCGAGCGCGGGCCTCGAGCCCGGCGAGCGGCTGGCGATCTTCATGCGCAACAACCCCGAATACCTGATCACGATCTTCGCGGCATTCCGGGCGGGTCTCTGTGCCGTTCCGGTCAACGCGAAGCTGCATCCGAGCGAGCTGGCCTACATCCTCGGAAACGCCGAGTGCAGCGGCCTGGTCTACGGCTCGGAGAAGGCCAGCGATATCGCCGAGGCAATCGGCGGAGCGCCCGTCGAGCACCTTTGGCACGTCGGCGGAGAGGGGCCAGGGTCGCCGTTCTCGGAGGCGCTGGCCTCGGGCGATCCCTCGACTCCGCTCGCCGACGTCGCGCCCGACGACCTCGCGTGGCTCTTCTACACCTCGGGCACGACCGGCTTCCCCAAGGGCGCGATGCTCACCCACCGCAACCTGATCGCGATGACGATGAACACGCTCTCGGACGTCTACGGCTTCCAGCCCGAGGACGTCGTGCTGCACCCCGCACCGCTCTCGCATGGCTGCGGCCTCTACGCGCTCGCGACGCTGGCACGCGGCTGCGACAACATCATCTACCACCACGCCAGCTTCGACGCGGCCGAGATGCTGCAGATGGTCGAGGACGAGAAGGTCACGTCGATCGCATTCATGGCACCGACGATGATCGTGATGCTGCTCGACGCGCCCGCGAACATCGACACCAGCTCGCTGCGCTCGGTGATCTACGGGGGCGGTCCGATGCACGTCGACATCCTGCGCGAGGCGCTGGCGCGGTTCGGCAAGGTCTTCATCCAGATCTACGGACAGGGAGAGTCACCGATGACGATCTCTTACCTGCGCGCAGAGGATCACGACATCGACGACCCGGAGGTGCTCGCCTCGACCGGCATCGCGCGAACCGACGTCGAGATCCGACTCGTCGACGACGATGCGAACGAGGTCGCGGTCGGCGAAGAGGGCGAGGTCTCCGTGAGCGGAGACGTCGTCATGAAGGGCTACTGGAACAACCCCGAGGCGACGGCGAAGTCGCTGCGCGGCGGCTGGCTCCACACGGGCGACATCGGCCGGATGGACGAGCAGGGTCGCCTCTATCTGCTCGACCGCAAGAACGACATGATCATCTCGGGTGGGACGAACATCTACCCGCGCGAGGTGGAGGAGGCGCTGATCGAGCACGAGGGCGTGCGCGAGGCGGTCGTCTTCGGCGTTCCGGACACGGTCTGGGGGGAGAGCGTGTTCGCCTGCGTCGTTCCGGCGGCCGGGGCGGGCCCGACCGAGGCCGAGCTGATCGAGTTCTGTAAGGGGCAGCTGGCGAGCTTCAAGAAGCCCAAGCGCGTCGAGATCGTCGACGACCTGCCGAAGAATGCTTATGGGAAAGTGCTGCGCCGGGAGTTGAAGGAGCGCTACCGGGACGAGAGGATCGAGGCATGAAGAGCCCGAGGAGTAAGCTCAGCCCGCCGTGAGCGACGCAGCTCGTGAACCGGTCACATTCCTCAGCGACGGCACGGAGGTCGCGGGCGATCTCTGGGTCCCGGGCGACCTGGGCGACGGAGCACGACGCCCCGCGATCGTCGTCGGACATGGCTTCAGCGTCCTGAAGGACTCGCTCGTCGCGGCCGGCGAGTACTTCAGCCGCGCCGGATACGTGACGCTGTCGATCGACTACCGCACGTTCGGCGAGAGTGGCGGCGAGCCACGCGGTCAACTCTTTCCGCTCTGCCAGGTCGAGGACTTCCGCAACGCGGTGAGCTACCTGCAGACGCGCCCCGACGTCGACGCGGACGCCGTCGGCATCTGGGGGGCGAGCTTCGGCGGCGCTGTTGTGATCTGGACAGCGGCCGTCGATCGGCGCGTGAAAGCCGTGGTGGCCGAGGTACCGGTCGTAAACGGCCGGCGCTGGATGCAAGAGATCCTGACGAGCGCACAGTGGGATGACATGCTCGTGCGGCTCGAGCAGGATCGCATCCGCCGCTACGCCGGCAACCCGAGCTCGTACGTCTCGCCGACATCGCGCGCGGGCGACGACGGCATCATCCCGATCGACGAGGGCACGATCGCGTTCTTCGAGGGCTACGCCGAGCAAGCCGGTGAGCCACTGCTCGTCGGCGCTACCGAGATCACACTCGAGTCTGTCGAGAAGGTGATCGAGTTCGACCCCTCGAGCGTCATCCACCAGATCGCGCCCAGGCCGGTCCGCATCGTCACGACACGAGGGCGAGACGTCATCCACGTGCTCGAGCACATCCAGGACGCGTACAAGCTCGCCCGCGAGCCGAAGAGCCTCGTGCTGATCGACTGTGACGCATACGACGTCTACAAGGAGCCGGACCAGTCGAAGTGCTTCGCGGCCGCGCTCGAGCTGTTCGGCGAGGCAATCCCGGTCGGCTAGCCGACTGCGGGCACACGCTCGAACCCCAAAGAGATTGATGTCCGCGCGTGGCTGACGCAATCCTTCTGGCGCTCGCGACGGGGTTCTTCTTCGGGATCCTCGCAGTCGGCATGCGCTGGGGCCTCGATCGACTCCCCGACCCCGAGATGGGCGCGTTCCAGAACCTGCTCGTCGGCTTTCTTGTCGCGTTCCTGGCAACAGCCGCGGCGGGTCAGCTCGACGATCTCGCCTGGTCGGACATTTGGCCGTTCCTCGCGCTCGGCGCGATTGCCCCGGGGATCACGCAGTTGATGTTCCTGTTTGCCCTGCGTGACGTGGGCGCGTCGCGCTCGATGACGATCTACGGTGGCCTGCCGCTGGCCTCGTCGATCGGAGCGGTCATCTTTCTCGACGAGCCACTTCGCTCGGCGCTCGCGATCGGGACGGTGCTCGTCGTCGGCGGCGCGATCGTGCTCGCCTACGACCCGATCAAGCCCGAGGGCTACCGCGCGATCGGGCTCGCCTGGGCTCTCTCGAGCATGACCCTCTTCGCCGGCCGTGACAATCTCACGCGCTGGCTCACGACCGATCGCGAGATCCCGGCGATATCGGGCGCTGCGACGACGCTGCTGGGCGGCACCCTCGTCGCTCTCGTCTACCTGCTCTTGACGCGTCGCGGACAGCCGCTGCTGCGGCAGACCGTGCGGGCCGTTCCGCCCTTCCTCGTTGCAAGTGTTGCCTTCGGGCTCTCGTACGTGACGCTGCTCGAGGCGTTCGCGCGTGGCAAGGTCACCGTTGTCGGGCCGATCAGCGGCACCTACGTTCTCTGGACGGTGGTGCTCTCGGTGATCTTCCTCCGCGAGGTCGAGGCCGTGACGCGACGGCTCGTGCTCGCCGGGTTGCTGATCGTGGCCGGGGCGGCGGTCGTGGCGGCCACGCAGTAGACGGCGCGCGGCCTGCAGCTGCGGGCGCGTAGCCTGCAGGTACGTAGCCCGCGAACACCGGCCCGAGGAGGATCGCATGGCCACGATCGTCAAGTCCGTCTGTCCCAAGGACTGCCCGGATACGTGCGGGATGCTCACGACCGTCGAGGACGGCCGGGTCACCACGGTCGCCGGCGACCCGAAGCATCCGATCACCGACGGGTGGCTCTGCGGTCGCTTCCAGCACTACGAGGAGCTCGTCCACCACCCGGACCGGCTGCTCACGCCACTCGTGCGCGAGTCGAAGCGGGATGCTTTTCGCGAGACGAGCTGGGACGAGGCGGTGGCGCAGATAGCGCGCCGCTTCAACGAGATCATCAACGAGCACGGCGGGCACTCGATCCTCCCGTACAACTACCTCGCGCACATGGGCGTGGTGGCGACCCGCTACGCCGACCGCCTCTGGAACCGCATGGGCACCGCCCGCGTTGGGACGGAGATCTGTGCGATGGCGGGGGTCGAGGCCGTGATTCGAACGTTCGGCCAGATCCGCGGCACCGAGCCGGAGCACCTCGACAAGACGAAGCTCTACATCGCCTGGGGCAAGAACCCGATGGCCACGAACGTGCACGGCCACGTGATGCTCAAGGACGTCAAGCCGACGGTCGTCATCGACCCGCGACGCTCCGAGTCGGCCGCGGCCGCCGACCTACACATCGCGCCGCGGCCCGGTACCGACTCGGCGCTCGCCATGGGCCTGATGCGGGTCCTGATCGAGAACGACTGGATCGACCGCGCGTTCATCGATGAGCGGACGGTGGGGTACGAGGCGCTCCGCGACGCGGTGATGGCGCTCTCTCTCGACGAGGCCGCGGGAATCACCGATGTGCCCGCCGAGCAGATCCGCGAGCTCGCGACGCTGTACCACACCCACCGCCCTGGCCTGATCCACCTCGGCGTCGGCCTGCAGCGCAACACGAACGGCGGCGAGATGATCGCCACGATCGCAATGCTCGGTGCGCTGAGCGGACAGGTCGGGACCGCCGCCGCCGGCGTGCTCTACGCCAACTTCGACTGGGGCTGGGCCGACATCTCGCATGGCGAGCTCCGAGACGACGCGCCCGTCATGCACAACATGGTCAGGCTCGGTCGGGACCTGACCGAGAGTGATGAGATCAGGGCGCTGTACGTGTTCAACTCGAACCCGGCCGCAACCTCCCCGAACCAGACGCTCGTGCAGCAGGGACTCGCGCGCGACGACCTGTTCGTGGTCGTGCACGACATGTTCGTCACCGACACGGCCGAGCGCGCAAATGTGGTGCTCCCGGCCTGCTCCTATGCCGAGGCGATCGATCTGCACCGCTCTTACTGGCACGACCACGCGCAGATAAACAACGCGGCGATCGAGCCGCTCGGTGAGTCCGGCTCGAACTTCAAGGCATTGCGCGACATCGCCCTCGCCATGGGCTTCGACGACCCGTGTTTCCACGAGTCCGAAGAGGACGTGATTCGCGCCGCCCTCGACGGAACCGGGCTCGACTACGACGCGTTGTGCGAGGGCCCGGTCCGGGTCGGCGATCCCACACGGACGAGCTTCGACGACGGCGTCTTCCCCACTCCCAGTGGCAAGCTCGAGCTGTTCACGCCGTCGTGGACACCCGCGCCGCGCTCAGAGCACGCGCTCCGCTTCCTGACGCCAAAGAGCAAGCACCTACAGGGCAGCCAGGTCTTCAACCACGAGCGCAAGCGCGCTTCGCTCGAGACCCCGTGGCTCGACGTTCACCCCGACGACGCCGATGCGCGCGATATTCGAGACGGCGACTGGGTGCGCGCGTGGAACGAGCGCGGCTCGGTCGAGCTCGTCGCGCGCGTCTCGACCGACACGCGGACCGGAGTCGTCACCAGCGAGATGGTGCGCTGGGGCGCGAACGCGAACGCGACCACGCCCGACGAGCCCGCCGACATGGGCGGCAACTCGACGTTCCACACGAACTTCGTGTCTCTCGAGCTGCTGTAGATCACGCGCGCGCGCCTGCGGCCGCCGTGGACGCCGCCGGTTAGCCAGCCGCAAGCTTGTCGAGGTGGTCTGCCCACTCCGTGTATGGGCGAAGCGCAGTCGCCTCAATCCTGACCATGTCCTGGTAGCCCTCCTGCCAGATCGGCAGGGCGTGGATGGCCTCGTCGAGCTCGGTCGCTGACCCGACCTCGATGATCAGGACGACCTCGTACTTGCCGGCCACCTTGAAGATGGGCACTCCCTGTGCAGCGAGGTCGCGGCTCGCGCTCGCCTCTCGCTGCCAGGCGCCGAAGAACTCCTGGTTCGAGACATCGCGGGGCTTCTTAATCTTTGCATGTAGGAGAAAGTGCACGGGGTACCTCTCGCTCTCGATATGGCTTCTCGTCGGCCCGCCGGCGCGCGCGCGGGCCCGTAGAGGATTCCCGGCCGCAGTAGCGGCTGTCAAACCACTACCGTGCACGGCCAAGCGACGAAAAGGAGGCTCCGCGTGCGCGCGATCGATATCAACGCCGACCTCGGCGAGAGCTTCGGCAACTGGCCGATGGGGAACGACGAGGTGCTCATTCCACTCCTCACGTCGGCCAACGTTGCCTGCGGCTTTCACGCGAGCGACCCCACGACCATGCTGCAGACAGTGCAGATCGCCAAGGAAAACGACGTCGCGGTCGGCGCTCACCCCGGGCTGCCCGATCTGCTCGGCTTCGGCCGCCGCGTCATGAGCATCAGCGGCGAGGACATGTACGGATACGTCGTCTACCAGGTCGGTGCCCTCCAGGCCTCGCTGGCCGTCAAGGGAATGACGCTGCACCACGTGAAGCCGCATGGTGCGCTCTACGCGATGCTTCGTGACAGCGAGGAGCTCGGCGAGGCAGCCGCCAGCGCGCTGGTCGACCTCGGCTCGCCACTCTCCTACTTTCCGGCGCCGCTCGAGCGGGCCGCTTTCTGTCGCGCCGCCGCCGCCAAAGGCCTCGATGTCGTGGGTGAGATCTATCCGGATCTGGGCTACGACGACGAGGCCAATCTCGTCCTGCAGCGCAGCAAGCACCACACTGACCCGGCCGCCGCGGCCGAGATGGTGAGCCGCTTCCTCGACGACGGCCATGTCGTCTCGCATGACGGCGTCGAGATCCCGATCGAGGCCGAGAGCATCTGTGTGCACGGCGACGGCCCGAACGCGGCCGAGATCGCGAGCGCGATCCGTGACGCGGTCGAGGGGGCCGGCTGCACGCTCGGGACCCGCGCCGCGGCCGTCGTCTAACCGCGCGCGCCGCTAGGCGTTACCGATGCACGTCATCGCTGTCGACTGGTCCGGAGCGCGACACGGCGCCCGCCGCAAGATCTGGCGCGCGCATGTCGAGAACGGATCGGTCGTCGAGCTCGTAGCCGGCCTCGACCGGGACGAGGTCGTCGAGCTCCTCGTCGGCCAGCTGGAGCAGTGCCGCGAGCTTGTTGTCGGGCTCGACTTTGCATTCTCCTTTCCGCAGTGGTTCTGCGAGCAGCTCTGCGTGCACGATGGGCCCGCGTTGTGGAGGCGCGTTGCCGAGGACGGCGAGGCGTGGCTCGGCGCCTGCGACGCGCCCTTCTGGGGACGGCCGGGCAAGCGTCGGCCCGACATCGGATCGCGCTCACCATGGCGCCGAACCGACCGAGCCGGGGCGAGTGGACACCGGCCGAAGTCGGTGTTTCAGATCGGTGGAGCGGGCGCGGTCGGTACAGGGTCGATCCGCGGTATGCCCCACCTCGCCCGCCTGCACGATGCCGGCTTCGGCGTCTGGCCGTTCACGGCGTCCGAGCTCCCGCTGGTCGTCGAGATCTACCCACGGTTTCTGAGCGGAAGCGTGAACAAGTCGAGTCGTGACGCTCGCCGCACCTACCTCGTCGAGCGCGCGTTCGGCGAGCGCGTTCCCGGGAGGTTCCTTGATCGAGCAATCGACAGCGACGACGCATTCGATGCGCTCGTGTCAGCCGTGACTATGAGCGAGCACGCAGCGGAGCTCGCAGCGCTACCGCGCGTTCGCAATCTCGAGGGACAGATTTGGAAGCCCGCGGGCGGGCCCGCTACGCGAACGCCGGCATGACTTCCCGCGCGAACAGCTCGACCGAGCGCATCGCAACGTCCCCCTGGATCCCCGGCAGGTGGGTCCACCCGATCATCTCGGTCACGCCGAGCGCGTCGCGGTAGCGCTCGAGCTCGGCGATCGCGTAGTCAGGGTCGCCGATGATGTATCGACCCTTGAACTTGGCGAAGTCGACGTCTGATTTGTCCTCGACGATCTGTCCTTCGTCGTCACGAAGCTCGCGCTCGCCCTGGGCCGACCGCGCGCCATAGAGCTCGCGAAAGAGGTAGTTGACGGCCGGCGCCGCCAGCTCCTCGGCCTTCTCCTGTGTCTCGGCGATGAATAGCTCACGCATCATCGGGCGCTCGGTGATCTCGTAGCCGACCTGCGCCGCCTCGTCCTCGTAGATCGAGAGGTGCTCCTCGAGCTCGGCGATGCCGTGGCGCGGGCTCGTGATCAGGGCGGCGCCTCGGCGCGCGGCGTTTCGCAACGACTGTGGTCCTGAGACGCCATACCAGATTGGCGGGTGGGGATCCTGCACGGGCTTCGGTGAGATGAATGTCTCGGGCTCGACGCGGTAGAACTTTCCCTCGAACGTGAACGGCTCACCCGTCCACGCGAGCTGCATGAGGTCGAGCGCCTCCTCAAAGCGACGCTGGCGCTCGTTGCGCGGCACGCCATGGAGCGCGAACTCCTCGCTGACGTAGCCCGGCGCAACGCCAAACACGAAGCGGCCCTCCGAGATGTTGTCCAGAACGGCAACGTCCTCGGCCAGCTTGGCGGGCGCATACATCGGCACGAGCAATACCCCCGTCCCGATCCGCATGCGCTCGGTCACGGCCGCGGCCGCCGACATCGCGAGAAGTGGCGACGGGCAGAGGTCGTCGGGCTGCACGTGATGCTCGATGCAGAAGACCGACTCGTATCCGAGCTCTTCCGCCCTGGGAAGGCAGCGAAGCATGTCCTGGTAGGGCTCTGCCGAGGTGATCGGCGCGTCGGGCGGGCGCTGGAACGCGAACATGAGACCGAACTTCATCGATCTATCCTCGATGCCTTAGGCGGCGGGTCAGAGCCCGAGCGAGCCCGGGTTCATGAGCCGGTCGGGGTCGACGAGCTGCTTGATCCCCTGCGTGAGCTTCCACGTCTCGCGCTCCATCAGCGACTCGTACTCGTAGTACTTGCCGACCTGGATGTGACAGCAGCCGAGATCGTCGACCTTCTTCGCCATCTGGCGGCGCAGGTCGAGGACGACTGAGCGGGTCTCGGGGTCGGCGGGGATCGACTTCCACGCCTCGGCCGCCTCGGGCGAGATCTTGTCGAGGCGGAACTCGCCCAGCTCGTCGAACCAGTAGAAACTCGGCTCGAAGAGGAAGTCCTTGCCGGACGCTGCCGTCAGGAGCGAGGTCTTGATGTTGTGCTCCTCGAGGCGGGGCGCGAGGTCCTCGAACCAGTCCTCGATCATCTTCGCCGCCTCCTGCGAGCGCGAGAACGGCAGGAACGCGTGGATCGGCAGCCAGAGCTCTCCTTCGGGGCCGAGCAGGATCGACTGCGCCGCGCCGAACGGGTCTGACTTGAAGACGCCGACCGTCGCGTTGTCGATCTCGGTGCCGTGCTTGGCGGCGATCCCCTTGAGGAAGTCGAGGCCCGCCTGGGCGATCGACTCGTCGACCGCGTCGACGCAGAAGTGGATCGACCAGGGCGTCTCGGCAAGAAACTCGAGCCCAGCGCGCACGAGCACGTCGGTGTAGAAGGGATCGATGCCGTAGATCTCCGCCGCGACGCCGTAGCCGGCGAGCTCGGCGATCGCGGCCGTCGAGGTCGCGAAGTCCTTGACGGCGAACGAGGCGCCGAGTGAGACCTCTGGTGCCTTCATGAGCCGAATCGACGCCGCGGCCTTCAGCCCATACGCCCCGGTGTCGCCGGTGAAGATCCCGGTCAGGTCGGGACCGTTGTGACGCAGAAACGGGTTGCAGTTCGCGCGTGCCCACGAGCCCGTGTGCAACACCCGGCCGCCGCTGAGGACGACCTCGAGACCGAGCACGCAGTCGGCGACGGTCGAATGTGCGCCGCTGCCCCAGAACATGCTGTTCTGCGAGGTCGCGCCGCCGACCGTGGCGAAGCGCCCAGAGAGCGGGCCGTAGTAGGGAGTGCGGACGCCCTGCTTGGCGAGCTCCTGGTATAGCCGCTCCCAGGTGCAGCCGCACTCGACGACGACGTACATGTCCTCGGTGTTGACCTCGCGGATCGCGTTCATCCGGCGCATGTCGACGAGCACCGTCTTGTCGGTCGAGGGCGTGTAGCCCTGGGTGTACGACATGCCGCCGCCCCGGGCGAGGACGGCGAACCCGTCGGCGTTGGCACGCTCGACGATCGCCGCGAGCTCCTCGGTCGAGCCGGGCTGCGCGACAAGGGCAGCGAGCTCGTTGTGCTCGAAGCTGATGTCGGCCGAGAAGAACTCCCGCCCGCTCTCGTCCGTAACGACGTTCTCGTCGCCGACGATCTCCGTGACGGCACCGACGATCGTCTCGGTCGTGCTCATCGCTCGTCCTCCTGTTTGGCCGGATTCGATACCGGGGCGTCGCAGCGCCGTCTAGCCGATCCTGTTGGCAGCCTCGGCGATCGACTTCACGATGGTGTCGTAACCCGTACAGCGGCAAAGGTTGCCATTGATCGCATGACGGATCTCGTCCTCGTTCGGCTTCGCGTTCTGCTCGAGCAGATCCTTGGCCGCGAACAGCATCCCGGGCAGGCAGTAGCCGCACTGGAAGCCGTACTCGTCCCAGAACGCCTGCTGCAAAGGCGCCAGCTCGCCGTTATCGGAGAGGCCCTCGATGGTCGTGATCTCAGAGCCCTCGGCGCTCGCCGCGAGCACGAGGCAGGACTTGGTGATCTTGCCGTCGCGCTCGATCGTGCAGGCGCCGCAGTCGCCGGTAAGGCAGCCGATGTGGGTTCCGGGAAGGTCGAGCTCCTCGCGAATCGCCTCGACGAGCAGGCGCCGCGGGTCGACGTCGACCGAGCGCGCCTCGCCGTTGACGGTGACGTTGAGTGTGATCGTGTCGCTCATCTTCCTCTCCTAGCCCGCCGCCGCGAGCAGCGCTCGCTTGGCGACGACGCCCGAGACCTGCTGGCGGTACTCACCGCTCGCGAGGACGTCGCTGTAGGGATCGGTCGCGCCTGCGCGCGTCGTCTCGACGACCGAGGCGGCTGCCTCGTCGTCGAGCGCGCTGCCGACGAGTCCTGAGACGTCAACCAGGTAGGGGGTCGTGTTGACACCGCCGACCGCGAGTCGCGCCGAGCTCACCGAGCCGCTTCCGTCGACACCGATGATGCATGTCGCGGTCGCGATCGGCCAGCTCGACTCGACGAGCTTCAGCTTGTAGTGGCCGAAGCGCGCGTTCTCGGGTGGCGCCGGGATCGCGATCGCCTCGAGCACTTCGCCGGCCTGCAGATCGCCCTCACGCGCGCGCTTGAAGAAATCGGCCGCGTCGACCTCGCGTGTGCCGGAGCCCGATCGCAGCTGCAGCGTCGCGCCGAGACCGACCAGCGCGCCGGGCGCGTCGGACGACGGCGTCGCGTAGCAGGCTGATCCGCCGATCGTTCCCTGGTATCGGACCTGGGCGCCGCCGGTAATGCCCGCAGCCATGGCCGCGAGTCCGCCCGCTCGCTCCTGGACGAGCTTCGAGTCGGCCAGCTCGGCGTACGTGGTCATCGCACCGACCGAGAGGCCTCCGTTCGACTCCGAGACGCCGGCAAGGCCCGCGCTTCGTAGGTCGATGACGACGCCCGGATTGCGATCGCCGTGCGTCATCTCGGGCACGACCCAGGTGCCGCCGCCAACAATCTCGGCGTCCGAGCCGGCCTCGGCGAGCGCACCAATCGCCTCGTCGATGCTGCTCGGAGCCTGGTAGGAGAAACGTCGCTTGATCATCAGCCCTGCCCTCCGTTCGAGGCAGCCTCGTTGATCGCTTTGAGCACGTTGGGTGGGTTCACCGGGAGCTCGCGAATCGTCACGCCGAGCGGCGCCAGAGCGTCGTCGACGGCGTTGCAGATCACCGACATTCCCCCGCCAACGCCGGCCTCGCCGGCGCCCTTCGTGCCGAGCAGCGTGAACGGGCTCGGCGTGACCTGGTGGACGAGCTCGATCGGCGGCAAATCGCCTGCCCGTGGCATCAGATACGCCTTGAGCCGCGTCGAGAGCGGCCTGCCGTCCTCGTCGTAGCAGAGCTCTTCCGACATCCCGTTGCCGATGCCCATGGCGACGGCGCCGGCCATCTGACCTTCGATGAAGAGCGGGTTGATCATCGTCCCGCAGTCGTGGACGATGCCGACCTTCTTGACGTCGACGACGCCGGTCTCGGCGTCGACCTCGACCACGACGGCATGCATCGCGTAGGAGTAGGTGGGATAGGGCTGGATGCGGCCCTTCTCGTCGGGCGTGTGGCGAATGTTATCTGGCTTGTATACGCGCGTCGACTCGAGCGGAGGCTCGGGAATCCCCGGAACCGCGAAGTTGAGCGTGTAGATCGTCTCGGCCACATTCGCGATCGGTATCGCCTTGTCGGGCGCGCCTGCGACGCTGGCCATGTTGCCGGCAAGCTCGATGTCCTCGCCGCCGGCCTCGAGCAGAAGCGCGGCGCCCTCGCGGATCTTGTCGCCGATATCGCGCCCTGCGAGCACGGCGGAGTTGCCGCCCGAGACGATGCTCCGGCCCGAGTAGTTGCCGAAGCCATAGGGGCACGTCTCGGTATCGCCCTGGATGACGGTGATCTTGTCGAGCGAGACGCCGACCTCGTCCGCGACGATCTGCGCGAGGCCGGTGTCGTTCCCGGAACCGGGAGTCGTTGTGCCGCTGAGCACGGTCACGTTGCCCGAGGGATCCATCTTCACCTGGGCCGAGTCGAAGCCGCCGACGATCGTCCCGGGGATATCAGCGGCTTCGGGCGTCAGCTCGAACGTGATGCCGATGCCGAGGTAGCGCCCTTCCTTCAGGAGCTTGGCTTGCTCCTTCTTGGTTCCCTCGTAGTCAATGAGCTCCTCGAGCTTGTCGAGCGCGGCGTGGTAGTCACCCGAGTCGATGTTGAGGCCCGAGTTGGTCGCGTAGGGGAACTGGTCACTGGTGAGCATGTTCTTGCGCCGAACGTCGATGCGATCGAGGTCGAGCTGGCGCGAGATCAGATCGACCATGCGCTCCATGACGATGTTCGTGCCCTGCTTGCCGTAGCCGCGGGTCGCGTTCCAGATGCCCTTGTTGGTCGTCACGACATCGACCGAGACGTCGGTGACGGGCACCTTGTAGCCCGAGGGGAAGCCGAGCGCCGATAGGAACGCCATGCCCCAGCCGGGTGCGGAGCCGAGCATGCCGATGTTGGCGACGATTCGGTTGTGTAGTGCCGTGATCGTGCCGTCGCTCGTGAAGCCGACCTTGAACGTGTGCTTCTGCTCGAGGCCGCCGATCAGCAGCGTCTCGCGTCGGTCCTCGAGCCACTTGACCGGGCGCCCGACCAGCTTGGCGAGGATGCAGACGAGCGCCTCTTCGGGGTGTCCGTGCATCTTCAAGCCGAGGCCGCCGCCGACGAACGGGGCGATCACGTGGATCTCGCTCTCGGAGATTCCCAGCGCTTGCGAGAGGTGAAGCCGGAGCGGATGCGGGTTCTGGATCGACCCGTAGAAGGTCAGCGTGCCGTCGGTCTCCCAGTGCGCCATGTTGCCGCGCGGCTCGATCGGCTGGGTCGAGTGGCGATGGATATAGAAGGTGTCCTCGATCACGTGTTCGGCCTCGGCAAGCGCCGCCTCGGCGTCGCCCTCGACGAAGGGGAGCGTGATCACGATGTTGTCGTCCCAGCCGTCGTTGAGGACGGTGGCGCCGTCCGCGAGCGCCTCGTCGGGCTCGAGGATCGGGTCGAGCACCTCGTAGTCGACCGTGATCAGCTCGAGCGCGGCTTCGGCATCACTGGCCGTCTCGGCGACGACAGCCGCGACGGGCTGTCCTGCCATCAGGACCCTGTCGATGACGAGGGGGAAGTTCTCGCGGGTCTTGCCACCGAAGACGGCGGGATCGATGAAGAACGGGATCGGGCCGCTGAGCTCGTGCTCGGCGATCTGCGCGCCCGTCAGGGTGGCGATGACCGACTCACTCGCGTCAGCGGCGCTCGTATCGATGCTCTTGATGCGCGCGTGCGCGTGTGGGCTGCGAAGCACGGCAGCGTGCGCTGTGTTCGGGAGCACGACGTCGTTGAAATACGTCGCGCGTCCGCTTAGAAACAGATCGCCGTTGTGCTTCTTTTCGCGGGAGCCAACGTAGCGTCCCGCCGGCGCTTCAGTGACTGCGATTGCTCGGCCCTCCTCGCTCGGGTCGGCCGAGCATACAACGGTGGCGGTCGCGGCACGAGTGCTTTGGGTCGCGGGAACAATGTGCGGCGCCGATAGGTCAGAGAGGCATGATCAGAAGCGCATTGCTCCTTGTCTCCGTCGTCCTTCTCATGGCTGCCTGCGGCGGTTCGGCGGACGGCCCCGGCTCGACCGACGAACCGCCTTCGCCGCCAAGTGAGCTCCCGACGGAGCCGCCACCAGGCCAGAGCGACGGTACCCCACCCGAGCCACCTTCCGATCCGCCCGCCTCGAGCGATGATCCGCCCGCTGTGGACGCGCTGCCGGCACCCGCGCCGGGCAGTGCGCTGCCCCCGACGCAAGACGTCGTCCTCAGCATCACGTCGTCCGGGGGCTTCGTACCGCTCGAGGTGGCGCTGGCCGAGCTGCCCTCTCTCGTCGTCTACGCCGACGGGACCGTTGTCAGACCCGGTCCAATGCCCGAGATCTTTCCGGGTGCCCTGTTGCCGCCGCTCGAGGTCGCGACTCTGCACCCGGACACCGTCGCCTGGCTTGTCGCGGCTGCCGCCGCGAGCGGCGTACTCGACGGCGAGACCGAGTTCGGCACGCCGGGCGTCACCGATCTCGACGCGACGACGGTGTCCGTCCTGATCGATGGCGAGCTGCGTCGTGCCAGTGCCTACGCCCTCTACGAAGAGTTCTCAGACGACCCGGCGCTCAGCGCGCAGGAGCGCGACGCGCGGGATGCGCTGATGGCGTTCGTCTCGAAGGCCTTCGCGGCGGTGGACCAGCTTGAAGACTGGGCGGAACCGGCACTCGACCGGCTGCTCGTCTGGAGTGTCCCCTATTTCGAGCGGGAGGACCTCGACCCGGGCCCGGCCATCGAGTGGCCACTGAATCCGGCGCTCCTGGCACTCGATCCCGAGACACAGCGCGGCTGCGTCGAGCTCGCCGAGCGACGCGCCGAGAGGTTCGTCGAGGCGGCGACGCCCGCGACGGCGCTGACACCATGGCTCGTCGACGGCGAGCGGTTCCAGCTCGTCGTGCGACCGCAGCTGCTCGAGCGCGACGCCTGCTAGCGGCGCGCGACTGGCCGGGCACGACGCCTGCTGTCAGTCGAGAACGGGGGTGCGGTCGAAATCGGTGTTCCGCTCGCACCAGGCCGCAACGCCGAGCAACTCCTCGTCGACGTCGAGCCGGCCGACGAGCTGGTAGGCGATCGGCAGTCCCTCCGACGAGAGCGACCACGGGATGGTTATGCCCGGGTGCCAGCTCAGGTTGAACGGCCAGCAGAAGCGGTACCAGTCGAATGTCGTCGGTCCCGACCAATCCTCCCAGCGCATGCCGAGCCAGGGGTTGGCCGGCAGAAGAAGCGCGTCGGCGTCGGCAAGCGCCGCGTCGACCTGCGCTCGCAGGCGCTCGGCCGTCGCGAACGAGGCTTCGTAGTCGCGGGCCGAGACCGCCCCGAGGTTTGCAAACCACGCGTGAAGGAAGTCGGAGTACTGCTCGCCGGCCGTGAGCGCCGAGAGGGCGTGTGCATGCTCGAACTCGCGCGCCCGCGCTCCGATCGCGCCGGCGACATCGAGATCGATCGGCGCTGCGTCGACGACCACCGCGCCCGCCGCTGCAAAGGCCTCGACCGCCTGCTCGAGCCCCCGCTCGATCTCGGCGTCGACCTCGCCCAGGTCGTCGGCACGAACGCGAGCGAGTCGCGGCGGCCGCTCGAGGTCGAGCGGTGACGTCGTGGCCGCAAGCACGTCAAACGCACGTGCAGCGCCTTCGACATCGCGAGCGAAGGTCCCGGCCGTCAACATCGTGAACGTCCACGGATGGCAGCCCTCCTTGGGAAGCCGGTGCTCGGTCGGCTTCAGCCCGACAATCCCGCAGGCCGCCGCAGGGTTGCGCACCGACCCGGCGCCATCGGCGCCGACGCCGACCACACAGAGCCCTGCAGCGGTCGCGGCGGCCGTGCCGCTCGACGATCCGCCCGGCGCGTAGTCGGCGTGTCGCGGGTTCATGCCGGTTGCCCGCTCACCGTCGCGGATCTGCAGGCCGAGCCCGTGCTCGCTCATCGCGTGGGTGCCGAGGATCACCGCGCCGCCCTCACGCAATCGGGTCACCAGCGTCGCGTCGTTGGCTGCCCGCAGACCCGTCAGCTGGTAGCCGCCGCCAGCAAACCTCAGACCCTTGGCGCCGATCGACTCCTTGACACCGACCGGAATCCCGTGCAGCGGCCCGAGCCCCGATCCGGCGTCGAGCTCCTCGTCGGCCGCCGCAGCACGACCGCGCGCGCCCTCTGCGTCGACGTCGACGTAGCTATGAAGGTCACCGTCGTAGCGCTCGATGCGCTCGAGCAGCTCGTCGGTCAGCGCACGCGAGCTGAGCGAGCGATCGTCGAGCCCGCGACGAAGCTCCCCGTACGGCAGAGAGATCAGCGGCACGGAGAGACGCTAGCGCGTGTCAGGCGCGGGCCGATCAGGCACTACGCCGGGCGCTGCACCGGGCAGTTGTCCTCGCGCGTGACGAGATCGAAGCAGAAAAGGAACTTCGCCATCCCACAGAGCACAGCCATGGTCATGCCGAGCTCGAAGATCTCCGCCTCGGAGAAATGCGCCGCGAGCTCGCCGTGGAGCTCCTCCCCCATGTAGCCGTGCATGTTGCCCAGGTTCATCTCGTCGCAGAGCTTGAGCACGGCCCGATCACGCGGCGAGAACACGTCGCTCTCGATGTCCGCCGGAAGGGCGCCGATCTGCTCGTCGGTGATGCCGGCCCGTCGCGCCGCGACGGTGTTGCCCTGGTTTCAGAAGAAGCAGCCGTGCGTCTTCGATAGCTGGAGGCGCAGCAGCTCCTTGGTGCGCACGTTGACGCGACCCTCGTAGAAGACCTGCTTGTAGAAGCTGTTGAAGTACCAGTCGAGCAGCTCGGGCGCATGCGCACCCACCTCGACGAACTCGGCCTCGCCGGCCAGGTCCATGCTGCTGTCGTAGAGCTCGACCAGCTCGGCCGGCAGCTCATCCCGGGGGATCTTCTGCAGGACGCCCACGCGCCCCATCGTAGCGTCGCCGCTCGCCGGTCGGGCCAGGCGGCGGCGAAGAACGGGGAGCTAGGCGGCGGCGAAGAACGGGCCGAGGTGCCCGGCGAGCTCCTCGGCGTTGAGCCCGAAGATCTCGTAGGTCAGGTGGGACAGGTCGACGATCTGTGCGTGCGCCGGCAGCAGCTCGAGTCCGCGTTGCGTCTGCGCCCAGATGTCGTCCCGCGGTGCGAGCGCGAGCAGCGGCTGTGAGATCGTCGCAAGCAGCGCGCCGATCTCGTAGGCGAACAGCGCCCCGTACATCGAGCCCGAGCTCGGCCATGCGCGCACGTCCGAGAGAACGAGGTCATTTGTTCGCTCGACGAGCCAGCCGGGCGTTTCCTCCTGCCAGTCATGGAACCGCTTCCAGATCGCCGCGATGTGCGAGCCGTCTTCCGCCACCCCAGGCGGCTCGGCATAGGTCGAGCGGAACTCGCGAAGCTCCTCGTCGCTGAAGACCGGCAGCGACACCAGCGCGAGCGCTCGAACGCGTTCAGGAACCTGCTGCACGATCGATACGGCTTCCGATGTGCCCGTGTGGATGCCGAGCAGGTCGAACGTCTCGAACCCGCCCAGAGCGTCGAGCGCGTCGAGTGTCGCACGACCGTACTCGGGAAACTCGAGTCGCCGGGGGACGGGGTCTGAGTAGCCGAACCCGAGCCGGTCGACCATCAGCAGCTCACGCTCGGGCGCGAGCAAGGGCGCGATCGGATGGAACTGGCGTCCCGATTGCGGCGACATGTGGAGACAAACAAGCGGAGGAGGGCCTGACACCGGTGCCGTCCGCCAGACGTGCAGGACTCCGTGTCTCGTCTCGACGAGCTGACGGGTGATCGCGGTCGCGCTCATTTGCGCTGTTGGCTAGCTGGCCTCGTCGAGAAAGCGAGCGATGGTCTCGACGTGCCCGTCGACCGAGTCGGGCAGCTCGCCGGTGACGGCGTTGGGCGCGAGGGCGGCTCCCTCGGCCGAGCAGGGGGCGAGCATGTCGCCCTCTTCGGCGGCGATCAGCGTTCGCGTCTCTAGCTCCGGTAGACGCTCCCGCGCGGGGTACTCGAACGCAGCACGGTAAGCAAGCGGATACGTGTGGCCGCTCTTGAGCAGCTCGACCGCCCATGTGTGCATCGCTCTCGCCGGAACAGACTCGACCCAGCGGATCCCCTCGCGCGTCTGGTTGTACCACGGCCAGAACTCGGTCTGAGCCCTCAGGAAGCCCCAGGCCCACACGAGATGGCTGCCGTCCCAGCGCGGCTCGAGCGCGGGGAGGTAGTGCTCGCCGAGGTCGTCGCGCTCCTCTTCCGTGAAGAGGGCCAGGCCGTCGATCACGAGATTGCGAGCGCGCGCTGGCCCGAGAGCGATTGCCGCCTCGATCCCGATCAGACCGCCCGTGTGCGAGCCGTAGAGGTCGACCTCCCCGACGCCGAGAACGTCGAGCGCGGCGGCGGCGACGGACGCGTAGTCGCCGATGCGCGGGTGGTCCCAGGGCGGCTCGGGCGCGACCGCGTCATAGGGCGGTCGAGGGCCGCGCGGATCCCAGGAGATCGGTCGTGCGTAGCCGCGCGGCTTGTCCGACTCGCCGTTGCCAAGCGTGTCGAAAGCGATCACCGGCCGCGTTTGGGCAAGCCCGGCGGCGAGGCGCTCGAGCATGCGCGCCGACCCTGGGGAGGCGTGGAAGAGCACGATCGGCCGACCGTCACCCGACGGGTCACCGCGAACGTGCAGCTGGCCGGCGGCCGTCTCGACGTACGTTCTGCTCAGACCCTCGTTCAGTCCTTCCCACGCCTGCTGCTCCGCGACGTGGTCGCCGCGTGCGTGCGAGGCGGCGAAGTCGCCGATCCAGCTCGCCCAGGCGTCCCTGTCGCGCGGGAGCAGCTTCGTCTGCTGCGAGTCACTCAGCTCGGGGAGTCGGTCGAGGTGCGTCGCGAGCAGATCGTCCTCGCGCGCAACGATGGCGATCGGCACCTCCGCGCTCGCGAGCGCGCCTTCGGGCACGTGCCTGAAGGCGGCCGAGTAGGCGACCCGATATCCGTCGCCGGCGCGCAAGAGATCCATCACTCCGTCGTGCAGGCGCCGCGCACTCAACATGGGGATGTCCATGCGCACGTCGAGGCTGCGCTCGTACCAGGGGTAGTAGACGTACTGGTCGCGGTAGCGCGCCCAAAGGCTGACGAGGTGGCTACCGTCCTCGGCCGGCTCGAACCTCGGCAGGTAGCTCTCGAGCAACTCGTCGCGCTCCTCTGCGGAGAAGACCGGCAGCCCGTCGAGGACAGCCGCAGTGACGAGATCGGGCCGTTGGGTCGCGAGCTCGAGCGCGATGGCGGCGCCTGTGTGCGCGCCATAGACCGCGCAGCTCGTGACGCCGAGCGCTTCCAGCGTGTCGGCCGCGGCGCGCGCGTAGTCGTCGATGTCGGGCTGATCGAAGCCCACGAGTGGGCCCGAGCTGCCGTAGCCCGGAGTGTCGAGCGCGAGCACGGTGAAACGCCCGGCCAGCTCCCCGATCAGTCGCTCGAGTGATTGCGACGACAGCGGCGACTCGTGCATCAGGACGAAGGCGGGGCCGCTGCCCGCGCGCCGGTAGTGCACCTGACGCTCGCCCTTGACGGTGACGTAGTGGCGTCGAATCCGGGACATCTGCAGCGCCGACCCTAGCGTGACGCGGGCGGAGCCGAGGTCTGCGCGCCTCGCGCCTCAGCGAGCGAAGCAGCCGGGAGTGTCGCTTTCCAGCGCGCCGGCCAGGCGTCGCAGGTACTCGTCGCGTCGCACCTCGATGGCGCCCAGTGAAGCGAGATGCGGCGTGCACCATTGCACGTCGAGTAAGGCGCCGCTCTCTTGCCCGGCGGGCATCAGCTCTTCGACAAGGCGCACGAGCGCGACCTTCGACGCGTCGCTGGCCCGGTGGAACTTCGACTCGGCCGCGAACAGGCCACCGATTGCGACGCCGTAGAGACCGCCGACGAGGCTCCCGTCCTCATCCCACACTTCGACACTATGCGCCGCCCCGTAGCTGTGGAGGCGCGAGTACGCGCCAACGATCTCGGGCGTGATCCAGCCGTGCGGTCGCACGGGATCGGCACACCCGGCGACGACGTCTTCGAACGCCTGATTGAGCGTCGTCTGGAAGCGGCCCAGCGATCGGCGCAGCGAGCGAGAGACGCGCAGCCTTTCGAGCGGGAGGACGCCGCGCGGGTCGGGTGACCACCACGCGAGCAGGCCCTCGTCACCGAGTGGCATCGGGAAGACCCCGCGCGAGTATGCGTCGAGCAGCGTGGTCGGCTCGAGGTCGGCGCCGATCCCGACGAGGCCCTCCGGTGAGGCGCTGGCGACCGGCGGGAACGACCATTTTCGCGTTGGCGAGCTCGGCGCCACCACGCCACCGTAGTCATGTCCCGGGTGACTGACCGGTCAGTCACCCACCCGGGAAAGCAAGGTCGCCGCAGCGGCGGGAGCGGCGCGCCAGCCTCGGCCAGAGAGAACGGCAGTAGGATCGGCCGCCCATGAGCGAGCTCGCCGCCGAGATCGAGCGCTGTCACGCAAGCGGGTGGACCGACGGGCTACCGGTCGTTCCGCCGACACCCGAGCTCGTCGAGGCGATGCTCGGCCCACGGGGTGCCCGGCGAGAGGACGTCGTCTGTGAGCTCGCCCCCGCGGGGGGCGCAGCGACGCTAGAGCGAATCGCCGCCAATGCCGTCATGGCGGGCTGCCTGCCCGAGCACTTCCCCGTCGTTGTTGCCGCGATCGGGGCCGCCGCGGAAGAGAGCTTTCACCTCTACGACGTGCTCACAACCGTCCACTCGATGTGCCCGCTGCTCCTCGTCTCCGGCCCGCTCGCCCGCGAGCTCCAGATGAACGGCGGGGTCAACGCCCTCGGCCAGGGCAACCGGGCGAACGCCAGCATCGGCCGAGCCCTGGCGCTCTGCTGGCAGAACATCGGTGGCGCACGGCCGGGCGGGCTGGACCCTGCGACGATCGGCCACCCGGGCAAGTACAGCTACTGCTACACGGAGAACACCGAGCTCTCACCGTGGCCGGAGCTGCACATCGACAGAGGCTTTGCGCCCGAGCAGTCGACGGTGACGCTCTACGCCGCGGATGCGCCGCTGTGCGTTGCCGAGATGGGGACCGCGACCCCCGAGCACATCCTGCGAACGGTGGCCGAGTGCGCCGCGATCCCGGGCACCTACAACGCGTTCTTCCGGGGCGAGCTCTGGATAGTGATGTCGCCCGAGCACGCGAACGTGCTCGACGGGGCCGGCTGGAGCAAGGCCGACGCCCGCCAGTACCTGTTCGACAATGCCCGTATCCGAGCCCGCGACCTGTCCGACCGCGGCCTCTACGCCTTCGCCGATGACGTACTCCGGCCCGCCTGGCTCGACGAGGCCGGGGCCGACGACATGATTCCCCTCGTCGACAGCGTCGACGACGTGACGATCACGGTTGCCGGCGGACCGTACGGCGGCTACACGTCGATCGTCTTCGGCGAGATCGGCGGCAGCGTGACGCGGCAGATCGACGGCTGACGAAAGCTGGCGGAGTCAGCCGTCTAAACTCGATCTGAGCATGAGCGAACGTGCCCTGATCGACCCGACCGCGCCCCCGGCGGGTCGGCTCGAGCGCGCCGAGCGCCCCGCAAGCCTCGACGGCGCCCGCATCGCGCTCGTCGACGGCATGCTGAATCCGAGCGGCAACTGGGGCCAGGGCCTTCTCGATGGAGTGGAAGCGCACCTCAGCGAGCGCTACGAGGGTGCGAGCTCCGAGCGGATCGACCGCCCGCAGCTCGCGCCGAGCCCGCCCGACGTCTGGGCGGAGGCGATGGCCGACAAGTACACGGCGCTCGTGATCGCCGCCGGCGACTGAGCCACGTGCTCGTCGCGCAGTATGCGTGACGCGATCGCCGCCGAAAGGCGCGGCCTGCCCTGCGTGATCGTTCTGAACGGCGCACTCGAGAGCATCGTCGACGAGACCGCCCGGGTCACGTGCATGCCGGATGCGCCGGTGGTTGCGATCGACGAATCGCTGTTCGGACGCTCGCGCGAGCAGATCGCCGCGATCGGCCGCGCGCGCGGCGAAGCCGTCGAGCGCGCCCTGGTCGGGACCTAGCCTGATCCCCCTCGGCGAGCTGGCCCGGCGCCCGCGTACGCTAGCGAAGCAGCCCCTCGCAGCGGGTTACCTGTTCGTCCTCACCGGGAACATCAACATCTTCGCGTTCTTCGCGGTCGCGCCGACGTTTCGAGACGACCTTGGCATCACCGATTTCGAGACGAGCCTTCTGCTCACCGCCGCCGGCGCCGCCGTCCTGGCGCTTTCGGTCGCGCTCGGCTACCTGGCCGATCGCGTCGGCCGGCATCGCCTCGCGGTGGCGGGCGCAGCCCTCATCACGCTCTCGGCAATCGGCCACGCCGTGGCGCCCGACTACTGGTCGCTGATGGCGGCGCGCATCGTCGGTGGCATCGGGTACGCCGGCATGCTCACAGCCGGAATCGCCTGGACAGCCTCGTCGGTGCCGGTCGAGCAACGGGCGCGGGCGCTTGGCGGTGTCATTCCCTCGGCGGCGCTGGCGAGCCTGATCGGCCCGCTCCTTGCGGGCCAGCTCACCGACGCCGGCGGCACGCCTCTCGCCTACGGCGTGATCGCCGCGCTGAGCGGCATCAGCCTCGTATGGGTTGCCGCCTCGTCGCCGGGTGACACGACCCCGCATCCACAGCCGACGCGCACCGAGCAGATGCGCGCGATCGGCTCACCGGTCGTTCTCGCTGCGCTCGCGCTGATGCTGCTCGCGGTGCTCGTAGACCAGATGGTCAGTCTGCTCGTCCCGCTGCGTCTCGACGACAACGGTCTCTCTGCGGGTGCCATCGGGGCGATTCTGGCGGCGGGTGGCGTGCTCTGGACGGTGTTCGCGCTCGGCTCCGTGCGCTATGCCGAGCGGATCGTGAACCTGCGCGCCGCCGGCGTCATCACCATCGCGATCGCCCTCCCCCTTGTTCCCCTCGCTCTGTCATCGGCGACCGAGTGGCTCGCGCTCGGCACGATCACGCGGGGGATGGTGCTCGGCGTGAGCTTCACGATTGCCTTCCCGCTCGGCGCGCTCGGGGCCGCCCGCATGGGCGTGGGGCTCGCGGCGGCCAACGGCGCGCTGATGGTGTCGTCGGGCCTGGCGATGACGGTCGGCCCGATCGGAAGCGAGCGCGTCGCCGAGGCGGTCGGCGATGCTTGGACGTTTGGGGGCCTCGCGGTCGCCGCGGCCGTTGCCGGCCTCGTGATGCTGCTCGCATCGCGCTCCGATCGTGGCGATGTCATCCGTGCGGACGGGCAACCGGCGTACCGTCCGGCTGAGGCACCCGGGCAGGCACCCACTAGGCGTCTGGCGTCGCGATGACCTCGGCGATGTTGACCTGGAAGTTCTCGTCCATCTCGCCGTCGGGAGCCTGCCCCCACTGCTCGATCCAGCCGAGCGCGAACTCGCGCATGTTGTCGTCGCCCACCATCTCGTCCCAACCTGCGGGCCCGGCGATGTCCATCAGGTCGTAGTCGGTGTAGCGAACCTCGCCGACCACGGCGTCTTCGACGCGCCAATTCGTGTAGCTGAGGATCGCGGGAATGGAGTTGAGGAAGGGGTTGTCGACCCCGCGCAGCCAGTCGTCGTAGCCGCGGTCGTGGGCGTCAGCGCGCGGCGTGTTCGAGATGAAGGCGACGTGGTTCGTGCGGGTCGTGACCTCGGGCTCCGCGATCACGCTGCAGCGATAGATCTCGGCACCCGAGTCGGCAAATGTCCCGTCCGGTGCCGTGCCCCAGAGGTCGTTCCAACCGGAGGCGAACTCCTGCACCTTGGGGTTGTCGAAGATCGCGTCGGCGCCGACCTCGGTGTCGACGAAGAGCAGGTCGAAATGCGTGAACGGAGGCGTTCCAACCGGAGAGTCGGTGATCTTCCAGTTCGAGTAGTGGAGGATGCCCTCGACGCTGTTGAAGAAAGGCATATCGATCTCGCGCAGCCAGTCCTCGTAGCCGCGATCGTCCGAGTCGTCGCGCGGCGTGTAGCAGATCTGGAGCATGAGCGGAGAGATGTTTGACATCGCGGTGCCTCCCGGGGCCTTGTGGTGGGTCGCCTGCCGTCAGGCCGCGTCGGAAGCGGCGCCGGCGAGCTCGGGGTCGAGGATCACGACGGTCCGTGATCCTACGCTGTCGCGCATCCGTTGGAGCGCGGCCTCGACTCCCTCGAGCGGCGCTCGGTGCGAGATCGTGCCGGCAGTGTCGAGCTGGCCGTCGAGCGTGAGCTGCGCAAGCTCGGCAATCTCGGCACGGGGCCGCCCGGAGCCGTAGAACGAGCCGCGGATCGTCTTCTCCGCGGTCAGGAACTCGAGCGCGGGAAGCACTGCGTCGACGCCGTGTGGCGCCAGGCCGACCACGACGGCTTGCCCGCCGGGCCGGATCGCGTCCCAGGCGATGCGGATCGTCTCGGGGCGCCCGACGACCTCGAACGCGTGGTCGACGCCTCCCTCTGTCAGTTTCCGTACGGCGCGTCCGGGACGATCTTCGCTGCTCAGAACAGCCAGGGTCGCTCCGTGGCTCATGGCGACCTCGAGCTTCTCGTCGCTCAGGTCGACGGCGACGATCGGGTCTGCGCCAGCGAGCTTGGCGCCTTCGATCACCTGCAGACCGACACCGCCGCAGCCGACCACGCAGACCGAGTCGCCGGCCTTGACCCCGGCAGCACTTCTCACAGCGCCCACACCCGTGACGACCGCGCAACCGATGAGCGCCGCCTGCCAGAGCGGCAAGCCGTCGGGAAGGCGCGCCAGGCCCTGTTCCGGCACAACCGTGTACTCGCTGAAGCAGCCGACAGCGAGGAACTGCTTGAGTTCTGCCCCGCCGGCGTCGCGAACACGCGTCGTACCGTCGAGCAGCGTGCTCGCGAACGAAGCGCGTACTCCGGGCTCGCAACGGTTCTCTTGACCGCTGCCGCAGGGACCACACTCGCCGCACGCCGGAACGAAACAGAACGCCACGTTCTCGCCCAGGCTCCAGGCGCTCACGCCCTCGCCGACCGACTCGACGACGCCGGCGCCCTCGTGACCCGGGACAACCGGGAAGGTGTCCGGGCTCAGGTGGCCGTCGAGCAGGTGCAGGTCAGAGTGGCAGACGCCGGCCGCCGCGATCTTGACCCGTACCTCGCCGGGGCCGGCGGGAGCGAGCTCGACGGTCTCGACGCTGCCGACCGTGCTCGGCTCGCGCGCGACGTAGGCGCGACAGGTCAAGCTGGGAGACGGGTCGGACGCCACGGCGTGCGGCTCCTACAGCGTGCCCGGCTGCATGAGCTCGACGGGGATGCGCTCCGGCGCCCGGCCGCGGTTGCGCTCGCGGAAATCGCTAAATGCCTCTTCCTGAAAGCCGTCGCAGCGCAGCACGTTCCCCTCCGACGAGCGGTACAGCGCGTCGACGCCCTGATCGATGTCCTCGACCGTCCAGGCTGCCAGCGCGATGTCGCTCCCGAGCCCGTCGTGGGGCGCCACGATCGTCGCGGCCGCGTCCCGGATATACCAATCGAGAAGGAGTGCCAGCGTCTCATCCGAGACACCGGGGCCGTACTGGACGCTGAGTCCGCCGTGCTCGAGGTTGTGCACGAGGTTCAGCTCGGGAACG
Organism: Gaiellaceae bacterium; assembly: GCA_965223695.1. Taxonomy (GTDB): domain Bacteria; phylum Actinomycetota; class Thermoleophilia; order Gaiellales; family Gaiellaceae; genus JAUVPB01. Next base: position 139,399 of record CBDCXJ010000051.1, on the reverse strand, counting down.
GGCACCTCGTAGACACCCCAGCGGAGCCATTCGGGGTGATGCGGTCCCTGGCTCGCCGGGATGCTGTTGTATTCGAAGCCGTCCGGCAGCTGCTCGACGTGCGAGGTGCCGTCATCGAGTGGGACCTGCGACGGGACCACGGTCTCCTCGCACGCGACAGCCTCATCGGCCCTCGGGCCATTCGTACCCGGCTCGGCGGCGCCGCCGGCAGGCGGGGCCTCGGCCGGTGCGGGGTCAGGCGGCGCTGAAGGAGGGTCGGCGGGGGGCTCGGCCTGCCCGACCTCGCCAGCATTCGCCGACTCCGAGCTGGTGTCCGCGGGCGGCGCCGGCTCCGGTTGCGGGGCGGCTCCCGAGTCGCCTCCTCCGCCCCCGCCGCAGGCGGCGGCAAGCATTGCCAGTGCGAGCACGAGGCCGCAGATCTGAACCGTCAGACGCACCGTGGCTACAGCTTAGGACTGCGCAGGGCCAACCCAGGTCGCCCAGAACTCGGGGCTCAGCTGCGGCGTGGACAGGATGCTGACCGCGGCACCGCTGGCCTGGCGCACGACGACCTCGACGTAGTCGCCGGCGTTCAAGTCGACGAGGGTCGAGACTGACTGGTCGCTCGTGCTCATTCCGGCCGGAGCCTGTCGGACGCGCGCGACGAAGGTCGTGCCGTTGACCCGCAGGCTCAGCTCGAGTGCAGGCGCTGCGTTCGCGGCCCACGAGACGTTCGCTCCGATCACGTACAGGCCGGCCGTCGCGATCGTGATCCGCGAGGAGTTGACGACGGCACCATGCATGTTCGTGACGTCGAACGTCTCCAGATTGAACGGGATCGTCGTGAATGCTGAATCCGGGATCGCAGTGGCAGCGCTCGCGCGGACCCGGGCCGCGGGTCCCCCCGCCAGCTTCGAGGTCGTCACGCTCTTGGCGGCGAGCTTCGTCGAGCCGACCGCGCCGGCGGCGATCTTCGCGGCTGCGACCGCGCTGTCAGCAAGGTCGGCCGTCGCCACCTGCCCGTCGCGTATGTCGCTCGAGAGCAGCGTGTTGTCCGTCACCTTGCCCGAGCCGACCGAGTTCTTCTTGAGATCGACGTTCTTGATCGACTTGTTCTTGATGTGCTTCGAGGTCACGCTGTCGCGCTTGAGCACGATGTTCTTCGCCGCTTCGCCAACTGGCGTAAAGCCCAGCACGGCCACCAGCAGCGCCGTGACCGAGATCACGATCGGAAGTCTCTGACGCACGGTATGCCCCTTTTGTCGCAACCGCCCCTGTGGCGACAGCGTAGGAGCTTTGGTCGGCTGGCGCGATCCCAGAGGCGTCGCGCGGCGCGTCTAGGGCAGCGCGATCCGCAGCGCGTAGCCCGCGTGCTCGGTGATGTTTCGCTTATCGACGTCCTTCTCGCCGATCGAGCTCTTCCCGTCGAGGTCGGCGCCGAGCCCGGCCGTCAGATCCGCGTGGCTGGTATAGAGGAAGGTCTGGTCGTCGATCAGCCCCAGGGGCGGCTCATGCCAGGTACCCGGGTGCATATTCGTCGCGGTCCCCGCGGGAACCATGAACGCATGGATCTCGTCGAGCGCGGGCACGTCGTTCTCGAGGCGCGCGTCGGGTGCAGCGACGATCTGGATGAACGGCAGACCATCGAGCGAGATGAAGGCCTGCGTCAGCTCCATGTGGCGCTCGAGGAACTCGACCTTGAAGTCGCGCACCTTGTTGCGCGTGAGCAGCCACTCCATCGGCCGGTTCGTCGAGAAGTCGGCGCGGAAGACGTCGACGCCCGGGTAGAGATCGATCGGGAGCCGGTCCCGGCCCTCGGTGGAGAGCACGTCGCCGTGCGGCGCGAAGGCCTCGGGCGTGAGCTTCTCGACCTGGAGGTACTTGACCTCGGTGCCTGCCTCAACTGTTGCCATGATCGACTCCTTGTCTCGCACGCCGGCGCCGGCGCGGCTGGGTACGTGGTTCTTGCATCTGATCTACCTGGCTATGGGAGGCTGATGCGCAGCTCGTAGCCGGCGCGCTCGGTGATGTTTCGCTTGTCGACGTCGAGCTGCCCGATCTCCTGGGTCGCATCGACCTTCGACTGGAGGCCCTTCGTGAGCGATTGGTGGCTGGTGACGATGAGAAGCTGCTCGGCCTGCATGGGGAACGGCGGCTCATGCCACACGTTCACGTCGATCTGAACGCCGCGGTTGCCGGGAACGATGAAGGCGCGCACCTCATCGGCGGCGGGGACGTCCTTCTCGAGCGTCGCGTCGGCCGCCGCGACCACCTGGATGAAGGGCGCACCGTCCAGCGGGAGGAATGCTTGCTGAAGGTGCTCATGGGTCTCGAGGTTGTGGATCCGAAGACCGCGGTAGCGCATGCGGTTCACGAGCCACTCGAACGGCTCGTCGGCGCGGCATGGGATGTTGTACGCGTCGATCGTTCCGTCGTAGAGGTTGATCGGCAGGCGCTCGCGCCCATCCGGGCCGATGATCTCGCCGAACGGCACGAACGCCTCGGTCGTCAGCGGCTCGGCGACAACCGTGCGAACCTCGACGCCTTCCTGCACCTGGGTCATTGCCAATCCTCCTATGTCTGCTCGAGCTCGAGCTAGATCTCGCGTCCGAGCTTCTCGCCTTCGTAGATCACGGCCGCCGGCTTGCGCGGCGCGACGCAGTCACCGATTCGGTGCACTTCCTTGAAACCATTGTGGCGAATCGACTGCCAGAGCGCATCGTTTGGATCCTTGAACTGAGCGAGCACGACCGTGTCGACCTCGACCTCGCGCCGCGGGCCACCCCATACGTCGTAGATCTCAACACGATCGCCGTCGACCTTCTCGACGAACTCCTGCGACGTCAGGGTGATGCCTTTGCTCACGAGCCGCGGGAAGAGATAGACCATGTCGAGTGACTTGAGAGTGTCCTCGCCGACAAGAAGTTGCGGTGTGACGACCTCGATCTCGCCCACGCCTCCGTCGGCAAGCAGCTCGGCGAGCCCGAGCGGGAGGTAGCCGGCGGTCTCGTCGACGATCAGGACGCGCGCACCGAGCGACGTCGGGTCAGCGACGGCTCGGCGAATCGCGCTGCCAACGTCGATGACGTTGTCCTGCTCGGCCCCCGGAATGCCGTCGCGCTCGGGGCGGTAGGGGCTGTAGCCGACGCAGCTCCAGTTCGCACCGGTCGCTGCAACGACCGCATCCCACGCGCCGGACTCGAGCGACTCGATCGAGGCCTCCTCGCCGAGGCGGAGGTCGACTCCGAGCCCCTCGAGCGGCCTGGTCAGGTTGTCGACAGCGATCTGCCAGCCGCTGCGGGTCGGCAGCTTCTTGATCAGGTTGAAGTTGCCGCCCGCCTCGTCGGCGCGCTCGAAGATCGTGACCGCGTGGCCGCGCTGCGCGGCGAGCACGCCGGCCTTCATCCCTGCCGGGCCGGCGCCGGCGACGGCGATTCGCTTCTCGCTGCCGGCCTCGACCGGCTCGAGCTGGCCGTCGCCCCAGATCGCCTCGCGCCCGGCGGTCGGGTTGAGCGCGCAGGTGACCTCGCGATTGTCGACGAGCCGCTCGATGCAGTAGTTGATGCCGGCGCAGTGAGTGATCTCCTCGTCGCGCTCTTCCAGCCGCTTGCGGATGTGGTGGGGGTCGGCGATCTGCGCCCTCGTCATTGCGACCATGTCAGCCTGGCCGCCGGCGAGGATCTCCTCGGCCTTCTCGAGGTTCAGGATCCGCCCGACCACGAAGATCTTGGCACGGTGGCCGACGATCTCCTTGGCCTTCTCTGCGTAGGGCGCGAGGAAGCCCTCGGGCTGCGCGTTCATCGGTGCGACCGCGACGTGCAGCGTGTGATAGCCGCCACCGGAGATATCGAAGAAGTCGAACAGCCCGCTCGCCGCCAGCACCTCGACCTGCGCCTCGAAGTCCTCGCCGCAGATGCCTGTCTCGCCGAGAAACTCGTCGGCCGACATCCGCACGCCGACGGCTATCCGGTCGCCGACCTGCTTGCGGATCTCCTCGCCGACCTCGATGACGATCCGGCACATGTTCTCGACCGAGCCGCCGTACTCGTCGGTGCGCTTGTTGAACGCCGGAGAGAGGAACTCGCCAAGTAGCTGACTGTGCGCCGCGTGGATCTCGACGCCGTCGAGGCCGGCGGCCATGACGTTGAACGCAGAGCGCCCGAAGTACTCGACGAGCTCGCGGATGTCCTCTTTCTCCATCGGCTTGGGGCGCTCGTTGTAGACCGACGAGGGAATCGGCGACGCCGCCCAAAGTGGGCGGAAGCGATCGATGAACATCGTCGACAGGCCTTGCGCGCCGCAGCAAAAGAGCTGCACCATCTGCTTCGCACCGGCCGCGTGAACGGCCTCGGCGAGCTTGGCGTACTCGGGGACGACGCGCGGCTCCCACGCGATGCAGCCCTGGTCGTAGTTCATGCCCGACGGGTGCGCAGCCTGCTGCTCGAGGATCAACAGCGACGCTCCACCGAGCGCACGCTCGCGGTAGTAGGCGACGTGGCGATCGGAGATCAGCTCGTCGATGCCGTACAGCTGCGTATGACCCGTTGCCATGACACGGTGCTTCACCTGCACCGGGCCGATGTCGAGCGGCTGCCAGATGTGGGGGGCTGCGCTGGTCGTCATGGCTTTTCCCTCCTCGCAGGCATGCGGGATGTATACCGAGGCAGCGACGGCGGTGCGAGTCTGTGGCGCTCGCGCACGGCTATCGCCACGCGAGCGCGCGCGTGGCGAGCGGGATCTGAAATGTGGGCTCGTCCTCGCGAGATGGGCCGTAGACGTCGATGCCCACCCCACTGGCGACCGCGAGCCAGAGCCCGTCCGGAGACCAGTCGTAGGCGAGCTGGCGGAGCGGGCCCAGGACATCGCCAGTCCGGAGGTCGACGATGAAAAGCGGGCCCTCGCCGTTTTGCAGCATGATGCCGAGCTCGCCCCCGCCAGGGCTGAACCTGAGGATGTCGCGGAACGCGGCCGGGAGTGGCCGATCGAGCGGCCCACGTGCGTCTACGAACAGCGGGATCTCGATGACGTTCTCAGCGATTCCGTCGCGCCACAGCTGCAGGCTCCCTTTCGGCTCGTCGCCGGACGCCACGTAGCCGAGGAGGACCGCGATCAGACCGTCAGCGTCACCCGTGTGCCCGAGCAGAAACCCGCGCACGTCCTCGCCAGCCGCGGCCGCACCGAGCAGCTGCTCAAGCGTGAGTACCTCGTCGCCGTCGACGTAGATCCCGTCCGTGCCGAGCTCGATGGTCAGATCGACGACCGTGCGAGTAACGAGCCCGTCACCCGTGGTGAACGCGGGCCAGCAACCGGCCACTGTCTCCCGTGGGCGGCCGTCGATCGCAACGACGGTCGTCTCGGAGGCCTTGGGCGCATGGCACGCAGCGATCCCGTCGTCGGTGCTCGACCAGACCGGATCGCCGAGCAGTCGTCCAATCCGGCCCGTCTGCTCGGGCTTGCCGTCGAGCTCGACGAGCTCGACCAGTCGGTTCGCCCCCTGCTCGTCCCCGCCTTTCGCCACGATCGCTGCCAGCGCACCGTCGTGCGAGACCGAGAAATCACATCCGGATTCGGGCCCAGCCTTCGAGAAGCGCATCGCGCGAAGGTCGACCGTCTGAATCACACAGTCCTCGCCGCGCGCGACGACCAGGGTGCCGGGGAGCGCTCCTGGCTCGGGCGAGTGTGGACCGACGAGCTCACGGCTACCCGCCTCGCGCCGCGACTCGCGGTCGCCGGCAGCGGTCGAGTCGCCCTCGAAGACGTCAAGCGCGGCGACGGCACCGACGGCGATGACAGCGGTCGCGACGAGGGCCGTGATGACGCGGTTCATGCGGCGCACGCAGCACCCGCGCTGATCTGGCGATCGGTCACGTACCTAGTGTGGCGCGCGCGACGGCCTGAGCGCCGGTTGGCCGCCGTGTTCGACGAGTCCACGCGCAACGAGCGAGCCGGCAATCGCAATCCCCGCGCAGAGCGCCCAGAAGCCGACCCACCCGAGCGCCGCCGCGATCGCACCCATGACCGGAGAGGAGACCGCGGCGGTCGTGAAGATGAGCGCGGCCGCGACCGCAACCGATTGGCCCGTCAATCCGGCCGGGCCGCGTTCGCCGGCGCTCACGTAGACGAGTGCGTTCCAGCCCATCGCCCCGAGCGCGAAGGCGAAGACGGCGAGAAGCACGGGACCCGGTCCTGCGTAGAGGAGGCCGGCCAGAAGGGCGGCGCCGAGCGCCGTCGCCCAGCCGATCTCCATGAGCGAGCGGGTGCGCCTCCGGCCGCCGGCGCCGTCGGCGATTCGACCCCAGGCGACGCGCGAGACGGCCGCGCCAACCTGCATGGCGAAGAAGACCACGCTCGACCAGAACGGGCTCAGCCCCGCATCGCGCACGGATGGAACGAGGTACGCGATGAAGGCCTGCAGAACGACGATGTAGAAGACGGCGACGACGAGGAGCCGTGTCATTCCGGGCGAGCCCAGCACTGCGACGACGGCCGTCCGCATCGGCTGGCGGGCCGGTATGCCGCCACCCGCCTGCTCGCCGCCGAATGCCACGAAAAACAGCCCCATCACCGCCGATGCGGCTGCGCAGACGATCAGCGCGAGCCGCACGCCCCCGGCCGACTCGAGCGCAGGCATGAGGAACGCCCCGATGATTCCCGCGATCGGAACGCCCATCTGGCGAACACCGAGCGCCCACGCCCGACGATCCGCAGCGAACGCCGTGAAGACCGCGCCCATGCTCGCGATCGGAATGATCGAAGCTCCGACCCCGGCGACGAAGAGCGCCGCGACCAGCGTCGCGAACGACGGCGTGAAAGCGGCCACCACGAGGCCCCCGGCCGAGACGGCTGTTCCGCAGAGTGTCGGCAGACGGCCGCCGAAGCGGTCGACCACGGCCCCCGCCCAGAGAAGCGTCACACCCTGCCCGAGGATGAAGGCGGTGAGAACGAGGCCGAGCTCGGGCAGCGTCAGCCCGTAGCGCTCGGCAATCTCCGGCCCGATAACCGGAAGCCCGAAGGCAACCAGCGAGACGGCGGTCTGAGACGCGCTCGCGACCGCCAGGATCAGGCGCGGCGAGCGCAAGCTAGGTCCCGGGCTGCGCTCGCCGTGCAGTCGTGCCGGCGGGCTCAGCGCTCGCCCGCGTCATCGAGTGCTCGCTCGACGACGCGGTAGACGGCCGAGTAGTCGAGCTCGCCCAGACCCGCCTCGGCAGCACGATCGAAGAGCGCCGCGGCCGCGTCGCCCATCGAGCTGGTCAGGCCATGCGCCGCGAGCAGCTCACGCGCCAGCGCGACGTCCTTCACGAGCAGGTCGAGCCGGAACATCGGCTCGAAGTCGTTCGATGCCGGATGCTCGGGGCGCACGCCCGCGAGCGGGAATCGTCGCCGCAGCACCGAAGAGTCGCTCGTCGAGCGCGTGAAGACCTCGTAGGCCTGCATCGGATCGACGCCCTCGTGCTCGAGAACGGCGCAGACCTCGGCGACGCCCGCCATCGTGCAGGCGACCATCAGGTTGTTACAGAGCTTGACCGCCTGGCCGGTGCCGTGTGAGCCGACGTACTCGACGCGCGCGCCCATCGCGCCAAGGAGACCTTCCCAGCGATCGAAGACAGCACGATCGCCGCCGACCATGATCGCGAGCGTGCCGGCTTCAGCGCCGGTGGGCCCGCCGCTCACGGGCGCGTCCAGGAACTCGACGTCCTTCTCGGCCAGCGCTGCGGCGATCGTTCGCGCAAGCGCGGGTGGGCTCGTCGACATGTCGATCACCGTGCTGCCGGCAGCCGCGCCCTCGGCAACACCATCGGAGCCGAGAATCGCCTCCTCGACAGCGACGACCGATGGCAACGACGTGATCGTGACGTCGGCGCGCTTCGCGGCCGCGGTCGGCGTCGCGACGCTGTCGACGCCGAGCTTCGCGGCTCGCGTCGTATCGATGTCGCACGCAATGACATCGTGGCCGGCCGCGATCACCTGGCGTGCCATCGGCAGACCCATCGTTCCGACCCCGATGAACGCGACACGCGCCATGACCGGGATGCTACTGCGCGACCGGCGATCCCCTACGATCCCCGCATGGGGAAACCGGTTTACACGTCAAGCGTACGTATCGAGCGCATTCGCGGTCCGCTTCGCCGCGCCCATATCCCGGCCGAGTCTGAGCCCGTGATGTTCGGTGTCCACGCCGGCATCGCCGAGCACTACGGCGTTGCGCCCGGAACCGAGGCCGAGCGCGCGACGACGCTCGACTACATCGTCGCCGCCGCCGGCGGCTGACTGACCGGCACCCTTGGAGGCGCGCTGGAGGCGCGTCAAATCCCAGCCGGTGAGGGCAACCTGTTCGGTGAGATCACCGGCGAGATCGAGGCCGAGGACGACGGCGTGATCGTGATCAAGCGCATCCACGCGACGTACCACCTCACCGTCGACGCCGACGCGGATCGCGACAAGATCCAGCGGGCGTTCGACAACCACATGCCGAAGTGCCCGGTCTACCGCTCGATCTCGGGCTCGATTGACATCACAAGCGAGCTCGTTCTCGCAGAGACCTAGCCTCGGACCGCCGCCGGACGGCCGGGATCAGTCCCGGTTGTCCGGGGCGAGTCTGACGGCGATCGGCTTTCCCACCCAGCTCGCGTCGACGACTCGCTGCCCGTCCTGGTTGTCCATCTCGACCCGGGTGGTCGCGACCCCGCGCTCGTCGATTGCGTCGATCGTGACGGCGCACGTGATCGTGTCGCCGATGTAAACAGGGGCGACGAACGAGAGGCGCATTTCGCCGCCGATCACGCCGAGCATCCCGCCGATGTGCGTCATCATGCTCCCGGTCAGAAGCCCCGGGACGATCCGGGCTCCGAACCGGTTCGCAGCCGCGAAGGTCTCGTCGAGGTGCAACGGGTTGTAGTCGCCGGTCAGACCGCAGTAGAGCGACACGTCACCGTCGGTGAAGGTGCGCGTGAAGGTGAACGTGTCACCCTCCCTGAGTTCTGGCGCTCCGGCGGTTGCGCTCGGGTCGGCCACGCCGGCAGGGTAGCGAGCGGCTCCGGGCGCGCCTCCGAGCGACGCCGCGGCGCTTGGTCGCGGCGCCTAGAAGCCGAGGATGCGTGTCGCGGTGCCGCCCAGTACGGCCGCGATCACCGAGTCGTCGACGTGCATGGACCGCGGCCGCTGCACCTCGAGACGTGGATCCATCAGCGGGAAGCCGCTCGCGAACAGCAGCCGGTCGGCCCCGAAGCGGCCGACGACGTTCTCGAGAAAGTCCTCGCGGTAGACACCGGCGGTCTGCAGGTAGAGGTTCGGGCAGCGGTCCATCGCGAGCTCGATGTCGGTCTGGCCAAGTCCTGAGATGTTGAGCTGGCCACCGTTGGTCGCGATGAACACGACCCGCGGGAATCGGGACGCGAGCTCGCCGATCTGGAGGCCTTCCGAGAGCCACGGGTAGCCAGCTGCTACGAGCACCGGGGCGCCGGCCTCGCCAGCGACCCCCACCACGGAGTCGAGCTCGGGAGCGCTGATGCGGAACGTCTCTTCCCAGGGGTGGAGGAAGACGCCGCGTAGGCCTAGCTCACCGAGCGCGCGTCGTACCTCGTCGGCCGCCGCGTCGCCCAGGTTCGGGTCGACACGCGCGAAGCCGATCAGCCGCTCCGGCTCAAGCGCGACGTCGGCGGCGAGTCCGTCATTGGCCGGGCCGAGGTGGTAGCCGGGTGGGCGCGCCGGACAGACGACGGCCCGGTCGATGCCAGCGTCATCCATGACGCCGAGGAGCTCGCCGCGTGTGGCCGAGACCCCGAACAGCGACTCGCCGAGCAGCGCGAACGTGTCGACGATCACGCCACGGCCTCGACGAGCCTGAGGGCGTTGTCGGCCAGCACCGCCCGCTCGTCAGCCGGCCAGAGCCCGGCCAGTCGGACCTTCTCGACCTCGAGACGAGGCGAGCAGACCGGGCCGTCGGAGCCGTACATCACACGCCCTGCCCCGACCCGCTGGACGGCCTCGGCGATCTTGGCCGGGTAGGGCATCGCGGAGGTCTCGAGGATCACGTTCGGCATCCGCTCGGCCACGTCCATCGCCTCATCGACGTGGAAGTACCCGCCCATGTGTCCGAGGATCACATGCGTGCCCGGCACGGCTTCGGCCGCCGGCGCGATCGCGAGCGGTGTCGCCATCGGCTCGTCACCGCAGTGAAACAGCGTCGGCGCATTGTGCTCGGCCGCGATCCGCATCAGGCGAAGCGTGTCCTCGCCGCTCGGGTGCGCGATCGTCGAGACCGGGTGCAGCTTCAGCCCCTTGAAGCCGAGCGAGAACGCGCGCTCGAGCAGCTCGGCTGAGCGGTCTCCGTACCAGGGATGGACGCGGGCGAACGCCCACAGCCGGTCGGGGTACTCGGCGCAGGCATCGGCGATCAGCTCGATCGCGTCGGGGTTCACCTCCGGCACGTCGACGATCGTCATGATGATTCCCTTGTCGATGCCGGCCTCGTCGAGGCGGTCGATGCAGAGCGAGGCCTCCATCTTCCAGCCCAGAGCAGGAATGTCGTCCACGTGCAGGTGGGCGTCGACGATCACGCGGGCAGATTACGCGGCCGCGCGCTGGGCGATGAGTCGCCCGAGCGGGCGCTCGTCGATCGGCAGGTGCACGAGCGTGGCCGCGATTCCGAGCCCGATGCTCGCCCACCAGATCGGGTCGTAGGAGCCCGTCGCGTCGAAAATCCGCCCGCCCAGCCAGACGCCGAGGAAGCTGCCGAGCTGGTGGCCGAAGAAGACGATGCCGAACAGCGTCGCCATGAACCGCGCGCCGAAGACCTGCGCGACGATGCCGCTCGTCAGCGGCACAGTCGAGAGCCACATCAGGCCCATCGTCGCCGCGAACACATAGATCGTGACCTGCGTCTTGGGAAGAAGCAGCAGACCGAGGATCAGCACCGACCGCACGGCATAGATGAACGCGAGCGCCGACTTCATGCTCCAGCGCTTGCCTGCCATTCCGGCGACGAACGCGCCGATGATGTTGAACCCGCCCACGATCGCGATCGCGATCGCACCGACACTCGCCGGGTGCCCGAGGTCCTTGACGTAGGCGGGGAAGTGCACCGTGATAAAGGCGATCTGGAAGCCGCAGACGAAGAAGCCTGCCGTGAGAAGCATGTAGCCGCGATGCGCGAACGCCTCGCGCAGCGAACTGCGGATCGAGCGTCCGAGCTCGCTTTCGCCGACGGCAGATGGATCGGAGGGCATGGCGAGCGCAAGCGGCACGAGCACAAGGACCGTCACGGCGAGGATCACCAGCGCGGCTTCCCAGCCCCAGCGATCGATCAGCTCATTGCCGAGCGGCGAGAAGATCACCTGCCCGAGCGAGCCGGCAGCCGTGCCGACGCCGAGCGCCCAGGTGCGTCGGTCGGCGGGGACGATCTTCGTGAGCGCAGCGAGCACGAGCGCGAAGCTGGTGAACGACACGCCGACACCAACCGTGACGCCTGCCGTGAGGTGCAACGCAGTGCCGGACTGGGCCTCCGCCATACCCCAGACACCGCCTGCGTACGCGATAGCGCCGGAGCCGATGACGACGCGCGCGCCGTAGCGGTCGGCGAGCATTCCCGCGATCGGGACACCGATCCCCCAGAGCAGGTTCTGGATCGCGAGCGCGAGTCCGAAGGTCTCGCGATCGAAGCCCCTCGCCTCGGTCAACGGATCGAGAAAAAGGCCGAACGCCGCCCGAACACCGAAGCCTACGGTCGCGATCACGCAGCCGGCGATGAAGACGAGGAGGACGCCTCGCGACAGCGCCGTCTTCTGCACGGCGTACCCGGCCCTGTGCCGGGCGCTCACCGCGTCACCGTCGCGGGCTTAGAACTCCGGCGCGCTAGCGCCGTACCCACACGAGCGCCGTGTGCACTGCTTTGACGTCGGCGGCTTCGAGCCCGACGTCGAGAGTCTCGATATCGCCTGCGACATCGCTCCACTTGGCGTCGATGTCGGCGACCTCGTCGAGGATCTCCTGCTCGAGCTCGGCGAGCTCTTGCTGCTTCTTCGAGGCGCGCACCTGGGCGTTGAAGGTGCTTTTCGAGCGGCGCCCACCCACAGCGCGCTCGGCCGCGCGCGTGATCGAGCGCGTGTTCCGCCGCCCGCCGAAGAGCGCGCCCAGAACGGCACCGGCGCCGGCGATCAGGTCACGGTTCGCCTTCGAGCGCTCCTCTGCTTCGAGCTCTTCGACGCGGAGCCGCGCCTCTTCGAGCGCGCGCCGGAGTTTGGTGCCCTTGGCCTCGAGCCGCTTCGTGATCTTGGCCGTCTCCGTGTCGGCGCGCTCCTGGGCCGCGGTGTCGCAGCGTGCCTCGAAAGCCGTGGCGTCCTCGCCGGGGCGCGAGTAGAGCTTCAGCTTCTTGTTGGCGAGCAGCTCGAGCTTTCGCTCGGCGATCAACCGCCGCTCGAGCTCGGCGGCAGCCTTCTTGTAGAAGGTCTTCGTCCCGATCTTGGCATCGGGGAGCACGTAGACGGCGTCCGCGGGCGCCTCCTCGAGTAGGTCGCGCTCGTCGTAGTCGACCTCGACGGCGTTGTCGAGGTCGAGGCCCTCATCGAGCGGGCCGACGATGGCCTCCCACTCCTCGTGGTGGTCGAGGTCGGCCTTGGTCTCGTCGTACTTGAGCGCGAAGCGGATCGCGAGCATGGCCGAGAGCCGTGAGCTGTCGGGGTCGTAGCCAGCCTCGGCCGCCCATACCGCGGCCGGGTCGAGGTAGCGGGCGGGGGTGTCTGCGGCAACCTGAGGGGCGACGGGGCTCTCGTTGTCGGCGAGCGCGCCGTTCGGATCTGGCGAGCCGGACGCTGCCGAGGCCGAGGCGGTGGTCGCGGCCTCGGCGCCGGCGCTGGCTAGGTCGCCGTCCGTAGAGGGGGCGGCTCCGTCGCTCGCGCCGTCTGCGGCCGGACAGGCGGGCCCTGCGCCCTCGGCGGCTCGTACTCGCTCGGCGAGCGCCAGCTTCTCGTCTTCCATCAGCTCACCGATCTGCTCGCGCGTCAGCGGGCCCCGCAGGTACGACATCGCCCAGCGCGTCGAGAAGACCGCCGGCTCTGCCTCGTGCGCGCTGACGCGCAGGAACTGGCGCTTCTGCAGGCCGCCGATCGTCGCGTCGAGGGCACCCACGTCGGTTCCGCCCGCGGCCGACTTCAGGCCCTCGAGCACACGCGCCTTGTCGCGCTCGGTCTGAAGCCGGCCGACCAGCCAGGTCGCGGCGGTCGACATCGCCTTGTAGTCGAGATCGACGGGGTTCTGGGTCGAGAGCACCATGCCGACGCCGAACGCGCGCGCCTGCTTGAGAATCGTCAGGATCGGCTTCTTCGCCGGCGGTGCCGCCGTTGGTGGCACGAACCCGAACACCTCGTCCATGTAGACGAGCGCGCGCAGGTCGGAGGTGCCCTCCTGGGCGCGCATCCAGGTCACGACCTTCGAGAGCAGCAGCGTGACGACGAACTGGCGCTCCTCCTCGGAGAGGTGCGCGAGATAGACGATCGACGCGCGCGGCTTGCCGTCCTCGACGGCGAGCAGCTTCCCGGGATCGAGCGGTTCGCCCTCTGACCAGGCGGCGAACGCGGGCGACGCAACGAGCGCGTTGAGCTGGAGCACCAGCTCGGTCCGCTCCTTCGGCGGGAAGAAGGAGTCGACCTCGAAGACGCCGAGCTTGCGAAGCGGTGGGCTCTGCACCTCGGCGATCAGGACGCCGAGGTCCATGTTGCGCCCCTGGCGCCAGGCGTTCTCGATCAGGTTCGCCAGCAGCACGTGCTCGCGACTCGAGATCGGGTCGGCCTCGATGCCGACAAGCGCGAGCAGGCTCGTCATGGTTCCCTCGATCTCGTCCCGGAGCGTCTCAGCGTCGGTGTCCCAGGAGAGCGCGGGCGCGTTCAGCGAGCCGACGATGTTCAGGGGAATGCCGGCGCTCGAGCCCGGCGTGTAGATCTTCATGTCCGAGTTCTCGCGCAGCCGCTGGATCCGCTCCGGGCCGATGCCGTTGCGCTCGAGGCCCGAGCGCCATGTCTCGGCGGTCTTGGCCGCGTATTCGGCGAGCGAGAGGTCGTCCTTGCGCGCGTCAGACTCGCTGACCCACGGCTCGAAGTCTGCGGGCGCGAGCTCGGGGAAGCTCAGCAGCAGGTTCCCCATGTCGCCCTTGGGGTCGAGCACCAGAGTCGGGATGCCCGCGAGCAGCGCTTCCTCGAGCAAGATCATCCCGAGGCCGGTCTTGCCGGAGCCGGTCATGCCGACGATGGCGCCATGCGTCGTCAGGTCGGCGGCCTCGACCTCGAGCTGCCCCTCGATCGAGTCGCCGCTGGCCGCGTCGACGAGGTTTCCGAGCCAGAGGTTTCCGGGTTCGGGCTCTGTCACGGGCGGGAGTCTAGATGGTTGATCCGGGCCTCCGATGGCGCGTCGCGCGTTGATCGCTCTAGTGTGCGCGCCATGCGCGATCGACTGATCGTCAAGCCCGGCAAGAGCGCCAACCTCGCCAAACGCGACCCGCGCGATGGCCTTGGCCTCGACGGGAAGGACGAGGCGAAGGAGCTGCTCGACGAGCTGATCGACGAGCTTGCCATCCTGCAGACCCGCCTCTGGGCCGAGGGCGAGCGCAGCTTGCTCCTCGTGCTCCAGGGACTCGACGCATCGGGGAAGGACGGGACGATCCGGAGCGTCTTCACCGGCGTCAACCCGCAGGGATGCCAGGTGGTCTCGTTCAAGGCACCGACGAGCAAGGAGCGCGCCCACGACTACCTCTGGCGCATCCACGACGTCTGCCCAGCGCGCGGGCGTATCGGCATCTTCAACCGCTCGCACTACGAGGACGTCGTGACCGTGCGCGTGCGCAAGCTCGCGCCCAAGAAGGTCTGGAGCAAGCGTCCGGACCACATCAACAAGTTCGAGCGCCGCCTGACAGACGAGGGCACGACGATCGTCAAGGTCTACCTCCACCTCTCGAACGAGGAGCAGCGCGAGCGGCTGCAGGAGCGCGTGGACAACCCCGAGAAGCGCTGGAAGTTCCGCGCCGGCGACCTCGACGACCGCGCGCTCTGGGACGACTACATGGAGGCCTTCGAGGAGACCATCACGGAGACGTCGACCGAGTGGGCGCCCTGGTACGTCGTCCCGACCGACCGCAACTGGGTGCGCAACGTGGCCGTCGCGTCGCTGCTTGTCGAGACGCTACGCGAGCTCGACCCGAAGATCCCGGATCCCGAGGAAGGAATCGCCGGAACCGTTGTCGCTTAGCCGGCGGGTTCTGCGCCGGCGAAGTTCGGGTGGTTGGCGACGGCGCGCTGCAACGCGGCCGTACGCGGCAGATCGGAGAGGTCGATCGGGAGGCGCAGCCAGCGCCAGAGCACCGGCCCCGCGCAGACATCGGCGATGCTGAAGCTGCCGGTCACGGTGCCGTTGTCGGCGATCAGCTTTTCCCAGTCGCTCAGGACGGCGTGCCCCGCGTCGACCGCCTCCTCGAGCGCGGTCTTGTCCTCGGCGTCCTCCCAGCGCCCGCCGCCGGCGTCCCAGTCGCCCGTCTGGATCAGCCCGACATTCTCGGCCGGGAAGAGCTTAGGCCGCACGATGGTAGACCACGAGTCGAGCGCGCGATCGACCCTGGCGCGCTCACGCGGTGGCCGCGGATACAGGTCTTCGCGCTCCTCACGATCGGCCAGATAGCGCAGGATCGCGTTCGACTCGGCGAGCACGAGGTCGCCGTCGATCAGCGTCGGTATCCGCCCGAACGGATTGAGCTTCGTGTACTCCTCTGGGCGCGGCCATGCGAAGGGGACGTGCTTGCGCTCGTACGGAAGGCCCAGCACGGCGAGCAGGAAGCGCGCCTTCAGGGCGTTCGACGAGACCGGGTGATCGTGAAGGATGAGTCCGTTGTCTGCCACGGCGAAAGACTCTAGATGGTTGATCCCGCGCGTGCCTGGCGTGCTGGCTCGATCAACCATCTGCAGGGATCGTGCACCCGGCCGCCTGCCGGGGCGTGACAGAATGCCGCGATGTCGTTCCAGCAGATAGTCGACGAGCTCCGCACCGACCTCGACGGCAGCCGCGTCACGCTCCGACAGGAGACCGAGGGCGATGTCTTTCCCGTTACGCATGAATCTCTCGCGAGCGGCGCCGGGTCGATCATCGGCGTCTACACGCCGAACATGGCCGGCCAGCCGGTTGTGCTGCTCGTCCTCGGCGGCCAGCAGGTCATCCAGAACGACTGCGAGGCCGAGTTCACAGACGACGCGCCCTTTCAGACGATGCTGGGGATCTACGGCGGGATGCGGGCGCAGATCGTCACCCCGGTCGTGATCGACGGGGCGACGAAGGCGATCGTGTCGCTTCACGTGCTCGGCGAGACGCGCGCGTGGTCCGAGGCCGACGTGGCGCGCTGCCAGGCCGCCGCCGACGCCGTCCGCGCCCTTCTATGAGGCTCGCGGTAGACGCGTCTCGGCCGCTGGCCGAGGAGCCTGAGTCGGGGCACAACCGCTGGCACCCGGGCATCGAGCCGCTCGCGCGCGTTGGCGAGGACGAGGAGCTGACGCTCGAGACTCGTGACGGGATCGACGGCCAGCTCACCCCGACCAGCACGCACGCCGATGCCAACGTCGACGCGCTCGATCTCGGCCTGGGTCACCCGATGACCGGGCCGATCTTCATCGAGGGCGCTTCGCCCGGTGACGTGCTCGAGGTCGAGTTCGTCTCCTTCGAAGCGGCCGACTTCGGCGTAGCCGCGATCATACCGGGCTTCGGCTTCCTCGCCGACCTGTTCGAGGAGCCGTTCGTCGCGAAGTTTGCACTCGAGGACGGCTTCGCTCGCTCGCCGGAGCTGCCGGGCGTGACGATCCCGGCCGACATCTTCCCCGGCGTTGTTGGCGTCGCCCCGTCGCACGAGGTCATGGAGAAATGGCGTGCGCGCGAGACGGAGCTGGCCGGGCGCGGCGGCGCGGTTGCCGACGACCTTCCCGGGGCCGCGGTGCCGGCGCTGGCCGCTGCGGGCGTGCGCACGATCCCGCCGCGCGAGCTCGGCGGCAACATGGACGCGCGCGGCCTCGTCGCGGGGAGCCGCGCGTACTTCACGGTGCAGGTGCCCGGCGCGCTCTTCTCGATCGGCGACCTCCATTTCTCTCAGGGCGACGGCGAAACGTGCGGCACGGGCATCGAGATGGCGGGAGCCGCGACGGTGCGCTTCCGGGTGCACAAGAACCCGGCATGGCGGCCGCGCTTCCCGGCTTACGAGACTCCGCCCCAGCGGCCACGTCGCACGTTCGCCACGACCGGCATCTCGCTTGACGACGAGGGTCGCAACGAGGACATGGACCTGACGCTCGCGACACGGCGAGCGCTTGTCGAGATGATCGGCTGGCTCGGAGCCGAGCACGGCCTCTCGCGTGAGGCCGCATACGTGCTGGTTTCGACGGCTGTCGACCTGCGCCTCTCCGAGATCGTCGATGTTCCCAACCCGCTTGTCTCGGCCGTCGTCCCGCTCGACATCTTCGACACCGCGTCACGCGACGACATCGTGCGCAGCGAGCGACGAGCCGAGATCTACGGCGCCCTCGCCACCGAGCGCCGTCGAAGCGAGGCCATTCGGGGACGGGTCGAGCGGGCGATGCGCAACGTCAGCGGCTGGCGAACGGACGAAGACGTCGCAAGCCGCCTCGACGACGCGACGAGCGAGACCCTTCGCGAGATGCGCGTGCTCCTGCCGGAGCCGGCCGACGAGACACGCGAGCGGCTCGAGAGCAAGCTGAGCGAGCTCGAGGCAGACCTCGCGACGAGCGACGAGCGCCAGCGCGCGCTCCTCGTCTACCTCGAGCAGCTCGACGCACTCGACTGAGCCCGGTGGCCGGGGCGCCGCCGGTATCGATGCGCCGGCCCTCGGCTGGCGCCGACCGGTGGCCGGCGCCAGCTTCGGGGTGCAGACAGACTGACTAGCCCTTGAGCGGAACGGCGTACGCCGGCATCGGCGCACCGGTCGCTCCGCGCAGCTTGAGCGGGAAGCCGAGGAACGCAAACTCGTACTGCTTCTCGGCCGCGATCTCGCGGAAGTCGACGATCTCCATGATCTGCGCGCCCGCAGTGGCGAACATGTAGGCGTGCACCGGGAGGAAGCTGTTCGGCTCCTTCATCGGGATGACCTCGAGGCCGATCGTGTCGCCGGCGATGCACATCGCGCCGGCCTCCTCGCAGAGGAACTTGGCGGCGCCGAGGCCGATCCCGGGCGTGTTCAGCAGGTAGCCGTCGAAGTCGGGCCAGGCGTTCATCCGGCCCATATTCACGCAGACCACGTCGCCCTTCTTGAACTCGGTGCCCTGCTCCTTGGCCGCCTTCTGGCAGTCCTCGGCGGACACCTCGTAGCCGTCCTCGAGCATCTCGACACCGTGCAGGCCGGCGATGTCGAGCAGGACGCCGCGGGCGATGACCGGCGGGTAGTGCTCCAGCCCGCCCTTGTTCCAGATGCGGCTGCCCAGGTGCTCGTCGGGCGTCCACCCGTTCCAGAACTTGCCGTAGTGGCCGAGGTGGTTGAGCGTGTCGATGTGGGTGCCGCAGTGGGTGTACATGTGGATCGAGTCGCCGCAGTAGCTGTACTTCTCGTGTACCTCGGAGCCGATGCCCGAGAGGTTGTCGTTGACCGAGCCCTGCGGCGTGTGGGTCATCCAGATCTCGTACTTCGGGTCGCCGGCGGCTACCCAGGAGGGCATGCCGATGAAGTACTCGACGTTCATGTCGAAGACGTGGCTCCCGTCGAGGTGCTCGAGAATCGCCTTCGTCGTGTCCGTGGTCATCAGGTTGAGGCGACCGATCTCGTCGTCGTCGCCCCACGGGCTCTTCGAGACCTTGACTCCGTCTTGCTCGAGGATTGCCTCCGGGACGAGCTCAGGGTCGCTTGCCATGCTGCGTACCTCCTACGGCTGGTTGACGTGGGCTGGCTCTTCGACCAGGGCGCCGTACAGCTCCGGGCGTCGGTGGTCGAAGAGGTGCATCTCGTACTCGCCTGACTTCGGGACGATGCTCTTGGCGCGAGCCAACTCGATGTCGACCTCGGCGAGCAAGAGCGTCTCGGTCGTCGCGTCGGCTTCGGCGATCCTGTCGCCGCTCGGTGCCACGATCTGGCTCCAGCCGCAGAACTCGGCGCTGCGCTCGACGCCGACGCGATTCGCCGTCAGCAGGTACACGAGGTTCTCATGCGCGCGCGTGCGCGTGATGAACTCGGCATTGGCGCTAGCCTCGACCGGCCAGTTGGTCGGGTGCGCGATGAGATCGGCCCCGCGCAATGCAAGCGAGCGGGTGGCCTCGGGGAAGCGCAGGTCATAGCAGATCAGCAGCCCGATCCGACCGATTGGCGTATCGACGGGAGTGAGCGGGTCGGTGCCCGCGGTGACGAAGCGGTCCACGCCGAGGTGGGGAAGGTGCGTCTTGTCGTAGGTGGCGAGCAACCCGCCGGGCCCGATGAGTAGCGACCGGTTACGAAGCTCATCACCGACGCGCGCCAGGGCACCGCAGACGGCGTGGAGATCGAGCCGGGCGCATGCCTGCTCGAGGACCTCGACCGCGGCGCCGGGGACTTCCTGCGCGCTCGCGACGGCCTCGTCCGGCGTCTCGAAGACGTACCCCGTGACAGCACACTCCGGCAGGACAATCAGCTCAGCTCCCTGCTCTCGCGCCTCCTCCATGCGGGCAACGATCGCCTCGAGATTGCGCGCGATCTCGCCTAAACGCGGCTCGATCTGCGCGACAGCGGCAAGCATGGGCGGACGAGTCTATCGCGGGCGTCGAGGCATCGGCTCGAGCGCATGAGGCCGTCGCGCGCGGTCGGCCGGGGAGCGGGACGCTTCAGGCGTGGCGTGGCGTCGCGTCGGGCGCGGCCGCCTGCGACGCTTAAGGCAGGCGCTACACGATGGCGAGCTCGGGCCGCGTACCGCCCTCGGCGAAGCGCTCGAGCGCGAAGCCCGACAGGTCGAAGCTCGGCTCCACATCGAGCGCAAGCTCCGCCAGATGTTCGCCCACGACGGGCCCCTGCTGGAATCCGTGGCCCGAGAAACCGGTGGCGAACGCCAGACCCGTCGGGTCGTCGAAGCGGCCGACGATTCCGTTGTGATCGGGGCTGTTGTCGTAGAGGCCGCTCCAGCCTGTGCGCACGCCGAGCTCCTCCATCATCGGTAGGCGGTTGGCGGCAATCGGCGCGAGCTCGTCGATCGTCTGCTCGCGACCACCGAAGAGAAGCCCCTGAGCCTCTCCATGGAAGTAGAAGCCGCTCGCGAAGTCGATCGTCAGTGGGACTCGCTCTGGAAGACTACGAGCTGGCTCGGTGAACCAGACGTGGCGGCGCTCGCCTTCGACGGGAATCTCGACCCCCGCCGTCTCGCCGAGCTCGCGTGTCCAGACGCCCGCGGTCAGGATGACGCGCTCGGTGGCGACACGACCCTCGGCCGTCTCGACGGCGACGCAGCGGCCGCCCTCGACGACGATCCGCTCGGCAGGGCAGCTCTGGGCGATCTCGGCGCCGGCCCGCGCCGCGGCGCCCGCGTATCCCTGGACGCACGCCTCGGGCGTTGCCCATCCGTCCTTGGGCGAGAATGTGGCGCCGATCAGATCGTCGATGGCGAGGCCCGGGACGATCTCCTGCGCGTCCTCGGGGGTGAGCCACTCAGAAGGTACGCCGAGCGATTGCTGCAGCTCGAGCCCGGACTCGAAGGCGGCACGATCGCACGCCGGCGTCAGCAGGAACAGGTAGCCCCACTGCTTCAGCTCGATCTCGCCGCCCGGTTGCTCGTGGAACCGCTCGTAGCGGCGAATGCACTCTTGCCCGATGCGGATGTTCAGCTCGTCGGAGAACTGTGCGCGTATGCCTCCGACGGCCTTGCTGGTCGAGCCCGACGCCAGCGTCTCGCGCTCGATCAGCACCGCGTCTGTGCAGCCGAGCTCGGTCAGGTGGTACAGGGCGCTCGCGCCCATGATGCCGCCGCCGATGACGACGACTTCTGCGGATGCCGGAAGGGGCGTGGGAGGCCTCAGGCGGTTCTAGGCAGCGACCGGCTGCGCCACGCTCTTGAAGTACTCGAGCACCTCCGCGGAGCTCGTCACCTCGGCGTAGCGCCGGTGCACGTCACGAAGGTTCGACTCGTGTGCATCGCGCCCCTGATCACCGACGCAGTCCTCGGGAACGATCGTCAGGAAGCCGTTCGAAAAGGCGTCGACGATCGTCGCTCGGACGCAGCCGGACGTAGTGCACCCCGTCACGATCACCGTGTCACGCTTGGCAGTCGTGAGCAGCGAGTGCAGTGGCGTGCCGTTGAAGAACGACGGCCATTTCTTGGGAAGGAGCACGTCGCCGTCGTCCCAGAGGCGCTCGTCGACCTGGGCCCAACGTGAGTCGGGCGTCATCTCGGCAGCGATCGGCAGCTTGATCTTCCAGAGCCCAAGCTCCGCGTCGTCCTTCCACCAGACGACCGTGTGGTAGACGGGGATGTCGGCGGCCCTTGCCGCGTGAAGGACCTCGGCCGTGTTGACGGTCGCGCGCTCGATCAGCTCGGCGCCGCCGAACATGAAGTCAGGATCCGTGAACGCGTTCTGGAGGTCGACGACGAGCACAGCTGGGCGCTCGCCGGGCTCGATGGAAGCCTGGCCATAGCCGCGACTCACCCATTCATCCTGTGCGTCGAGCTCGATGCTCATGGTGTCCTCCCGTCCTCTGAGGGCGCGCGTTGGGCGCGCGGGTCGGTCTGAATCCAGGCTACTTGAGTGCCAGCACGTTGGGCGGGCTACCAACCCCGCCGCCGATCCGCAACGGCGCCGACGTGAGGAAGAAGCTCGAGCGCCCGTCCTGCTCGCAGTCGGCGGCGAGCCGGCGCAGATCCCAGAGCTCACCCAGCGGCATTCCCAGACGCGCGATCAGCGCGCGGTGCAGCGAGAGGTCGGAGCCCCTCGACGGGTATCCGGCCTCGAGTCCCGGGTTGTCTGCTGCGACCGCCGCTACACGGTTGTCCCAGAGAAATGCGGGCACGTCATCGCCGTAAAGTCCGGGACTGCCCGGGCGTATCTGCTTGGCGAGCTCGTCACGCTCGGGCTGACTGAGTCGTTCGTACGCCTCGACCCAGCCTGTCCGGAAGATGAGCATGTCGCCCTTGGCGAGCGTGACGCCGCGCCGCTCGAGTATCTCCTCGATCAGGGTCGGGCCGATCGCGAAGAAGTCGAAGGGGTCGAGAGACTCGCCCTCCTCGAGCGACCAGCGGACGACATCGACGAGCACGCCGCGGCCGGCGATCCCGCGCTCGGCCCAGTGCTCGATGCCGAGGCGGCCGGCCCCGGGCGCGATCACCTCCTCGAGGGTGGCGCCGTTGTAGAAGCCGTTCTCGTCATCGCCGATGTGCCTAAGACCGTCCCACTGGCTCGATGCCTGCGGCCAGAACGAATCGAGGTAATCGTCGATCGCGAACCCGGGGTATTTTTCGAAGACCGTGTGCTTGATGCTCTCGCGCTTGAAGAACGCGGGCGCGGGAAGGCCGATGTCCCAGTTGAGGGCGAAGACCTTCCCCTGCTGCACGAGCTCGGCCGCCTCGCGCACCTGCTCGGCGCCGATGAAGTTGAGCGTGCCGATCTGGTCGTCATCGCCGAACACGCCCCACGAGGAGCCCCCGGGCGCGCCAGCTCTGACCGGCAGGTCGGCGAAGCCCGGGTAGTCGGGAGCCGCTGGCGAATCCTTGCCTTGCACCGGCCTACGCCGTACCGGTCCCGAGCACCGCGTCCCGGAACCGGTTCACGGCCGTCACACCGTCGAACGTGTGGGGGAACGCGAGCGGCAGCTCTTCCGGGTCGATCTTCGCGATCGCCAGCACGGGGCCCTCTGCCTCGAGAAGCAGACTGCGCAGCTCGTCGACCTCCGAGGCCTCGGTCACGACTCGAGTGGTCTCGATGCCACAGCCGCGCGCAACGCGCGCGAGGTCCGTGCGCCCGGCGGTCGCAGTCGGCTGGCCGCCCGTCTCGCCGTAGCTCTCGTTGTCGAGCACGAGGACGGCCAGGTTGGCGGGTGCCTGGTTGGCAATGGTCGCGAGCACGCCAAGAGTCATGAGGAGCTCGCCGTCGCCTGCGACGAGGACGACGCGCGCCTCGGGCCGGCCGAGCGCGAGGCCAAGCGCGAACGGCGCGGCCTGGCCCATCGCACCGATGAAGCCGAAGTTCCTGGCGTCGTTGCCCGCGGCGGCGACGTCCCAGGTGGGCGAGCCGAGGCTCGAGACGACGAGCAGATCCGCCGGCCGCTCGGCAAGCAGCGCTGCGACCAGCTCGCGCCGCTTCAGCATGCCCATCACGCTTCCTCGAACTGCTTCGCGCCGATCAGCCGCTGGGAGAGGAGCACGGCCGCCGACTGACGCGTGTTGTGGGCGAGGCTCGCGGCTGCCTTCACAGTGTCGCCGACCTCGTCGGCGTGGTTGGCGCGAAACGTCCGGACACCCATGGCGTCGAGCACCTTCGGCGTGCCGAGGCCCATCGGCACCTGCCAGGGGATGAACTCGCCCCACTCGCCGCGCATCGCGACGAGCGTCAGGAAGGGAATCCGGCAGATCGCGGGCAGCGCCAGTGCGTTGACACAGTTGCCAACACCGCTCGACTGCATCAGCAAGACGCCCTTCTCGCCACCCGCCCATGCCCCGCACAGGAGCCCCACGCCCTCTTCCTCGGTCGTCAGGCCGACCACGCGCACGTCGTCGCTTGCCTCGCATAGCGCGATCAGCGACGCGTGTCCCGCGTCGGGAACGTGCGCGACCAGGGTGAAGTCATGCGCGCGCAGCGTGTCGAAGATCTCGCCCGCCCAGCCGGGTCCGCTAGCCGGCATCGGCCACTCCAACGCGTAGGCGCCGCTGGCGTTCCATCAAGCTGCACCAGTCCCAGCGGGCACCTCCGAGCGCCTCGACCTCAGAGAGGAACTGATCGACGAGCGCCGTCACGGGTAGCGACACGCCGCTCGTTCGCGCCTCTTCGAGGCAGAGGCCGATGTCCTTGCGCATCAGCTCGGTCGCGAAACCGAAGTCGTAGTCCCCCTCGGCCATCGGTCGCCAGCGGTTCTCCATCTCCCAGGAGGCGGACGCGCCAGCGAGCATGACCTCGACCACGCGCTCGAGATCCAGCCCAGCCGCCTCGGCGAAGTCGAGCCCCTCGACGAGCGCCTGGCAGAGGCCGACGACGCAGATTTGGTTGGTCATCTTGGTCAGCTGGCCGGCGCCGGCCGGGCCCATGTGGCTGATGCGCGCGGCGTAAACGTCCATCACGGGTCGAGCCTTCTCAACATCGCCCGACTCGCCCCCGGCCATGACCGCCAGCGTCCCGGCTCGTGCGCCGTCGACACCGCCCGAGACCGGCGCATCGACGAACCCGACTCCGTGGGCTCGTGCCTCGTCGGCAAGCTCCCGTGACAGCTTCGCCGAGGCGGTCGTGTGATCGACCCAGACGACTCCGTCGCCGGCCGCCCCGAGCACGGCTCCCTCGCCCGTGGCGACGGCGTGCAGCTGCAGATCAGCGGGCAGCGAGGTTACGACCAGCTCGGCGTCGGCGACCGCCTCGGCCGGCGTCGCAGCCGAGGCACCGGCGTGTGTCTCGAGCCAGGTAGCAGCGGCGGCCTCGTCGACGTCGAGCACGGTCAGCTCGTGCCCGGCGCTCGCCAGATGCCCGGCCATGGGAAAGCCCATGCGTCCCAGCCCGATAAAGGCGACTCTCATACAGGCACGCCGTCCGAGCCCCGGTCAGCCAGCGTGAAGCCGCCTGCAAGCCTGGCGTGCACACGGCCTCCGGCGCCCATCGCGAGAATGAAGACGATCTCGTCCTCACGCGGCGCGTCACCGATGCCGACCTCGATCGCGTCGTAGTGGCTGCCGACGTAGGACCATTCGAGGTGGGTCAGCGGCACGTCGAGCCGGGCGCCAATGGCGCCGACCTTCTTCGTCGAGGGGACGATCGCCTCCCCCTTGCCGAGCGCACCACGCATGCCGGTCCCGCCAGGGATGTGCCAGATCGCGCCGTGCTCGATCTCGCCGCGTGAGCCGACAATGGCGCCCTTCCCGTAGGCGTCGACGCGAGCGGCTCCGCCGAGCACCGCGGCGAGCCGGCTACCGAGCGTCTCGCCGAGCGCTCTCAGCTCGTCAGAGGCTGGTGCGAAATCGGCGACGTACTCGCCGACGTAGGGATTGGCGACGACGGCCAGCGCGGCTCCGCGAACGACTGCTTCGGG
Source organism: Gaiellaceae bacterium (assembly GCA_965223695.1). GTDB lineage: Bacteria > Actinomycetota > Thermoleophilia > Gaiellales > Gaiellaceae > JAUVPB01. The sequence goes on along the minus strand of CBDCXJ010000051.1, from coordinate 114,219 downwards.
GGGCGGAGGCCCGAGATCGTGACGGATCTCCTCGACCAGGATCTGCGTCTTGCGGACAGGGAAGAGCTCGCTCATTGGGTTCCTCCACTCGGCACGTCAGCGCGGTCCGGGTTGCGGCTCGGCATCGAACGGCGTCAACGTCCAGAAGTCGTCCTCGTAGTAGACGAGGGGGGCTTGGTCGACGCCGCTGTCCTCGATCCACTCGACCTCACCGACCACGATGTCATGATCGCCACCACGCACCACGCGCTCGACCACGCAGACGCTGTGAGCCATGGCGCCCGCGAGGAGCGGCACGCCGCGGGGGCCCTCCCTCAGCTCGTGACTGTCGAGCTGATCGCCGACGGCGCCACGGTGCACCGCGAACGTGCGGGCCAGCTCGGCGTCGTCAGCGCCGAGCATATTGAGCCCGAAGCGGCCCGCCTCTCGCACGGCGCGACCGGTTTCGGAGTCGTGGCCGAAGCAGACGAGCAGGAGGATCGGGTCGAGCGAGACGGACGTCAGCGCGCTGGCCGTCATCGCGTAGCGCTCCTCGCCGTGCGCAGCGGTGACGACGGTCACTCCCGAGAGGAAGCGACCGAGCGCCGGCCGGTAGTCGGCGCCCTCGGTCAAGCTGCTACCCGGCTCCGATCGGGTGCTTCGCGAGGAAGGCGAGCACCTTCTCGGCTGTCTCCTCCGCCTGATCGACCATGAAGTAAGTGCCCGTGCCGGCCTCGATGATCTCGAGCTCGGTGTCGGACCGGAGCTTCTTCGTCTTCTCGAAGCCGGAGCCGTAGGACGTGTTGGCGCCGAGCGGCCCGAGCGCCCCGATCATCACGAGCGAGGGGCAGGTCGTCGATGCGAGCTCCTCGGTGATGTCGGCGTTCAGCTCGTGCCAGTACATCTTCATCCACGAGGGGTCGGCGTTCTTGAGGTAGACCGACACCGTCCAGTCCTTGTGCTCCGGCATCGGCGAGTAGAAGCTGACCATGTGGTCGCACGTCGTCGGCCAGTCGTATTCCTTGTGAATGAGATCGAGGATGCGGAACGCGCGCAGGCCACCCTCGCTCGGCTCGCACTGGCCGTAGTGGATCAGCGAGGCGACCCGCTCCGGGTACCGCGCTGCGAACACGACCGCCGTGTAGGTCCCGGTCGCAATCGCCCAGACGTGCGTCTTCTCGATTCCGGCGGCGTCGAGCGCCGCCTTCATGTCCTCGACCTTCTCGTCGATCGTGAACTCCTGCTTCGACGGGTTTCGCTCCGAGTGGCCGATGTTGCGGAAGTCCCAGCGCACGATCGCGTGCTTGCGAACGAGCGCGGGGAACACGAAGTGGAACTGATCGGAGGCCATGCAGTCGCCGCCGATCACGGTCAGGGGGTCTCCCTCTCCCTGAACGTCGTACCAGATGCTTGCGCCGTCGCGTTCGACAAAACTCATCGCGCGTCTCCTTCGGTCAGATCCCGCGGCCGCGCCGAGCCTACGTGTACGCCGTCACCGGCGGGAGGTTGTCGGTCAGGTAGAAGTCGCCGACCATCTTGTGCTTGTAGTCAGCGGGGTCGTGCAGGCTGAGCGTGCGCAGGTTGCGCCAGTGGCGGTCGAGGCCGCGCCCGCGAAGCGTCGCCGAAGAGCCGGACACCTGGAACGCCATCTCGCAGACGCGGAGGCCGGCGTCGGTCGAGAACGCCTTCGCCTGCGACGTCGCCACCGAGGCCTCGGCGCGCGACTCGGCGCTCGGGTCGGCCCAGGAGCGCGCCATCGCGTCGATCGCCCGCTCCTGCATCGCCTCGGCAGCGTCGAGCCACGTGCGCATCTCTCCCATCCGGACCTGCAAGATAGGGTCGGTGCGCGCATCGTCGACGCCCGCGTGCACCCAGGGTCTGACCTTTGTGCGGACGTAGTCGAGCGCCTCGGCCCAGGCCGCCTTCGCGATGCCGACGTGGATGGCGCTGAACGACAGCTGTCCGAGCGGGCCGAAAAGGCTTTCGGGGGTGGCCATCGCGTCCATCTCGACGACATAGTTCGCCGCAACCGGGACGTCGTCGAGAACCGTGCTACCGCTCGCCGTGCCGACCTGGCCCATGCCGTCCCAGTCGTCCTCGATCGTCACGCCGGGCGCGTCCGTTGGCAGCAGGACCAGCCTGAGCTGATCGGTCCCGTCGATCACGGCGGTGACGTACATGACGTCGGCGCCAAGCGAGCCCGTGCAGTAGAACTTGCGCCCGCTCAGGCGGTAGCCATCACCGTCGGGAACGAGCTTGACCGCGTACTCGAAGATGTTCCGAGTTCCCAGCTCGGAGTAGGCATTCGACCAGCGCCACGCTTTCGCGACGGTCGCCTCATGCCAGCGAGCCTTCAGATCGGGCGGCGCGACCTGCGTGCAGATCTCGACACCGGTGCCGTGGACGTGGAAGATCTGGGCGACGCTGCTGTCGCCTTCGGCGAGGATGCCGACGACTCGCACCTCGTCCATGTAGGTGCCGCCCATACCGCCGAACTCGCGCGGAACGAGGAGCGCTTCGAGCCCGCTCTCGCGCACCAGCGCGAGCTGCTCGTAGGGGTACGTCCGCTCGAGGTCGTGCTTCGCAGCCGTGACGCGCAGCGGTGCGACGAGAGAGCGAGCGCGCTCGATGATCTCGGGCGGCGTGTCAAGAGCCCCAACGTCCGCTTCGGTTTGCGCCATACGTGATCTCACCCTCCCTCTTGCGTCGGGGTGCACGAAAGCGCGATTCTAGTGCCCGCACGATGAGCGAAGCATTCGACGTTGTCGTAGTCGGGGGCGGATCGGCAGGCGCCGCCGCCGCCAACAGGCTGTCGGAGGACACCGACCGCACCGTCCTGCTTCTGGAGGCTGGCCCGGACTACCCGGACGAGCTCACCAACCCTCCCTCGTTCCTCACGGGCGGGACGTCGCTCGGCCACAACTTCGCAGGCATCGGTGCGCCGACGCCCGAGACCGACTGGGACTACTGGGGCGAGCCGCTGGCCGACGGGCGCCGGATTCACCATCGCCGCGGCAAGCTCGTCGGCGGCAGCTCGATGATCAACGGGACGATCGCTGTCCGCGCCGCGCCGCTCGACTTCGACCGCTGGCGTGAGCATGGTGCAGAGAGCTGGAGCTTCGACGATGTGCGCCCCTACATGGAGCGCGTCGAGACGATCACGCCGATCCGGCCGATCAAGCCGGCGCACTGGTCACCTGTCGCCGAGATGTTCGTCGACTCGTTCAAGGAGATCGGGTACCGCTGGGTCGACGACATGAACGAGCCCGACGCGTGGGACGGCATCGTCGGGCAGTGGCCCCAGAATCGAAAGAGCGCGGTACGCCAGGGAACGCTCGTGACGTATGTGCGCGAGGCCCGCTCGCGGCCGAACCTCGAGATCCGCGGACACTCGCTCACCGACCGGGTGCTCGTCGAGAGCGGCCGCGTCGCCGGAGTGCGCTATATCGACGCCGCCGGGGAGCCGCATACGGTAGCCGCCGGCGTCGTCCTGCTCTCGGGAGGGGCCTATGGCAGCCCGAGCGTGCTCCTGCGCTCGGGAATCGGGCCCGCCGACGAGCTCCAGGAGCTCGGCATCGAGCCGATCGTTCAGCTTCCGGTCGGCCGCAACATGATGGAGCACCCGCAGTGCTTCTTCTACGTGCAGGGGCCGCCCGAGCTGGCCGACATGACCCTGCCCGGCTGGCCAGTCGCGGCCCGCGCGGAGAGCAACGGCTGGTGGTGCTTCCCGCTCGCGCTCGACGAGGAGACCGGCATCTGCGCCTACAGCTTCGCGCTCAGCGCCGACACTGGCGAGGGCGTCGTGAAGCTGACGTCTGCCGACCCGGACGCCACGCTCGAGATCGACCACCGCATGCAAGAGGTGATTGACTCCGATCGCTTCGAGCACGCGCACGAGACCTTCAAGGAGCTCGTCGTGTCGCAGAGCGTGGTTTCGCGCGGCGGCCGCGACCCCGAGGAAGCTCGCCCGCTACGCGAGATCCTGCGCGAGCGGATGGGCACTGCCTTCCACCCCGCGGGCGGCTGTCAGATCGGTCGCGTGGTCGATGACGAGCTGCGCGTCCACGGAGTCGAGGGGCTCCGCGTCGCAGACGCGAGCGTGTTCCCCGTCCACATCCTCAACAACCCGAACCTGACGTGCATGATGCTCGGCGAGCGCGTTGCCGACCTGATCAAGGCGGCCACATGAGGCGCTCACCCCCTGGGCGCAGGTGCCTGCCGACGACCGATACGGCCGGCCCATGACCGTCAGCGCCGACAGCCTCGCTCGCGCACGCGAGCTGCACGACGAGTTTCCAGTCGTCGACTGCCACACCGACATTCCCATGGACCTGTATCGGCGTCGCCGCGCCGGCGAGCCCGCGCCGCTCGCCGACGACTACCTGAGCCGGCTGCGCGAAGGCGGCGTGCGCATCGCGTTCATGACGGTCGGCGGCGACCAGCCGACGACGATGGATGGCGCCGGCCGCCCCGACGTGCGAGCGCTCGAGATGATCGACGACGTCGTCACCGAGGCACACCGCCATGACGAGTTGCGCGTGATCCGCTCGCCCGCCGACCTCGACCAGGCGATCGCCGACCGAGCCGTCGGTATCGTCCTCCACTTCGAAGGCCTCTCGCCGCTGCGGGGCAGCGGAGCGCTGGTGCGCTCGTTCCACCGGCTCGGCCTGCGGAGCGCCCAGCCCACCTGGAACATGCGAAACGCGCTCGCCGATGGCGTCGGTGAGTCGGTCCCCGCCGGGCTCAGCGAGCAGGGGCGCGAGCTGATCGGCGAGCTCGCGGGGCTGGGAACGCTGATCGACGTGTCGCACCTGGCTCCGCACGGCTTCTGGGACATCGTCGAGCTGCTCGACGGACAGATCGTCGCCTCGCACGCCAACGCGGCCGCCGTGTGGCCACATCCGCGCAACCTCGAGGACGATCAGATCTGGGCGATCGCCTCGTCCGGCGGGTTGGTTGGCGCCTGCTTCTTCCCGTCCTTCATAAGCGAGGAGCCGGCGCTAGAGCCGCTGCTCGACCACGTCGACCACATAGTCGAGCTCGTCGGCATCGATCACGTCGGCGTCGGCCCGGACTACGTCGACTTCGCCCGCGACCTCATGGAGGCCGAGATGGGCGGAGGCCGCTCCGGCGTCGACTACGGCAGCCTCGACTTCCCCGAGGGCTTGCGCAAGACCGAGACCTTGCCGGTCTTCACCGCGGGGCTACTCGAGCGCGGGTACGTCGAGACGGACATCGCGAAGATCATCGGCGGCAATGCCATTCGCGTCTTGCGCGACGTGTTGCCGGGCAGCTGAGCGGTGATGACGTCGGGCACAGGCAACGAGCGCGCGACCCTGGTCGACGCCCTTTCCCTCAATGGTCGGCACGCGGCGGTGACCGGCGCCGGTCGCGGCATGGGCGCGGAGATTTCGCGCGAGCTTGCCGCGCTCGGTGCGTCCGTCAGCCTGCTCGACATCGACGTCGACAACGCCACGGAGGTCGCCGATGAGCTCACTCGGTCTGGGCACGACGCGCGCGCCTTCCGCTGTGATGTGAGCGAGCCCGAGGCGGTCGCGTCGGCCTTCGCCGAGGTTGCGCGGGCATCGTCCCCGCCGCACATCCTCGTGAACAACGCGGGCGTGGCCTCGTTCGTGCCCTTCCTCGAGACGACCGAGGCCGACTGGGACATGCTCGTGGCCGTGAACCTGACCGGCACGTACCTCTGCTCGCGCGCGGTGCTTCCGGCGATGCGTGCGGCGCGCTGGGGACGGATCGTCAACATCTCCTCGATCGCCGGCAAGCGCGGTGGCGGGTTCCTCGGGCGCACGCCCTACTCGGCGGCGAAGGCGGGTGTGCTCGGGTTCACGAAGGCTCTCGCTCGTGAGCTCGCGGCCGAGGGCATCACCGTCAACGCGATCGCGCCCGGGCCGATGGACACCGAGATGACCAAGGTCCTGCGGGAGGACACTGCGATGCTCGAGCGGATCGAGGCAAACGTGCCCCTTGCGCGACGCGGGCTGCCCCACGAGGTCGCCGATGCCGTCTGCGTTCTCTGCTCCGGCATCGGCAGCTACATGACCGGCGAGACGATCAACGTCGACGGCGGAATAGGGATGGAATGAGCTTCGCTGATCGCATCGATCTCAGCGGACGCACCGTGCTCGTGACGGGTGCTGGTGCCGGTATCGGTCAGGCCTGCACGGAGCTGCTTGCCGAGCGCGGCGCGGCGCGGCTCGTTCTCGTCGACCTCGATGCGGACGCGCTCACGAGGACGGCAGCACGTGTCGCGTCCTCGGGCGCCGATGTCACGCTCGAAGCGCTCGACGTCGCCGACTGGGCCGCCGTCGAGTCGCTCGTCGAGCGCGCTGATCCGATCGACACGATCGTGAACGCCGCGGGCAATGTCGCGACGTCACCCATCGATGAGCTCGAGCTGGCCGAGTGGCAGGCGACGATCGACTCGCACCTCAAGGGCTGCTTCGTCACGGGCCGGATCATCGTGCCAGGCATGGTCGAGCGCGGTTTTGGGCGTATCGCCAACGTCGCCTCGGTCGCCGGCAAGCGCGGCGGCGGCTTCCTAGGCAAGAGCGCCTACGCCGCAGCCAAGGCGGGCATCGACGGGCTCACGAAGGTGATGGCGCGCGAGCTGGCGCCATTCGGGATCCGCGTCAACGCCGTCGACCCGGGCTTGACCGATACGACACGGCTGGCGCCGCTGCGGGCAGATCCCGCGATCTGGGAGCGATGCCTCGCGGCGGTGCCGCTCGGGCGAGCGGCGCAGCCCGAGGAGATCGCGCGCGTCATCGTCTGGCTCGTCTCGGACGCCTCGTCCTACGTCACCGGCGAAACGGTGAACGTCGACGGCGGCGTCGCGATGGAGTAGTCCGCGCGGCGGGCCTACCTATACGACTTACCTTTAGGGCCTAGCCGGTGATGCCGGCGCCGATCGCCGCGAGCAGGCTCTCGACGCTCGAGACGTGCTTCGGTGCCGGGGTCTTGATCTTGACCGGCGCGCCAAAATCGAACAGCTCGACGTCAAACGCGATCGTGCCCCCTCCCGTGCCGGTATCGGGCACGGCGATGGTCGCGGCCATCCGGACGACACGTCCTTCGCCGTCGACCCAGACCTCGACAGGGAGGCTGTCGAGCCCCAACTGGCTGAGCTGATCGAGCTGACCTTCGAGCAACGCCTGCTGATCGGCCGGCGCAGTGGCGGCGAGCTTCGCCATATTGATCGTGGCCCTGTAGTGCGTCGCGGGCTGGCCGCGAACGTCGTCGGCACCGAGATCCTCGATCGCTCCCTCGAGCGACTCAAGCAAAGCGAGCAGCTGCGTGGGATCGGCCTGGCCGAGCTGGTCGACGCCTGTGATCTGGAGTCCCTGGTCGGCAGCGAGCTGCTGGACGTCGAGCTTGATCCACTTCTTGCTGCCCTGGACGACCTCGGCCAGCCGCGGCATGCGCAGGTACACGGCGGTCGGCTCGAAGATCAGCCGATCTGGCAGGAACGCACCCACCTGCGCCGAGTCCGGCCCGAGCGCCTCGACCAGATTCCCGTAGTCGAGGACGAGCCGTCCGCGCTGGCCCTCGAGATCGAAGGCGCCCGACATTCCGATGTCGACGCGCTCGGGCGCGCCTGGGATCGTCATGGCAAGCGTCATCTCCAGCTTCGCCGAGCCGGTGCCGGTGGTCTTCGTCGCGGCTGCCGCCAGAACCGCGGCTGCGGGCCCGGGCCCGTCGGCACCGGTCGCGTTCTCGAGCGGGATCGACGGCTCGTCGGCACCCCCGATGTCCGCGCCGCCAAGACAGCCGCCGAGCATAAGAGCGCCGGCGCCGAGCAGCAGCGCGAGCAGCGATCGTCGGCGGAAGGGTGCCGTAGAGAGAAGCCGCATTAGGGCTTTCATCGGCAGGCGCCGCACACAACTTGACCGCCCTCAGGGTGGGCTTGGCGATAGACCGCCGAGGCGAAAGGGCGCCGGGTGCGTCGAGCTAGGGCTGTTCGGCGAAACTCGCCGCCACCGCTTGGGCGATTCGCGTGACATCGGCATAGGCGCCGGTCACATCCTCGGCCGGAACGACGGCCCTCGCCCGCCCACCGAAGGTGATGAAGTCGATCACGAGCACCACCCTGGGCGGGCCTTGCTCGGCCACCGCCACGTTGCCCTCGAGCGTGCGTGCGAGGCCGTCGGGGTCGACCGTTCCGTCGGGTGCCAGCGCTTCGCCGGCTGGCGCCCCCTCCAGGACGGGATCCGTGGTGGCGCTCCCGAGGACTGACCCGTCGATACCTGACCCGTCGGCGGGCGCCTCCTCCGTGCTGTCGGGCACGACCCCAGCGTCGTCTTCGGGCGGCACCTCGATCGTGGTGACTCCACCCGCGGCGCCTAGATCGATCTGGACCCGGCGCGGCCGGCCCTTTGCGTCGATCCACACGTCCATCGGCAGCTCGGTTGCCCCGAGCGCCGCGGCCAGCGCGCGCGCTTGTGTCCGGATGACGCCGCGCGTTGACTCGGGCGCCGCGGCCGGCAGCTTCGCGAGGTCGACGACGGCGCTGTAGCGCGTCGCCGTCGCGCCGCGAATCGGCTGCGGCCCGATCTCGACCAGCGTCTTCCGAGACGACTGAAGCATGCCCGCGATGTGTGCCGGCGTCGTCAGCGCGAGCGCCGAGACCGTCCCCTGGTCGGGCCACTGCGGCGCCCCGAAGAGTTGCCTGTAGCGGGCCGAGGCCCAGGGCTCTTGCCCCGGGACAGCCTCGGGAAGGTCGGCGTAGTTCAGGAACGCTCCGCTCGGCGTGAAGAGGATCTCCTCGGGGACGAAAACCGCCCCGAGCGTGCCCTGATCGCCGAGGGCGCGGATCAGGCTCGATGCCTCGAGGTCGATCGTGCCGAGGTGGTTGCGGACGTCGAACACGCCGTCGCTCCTGACCCGGAACCCCCCTCTCGCTCCCGGGCAACACGCCAGCCGCGCTGACGGCGATCCGCACCGATCGTCCTCGCAGCAGCAAGCCGGTCCGCCTCGGTGAACGGGTTCACTGCCGCGACGTCCTCCTCCTCGAGGGGGGGCAGCTGAAGTGGCTCATCTTCGGGAAGCAGCTCCGGCAGTGGCTCCGGCGCCGGCTCGGGTTCGACCTCGGGCGCCGACTCGGACTCCTCGAGCGAGAGCGGCTCGACGGGCGGCGCCGTCTCGGTCGAAGGCTCGACGAGCGGCGCGCCGGGGAGCAGTTCGCGGCCCTCTTCCTCTGCTCCCAGCGTCGTTCCACAGCCTGCGACGATGGTCGCGACAACGCAGCTGCCGACGAACAACTAGATTCTGCGCATCGCTAGATAGCCCCTCCGCATACCCAGCCCGCGACCCGGGGCTGCATAGAGATCGAGTATGGCAGGAGCGCGGCGCCGCTACAACGTCAACCAGGACGTACGCCCACGACTGCCGAGGCGGTCAACCTGGCCGACCCGAAGCCGTCCAGTGGCTAGCCTGTTGCCGCGATGGGGCTGACCATGACCGAGAAGATCCTCGCACGGGCGGCCGGCCTTGAGGCGACGGCACCGGGCGAGATTCTGGCCTGCGCGGTCGACCGCGCCGTCGTGCTCGACATGCAGTTCTCGTCGACAGCCGTTCCCTGGCGCCAGCCGGTTCGCGTCGCACACCCCCGAGCGTCTTGCCGTGATTCTCGATCACGGTGCGCCGGCCCCGACGACGCGGGACGCCAACGGCCACCATCTCGCTCGCGAGTTCTGCGAGCGCTTTGCAATCGACGACTTCTTCGACATCGGCGACCACGGCATCTGCCACCAGATCATCGCCGAGCACGGCCTCGCCCGACCCGGAGAGCTCCTGCTCTGCTCGGACTCACACACGTGCGCCGGCGGTGCCTTCAACGCCGCAGCGCGGGGCGTCGGCGGGATTGAGATGATCCAGATCATCTGCACCGGCACTACCTGGTTCGTGGTGGCGCCGACCGTGCGCGTCGAGCTGAGCGGCAAGCTCGGGCCCGCCTGCGAGGGGAAAGACGTCTTCCTGGCGCTTGCCGGTGCGCACGGCTCGGCTGAAAACCGAAACGTCGAGTTCGTGGGCGGTGGCGTTGGCGCGCTGTCGCTTCATGATCGACGGACGGTGGCCACGCAGTGTGCGGAGATCAACGCTGAGTTCGCGATCTTCAGCTCGGACTCCGTCATCGAGGCCTACCTCGCCGAGCGGGGCGTCGAGGAACCGAGCCCGGTCGAGCCTGACGCCGGTGCGGATTACGACGACACGTGGACGCTCGACCTGGGCGCGGTCGAGCCGCAGATCGCAACGCCCGGCAAGATCGTCGGCAACGTCGCCCCGGTCACACAGCAGCGCGGCACCAGGCTTGATCAGTGCTTCATCGGCTCGTGTGCCAACGGCCACCTCGAGGACTTCGCCGTTGCCGCCAGCGTGCTCGACGGCCGGAAGGTGGCGCCCGGTACACGCCTGATCGTGACGCCGGCCTCTCAGCGCGTCTACCTGGACGCCGTGCGAGCCGGGTACGTCGCGACGATCATGGAGGCGGGCGGCGTCGTTACGAGCTCGACCTGCGGCGCATGCTTCGGCTACCACATGGGTGTCCTCGGCAAGGACGAGGTGTGCCTGACCGCGTCGACACGCAACTTCAAGGGCCGCATGGGGAGCCCGTCCTCCGAGGTCTACATGGCGTCTGCGCGGACCGTCGCGGCGTCGGCGGTCATTGGCGCGATCACCGACCCGCGGGAGCTCGACTAGATGATCGGTACGAGCGTCTGATGGTCGTCGAGGGCCGCGTCTGGACGTTTGGCGACGACATCTCGACCGATCTTCTCTACCCGCAGCGCGCGTACGCGCTCCCACTCGAAGAGGCCGCAAAGCTCGTCTTCAGCGCCAACCGGCCCGATTGGTCAAGCGAGGTCGAGCCAGGCGACATCATCATTGGTGGCACGAACTTCGGCATGGGCAGCTCCCGGCCCGCGGTGGCGCTGCTGCGCGAGCTCGGGATCGCGGCCAGCCTCGCCGAGTCGTTCGCCAACCTCTACTTCCGCAACTGCGTCAACTACGCACTCCCCGCGTTCGCCGCGCCCGGGGTGCTCTCGATCGTCAACGAGGGCGAGACGCTGCGCGTCGACTTCGCCGCCGGGACGATCGAGAACGTCTCGACCGGCGCCGAGCTGACGACCGACCCCCTGCCCGTAGAGCTGCTCGCGATCGTCGAGAGTGGCGGCGTGCTCGACAGCCTCACAGCGCAGGGCTACCTGCCCCCGATCGAGACAGGAGCTCTCGAATGACAAGCCTTCCCTGGGAAGACAGCCTCAGCGACGAGGAGCGCGAGGTCATCGCGCTCGGCAAGTACGGCCAGACGCGTGGTCTGGGCGCGCGGCCCGCTGTCCTCGTGATCGACTGCCAGCACAACTACATCGGAGCCGACGCTCCGATCACCGAGCAGCAGAAGGACTGGCCGGCGGGTGGCGGCCAACGCGCGTGGGAGGCGGTGCGCACGATCGAACGCGTGCTGCCGGCGGCACGTGCTGCGAGCGTGCCCGTCATCTACACGCGCAACCTGCAGAAGAAGACGATCCGGTTCGACATGGTGAGTGCCAAAGCGGGCTGGGATCACGCGCGCACGATCGAAGGCGACCCGGGCACCGAGATCGTCGACGCGGTCGCACCCCTCGAGGACGAGCTGGTGATCGACAAGGCCTACGCGAGCGCCTTCTGGGGCACGCCACTCCTCACCTACCTCGTCCAGCTTCAGGCCGATTCGATCCTCGTCTGTGGTGTCTCGACGAGCGGTTGCGTCCGGGCCACGTCGGTCGATGCGATCACGCGAGGCTTCCGCACGGCCGTCATCTGGGATGCAGTTGCCGATCGAGTGCAGATCTCGCACAAGGCGTCGCTGCTCGACTTGTGGATGAAGTACACGGATTTGATGAGCGGTGACGAGGCGGCCGACTACCTCGGCGGCGCCGGGTGACGGCCCCTCCCGCTGACCCTGTAGCAACAGCCGAAGAATTCGCGCTGCGGCTGGCCGAAGGTGCCGCCGAGCGCGACCGAGAGCGTCGTTTCCCCCACGCCGAGATCGACGAGATGCGCCAGACAGGGCTATTCGCGCTGCGCGTGCCCGCCGAGCAGGGCGGCTCCGGGGCATCGATAGCCGACTACGTGCGTGTCGTCGCGGCGCTCGCGCAAGGCGACCCGAACGTCGCCCAGATGTACATCACGCATACCTACGGCGTCGAGCTGCTCAACCAGGTCGAGGCCGAGCCGGGCGTTCGCGAGGGGCTCTACCGTCGGCTCGCGCAGGAGGGGCTGTTCATCGGCAACGGGTACTCGGAGCGCGGCACGAAGACGATCTTCGACTTCAAGACCGAGTTGACGCCCGACCCCAACGGTGGGTGGCGCCTGAACGGAACGAAGTTCTATGCGACCGGCTCGATGGGCGGCGACGTGCTCTACGTCTCGGGCAAGATCGAGCCGCCGGCCGCACCCGAAGGACACACGACGCGCGACCTCGGCGAGGTGCGCATGGTGTTTCTCGAGCGCGAGACGCCGGGCATGACGATCCACGATGACTGGGACGGAATGGGCCAGCGCACCACATCGAGCGGGACGATCGAGCTCGACAACGTTCATGTCCCCGACGAGCGCTGCTTCCGGACCGAGGGTTTCGACCAGCCGGAGAGTCTCTTTTCGATCGTCGGCCAGGCGGGCTTCGCGGCGGTGTTCGTCGGCATCGCCGAGGCGGCGTTGTCGGCCGGGCTCGAGTACGTGCGTACCAGAGCGCGTCCCTGGCCGCACGCCGAGGTCGAAGCCGCGGTCGACGATCCCTATGTGATCGGCCACGCCGGCACGATGGCGACCCACGCCGCGACGGCGCGCTCACTGCTCGAGACAGCGTGCGAGGCGATCGACGCCGCCGAGGAGACGCCCTCGGGCGAGCTACGCGCTCTGGCGTCGGTCAGAACGTCAGAGGCGAAAGCGGTCGCGACCGAGGTGTCGCTCGAGGTATCCGAGCGCGTCTTCCAGATCTGCGGAGCCGGAGCAACGGTTGCCGCGCACGCCCTCGATCGCTTCTGGCGCGACGCGCGAACGCTTACGCTGCACGACCCGGTCGACTACACGTACAGACTGGTCGGGGATTGGACGCTCAACGCCGAGCCCCCACCCGTGACCTCCTTTACCTAAGGACCAAGCATGCACATCGAGATACCCCGCGACCCGGTCCGTATCTGGTACGAGGTGAGCGGCCGTGCCGACGCGGAGCCGCTGACGACCATCGGCGGCGACCTGCTCGCACACCGCCAGTTCTCCTTCGCCAACCCGATGCTCGAGCGCGAGATGAAGCTCATCTCGTGGGACTTTCGCGGCGTCGGCAAGTCGGACCGTCCGATCCAGGAGTACTCGATCGATACGAAGGTCAACGATCTCGTCGCTGTGCTCGACGCGGCCGGCATCGAGCGCACACACCTCTGGGCGACGGCGACCGGCGCGTACACCTCGATTCGCTTCGCAGCTCGCTACCCGGAGCGCGTTGGCGCCGTCATCAGCTACGCCCAGTACAAGCCGGAGCAGGCGATGTGGGCGATCTGGAACTCGCTCGAGACGATCTTCGACGAGTTCGAGTGGCCCGCGGCGGCGCGCCTCGTCTGCAAGCTTTTCGGCGGCCCTGCCTCACACGAGGATTGGCTCGGCCAGGAGTTCGAAGACGGCTCGACGGCCGAGCTCTACCGGCTGATCCACCCGGCTCAGCTCGCCTCCGACCTCACCGAGGAGCTCCGGGCCACGACCTGCCCGATGATGGTCATGCTCGGAGACACCGGCCCCATGGGAAAGGAATCGGGCTACGCCCGCGGTTACGACGGGATGAAGGAGCTCCGGCCCGACCTCGAGCTCGCCGTCATCGAGGGCGCGACCGGCACCTACTGCATGATCTCGCACCCCGAAGAAGCCACGGCCGCCGCTCTCGACTTCTTCAGGCGCCATCCACTCACGGGCGGCTCGTGACCGCGGCACGCTCGTGACGCCGCAGCTCTCACCCGGCGCGCGGCTGCGCGCGGAGCTCGCAGGCGACGAGCCACTCGTCTGCCCGGGCGCGATGAACGCGCTGTACGCGCGCCTGATCGCGCACGCCGGCTTCCATTGCGTCTACATGACGGGCGCCGGTGTGGCGAACGGGCTGCTCGGGCAGCCTGACGTCGGCCTGACGACCCTGACCGAGATGGCGCAGATGGCTCAGAACATCAGCACGGCGGTCGATCTGCCGGTCTTCGCCGACGCCGACACCGGCTTCGGCGGCTCGGTCAACGTCGAGCGCACCGTGCAGCTCTACGAGCGCGCCGGCGTCGCCGCGATCCAGCTCGAGGATCAGGTCGTGCCAAAACGCTGCGGCCACTTCGAGGGCAAGGAGGTCGTCTCGGTCGACGAGATGCGCGCCCGCCTGCGCGCCGCCCAGGCGGCGCGCCTGGATGACGACCTGATGATCGTGGCTCGGACCGACGCGCGCTCGGCGCTCGGGCTCGACGAGGCGATCAGCCGCGGCCTGGCATACGCCGACGCCGGCGCCGACGCGCTCTTTATCGAGGCGCCCACCGACGACGCGGAGCTCGCCCGCGTGGGCTTCGAGCTGGCCGCAACGGGCGTGCCCCTCGTCGCCAACATGGTCGAGGGCGGCAAGACACCGCTTCACAGCGCCTCCGAGCTGGCCGAGCTCGGCTTCAAGCTCGTGATCTTCCCCGGGCTTCTGTCACGCATTACGGTTCACGCCGTGACTGACGCCCTCGCCGTGCTCGCCGAGGGGGGCGACTCGCGACCGTTGCTCGAGCGGGTGACCCCATTCGCCGAGGTCCAGCGCCTGCTCGAGCTCGAACAGCTGAACGCCCGCGTGGCGAGCTACGAACAGGCCGAGAGCTAAGCGCTATGCCGGCCACCGCCTGATGCTCGAGCACCCCGACCGCTGGGACTACTCGGCGATCGTCGATCGCCCGCCGCTGACCTGGCCTGGCGGCGCAAAGCTCGCGGTCTGGATCGTCTCGAACCACGAGTACTACGAGTACGATCCGCCGCTGCGCGACGTGCGCAAGCCATGGCCGCGCATCCAGCCCGACACGCTTGGCTTCGGCTACAAGGACTACGGCAACCGCGTCGGCGTCTGGCGGATCATGGAGCTGCTCGATCGCTACGAGCTGCGCGCGAGCATCTCGCTCAACGTGGCGGTCTGCGACCACCACCCCGAGCTGACCGAGGCCTCGCTCGAGCGCGGCTGGGAGTTCTTCAGCCACGGCATCTACAACACGCGATACCTGTTCGGGATGCCCGAGGCCGACGAGCGCGCCGTGATCGAGGACTCGATCGCGACGATCGAGAAGGCGACAGGCGAGCCGCCGGTCGGCTGGCTCAGCCCTGCGCTGACGAACACCGAGCGCACGCTCGACCTGATCACCGAGTACGGCTTCACCTACACCTGCGACCTCTTCCACGACGACCAGCCCTTCCCCGTGAGGGTCGACAACGGGCGCCTGGTCTCGATCCCCTACACGCTCGATCTGAACGACGTGATCGTCTACAACAGCTTCCTCTATACCGGCCGCCACTATGGCGAAATGATCCGCGACCACTTCGACGTGCTCTACGCCGAGGCGTCAGAGACCGGCAGCGGGCGTGTCATGTGCGTCTCGCTCCACCCCTACCTCGTCGGCCAGCCGAACAAGCTCGCGCCGCTGGACGATGCCCTCGCGCATATGCGCACCCGCGACGACGTCTGGTTTGCGACCGGCAAGGAGATCGTCGACTGGTACCTCGAGAATCACTACGACACCGCCGCGTCGGGCTCGGCCGGGGCGAGTGGCGAGGCAAACGGATGAGCTCGGGCGACGGCTACCTCGACTACCCGCTGCGCCGCGAGGGCTACGACCACGACTTCTACGCGTGGGAAACCCTTCCAGGCCGGGCCCTGCCCAGCTGGCCCGGCGGAAGCGGCCTCGCAGCATTCGTCGTCGTCCCGCTGCAGACCTTTCGCTTCGATGCGGCAGCGGCGCCCTACCGGCCCGCGAATGCCCCGAGCAAGGAGTACCCCGACTACCGCGAATGGTCGCTGAAGGAGTACGGCTTGCGTGTCGGAGCCTTTCGCATCTTCGACGAGCTCGACCGGCGCGGCATCCCTGCCACGATCGCTATCGACGCCGAGACTTGCCGACGCTGCCCGCGCGTCGTGGCCGAGGCGCTCGAGCGCGGCTACGAGCTCGTGGCGCATGGACGGAACGGATCAGACGTCATCCACGAGGGTCTCGACGAGAGCGCCGAGCGCGACCTGATCGAGAGGGCCGTCGCTGCAGTGAGCGAGGCGGCCGGCACGCCGGCGACAGGCTGGCTCTCGCCCGGCCGGACGCACTCGGCGCGCACGCCGGACATCCTCTCCGAGGCGGGCATCGAGTACACGCTCGACTGGGCCCAGGACGACGCGCCTGTGCGCGTGCGCGCGCGCCCGCGCGACATACAAGCGCTACCTCTTTCCCACGAGCTCACCGACGTTCAGGCGATCACGACGATGCGCTTCACGGCACCGGAATGGGCGAGCGAAGTCGAGGATGCCGTCGCGCTTCTGCGTGACGAGTCGGCCCACGGCTCCCGCCTGCTCGGGCTGACGCTCACGCCCTGGCTGGTCGGCCAACCGCATCGCGTTCCCTCGCTGCGTCGAGCTCTCGACGCGGTCGCGGCCGCCGAGCCCTGGCTCGCGAACGCCGGCGCCATCGCGGCCGCATCAGACTCCTCCTCGTAGCCGGGCCGGCGGAGCCAGGACTAACCAAGATGCGCCGTCGGGCGTCTTACCCGACAATGGGGTGAATCGTTTGAAGTCCCCGGATGATTGTGTGTAGGATCGTGCCCTCCCGCGAGGGCGTGGACACGGAGGTGAAGCGAGCGAGGACCTAGGAGTACCAGCAGCGGACCCTCCGGCCCGCGCCCTGTGACGTCAAGCAGCCGGAGACGACAGGTTTCTTTATTTGTGGAAGTTGGAACGAACCAGTAAGGAGGACACGAATGCTCGGAAGCCGTAAACGTTGGCTCGGCATCATCGTCCTGGCGCTCGTTGCGGCGTTTGCAATCGCAGCGTGTGGCGGCGACGACAGTAGTGCCGATCCGGCCCCAGCGCCGGCAGCTGACCCGGAGCCGGCACCCGCCGATCCGGAGCCAGCACCCGCCGATCCGGAGCCAGCACCCGCCGATCCGGAGCCAGCACCAGCTGACCCACCGCCAGAACCCGACCCGCCGCCAGAACCAATGGGCTGCGAGGCACTTGGTGTCGACGACGGCTCGATTGACGTCTTCGCCGCAGCTGACACACCGTCAGCGGTGATCGGCGAGAACATCAGCCCCGCCTCACACGGCCGCATGAGCGACCTGTGGATCTCAGAGACCAACGCAGCCGGCGGCATTCTCGGCTGTCCGGTCACGTTCAGGGTCGATGACGACACGTTCGACATTGAGACCTGCGTCCGCCTGTATCGCGACGCCGTCGCATCGGGCGAGTTCGACTTCTTCATCGGTCCGACGAACTCCGGTTGTATGGCCTCGCTGCCGCCGCTCACTGACGCGGCCGGCAAGTGGATCTTCACCGGCATCGCGGCTGACCATCAGCCGTTCTTCGATCCGCTGTTCTCAGACCTGAACAACAAGTTCGTGGCACACCCGTCGGTCTCGACGCTGCTCGAGGGACGCGCCAACGCCGTCCGCATGCAGGAGCAGGGTTGTGTACGAGCGGCCACGATCGTGCCGAACTACGCATACGGGCAGGACGTAGCCAAGGGCTTCACGGGCTATTTCCCGCAGATCGTCGATGGCGGCGAAATCGTCGCTGAGCAGTTCCCCGAGTTCGACGAGGACCAGTTCACGCCGTTCTTCAACGCCATCCTGGCGGAGAACCCCGACTGCATCATGAGCGCCTTCTTCGGCGCCGGGATCGCTCCGTTCATGAGCCAGTGGAACGCCACTGGCGAGGCCGACAACATCACCGTGATCGGCGGCCTCGGCTCGCTCGACACGTTCGCAGCGATCCAGGCAACCGACACCGTGCCGCCGAACTTCTACGGCTACTCGCGCGGCTGGCCGACGCTGCTCATCAACAACCCGGTTGCCGCCGAGTGGATCCCGAAGTGGGAAGCCGCCTACGGCGCTGAACATCCGATCCCCGACCAGTTCACCTTCCAGCTCCTGGCGGCCTGGCAGATGGCGAAGGCACTGATCGAGCAGACCGGAAGCGTCGATCCGGCTGGTTGGAGGACCCTGATCGAGACCGGCACGTTCGGCTTCGACAGTCCGTACAACCCGGGTCTCAGCTACGTGAACCCGATCAACCACATGGCGCAGGCCTGCGTCGATACCGGTGCGATGGTCATCGACGTGAGCGTGCCGCCGTTCAACGTCACCTACGACCCGGCGACGTTCCTCCAGGGCTGCATGAAGGACCTCCTCCCGCGGGAAGAGGCTCTCGAGCTGACGAACAACCCGGACGTCTCCGAAGAGGCCATTGACACCTACTACGAGCTGCAAGCAAGCGGATAGCGCCAGCTGACCTACCGCTAGACACCGATTGACGATGAGGAAAGAGCACCGCTCCCGATGACGCTCGGCATCTCGTTCAGCGACTATGTCCTGCAGATCATCGCTGGCCTCGGCCAGGGAGCGGTGCTCTTCCTCATCGCATCGGGCCTCACGCTCATCTTCGGCGCGTTGCGCGTGATCAACTTCGCGCACGGCTCGTTGTACATGCTGGGCGCGTACATCACGACGACGATTACGCCGGCGGGCGGGCTCGGCAACGCCTGGTTCTGGGTGATGTTCCTGGTGTCCGGCCTGATCGTCGCGGCCGGCGCAATAATCCTCGAGGTCGGCTTCTTCCGACCGATCTACAACCGCACACTGCTCACGCAGTTGTTAGTCACGTTCGCATTCGTGCTGATCATCACGGGCATCGTCCGCGAGTTCTATGGCCCGAATGCGTTCACCACAAGCATCCCGTCAGCGTTTGATGGCTCGGTCGCCGTCCTCAGCGGACGCCTCCCGGTATCGAACTTCATGTTCATGGGAGCAGCGCTCATCGCGGCCGTCTCACTCTGGGCGATCCTGTACCGGACCGACCTCGGACGCATGATCAGAGCTGCCGTCTCCGATCCGGTGCTTCTCGGACTCACCGGCGTCAACGTCAGGCTCCTGTTCACAGGCGTGTTCGTGCTCGCCGCGTTCTTCGCGGGAACTGCCGGCGGGATCATCACGCTCCAGGGCTCGGTCAACCTCGACATGGGCTTCGACTCGATCATCCGCGCATTCGTGGTCGTCGTTATCGGCGGCCTGGGCAGCCTGAGCGGGGCGTTCATCGCGGCCATGCTCGTCGGCGTCGCCGAAGCGCTCGGCATTATCTGGGTTCCGGAGGCTTCACTCGCGATCGTGTTCGCGGTCCTGGTAGTCGTCCTCGCCATCCGCCCTGAAGGCATCATGGGGGGCAGGGTGACGCAGTGACCATGACCTGGCCACTCAGCGCGACAGCGAAGGCGGACGCCGCATGACGGCGATGGCAGAACGACTGGGCGGGCAACTCAAATCGCTCACCGAGGGGTTCGGTGGGCTTGGCCAACGATTCCAGGCAACGCCCGAGTCCTACCGCTCGTCCTCACGGGCGCTGTGGGTCTTTGGCTTCGGGATGCTCGTGTTCGTCGGCCTGCTCCCGTTCTACGGAGGCATCTCCGACGTGCTCCTCTCCCAGCAGGCCCTCTACCTCGGCTTGCTGGCGCTCAGCCTCAACCTTCTCGTCGCCACGACGGGGCTCATCAGCTTCGGGCACGCGCTGTTCCTCGCGCTCGGCGCCTACATGGTCGCCGTGCCGTTTCACGAGGACATCAAGATCCTCGAGCAGCCGCTCTTCGCGTTCGCGCTGACCCCCGTTATCGGCGCGGTTGCCGCGGTCGTCATCGGCCTCGTCGTCTTCCGCGGGAAAGAGCTCTACTTCGCGCTCCTCACGCTTGGTGCAGGCCAGCTGATCTGGGCGATCATCCACGGTTGGCAGAGCCTGACCGGCGGTACGAACGGGCGCCCGGGCGTCTTCGGGCCCGAGTTCATCAGCTTCTTCCTGCACAGCAGGCAGCTGTACTGGTTCGTGTTCGGCATGGCGTTTATCTGCGCAATCATGCTGTACATCGTCACGAAGTCGCCATTCGGCGACGCGCTGCGCGCGATTCGCGAGAACCGTCGCCGAGCCGAGTTCGCGGGCCTCAACGTCAAGCGCTACGAGCTAGGGGCGTTCGTGGTCGCCGGCATGTTCGGCTCGATCGCGGGTGGCCTGCAGGTGATTGGCGACACGCAGATCAACTCCGACACCGTCGACTGGCAACGAAGCGCCTTAGCGCTGATCGTGATCCTCATCGGCGGCTACAAGTACTTCCTCGGCCCGTTCGCCGGGGCCTTCTTCTACTGGTTCGTCTTCGACAAGGTGACGCTCCAGCACACGCCGCAGGTCTGGGACACCGTCCTCGGGGTCATCGTGCTCGGTGTTGCGCTGCTGTTCCCGCAGGGCATCGTGGGCGCGATTCACTGGCTCTTCGCGAAGTCCACCGATCTGATCAAGGGGCGCAGAGTCGAGGAGGTCGAGGTGGTGGCGGAGGACCAGGAGGCTGTACACCTGCCCGATCTCATACCGGCCGCAGCCGCGGCTTCGAATGGCTCTGCGAACGGCCACATCGACCGCACGGCGCCGTCGGTCTTGAGCGTGCACGGCGTCTCCAAAGCCTTCGGTGGGCTCCAGGCTGTCGATCAGGCGAGCATCGAGGTCAAGCCGCAGACGATCCACGCGATCATCGGTCCGAACGGCGCGGGCAAGACGACCTTCTTCAACCTCGTCACGGGTCTGATTCCGCCGGACGAGGGCCAGGTCATGCTGAACGGCGACGACGTGACGGGCGCCCAGCCATACAGGCTGGTGAAGCGCGGACTCGGCCGCTCGTTCCAGCAGACGAACCTCTTCTGGGAGCTCACCTCTCTCGACAACCTCACGATCTCGGATGCAGCGGCGAAGGACCTCACCGCGAAGATCTACGGTGGCCATAGCGAAGGAACCGTCAAGCGCGCTCAGGAGCTGCTCGAGCGCGTCGGCCTCGGCGCGTTTGCGAGCCTCGATGCGCAGGATCTCTCGCACGGCGATCAGCGCTCGCTCGAGATCGCGACCGCTCTCGCGGTCGAGTCGAAGCTGCTCCTGCTCGACGAGCCGACGGCTGGCATCTCGCCCGCCGAGACGCGACAGGCAGTGGGCCTGATCAAGCGGATCGCCACCGAGAACGAGCTCACGGTGCTCTTCGTCGAGCACGACATGGAAGTGGTCTTCGGCATCGCCGACTGGATCACGGTGTTGCACCGCGGCGCTGTCCTCGCCGACGGCCCCCCTGACGAGATCCGCGCGAACCCCGACGTCCAGGCCGCCTACCTCGGCGAGCACGACGAGAACGGCGAATCGTAGGAGAGACTGACGTGGCTAACCAGACAATCCTCGACGTCTCCGGCCTGAACGCCTTCTACGGCAAGAGCCAGGTGGTCTTCGATCTCGAGCTACGCGTCGACGAGGGCGAGGCCGTCGCCGTGCTTGGCCGAAACGGCGCCGGCAAGACCTCGACACTGATGGCGCTGGCCGGCGTCGTCAGAAGCGACGCCACGAGGGTCACGCTCTACGGCGAGGATCTCAGCCACCTTCCCTCTTTCAAGCGCGTGCACGCGGGCCTCTCGATGGTCCCCTCGGGGTCGCGCAGCTTCCCGAACCTAACGGTCGACGAGAACCTCTCGATGGTGCGCGGCTCCAAGGACGCCAGCAACGGACGTGGCTGGGATATGAGCGACGCATACGACCAGTTCCCGATCCTCAAGGACCTCAAGAACAACAGTGCCGGCACGCTCTCGGGCGGCGAGCGGCAGATGCTCGCGGTTGCGCGTGCGATGCTCGCGAACCCGAAGCTGCTGATGCTCGATGAGCCGAGCGAGGGCCTGGCACCGTTGATCGTCAGAAGCATCTCGGATCGCCTCAAGGTGATGCGCGAGCAGGGGATCGGCGTGCTGATCACCGAGCAGAACCACAGGCTGGCGATCGATGTCGCGGACAGGGTCTACTTCATCGAGAAGGGCCAGGTCGTCTGGGAAGGCACTGCCCAGGCAGCGTCCGACCCGGACATCCTGAGCCGCTACCTCTCGGTCTAGGCCGGGCCGCCAGCGAGACCGCTCGGCAACTCTGCCGGGAAGCTACGTGACGTGAGCGGCCGAGTCCTCGACACGCTCAACCTGTACTTCGACGAGTTCCAGCTCGGCGACCGCTTCGAGACCGACTCGCGCGCGATCTCGCTCGCCGACGTCGCCGAGTTCGCGGAGCTGACTGGCGATCACAATCCACTCCACCTCGACGAGGAGTTTGCGGCGGCGACGCGATTCGGCCAGCGCGTCGTTCACGGGATGCTCACGCTCTCGGTCATCGGCGGCCTGCGCTATCCACTCAACGGCGATCGTCTCGTCTGCCTCTACGGCATCGACAAGATCAGGATGGTCAGACCTGTCCTGATCGGTGACGCCGTCCGCGTCGAGGGAGAGGTGGCGGCGCTGACGCCAAAGGACGCGGGCGGGGTCGTCACCTTTGCCGAGGAGGTCGTCAATCAGCGCGGCGAGCGGGTTTCCATCTTCGAGCGCTCGGCGCTGTACCGGCGGCAGCCGCCAGGCGAGACAGTCGAGCCGTGAGCACGGAGACCGAGAGCCTCGTGCACGCTCGTGAGCTCGCGCGGGCATTCGAAGCCGACGCCGCGACCCGCGACCGCGCGCGAGACTTCCCCCACTCCGAGCTAGCAACGCTCAAGGCGAGCGGGCTGCTTGCGCTGCTCGTGCCATGCTCCTTCGGCGGAGCGGCGGCCGCGTACGGCGAGATGATCCGGTGCGTCGGCGCGCTGGCAGAGGGCGATCCGAACATCGCCCAGATGGCCATCGTTCATTTCTCGGGCGTCGAGCTCGTCAACCGCGTGGCGCCGGACGACGCCAAGGCCCTTCTCTACCCGCGGCTCGCGGGGCGGGAGATGTTCACGAACGCCTACTCCGAGATCGGCACCGACACGATCTTCGACTTCCGGGTCTCGCTCGAGCGCAACGACGGGGGTTGGCGGCTCGAGGGCTCGAAGGCCTACTGCACGGGCTCGCTCGGCGGCGAGCTGATCTACGGTCTCGCGATCGCCCACGAACCGAAGCCTCACCCGAGGGTGTTCGTGATCGACACCGACGCGCCTGGCGTCAACGTGATCGACGACTGGGATGGCATGGGGCAACGAACCACAGCATCTGGAACGATCGCGTTCGACGGCGCGCTCGTGCCCGACGCGCTCTGCTCAAAACCCGACCTGATGCTCGAGCAACCGCTGCTCAACTTCTTTGGCACAAACGGTCAGACGATGATGAGCGCGGTCTACGTCGGGATCGCGAAGAACGCCCTCCGTGACGCCATCGACTACGTGCAGAACCGCAGCCGGCCGTGGCCCCACTCGGGCGAGACGCGCGCCGTCGACGACCCCTACGTCATCCGGACGGTCGGCGAGATGAGCGCACTCGTGAGCGCCGCCGATGCAACACTGCAGCAGACGATCGACGTGATCGAAGAGACCGCGGCCAACCCCACCGAAGAGACGCGCGCGCAGTGCTCCGTGGCTGTTGCCGCCGCGAAAACGACGTCGACGCATGCCGCACTGCGCGTAAGCGAGCTGCTGTTTCAGGCGTGCGGCGCGGGCGCAACGCGCCAGGCGCTCGGCCTCGATCGCCACTGGCGTAATGCGCGCACACTGACGCTGCATGACCCGATCGAATGGAAGCTGCACCTCACCGGCGACTACCTCCTGCGCGGGACGAACCCGCCGATCTCGTCCCACTCGCCATGAGCGACGCCGACGCGGCTCACCAGACCGCCGATCCAATCGACCCCGCCGCGTACCGGCGGATGATCGGGCGCTTCGCGACCGGCGTCGCCATCGTCACGGCCGCGCAAGGAGACCAGCGCTTCGCCATGACGGCCAATTCGATTACCTCCGTGTCGCGCGAGCCACTCCTTGTGCTCGCGAGCTTCATGCGCGACAGCGACACGGGCGCGGCAGTTCGCAGGTCGGGCCGTTTCGGGCTGAGCATCCTCGAGGCAGAGGGCGGACGCGAGCTCGCGAGCCGCTGCGCAGGCAAGCTCGAGCCGAGCGAGGGCACCGACCAATTGACCGGCGTCGCGACCTGCCTCGGCCCTGACGGTGTCCCGCTCATCGACGGCGCGCTCGAGTGCCTCCTCTGCACCGTCGAGCAGATCCATACGATCGGGGATCACGATGTCGCCATCGGCCGCGGCCAGCGCGTACCCGAGGCTGAGGGTCCGGGCGAGCCGCTCGTCTTCTACGACGGCGGCTTCTGGCGCCTCGGCGTTCCCTCGAGCTAGCCGCAGGACCTCAGGCCGCGACCGGCGCTATCGCGGCCCGGGTCTCGCCCGCAAAGCCGGTCTCAGCTTCGTAGGCGGCGGCAACACGTAGCATCGTCGCCTCGTCGAGCGGCCTTCCGACGACCTGGAGGCCCGCGGGCAAAAGAGCCGTGGTGAAGCCGCACGGCACCGAGATGGCAGGCTGGCCGGTCAGATTCCACGGGCCGGTGAAGGGAATCAGCGAGCCGAAGTCGCCGGGAATCATCTCGTCGAGCAGGGGCGGCGCGCAAGGAAGCGTCGGGGTAACCAGCGCGTCGAGGCGATGATCCCTGAACGCGCGAGCTGCGACATCGCGCATCACGCGTCGATGCCGACTCGCTCGACTCACGTGCTCGGACGGGATCAGCACACCGAGCTCGAGCAGGCGCCGCGTACGCTCGTGGTAGTCGTCGGGTCGCTCGGCCAGCCAGCGCCGGTGGGTGGGCGAGACCTCGGACGGGAAGATCGTGAAGAGCGCCGCGAGCGCGTGCTCGAAGCCGGGGAGCTCAACGGTCAGGAGCGTCGCACCAAGCTGCTCGAGCGTGGTCAGCGCCGCTTCGAACAGCTCGGCGATCTCGGGCTCCATCGTGTCGGCCCGGAAGGTGTCTGGCGCGACGCCGATCCGCAGCCCGTCGATGCCGACCGCCAGCGCGACGCCGTAGTCGGGAACCGGAACATCGAGCGATCGGGGATCACGCGGGTCGTAGCCGGCGATCACCTCGAGCGCGAGCGCAGCGTCCTCGACGGTTCCGGTGAAGGTGCCGATGTGGTCGAGCGAGAACGACGACGCCTGCGGGACGGTGCCGGTGCCCGAAACGCGACCGTGCGTCGCCTTCAGACCAACGGTCGCCGTGACGCAGGCGGGTTTTCGCACCGAGCCGCCAGCGTCGGTGCCGAGCGCAAGCAGTGACGAGCCGACCTGTACCGAGGGACCCGCGCCGGCGCTTGACCCTCCCGCGTAACGGTCGAGGGCCCACGGGTTCTTCGTCGGCGGGTCGTCCTGACCGCAGGCGAACTCGTGCGTGACGTGCTTGCCGACGCAGATTGCGCCTGCGGCCCGAAGCCGCCGTACGGTCTCGGCGTCCTCGGTGGCCACGTTGCCGCCGAGCAGTGCCGAGCCGGCCTCGGTCGTGAGAGCCTCGACGTCGATGACATCCTTGACCGCGAAGGGCACGCCGGCGAGCGGGCCGCTCCTGCTCGGCCCGGCGCGATCGAGTTCCGCGGCGCGGGCCATCGCCCGTTCCTCGTCGAGCTGAACGTAGGCGTGGACGGTCGGCTCGGTCTCGGCGATGCGCGCGAACGTCAGCTCGATGAGCTCGCTCGCCGTGAGCTGGCCGGCGACGATCAGATCGCGTGCCTCGCGCAGGGTCAGGGTCGCGAGATCAGCCACGTGTCGATTCCACCTCAGATGCCGTCATCGGCCAGCAACCACGGTTAGCCACCGCCGTCGGCGTCACGCCAGCGCGGGTCGTAGGTCGATGCGACCGGCACCTGCTCGAGGGCGGCCTCGAACAGCGGCTTGACCATCTCTGTATGGGCGGTCAACGCGATCGCAAGGGCAACGGCATCGTCATCGCTCAGGGACAGCCCCGCCAGCTCGGCCAGACGGGTGACCTCGGCGGCGTCGAAGGAGCTGCGAGGCTCGGACACAACGTCCACGATATGAGATAGTTGGCGCGTGGCGCTTCAAGAGATTCTCGACCAGCTGCGGAGCGACACCGCCGTGTTCCGTACGACGCTGCGGCTCGAGACGACGAACTTCGAGATAGCCTACGAGTCGCTGGGCGAGGGAGCCGCTTCTCTGAAGGGCCCAGTGCCGTTCGACCTGAGCGCTACCGACACGTATCGCTGGCTCGACGACGAGCGGCAGATCCTCGTCCAGCCCGACGTGCGCGAGGGTCCCGCGCCGCCGCGCGAGCTGCTCGAGGTCTACGGCGTCGGCTCGCAGCTGCTGTCGGGGATCTTCAGCGACGAAGGCCTGGTCGGAATCATCTCAGTGCACCACGCCACGGTGCCGCGCGAGTGGACGGACGCAGAGATCACGGCACTCGAGCGGGCCACGGCCGCGGTCGAGGCCGAGCTCTAGCTCTGCCGGCCAAGCCGTCGCAGGTCTGGTCCTAGGCGCTCAGCAGGGGCGGGACGCGCTCGTGCCAGTCGGTCCGCGCCTGGTAGGCGGCTGCGACCGAGACCAGCGTCGCGTCTTGCCAGGGAGCGGCCGCAAGCTGTAGCCCGATTGGCATCCCGTCTGCCGAGACGCCGCACGGAATCGAGAGCGCCGGGAGGTCAGCAAGCGACCATCCGTACGTAAAACGCACTAGCCTGGCGGTTGTCTCGATCATCTCTGCGTCGGCAGAAGACGCGACCACGCCGTTCATCGGCGAGAGCACGACATCGACGCCGCCGAAGAGGCGCTCGAGCGAGCGCTTCCACACGCGTCGGTGCTCGAGACGTCTCGCGTACTCCGGGCCGCTCACTTTGTGCCCGAACGTCAACCGCTCGCGAACGTCGTTGCCGAAGCCGTCGGGGTTGTTCTCCATCCGCTCGGCGTGCATGGCGGTCGCCTCTGCCCAGATCATGCGCGTGCACGACTCGACCGCTTCCTCGGCGCCGGGCACGTCGATCGGCACGACGTCGAGTCCAGCCGCAGCCAGCTCATCGGCGGCAGCTCGTGTCGCCGTGACGATGTCGGGATCGACGTCGTCGAAGAAGAACTCCGTCGGCACGCCGACTCGAACTCCCGACGGATCCCGGCGGAGGGCGTCGACCAGGGTCGGCGCCTGGCGGTTGATCGAGCCGGAATCATCGGCGTCGTAGCCGGCCATGACATCGAAGACAGCGGCCATGTCCGCAAGCGAGCGCGCGAGCGGCCCGACGGTGTCGAACGACGCGGCAATGTGGAACACGCCTGTGTTCGGGATCCGACCGAGCGTCGGTCGAATGCCACACACGCCGTTGAGCGACGCCGGAATCCGGACCGATCCGCCGGTGTCGGTGCCGAGTGCGACAGCGCAGAGCGCGGCTCCGGTCGCTGCTCCCGATCCCCCGCTCGAGCCTCCTGGAATACGGCCCGTGTCCCACGGGTTGCGGCAGGGACCGTAGTGGGGGTTCTGCGTGGTGGCGCCGAAGGCGAACTCGTGCAGCTGGGTCTTGCCGAGCAGCACGGCGCCGGCGTCGCGCATGCGCTGCCAGACGGGAGCATCCTCGGTGGGCACGTTGTCGGCGAAGAAGGATGACCCCATCGTGGTGCGGATCCCGGCCGTGTCGATGTTGTCCTTGAGGGCCACGGGCAACCCGTGCAGCGGGCCGAGCGACCGACCATCGGTGCGCGCGGCGTCTGCCGCGGCCGCGGCAGAGCGCGCCTCGTCTGGCGTCACGGTGACGAACGCGCGGAGCTCGTCGTCGAGCGAGTCGATCCGCTCCAGGTACTCCTCGACGAGCTCGGCCGAGCTGACGTTTCCCGACGCCAGCTCGTCGACGACCGACGTCACGCCGAACGACGCCGGCGTCACGAGAGCGCCTCGGCGGGCACGAGTTCCGTCGGCCAGTGCACCCATCTATCGTATGCGCACCCCGCCGCCCGACGTGTTCGGGCCTCGGCTTCCATCGAAGGAGAAATCGGGTGACCGACTGGAACGACCGCACGCTCCGCTCCCTGCTGTTCGCGCCCGGCAACCACGCCCGCCGGCTCGAGAAGGTGGGCACGTTCAGCTCGGACGCGATCGTGCTCGACCTCGAGGATGCGGTCGCCGACGCCGAGAAGGACCTCGCCCGCACGATGGTGCGAGACGCGGTCGCCACCTACGCCGAGCCGACCATCGTCCTGGTCCGCGTCAACAGCGTCGAGACGGGACGGATGGAAGAAGACGTGCTGGCGGTCGCCTGTGAGCACGTCGACTGCCTCGTCGTGCCCAAGGTCGAGGTTCCCGAGACTCTCCCGCGCGTCGATGCCCTCCTGTACGGGATCGAGCGCGAGCGCGGCCTCGAGGTCGGCAGCATTCGGCTGCTCCCGATCGTCGAGACCGCCCGCGGACTCGTCCGCGTCGACGAGATCGCAAGCGCAGCGCCCGAGCGCGTTCTGACGCTCGCGTTCGGGGCCGGCGACTTCTCGACCGACCTGCAGGTCGACCTGACCCAGGATGCGACCGAGCTGCTCTACGCGCGCCAGCGGATCATGGTCGCCGCGCGCGCCTGCGGGATGCGAGCGCCAATCGACGGGCCCTACCTCGACATCAAGAACCTCGACGGGCTCGAGCAGGAGACGCGACTCTCGCGCCAGCTCGGCTTCGAAGGGCGCGTCGTCGTCTACCCGCCCCAGGTCGATGTCGTGCAGCGTGTCTACGCGGAGCTCTCCGATGAAGACGCCACCCGCGCGCAGAACGTGATCGACGCGTTCGAGAAAGCCGAAGGCGAGGGGCTCGCCTCGATTCAGGTCGATGGCATGTTCGTCGACTACCCGATCTACGACCGGGCGCGGCAGAAGCTCCGCTTGCACCGGGCGCTTCGGGCGGAGCAGGTCTAGTGGCGGCAACCGGGAATGACAGCGACGCGACGCCGCTGCCGCTCGAGGGTCTGCGCGTCGTCGACTCGGCCACGCTCTTTGCCGGACCGGTGATCGCCTCGCTGATGGGCGACTACGGCGCGGATGTCGTCAAGGTCGAGCATCCCGCCGGCGACGGGCTGCGAACGCTCGGCTGGTCGAAGGACGGCGTCTCGCTCTGGTGGGCGCACGTCGGCCGGAACAAGCGCTGCGTGACGCTCAAGCTCTCAGACCCTCGCGGCGAGGAGCTGATGAAGGAGCTCCTCTCGAACGCCGACGTCTACATCGAGAACTTCCGGCCCGGCACGCTCGAGCGCTGGAACCTCGGGCCCGAGCAGCTGCACGAGCTCAACCCTGGGCTCGTGATCGTGCGGACGACCGGTTTCGGGCAGACAGGGCCGTACGCCAAGCGACCGGGTTTCGGCACGCTCGCCGAGTCGATCTCAGGCTTCGCCTACATCAACGGCTGGCCTGACAAGCCTCCGGCGCTTCCGCCGTTCGCGCTTGGCGATGGCGTCGCCGCGCTCACGGGCACGTTCGCGATCATGTTCGCGCTCTGGTGGCGCGAGCACGGTGGCAACGGGCAGGGGCAGGTGATCGACCTCTCGATCTACGAGCCGCTGTTCTGGCTCCTCGGCCCGCAGTCGCTGCTCTACGACCAGCTCGGCATCGTCCAGGAGCGCACGGGCAACAGCGCCCCGTTCACCGCGCCACGCAACGCCTACCAGGCCAAGGACGGCCGCTGGCTCGGGCTCTCGGCGAGCGCACAGTCGATCGCCGAGCGCGTGATGCACATCGTTGGGCGGCCCGAGCTCGTCGAGGAGCCCTGGTTCTCCGACCACACCGGGCGAGTCGGGCATGCCGACGAGCTCGACGAGATCATCCAGTCGTGGGTCGGCGAGCGCACGACCGAGGAGGT
The DNA here is from genome assembly GCA_965223695.1 of Gaiellaceae bacterium. Taxonomy (GTDB): domain Bacteria; phylum Actinomycetota; class Thermoleophilia; order Gaiellales; family Gaiellaceae; genus JAUVPB01. The sequence goes on along the minus strand of CBDCXJ010000051.1, from coordinate 84,336 downwards.
CCTCGACGCCTTCGCAGAGGCCGAGGGCGCGATCGCGCCCGTGTATTCGATCGCCGAGATCTTCGACGACCCTCAGTACAAGGAGCGCGAGACGATAACGACGGTCGAGCACCCCGTACTCGGCCCACTCAAGATGCCGAACGTGATCCCGCGCATGGGTGCCACGCCCGGCCGGATCAAGCACGCCGGCGCAGAGCTGGGCGAACACAACAGCGAGATCTTCTGCGGCGAGCTGGGCGTGAGCGAAGAAGAGCTCGCCGAGCTCGCCGAGCGCGGCGTCATCTAGAGCTAGCCCCATCGACCGAGGAGGCGACATGTCCGGGCAAGAGCAGTTCAAGGAGCGAATGGACGAGCTCGGCGCCGGCTTCGACGGCGAGAGCCAGAGCGTTAACGAGCGCTGGGGCTCCGAGACCGAGGAGCTCTACGCATCACGCGGGATCGGCAGCCGGATCGGCTTCGGTGAGCACCCGGCGCTGCTCGTCATCGACATGGCAATCGCCTTCAACGACCCGTCCTACAAGGTCGGCGGCGACCAGACGTCGGCGGTCGAGGCAATCGCCGAGCTCCTGCCGGTCGCACGCGAGCAGCAGGTGCCGATCTTCTTCTTCACGACGGCGTACCACCCGGATGGGCGCGACGCGGGCACGTTCGGCAAGAAGGTGCCGGCGCTGCTCGAGCTGCAGCTCGGTGACCGCGGCGTCGAGATCGACCCGCGGCTCGCGCCACTCGACACCGAGATCGTGATCACGAAGAAGTACGCGTCGGCCTTCTTCCAGACCAACCTCCCGTCCCTGCTCGTCACCGAGGGTGTCGACACGCTGCTCCTCACCGGCTGCTCGACCTCGGGCTGCGTTCGCGCTGCGGCCATCGACGGTGTCTCGCACGGCTACCGGATGATCGTTCCCCGGGAGTGCGTCTCTGACCGCGCCGAGGGCCCGCACTGGGCGAACCTGTTCGACATCGACGCCAAGTACGGCGACGTTGTCTCGCTCGCCGAGACGGTCGAATACCTCGGGAGCCGCGTCGCAGATCCAGGCGAGCGGGCCGGCGCGGCGGCCGTGGCGCGCTAGATGCGCGAGCCCGCGCGATGAAGGCAGCTCGCTTCCACGAGTACGGCGACGCGTCCGTTCTCGTCTACGACGACACACCGGACCCGGTGCCCGGCCCCGGCGAGGTCCTGATCCGCGTTGGCGCCTGCGCTCTCAATCACGTCGACATCGACATTCGCGACGGCGTCAGCCGGCTGCCGATCGAGCTCCCGCACACGCTCGGGTTCGAGTTCGCCGGCGAGATCACCGCTCTGGGCGAGGGCGTCGAGGGCTGGAGCGAGGGAGATCGCGTCGCGCCGCTCTCGCAGCTGCACTGCGACCGCTGCCGCTGGTGCGCGAAGGGCCAGCACCAGCATTGCGAGGAGCTGACAATGTTCGGCATTCAGCTGCCAGGCGGCTACGCGGAGCTCGCAGTGGCACCGGCATGGGCACTCATCCCGATCCCCGATGGCGTCTCCTTCGAGTACGCCGCGTCGTTCCAGGCGGCGTTCGGCACGGGCTGGCACGCGCTGACGAAGCGGGCCCACGTGAACGAGGGCGACTGGGTCCTGGTCAATGCTGCCGCGAGCGGCGTTGGCACCGCCGGCATCCAGATCGTCCGGCTGCTGGGGGGGCGCGTGATCGCGTCGGCGAGCTCCGAGGAGAAGCTTGAGCGCGCCCGTGAGCTCGGAGCTGAGGCGACGGTCAACTACGCCACCGAGGACCTGACCGAGCGTGTGCGCGAGCTGACCGGCGGACACGGGGTCGCGGTCGTCTACGAGTCGGTCGGCGGCGAGCTGCTTCGCCGGAGCATCCCCGCAATGGACACGCAGGGTCAGCTCGTGCTCGTCGGCTGTCACGCTGGCGAGGTCGAGCCCGTCGACTTCATCGAGCTGTTTCGTCACGAGTGGACGCTTTATGGATCGGCACGCGCGACCGCCGAGGAGTACCGGCACATGATGAGGCTGATCGGCGATGGCCGGCTGACGCCCGTAATCGCCGAGACGTTCGGCCTCGCGCAGGCGGCTGCAGCGCACGAGCTGATGGAGAGTCGGAAGCACTACGGGAAGATCGTGCTCGTCCCGTGAGCGGCGGCTGCAGACTCAGCACGGCACCACGCTGCCGACCATGAGCGACGCTGCCCTGCCCGAGATCTCTGAGCGCGATGCGTCAGGTCGGGTCGCCGAGCTGTACGACGAGATCAGGCGGACGATCGGCCTGCCGCTCGTCAACCTCGTCTACCGCGTGCTCGCAGCCAGCGAACGCCTCGAGGACACATGGGCTGAGCTCGCGCCCAACCTCCGCGACCCAGCGATCGTCGACGCCGCGCATGAACTGATCGGTCAGGTGACCGTCTCGTGCCCGCCGATCCCTCCCGCAGCCCTCGCAGCCGTCGGGGTGCACGGAGCGACGCTTGACGACGCACGCTCGACCGTGGCTGCCTACATGCACGCGAACCCTCGGAATCTGCTCGCCGTCACCGCGCTGCTCGATGAGACGCCGGGCTCTGACTCGTTGCCGCCTGACGCCGGCGAGCCGCCGCCGCCGCCCGCCTGGGAGATGCTGCCGATGGCCGCTCTCGACACGCTCGAGGCGCCGGCGCGCGAGCTGATCGACGAGATGAGCGCCCCGCTGGTCTCGCCCGGCGAGGGCGTGCTCGTGCCGAGCTTGCTTCGCCACTTTGCCGACGAGCCGGCCGTGCTCGCATTGCTCTGGACGTCGGTCGCGCCGAGCGTCGAGTCCGGCGCCGTGGCCGGCAGCGCCGAGGTAGTGGCCGGTCGGGCAGCCGAGCTCGCGGCCTCCTTCCCCTACGCAGTTAAACCGCTCGCAGACGAGCAGACCCGCGACACGCTCGCGCGCTTTCGGTTCACGCTTTCACGGATGATCGTCGTCGGGCGCCTGCTCGAAGACGCCCTCGGCTCCCCGAGGGACTGACACCAGGAGACGCCATGAAGCTCGAAGACCAGGACATCCCGGGACCCCGACGGGATTACGTCGGCCACGGACGCCACAAGCCGCGCGTGGTCTGGCCCGACGAGGCGCACGTCGCCGTTAACCTCGTCGTCAACTACGAGGAAGGCTCGGAGTACTCACAGGCGGCCGGCGACGGGCGCAACGAAGGGCTCGCCGAGATCAACTACGTGATGCCGGCCGAGCACCGTGATCTGGCGGCCGAGTCGGTCTACGAGTACGGCAGCCGCGCCGGCATCTGGCGGCTGATGAGCATGTTCGACGAGTACGACGTCAAGACGACGTTCTTCGCCTGCGCCGTCGCCCTCGAGCGCAACCCGGACGTCGGCACCTGGGTGCGCGAGTCGGGGCACGAGCCCTGCTCACATGGCTGGCGCTGGAGCGAGCACTGGCAATTCGATCGCGACGAGGAGCGGAAGCGCATAGAGGCGGCGATCGCCGCGATCGAGCGCACCTGCGGCGAGCGCCCGCTCGGCTGGTACTGCCGCTACGGGCCGAGCGTGAACACGCGCGAGCTGCTGGTCGAGGAGGGCGGCTTCGTCTACGACGCCGACGCCTACAACGACGACCTGCCGTACTTCACCGACGTCAACGGAACACGCCACCTCGTCGTTCCCTACAGCTTCACCTACAACGACGGCCGCTACGTGCTTCCCCAGGGCTTCGGCAGCCCGACGGACTTCTTCGACACCTGCCGCCGCGCACTCGATGAGTACCGGCGCGAGGGAGCCGCCGGCCACCCGAAGATGATGTCGATCGGGCTGCACGCGCGCTGGGCGGGGCAGGCCGCCCGCACGTCGGGCCTGCGCGACTTCATCGAGTACGCGCTCGATCAGGGCGACGTCTGGTTCGCGCGCCGAATCGACATCGCCAACTGGTGGCTGGAACATCACGAGGACTTCGCCACCAGCTGACAGCCTGCGCCAGCGGTTGCGGACGCCGCGATGGCGGGCACTCGCCGGCGCAACGTTCGCCCAGATCGGCCTCTCGTTCCTCGAACAGGGCGTTCCGGCACTCGTTCCGTTCATCAAGCGAGATCTCGGGCTCTCGTCTGCCGTCGCCGGATTCTTCGGCACCGGCATAAACCTCGGTCGTGCGCTTGCTGGGCCGTTTGCCGCGGGCCCCGTCGAGCGCCTCGGCGAGCGCCGCGCCATTGTTGCCGGCTGCTGGGCGTCGGGGTTGCTCGCCATCGTCGCCAGCGTCACGCAGCCGCCCGCGCTCGTGCTGTTCCTCCTGATCCTCTCGGGAACGGCGCAGACCTTCGCGATCCTCGCCGGCGTCAACGCCATCGCGATGTGGTTCGCAAGCGGGTCTCGCGGGATCGCGATGGGCGTACGCCAGACCGCCGTACCGATCGGAGGCGTGCTGGCGGCCGCGAGCTTGCCGTTTCTCGCGGTCAGCCTCGGCTGGCGACCAGCGATCCAGATCGCCGGAGGCTTAGCGCTGGCCACGGCAGTGCTCGGGGTCACGATCCTGCGCGATCCGCTGGGAAGCGACGAACGCTCGCTACAACCGCTCCGCACCGCGATCCCGGCAATCATGGGCGACCGCCGGTTGCGGCGCGCGGTCATGATCGGCGTCGTCCTGACCGGCGGCCAGTACGCAGTGGTCGCCTACGTACAGCTGTTCATCGTGGAAGATCTGGCCCGCGGCACGGCGTTTGCGGCGGCAGCGCTGATCGTGGTGCAGGCCGCCGGCGTGCTCGGGCGCGTCCTCTGGGGCGTGGTCTCGGACATGGTCTTCCGCGGCAGTCGGCGCGAGGTGCTCGCCGCGATCGTCTGTCTCGCGGCGACCGGCGCACTCGGCATGGCGCTCATGCCGCGCGATCAGGCCTGGCTCGTCTTTCCGCTGGCCGCCGCGCTCGGGCTCTCGGCCGTGAGCGCGCCGGGAGTCGTCCTTGCCCAGATCAGTGACCTCGCCCCGAGAGCGCTGGGCGCAACGCCGCTGGGAATGGCGATCGGCTTCATCCAGGGCGCGACGTTCATCGTCCCGCCCCTCTTCGGCTTACTCGACGACGTCAGCGGAAGCTTCAGGGCGTCCTGGTTCGCGCTCGCGGCGCTTTTCGCGCTCGCGCTTCCGGTGGCGCTGTCGATCAGAACCGGGCCGGGCTCGCCACGAGCGCGCGAGCTGTCACAGCAGTAAAGGTTGCCGCGCGGCGCCGACCTGGGCAAAACCCGGCCAAGGCGCCGGCTAGGTGTAGACCGAGATCGGAGGCGACGCGCCGTTGAGCACGTAGTCGCCGACGAGGCGGATCTTGTAGGCCATCGGATCGTGCAGCGTCAGCGTCCTGGCGTTGCGCCAGTGGCGGTCGTAGCCGAACTGCTCGAGCACGGAGCCGCTCCCACAGACCTGAAAGAGGCGCTCCGAGACCTCGAGCGCCGCCTCGCCGGTGACGATCTTGGCCTGCGCAGCCGCGACCGAGGCTCGGTCGCGCGACTCGGCCGAGAGGTCGTCGAGCGCCGCCTGGCGCACGTCGACCGCTCGCTCGAGCATCGAGTCTGCAGCCGACACCTGCGTTTGCATCTCGCCGATCGCGTGAACGACGTAGGGATCCTCGCTCGCGCTCTCTACCTCGGCGTGAGGCCACGGCCGGCTGCGGGTGCGGACGTAGTCGCAGGCATCGGCGAGCGCCGCGCGAGCGATGCCGAGGAAGATCGAGCTGAACATGCACTGGCCGAGGTTTCCGAACAATGCCTCGGGCGTGTTGAAGTGATCGATTTTGAAGACGCAGTCGGCGGGCACCTCGACGTTGTCGAAGTCCATCGAGCCGGAGGCCGTCGTCTTCTGGCCCATACCGGACCAGTCGTCGTGGATCGTCATCCCGGCCGCGTCGCACTCGACCAGGGCGACCAGGAACTGCGGCTCCGGCTCGGCGTCGCGTAGGCCGAGCACGTAGAAGATGTCTCCGGCCAGCGAGCCGGTGCAGTAGAACTTCGAGCCGTTGAGCCGCCAGGAGCCGTCGTCGCCCGGCTCCAGGCTGACCGAGTAGTCGAACACCGTCTTCGACCCGACCTCCGAGAAGGCGTTGCTGATGAAGAGCCCGTCTTCGACCATGCGTCGGTAGTAGCCGTCGCGGATCTCGTCGGCGGTGTGCAGCCCTTGACCAGGGCGATTCCGTACATGTGGATGAGGAACATCTGCGCGACCGACGGGTCGGCCTCCGCCAGAGCGCTGAGCACGCGCACCAGGTCACGCGCGTCGCCCCCAGGCCTCCCTTTTCCTCAGGCACCCATAGCCCGCAGAGCCCGCTTTCCTTGATCCAGCCGACCTCGTCGCTCGGGAAGCGACGCTCGCGGTCGCGCTCGACCGCGCCTTCGAGCAGGCGTTCGCGCAACTCGGCAGCGATGGCAACTGGGCGTGTGGGCTCTGGTGTCGGTGCCACTGTCGTGCGCTAGCGCGGCCCTGAGAAGGCGATTGCGTCGGCGATCATTGCACGCTCCGCGCTGACCATGACGGGGTTGAGCTCGACCTCGACGACGCCGGTGGGAAGCCGCCCCGCCGCCAGCGCGACGTCGACAAGAGCGTCGACGGCGCGCATGCGGGCCGTGGCTGGGTCCGAGAGCTCGTCGAATCTGCTTGCGACATCGAGCGCGTCTAGCGCCCGCGCTGCCTCGCGCTCGGTCAGCGGACACGGTCGCGCGACCACGTCCGAGAGCAGCTCGACGAGAGCGCCGCCGGCGCCGACGAGCAGCGTCCAGCCGAACGTCGGGTCGTCGCGGAGGGTGACGAGCAGCTCGACTCCCGCCGGAGCCATCTCCTCGACGAGGAGACCGTCGAGTCGTAGCTCCTGTTCGGCGGCCGCGGCCGCTATCGTGCGGCACGCTGCCGAAACGTCGCCGGCAGCGCAGTCGAGGCGCACCAACCCGCGCGCCGCCTTGTGCGCCACGCCGGGCGCCTGACCCTTGACCGCGTAGCGAAGCGCCGGCTCCAGCATGAGCTCCTGTGCCCCGTCCGAGGTGACGAGCTCACCGCGTGGTACCGGAAGCCCCAGCTCCGCGAGACGGGCCTTCACCTCGTGCTCCTGGATCAGCTGACGTTCGGCGCCCGCGGCTCGCGCGGCTCCGTCAGTGGCCGGACCGCCGACCTCGGGAGCGCGTTGGCGCGGGCTGCGTTGCCAGATCGCCGCGAACGCTCGGACGCACGGGCCGATATCGCCGAACAACGCGATCCCACCCTCGCCGAGACGCTGGCGAATCGGCTCGGACGCGCCCATCCAGATCACCGCCATCGGGCAGCCGGCCGGCAGCTCAACTGCGAGTAGCTCGTCGACCACACGATCCGCTGTCTCGCCACCCACCCCGACGTAGGCGATGACTGCAGCGACATCCGGATCACGCGCAAGCAGCTCGGCTGTCACGCGCACCATTGCCGGGTCGTTCATCAGGTTCCCGGTGACATCGACGGGGTTCTCCGCGCGTCCGAAGGCCGGGATGACCGGCTCGATCGACGCGATCGTGTCTCGCGCCAGCGTCGCAAGCCGCAGGCCCGAGCGCGTCAGCCAGTCGGCGACGAGGATTCCGCCGCCCCCGGACGTCGTCGTCATGCCAAGGCCGCGGTCGGCGGGCAGCTCGGAGGCTATGCGTACGAGCGAGGCGAGCTCGAGCAGCTCGCTGGCGTCTGTGACCTCGTGAGCGCCGGCGCTCGCGAGGACGCCGCTGAAGACGGTGGCGTCGCCGGCAATCGCGCCTGTGTGCGACTCGACCCCCCGCGCGCCGCTTTGAGACTGGCCGCCCTTCAGAACGATGACGGGCTTCCCGGCGGCGCCCGCAGCGTCGAGAGCACGTCGAAAGCCGACGCCGTCGCGGACGCCTTCCACGTAGGCGCAGATGACCCGCGTCCGCTCGTCATGGGCGAGCCACTCGATGTAGTCGTGCGCGGCCAGGACGGTCTCGTTACCGGTCGAGACCCAGCGTGAGAAGCCGATGCCGCGCCGGGCGGCCTCGGCGTACAGGTACATGCCGAGGGCGCCGCTCTGCGTGACGAGGGCCACGTCGCCAGAGCGCAGTGTCGCCTCCGTGAGCACGGTGCTGAAGGTCGCGGGCACCCGATCGTCGACGCTGATCGTTCCGAGACAGTTGGGGCCGCACACGGCCATGCCGGAGCGGGTTGCGAGCTCGTGGATCGCGGGCTCGTCCGGGCAGCCACCGTCGATCTCGGCAAAGCCGGCCGCGAAGACGACGGCCGCGCGAACGCCGCGCTCTGCGCACTGAGCGAGCGATTCGAGGACACGATCGGCGCCGACACAGAGGATGGCCAGATCGGGCGCGAACGGAACGTCCGTCACGCTCGGAAAGGACGGCTGGCCGAGCACCTCGTCCCGCCGCGGGTTGACCACCGCGACGTCTCCTTCGAATCCCCAGTCACGCAGGAACGTCAGCGGGCGCCCCGAGACGCGCGACCTGTCGGTCGACGCACCGACGACCACGACCCGCCGCGGCGAGAAGAGGGCGTCGATCTGGTCTCTGGCGTTGACGTCGACCGCGGGCACGCCCGCGGATCCTACGTCCCGTGACCCTGAGCTAGATGGTCCTACGCGACGCCCAGCGAGTCGAGGAGCGCGTCGGCGTCTGCCTCGATCCGAACCGGGTCGAACCGATCGGTGACGGGGCCGGGCGTCTTGAGACCGTCGCCGGTGACGAGCAGCACGACGCGGTCTGACTCACCGACCTGCCCCTGGACCACAGCCTGACGCAGGGCTCCGAGCGTGACCCCTGTCGCCGTCTCGCCGAAGACTCCGGTCGTCTCGGCAAGGAGGGCCATGTTCAAACCGATCTCGTCCTCGGCGACGGCGTGGATTGCGCCGCCCGACTTCTGAGCCGCCGCGACCGCGTAGTTTCCGTCGGCCGGGTTGCCGATTGCGAGGGAGCGCGCGACACTCTTCGGACGCACGGGTACGACGGGGTCGCCGCTGTCGAACGCCTTCGCGACCGGCGAGCAGCCTTCAGGCTGCGCACCGATGAGGCGCGGCGACGTTCCGCTGACGAGACCCAGCTCGAGGAACTCGTCGAAGCCCTGGCCGACCTTCGAGAACATCGCGCCAGAGGCGATGGGTGCGGCGACGACATCGGGAAGCTGCCAGTCGAGCTGCTCGGCGATCTCGAACCCGAGCGTCTTCGAGCCCTCGGCGTAGTAGGCGCGCAGACCCACGTTGACGAAGCCCCACGGGAGCTCGAACGAAAGCTCGACCGTGAGCCGGCTGCAGTCGTCGTACGTGCCGTCGACCGCGTACAGCGTTGCCCCGTACACCGAGGTCGCGATGAGCTTCTCGGCCTCGAGGTCGTTGGGGACGAACACGGCAGCCTCGAGCCCCTCGGCGGCGGCACGCGCGGCGACGGCGTTTGCGAGGTTCCCCGTCGACGAGCACGAGAGGGTTCGCAGCCCAAGCTCCTGAGCACGCGCGGCGGCGACGGCGACGACCCTGTCCTTGAACGAGTGCGTCGGGTTCGCTGTGTCGAGCTTCAGGTAGAGCTCGCCCACGCCGACGACGTTGGCGAGCCGTGGAGCCGTGATCAGCGGCGTGAAACCGGGCGCCAGACGTGCCTCGTCTGGCACTGCCACCGGCAGAAGCTCGGCGTAGCGCCAGAGCGACCTCGGCCCTTTGGCAATGTGCTCTTTCGTGAGCACGCGTGCGGCCCGCTCGAGGTCGTAGACGGGGTCGAGAGGACCGAAGCAGTCGCTGCAGACCGCGGCCTCCGTCCGGCCGTGATCCTTCCCGCAGGCGCGGCAGCTAAGCGTAGAAACAGGCATTCGGGGCACTCCCTTCGTCGCTCACCATCTCCCCGGGCCGGAGCCCGGCCGGACTTGGCACCACACCCGTTTTTAGTCGGGGTAGGTTGCCGAGGCTTCACAGGGCCGGTTCCCTCTGCCTCTCTTGATGCCGAGCGGGCGTGCCCGCTCTTGCAGCGAGTATAACCCACGAAATGGAGCTCCGACAGCTCGTCGAGACCGAGGCCGCAGCGGCACGCGAGGCCGTGCCCCAGCTCAGGGACGACGCGGTCAACGATGCGTTGATCGCGGCGTCGCGTCTCGTGATCGAGCGCGCCGGCCAGATCCTCGAGGCAAACGACGCCGACTACGCGTCGTCGAGCGATCGACTCGACGCCGGCACGCTCGATCGTCTCCGCCTCGACCAGACACGAATCGAAGCTCTTGCCGCCCAGCTCGTCGAGATGGCCTCGATACCCGGACTCGAGCGAAACGGCGCAAGCCGCCGACTCGAGAACGGCCTTGAGGTGGCCGAGCGCCGCATCCCCATCGGCGTTGTCGGGGCGAATTTCGAGGCGCGACCCAATGTCGCTCTCGACGTCGCGGCGCAGATGCTCAGGAGCCTCAACTGTGTCGTCCTGCGTACGGGCGGGGCCGCACTCGGGACGGTGACGACACTGGTCGACGACGTCCTGCGTCCCGCGCTCGAGGAAGCCGGGCTGCCGCCGGGCGCAGTTGGTCTCGTGCGCTCGACCGACCGTGAAGGAGCGCGTCTCCTCGTATCGGTGCCGGACCTGATTCCGCTCGTGATCCTGCGCGGGTCGGGCGAGACAACGGCGGCGCTCGCACGACTCGCCGCCGAGCACGGCGTCCGCGCGCTCGCCCATGCAGAGGGCGGCGGCGTGCTCTACCTACATCCCACCGCGGACCCGGCGATCGCCGCGCGCGTCGCAGAGCAGAGCCTGGACCGCCTCGGTGTCTGTAACCGCCTGAACCTGCTGCTCGTCGACCGCGGCGCGCTCGAGCTTGCACGCGCCGTCGTCGGGCGGATCGAGGAGCTCGGCATCGACGTTCGCACCAGCGAGGGCGCGGCCGCGCACGGCATCGACGGCAACCCTCTCGATACAGAGATCGGGCACGAGTGGGCCAACGACGCCGAGCGAGTGGCGACGGTCACCGTCCATGTGGTCGACGGCGTCGGTGAGGCGGCGACGATCGCGAACGACGAGACGTCGGGTCTGGCTGCCGCCATCGTCGCGCAAGACGCGGACGCGGCCGACGAGTTCCTCGACGCTTACCGCGGCACCGCCGCTTTCTGGAACGCAAGCACGCGGTTCACCGACGGCTACGCGTTGACCGGCGCGCCGGAGACCGGGATCAACGTCGACTACTCACCAGGCCCCCGCGGCCCGGTCACCTACCGCGATCTCTGGCTCCGTCAGTACCGCGTGGTCGGTCGCGGCACCGAGGATCGCTAGCTAACGGCAGACATGGCCAAGCCGGTCGTTGTCAAGCTGGGTTCGAGCCTCGTGGTCGACGCCTCGGGTCGTGCGCGCCGCGGCGTCATCGCAGCCCGCTGCGGCGAGATAGAGGAGCTCATCGCTGCCAGGACGCCCGTATGTGTGGTCTCGTCCGGTGCGATCGCGTTCGGGCTGCGCCAGATGGGGCTCAGCGAGCGGCCGCGGAGCATCCCTCAGCTGCAAGCCGCTTCGGCGCTCGGGCAATCGCGTCTGCAACGAGTGTGGGAAGAGGAGCTGGCCCGGCACGGGCTGCAGGCGGCGCAGATTCTCGTGACGGCGCAAGACATCTCCGACCGCGCGAGCTACTTGAATGCCCGCAACGTTCTGAAGGCGCTTCTGGAACGCGGATCAGTTCCCGTCGTGAACGAGAACGACGCAACGGCGACGGACGAGATTACCTTCGGCGACAACGACGCGCTGGCGGCGCAAATCGCGGTTCTCCTTTCCGCACGGCTCCTGATCCTGCTCACCGAGGTCGAGGGTGTCTACACGCGGGCCCCCGGAACGCCCGGCGCCACCCTGATTGACGACGGCAGCGCCATCGACGGGGCCGAGCTGCAGGGAATGACGTCCCTGGGAAAGGGAGGCATGAAGAGCAAGGTGCTCGCCGCCGAGATGGCGGCCTCGGCGGGCATGCCGACGGTGATCGCCGCGGGCCAGGGCGAGGACGTCATCGGCGCAGTCGTCGCCGGCGAAGCGCGCGGCACGCGCTTCTCACCTTCTGAGGAGACGCCGTCCGCTTTCAAGCTCTGGCTCCGCTTCGGCAAGCCGATCAGCGGGCGCCTCTACGTCGACGCCGGCGCCGAGCGCGCGCTCCGCGACGACGGCCGTAGCCTGCTCGCCGTCGGCGTCGCGCGCTGCGAAGGGACGTTCGACGCGGGTGACGGCGTCGAGCTCGTCGGCCCGAGCGGCGTGGCGTTCGGGAAGGGGATCTCAGGCGCGAGCTCGACAGAGATCGCGACTCGCCCGCGCGACCTCGAGGCGGTCCATCGCGACCGGCTCGTGATTTTCTCGTAGCGCGCTCGGGCAAGCGACGATCGGCCAAGCGAGGGGCGGGCCTGCCGCGCAGTCCTGGCCGCTCGCGATACTTTTCTCGACGCCGTGATCAATCGCGCTTGGGGGGTATCGATCACCAGCGTGCTCGTGCTCGCCATCCTGGGAGCGCTGGCCCTGGCAGCCTCTGCCGCGCCGACTCCCGACGCGAGCCCAGGCGCGAGCCGTGGCGCACCAGACCCGGCGCCGTCGCCCCGGGCTCCTGCTCCCGCGCCGACGCCTCCGGCCGCCGTTCTCGCGCCGGCGCCCGTGCCCGTCGCTGCACCAACGCCTCCGACTCCCGTCGCGCCTCCGCCGGCACCACCCTCGCAGCCGCCCGCTCCACCACCCGCGCCCGCCCAGGACGCCGCGCCGGCCGCCGCGAAGGCGAAAGCGACGCCGACGGCCGCGGGCAAGAAGCCGACGCCCGGGCCGACGTCATCCTCGGATGCTCGGCCCGCAGCCGCGACGAACGAGAACGCGCTCGGGGAGCGGGCCAACGCGACGCCGACGGACGCGGCAGCAGCGACGCCCGCCGCAGCACCCACCCCCGCGGCGGCGCCACCGCCCCACGTCACGCCCGCGGAACCCATGCGGCCATCGGGCGCGACCGCATCGGCTGCGGCGCCCGCGCCCGACAGCGCGGCCCCTGTCGCCCGCCCAGCTACCCGGCGCGCCCCCCGAGAGCCGGCTCAGGCGGCGCAGCCGTCGGGAGCTTCGGCCGAGTCCCTCGCCAGCCCGGCGCTCACGCTCTACGAGGTGGGCAAGCGTGCGAGCGTCGCCTCGATTCTGCTACTCGTCGGCCTCCTGGCGGCGATTCTCCTGCTCGGCCTGGCCACTGCATCGCCCACGCGCGACCGACGCGAAGGCAGCGTGGCCGCAACGCTGGTCGGACTCAGGCTCGAGATCGCAACCGGAGGCGGAACGCTCCTCCTCCTCAGCGCAATCGGGTTCTTCCTGACCGCGTAGCCCGCCGGCGTGCCGGCGGCACGCCGGCGCCAGAGCGCGCCCTACTTCTTCTTTTTCTTCTTTGCCTTCTTCTTCGGCGTGGCAGCCTTCGGCGCCTTGACGACAAGCTTGCCGGTCCCGATCAGGTTTCCGAACTTCGAGTTCGCCCGTTTCCCGAAGCCGGGCCAGACGAACCACTCGTACTTGCCAGCAACGAGCTTGCGCTTCGCTCCCTCCCAGTTCCAGGTGCCGGTCAGCGACACGACGGGACCGCCTGGCCACGAGCTGAGGACATTCCTCTTTCCCCGAAACAGCTGCACGTTGTAGTAGCGAGCCTTCTTGCGCGGATTCCACGAAAGGACAAGCGGGGTCCTCGGGGCGACGGTCGTCTTCTTGCCCAGGCGGATTTGCACCGGCGCAGTCGCCATCAGCTTGACCCCTGGTGAGCGCGTTCCGTTCTTGTTGACCGCGTAGAGCGTCCAGGTGTACTCGACGCCGTTCTTCAGCCCCTTGTCGACGAACGCTAGCTTGTTGCCCTTGTAGACGAGCGAGCGCCGGCTCTTCTTCTTGCCCGGAGCGCGAACGATCTCAACGTGGTGGTAGTCGCGGTGCTTCGGCCGGCGCCAGCTCACCGTCGTCCGGTGGTCTCCGGGCTTGACCCCGGCCTTCCGAACCCTCGCCGTAAACGCTGCCGGAGCCTCGGCGACGAGAGCTGGCTCAGGCACGTTCACCTGGAAGGCCACGGCCAGCGGCGACGCGTCGATATTCCCGGCCGGGTCGACAGCCCGGATGGCGAGCGTGTAGCTGCCGTTGGCCAGGCCGTTGTACGTGAGCGGCGAGGCGCAAGCCGCGAAGAACGCGCTGTTCAGCCTGCATTCGAAAGTGGAGCCCGCTTCGTTGCTCGAGAACGTGGTCGTCGCGTCGGGTGTCGTGAGCGTCGCGCCGGGCGCCGCGACAAGCGTCGTCTGGGGCGCGACGGTGTCGAGACGCCAGACCTTCGCGGCCGGAGTCGGGTCGCGAGTCCCGGCGGCGTTGATCGCGCGGACCGAGAAGACGTGGATGTCATCGCCGAGGTTCTGGTACGTCGCCGGGCTGACGCAGGGCACGAAAGCCGGGCCCGGCGGTGCTCCGCCGTCGAGACTGCACTCGAACGACGCCTGCGGCTCCGGTGATGAGAAAGCGAAGGTCGCGCTGGTGACGTTCGTGGCCGCCGGCGGGCTTAGTTCGAGCACCGTCTGCGGGATCGAGATGTCCCGCGTGACCACAGCCGTCCCGGAGCCGGTGCCAGTTGCCGACGTGACGCAGACACGAATCGTGTTCGCGCCCGTGGCGAGCGAGCACGACGAGGGCCAGTGCGCACATGGAGGGTCGCGGTATCCGGCTCGATACCTGTTCCCCCATCTTCGATTCACCGTACCGGGCGATCACGACAGCGCTGCGCCTCAGGTCGGCTGGGTGATCGCGCCTTTCGAAGCCGATGAGACCAGTGCGGCGTACTTGGCGAACACCCCCGTCGTGTAACGCGGCTCGGGTGGTGTCCAGTCGGCGAGCCGGGTATCGATCTCGTCGGCCGACAGCTCGACCCGCAGCTCGCGGTTCTCGACGTCGAACACGATCATGTCGCCGTTCTCGAGCGCGGCGATCGGGCCCTTGTGGGCGGCTTCCGGCGCGACATGGCCCGCCATGAAGCCGTGCGTGGCGCCCGAGAACCGGCCGTCGGTCAGGAGCGCTACCGAGTCGCCGAGACCCTCGCCGATTAGCGCCGCAGTGACGTGGAGCATCTCGCGCATGCCGGGACCGCCGGCCGGGCCCTCGTAGCGGATGACGACCGAGTCGCCCTCCGCGATCGAGCGAGCCTTGACGGCGGCGAAGCACTCCTCCTCGGAGTTGAAGACACGCGCCGGGCCGCGGTGAAGCATGCGCCCGTGTCCAGCCAGCTTGATCACGCAGCCCTCAGGCGCGAGGTTTCCCCGCGCGATCGCGATGCCGCCGTGCTCCTTGATCGGCTCTGCGATATCCACGACAACCTGCTGGCCCGAGGTCTCCTCTGCCGAGGCCGCGATGTCGGCCATCGTTCGTCCATCGACGTTCTTCGACTCGCCGTGCAGGAGGTCCTTCTTCAGAAGCTCGCGCGCGACGAGCGCGACGCCACCGGCTTCGTACATGTCGGTGGCTACGTAGTCGCCGCCCGGCTTGAGGCTCGCTACGACCGGCGTGCGATGCGAGACCCGGTCGAAGTCGTCGATCGTCAGCTCGACGCCGACCTCGTGCGCGATTGCGAGCAGGTGGAGAACGCCGTTGGTCGAGCCCGCGGTCGCGGCGACGGATGCGATCGCGTTCTCGAGTGCCTCGCGGGTGATGACCTGCGACGGGCGGACGTCGTCGCGGACGAGCTGCATAACGAGCTCCCCGGCCTGCTCGGCCGCTTCGCGCTTCTCGGGAACGAGTGCGGGAACGCCGTTCAGCCCGGCCGGGCTGATACCGAGGAAGTCGAGCGCCGTCGACATCGTGTTCGCTGTGAACTGGCCGCCGCACGCTCCGGCGCCCGGGCAGGCGACGCTCTCGAGCTCGTGCAGCTTCTCGGCGCTCAACGAGCCGGCGTTGTGCGCGCCGACGGCTTCGAACACGTCCTGGATCGTCACGTCGCGGCCCTCGAACTTACCCGGCGCGATCGAGCCGTTGTAGAAGACGAGCCCGGGAATGTCGAGTCGAGCGAGCGCCATCGCGCCGGCCGGGATCGTCTTGTCGCAACCCACGACGACGACGATCCCGTCGAAGTGGTGGCCGCGCGAGACGAGCTCGATCGAGTCGGCGATCACCTCGCGCGAGACGAGCGAGGCGCGCATGCCCTCGACACCCATGGTGACGCCATCGGACACCGAAACGGTGTTGAACTCCATCGGCGTACCGCCGGCCTCGCGGATGCCCTTCTTCACCCACTGCGCGAGGTCGCGCTGGTTGAAGTTGCACGGCATCGTCTCGATCCACTCGGTGGCCACGCCGATCAGGGGTCGTGCGAGGTCCTCGTCGGTGAAGCCGACCGCCTTGAGCATCGCCCGGGCGGGCGCCCGGTCGGGGCCGTCAGTTATCGCCGCGCTGATGCGCTTTGCCGGGTCGCTGGGGCGTTCGTACGGGTTTCCGTTCTCAGCCATAGCCGCGAAGTCTACGACAGCCGACTCGCGGCACATACGCTGCGTCAGCTGACGATCTCGGCTCCCCGGGCGCTCACTCCCGGCACCAGCACATCGGCATCCGGGAATCGCTCCGTCAGCTCACGGGCGCACACATCTGCCTGCGCCGGTTCGGCCCAGACGATCGTGGTCGGACCCGAGCCCGAAATCGTCGCCGCGCACCCGCCTTCGAGCAAGCTGGAGCTCAGCTCCGTGAACGGCGCGCTAAGCGGAGCGCGGTAGGGCTCGTGCAGGCGATCGTCGAGCGCCGTGACAAAGAGCTCGCCGTCGCCCCGAGCGATTGCCGCGCCGAGCATGGCACCCCGCCCTGCCGCATGAGCTGCGTCGGCGAACGACACCTCCGTGGGGAGGGCCGCGCGTGCGTCGGCCGTCGCCACCCGCTCGCGAGGGATGACAACGATCGGCGCCAGCGGCATGTCGTCGGCGATCCGCTTGGCGCCGCTGCCCGAGGATCCGTGCCACGCTAGGCAGGCTCCGCCCAGCAGCGCCGGTGCGAGGTTGTCGAGGTGGTCCTCGAAGTCGAGCGCTTTGTCGAGGAGCGCGGCAGGGCTCATGGTCACTTCCGCGATCGCTCGTGCGGCCACCAGCCCGAGCGCGATTGTCGCTGCGCTCGACCCGAGCCCGCGCTCGAGGGGAATGCGGTTGCGGAACGAGAAGCAGTACTTGCCGAGCGGCGCGATCGCGGCGAAGGCCTGCAGGCCGAGGTGGCTCTCGTCGGTCGGGATCTCGCCGGCGCCCTCGCCGGTCACATGGACGCCCGAGCCGGGCGAGACCTCGAGCTCGTTCCACAACTCGAGCGCGACGCCGGCGCAGTCGAAGCCGGGGCCGACGTTGGCCGTCGACGCCGGCGCGCGTACCCGAAGCACGTCTGTCATGGGTCTAGCGTGCCTGCGAAGCCGCAGCAGCGATCGCATCAGCGTCGGGCTCGACCCCGATCGGCGGTGCGGTCGACTCCTCGACCACTCGCGGATCCTTGAGGCCGTGGCCTGTGATGATCGCGACGACCCGCGAGCCAGCGATGTCGGAAAGCTTGCGCAGCGCTGCCAGCCCCGCGGCCGACGAGGGCTCGCAGAACACGCCCTCGTCGTGCGCCAGCTCCTGCCAGGCCGCCAGGATCTCGTCGTCGGTAACGGTCACCACCGAACCCTCGGCCCGCGCGAGCGCCGCTTCGGCCTCGCGGCGATGCACGGGGTTGGCGATACGGATGGCGCTGGCGACCGTGCCAGCGCGGTCGGCCGCCTGCGCGGCGACGATGCGCGGCGAGCCGGCACCCCACTCCGAGAACCCGAGCTCGAGCGCGCGCGTGTTGCCGCCGCCGCCGTAGGGAAGGCAGATGATCTCGGGAAGCCCGTCGAGCTCCTCGGCCAGCTCGAAGGCGACCGTCTTCTGGCCTTCGAGCCGGTAGGGGTTGAGCGAGTTGACGAGCGCGTGCGAGCCTCGATCGGCAAGCTCGCGCGCCGCCGCCAGCGCTTCGTCGAAACTCCCGCGCACCTCGAGGACGGCGGCGCCGACCGCACGCGCCTGAGCGAGCTTTCCGAGCGAGACGGCACCGGCCGGCTGCAGAATCACGGCGGGTAGGCCCGCGCGCGCCGCATAGGTCGCTGCCGAGGCGGCCGTGTTGCCGGTTGACGCGCAGATCACCGCCTGCGCCCCTTCTTCGAGCGCCTTCGAGACGGCGACGGTCATCCCCCGGTCCTTGAAGCTCGCCGTCGGATTCATGCTGTCGAGCTTCAGGTAGAGCTCGACGCCGAGTCGCTCAGAAAGAGTGCGCGCGAGGACGAGGGGCGTCGACCCCTCGGCGAGGGTAATCACCGGAGTCGCCTCGTTGATCGGCAGGCGCTCGCGGTAACGCTCGATCAGGGGACGCGTCATGTGGCTAGATGAAGACAACGCTCTGAGTGTCGGCCGGCATCCACGCGTCCTTGAAACGTGGAATCGATCACCTAGGTCTCTGTGTCGTGGCTGTCGGCAATCACGGGCAGGGCGCTCGGCGAGCCGTGTATCTCAGGGAGCTCCACGATCTGGCCAAGCGCCGCCAGGACGCTGCCCGTCTGCGCGTCGTGTGTGACGATCGACAGCTCGGCACCTCCGCGCCTTGGGTGCTGAACGAGACGAGCCACGGACACGTCGTGCTGGGCAAGCCGCTCGGCGATGCGGGCAAGCACGCCGGGCCGATCGTCGACCTCGAGCCTGAGGAAAAACGGGGAGCGCAGCTCGCCGGGATCGAGGCGTGGCAGCGAGCGCCAACATGGGTCGTTCTGCAGGAAGCCGGTGCCGGTCGTGCCGACGATCGACACCATGTCAGCGACGACGGCCGAGGCGGTCTCGATCCCGCCGGCGCCCGGGCCCTCGAGGGTGATCTCGCGGATCGCGTCGCCCTCGAGCGTGATGGCGTTGAACGCACCGTCGATCGCCGCGAGCGGATGGCTGCTCGTCACGAGTGCAGGCCCGACCCGCACGTCGACGCGCTCGTCGAGCAGCGTCGCGGCACCGACGAGGCGCACTGACATGCCGAGCTCCGAAGCCGCCTCGATATGCCCACTGGTGATCTCGGTTATTCCCTCGTAGCCGACATCGTCGAGGGTCACGCGTGAGCCGAACGCGATCGTGGCGAGAATCGCCATCTTCGCCGCGGCATCTGCGCCGCCGACGTCCTCCGTCGGATCGGCTTCGGCGAAGCCGAGCTCCTGTGCCTCGCTGAGCGCCGCCTCGTAATCGGCGCCTTCCTCCATCCTCGTGAGGATGAAGTTGGTCGTGCCGTTGACGATCCCGAGCAATCGGTGGACGTGCGAGACGACGAGCGACTCACGTAGCACGTTGATGACGGGGATCGCGGCGCATACCGACGCCTCGAAACGGAGCTGCACACCGGCTCCCGAGGCGGTCGCAAACAACTCGCCCGAGTGCCTCGCGATCAGCTGCTTGTTGGCGGTGACGACGTGCTTGCCTGCTTTCAGCAGGTCGAGCACGTACGCGCCGGTCGGCTCGACGCCGCCCATCACCTCGGCGACAATCGGGATCGAATCGTCGCCGAGCACATCGTCGACTCTTCTCGTAAGGATCCCGGCGTCCGGTGAGAACGGCCGCTCCTTGTCGAGGTCGCGAACGAGCGCTCTCACCACCCGGAGCCGGTGGCCGGTCGCGCGCTCGATGTCGTCGGCGCTCTCGGTCAGCAGCCGATGTACTGCCGCGCCCACGGTGCCGTACCCGAGCAGGGCGACGGGAACGTCAACGGCACTCATCTAGGTGACGAGCACGAGCTACGTGCTTTGCATGAGGCCGCGCAGCTCTTTGCCGACCCGTTCGATCTCGAGGTTGTCCTCGTCGGCGCGCCGGCGCCTCAGGTTTGCCTCGCCCTCCTCCATCTCGGCGACCCATTCGTTGGCGAACTGCCCCGACTGGATTGCCTCGAGCACCTTCTTCATGTTCTCGCGGACGCGATCGTCGATGACGACGTTCCCGCGCGAGTAGTCACCGAACTCGGCGGTATCCGAGATCGAGTAGCGCATATACGAGAGGCCACCCTCATAGATCAGGTCGATGATCAGCTTCAGCTCGTGGCAGACCTCGAAGTAGGCGATCTCGGGCTGGTAGCCCGCGTCCACGAGCGTGTCGAAGCCGGCCTTGATCAGCTCGCTGAGGCCACCGCACAGAACTGACTGCTCGCCGAAGAGGTCTGTCTCGGTCTCTTCCTTGAAGGTGGTTTCGAGGATCCCGGCCTTGTGGGCGCCAAGGCCTGCGGCGTAGGCGAGCGCGATGTCGCGAGCGCGACCGCTGGCATCCTGAGCGACAGCGATCAGCGCGGGTGTTCCCTTGCCCTCGGTGTAGAGCCGGCGGACAATGTGCCCTGGCCCCTTCGGCGCGACCATGATCACGTCGTGCGACGCGGGCGGGCTGATTCGGTCGTAGTGGATGCTGAAGCCGTGCGCGAACAGCAGCGCGGCGTCGGGCGCAAGGTTGGCCGCGATCAGCTCGTCATAGACCTGCGGCTGATGCTGGTCGGGAAGCAAGAGTGCGACGAGCTGCGCTCCCTGGACGGCGTCCGGAATCGTCCGCACGGTCAGGCCGGCTTCCTCGGCCGCGGCCTTCGAGCTGCTCCCCTCGCGCAGGCCCACCTCGACGGTGACGCCCGACTCGTGCAGGTTGAGCGCGTGCGCGTGTCCCTGGCTGCCGTAGCCGATCACGGCGACCTTGCCAGAGAGGAGCCCTACGTCGCCGCTCGTGATGATCTCTGCCATCGCTGTCCTTTCCGCTTCCGGTCGCGGGTGAGCCTACACAACCGAGCTCAGCGGGCCTGCGTGGGCCGGGGCGCCGAGGGGCCACGCGCTCGGTGCGGTGAATGAGGAAGTTGTGTCGGTGGAAGGGCCCACGGGGTGTGCTCCTGGACTGCAGCCGACCCGCGCCGCTTTTCAGTCCGACGCCGATGCCGGCTTCGCCGGCGTCGGCCTGTGCGCACCCTCGAGCAACCGACAATCTCCCGCGCCCGCGGTAGCCGAGTGCGCTCCGGCCGGCAGCGATGAGGGGCCCGTGGGGGAGAAGCGCGAGCTTTTCCCCCACGAGCGTTAGCGGATGAGTGCCAGCCGCCGGCCCTGGCCGGGCTTGGCCGACGCGCGGCCCAGACCGATTCGGCCTGTTCGGACCAGCTCTTTGATGCCGTGCGGGCGCACGAGCTCCTCGAAGGACTCGAGCTCCTCGGGTGTGCCGACGACCTCGAAGATCAGCGCTTCTGGGCCGAGGTCGATCACGCGGGCCTGGAAGACGTCGCCGAGCGACATCAGCTCGGCACGGCGCTCCGGCGGTGCTACGACCTTGACGAGCAGAAGCTCGCGCTCGACGGCCTCGCCCGGGGCGAGCTCCGAGAGTCGCAGCACGTTGACGAGTTTGTGCATCTGCTTCTCGATCTGCTCGAGCGACTGTCGATCGCAATCGACACGGAGCGTGATCCGCGAAACGTCGGAGCGCTCGGTAGGGCCGACGGCGAGGCTCTCGATGTTGAAGCCGCGCCGCACGAACAGACCCGTGATGCGCATCAAAACGCCCGGCTTGTTCTCAACGTGAACCGAAAGCGTGTGGCTCATGGTCTCTGCTCGCCCAGCACTAGAACGCCCGCACGTTCTCGGTCTCGGCGCCCTCTTCGTACTCGATCAGATCGAGCGCGGCGGCCCCGGCCGGAATCATCGGGTAGCACTGCTCACGCGCATCGACGCGAACGTCGATCACGGTGGTGCGGCCCGAGCTGAGTGCCTCGTCGAGCGCGGCCTCGACCTCACCGCGCTCGTCGACGGTGATGCCGAGCGCCCCGTAAGCCTCAGCGAGCTTGGCGTAGTCGGGCACGGCGTGAGTCAGGTGCACCTGTGAGAGGCGATCGTCATAGAACAGGTTCTGCCACTGCTGCACCATGCCGAGGTACGCGTTGTTGATCAAGACAACGACGATCGGCAGGTCTTCGAGAACTGACGTGGCGAGCTCTGAGCCGGTCATCTGGAAGCAGCCGTCGCCGTCGATACAGACGACAGTTGCGTCGGGGTTCGCAGCCTTGGCACCCACGGCCGCCGGCACGCCGTAGCCCATCGTCCCGAGCCCGCCCGAGGAGAGAAACGTGCGCGGGCGGTCGCAGAGCAGGTACTGCATCGCCCACATCTGGTGCTGCCCGACACCGGTGGTCCAGATCAGGTCGTCACGATCGGCCGTAGCCGCCTGTAGCGCTTCCATCACCGCTTGCGGCTTGACGAGCTCGCCAGCCGTCGAGTACTTGAGCGGGAACTCGTCGCGCCACTCGAGCACCTGCTCGAGCCAGCCCTCGCAGGCACGTTCGGTGCCCGACTCACTCAGTCGCCGCAGCTCGGCGCCGAGGTCGCGCAGCACCTGCTTGAGCGGCCCGACGACGGGAATATCGGCCTTACGCAGCTTGCCGATCTCGGCGGCGTCGATATCGAGATGAACGACAGCGGCGCCCGGCGCGAACGCGGCGAGCTTGCCGGTCACGCGATCGTCGAAGCGCGCACCGCACGCGACCAGCAGATCGGCCTTGTTCATCGCCCAGTTCGACCACTTCGGCCCGTGCATTCCCGGCCAGCCGCAGAAGAGCTCGTGGGTCTCGGGGAAGGCGCTCTTTCCCATCAGAGTCGTGATCACGGGAAGACGTCCGAACTCGGCCAGCGCACGCAGCTCCTCGCAGGCGTCGGCGTTAATCGTGCCGCCACCGACGTAGAGAACCGGGCGCTCCGCCTCGGCGACGCGCCGTGCGGCTTCCTTGATCTGTCGCGGGTGTCCACGCTTCGGTGGCTTCCAGCCTGGAAGGTCAACGGTCTCCGGGTAGGAGAAGTCGATCTCGGCCTCCTGGACGTCGCGGGGAATGTCGACGAGCACCGGTCCACAACGCCCAGTCCTGGCGATGTGGAAGGCCTCTTTCATGATCCGCGGGATGTCGTTCACGTCCTGTACGAGCCACGAGTGCTTGACGATCGGGATCGTGATTCCCGTGATGTCACACTCCTGAAACGCGTCTGTCCCGATCAGGTTGCTCCTCACCTGACCGGTGATGCAGACCAGCGGCGTCGAGTCCATCCAGGCGTCGGCGATCGGCGTCACCAGGTTGGTCGCGCCGGGGCCGGAGGTGGCGATCGCGACGCCGACGGTCCCTGAGACGCGAGCGTAGCCCTGCGCCATGTGGCCGGCACCCTGCTCGTGGCGCGCAAGCACGTGGCGCACGGTCGTTCCGCGGGCGATTGCGTCGTAGGTGGGAAGGATTGCGCCGCCAGGGATGCCGAACATGACCTCAACGCCCTCGGCCTCGAGCGATCGAAGTATGGCGTCTGCCCCTAGCATCTTCATCTCAACCAATCCTTCCCCGACTCGACCTTCCCACGTGAGCGCGTACGACCTGGCTGCGCGCTACTGCGCCTTGCTTCTTCCCTATTCGTCGTGCGAAAAGGGGTTCCCCTAAAGGACCTGCGCCAGAATCGCCCCGGGCGTGGGTCCATGCTGCAGCGGAACTGACCCGCCGCCATCGTCATTTCGGGGTGAGCTCATGCGCTCTGGAAGTGTCGCCGACGCCGGGCTCCGCGTCAACCCTAGATGGCAAGCGCGTACCCTTACGGGTTCGATGAGCGTCAGA
Source organism: Gaiellaceae bacterium (assembly GCA_965223695.1). Classification (GTDB taxonomy): domain Bacteria; phylum Actinomycetota; class Thermoleophilia; order Gaiellales; family Gaiellaceae; genus JAUVPB01. The sequence goes on along the minus strand of CBDCXJ010000051.1, from coordinate 60,824 downwards.
AAGCAGCTACACGACGCCGCCCTAGAGCGCGATGCCTGTGGCATCGGCTTCGTCGCGCGCACCGACGGCAGCCCCGATCGAGAGGTCATCGACCTGTTGCTCGATGGGCTCTGCCGGGTGCGCCATCGCGGCGCAACGTCGGCCGACCTCAAGACCGGCGACGGGGCCGGGCTCCTGTTCCCCATCCCGCGCTACCTCGTCCCGAGCCCGGACGCCGGGCTCGCGATGGTCTTCATCCGCGAAGACCGCGCTCGCCGCGCCATCGAAGGCGCCTGCCGCGAGGAGGGCATGGAGCCGCTTGGTTGGCGCGTGGTGCCGACCGACGAAACGGCGCTCGGTAGCGAGGCGCGCGAGAGTGCGCCACAGATCGAGCAGCTTGTTCTTGCTCGTCCCGCGGGCGCTGACGACCAGGAGGCGGAGTGGGCCGCATACCGGGCCCGCCGGCGGGCCGAGCGACTGGGCGGTGCCTACATCGTCTCGCTCTCATTCCGCCTGCTGACGTACAAGGCGCTGTGCGCCGCCGATCAGCTGGGCCACTTCTATCCCGATCTCGCTGACCCGAAGCTGACGGCCCCGCACGGCGTATTCCACCAACGTTTCTCGACCAACACCGAGCCTTCCTGGGAGCGTGCCCAGCCCTTCCGCATGCTCTGCCACAACGGCGAGATCAACGCCATCCAAGGGAACGTCAACTGGATGCGCGCCCGAGAAGGCAACTTCGGCACCCAGGATGACGAGCTCTACCATCCGGTGCTCGACGAGTCGGGCTCGGACTCTGCGATGCTCGACAACGCGCTCGAATTCCTCGTGCACGGCTCGCGCGACATCCGCCACGGCGCGGAGATGCTGATTCCGCCTGCCTGGGAGCGGGATGAGGAGCTCGACGACGACGTCCGGAGTTTCTTCCGCTTCCATGCCAGCCTGATCGAGCCGTGGGACGGCCCGGCGGGCGTCGTCTTCACCGACGGTTGTGTCGTCGGCGCGACGCTCGATCGCAACGGCCTGCGACCACTGCGCCTCGCGATCGCCGACGACGGGTTCGTGACCTGCACGTCCGAGGCTGGCTCGGTACCGCTCAGGGGTCACGGGCAGGTACGCAGGCTGAAGCTGGGCCCAGGCCAGATCGTCGCAATCGATCCCGAGCGCGGGGTACAGCTCGACGCCGAGGTCAAGGCCCACCTCGCCTCCCGAGCCCCCTATGGCACGTGGCTCGAGGAGGGTCTCGTCGAGGGCTCGGCAGGCGAGCCGCTCGAGCCGCCCGATCGCGACCTAACCGCCGAGCAGGTGCGGTACGGCTACACGCGCGAGGAGCTGACCATGTTCCTACGCCCGATCGCCGGGCAGGGCCACGATCCGACCTACTCGATGGGCGACGACACGGCGCTCGCTCCGCTTGCCGGGCGCGCGCGGCCCCTCTACCACTACTTCAGGCAGCGTTTTGCACAGGTCACGAACCCGCCCATCGACCACCTACGCGAGCGCTTCGTCATGTCGACCCGCGTCGTCCTGGGAAGCCGGGCACCGCTCTTCTCGGACGGGCCGGATGTCGCAGGCGGTATCGAGTTCGAGAGCTTCTTCCTCTTCCCGGGCGCACTCGAGGAGCTCTCGCCCGTGCGCCTCGACGGAACGATCCATCAGCACGAGTCGCTGCGCACAGCGTGTCGCCGGCTCGCCGACGAGGCCGAGCGAGCGATTTCCTCGGGCGCTGGCCTGATCCTCGTAAGCGACGTTTCGGGCGACCGGGCCCCGATTCCCGCGCTGCTCGCGACCGGCATCGTCCATCAGCGCCTCGTCGCAAAGACCCTGCGCACGAAGGCCACGCTGATAGTCGAGACGAGCGAGGCGCGCGAGGTGCACCACTTCGCCTGCCTGCTCGGCTACGGCGCCGAGGCGATCGCGCCCCGCCTGGCGCTCGAGACGGTGGCCGACCTGGCCGCCAAGGACAAGGTCGGGGGAGACCGCCCCTCACCGGCCGAAGCGCAACTGCGCTTCAAGAACGTGATCGAGGATGGCGTCCTCAAGGTCATGTCCAAGATGGGAATCTCGGACGTTGCGAGCTACACCGGCGCCCAGATCTTCGACGCCATCGGCCTCGCTCCCGAGATCATCGAGCCCGCGTTCACGGGGACCCCATGCCCGATCGGCGGCATCGGCTTCGACGAGCTCGACCGCGAGATCCGCGAGCGCCTGGCAGCGGCGGCCGGCCCGAAGCCCAAGCTCGAGAACCCGGGCTACTACAAGTGGCGCAAGGGCGGCGAGCCACATGCGACGAGCGCGGATGTCGTCGACGCCCTCCACGAGTTGAAAGAGGCGCACGCGCTTCGCCACGCCGTCGTCGATGCGGACGGGATCGAGATCACAGACGAGGGCTGGCGGGCCTACGAGCAGTTCGCCTCACTCGTCGCGAGACGGCCCCCGCTGCAGCCGCGCGACCTGCTCGAGCTGGTCGCCGCCGGCCCGCGCGTGCCACTGCACACGGTCGAGCCGGTCGAGGAGATCGTGCGTCGCTTCTCGGGGGGTGCCATGTCGCACGGCGCGCTGTCAGCCGAGGCGCACGAGACGATCGCGATCGCGCTCAACCGCCTCGGCGGCAAGGCCAACACCGGCGAAGGAGGCGAGGCGCCCGAGCGCTACCGCGACGAACGCAACTCGCCAATCAAGCAGATCGCCTCGGGCCGTTTCGGCGTCACGCCCGAATACGCGTCCTGGGCCGCGGAGCTTCAGATCAAGATGGCGCAGGGCTCGAAGCCCGGCGAGGGCGGACAGCTGCCGGGGCACAAGGTGTCCGAGGAGATCGCACGGCTGCGCCACACCGTGCCTGGCGTGGCGCTGATCTCACCACCGCCTCACCACGACATCTACTCGATCGAGGACCTCGCCCAGCTGATCTTCGACCTCAAACAGGTCAACCCCCGGGCCGACGTCTCGGTCAAGCTCGTCGCCGAGCAGGGCGTCGGCCTTATCGCTGCCGGATGTGTAAAAGCGCTGGCCGACATCGTCCACATCGCGGGCGCCGACGGGGGCACCGGCGCGAGCCCGCTCACCTCGATCAAGAACGCGGGTAGCCCGTGGGAGCTCGGGCTGAGCGAGACGCAGCAAGCCCTTTTAGCCAACGGCCTGCGCGGCCGCGTTCGCGTGCGCACCGACGGTGGCTTCAAGACGGGCCGCGACGTACTCGTCGCCGCGCTCCTGGGCGCCGACGAGGTGAGCTTCGGCACGGCGCTACTGCTCGCCGAGGGGTGCCTGATGGTGCGCTCGTGCCACGTTGACACCTGCCCGGTCGGCATTGCGACGCAGCGCCCCGATCTGAGAGAGAAATACGCGGGCACGCCGGAGATGGTGATGCAGTACCTCGTCTATGTCGCCGAGGATGTGAGGCGCCAACTCGCGCGGCTCGGCCTGCACAGCTATGGAGAAGCCGTCGGGCGTGTCGACCTGCTTCGCCAGCGGGTGACGCACGACCCGCGCGCCGACGTCCTCGACCTCGACCCCCTGCTCGCTGCAAGCGGGAGTGGGCCAACCCGGTTCGTCGGTGAGAAGCACGTCAACCCGCGTGGACACCGACTGGGAGACAAGCTCGCCCACGACGCTCGTGCGATTCTCGACCGGGCCGAGTCCATCTCGCACGCCTACACCATTGAGAACACCGACCGAACTGTCGGCGCCCGTCTCGGAGGCGAAATCGGCAAGCGGTACGGCGCCGCGGCGCCACCCGGCACGATGCGTGCGACGTTCACGGGCTCGGCCGGCCAGAGCTTCGGAGCCTTCCTCGCCTCTGGCGTCGAGCTCGTGTTGACCGGTGAGGCGAACGACTACGTGGGGAAGGGCATGAGCGGCGGCCGCATCATCGTGCGCCCGCCCGAGGACGACGCCGGAGCGCCGACCCTGCTCGGCAACACCGTGCTGTACGGAGCAACGGGTGGCGAGCTCTACTGCGCCGGCGCAGCCGGCGAGCGCTTCTGTGTGCGTAACTCGGGTGCCACCACGGTGATCGAGGGAACGGGCGACCACCCGTGCGAGTACATGACCGGCGGCACCGTGGTCGTACTCGGGCCCTATGGCTTCAACCTCGGCGCCGGGATGACCGGCGGGCAGGTCTACCTGTTCGATCCCGAGGAGCGACTCGACAAGCACCTCAACGATCAGCTCGTCGCGGCACACCGTCTGGCAGCAAACGACCAGGCAACCCTGCGGCCCCTGATAGAGCTTCACCGGGAGCTCACGGGGTCTTCGGTAGCCGACGAGATGCTCCGCGGATGGGAGACGATCAAGGAGTTCTTCTGGCGGATCGCCCCCAGGGATGAGGTCGCTCGCATCGAGAGCGCCGCCGAGGGCACCCTCGCAAAAAACTGAGCGTGGGAGAAAAGCTCACCCTTCTCCCCCACAAGCCCCGGAGTTTCGCGCATTGCGCGAAACTCCCAAGGAACTCGGCCGCAAGCGGTCGAGTTCCCCGCATCGCTCCGGGTCACAGCGCACTCGGCTCCCGCAAACGCGAGCGACAGCGCTCGCTCCCGAACGCTCTCCCCGGCCTACGAGGCGCAATGACCCTCAGAAGAAGCGAGCGAGCCGAAACCGCGTAAGCCGAAGCGAGACCGCGCCGATGACGGCGCCGAGCACACCGTCGAGGATGTAGTGATTGCCGGTCGCGAACACGATGAACGCGACGATCGGCGTGTACAGCTTGCCCAGCGTGCGCACCCACGCGCGCGAGCTTGTCTGTGCCATCCCGAGTCCGGTGACCACGGCGAGCGTGACGTGGATGCTCGGCATCGCCGCGATCGGGATATAGAAGCGCGAGATCGTCTCGTGCTCGAGGTCGATGCCGCTCACGTCGGCGATCGTGTCGACCATGTGATCGAGCTTGCGCGGGGGCGCACATGGGAAGAAACGGAAGAAGGGGAACGCGCCGAGCAGCGCGTATATGGTCGCCCGACGCATTCGATGGAACTGTGGATGGCGCCCGCGAAACATCGCGATCAGCCACCCCACGGTGAGCCCGATGTTGAGCGCTGCGTAGGCGACGCTCATCACGTTCAAGAGCCGCGGATAGGACAGCATCGCCCGCTGGATCTCGGGCTCGACGTGCAATCCGACGGCTCGCTCGGCGTCGACGACCCGCTGGGCGTTCTCGAGCGCTTTTCGCTCGCCTTCCTCGTTGACGACGGCCTTGCGGATGAGAAGATATCCCGCGTAAATGCCCAGGCCCAGCGCGACCTCTCGGGCTCCCGAGTAGGTAGGCTCGGCTCGCTGCCAACGTCCCATGGAAGTGTCCAGTATCTCGGGTGAAGACCCGCCGGCCGAGTCGGAATCTCAGCCGAGCCGGGTCCCGAACGCACGCAAGCGTAGTAGCTGGCGCCAGACCGCAGCCCGGCTAGTCGTCGGCTCGATCGCGACTGGGACCTTTCTCTGGCTGTTCCTCCGCCAGGCCTCGCTCGGCGAGGCCTGGCGCGAGATTCGGGGCCTGCCGGGCTGGTCGATCGCAGCGGCGCTCGGGTTCGTGCTGGTCAACTCGGCGCTAATCGCACTGCGCTGGCGCTACCTGTTCGCGGCGGCTCGTTACTCGACGACGGCGCGTGGTCTCTTCCCGATCTTCTGCGTGGGTGCGGGTGCGAACAACGTGATCCCGGCGCGCGGGGGCGACCTGCTGCGCATCGCCGCGGCGCGTTCGACCTACCGAATCCCCGCCTTCGTCACGGCGGGCACCCTCTTCGCAGAGCGGCTGCTTGACGGCGTCGTTCTCGCCGTCTGGATCCTGCTCGGAGCCCTGATGATCGGCGAGACCGGCCCGCTGCTCCTGGCTGGCGTTGCCCTCTCTGCTGGCACGGCGGTCGGCTTGATGCTCGCCGCGCTGACCGCGGCGCATCCCGACGCTGCGGAGCGACTCGTGTGGCGCCTCACCCGCTGGCTCCCGACGCGCTGGCACGCCAAGATCGGTCGGGCCACAGCCGACTTCGTCCTCGGCCTCGGAGCGTTCCGGCAACGCCGCCATCTCTGGCGCGTCGCCTGGACGTCAGTCGCTATCTGGCTTGCCGACCTCGGCCTCTACATCGTGGTGGGCGAGGGCTTTGGGATCGACCTCGATGCCGGCGCGTATTTCCTGCTCGAGGGCGTCGGGAACCTCGCGCTCGGCGTGCCCGCGACGGCGGCCGGGCTGGGCAGCTTCGACTACCTCACGCTCGTGAGCGCGCGCGAGCTGGACGTGCCGACCGAGCTCGCAACGCCCTACGTGTTGACGGTGCATGCCATGGTCGTGCTGCCGGTGACGATCCTCGGCGCGATCTTCCTGCGCCGGGCGTTTCCGGGGCTGTTCGGCGGACGTACCGCCTGAGCTAGGCCTACGCGGTCAGAACCGGCGCGGCGCGCTCGCGGGCAAGCTCGCGCCGCACGGCGCGATGCTCGAGAGCAAGACGTGCCAGCAGCGGGTCGGTCTTCACCGCCTCGCGGTCGATCGAGACGGTCTTGGCCCCGTCGATCGCGACGGCTCCCCGACGCTCGGCAGCCCGGAGCGCGTCCTCGATCAGGCGGCGCCGAGCTCGCTCGTCTTCAAAAAGGGGGTCGACGACCCGGCCTGCCTCGAGGGCGTCGGCTCGGGCGTCGATGAGTGCCTGGTCGAGCTCGGCGGGCGACACGCTCGAGCTGCCCGCGCGCGCCGCCTGGAGGAGCTCAGACGCCACGACCTGCCCGCAGGTCAGCGCGATCGCAGCCGAGAGAAACGGAAGCAGATCGGGCTCGCCGGCGCCTCTCGGAGGCTCGACGCTCTCGCTCACGCTGAGGACGACCGTGTCGCGCCCGGTCGTGAGAGCGTCGTAGGCGAGCCCGAACGCGCGCAGTCGCTCTGGCTTGCCCCGCCGGATCACCGCGCCGAGCCCGCGGCGCAGTGGTCCAAGGTCACCGTCCGGCGACGGGCGGCCCTCGGGAAAGAGCAGGAGCGGCTCTCCCTCTGCGACGAGGTCGACGATCGAGCGCAGATCGTTGGTTGCCTGCGCCGCGCGACGTGCCCATACCTCGTCGAACGCTCCCCCGGGAAGATCAGCGGCCTCGACGTCCTGCCAGAGGATGTCCGCGTAGTCACTCTTGAGTACGTCGGCGACCCGCGTCGGCTGGTCCACGTCGAGCTCGCGAGCTCGAGCGCTCACGTGCTCGATGAGCTCGGCTGAGAGCGCGGCGTCGAGCTCGGTCTCGGGGTCGACGATCTCGAGCGCCTGGACGAGCTTCATCGTGACCGCACTCGAGATCGGGTGTACCCGCACGTGCGGGAGGTAGCGGCCGATGCCGATCGGATGCAGCGCGCGTCGCGCCACTTTGGGCAGCTCGTCCGGGAAGCCGGCAAAGAAGCCCGCCTGGAAGAGATCGTCGCGTGCCGCGAAGTGCAGCCGCGGGTGACGTTGCCCCCAGACACGCGCCGCGAAGTAGTACGAGCCGCAGATGATCGGCACGTCGGTCTCGGCCCGATGCGCGGCAAGGTAGAGCGTCCCCTTGATGATGCGCTCTCCCTCTGGAGCGACGACCCGCACGCGGTGGGCCGCCCGCGCGTAGCCGTACATGCCGAGCGCTACAGCGTCGTAGAGCGTGCCCCACAGCGGCAGCGACATGGGGGCCGAGGCTACCATTGGCGCCGTGGCACGAGTCCGTCTCTCGGAGCATGTCCCGGGCTTTGCGCTTCCGGGTGTCGACGGGCAGACCTACGATCTCGGCGACTACGCGGACATGCCCGTCGCGGTGGTCTTCTCATGCTGCCATTGCCCCTATGTGATCGCGTGGGACGGGCGGCTTACCGAGGTTGCCGCCGACTACGCCGGGCGCGCGGCGATACTGGCGATCAACGCCAACGACCACATCGGCGACACGCTCGAGGACATGCAGGCACGCGAGCGAGAGCGACCCTACGGCTTCCCCTTCCTGCGCGACGAGACACAGAAGGTCGCGCGAAGCTACGGTGCGAGCCGCACACCCGAGGTGTTCGCCGTCGATGAGCAGCACCGGCTCGTCTACCACGGTGCGCCCGACTCGAGCTATCAGGATCCCGGTGGGGCGGTACCGCATCTGCGGCACGCCCTCGACGCCGCGCTCGAAGGCCGACCCCCGCCGGTGCCCGAGACGCCGCCCGTGGGCTGCACGATCAAGTGGCGCGCCGGCTAGCGACGTAGAAGCCGACCCGTCCCGTGAAGCGAATGGCGTCGTCGTCGGCGCGTAGATCGACTCCGGCCGTCTCACCGTTGCCGATCAGGTCTCGCGCGTAGTCGAAAATCGCGCCACGCTCGGGCTCCTCGCAGCCGGCGAGGTCGAGGAAGACGCTGAGATTGCGCTTCTCCGGCTCGATGCTGGCGTGCGTCAACTCGAGACCCGCCTCGACGATCAGCTCGCGCATTTCCGAGTCGGGCAAAGTCCTGACGTGCGCGCGGTCGCGCATGCGCTCGAGCTTCTCGTACAGCTCGGCGTCTCTGGTGTCTTCGGAGACGAGCTGGTCGATGATCGCGAGACGCCCGCCCGGGGCGAGCACGCGCGTCAGCTCAGCGAGAGCCGCGGCCGGCCGCTCGAGGTGGTGAACGGTACGGACGATCGCGGCGATGTCGAAGCTCGCGCTGTCGAGCGGCAGCTCGTAGACCGAGCCCTCGACAAAGCTCACGTTGGCTCGGTCGCCCGCGAGGCGACGCGCCTGCTCGAGCATCTCGGGTACCGAGTCGACGCCGACCACCCGGCGCACGAGCGGCGCGAGCGCGAGCGCGAAGGGGCCGGTGCCGGTGGCAGCGTCGAGGGCCACCTCGTGCCCGAGCGGGTCGAGAAGATCGACCACGCGCGAGCGAAGCCCTTCGACGCGCTTCTCGCCGAACGCGGCGAGGCGCCCGGATGTGGCGGCGAAGCGCTCGCGTGTGGCGTCGTCGAGGCTCATGTTCGGTGGCTAGCGACGAGAGCGAGGGCCTCGTCGCGCGTGGCGATGCTACCCGCCGCCCGCTCCTCTTCGATCAGCTCGAGCAGCCGACTGACCTCGGGCCCCGGCGGCACCCCGAGCTCGTCGCCGCGCAGAAGCGGGGCGCCGGGATCGGCGGCGCGCGCCGCCTGCACCCGCGGAACGCTGTCGCCTTCGCCGAGGTAGCGGAGCGCCTCGACCGCCCAGGGCTCCGTCGCGCGGCGGAAGCGATGGATCGCACGAGCATCGGTTCCCTCTGGCGCAGTGACGCGCACGAGCATGCGGGTCATGCGCGCAAGCTCGCGTGTGACGGGAAGCTCGAGTAGCCGCTCTCGTAGGGTGGCCGCCAGCAGCAACTCGGGACTCGGCTGCTCGCCGACATCCTCGAGTCGGTCGGTCGTCCCGCCGAGCGGCGCGAGAAGCCCCAGCTCGTCGAGACGACGGAACCCGGCCGGCGTCAGACGCGAGAGCTCGGCAAGGACGCGCTCTCCCGCCGGGGCACCGACCGCCTCGGCGTGGCGACGGACAAGCCGCTCCGTCGCAGGATCGATCTCGAGCGGAAGCTCGTCCTCGAGGCGCACCGCACGAAGCAACCGCAGCGGATCATCGTGGAAGACCTGATCGGAGACGGCCCGCAGAATCCCGTCTCGCAGATCGTCGAGCCCACCCGTTGGGTCGAGATACGCGCCGGTGTCGACCCGGCGGCCGATGGCGTTCGCCGTGAAGTCGCGCAGACCGAGGTCCTCGTCGATCGACCCCCGCAAGCCGACGAAATCGACCGTGACACCAGACTCGTACAGGACGCGCCAGGCTGCGTAGCGACTCGACAGCTCGAACACGGCGCTTCGAGCCGCGCGGCCGAACGCGCGAGCGGCCCGCTCGGGAGCCTGGCAGGCGACGTCGACGTCGACGACCGGTCGGCCCAGCTGCTCGTCGCGGATGCAGCCGCCGACGTAGTAGCCCTCGTCCGAGCCCACTGCGGCGCGCACCGCCGCCTCGAATGCTTCATCCATCGATCACGACCCACTCGCATCGGGACGGCTTCCGGCTGATGCCGCACACGAACTCGTAGGTGATCGTGTCGAGCGTCCGCGCGTGCTCCTCGGCGGTGAGGTCGGCGCCGACGATCGTGACCTCAGCGCCCTCGCCGGCGTCAGGCGGGAGCTTCACGGTGAACGAGTCCATCGAGGGCGTGCCAACGATCTCGCAGCGCGCACCGTCGACGAGCACATCGGCGCCGCGCAGGGCCCTGGGGAAGCCGTCCGCGTACCCGACCGGGACAAGGCCGATGCGGGTCGGCTCACGTGCGACGAACCGCCGCCCGTAGCCGGTCGACTCGCCCGCGCGCAGGGTCTTGACCGCGCGCACGCTGCTCCGCCAGCTCAACGCCGGAACAAGCCCGCTGCCGGCGGGCTGATCGTTAAAGGGCGAGAGGCCATAGAGCGCGATGCCGCAGCGAACGGCGTCGTAGTGCGAGCGCGAGAACCTCAGGGTCGCGGCGCTGTTCGCGGCGTGCATCGCCACGCCGTCGAATCCGGCGGCAGCCTCCTCGAAGCGCTCGAGCTGGGCCAGAGTGAACTCGTCGTGCTCCGTGGAGTCGGCTGCCGCGAGATGCGTCATCACCGCGAAGAGATCTTCGTCAGGAAACCCACTGAGCTCATCGGGCCGGAGCCCCGCGCGTCCCATTCCTGTGTCGATCTTCAGATGGAGCGGCACGCCGACCGTAGGCCTCGGTCCCGAGCCGACCACGAGCTCCGCGCCCGCGGCGCGCACGATCGCATGCTCCTCGGCGGAGGCTGGCCCGAGAACGATGATGCGAGCGTCGCTCAGCGTCGCGCGGATCTCGGCCGCCTCGGCGGCCGTCGCGACGCAAAGCGCCGCCGCACCTGCCTCGAGCGCGGCCCCTGCCACCGGCAGCGCGCCATGGCCGTACCCGTCGGCCTTGACAACCGCCCACAGTTCGGCCGGAGCCGCAAGCTCGCGAAGAGTGCGCACGTTGTGCGCGATCGCTGCGAGATCGACGGTGACGATCGACCGGCCAGCGCGCTTTGTGTTCTCGGCCATTGAGCAAACCTAGCGAGAGCGATCCCCAGCGTCTCGCAGTTCACGACGTGGCCTCGCGGGCACAGGCGTACGGTGAAGGTGACGGCGAGCATCGGAAGGCAATCAACGACTGGCCTGCGCTGGGCAAGTGGAGCCCCGACTATCTAGCTCGACAGGTCGGCGATAGGCGCGTCGAGATCGACGGAGCCACGTACTCGGTCGAGGAGCTCGTCGCGATGATCGCCGGCTCCTCCTCCGATTGCCCCGGCGCCACACTTGCGCGCACAGAAGATCGTCGACGTGTTGCCGGTCGACGAGGGAGAGACGGTGTTCATGCCGTCGGGGTGGCGGCACACGACGCGCATGCCCGGCCCGTCGATCTCGGTCACCGGAACGTGGTCAACAGCACCAACTCGGCCGACGTCGCGACGGACACGCGCGAGCGCGTTCGCAGAAAGAGCAACGCCGCGATCGCGGCGGCCTTCGGCCTCTATGACCGGGGCTTTGCGCGCGCCAAAGAATGACACAGGACGCGCTGACGGCAGCCCGGCAGCGCCTCAGCCAGGCGGGCTTAGCGTCGGCGGACGCGCCTTCGGTCCGCTCGTTGAGCCGCACTCACTACCGCGGGAACGGCATGGGCGATGTCGGTTGCGATCAGTCCGGCGCTGCCGATCCTGGAGCCCGCGCTGCGGGCCGCGAGACCGCAGAGCGCCGCGCCGAGCGCGGCGGCCTTTGACCCATCGAGACCTTTCGCGACGGCCGTCGCGATCACCCCGCTCAGGACGTCGCCGGTTCCCGCCGTCGCGAGCCCAGGTGTTCCGAGCTCGCTCACGAGCACATCACCGGAGGAGCGAGCTCCGTCGACGACGATGGTGTCGGCGCCCTTCAGCAGCACGACACTGCCGGCCCGTTCGGCAGTCTCTCGCGTCGCGGCAAGTCGGCGTGCCTCGATCTCGGCGCTCTCGCGCCCGAGGAGCCGGCCGAGCTCGCCGGCGTGAGGTGTGAGGATGGTCGGCGGCTTCCGCGAACCGATCGACGCGAGCTGACCGTTGAGAGCCCAAAGGCCGTCGGCGTCGAGGACGACGGGTACATCAAGCTCGTCGAGAAGGTCGCGCACCAGCTGGGCCGACGTCTCGGCGCGTCCGAGACCCGGCCCGATCACAACGGCTCCGACCCGCGCTGAGGCCTCCACGATGCCGGCCGCTGCCTCGGTCGTGAGGGCGCCCTCGAGATCCGGGCAGGGCAGAGTCATTACCTCGAGCAGCTGCGCCTCGAAGATCGGGTTCAACGAGGCGGGCACGCACACGCGCGCGACGCCTGACCCGGCGCGGAGCACCCCGAGCGCCGTCAGTGCGGGCGCCCCGGTCATGCCGAGAGACCCGCCGACCACGAGCACAGAACCCGCCGTGTACTTGCTGTCGTCGCGGCCACGAACTGGCAGGTCGCGAACGATGGTCTCGCCCACAAGAGCGGCTGCGCTGAGGGAAGCTTCGGCCGCGCTCCGCTCTGCGCCGCCGAGCCCAATGTCGACAACGAGCACGCGACCGGCCAGTCTTGCGGCGGGAGCGATCGCGTGGGCGATCTTGCGCCGATGGAACGTGACGGTCAGATCGGCGCGCACTGCTTCACCGGGCACCTCGCCGCTCGACGCATCGACTCCTGAGGGAACGTCGACGCTGACGATCAGGGCGCCGGCGTCGTTGATCGCGCCGATGGCGGACGCCGCCGCGGGGCGCAGCGCACCCTCGAAGCCGGTGCCAAGCAGCGCGTCGATGAGAGCGTCGGCGCCGTCTCCGCTTCCCTGCGTGATGGCGAGCTCGCCACAGCGTCGGTAGCTCTCGGCCGTGTCGCCGCTGAGCCGGTCGGGATCCACGTGCACAACGAGCTCGACCGCGCGCCCGAGCCGTGCGAGGTGCCGAGCGGCGACGAAGCCGTCGCCGCCGTTCGCGCCGCCGCCGCAATGAACCGCCCAGCGCCGTGCGCCGGGAAACGACGCGACGCCCGCCTCTGCGCACGCGCGCCCGGCGCGCTCCATCAGCTCGATCGTCGGCCCCGCGTACATCGCCTCGGCGGCGCGCATCTCCTCGGCGCTCAGAAGCTCCTCGCGCCAGTGCTCGTCGCGGCCGCGCTCTTCGTGCGAGGCGCTCAATCCCTGTCCTCGACAATGCAAACGGCCGTTGCGAGCCCACGCGAATGCGTCATCGAGAGGTCGATGGCGCCCGCGTCGACCCGCTCGGCGTAGGCGAGCGTCTTCCCCGAGAGCGTGACCGAGGGCTTGGGCCGGCCGGCGATCTCGATCTCGCGCCAGGTGAAGTTGACGCCGCATCCAAGCGCCTTTCCCACGGCCTCCTTCCCGGCAAAGCGCGCCGCGTAGTGCTGTGGAGGATTAGGCCGGGAGTCGCAGTATGCGCGCTCGGCCTCGGTGAAGACGCGCTCACGGAAGCCGCTGTAGCGCTCGAGTGCGCGCGCGACCCGCTCGATCTCGAGGATGTCTACGCCGACACGCACGCGTCAAAGTGTAGGAAGCGGCCCGCGATCAATCGCGAGCGTCGGCCGCGCACGTGGCCGGCGTCGGCCGCGCGCAGTCCGGTGAGCGCGTCGCCTATTCGACCGTGACGGTCTTCGCGAGGTTGCGCGGCTGGTCGACGTTCAGACCTCTCAGGCGCGCGATCCGGTACGCGAGCAGCTGCAGCGGCAGCGTTGCGACGATCGGCTGCAGGTACGGGTGCGTGCGCGGCACGTAGATGACGTCGTCGGCGTGGTGCTGGATGTCTTCGTTCCCGTCGGTCGCGATCGCGATGACCTGCGCCTGGCGAGCCCGGACCTCCTGGATGTTCGAGACCATCTTCTCGTAGACGTGCGAATCGGTCGCGATGCAGACCACCGGTGTCTCCTCGTCGAGCAGCGCGATCGGCCCGTGCTTCATCTCGCCGGCCGAGTAGGCCTCGGTCGGGATGTAGGAGATCTCCTTCAGCTTGAGCGCCCCTTCGAGACAGACGGGGAGCCCCACGTTGCGCCCCAGGTAGAGGAAGAAGGGCTTCTGATGGTGACGCTCGGCGATCTCGTCGATCGGGTGAGCGCCCTCGAGGAAGCCGGTGATCTGACCAGGAAGCCGCTCGACCTCTTCGATCAGCGCGGCGACGGCGTATGGCTCGAGCGTCTTGCGAACCTCGGCGAGCTTGAGCGCCAGCAAGGTCAGCAGCGTCACCTGCGCCGTGAAGGTCTTGGTCGCCGCAACGCCCATCTCGAGGCCGGCACGCGTGTAGAGGACGCTGTCGGCCTCGCGTGTGATCTCGGTGCCCATCATGTTGGTGATGGCGACCGTGTGCGCCTTCTTCTCACGCGCCAGCTTAATCGCCGCGATCGTGTCGCGGGTCTCACCCGACTGCGAGATCGCGACGACGAGCGTGTCGCGCGAGAGCACCGGGTTGCGGTATTGCCACTCGCTCGCGATGTCGGGCTCGCACGGCAGGCGCGCCCACTCCTCGATGAGGTAGCGCCCGACAACGCCGGCGTGGTACGCCGTACCACACGCGAGCACCACCATGCGTCGTAGGTTCTGCATCTCGAGCTCGGTCAGTCCGAAGTCCTCGAGCAGCAGCCGCCCGCCACGGATGCGATCGGCGATCGTCTCGGAGACGGCGTCGGGCTGCTCGTGGATCTCCTTGAGCATGAAGGTCTCGTAGCCGCCCTTCTCGGCGGCGTCGTCGTCCCAGTCGACCACCTCTGGCTCGCGCTCGACGACCGAGCCGTCTTCGGCGAGAAGGCTGGTTTCCTCGGCGGTGACGACGGCGATCTCGCCCTCTTCGATCAGCTTGATCTGTGACGTCTCGCTGAGGAACGCGGCGATCGAGGACGACAGGAACGCTTCGCCTTCGCCAAGTCCGACGACGAGCGGGCACTGTCGGCGCGCGCCGACCAGCATGCCCGGATGGTTGCGATGGGCGACGACGAAGGCGTAATGCCCCTCGAGCTCACTGTATGCCGCACGGACAGCCGCGACGAGATCGCCGTCATAGTGGCGCTCGACGAGATGGACGACGCACTCGGCGTCGGTCTCGGACGTCAGCACGTGGCCGTCGTCGACAAGGCTTGTCCTCAGCTCGCGGTAGTTCTCGACGATGCCATTGAGAACTACGGCGACGTCGCCCTCGGGGTCGCCGACGAGGGGATGCGCGTTCTCGACGCACACCTTGCCGTGCGTGGCCCAGCGAGTGTGCCCGATGCCGGTCACGAGACCGGGGTCGTCACTACCGGCGAGCTCGTCACGCAGGTTGTCGAGGTTTCCGACGGCGCGCGTCACGCGCAGCCCGTCGTCGTCGATGAGCGCGATGCCGGCCGAGTCGTACCCGCGGTACTCGAGCCGCTCGAGGCCCTGAAGCAGCAGCGGCTGCGCGTCTCGCGCGCCGACGTATCCGATGATCCCGCACACTGTGCCTGGGTCTCCTACTCGTTGTCCAACGTAGCCCTCGGCGGCGAAGAGCGCCCGAACAGGCCGTCGATGCTTACCCGAGCTCCCGCCTAACCAGTGAACTCAGTGTATCGCAGAGCTCCGTGGCCAGTGCCTTGCTCCGGGCTTCTGCGAGGACGCGAACGAGCTCCTCGGTGCCCGACGGCCGCACGAGTACCCGCGCCTCGCCACGTCGCGTCTCGTTGATCTCATCAACCTGATCGGCGATCGTGGCGCTGAGCGCCCTCGTCGTGACCGGAACGTTCTCAGTTGCCTGTGGCCAGAGCTCGAGACGCGCCGCTTCTTCTGCAAGGGTGCGGCCGGACTCGGCCAGCGAGCGGCAGAGCAGAAGGCCGGCCGCGAGCCCGTCGCCGGTGGTGTGTCCGTCGAGGTTCACGATATGGCCCGACGGCTCACCGCCGAGCACGGCGCCCTCGCGACGGAGCGCCTCGAGCAGCTGACGATCGCCGATATCGGTCGTCAGCACCTTGACGCCGCGCGAGCTCATCAGGTCATGAAACCCCGCGTTGGTCATTGTCGTAACGGCCACGGTGTCGACCTCGAGCGACTCGACGAGAATTGCCAGCACGGCGTCGCCGTCGACGACGCCGCCGCCGGCGTCGACCGCGATCACGCGATCGCCGTCGCCATCGAACGCCAGCCCGAGGTCATAGTCGCCGGCGCGAACCGTCTTCGAGAGCAGCTCCGGCTGAGTGGCGCCACAGCCGACGTTGATATTCGAACCGTCCGGCTCAGACCCGATCGCGCTGACGCGCGCGCCGAGTGCCTCGAACGCCTGGGGCGCAATGCCGGAGAAGGCGCCGTTGGCACAGTCGACGACGAGCTGGAGTCCGTCGAGCGGCGACCCAAAGCGCTCGAGGACGAGCTCGCGATAGCGCTCGGCAACGCCATCGAGCGAACGCACCTCGCCACCGCCGGGGCCAGGTGCTTCGAGCTTGCTCTCGACCTCGGCTTCTTCCTCGTCAGTCAGCTTACGGCCACCGGCTGCGAAAAACTTGACGCCGTTGTACTCGGGCGGGTTGTGCGAGGCCGAGACAACTGCGCCCGCGCCCTCGGCCATGAGCGCGACAGCCGGAGTCGGGAGGATCCCGCTGAGCTGGGCGGTTGCGCCCGCGTCCTCGATGCCTGCGGCGAGCACGCGCTCGAGCCGCTCGCCCGATTCACGCGTGTCGCGGCCGATCAACACGAGCCTGCTCTCTGAGAGCAGGCCGAACGCGCGACCGAGCCGGCGTACGAGGTCAGCGGTCAGCGTGTCGCCAACGACGCCGCGCACACCATCCGTACCGAAGTACGATCGCGTGGCTGTCACCGCGGCGAGCTGCGCTAGCGCTTCGAGAACTGCGGCCGCTTGCGCGCCTTCTTGAGACCGGCCTTTTTGCGCTCGACCTCGCGCGCGTCGCGGGTGAGGAACCCCTCGCGCTTGAGCACTGTCCGCAGTGCGGGATCGGCGTCGACGAGCGCCCGGGCGAGCCCGTGTCGCAGCGCTCCAGCCTGGCCGGCGACGCCGCCACCGTGGAGGCGGGCGCGGACGTCGAAGCGATCGCGCATGCCGGCGACCTCGAGCGGGGCTAGTGCCATGGCCTGCAGCGTCGCACGCGGGAAATGTTCCTCGAACGTCTTCCCGTTGATCGTGATCGCCCCGTCGCCGGGCCGCAGGATCACGCGAGCGACCGAGGTCTTTCGCTTGCCGGTTCCGCAGTACTCGGCGATCTCTGTGCTCACGCTTGGCCTCCGATGCTTGTCAGCGGTACCGGTTCCTGCGCCTGGTGCGGGTGATCCGGCCCGACGTAGACCTTCAGCTTGGTGATCTGCGCGCGGGCGAGCCGGTTGCGGGGCAACATGCCCTTCACGGCGCGCCTGATGACCTCGGTCGGCCGCTTCGCGAGCTCCTCACGCAGCGTTCGCTGACGAAGGCCGCCCGGGTAGCCCGAGTGGCGGTAGTAGATCTTCTTGTCGAGCTTGTCACCGGTCACGCGGATCTTCTCGGCGTTGACGACGATGACGAAGTCGCCGGTATCGACGTGCGGCGTGTACTGCGGCTTGCCCTTGCCGCGCAACGTCTCGGCGATCTGCGTCGCAAGCCGGCCGAGCGTCTCCCCGTCGGCGTCAACGACGTACCAGGCCTGGTCGATCTCGCCCGGTTTTGCGGTCCAGGTGCGTTGCTTTGTTGCCACTCTCACTCCAGAGAAAAGCCGCCGGCTCGTTGCCGTCAGCGGCTGTTGAGTGTACCAGCCGCCTGGCGAAAGCTCGATCTGGACGCCCGGACAGACGAGCCTAACTGAGCCCTGTAGCGTGCCTGCGTGCCCTGGCCTCGGTCGCCTCTCGCGTGAGCACGATCGCCCTTGCGCTGGCCGCCGGCGCCCTCTTTGGCCTCCTGATCGCCGGTGCGCGCTGGGCGCTGTCCCGGGGACCAGATCCCGAGGCAGGAGCGGCGGTCACCGCCATCATCGGCGCGGTGCTCACGGCCGCGATCGCGGCAGCGGCAGGACACATCGAGAGCACCTCTTGGTCGTCGGCGTGGCCTTACCTGGCGATTGGCGCCATCGTCCCCGGGGCGGCGCAGGTCTTCTTCATCCATGCGGTGCGCGCAGTCGGCGCCTCGCGCACCGGGATCGTGATCGGCATGGCACCGCTCCTTTCCGCCGTGATCGCCGTGATCGCCCTCGACGAGCGGCCACACGCAGCGCTCGGCGTCGGCACGGCACTGATCGTTCTCGGCGGCGGAGCGCTCGCCTGGGAGCCCGACCGCCCGGTCGAGTTCCGCGCGGTCGGGCTGTTTCTCGCGCTCGCCTGCGCAACGTTGTTCGCGACCCGCGACAACCTCTTTCGCGCACTCGCCGAAGAGGATCCGCCGCCGGTCCTCTTCGCGACCGCCCTCTCGCTCGCCGCGGCTGCGGCCTTCACGCTCGTCTACCTCGGCCTACGGCGCGGTCGCGCGTCACTCGCGCTACTCGGCGCGGCGACAGCGCCCTTCGCCCTCCCGGGCGTCGTCCTCGGCCTCGCCTACGTCACGCTGGTGGCCGCCCTCGACCGCGGCGCGGTCACCCTGGTTGCTCCCCTCAACGCCACGCAGTCGCTCTGGGCTATTGCGTTCGCCGCGGTCATCATCGGCGTCAGGGCCGACGCCATCGGCCGCCGGTTGGTTGGCGCGGGCGTCCTTGTCGCCGTGGGGAGCGCTTTGGTGGCGGCTTTCCGTTAAGGGGCCGATGAGGGCGGCTATTCCCACTCGATCGTCGCCGGCGGCTTGGACGAGATGTCGAGCGCCACGCGATTGACGGCGGGCACCTCGTTGATGATCCGCGTCGAGATCGTCTGCAGCAGCTCCTGCGGCAGCATCGCCCAGTCCGCGGTCATCGCGTCTTCCGAGGTCACAGCGCGAATAACGATCGGGTAGGCGTACGTGCGCTCGTCGCCCTGCACCCCAACCGAGCGAATCGCCGGCAAGACGGCAAAGCACTGCCACAGCTCGCGGTAAAGGCCCGCCTCACGCACCTCCTCGAGCAGGATCGCGTCCGCCGCACGCAGAGCATCGAGCCGCTCCTGGGTGACCTCGCCGATGATCCTGATCGCGAGACCGGGCCCAGGGAAGGGATGGCGCCAGACCATTTCCTCGGCCAGGCCCAGCTCGAGGCCAACGCGGCGGACCTCGTCCTTGAACAGCAGGCGCAGTGGCTCGACGAGGTCGAGCTCCATGTCGTCGGGAAGCCCGCCCACGTTGTGGTGTGACTTGATCTTGGCGGCGACGCCAGCGTGCCCTCCAGACTCGATCACGTCGGAGTAGAGCGTCCCCTGCACGAGGTACTTGATGTCGCCGAGCTTGCGCGCCTCATCCTCGAAGACGCGAATGAACTCCTCGCCGATGCGCCGACGCTTCTCTTCGGGCTCGACGATGCCCTCGAGCCGCGCCAGAAACCGCTCGGACGCGTCGACGTGGACGAGCGGCACCCTGAACTGCCCCTCGAACGCTCGCACGACGCCGACTGCCTCGTTGGCGCGAAGGAACCCGTGGTCGACGAAGACACAGGTCAGCTGCTCGCCGATCGCGCGGTGCACGAGGAGGGCGGCGACCGCCGAGTCGACTCCGCCCGAGAGGGCGCACAGAACCTTGGCGTCGCCAACGCGGGCACGTATCCGCGCGATCTCGTCCTCGATGAAGGTCACCGACGTCCACTCGTCTGACGCGCCCGCGACGTCGTAGAGAAAACGGCGGAGCACCTCCATGCCGTGCGGCGTGTGGACGACCTCGGGATGGAACTGCACGCCGTAGGTGCCGCGGTCGGCGTCCTCGAACGCCGCGATAGGCGTCGAGGGCGACGAGGCAACGACGGTCGCTCCGGTCGGCGCGGCAGTGACCGAGTCGCGGTGGCTCATCCAGCAAACCTGCTCGCCGGGCTGACCACGGAAGAGCGCGCTGCCCTCACCGACGACCTGCAACTCGGCGCGACCGAACTCGGCAGCCCCGGTTCGCTCGACGGCTCCGCCGAGCTCCTGTGCCATCAGCTGCATTCCGTAGCAGATGCCGAGCACGGGAATGTCGAGATCGAAGAGCCCGCCGTCGACCTGCGGAGCGTCGTCTACGTACACCGACGCGGGACCCCCGGAGAGGATCAATGCGCGCGCGTCGCGCTCACGGGCCTCGGCTGGGGTTACCGCCCCGGAGACGAGCTCCGAGTAGACGCCGCACTCGCGTACCCGTCGAGCGATGAGCTGCGCGTACTGGCCACCGAGATCGAGGACGAGCACCGGCCCCGTGGCTGTCCCAGACCCGGCCCGCCCGTCGGCCCGCTGCGGCGCGTCGGCCGAGACCTGCGCCATGTCGGTCATCGGCGCACTCGCGCTAGGTGGATACGCGGTAGTTCGGCGATTCCTTGGTGATCGCCACGTGATGCGGGTGGCTCTCACGCTGCCCGGCTGACGTTACCCGGGTGAATCGGGCGCCTTCGCGAAGCGCATCGAGCGTCGTCGCGCCGCAGTAGCCCATCGCCTGGCGAACGCCACCGACGAGCTGGTAGACGATGTTGTGCAGCGCACCCTTGTAGCTGACGCGGCCTTCAATGCCCTCGGGCACGAGCTTGGCGACATCGTGCCTGTCGGCCTGGAAGTAGCGATCTTTCGAGAACGAGCGGGCCCGCATCGCGCCGATCGAGCCCATCCCGCGGTACTCCTTGTAGCGCTCGCCCTGGTAGAGGATGACGTCGCCAGGGCTCTCATCGGTGCCCGCGAACATGCTCCCGAGCATGACGGAATGGGCACCTGCCGCGATCGCCTTCGCGATGTCGCCCGAGTACTGGATCCCGCCGTCGCCGATCACAGGAATGCTGAAGCGGCGTGCGGCCGCCGCGCACTCGTGGATGGCCGTCACCTGCGGGACACCCACGCCCGCGACGACCCGCGTCGTGCAGATCGAGCCCGGGCCGATACCGACCTTGACTGCGTCGACACCTGCCTCGGCCAGAGCCTCGACGGCGTGCCCGGTCGCGATGTTGCCGCCGACGACGTCAACGTCCCACCGCTCCTTTATACGTCGGACTGTCTCGATAACGCTGCGCGAGTGGCCGTGCGAGGTGTCGACGACGAGCACGTCGACGTCCGCGGCAACGAGCACCTCGGCACGCTCGAGCGCGTCTGACCCGACACCGACAGCTGCGCCGACCCGGAGCCTGCCCTGCCCGTCCTTCGTCGCGAGCGGAAAGTCGATGCGCTTCTGAATGTCCTTGACGGTAATCAGACCCTTCAGGTAGCCGTCGGCATCGACGACCGGGAGCTTCTCGATCTTGTGGCGATGCAAGACCTCGCGGGCCTCGTCGAGCGTCGTCCCGACCGGCACGGTGATGAGGTTCTCGCTCGTCATCAGCTCTGCGATCGTCATCGCGGTATCGCCTTCGAAGCGCAGGTCGCGGTTCGTGAGAATGCCGACGAGCAAGCCCGAGTCGTCGGTGATCGGCACGCCGGAGATGTGGTACGTCTCCATCAGCGCGAGCGCGTCGGCGATGCGATCGAGTGGCCCCAGCGTCACGGGCTCGACGATCATTCCCGATTCCGATCGCTTGACCTTGTCGACCTCGGCCGCTTGCTCCTCGACCGAGAGGTTCCGGTGAAGCACGCCAATGCCGCCCTCGCGCGCCAGACCGATCGCAAGCCGGGCTTCGGTGACGGTGTCCATGGCGGCCGAGGAGATCGGGATCGCGAGCTCGACGTTGCGACTGAACAGCGTCCGCGTCATGACCTCGTCGGGCAGGACGGTCGATTCGGCCGGAACCAGCAGGACGTCGTCGAAGGTCAGACCCTCGGAGCCGAACTTCTCGTCGAGAGCAACGAGACGCTCGAGCTCGAGCCGGTCGACCTCGAGCGTCACTCGCCGACCCGTGCGCCGCTAGAGAGGTAGAAGGCTCGGCACTCTGCCCGCTGCTCGGCGAGAACTCGATACCAAGCAGCAACTCGCACCATCATACCCATCGATCGTACCAGCGCCCCGCGACGCTCCGACGCTCGTATTCGGGTGCTGGACCGACTCAGCTCGGGGCGCCCGCGCCGGCGAGAACGTCGACGCGCACATCGGCCGCGAGCCGGCCGAGTTCCTTCTGGTCGAATCGGCCTGCGCCCGCCTCGAGCACGGAGGCCGAGCCCGTCGCAACGGCCTGGCGAACGGCGTCCTCGGCCCCCTTGCCGTTGTAGCGAGCGGCGAGATACCCGGCCAGCAGCGCATCGCCGGCGCCGATCGTCGAGACCGGGTCGAGGGTCGGGATGGTCGCCCGCAACTTGATCGGCGTCCGCTCCTGGTGAACCAGCGCATAGCAGCCGCTCTGTCGCGTGATGATCACGTCGCGCGCACCGAAGCCGGCAACGTCGTCGAGGCCAGCTTCGAAGTCGGGCGCGCTCGTGAACTCGTGACCGACGAGCTGCTCTGCCTCGATCTGATTCGGAGTCACGAGCGAGAGCTCGGACTGCATCCCCTGCCGAAGCGGCTCCGCATCGGTGTCGAGGACCGTCTCGACGCCCGTCCGCGCCGCATCGCGGATCAGCTCACCGTAGAGGCCCGCATCGACGCCGCGCGGAAGCGAGCCGCAGAAGACGATGTAGCGCGCGCCCTGCGCCAAGTACGCGAGCTTCTCGCGCAGGACGTCGAGCTCGTGCTCCTCGACCTCGGGCCCCCACTCGTTCACCTCGGTCGAAACGTTCGTGGTCGGGTCGATCACCGCCGTCGAGGTTCGCGACTCGCCCTGGATCCGGACGAGATCGTTGAGCAGCCCTTCACTCGTCAGCCTGTCGATGATCTGAATGCCGGTCCGGCCGCCCGCGAGCCCCGTGACGACGACGGGAACGCCAAGGCGACGCAGTCCGCGGGCCACGTTGATGCCCTTGCCGCCGGCCGCCGTGTTCGCCGAGGTCGCGCGGTGGCGGCGGCCCGCCTGGAAGTTCGGAACGAAGACGGTGCGGTCGAGGGCTGCGTTCGCTGTGACGGTGACGATCATGAAAGCGCTCCGAACACTCCACCGAGGGCGTCGCCCGCGTTGTCGAGTGCCCGGCGAAGGTACCAGCTCGTCCGACCCGGTAGCCCTGCCGCGTCGATCGACTCGGTTGCGATCAACGGGCGCTCGACGAGCACCTCGTCGCCGCTGAGTATCTGTACGCGCCCGAGCTCCTGTCCAGCGATGACCGGCAGCTCCACGATGGCGGGAGCAACGACACGCTCCTCGAGCTCGTTCCCCCACTGGACGATGCGCGACACGGAACGGTCTGCGACGAGGTCGAGCCGGCGATCGTCATCGAATGGCACGCGCACGCGTGCGTACGAGGCGCCGCCCTCGATCAGCCGCGTCTCGCCGAACTGCTCGAATCCCCAGTCGAGCAGGGCGGCGAGATCTTCGTTGCGCTGAGCTCGACTCAACCCCCCGAGCAGCACGGCATACATCTGCATACTTCCGCGCCGCGCCGACGCCACCTGGCTCCAGCCGGCGCCGCGCGTATGTCCGGTCTTCACGCCCGTCAGGTCCGGATATGTGCCGAGCAGGTCGTTGGTCGTCTCGAGTCGCCGCTCACTGGGCAGCGTGAACGCTTTGATCCGGACGAGGCGGCGGAAATCGGGATTCCGCATCGCGCGCCGCGCGAGAGTCATGACGTCGCGCGCGCTCGAGAGGTGGCCGTCGGCATCGAGACCGTCGGGTCGCACGAACGTCGTATCGGTCATGCCCATATTGCGCGCTCTGCGGTTCATGAGGTTGACGAATCGCCGCACACCCCGCCGCCCACCGACGTGATCGGCGAGGGCGTGGGCGGCATCGTTGGCGCTCTCGACGAGAAGCGCTGTGAGCAGCTGCTCGACTGTCAGGCGCTCGCCTTCGACCAGCCCGGCCGTGGCTTCGCCGACAGCGGCCGCCCGCCCAGAGACGACAACAGTGTCGCGGAGCTCGGTGCGATCGAGCACGACGAGCGCGGTCATGATCTTCGTGATGCTTGCGATCGGCACCTTCTTGCGCGGATCAATCGCGAAGAGCGGATCCCCGTCGAGCCCCTCGGCGACGAGCGCCGCCGTCGCGTCGGGTACGGGCGCGTCCTCGGCAGCGAACGCGGCGCCCGCGACGAACATCAGCCCGGCGCTGGCGGCGACCAGGGCCCAGCGCGATACGCGCCGCAGTACCGCTCCAGAAGACGTCATCGAGACCCCGCCAACGTGCGCCCGCGGGCTCCTGTCATCTACCCGGTCTGGTCCGGTTCGGTCTCGTCGTCTGCGTTCTGATCTTCGGCGCGTGGCCTGATCTGCAACAACGTGCCCTGTTGAAGGGCCACTGGATCGACGTTCGGGTTGAGGTTTCGAAGCTCCGTCGAGGTGGTGCAGACCTTCTCGGCAATCGACTCGAACGTGTCACCTGCCCTGATCCGATACCTCGCCCGCTGCGGCGGCGTGCATGGCTCCTCGGTCACCGGCACCTCGTCGGTCGTCGCCTCGCTCGTGGTGGGCGCCGGCTCCGTCGTGGTCAGTGTCGTCGTGACGACGACTGTCGCGCCCGCTGCGTCCGTTTGCTCGAAGGTGGCAACCCGACCGGAGGCGTCGTCGTCGAACGACTCCCGCACGATCAGAACGAGCAGCGTCGCCGCCGCGAAGAAGACGAGCGGCGCGAGCAAGCGGGCGAACCAGAAGCGAACGGTGCGCTCTTCCACGGCTACCAGCCCGACGCTTTCCAGATCGCGGCGCGAAGCCGCGCCGCGGCCTGCGCGATCGCCCCTCGCCAGTCATCATCCTCGCCCGGCCGGAACGCGTAGATCACCGAGCGAGCGGCCGGAACGAGCACGCTCGCCGGCCCACTCGTGAAGGCGGGTCGAAGGTCAGCGACGTCGCCGCCCTGCGCGCCCACGCCCGGCATCAGCAGGATGGCACGCGGCAGCACGCGTCGCGCCTCAGCGATCGCGTGTGGGTGCGTCGCCCCTATCACGGCACCGACGCTCGAAAGGCCCTGTTCGCCCACAACGGCTTCACCCCAGTGATCGACGAGCTCTCCCACATGCTGCCACAGAGGTCTACCGTCCGAGAGAGCAAGATCCTGCAAATCGGTGCTGCCAGGGTTCGACGTCTTTACAAGGCAAAACACACCCACGCCGCCGCGTCGACAGGCCGACACGAACGGCTCGACCGCGTCGGTGCCAAGGTATGGATTGACGGTAAGCGCGTCGCCGAGCGGCGCCAGCGGCCCGCGCGGCTCGAGGTACGCCGACGCATAGGCGCGCGCCGTCGACCCGATATCGCCACGCTTGCCGTCGATCAGCGCGAGCAGGCCAGCGCTGCGCGCGTAGTCGACGACCTCCTCGAGCGCGTGCACGCCATGAGACCCCTGCTCTTCGAAGAATGCGAGCTGCGGCTTGACACCGACGGCGTATGGCGCGACCGCATCGATGACCGCCCGGCAGAACCGCTCGTAGGCGAGCGCCGCGGTCGCGGGCCCGAGATGAGCATCGCCGCGCAACTCGACCGGCAGTAGCTCGATCCGCGGATCGAGCCCGACGACAAGCTGGCTTTGCTTCTCGCCGACTGCTTTCGCGACCCGGTCGCCAAACGGTCGCTCCGTCCTGCCCTTCGATCGCGCTTGAGATGGGAATGGCTCCGCCGTGGCTACCTGACCGCGGCCTTCAGGGTGCTCCCCGCTGCAAATTTGGGAACGAGCGCAGCCGGTATGCGAACCCGCTCGCCTGTTCGCGGGTTGACGCCCGAACGCTCAGGTCGCCGGTGAACCGAGAACTTCCCGAACCCGGTGAAGCTGACGCTTTCACCCTGCTCCAGGACCTCCGAGATCTCGGCGAGTACGTCGCCGACGGCCGCTCCCGCCTCCCGTCGCGAGACGCCCCGGCGCATAGCGAGTCGCTCGATGAACTCCGCCTTCGTCACGCACATCTCCTCTCGTGCCGCAGCTCTCGCTGGCCCGGCGCGAATGTACCAGGATCAGCGCAACGATTCTGTCGTTCCGCTGGCGGGCCAAATGCGCACGCCGGGCGCGGAGCTAGGCGCGGATGTCGTCGATCGTAAACAGCGGTGTCAGGGCGACGGCGGCGGCGGCGAACGCCTCGCTCGCCCCTTCCTTGCGGTCGACGACGCAGACGGCCTGTGCGCAGATAAGACCGGCGTCGCGAAGCGCGTCGACCGCTTCGAGCGCGGCCCCACCGGTTGTGACGACGTCCTCGACCAGGCACACGGTTTCGCCTTCCTCGACGTTCCCCTCGAGACGCCTCGCCGTGCCGTGCTCCTTGGCCGCGTCGCGCACGATCAGGAAAGGCAGACCGCTCGCGAGCGAGGCGGCCGTGACGAGAGGTACCGCTCCCAGCTCGGGCCCGGCGAGGCGCGTCGAGTCGCCGGCGACATCGCTCACAGCGTGCGCAAGCGCCTCTCCTATGGGTCTGAGGACATCGGGCCGGGTCGAGAATCCGTACTTGTCGAGGTAGAACGACGAGCGCTTCCCGGAGCGCAACAGGAAGTCGCCTTCGAGATACGCGACCTCTCGCAGCCGCCGGGCGAGCTCCTCGCGCTCCAAGTCAGCTCGGCTCGGGCGCACCCGCGATCTCGCCTGCGATCGCCAGCAGCGCACCCGACTCGGGCGCGTCGTGTGCGAGCGAGATCATCGAGCCGTCGGCGTAGTACAGATCGACCCGCTCCCGGCTGCGGCTGCGGCGGCGCCAGAAGAAGACGGCCGAGCCGATCGCGACGAGTAGAAGAAACAGCCGGCCCTTACTCATCTCCGCCTCCGTTGGCCCCCGTCTCGGCGCCGTCCCAGGCGCGGGGCTTGGGGACGAGCTCGTCATGCTCGCCGGCCAGTCGACGCAGGGTCGTTTTCAGGTCGTAAAAAACGAGCCCCGCTGTTGGGTGCGAGACGGTGACGCATCCGACAGCGTGCGCCTCGTCCTGGGCGAGGAATACGCAGCTCTCGTTCAGCGTGATCTGAAGCTGTACGAGGTGTTCGTCCGTCGGGCTTCCGACGGCGCCCGCCGAGCTCGAGAGCCGGTGCACCTGATCGCCCAGCGCGCTCGCATCATCGCCGTCGAGCGTGCTCGCGACGAGCTGCCCCGCGCGGGTGACGATCGCCGCCGTCTCGACCTGTCCAGACACCTCGAGAAGGTCAGAGAGCAGTTCCTGGGCGTCCACGCGGGGCACGCTACCAGCCTTCGATCCGCGCGAGATGAGTGACAGCGATACCGGTTCGACGGCGCGAAGCGCGGCCGAGGTCAGCCGTCCCCGATGAGCCCGAGGAGCGCCTCGGCTGCACGCGCTCGATGGCTACTGGCCTGCTTCCAGAACTCGCCGAGCTCGGCTACCGTCTGCATTTCGCCGCTCGGGATGAAGACCGGGTCGTAGCCGAATCCGGCCCTGCCCCGCGGGGCGAGCGCGATCTCGCCGTCGACGCTGCCCTCGACCTGCAGCACCTCACCGCCGGGTGCGATGCACGCTGCAGCGCACTGAAACCGCGCGGCTCGGCCACCTGTCCCCTCGAGCTCGCGCAGGAGCAGCGCGACGTTGTCCTCGTCACTCGCGCCGCTACCGGCATACCGTGCCGAGCGGATTCCCGGGGCGCCGCCGAGCGCGTCGACCTCGAGCCCTGAGTCCTCCCCGAGTACCCAGCTGCGGGGCAGAGCGAGATTGGCTCCGTAGCGCGCCTTGGCGAGCGCGTTCTCAGCGAAGGACAGCCCCCGCTCAGGCGGAGCTGCCGACATGTCGAGCGTTTCGACCTGCCAGCCGGACATGAGCGTCTGCCATTCGGCCGCCTTATGCGTGTTGCCAGACGCCAGCGCGATTCGACGGCCGGGCGCGGCCTGGCTCACTCGCCCGCGGCGGCCGAGATCACACGGCGCTGCTCAACGATGATCTCGTCGATCCCAAGCTTGGCCAGATCGAGCAGCTCTTCGAGCTGGGCTCGCTCGAACGGCGCGCCCTCGGCGGTCGACTGCACCTCGATCAGCCGGCCATCCTCGGTCATCACCACGTTCATGTCGACCTGCGCGTCGACGTCCTCGACGTACTCGAGATCGAGCATGGCCTCGCCGCCGACGAGGCCTACCGAGATGGCCGCAACCCCGACCGCGGGCGCTGGCAGGCCTTTTTGTAACGCGGCATGGGCGAGCGCCACCCAGGCGCCGGAGATAGCGGCCGTGCGGGTTCCGCCGTCGGCCTGCACGACGTCGCAGTCGAGCCAGACGGTGCGCTCACCGAGCTCGTCGAGGTCGCAGGCGGCCCGGAGAGAGCGCCCGATCAGTCTCTGAATCTCGACGGTGCGGCCGCGCTGGGAGCCAGCGCTTGCCTCGCGCCGTGTCCGGCGCCCGGTCGAGGCCGGGAGCATGCCGTACTCGGCAGTCACCCAGCCACCGCCCTTGCCGGCAAGCCAGGGGGGTACGCCGTCCTCGACCGACGCCGTGCAGAGGACCCTTGTCTTCCCGAATGAGATCAGCGCCGATCCGTCAGCCTGCTCGACGAAACCGACCTCGATCTCGAGCGGCCGGAGCTCGGACGCGGTGCGCCCGTCACGCACCGGTGAGCTCGAGTCCAAGAGGGTTCGCGGGGCGCACGGCCGCGTGATTCTACGTTCTCCCTCAGCCGTGGCCTGGGCCGCCGTCGCAACGCGCGCGCCGCCCGTGGCGATCATCCCGGCGTCTAACGTGTGGGCGTGCTCGAGCTCTACGACAGCGCCGGGGCCTTTCAGATTCTCGAGGCGTACCTGCGTGAGCGCGGGTTCTTCGGGCCTGCGCACGATCCCGACTTGCGCGCCGACGTCTACCTAGGCTTCGGTCTCTCCCAGTCGCTTCGTCGAACGGCCGAGCCAGCTCCCTCCGAGCCGTGTCCATTGCCGTTGCTCGCATGCTCGGTGCGCGCTGTTTCGACGCCAGCGCCCATCCCGCGGCCGTTCGGCCTCGGCGAGTGGACACCGTCCTGGTCGGCCGCCGACTACGGCGACGCAATCGAGCTCGCCCGCGCGGCGATCGCTCGCGGCGACGTCTACCAGGTCAATCTGGTGCAGCATCTGGGCGCCGCGCACTGGGGCGATCCGGCCGGCATGGCCGCGGCCCTCGCCAGTCTGTGTCCGCGGGTGGAGAGACCGCTGGTCGGCGATGGCTGGGCGATCGTGTCGGCCTCGCCAGAGCTGTTTCTCGCCAGACGACGTGAGCGCGTATGGACGATGCCGATCAAGGGAACGCGGAGTCTCACGAGCCCTGATCGGCTCGCCGAGTCGGCCAAGGACCGTGCCGAGCACGTGATGATCGTCGACCTCGAGCGAAACGACCTCGCTCGCGTGTGCGTACCGGGGAGCGTGAGCTGGCCCGAGCTGATGGCCGAGCGCGCACTTGCCGGCGTCGCGCATATGGAGTCTCGCGTCGAGGGGGAACTTCGGGCCGACTGCGGGCTCGCCGAGTTGCTCGAGGCAACCTTCCCGGGTGGTTCTGTTACCGGAGCGCCCAAGATCAGCGCGATCGATCACATCGCGGCGCTCGAGCCGGTCGGGCGCGGGGCGTCGATGGGCGCGCTGGGCACGATCCACCCGAGCGGCGACCTCGACCTGGCGCTGACGATCAGGACGTTCGCGATCGCCGAGGGAACCGCGCACCTCTGGGTCGGCGGCGGAATCGTCGCCGACTCCGACCCGACCGCAGAGGTCGAGGAGTCGTGGGTCAAAGCGCGGCCGCTGCTCGACGCCCTCGCGGTCGCCAGTGCTCGCCCCGACCGGGCGGGTGCCGGAGTGGCCGCATGACCTCGCTGCTGGCCGTCGCTACGAGCGGGCTCGGCGTCGTCGACCCGGCCACGCCCGTGATCCACGCCGACAACGGCGCGCTCCTACGCGGCCGGGCTGCGTTCGAGACGCTGCGCGTCTACAAAGGGACCCCGTTTCGTTACGACGCCCATCTGGAACGATTGACGTTCTCGGCGAAGCGCATCGGACTGCCCCCG
This sequence comes from Gaiellaceae bacterium, assembly GCA_965223695.1. GTDB lineage: Bacteria > Actinomycetota > Thermoleophilia > Gaiellales > Gaiellaceae > JAUVPB01. The sequence continues at coordinate 30,986 of CBDCXJ010000051.1, read as the reverse complement.
GTCGACGCGCGCGAGTTCGAGTCACTCGTCGGGCAGGCTCTCGCAGCGGGTGGCACCGGGAATGCCGCGCTTCGCCTCTACTGGACACCAGGGCGCGAGCACGGATCGAGCCCGCAGGCTCTGGTGCTGGTGAGCAGCTTGCCGCCGGATCTCGACGAGCGGCGGGCCGCCGGCCTGAAGCTGATCTCGCTCTCGCTCGCTTTCGATACCGACCTCCGGCTCGAGTCGCCCTGGATCCTCGCGGGCGTCAAGTCGACGAGTTACGCCGTCAACATGGCGGCCGAGGCCGAGGCGCACAGCCGCGGCGCGGACGACGCGATCTTCCTTGACAGCACGGGGCACGTCCTGGAGTGCCCGGTCAGCAACGTGTGGTGGCTGTACGGCACGACCCTTGAAACGCCGTCGCTCGAGCTGGGGATTCTGGCCGGAGTCACACGTGCGGAGGTGCTGCGGCTCGGAAGCGAACTCGACCTCGAGGTCGTCGAAGGCAGCTGGAAGCTCGAGCGGCTTCAGGGAGCCGACGAGGTGTTCACGTCGTCGTCCGTCCGCGAGCTGATGCCGGCCATCTCGGTCGACGGCACGGCGGTGTCAGACGGCTCACCGGGGCCGGTCGCCGCGAAGCTTCAGCAGGCGCTGCGCGCGGTGGCGAGCGGCTAGGTGGTCGAGCCGGTCTAGGCGACCAGCTGGCCGACGAGCTCGGCCTCGGCCTGAATCGCTGCCCGCTCCTCGAGCCGGGCGAGCCAGGCGGCCAGGCTCGGGTAATCGCGAACGGCAACGCCGAGCAGCGCTTCGGCACGCAGGATCCAGGGGACGTACGTGATGTCTGCGAGCGAGTACGCGGAACCGACGAGGTAGTCCTGCTCGCTGAGCACGGCGTCCATGGCGGCGAGCCCGGCAGCGAGCCCCTCGTCCCCCGCGCGACCGCTCTTCAGCTCGTAGTACGGGTTGCTGACCATGCCGTCGAATCGTTCGATCGCGAGGTCGACGAGCGCGCGCTCCTCGGGCGTGTCGGGCATGAGCGCGGGCTCCGGGAAGCGGTCGTCGAGGTAGCGAATGATCACCCTCGACTCCGGTATGAGCGGCAGCCCAGACTCCTCGAGCACCGGAACCCGCCCGTCGGGCGGGTTGAGTTCGATCATCCAGTCGGGGCGGTCGTCGAGGTCGACGAGAACCGTCTCGTGGTCGATGCCCTTCTCGGCGAGCACGATCCGTGCCCGTGCGGCGAAGGGTCAGCGGTGCGCGTCGTAAAGCGTGATCATCGTCCGCGAATCGTAGCGCGAGCGCGTCCCCAAGCCAGACGCAAACGGGCCCAGGTCGTGCGTGACCTGGACCCTGGTGGTGCGTTGACGGTTGCCTGAGCTGGTGGGCTTGGGGGATGGTTGTTCATGAGATTGAGGAGTTGGTCTTGTGAGCGAGAAACGGGATCGTCGGAAGTGGTTGCCTGAGCGGAAGGCGGAGATCGTGCTCGCCGGTCTGCGCGGCGACCGGAGCGTGCGCGACGTCTGTCGCGAGCACGAGATCGCCGAGACGCTGTACTAGGGGTGGCGTGACCGTCTGTTGGAGGGCGGCACCGAGGCGTTGCGCTCCGCGAGGGAGCGCGCCAGGGATCCGCGTGAGCAGGAGCTGAAGGACGCCAGGAAGCGGATGGCGCGGCTCGAGCGTGCGTTGGGGAAGAAGACGTAGGGGCTTGAGGTAGCGGGGGAACTGTTGCGGGACTGGACGTGAGCGTCCGCGTGTCCAGAGCCCGTGCCGAGCTCGCTCAGGGACGCCGGCCTTCGGTGGTCGCGCGAGTGGCAGGCATCTCACGCCAGGCGATCTACCGCGTTCCCCGGCGCCGACCACGCCAAGCAGGCCCGGGCAGGGTCTCAAACACGGATGCGGCAATCGTCGAGGTCGCCAAGGCCAACCCGACCGACGGGACGCGGATGGTGGCAGCGCTCGCGACGCGGGAGCTGGGTGAGCCGGTGAATCGCAAGCGGGTGCAGCGGATCATGCGCGAGCACAAGCTGTTGCAGCCGACCCGCCACACGGGTAGGCGAGCGCGTCCTGGTTTCTTCCAGGTCACCCGGCCTGACGAGCTCTGGCACATGGACATGACGAAGCTCTGGGTCGCCCAGCACGGCTGGGCGTACATGCACGCAATCATCGACTGCCTAACGCGCGAGATCACCGCCTGGACACTCGACCTCAGAGCTCGAACCAAGGAGGCGATCGACTGTCTCGAGCACGCGCTCGCCGTGCGCCATATCGAGCCCGGCCAGCTCACGCTCGGCACCGACAACGGCCCGCAATTCACCAGCAGAGGCTTCCGCCGCCATCTCACCGACCGTGGGATCGCGCACCGACGCGGCGGCTACCGCGACCCCGAGTCCCAGGCCTTCATCGAGTCCTGGTTTGGCCAGTTCAAGAAACGGCTCGCCTGGCGCGCCGAATGGGAAACCCTCGACCACGCCAGACAGGACATCACCAGCTACGTCAACAGCTACCAGCACCGACCCCACTCCGGGATCGGCTACCAAACACCCACCGAACTCGCCACCACCTGGAAGCGAGAACCCCTACACACCCGAGCAACCTAAACCGACAACACAAACCGGGTCCAGGTCATGCGCAGCAGGTCCGAGTTGCGCATCCGCGCAACTCGCAGGCCGCGCGAAGCGCGGCCGTAGACTTGGCCTTCGTGAGCTACCGCCACACCTTTGGCAGACCCCCCGCCGTCTCGTCGAATGCGATGGTGGCGACGAGCCAGCCGCGAGCGACGCTCGCCGGGTTGCGCACCCTCGAGGCAGGCGGCTCGGCTGCCGACGCTGCGATTGCAGCCAGCGCCGTCCTCTGCGTGACCGAGCCCATGTCGACGAGCGTCGCCGGCGACTGCTTCGCGATCGTCGCCAGTGGCGACGAGATCGCCGGACTCGACGCAGCCGGGCCCGCCCCGAAGAATGCGGCACCGACCACCCCTGTTGCCGAGGCCGGCCCCACGTCGGTGACCGTGCCCGGTGCCGTCCGTGGCTGGGAAGCCTTGAGCGAGCGCTACGGCCGCATCGGCCTCGACGCGTGCCTCGCGCACGCCGTCGAGGCGGCCGAGGACGGATTCGCCGTCGCGCCGATGTGCGCGTACTACTGGAACATGGCCGAGCGCGCTCCCAGCGAGCTGGGCCCGCCACCCCAGGTCGGCGACATCGTTCGGCTTCCGGAGCTCGCCGCGACGATCCGGCTGATCGCCGAGCAAGGGCCAGACGCCTTCTACAGCGGCCCGGTCGGCGAGGCGATAGCGGGTGCCTCCTGGCTCGAGGAGGACGACCTCTCAAGCTACGACGCGCGCTGGGTCGAGCCGATCAGGCTGACCTACAGAGGAACGGAAGTACTGGAGCTGCCACCCCCCAATCAGGGCGTCGTCGCGCTCGAGGCGCTCGGGCTCTTCGAGCGCACGGAGCCGACGCTGCCCGCGCTCGTCGAGTGCGTACGGCTGGCGCTCGAGGACGGGCTGGCACGGGTACGTGACGGAGCCGATGTCTCCGAGCTGATCAGCGACGCCTATCTCGACCAGCGCATCCGAGCGAGTGCCCAGCCCGTGCGCGAGCCGGCCGGCGGGACTGTCTACCTCTGCGCTGTCGACGCCGACGGGATGGCCGTCTCGTTCATCCAGAGCTGCTTCGAGCCTTTCGGCTCTGGTGTCGTCGCGCCCGGCACCGGCGTGACGCTACAGAATCGCGGCGCCTGCTTCTCGGTCGGGGGAGCGGTCGAGCCCGGCCGGCGCCCCTACCACACGATCATCCCCGGGATGCTCGTCCGGGACGCCGCCGTCGTCGGGCCATTCGGAATCATGGGTGGCTTCATCCAGGCTCAGGCGCACGCGCAGTTCGTCCACAGCGTCGTCGACCACGGGCTCGACCCCCAGGCAGCGCTCGACGCTCCGCGCTTCCGCGTCGACGGCGAGCGCCTACTGCTCGAGCCGCCGCTGTGGGAGCGCGCCGCGGAGCTCTCGGCCTCGCCGCTCGAGCTCGTCGAGGAACACGAAGTGGCGGGCTTTGGCGGCGGGCAGGCGATCTTCCGGCAGGGCGACGCACTGGTCGGCGGGTCCGACTCCCGCAAGGACGGATACGCCGCGGGGTTCTGAAATCTGGCGTCGCTCGAAGGTGCGGCGCAGAGCTTTCTTGTTCGATCGGGTCTCCGGCTGAGGGCTGCACGGGAAATCCTTCCGGCGACGCAAGCATCACCAAAAGGTTCCCGTGCAATACGGCCGACGGCCCTTCGAGCCATAGGACTCAGGGGCGACCCGGAGCGAGCACCGCCGATGGGTCCGACGAATTGGAAATGCGCGAGGGCCCTTCCCGTTTTTTCCATCCCGCATCGACGTCTACGACGGACGCCCTCGGAGAACACTCACGAGCGGCACCGCCGGGGACGCTCAGGCGAGGGGCCGGGTGCCGTATTGGTTGGTGGGCGTAGCCCGTACCGCCGTGCTTGGGCGGTGCGGGATGCCCCTACCAACCACTTGCAGACACGCGCATTTGCCCTAGACAGTCTCAGTCAACTCGCGGGCCGCAGAACGATCGCGCCTTCTCGCGACGCAGCGGCTTCGTACCGCTCAGTCGCGGCCGCAACACCAAACGCGTCCGCAAGCGCGGCAAGCGTTTCCCCCGGCGGCGGCAGATCCTCGGGTCGCTCCGCCGTCTGCGCGATCTCGCGGATTCGAGCGGCGTCGGCCCCGGTCAGGCGGTTGACGACGCGCGGGTTCGCGCCCATGGCGATCACCTCTCCGGATGGAAGGGGGCCGTGGTATTCGGGCACCGAGAGGTACTCGTCCATGATCCGGCCGCGCTCGAAGAGAACGAAGCGCAACACCCTTCCCTCTTCGACGCCGATCAGCAACACGACCGTGCCCATGCGGTCGGCGACCTCGGTGGCGAGCCGCCGCAGCATCTCGGGCTCGCGATCGCAGAGCTCATCGAAGACCGATACCCAGCCGTTCGCCGGCGGCAAGATCACGGTCGCCTCGGAGCCGCCCGGAAGTCGACGGACCATGCTCTCGATGGCCCGTTGCACGGCCGCGAGGTCGTCGGTTTGAACGTGAATCGAGCCGAACGAAGGTGCCGCTGCCGCCTCGCCGCTGTGGCGCTCGAGAATATCGATCGGCGCCTCGAGCACGCGCGCGGTCTCGCTGAAGCCGGCCCGTATCCAGGCCTCGCCGGCCTCGTGACTCGTCTCGACGACGACGCGCGTCGCACCCGCTGCTCGCGCGGCTTCGAGAAGCTCGCGCAGGAACGCCTCGGTCGGCGTGTCGGGAACGCTGAGCCGCGCAGTTGCGTCGCTGTCGAGCACGAGCCGTTCCATCGGGCAACCCTAGACAGGGCGACATGGGCGTCGCGTAGGTCGGGCAGCCAGGGAAACCCGTACGAAGCGCTTACCCCGAGCTAACAGCCTCGCGCCGGACTGCTAACGAGCGCACGCCAGGCTTGGAAAGCATCCCCCCAAGTCTGGCACCGCCACACAAGTCTGGCATCGCTTTTTAACCACGGAGGCATAGAGGAATGCGAATCAAGATTGCGCTCATCCTCGTCGCGGCACTGGCTCTGACCGTGCCCGGCGCGGCGCTCGCGCACAAGGGAGGCGGCGGAGCCGTCAAGCACAAGCTCCGCGATCACGCGAAAAAGCACATCCGCCATGCGATCGACCATCGTCTCGACCGCGCCTGGCGCCATCACGTCCACCGCGGCCGACATCGGACGTGGGAGCTCGACGGTACGGAGACGATCTTCACCGGTCACGGCAAGCTCGGTAGCCGCACGATCGAGCAGGGCGCCGACGCTGTCAGCAAGTTCCGTGCCTGGCGCGGTGTCCTCAAGGTCTGGGCACTCAGCCCTGACGTCAAGGTCGAGTGCAAGGGCCGCGGCTACAAGCGGACGCACACGAAGAAGGACGGAACCCTGGTCACGAAGTGCAAGGGCATTGGCCACGCGACGGTGACCGGCAGCAACTACATGGTCTACTTTCGGGCCCGTCTCGGCCAGGCCAAGTTCCCCGAAGGCTCAAAGGGCACGATCCACACCTGGGGCCGCTGGTTCAAGGGCCCGGAGATGGACGACGACCCGGACGACGTAGCGCTCGACGAGAAGCCTGCGGACGACGGGTCGGGCGATGACAAGCCGAGCGACGAGCCCACCGACGTCAAGCCGGCTGACGAGCCGAGCGACAAGGCCGTCGACGCGGCGCGGATAAAGGCCTAGCGCACGCACATCCTGCGGAAATAAGTTCTGGCCGGCCTGGGTGTCGGTCAAGCGGGGACGGCGGTTCACTCGGGGGAGGGCCGCCGTCTTTCGTTTGGTCCGGAGCCACGCCGCCCGCGCCGCGCCGGCTACAGAGAAAGACGGGCCACGATCTCGTGAAACGTCTCGAACGGCAGGAATGCAACGCTTCGCCGCGAGAGGTACTGCGCGAGCCCGGCGCGCGCGAACACAAGGTCGGCACTGAGCGCGGCGCAGCGGTCGGAGTAGCCGTCGCCGACGTAGACCACTTCGCCGACGTCGGTCAGCTCAGCCAGGCTTCGCCGCTTGCAGGCCTCGCCGCAGACGTGGCAGGTCGAGTCGTCTCGAAACGTGACGGTCCACCCGTTCGGCCCTGGCTCGACATCGTTGGCGATCACCTCGAGGCCGGTCAGCCCCTCGCGCTCGAGCACGGGATCGATCAGCGTGTGGAATCCGCTCGAGAGCACGACCAGCGGCCAACCTCGCTCGCTCGCCAGCGCCACGAGCTCGTGAAATCCGGCCCGCACACGCGCGTTCTTGAGCACCCACGCGATGACCTCGGCGCGCGAGGCCCGCACGGCTGCGTACTCGTCTCGGAGCACGTCGTGGAGCGTGATCGGGCTGGCGTCGAGCGCTCCACTCTCCTCGGTCACCACGCGGGCTTCGGCGAACTCCAGCGCGACGCGGTCGAGGACGTCGTCCTCGGTGATCGTCGCGTCGTAGTCGATGACGAGCAGCCGCCGTACCACGGCTTCGGAGCATACGGTCGGGCAGAGGTGAGGCCCGAGGCTCGCTGCTAGAGTCCCGCCGCGATGGTCGATGCCAGAGAGCCGACGATCCACGACGTCGATGCCCTCGTCGGTGCCGCCACACCCCACTTCGCCTACCAGATTCGCGCCAGGGTCAGGGCGCTCGTCGCTGACCTCCCCGACGAGCACCCGGTTCGCCGCTACGGCGAGTCCCGCGTAGAGATGCTCGACCGCCTCGGGCGCGCCACGTGCCAGGCCGCAGAGGGCCCCCTCGAGCCCGACTCACGCATGGGCTGGGACGCCATCAAGAGCCACGGCCGCGCACGCGGGCCCGACGCGCACTGATACGCGGACGGGGATGACCGACGCCGCGCCCCACGCCGAGCGCTTCACGGGGGCCTCGGTTCTCGTCACGGGCGGCTCGCGCGGTATCGGGCGCGAGATCGCGCTGACGTTCGCCGAGCAGGGGGCCGCTCGCGTCGCGATCGGCTACCTGCGAAGCGACAAGGCCGCCGAGGCCACGGCAGCGGAACTGCGAGAGCGGGGCGCCGAGCCACTGCTTCTGCGCGGCAACATCGGTGACACGGCACGGCTCGAGGAAATGCTCGACACGGTCGGCGAGCTCGATGTGGTGGTCGCAAACGCGGCGACCGGCGTCACGAGGCCGGCGCTCGAGCTGACCGAGAAGCACTGGGACTGGACGATGGATGCCAACGCCCGCTCGCTATTCACGCTCGCGGGGCTGTCGGCCTCGCGCCTGTCCGCCGGCTCGTCGATCATCGCCCTCTCAAGCCTCGGCTCGACGCGCGTGCTCAAGGACTACGTTCTGGTCGGCGTCTCGAAGGCGGCGATCGAAGCTCTCGTTCGCTACCTGGCCGTCGAGCTCGCCTCAATGGACATCCGCGTCAACGCCGTGACCGCAGGCCTGGTCGAGACTGACGCGCTCGATCATTTCCCCGACCTTCGAGAGAACCTCACCCGCTACAGCGAGCGAACACCGGCCAGGCGACTCGTCACGCCGCAGGACATCGCGGCACTCGTGAGCTTCCTCGCCTCGACGGAGGCGACCATGATCCGCGGTCAAGCCATCGTCCTCGACGGCGGCTACTCCCTACAGGCGTAGGAGGACTGGGCGCGGGGAGACTAGCCCTCTCTCATGAACCCCTGGCGGGCCGCTGAGACGAGGGCGACTGCCTCGGGGAAGAGGATGCGCATGGCGTCGCGGACCGCGACCGCCTGCTCGTCAGCGGTGCCGCTCAGATCGAGCCGACCGAGTGCGGCGCCCGTCAGCTCGACGGCTGTGTTCAGGGTCAACGTCGCGAACTCCTCGCGCTGCGAGTCCTGCATCGCCTCGGTCTGGCGCTCGGCGAACTCGCGCAGCCCGCGCATCAGATCCTCGGGGTCGCCACCCAATGGGAAGCCGAATCCACCTTCCATGTCTCTCCTCTCAGCGGTTCTGGGTCTTGTAGCCGCGCTCGACGTCGCTGACGAACTCCTCGACCACGCCAACGCCCTGGCGCATCGCTGCGGTGAACGGCGAGGTGGTCGTCTCACCAAGCGCGAGTTCGAGCTGTCGCACTGCGTTGCCTATCTCGTCAAGGTAGCTGGGCGACGCGACTCTCGGCGTCACGGCGATCAGCTCCTCGAGCTCACGAGCGGCGTCCTCGGCCTCGTCGATGCCGATCGGGTTGTCCTGCTCGCGGATCTCGCGAAGGCGCGCGCGCAGCGTCGGCAGGTCGCCGCCGCCGGCGCTCTCCTCGGCGAGCTCGCAGGTAGCGACGATCGAGGCCGTCTCCTTGATCAACGTGCGGTCCGCCCGTGCACCGCCACCTGAGTCGAGGACGAGCCACCCGATCGCCTCGCCGCTCGCGTAGGCGCACAGGTAGGTGCGCCGGCCGGTAAGGGGCTCCGCCGGCATGACACCGGTGAGCTCCTCGCCGTCGGCCCGAAAGGCGCTCGCGGCCTCGGCGATCAACGCAAGCTCGGCGTCGAGCCCCATCAAGGCAACAATACTCGTGTGACGGCGATCGAAACCGAGCGAAATCGGGCCGCACGAGAGCTGTTCGCGCCCATCGCGAGAAGCTACGACCGCTACGCGCGCCTGCTGAGCTTCGGACAGGACCCGCGCTGGCGCGGCTTCCTCGCTGAGCGCGTCGACGTGCCGGCCTCGGCGCGCGTACTGGATGTGGCGACCGGGACCGCAGCCGTCGCGATGGAGCTGACGCGCCGCAGCGGATGCCACGTCGTCGGGGTCGACCAGAGCGAGGAGATGCTCGCCGAAGCGCATCGACGCATCGCCGCATCCGGGCTCGAAGGGACGATCACGCTGCAGCGGGCACGTGCCGAGGCGCTGCCGTTCGCGGCCGCAAGCTTCGACGCGCTCACGTTCACGTACCTGTTGCGCTACGTCGACGACCGGCCCGGGACGCTCCGCGAGCTGGCCCGTGTGCTCAAGCCCGGCGCGCCGGCCGCCTCGCTCGAGTTCGCCGTGCCGCACGACCCGCTCGCGAGGGTCGCGTGGCGCGCGTACACCGCCGTCGGCCTGCCGCTGCTCGGCGGCCTCGTCTCGAAAGGCTGGCGCGACGTCGGGCGCTTCCTCGGCCCGAGCATTCGCGCATTCGAGGCCGAGTGGCCGCCCGAGCGTGTGATCGAGCTGTGGCGCGAGGCCGGCTTCGAGGACGTCCGCAGCGAGCGGCTCTCGCTCGGCGGAGGCATCGTGATCTGGGGAAGGCGTGATGGCGACCCGGTCGACTGAGCTCGGCCTCCGGCCGGCGTTCTACGCGCTCGCACGCGGCGGCTGGCGCGACTACGTGACCTTGCTCCATGTTCCCTACACGGCCTGGCACCTCAGCTACGTGACCATTGGCGCCGCGCTCGCGCCGAGCTTCGATCTCGAGCGCTGGGGTGCGACGATGCTCGCGTTCTTCCTCGCCGTAGGCATCGGGGCGCACGCGCTCGACGAGCTGCGCGGCCGGCCGCTGGGGACACGCATCTCGGCGGGCGGCCTGTGGCTCCTGGCGACGGCCTCGATCATCGCCGCTGTCGCCATCGGCGTCGCCGCGAGCGTCTTCTACACGCCCTGGCTTGCGCTGTTCGTCGCCGTCGGGGCCTGGCTCGTCATCGCCTACAACCTCGAGCTGTTCGACGGCCACTTCCACACCGACGGGTGGTTCGCGCTCGCCTGGGGCGGGTTCCCGCTGATCTGTGCCTACTTCGCCCAGACCGAGTCGATCAGCTGGGAGGCGGCCGTCGCCACTGCGTTCGCGACGAGCCTCGCCCTTGCCCAGCGACGGCTCTCGACGACGGTGCGACACGTCCGCCGACGCGTCCGAGAGGTCCGCGGTGAGCTGGTCGGCGACGACGGCACCGCAACCCCGATCTCGGCGAGCACGCTGACCGACCCAGCCGAGTACGCGCTCCGTCTGCTCACGAGTGCCGTCGTGTTCCTCGCAGTCGCGCTGCTGGTGAGCCGGCTGACGTGATCATCCCGGTTGCCGCCGAAGAGCCACCGCGCATCGTCGTGCCGGCGCCCAGGCAGGTGTCGTTCGGTAGCATCGTCGTGCGCGTGCCCTCAGGCACAAGAAACGTCATTCTCCTCGTCGACGGGAAGCCCGTGCTCGAGCGGCAGACGCACCGTCGCCGGGTCACGATCCGCTACCAGCTGCCCCGCCGCGACGTCACGCTGAGACTCGTCGCGATCGACGGACGCGGAGCCCTCACGCGCTCGCACCGCGTCGGTCCCGTGCTCGGCCTACCTCGACGCGCGGCGCCGCGGCCGAGCGGCTCTCGCGAGCACGCGTCGCTCGCCCGCAGTCTCCGCAGGCAGATGCGCAGCTTCCCCGGCGTCAGCGCGGTCTACGTGCGCGATCTGGTCACCGGATCCGGCGCGGGCTGGAACGCGACCGCCGAGTTCCCGGCCGGATCGACGTTGAAGGTCGCGCTTGCGCTCGAGGCGCTCCGGGTCAGCGACGGCCCGCCGCGCCCGAGCTCAGAGCTGGGGAGACTTCTCGAGGGGACGATCGCGAACTCGAGCAACATCGACGCGAACGACTTGGCAATCGCGATCGCGGGCTCGACCGGCCTGGCGTCGGCGCGCGTGAACGCCCTCATGGCGCGCGTGGGCCTCACGGGCTCGGATCTCTTCGGCGGCTACCTGGTCGAGGACGAGGAACTCGCGGCCCGGGGTCTCACCGGGCGCGGACACCCGACACGAGCAAGTGCGAGCGCGTATGGCCTCCCCGGCCTCCCACCGCGCTGGCCTCCGTCTATCCGGCTCGAGACAGTTCGGCAACCAGACTTTGGCCGCGGCAAGCGCACAAGCGCGGCGGACCTGTCCCGTCTCTTCGCGGCCATCCATCTAGCCGCCGGGGGACGAGGCCCGCTGATCAAGCACTACGGCCGCCAGATCACGGCCGCCGAGGCCCGTCACCTCCTCTACCTGCTCGTCCACACACAGGATCGCGGCACCAAGCTCGCCGCGCAGATTCCGCGGGCGACCATCGCCCACAAAGCGGGTTGGATCTCGACCGCACGCCATGACGCGGGAATCGTCTACTGGAAGGGCGGAGCGTTCGTCGCGGCGGTGATGACGTTCAATGCGGCGGGCGTCGGCCCGACCGCCGATCGACTTGCTGCGCGCGCGGCGCGCACGAGCCTGACGACGTTCCGCGGCTAGCCGGTCACGCGGTTCGCGCGGCGTGCAGCGCGATCGCCGCGGCAACCGAGACGTTCAACGACTCGGCCCCCGCCGCCGTCGGAATGCTGACGATGCGGTCGCAGCGCTCGACGACGTCCGAAGGAAGCCCCTCCCGCTCGGCCCCGCACACGAAGCTGCCGGGACCGAGTGCCGCATCAACGGGCTCGCCGTCGCCCGGCACGAGCGCGAACCAGGGCCGCGGAGCCGCGTCGAACTGCCCGAGCGGCACCCGTACGAGCGCCCCTGCGGCGGCCCGCACCGCCTTTGGGCCGGTCGGATCGCCGCAGCCGCGCGAGAGGTACACCGAGCAGGGCCCAAGAGCGTCGGCCGTGCGCAGGATCGTCCCGATGTTGCCGGGGTCGGACACGCGCCAGAGCGCGAGGTTGTGAGGCGCATACTCAGCCTGACTCGCCCGCGGCAGGTCAGCGCGGCGGAATACGCCGACGACGCGCGGCGCGTGCGTCATGCCGGTGATCTTGGCGAGCAGCGTGCTCTCGACCTCGAGTGCGCCCGCAAACGGCCCGGGCGCGTGAGCCTCCACCCCGTCGGACCCGGCCGGCCGAGCGCCCCGGGGCGCGGGCTCCTCGCCTTCGGCTGCGGCGACGAACAGCTCGCTCGGCGCGAGACCGCGCCGAAGCGCGGCCTCGACAACATCTTCTCCCGCACATACGAACAGACCTAGACGGTCGCGCTGGCTCCGCGAGCGAAGGCGGTTGACGAGGCGAAGCCGCGGGTTGCGCGGCGACGTGATCACGGGCGAACCGAATGGCTCCTGGTCGGGGAACGTCGTTCTAGCGTGAGGCTTCGAGCGCCTCTTTCGCGCGATCGGCGATCTGCGCGAACGCGCTCGGATCCTGAACTGCGATGTCGGCGAGGACCTTGCGATCGAGCTCGATCTCGGCCTTCTTGCACCCGTTGATGAACTGGTTATACGAGAGCCCCTGCGTGCGCGCGGCCGCGTTGATCCGCATGATCCAGAGCCGCCTGAAGTTGCGCTTGCGGTTGCGGCGATCGCGATAAGCGTAGGAGTCAGACTTGAGCAGCTGCTCCTTGGCCTTGCGGTAGCTGATCGACTTCTGGCCCCAGTAGCCCTTGGCTTCACCGAGAGCCTTGCGGCGCTTCTTGCGCGCGTGAACCGATCGCTTTACGCGAGTCATGACCTCATCCCCCCTGTGCTAGCGGCCTAGAAGCCGCTTGACCGCACTGGCGTCACTCTTGGCGACGTCGTGATCTCGCCCGAAGTCGCGCTTGCGCTTCGCACTCTTCTTCTCAAGGATGTGGCTCTTCATTGCGTGCCGGCGCTTGAGCTTGCCGGTGCCAGTGACCTTGAACCGCTTCTTCGCCCCAGATTTCGTCTTGATCTTAGGCATCGGCGGCCTCCTTCGTCTCGGCAGTCTCTCCTGCGTCAGCCTCAGGATCGGACCTGGCGTCAGTCTCGGCCTGGGCCTCCGGCGCGGCTTCGAGCGCAGTGCTGGCGGCCTCGGCCGCGGGCCCGCTCTCCGTCCCTGGCTCGTCCTCTGGCCCGCCCGGATTTCGCAGCGGGGCGAGCACCATCGTCATATTCCGTCCGTCCTGAAGTGGCGAGGACTCGATCAGACCCAGGTCTGCGACATCCTCAGCGAGCTGAATCAGCAGCTTCTCGCCGTGCTCCGGATGGGTTTGTTCGCGTCCTCGAAACATGATCGTGACCTTGACCTTTGCTCGGTCCTTCAAGAACCGGATGACATGGCCCTTCTTGGTGTTGTAGTCATTCGAGCTGATCTTGGGCCGGAGCTTGATCTCCTTGACGTGAATCTGTGACTGGTGCTTGCGAGCGAGCTTTGCCTTCTGCTCCTGCTCGTAGCGGTACTTCCCGTAGTCCATGACCCGGCATACCGGCGGATCGGCCTCGCCCGCGACCTCGACGAGGTCGAGGTTCTTCTCGAACGCGTAGTCGAGCGCTTCCTGACGAGACTTGATCCCGATCTGCTCGCCTTCCTCGCTGATGAGCCTGACTTCCTTGACGCGGATCGCCTCGTTGATGCGGGGCTGGTCAATCCTGGGTCGAACGGGCTCGACCGGTCTTCGAGATCTCACTGTCGGGTCACGGGGTTGATTCGCTCCTCCTCGGTGGTCCTACAAGAACGACAACGGGCTGCAAGCAGCAGCCCGAAAATTCCTTCGTGCCTGACTTGAACCCCTTCGTACGCAAGCGCCGAGAGGTGAGGAACGTCGAGCTCCTGCTTGTCGCGCTCAAAGCTTAGCAGCGCTCGAGATGGCTTCTAGCGCGGCTGATCGAGGGAGATCATCGACGCCTTTTCCACGCTCGCGTACGGCCAAGGTATCGCCGCCGACCTCCTTGTCACCGATGACGAGGATGTAGGGAACGCGCTCCATCTCGGCGGCGCGGATGCGCTTGCCGAGCGTGTCGGAGGTCGTGTCGAGCTCGGCCCGTACGCCCAACTCGTCGAGCTCGTCGCGCAGCGCTTCGGCCGCGTCGCGATGGTCGTCGGCGACGGGAACGACGCGCGCCTGCACAGGGGCGACCCAGGGCGGCAGGTCGCCGCCGGTGTGCTCGATCACGATCCCGACGAAGCGCTCGAGCGAGCCGAGCAGGGCCCGGTGGATCATTACCGGCGTGTGGTCTGTGTTGTCGGATCCGACGTATGAGAGCTCAAAGCGCTCGGGCATCTGGAAGTCGAGCTGGATCGTGCCGAGCTGCCAGCTGCGCTCGAGCGCGTCGGTGACGTGCAGGTCGATCTTCGGTCCGTAGAACGCGCCGCCGCCCTCGTTGAGGTCGTAGTCGAGGCCCTGGCGCTCGAGTGCTCCGTGAAGTGCCTGCTCGGCCCGATCCCAGTGCTCGTCCGAGCCGATGCGCTTCTCGGGTCGGGTCGAGAGCTCGGCATTGACCCTGAAGTCGAAGAGCCCGTAGAGGAAGAACGCGTAATCGAGGCAGCCGAGCACTTCGTCCTCGGTCTGCTCATGCGTGCAGAAGATGTGCGCGTCGTCCTGCGTGATGTGGCGCACGCGCAACAGCCCGTGCAAGACACCCGAGGCCTCGTGGCGATGGACGAGCCCGGCTTCACCGAGCCTCAGTGGCAGCTCGCGGTAGCTGCGCAGATGGTCGGAGAAAACGAAGCAGTGGCCGGGGCAGTTCATCGGCTTGAGCCCGTACTCCCTCGCCTCGGTGTCGAAGAAGTACATGTTCTCGCGGTAATTGTCCCAGTGCCCCGATGTCTTCCAGACGTCGACGTCATAGATCAGCGGCGTGCGGACCTCCTCGTAGCCACGCCTCGCATTCTCTGAGCGACGGAGGTCTTCGAGAACGTTCCAGATCACCATCCCCTTCGGGTGCCAGAACGGGGAGCCGGGGCTGACGTCGGAGAAGTGGAAGAGATCGAGCTGCTTGCCGAGCCGGCGGTGGTCGCGCAGCTTCGCCTGCTCGAGCCGCTCGAGATGCGCCTCGAGGTCCTTCTTCGAGTAGAACGCGGTGCCGTACACGCGGGTGAGTTGGGTGTTGTCGGAGTCGCCGCGCCAGTAGGCACCGGCGAGCGATGTCAGCTTGACGGCCTTGATCGGCTCCGCGCTCTGCAGGTGCGGACCGCGACAGAGATCGACGAACTCGCCCTGCTCGTACAGGGTTATCGCTCCCTCGACATCGTCGACGAGCTCGAGCTTGTAGGGCTCGTCCTCGTCCTCGAAGCGCAAGCGCGCCTCACCGCGATCGACGGTCGAGCGCTGCCAGGAGCGCCCCTCCTTGATCTCGCGATTTATCTCGGCTTCGAGGCGTTCGAGGTCGTCGTCGCTGATCGGCTGAGGGAAATCGAAGTCGTAGTAGAAACCGTCGTCGATCGGCGGCCCGATCGCGATCTTCGTCCCCGGATAGAGACGCTGGACGGCCTCGGCAAGGAGGTGCGCTGTCGAATGACGCAAGACCGAGAGCGCGTCGGGGTCATCGCGGTCGCGCGTCGTCAGAATCTGTATGCGAGCCCCATCCTTAAGCGGTTCGCGCACGTCGAGCGTCTCGCCGCCCTCGAGCCTGACCAGGACGGCCTGCTCGGCCAGACGGGGGCCGATCGCGCGCGCGGCATCGAGACCGTTTGCGCCGTCCTCGAGCTCGAGCTCGGTCTCGTCCGGAAGGATCACCTTCATCGTCGGAGACATTATCGACGGCTGTGTCCCCGGCCTTCACCACACGCAAGCGCGGTTTCGGGGTGTGACGGCTGGCCGCGAGCGAACTACGCTGTGAGAGAGCAATGGCCAAGACAGTGCGGCAGAGTCTCGAGCGTGAGATCAAGCTGGGGGCCGAGAAGGGCTTCGTGCTGCCCGAGCTTCCGGGGACGAAGCTCGAGCCCGAGATCCTGCTCTCGACCTACTACGACACACCCGATCTACGACTCGCACAGGCGGGGATCACGTTCCGCCGTCGCCTGCGCGACGGCAACGGGCTCTGGCAGCTCAAGCTGCCATGCGGCGAGGCACGCGCCGAGCTCGAGTGCGCCGCCCACGACGACGTTCCCCCACGCGAGATCACACACCTGGTCACCGCGCACATGCGCGGGCACGCACTGAGCCCGGCTGCCACGCTGCGGACGAATCGCGCCGGGGTTCGCGTGCGCGGCATCGAGGGAGAGGTCGCCGATGTGGTCATCGACGACGTCGACGTGCTGGCTGGCGAGCGGGTGGTCAAGAGCTTCACCGAGGTCGAGGTCGAGCTCCTCGCCGACATTCCGCTGGCGCTCGAGCAGATCAAAGGCGTGCTCCTGACCGCCGGCGCCACCGAGGGCGACGCTCGCCCGAAGCTGATGCAGGCCCTCGACGTGCAGGTCGGGCAGCCGCCCCTGCCGCCGCGTCGCGACGATCCGACGTCCCGGCACGTGCGGGCGCGCATCGCGCGGCTGCGCGACGCGCTGCTCGCGCACGACCCCGGCACGCGCCTCGGCACGAATCCCGAGGAGCTGCATCAGATGCGGGTCGCGGTGCGAAGACTTCGCGCAGTTCTTCGGGCGACCAGACCGGTTCAGGTCGGTGACTGGAGCACCCCACTCGCCGATGACCTGCGCTGGCTCGGAGCTACGCTCGGACCAGTGCGTGACGCCGACGTCCTGCTCGAGCGCTTCACCGGGCGGGGTGAGGCACTCTCTCCAGGTCTTCGCGAGCCATTCGCGCGCGCCCTGCGACCGATCGAGGAGGCCCGCGGGCGAGCCCGCGTTGAGCTCGCTGACGCGCTCGAGAGCACCCGCTACCTCCTACTTCTCGAGCGGCTCGACCGGGCTGCGGTCGGTGCCGCCTTCGACGATCACGGCGCCACGCTCGAGCGTCTCGCGCAGCGCGAGTTCAAGCGACTCCGCAAGCGGGAGCAGCGGCTCTCTGACGAGCCTGACGACGACGAGCTCCATGCCCTGCGCATCGCCGGCAAGCGCGCGCGCTACGCGACCGAGCTCGCAGCTCCGACGCTCGAGCGCGACGCGACGAAGTTCATACGCTGCGCCAAGCGGCTTCAGGACGTGCTCGGCGAGCACCAGGACGGCTGTATCGCCGAGACCGAGCTCTTTCGGCTCGCCGCGGCGACCCCGAGCACGGATGCGGCGTTCGCCGCGGGCGTCGTCGCCGAGCGTGAGCGCGCAAGCCGAGCGAAGGCCCGCGCCGGCTTCCCGGGCGTGTGGCGCGAGATGCAACATGCCGCGAAGGGGCTCTGGCGCTGACGGGCGCGGTGGTTCATGCGGCCGGCGGCGCCGTCGTCAGCGTCCGCGGCGAGGCGGGCGAGGCGACGATCCTCGTCATCCACCGTCCCCGCTACGACGACTGGAGCCTCCCGAAGGGGAAGTGCCACCGGGACGAGGCGGAGTCGGACTGCGCACTGCGAGAGGTGGAAGAGGAGACGGGCGTGCGCTGCACCCTTGGTCCACGCCTGAGCGAGATCGCCTACCGCGACCAGAAAGGGCGCCCGAAGAGCGTGGCCTACTTCTTGATGGAGCCCGCCGGCGAGCGCGCGCCGGCCGATGCGTTCACGGCGAACGACGAAGTCGACGAGCTGCGCTGGGCGACGCTGGCCGAGGCACAGGAGCTCTTGACGTACAAGCGTGACGTCGAGGTGGCCAGGCTCGCCCTGGCGCGCGCCGTCACGCCGCCTGGCTGAGCTGCGTCGCCATCTGCGCGGCGAAGCCCTCGCGATGCCCGGTCGGGCTCACTTCGAGCGGTATTGTGAGCCGCCGGTGCAATTCGTGAGCGATCAGCGCGTCGGCGGCCAGAGTCTCGGCTCGATGAGGCGGCGAACCATGAATTCGCGTGATCTCGCCGGCGGCACAGCGGCGCGCGATGCGTAGCGCTGCTTCGGTCGCTTCACCGTCGATGGTCCGCCCGACGAGCTTGCGCAGGGAGCGGCCGGCGCCGCCGGTCACGAGCGCCGTCTTGGGCAGCGGCACCACGATGCGCGCGAACGCCTGCTCGACGGCAGCCCGGGTTGGCTGCTCACGTCCGAGCTGCTCGCAGGCCGACAGCGAGCCGAAGTCAACGGCGCGTACATGGCTGCTCACGTCCGAGCTGCTCGCAGGCCGACAGCGAGCCGAAGTCAACGGCGCGTACATAGGCCGGCCCGCCCTCGCGCGTGCCGATCGCGACGACCGTCGTGGTGGCTCCGACATCGCAGACGGCAACCGGGTCTGAAGTCACCGGATTCCCGATCAGGGCGCCGTCGAACGCTGCCGCCGCCAGCTCTTCGATCGAGAGGGTTGTCGCGCGCGCCGCCGCAGCATGTCCGACGCTCGCCGTCAGTACCGCGGCATTCGACGCGTCTCGACCGGGAGCGCTCAGCACGACCTCGACCTGCTCGGCACCCATTGCGCGCGCAAGCGCAGCGAAGTCGGCCACCTGCCCCGCGAGCCGCTCGAGCCACGCGTCGCCGATCGAACCGCGCCGCACGAGCTCTTCGCCGAGGCCGACGACCGTACGCTCGCGGCAGAGCGGCACGACTGTCCCGCCGCTGGCCCGAGCGACCAGCAAGCGCACAGTCTGCGACCCGACACCAATGACCCCAACACGCACGGCCGGAATTGTGGCTGCCGTTTCGGCCGACAACGCTGGCACGGGCAGCTAGACCGGCCTCGCGCGAGCCTAAGCGCCCTCGCGAGCGCTACCGCAGCCGCGTGCGCGCTCGTGCGCGCTGCATCAACGCCGTCTGGCTCGGCCTGGCTCGCTCATCGTCGCCGGGGTGGAGCCGCTCCCAGCCTCCGTCCGCGCCCAGCACCGATGCCGTTTCGTTGTCGGCGAGCAACGTCTCGACGACGGCCTCCAGCTCGCGTGCGATCTCTGGGTCCTCGACCGGGACGACAACCTCGATTCGATGGTCGAGATTGCGCGGCATGAGATCGGCCGAGCCCATGAAGACCCGCTGCGTCCCGTCGGCATCGAAGATGAAGACACGGCTGTGCTCGAGGAAGCGTCCGACGACGCTCCGGACGCTGATCGTCTCGCTCATCCCCTTGACCCCGGGTTGCAGTGAGCAGATGCCGCGCGCGACCACATCGATGTCGACGCCGGTCTGCGATGCGCTGTAGAGCTCCTCGATGATCGTCGCGTCGGTAAGCGCGTTGACCTTGATGCGAATCCGTGCCGGCTTGCCCTCGGCTGCGGCCGCCGCAACGCGGCGAATCTCTTCGATCAGGCGGCTTCTCAGCGTGAACGGCGCGACGAGAAGCTTGCGGAATCGCTGCGGGTGGCCAAAGCCGGTCAGGTGGTTGAAGAGGTCGGCGATGTCCGCACAGATGTCCTCATCGGCCGTGAACAGGCCGAAGTCCTCGTAGACACGGGCTGTCACCGCGTGGTAGTTCCCCGTTCCGATGTGGACGTAGCGGCGGAGCGCATCGCCCTCGCGCCGCACGACGAGAATCGTCTTGGCGTGGACCTTCATGTTCGGTAGCCCATAGGCAACGTGGACGCCGGCGCGCTCGAGCGCCCGCGACCACTCGATGTTGCGCTCCTCGTCGAAGCGGGCCTTGAGCTCGACGAGACAGACGCTCTGCTTGCCATGCTCGGACGCCTCGATCAGCGCCGGCATGATCGGCGACTCCTCGTTCGTGCGATAGACGGTCGCCTTGATGCCGATCGCATCGTCGTCGGCCCCTACGGCGCGAGCGAATGCCGTCACCGAGCCGAAGGCGTCGTATGGGTGATGGACGAGGATGTCGCCTCGCCGTAGCTCGTCGAAGAACGCCGCCCCCTCGGCGTCGACGAGGCGCTTCTGCGTCACCGGAACCCACGGGTCATGGCGGAGCGCGGGTCTGTCAAGCGCGGCAATCTCGGAGAGATCAGCCAGATCGAGCATGCCGCCGACGCGATAGATCTTCTCGTCGCCGATCCCGAGACCCTCCCGAAGCTGAGCGAGCATGGGCTGGGGCATGTCATCGGAGATCTCGAGCCGAACCACGCCGCCGAAGCGGCGTCGGCGCAGCTCGAGCTCGACCGCTTCGAGCAGGTCGTCTGCCTCGTCAGAGACCTCGAAGTCGGCATCCCGCGTTACCCGGAAGGGGACGCCTTCGAGAATCTCCATGCCCGGGAAGAGCACGTCGAGGCCGTGTCGGATCGCGTCCTCGAGCGGAACGAGCAAGCCGCGCTCGCCGACGGCGAGAAACCGGGGCAGGCCCTCGGGCACCTTGACGCGCGCCAGCCGCTCTTCGCGTGTTGCTGGGTTGCGCACGACGACCGCGAGCGAAAGCGAGAGCCCGGAGATGTACGGGAAGGGCTGACCAGGGCCGACGGCGAGCGGCGTGAGAATTGGGTAGATCTCGCGCTCGAAGCGCTTCTCGAGCTCGTTCAGCTCCGCCTCGGCGCAGTCGTGGGCGGTGCCGATCACGATGCCGTGCTCGGCAAGCTGAGGGACCAGTGCGTCGCGCCAGATAGTGGTCTGGCGCCCGTCGAGTTCGAGCACGCGATCGCGCACCTCGGTGAGGAGCCCCTGTGCGCTACGACCGTCGACCGAGCGGACGCTGACCCCGGCGACCTCCTGGCGCAGAAGCCCCGCGACGCGCACCATGAAGAACTCGTCGAGGTTCGAGGAGAAGATCGAGCAGAAGCGGACCCGCTCGAGCAGCGGCTTGCCGGCGTCGGCCGCGAGATCGAGGACGCGGCCGTTGAAGTCGAGCCACGAGAGCTCACGGTTGATCAGGCGCTCGACATCCTCGGGCGCCTCGAGATCGCGCTCGGCGGCGGCCGGGATCGAGGTCGGTGGGGCGAGCTCAGTCATTCGCTGTCGTCAGAGTGCCATCGCGCGCGAGCGTGACGCAACAGGTGCCACTATGCATCGGCACCGGCGATGGCGAAATCGAGCCGCCATCGCGGGCATGGCGCGGCGGCGCGCGCCCGATAGGCGGAGGGCCCGCTGCAGGGAGGGAAATGGGCGGAACCACGCATCCGTTTTGGTAGCTTGGATGCGATGGCGGAGATGTCCACGGTGACCAAGACGAAGTTCAACACGCACATGCGCACATGGGTGCTCATTGCCGGTCTGTCTGGGCTTCTCGTCGGTATCGGCTTCCTGATTGGCGGCGGCGGGATCTACCTGTTCGTCGCGATCGCCGTGATCATGAACCTGGTCGGCTACTGGTTCTCGGACAAGATCGCCATCAAGGCGAGCAAGGCCCAGCCGGTGCCCGACGGGCAGCTGCCCGAGGTGCGCTCGATGGTGAGCGAGCTGTCACAGCTCTTCGAGGTCCCCGAGCCGCGGCTCTATCTGATCCCATCCGAGCAGCCGAACGCGTTCGCGACAGGCCGCAATCCCGAGCACGCAGCGGTCGCCGTGACGCAGGGCCTGCTGAGGCACATGCCCGCCGACCAGGTGCGAGGCGTCATGGCACACGAGTTTGCCCACATAAAGAATCGCGACATCCTCGTCTCGAGCATCGCGGCGATGATCGCGGCCTCGATCGCCTGGGTGGCGAACATCCTTCAGTTCTCGTTGCTCTTCGGCGGCGGTAACCGCGACAACCCGCTCGGCATCATCGGCGTCCTGGCAACCATCATCATCGCGCCACTCGCGGCGATGATCCTGCAGATGGCCGTCTCGCGACAGCGCGAGTATCTCGCCGACGCGTCGGCGGCACGACGACTCGGCGAGGGTCGATCGCTCGCCGACGCCCTTCAGACACTCAAGCGCGGCACCGAGGCCGTGCCGCTCGAGGTCAACCCGGCGACTGCTTCGCTCTACATCGCGAACCCGATGGCGGCGCTACGTGGACGCGGCGTGAGCGCGCTCTTCTCGACGCATCCGCCGATCGAGGAGCGCATCAGCAGGCTCGAGACGATCGACGACGAGCTGACCGGCGTTCGCCGCTACACGTTCGAGTAGCCGCAGCTACGGGCACGCGTAGCCAAAGCACCGCGTATGCGTTGCCCTAGCAGCGCATGTGTTGCCCTCATTCGACCTGCTCCGAGAGCTCCTCCCAGCGGGCCAGCGCCGCCTCGACTTGCCGTGCCGCATCCTTGTGGTTGGCCTGAAGCTCGGCATCGTCCCAACGCTCTGAGAGCTGTGTCTCGAGTTCGCTGAGTCGTGCCTCGAGCCCGGCGATATCCTCTTCGAGCTCGCGGAGCTGGCGCGCCGCTCGCGCGGGGCCGTCGCGCTCGCCGAGCTTGCGGCGCTCGCGCTTCTTGGGCCTGGGCCCGGCCGGTTGGGGTGCCGGTGCCCGCGAAAGCTCACGTCGTTCGAGGAACTCTGCCCAACCTCCCTGGAACGAGTCGAGCCGGCCCTCGTCGATCTGGATGACGCGGTCGGCGACGGCGTCGAGGAGCGCGCGATCGTGTGAAACCAACAGGACAGAGCCCGGGAACGCATTGAGCGCTTGCTCGAGCGCCTCGCGCCCCTCGAGGTCGAGGTGGTTGGTCGGCTCGTCGAGGACCAGCCAGTTGGCGCCACGTGCGACGACGGCGGCGAGCATCAGTCGCCGCCGCTCGCCACCCGAGAGCATGGCGACGATCTTCTCCTGCTCCTCTCCGTCGAACCCGAAGTGGCCGAGCAGCTTGCGTCCGTCGCCGCGTCCGACGGCCGAGCGCGCTGTCAGCGTGTCGATCACCGAGAGGCGCTCGTCGAGCTCCACGTCGTGCTGGGCGAAGTAGGCCGACTCGACGCCGTAGCCCGTCTTGACGGTGCCCGCCCTCGGCGAGCCCAGGCCGAGGAGAGCCTCGACCAGCGTCGTCTTACCGGACCCGTTCGCGCCGACCAGCGCGACCTTCTCGTCGCGATCGAGCGCGAGAACCGCGCCGCTCAGGAGCTCGCGATCGCCCGCGGCGAGGGCAAGATCCTGCGCTTCGACAACCGTGCGGGCGCAGCGTGCAGGCGCGGGGAACGCGAACGCTGTCCGCGCCGGCGCCGATCGGCGCGCAGGCGCGCGCTCGCCCGCGTTCAGACGGTCGATCTTCTTGAGCTTGGCCTGCGCCTGCCGGGCACGCGTGCCATAGCGAAAGCGCGCCACGAAGTTCTCGAGCCGCGCAAGCTCCGCCTGGCGGCGTTCCTCGACACGCGCGTCGAAGCTTTCCCGCGCAGCCTTCTCTTTCCGCCAGACATGCCAGGAGCCAGGGAAGTAGGTCGCGCGCCCACCGATCAGCTCGAGTACAGACGTTGTCGTCGCTTCGAGAAACCAGCGATCGTGGGCCACCATGACCACGGCGGCATCGAGCTCGGGAAGCTCCCGCTCGAGCCATTCGATGCGGTCGAGGTCGAGATGGTTCGTCGGCTCGTCGAGCAGCAAAACGTTGGGACCGGCGCCGAGGGCACGGGCCAGAGAGGCGCGCGTGAGCTCTCCACCCGAGAACGACGAGAGCGGCCGCTCGAGATCGGCTGCCGTGAAGCCAAGATTCCGCAAATAGGCGCGCGGGCGCTCGCGCCACCCGTAGCCGCCGGCTGCCTCGAGCTGCTGCTGGGCCCGCGAGTAGCGAGCGAGCAGTCGCGGGCTGTGGTCGTCCGCCATCTCTGCCTCGAGCTGGCGAAGCGACGCTTCGAGCCGAAGCAAATGGGCGAGGCCTCCCAGGACGTACTCGCTGAGCACCTGGCTCGATCCGGCCGGCGGGCGCTGGTCGTGTAGAGCGACCGTGACTCCCTTCCCTCGTGAGAGCTCACCCCCGTCGAGTGGAAGCTCGCCAGCGAGCAGGCGCAGAAGCGTCGTCTTGCCCGAGCCGTTCGGGCCCGATAGGGCGACGCGGTCGCGCGGCCTGAGCGTCAGCGAGACGCCGTCGAACAGCGGCGTGCCTGCGTGCTCGATTCGCAGGTTGGCTGCGACGAGAAGGGACACGATCAGATCGTAGAGCCGGGCCCTGGCTCGGCCGCCATGGCCGACGAGCCACGAACTACGCCGCGAGCGCGCGCAGCTTGTTCGACGCGTTCAGCGCCGCGGTCTTGTAGGCCTCGGCCAGCGTCGGATAGTTGAAGACGGTGTCGACGAAGTAGTCGACGGTCGCTCCGAATCCCATTGCCGCCTGCCCGATGTGGACGACTTCGGTCGCGGCCGTCCCGAACGCGTGCACGCCAAGGATCTTGCCGTCGTCGGCGTGGATGAGCAGCTTGAGCAGGCCGTGGCTCTCGCCCATGATCAGGCCCCGCGCGAGCTCGCGGTAGCGAGCCAGGCCGACCTCGTAGGGAATACCGGCCTCGGTCAGCTCAGCCTCGTTCTTGCCGACGTAGCTGACCTCCGGGATCGAGTAGATGCCGTAGGGAAGCAGGTCGCTCATCCCGTGCGTCTCCTGGCCGAGCGCGTCGCACGCGGCAAGGCGACCTTGCTCTGCCGAGACCGAGGCGAGGCTGGGAAAGCCGATCACGTCGCCGACCGCGTAGACGCCGGGCGCTCCGGTCCGGTACATCTCGCCGACGACGAGCCGCCCGCGCTTGTCGGCTTCGAGACCGACCGTCTCAAGGCCGATGTCTGCGGTTGCGCCCTGGCGCCCTGCCGAGTAGAGGACGACGTCGGCGGCGATTCGCTTGCCGCTCTCGAGCTGGGTGACGGTGTCCTTCTCGCGGCGCTCGACGGCAATGACCGACTCGCCGAAGCGGAAGGTCACGCCGAGGTCGCGTAGGTGGTAGCGAACGGCCTCGATGATCTCGGCGTCGCAGAAGTCGAGCATCGCCGGATGCCGTTCGACGACCGTAACCGACGTCCCGAGGGCGGCGAACATCGACGTGTACTCGATGCCGATCACGCCGGCGCCGACGACGAGCATCGAGTCCGGGATGCGCTCGAGGTCGAGGATCTGGTCGGAGTCGAGGACGGTCTTCCCGTCGAAGTCGACATCCGGCGGATGCGCCGGCGCGCTGCCGGTCGCGAGCACGATGGCTTCCGACTCGAGACGCCGGCGCTCGTCGTGCGGGGAGTCGACCTCGATAACGCCCGGGCCGGCGAGTCGTCCGCGCCCTTCGATGTGTGTCACATGGTTGCGCGCGAGCTGGTCACGGATGACGTTGCCCTCGCGGTCGACCACGAGCTTGGTGCGGTGGGCGATGTCGCCGAACGTCACCTCTTCCTTCACGCGGTAGCCCTGGCCGTAGAAGCCGCGGTGGCGCATGCCGGTGAGGTGCAGGATGGCCTCACGCATGGTCTTCGAGGGAATCGTGCCGGTGTTGACGCACACGCCCCCGAGGCAGCTGCCCTCCTCGACGATCGCGGACTTCTTGCCGAGCTTCGCGGCCTGCACGGCCGCGCGCTGGCCAGCCGGCCCGGAGCCGATGGCGATCAGGTCGTAGCTGGCCACACGCTCTTCGTCGGCGCCATAGCCCGCGACTTTAGGAATCCGCCGTGTTCGGCGCCGGTGCTCGCGACTTTAGGGCCGCCGGGGCGCGACCAGAACGGGTCTAGGTATGGCTCGCCACGGCCTCGAGCTTGTAGCCGACGCCGTAGCGCGTATGCAGGAACGTGACGCCCTCGCTGCGTCCATCGACCTTTTCACGAAGCTTGCGCACGAAGACGTCGACCGTGCGGTCGCGATGCGACATCGGCCGCCCCCACACGCGCTGCAGGAGCTCGTCACGAGAGACGACACGGCCGGCTTCGAGTGCGAGGACGTAGAGCAGCCGAAACTCGGTCGGCGTCAACTCGCACGATTGGCCGGCCACGAACGCCTGAACGTTCGCCGGGTCCACGACCAGATCGCCGACCTGCAGCGTGTCGCCACGGCTCGGCTCGACCGTGCGTACGCCGCGGCGCGCGGCCGAGCCCACGCGCGCGACCAGCTCCTTCATCGAGAACGGCTTCACGAGGAAGTCGTCTGCGCCCAGCTCGAGCGCGTGCACGCGATCGTGCTCGGTTCCCCGCGCCGAGACGACGACGATCGGCACACCGACGCCCTCGCCGCGAAGCACCTCGATCACGCGCCAGCCGTCGACGCCGGGAAGCATCAGATCGAGCACGCACACATCGAAGCCCTCGAAGCGCAGGCGCTTGAGGCCAACGTCTCCCCGCCCCACTACCACGGGTTCGAAGCCGGCGCTCCTCAGATGTTGCGCCATCCCTTCGGCGATCACCTCATCGTCTTCGACTACGAGCACACGGGCCATACACTCGGAACATAGCCACTGCCTGACGAGGCACCCATTGGAGAGCACAGAATGACCAGCGCACACGCTGACGACACCCACGAGGCGACAGCAGATGCGAACGAACGAATTGCCGAGCTGATCCGGGCCCGCATGCTCGTCGAGGAGAGCCGCGAGATCGTCGTGATCATCGACGGAGCTCGCCGCGTCGTCGCGGCCAGCCGGCGGGCGCGCGAAGCGCTCGATGGACTCGTCGAGGGCGAGGTCCTGCCCGACGAGCTCCAGAGTGGGCAGCGGGGCCGGGTGCCGTACGCGATCCCGTACGAGGTGAACGGCGCGACCGAGACAATGCTCTACCTGAGCGAGCCGGGCGACCTCGCCGCATACCAGGAGCTCCGGGCTGGCTTTACCGCGTCGGTCTCGCACGAGCTGAGGACTCCGCTAGCGCGGCTTCTATCCCTGCTCGAGAGCGCAGAGCTGCCCGAGGCCGACGTCGAGACCCTCGTGACTCAGGCACGCCGCGAGGTCAACCAGATCGGCGAGCTCATCGACGACGTGCTGTTCCTCAGCGAGCTCGAGAGCGGCAAGGAAGTCGTCTCGCTCGGCTTCTCGGCCGCGGTGCCGCTCATTCGCGACGCAGCCGCCGAGCTGGCCGAGAGCGCCGAGCGGGCCGGCCTGACGATCGTGATCAAAGGAAGCGACGCGATCGAGCTTCCCCTACGGCCGCGAATGATTCGCGTGATCGCGCGCAACCTGATCGAGAACGCGATCCGCTACGCCGGTCCCGACACCACGCTGACGGTCAGCGTCAGCGAGGGCAGCGGTGGGCAGGCGCAGCTGCTCGCAAGCGACGACGGGGCGGGGGTTGCCGAGCACGAGCTTCCCCGGCTGTTCGAGCGCTTCTACCGCGCCGACCGCGCGCGGACGTCACGCGGTACGGGCCTTGGCCTCGCCATCACCAAGCACATCGTCACCTCGGCGAACGGCGAGATCGAGGCCACGGGCCTCGAAGGCGAAGGGCTCGCCGTTCGCTGTCTGTTCCCGTCGCTGGCGTCCTGAGGACGTTCTAGAGCGACTGGGCAACCATCAGGCCGAGCAGCACCAGCCCGCCCATGACACCCAGCGCGGCGAGCGCGCGCACCGCGCGCGCCTCGGCGGAGAGGTGGCTCGAGACGTGCACGATCAGGGAGCCCTCGCCGACGTTGCCGGCCGCGTCGACGTGCCCGGTGCCGGGCACACGAACTCTCTCGCCGTCGCGGATACCCGTGGGCAGCGTCACGCTCATCCGACGACGATCTCGCCGCCGGCCGTCGCCATGGCAGGATCCGCAGGGCTCGCTCACGACGCCGGTGCCTGTGCACTGCGCGCACGTATCGACCTGAATCCAGCGGCCGAGATCCGAGTCGGAGACGCCGCGGGCGAACCCGTCGCCGCCGCACGACGCGCACTGCTCCAGCTGAGCATCGGCGTCGATGCCCTCGCCCCGGCACGGGCCGCAGGTGCGCTCGAATGCGAAGAAGACGCCGACCTCGGTCCCACGTCGGGCGCGAGCCGCATCGACCGTCACCTGCGAGACGACGGGGGCGCGGCGCGAGCCCGATGTCGACGGCCGCACGCGGCTGTGGACGCTTGCGAGAGGCTCGTGCGCTCCCGGCTCGGTACCCGATAGCGCCTCGTAGGCCTCGACGATACCGCGGAACCGTGTCTCGGCATGCGGATCGGTCGAGACTTGTCCGGGTGGTGCTCCTGTACCAGGCCGCGGAACGCGCGCTTGATCGAGTCCTGATCGGCGCCGGGCGTCAGCCCAAGCACGCGGTAGTAGTCACGTTGGTGGCGTCCCATGCGCTCGCGGCTATTCCCCAAGCGGCAGCATATAGCCCGGCGTCTCGAGGATTCCCCCAAACGCCTCGCTGATGTCGATCCAGTTCCAGCGCTCGGGCGTGACCCTGATGCAGACGGTGTCGTTCTCGATCAGGTCGCCGCCGCAACTCGGGTCTGCCATCGCGTCGGCGCTCATGTACCGGTCGAACACGCGTCGGTTCATCGCAGCGGCTTCCGCGCCGCCGAGCGCCTCGGCCGGCCCGGCGCCAGACGCCGTCTTGACCGCCCCGCCGGGCTCGCGGCTGTCGATCAGAACGCTTGCCGCCGGACGCTCGCGTACGTTGCGCCCTTTCACGGTCGCTGCCGACGTCGGGACGTAGATGCTCCCGTCGTCGTGTAGGTACCAGACCGCGCTCAGCTGGATCGAGCCGCTCTTGTTGTGCGTGCCCAGAGCGGCGATGTGGCGCCGCGCTAGGAACTCCTCCATGGTCTCGGCCATCTCACTTCCTTTGCTCGCGAACCCGTGCAGCATTCCTGATGGCGCCTCGGACTTCAACGCCACGCCTGCCGCCCCTTCCGTTCACCACTCCGTAACACGGCGTTCACCAGGCCTCGACCCATCGAGCAATGGCGGGCACGCACGATGAGATCGTTCCGATGCGATCGAGCGACCGGCAGTCGAACGCACACCCGTTTGCGCGCGCCATGGGCCCGTACACGGTCGCGATCGTTCTCGCAGCGATCGGTATTGGCGTCGCGGCCGGATGCGGCGGCGGCGCCAGCGGAGGCTTAGAGGGTCGAGTCGAGATCGATGGCTCGAGCACCGTCGCTCCGTTGACGACGCTTGCAGCCGAGGAGTTCACGATCGACAACCCGCGAGCGCGAATCACGGTCGGAATCTCGGGCACGGGCGGTGGCTTCGAGCGCTTCTGTAACGGCGAGACCGACCTCTCTGATGCGTCTCGGCAGATCAAGGACGAAGAGGCCGACGCGTGCGCCGAGGAGGGCGTTGAGTTCATCGAGTTCGCCGTGGCGACCGACGCGCTGACGGTTGTTGTCAACCCCGAGAACGACTGGGTCGACTGCCTCACCGTCGAGCAGCTCAGCACCATCTGGTCACCCGAGTCGGAGACCAGCGTCGGCAACTGGGCCGACATCGACCCGAGCTTTCCCGACGAGGAGCTGACGCTCGCCGGACCGGGAACCGACTCCGGCACGTTCGACTACTTCACCGACGTCGTCAACGGCGCCGAGGGAGCAAGCCGCGCCGACTACACCGCGTCCGAGGACGACAACGTGATCGTCCAGGCGATTCAGGGCACACGGGGCGGAGCCGGGTACTTCGGGTTCTCGTACTTCGTCCAGAATCCGGACGCGCTCAGGGCCGTGCCGATCGACGGTGGCAACGGCTGCGTCGCGCCGAGCATCGACACCGCCCTCTCGGGTGAGTACGCGCCGCTGGCGCGTCCGCTGTTCGTGTACGCGAAGGTCGACTCGTTCAGCGAGGAGATCGTGCGCGAGTTCATGCGCTTCTACCTCGAGAACGCCTCCGAGATCGCCGAGGTGGCGCTGTTCGTCCCACTGTCAGCCGAGCAGCAGCGCACGGCGCTCGACGTGTTCGAGGCCGCGGCGACGGCAGCGACACCTTCCGCTCCAGCCACACGGTCACCGGCGGAGCCGAGCGAATGACGACTCGAGACATCGAGCTCGAGCGCCCGAGGCCACGTCTGCGCGCGCAGAGTCGGCGCTGGGGTGAAGCGGGCGTCAAGATCGTCCTGCTGGCCTGCGCCGGGCTCTCGATCGCAACGACCGTCGGGATCATCATCGCGCTGCTCCAGCCGGCGATCGAGTTCTTCCGCGAGGTCAACTTCATCGACTTCATCGCCGGCACGCGGCTGGACGCCGCTGTTCACGCCCTCGTCCTTTGGCGTGCTGCCGCTCGTCGTCTCGACGCTGGCGCTCACGTTCTGGGCTGCAGTCGTCTTCATCCCGTTCGGCCTCGGCGCGGCGATCTACCTCAGCGAGTACGCGCCGTCCCGGCGTGCGCAAGGTCGTCAAACCGGCGCTCGAGGTCCTGGCCGGCATCCCGACGGTTGTCTTCGGCTTCTTCGCGCTGGTGTTCTTCACGCCGCTCTTGCGGGACTTCGGCCTCGGGCTCGAGACCTTCAACATCCTGAGCGCCGGGCTCGTGATCGGCGTCATGCTGATCCCGACGGTCGCGTCGATCTCCGAGGATGCGATGGTAGCCGTGCCGAGCGACCTGCGCGCGGGCGCGTACGCCCTGGGCGCGACGCGCTTCCACGTCGCAACCGCGTGTGATCGTCCCCGGCGCCTTCTCGGGAATCATCGCCTCCTACATCCTCGCGATCTCCCGCGCGATCGGCGAGACGGTGATCGCGCTGATCGCCGCCGGCACCATCGCCCGGATCGCCTTCAACCCCCGAGGACGGCGCAGCGTCGATGGCGGCGTTCATCGCGGCGACCGGCGTCGGTGACGTGCCGACGGGCTCGATCGAGTACAAGACGATCTTCGCCGTCGGCATGACGCTCTTCGTCCTGACGCTCGTCATGAACATCCTCTCGATCCGCCTGGTGCGGAAGTTCCGCGAGGTCTACGAGTGAGCGTCGCGCCCTCGCTCGAGAGCCGGGGCGGTCTCACCCGTGACCGCATCGTGAGCTGGCTCTTCGTCTCGTTCCTGGCGCTCTCGCTGCTCGTTGGCTTCGTACTGCTCGGAGCGCTGCTCGTCGACGTATTTCGCAAGGGCTTCGGCGAGCTCAGCTGGAGCTTCCTCACCAACGCGCCCTCCTCGCTTCCGTCAAGGGCGGGAGCTCGACCCGCGATTCTCGGAACGATCTACATGATGCTCCTGCTGATCGTCATGACCGTCCCGCTCGGCGTCGGCACGGCGGTCTACCTCGAGGAGTACGCCAACAAGGAGCGCTGGTACAACCGCTGGCTCGAGGTGAACATCCAGAACCTCGCTGGC
>CBDCXJ010000050.1:0-37286 GCA_965223695.1 Gaiellaceae bacterium | reverse complement strand
GTGCCTGTCATGACCGTCGTCGCTGTGTTCGTGGCGTCCGTCTGGGTGGTGGCCGTGCTCGTGTGGTATTGCTGCTTCGGTCTGCTCCTCGTTCCATACCGCCTCCTGCGTCGCGGCTCAAGAAAACGCAAGGCCGAGGCGCAACGCCCACCGCGAAATGCTCGACGCGCTGGAGAAGGAATAGCGTTAGTTATCGTCGCCTGCGCTGCCAACCTCGGCGTGGGCTACCCACCCGGTGACCGATACCTGCGTGGAGGGCAGGTTGACCGCCACCACCTCGCCCGGAGCCAAATCTACCGGGGCCGTCGGGCCAAGCTCCGTCCCGTTCGACAGATGCACCTCAATCCTGACCCGGGAAAGAACACTGTTGGTCGTGTTCCTCCACCGTGACCCCGCCGTACCCCCTCACGGAGACGGGCCAGACAGGGCCCGACCAGCACCCACCGCCCATCCCGCCGGGCAACACGACACAGCCTTTCGGGAAAAACACCACGCCAGTCGCGCAACCTGCCCAACAAAAAAGCGCACGTTCCTGACCACACCAAAACCCAACCATTTGCAGGTAGTTCCCGAGTAGCGAGGGGCAGGATTTGAACCTGCGACCTCCGGGTTATGAGCCCGACCACCCAAGGTGCTCTGAGGCATGAACACGCATGGTTAAGCCATAGAAAGTGCCTTTGAAGTGAGGTTTCGTGAATTTCGGTGTGCCGGATGGTGCCTGTGGATAACAGTCCGTGCCGATCCGTCCATTAGAAGCCTCGGGCCGAGCGGCTGACGATCGGACGACGCCCTCCGCGCCTCCCCGTTCGACCTCGCGAGCCTCAATCTGGACATCCAGGAACTCCTCGGGCGCGCGACGTGGCCGTTCGGTGGGCTTATGGGTAAGCGCCGACGCATGCTGGACGATGCCATCACGCTGTGATCCTCCACGGCAGGAACAGGGATCTCGCAGAGATCCTCACAGCCTGCGCAATTCTCGGTGAGGCTCAACCTGCAGGTATCAAAGCTCGCTCTCGAACCTGCTCACTGAGCCGAGAACGGATCTCGTTGTGGATATCCGAACGGACTGCAGGCCCAACCTCAAGCGAGGCCGCAAGGCCGTAGCGGACTGGAGTTCGCAGCATCCCACCATCGCTCCGGCAGTCAACGTCGATGGTAAGGGCTGCCCCGTCGGCGTAAGCGGTAGCTGCGGTGCCTTCGAAGACTTGGTGCTGAACTGTGCCCTTCAGAACAGCGTGGTGATCGGCCTCGGTAGGTGCTTCGGATGGCCGGCTTTAGCTGAAGCGACTCGAGCCGGCGCTTGGGCACGCGCAACTTGTCGACTCAACGACGGTGCCCGACCCGGAACTCGTAGCAGTGTTCGACCTCGCGGGAACTGAAAGCGCGGGGTTCGCGAGTCCTGCACGGCCCACTGGTCCTGCACGGCCCACTGAGAGCTGGGGCTGTAGCGTCGTTTATCGGCGCTCTCCGTGGTATCGGCTCTGTCCGATGGCGTTTTTAGATAGCTGCTGCTAGTCTCCAAAAAAAGCCCCCGCGAAGCGTGAACTTCCGGGGGCATGACCAGACGAGGGTTAATCTCGAATGGCAGGCAGGACGGTAACAGGGCGATCCCTCGCCCGCACCCTCACCACGATTCTCGATTCCCCGGAGATCACCGGGTTGATTCGGGAGCTGGAAGGGCTCCGTTGGACGGGCCGGAAGGGCTACCCGACCAGGTCACTTGTCGGGGCGTGTCTTGCGAAGAGCCTGTACACGATCCCCACATGGAGCAAGACGGCCGCGCTTGTCTCCGAGCACGCCGCGTTGCCAGGAGGCTCTCGGCGGCTGCCCGAGCGTCTATGCCTGCTACCGCTTCGCGACAAGGCTCAGAAAGCACAAGCAGTTCCTCGATGTCTGCCTCGAGCGCGTGACGGCTTCTCTGCGGGAGGAGCTTCCGGAGTACGGGGAGGACATCGCCATCGACGCTTCCGATCTCCCTGCCTACGCGAACGGGCAGCGCTACCTCTCCAAGCACGGGCCCGAGCGGGAGCGCTTCTCCGACCCGGACGCCTCCTGGGGCCACCGCTCCGCCGTCAGTACCCGCAAGGGCGGTGGCTTCTACGGGTACAAGCTCCACATGGCCGTCTGCGCTCGCACCGATCTTCCGGTCGCGTGGACAGTGAAGACGGCGAGGACACATGAGTCGTCCGTCGTCTCCGATCTGCTCATGGCGGTCAGGGCTCGTGGCTTCGCCCCGGAGACGGCTGCGCTCGACAAGGGCTACGACGTGAAGCCTGTCTACGATGCCTGCCACGAGGCCGGGTCGCTTCCGATCATCCCGCTCCGCCAGACTCCCGCCGTCAAGCGCGGCGACCATCTCCCACCGACGTGCGAGCACGGCACCTGGACATTCGCCGGGGCGGACTTCCCACGCAAGCGAACGAAGTGGCGCTGCCCGACCGGCGGATGCCAGCCGAAGAGTCTCTGGCGGAAGGCGAGCCGGCTCCACCCGCTCGTCCCGCGTGAGACGCCCAAGTGGCGCTCCCTCTACCGTGCACGTGCCGCAGTCGAGCGCGAGTTCGGCAGGCTGAAACACGACTACGCCCTCACCCCGCTCAGGCTTAGAGGGCTTGAGCGAGTTCAGCTCCACGCCGACCTAGCGATGCTCGCCGCGCTTTCAACAGCCCTCGCACGAGCACGAGCCACACCCCTCGCGGCCTAGAACTGCCGCTATCGCTCAGACCTGACAGGCGTTAGCCTGCCCTCGTGCGCTGTAAGGAACGCAAGACGCCCACAAAGGGCAGCGCCAAGGGCTGGCGAGCCCCTCTGACCGAGGACGGCATCGCCGTCTACTGCCCGAAACGCGCACTACGCGAGTTCGGACAACGTTTCGCTAGTCGATTCGCTAGACCCTCCTAGTACAGCGTCTCGGCGATCTCGTGCTCGCGACAGACGTCGCGCACGCTCCGGTCGCCGCGCAGACCGGCGAGCACGATCTCCGCCTTCCGCTCAGGCGACCACTTCCGACGATCCCGTTTCTCGCTCACAAGACCAACTCCTCAATCTCATGAACAACCATCCCCCAAGCCCACCAGCTCAGGCAACCGTCAACGCACCACCAGGGTCCAGGTCACGACCATCCGGCACGGACCGAGCGCTGGGCAGCGCCCTACGACCTCAAGGACCTGGTCGGAAACTGCCTGGCCCTACTCGACGCACTCGAGATCGAGCGCTGCGTGCTCGGCGGCATGTCGATGGGCGGGTTCATGGCGATCGAGCTCGCTCTCGCGCATCCCGACCGCCTCGACGGGATGATCGTCATCGACGCCATGGCCGAGGGGTACTCGTCCGAGGAACAGGAGCTCTTCGGCGCGCAGTTCGACAAGCTCGACATCGACGGCTCGGTTCCGCGCGATTGGGCCGAGTGGGTGGCCCCGTTCATCTTTGGTCCCAAGACCTTCGAGACCAGCCCGGCGCTGATCGAGAGCTGGGTCGAGAAGTGGTGCGCCTACCCTGGGCGCGCCGTTCGCAACGAGGCGCTCTCGTGGATCGCCAAAGAGGACCGAACCGAGGCGATCCGCGCGATCAAGACACCGACGCTGATCGTGCACGGGGAGGACGACCCTGTTCTTCGCCTCGAGCGAGCTGCTCCCATGGCCGACCTGATCCCGAATGCACGCCTCGCGGCCATTCCGGACGCAGGCCACTCGGCCAACCTCGAGAACCCAGGCCCCGTCAATGAGGCGATCAGAGACTTCCTCGCCGAGGTCTACTGAGCTGGCCGCACACATTCCATCGGCGGCACGTTGAGCTACAGCGAGATCAGCTTCGAGGTGGTCGACGAGATCGCGGTCGTCCGGCTCGATCGTGCCGACAAGAAGAACGCGCTATCGCCCACCATGAACGGTGAGCTGCTCGACGCGATCTCGTGCATAGAGGGAGACTCGGCGGTCCGGGGGTCTCCTGTTCACCGGCTCGGGCGACAGCTTCTCGGCCGGCCTCGACCTCGACCGCTCGTTCATCGAGACCATGGAGGAGGCCGACTCGGCCTCGCGGCCATGAAGGTGCCCAGGCGTGTGCACTTCCGTGACGCTCTCCCGACTACCGCGACGGGCAAGATCTCGAGGCGGGCGCTGCGCGACGTCGACTAGCTGCCTAAAGTTGCCGGCCCAGCGCCGGGCCCGCATACGAGGAGAGCGCCGTGATTCCCCGAGACCGACTCGAGTACTCACCGATCGTCGACCGGCCGCCGCTCGCGCTTCCCGACGGCGCACGGCTCGTCGTCTGGCCCGTTCTCGCCCTCGAGGACTGGGACATCTCCCGCCCGATGGCCCGAACCGTGATCTCGCCGCCGCAGGGCCAGCCAATGCTGCCCGACATTCCCAACTGGAGCTGGCACGAGTACGGCATGCGCGTCGGTTTCTGGCGCCTACGTGCCATGTACGAGCGCCTCGGCATCTCGCCCACCGTCACGCTCAACGCGCGGGTGTGCGAGAGCTATCCGCAGGTCGCCCAGGCCTGCGTCGACGCAGGCTGGGAGCTGAATGCGCACAGCTTCCACCAGATTCCGATGCACAAGCTCGACGATCAGGAGACCGAGATCACCCGCGCGATCGAGACGATCAGCGCGTTCGCGGGCTCACGCCCGCGCGGCTGGTTCGGGCCAGGCCTGACACAGACCTACGAGACCGTCGATCTGCTTGCGGCGGCCGGGATCGAGTACATCGGCGACTGGGCGCTCGACGACGAGCCCGTCACGTTCAGCACCAAGTCGGGCCCGATGGTGGCGATCCCGTACAACTTCGAGCTTCACGACATCGTGCTGATGAACCTGCAGCACCACCCGTCGGGGATGATGTACGAACGCACGCTCGATCACTTCGAGTGTCTCTACGCCGAGAGCCTTGAG
This sequence comes from Gaiellaceae bacterium, assembly GCA_965223695.1. GTDB lineage: Bacteria > Actinomycetota > Thermoleophilia > Gaiellales > Gaiellaceae > JAUVPB01. Next base: position 32,398 of record CBDCXJ010000050.1, on the reverse strand, counting down.
CGCCCCAAGGTCATGGCCATTGCCTGCCACCCGTACCTCTCGGGCGTGCCGCATCGCATCGCGCACGTCGAGCGCGCCTACCGCGCCGTCCTCGCACGCGAGGGCGTCGTGGCCTGGGATGGCGCCCAGATTCTCGACTGGTACCTGAGCCAGCGGCCGCACGCCGCGGGCTAGCGGTCAGCCGCTCGCCCAGCCGACCCGGGCTACGACGCGGCGATGCGCCCGACCAGCCGAAGCACCCGGTCGGGTGTGAGCGGCAACTCGAGCACGTCCACGTTGGGCTCGAACGGCGAGATCGCGTCGAGCACGGCGTTGACGACCGAGCCCTGTGCGGCGATCAGCCCGGACTCGCCCATTCCCTTGATCCCGCCGACAGTGACGGGCGAGGGTGTCTCTAGATGCCCGACGAGGATCTCTGGAACCTCGGTCGAGGTGGGGAGGAGGTAGTCGAGGTAGGTGGTCGAGAGCGGCTGCGCAGTCTCGTCGTAGACCATCTCCTCGTAGATCGCGCCGCCGATTCCCTGCGCAATCGCGCCACGCACCTGCCCGTCGACGATCATCGGATTGAGGACGGTGCCGCAGTCCTCGACGGCGGCGACTCGAGTCACCTCAGCACGGCCCGTACCGACATCGACCTCGACGACCGAGATGATGCAGCCGTTGCCGTAGGTCGCCTTCGGGTCGTAGAAGCGGGTTGCGGCGAGGTAGGGGTCCTCGCCCTCGGTGCGCGCGTTCGGCGCCCAGTAGGCCGCGATCGCGGCCTCACCGACTGCCATCCCCGTATCGGGCGAGCCCTTCACGAAGACGCGCGAGTCCTCGATCGTCAGGTCGTCGGGCGCGGTCTCGAGCAGCAGCCCCGTCGACTTCAGAAGCTTCTCTTTCACCTCGCCCGCAGCGAGCGCGACCGCGCCGCCAGCGACGACGGCCGCGCGACTGGCGTACGTGCCCATGCCGAAAGGCGACGTGTCGGTATCGCCCTGCACGACCGACACGTCCTCGAGCTCGATGCCGAGCGTGTCGGCAGCTAGCTGCGCGAACGTCGTCTTGTGCCCCTGGCCCTGCGTCGTCACGCTGACGGCCACCGTCACCTTGCCGGTCAGATCCATCGTCACGGTCGCGTTGTCGTGCGAGGGGAACGGGTACCCCGCCTGCTGCTGGGCCACCTCGCTACCGAAACCGGTCGGCTCGACGTACGGGCTTACCCCGATCCCGAGGTAGCGGCCGTCCTTTCGGGCCTCGGCTTGCTCGCGCCGCAGCTCGTCGTACCCGGCGAGCTCGAGCGCGGCATCGACCGACTCGATGAAGCTGCCGCTGTCGTAGATCTGGCCGACGCAGGCCGCGTAGGGAAACTCGTCAGCGCGAATCATGTTGCGCTTGCGTAGCTCCGCGGGGTCGAGCTCGAGGTCACGTGCGATCTCGTCGAGCAGCAGCTCACGCGCGGTGTGGCCGGGGGTCCAGCCAACGCCGCGGTACGGGCCGATCGGCGTCTTGTTCGTGAGCGTCGCCATGATCCGTGTCTCGTAGTCCTGTACGCGGTACACGCTTGGCATGAGCGTTGCCGCGAACCAGGGCTCGATGAGCGCGCTCGTCGAGTTGAATGAGTAGGCGCCCGCGTCGCCCTCGCAGCGAGAGCGAAGCGCCCGGATTGTGCCGTCGTCGTCGACGGCGGCCTCGATGTCGATGACCTGTTCCTTGGAGTGCGCAGCGGCGGTCAGGTTCTCGCGCCGGTCCTCGATCCAGCGCACGGGCCGTCCGAGGGTGATCGAGAGGAACGTAACGACGACCTCCTCGGGGTATGAGGTCATCTTCTGGCCGAAGCCCCCGCCGACGTGCGGCGCGATGACGCGCATGTTTTGAGCTGGGAAGCCCAGGAGGTTCGACAGCGCGAAACGCAGCAGATCGGGCATCTGGGTCGATGACCAGACAGTCAGGTTCTCCTCGGCGGGCTCGTAGCTTGCGAGCACACCGCGGGTCTCCATCGGCGCCGCGACGAAGCGATTGCCGCGCAGCGTCCGCTTGTAGGTGCGTGCGGCGCTCGCGAAGGCCGCCTCGGGGTCGCCCCAGGTCTTCGTCTCGTCAAAGATCGTGTTCGCGTCGATGTCATCGAAGAGCTGCGGCCCGCCATCGGATCTTGCGTCTTCGACGGTGGTCGCGGTCCCGAGGTCGGCGTAGTCGACCTCGACGAGCGCAGCGGCGTCCTCGGCCGTGTAGGCATCGGCCGCGACGACGACGGCCACGGCTTCGCCGACGAAGCGCACGCGATCCTTCGCGACTACCGGTTGCGGCGTCTTCTTGAGCCCTTCGAGCATCAGCGGGTCGGCCATCGGATGCGCGTCGATGTCATTGCCCGTCAGCACGGCTACGACGCCGGGAAGCGCGGCAGCTGCCCCGGTGTCGATCGAGCGGATCTCGGCATGCGGCACCGGCGAGCGAGCGAAGGCCGCGTGCAGCATTCGCGGCAGGGTGATGTCGGCGACGTAGCACGCCTCGCCGGCGAGCAGGCCGGGATCCTCGAGCCGGTTGACCCGAGCGCCGACGTACTTGCCGCGGGCGATTGCTAGCTCGCTCAAGGCGTGCCTCCGGGCGCTAGGCGCCGTTTCTCGCGAGCTCGCTGACGGCCTCGACGATGCCCTGATAGCCGGTGCAGCGGCAGATGTTGCCCGAGAGGCCCTCGCGGATCTCGTTCTCGTCGGCACCCGAGAGCGTGGGGAGAAGCGCCTTGGTCGTGATCAGCATGCCCGGCGTGCAGAAGCCGCACTGGAGGGCGTGGTTGTCGGAGAACGCCTGGCGGACGCGGTCGAAATCGGGGTCGGCTGCGAGCCCTTCGACCGTCGTCACCTCGCTGTCCTGACACTGCACAGCGAAGAGCAGGCACGCGCGCACGGCCTCGCCGTCGAGCAGAACCGTGCATGCCCCGCAGACACCCTGCTCACAGCCGAGCTTTGTGCCGGTCAGCTCGAGATCGTCGCGAAGGAAGTCGGCGAGCGTCTTGCGCGGCTCGACGAGGCCCTCAGCCGGGTCGCCGTTGACGGTGAGGCTTACGACGCTCTTTGCCACCAGAACCTCCTACGCCTCGGCCCGTGCGGCCGCCTCGATGATCGAGCGCTCGACCAGCACGCCCGCCACTTCGCGCCGGTACTCGGCCGAGCCGTGCACATCGCCGGTGGGGCTGACAGACGCGCGCGTGGCGTCACCTGCGGCAGCTGCCGCGTCGGAGCCAGGGGTCTGGCCCGTGAGCGCGTCTTCGGCAGCCGACGCGCGGACCGGCCTGTCGGCGACGCCGCCCATTGCAATACGTGCCTCGGCGGTCGTGCCGCCTTCGACGCGCAGCACCGTGATCGCGGACACGAGCGCGAAGTCACCCACGCGCCTGACCACCTCGTGCACGCTCCAACCCGTATCGGCCCTGATCGCCGGGAACCAGACCTCTGTGAGGATCTCGTCAGGCTCCAGCGCCGTCGTGAAAAAGCCGCGAAAGAGCTCGTCGGCGTCGATCTGTCGCTCGCCTCGCGCAGCGCTCACAGCGGTGACACGACCACCGAGCGCGAGCAACGTCGCTGGCAACTCGGCAACGGGATCGGCGTGCGCGATGCTGCCGCCTACCGTCCCTCGGTTGCGAATCTGGAAGTGACCGATCCGCGCGAGGGCCTCGGCGAGCGCGGGAACCTTCTCCTGAACGAGCGATGAGCTGTGGGCGGCACTCTGGCGCGTCATCGCGCCGATCGAGACACCGCCGTCGGCCTCGGCGATCGCGTCGAGTCCGCCGACTGCGTTCAGGTCAATGAGCTCGTCCGGCGCCGCGAGCCGCAAGTTCATCAGCGGCACGAGGCTCTGCCCGCCCGCCAGCAGCTTCGTCTCGCCATTGGCTGCCGCGAGAGCCTCGAGAGCTTCCTCGAGCGAGCCGGGCGCGATGTACTCAAAGGCAGGTGGTTTCATGCTGCAGCGGTAGAGCGAGCCGACTCTACAGCGTCGGCCCCGAACGTTCAAACAGGCCCATGCACGCGCGAGTACGCTGCCGGCCCGGCTCGGCATCGAGGAGGTTGTTCGTGGCGAAGTTCCTGATCCTGACCCACCCAGTCGAGCCGCCGACCGACTCGCAGTTCGCACGCATCGACTCCTGCATCCAGCACTTCGTCGATCAACAACGCTCGGGCCGCGCACAGGTGTTTCCGGCCGCGGGACGCAAGGGCTACGCAATCGTCGTGGACGTCGAGTCGCACAAGGAGCTGATCGACTTCCTTTACGGCAACTCGATGGCCTTCGACGAGGATTACCAGGTGTTTCCGCTCGCCCCGATCGACGACGAGATCGACGTTCTGCGCAAGTTCGACTTCATCTAAACCGAGGTCGTGGGCGCGACCGCCAACCGGCCCGGTGCGATGAGCTACACCGACGGGGGTATGCAGGCTCACGAGCTACTGGACCGACACGACGGAGCGGAACAAGCACCCCGCGTTCTACCGAGCGTTCTTCCACTTCGAGCAGCTCCACGGCAAGGATGTCTTGGACGTCGGTTGCGGCGGTACCCCGATCACCGACTACATCGACGCGACGCCTCGACTGACCTTGCTCGATCCGTTGCTCGATGATCTCGTAAAGCTCGAGCGATACAGCCACCTCCGTTCGTACGCGGGTCACTCCTGCAGTGTCCTCGAGTTCACGGGGCGTCACCTCTTCGACGTCATCACGTGTCTGAACGTGGTTGACCACTTCCATGACGACGAGCTCGACTTCATCGAGGTGTTCCACCGAGCCCTGAGGCCACGAGGAGAGCTCTGGCTCTACTACGACGTTCGGCCGGTCAACGCCGACGACCATCTAGCTGTCGATCACGCATCGATCGTCGAGAAGCTCCGAGCGCGCTTCGACGTTGCGAGTTACGACGGGTCTGTGAACCCCAAGCACGGCCGCTGGTCAGGCGTCGAGAAATCGATTCGCCTGATCGCGACGAAGAGCCCGTGAGTGCGGGAGCGGATCGCGGCCCGGGTCGTTCGCCGCAACTAACGCTCGCAACGCCGCGCTAGCTCTAGAGGTCGGTGAGCTCGCCGTACTTTGCCTGGCCGGCCGTCACGACCTTGCCCTCGACGGTGCCGAGGGGGAATACCTCGGTCTCTTCGTCCTGCACCATCGGGTTCTTGTGAAGGATGTCGATGAGATCGTCGTGCGACTCCACGTCGATGAAGATCGCATAGCCCTTGCGGCCCACGATCGAGTACACCTCGGCTCCCTGCTCGCGCAGGTTTGCCCAGTATTCGACGCGTTTCGGAAGCCGGCGGTAGCCGCTATCGGGCAGCGGCTCTTTCGGGTGGGTCATTACGAGGAACTTGGCCATCGCCTTCTCCGTCCTACGGGACGAGCACAGTTCGCAGGGATCGACCCTGTTTCAGGTCATCGAGTGCGTCGTTCGCCTCTTCGAGCGGACGCTTCGACGTGGTCAGGTGGTCGGCCTTGATCGTGCCTTCGAGGTAGAGGTCGATGCCCTCCTGGATGTCCTCGGGTGTGAACCCGCGTGAGCCGAGCAGCGCGAGCTCGCCGAGCACCATCTGGAAGGCGCTGAGGTTGAACTGATCCATCGAGGCGCCGATGAAGACGACGCGGCCGCCCGGGGCGACCATCGCGACGGCCTGTTGGTCGGCATCGGCCGAGCCGGCGCACTGCGCGACGACGTCCGGCCCGTAGCCGCCGCACGCTGCGCGGGTTCGCTCAACCACGTCGGGGCCCGACTGGACGACCTCGTCGGCTCCAAGCCGCCGCGCCAGGTCGAGCTTCTCCTCGCTGCGGCTGACGGCAACGACCCGTGCGCCGAGGTGCTTCGCGTACTGGACGGCGTTCGAGCCAACGCCACCGACGCCAAGGACGACGACTGTCTCGCCCGGCTGGACCTTGGCGATGATCTTCAGCCCGTGCACCGGCGTCGCGACTGCGTCGGTCAGCACGGCGAGCACGGCGGGGTCGATCGACTCCGCTGGGTAGATCAGCGTTTTCTCCGGACGCACGACGTACTCGGCGAAGCCGCCATCGACGTGCATCCCCATGCGACGACCCTCAGGTGCGATGTTGCCGCGGCCACGCTTGACATAGTCGGAGTCGTCGGGCGCATCGACGTACCAGAGCGCGGCCTGCTTGCCCATAACGGCCGAGTCGACGTCCTCGCCCACGGCATCGACGACGCCGGCAGCCTCGTGCCCCGGCACCAGCGGGAAGCACTCGGCTCCGAACGCGCCTTTCTGAACAAGAAGATCAGATCCGCAGACGCCGCACGCCTCGATCTTCACGCGCACCTGTCCAGGACCCGGTTCCGGTATGGGCCGGTCGACGAGCCGAAGCGATTCGCCCGGCGCCGCGTACTCCATCGCGCGCACGGCGGCAGTATCTCACCGCCGCTGTCAAGATGTCGCCTCGCACGCGACCGCGCCCGGTCGCAGGCGGCCAACCACAAGGAGCTGACGATGGACTTTGGCCTCTGCATCGTGACGACACGCGACCCGAACGACGTCCTCTACGCCTTCCAGCAGGCTGAGAATCAGGGCTTCACCTTCGTCGGCCTCTTCGACTCGCCGTACAACTTCCAGGACATCTACCCGTACCTCGGGATCGCGGCGAAGCACACCGAGAAGGTCGAGCTCGGGCCATATGTGACGAACCCGCTGACGCGCCACCCGAGCGTCACCGCGAGCGCCGTCGCCACCCTCGACCTGCTCTCCGACGGGCGGGCGTTCCTCGGGCTCGGTCGCGGCGACAGCGCCGTGAAGATGCTCGGCTGGAAGCCGGCCAAGTGGAAGGACTACGAGCCCGCAATCCGCGACATGCGCGCCTGGATGAAGGGCGAGCCTGTCGAGGTCGAGGGGGCGCCCGGACCCGTTCAACTCACCTGGGCCGACCGTGATGTGCCGATGGTGCTCGGCGTCTTCGGGCCGCGCGGCTGCAAGGGCGCCGGCGAGCTCGCCGACATCGCCACGACCGAGTGTGCAGAGCTCGGCGGCGTCAAGTGGTTCAACGAGATGGTGCAGGACGCCGCCAAGGAGGCGGGCCGTGACCCCGTCACGTTCGAGGTCAGCATCTGCTGCTACGTCTCGAACGACATGGCCAAGGCGCGCGACATGTGCCGCTGGGAGCCCGAGATCATCACCAACCTGCTCTGGCAGCTGATGCGTACCTATGGCATCGAGGCTCTTCCCGAATCTCTAACGCGCGGCTTCGAGTGGCTCGCCGAGAAGGAGGACTGGTGGGGTGAGCACGACTGGTCGCTGCATGCCAAGCCCGACGAGAAGCACAAGGAGATCATCAGCGACGAGATCGTCGATCGCTACTGCGTTCTCGGCAGCCCGCAGAACTGCATCGACAAGCTCAAAGAGCTCGAGAAGATCGGCGTCGAGCGCTTCTGCGTCTACCTTGCCGGCCTCGAGTCACAGGACGAGATCCAGGAACAGATCCGCCTCTGGGGCGAAGAGATAATCCCGCACTTTCAGTAGAAGGAGTTGACGATGGAATTTGGCCTTTGCATGGTCACCACCCGCGACGTGAACGACACCCTCTACGGGTTCCAACTCGCCGAGAAGCATGGCTTCACCTTCGTCGGGCTGTGGGACTCGCCCTACAACTACATGGACATCTATCCCTTCCTCGGGATCGCAGCTACGAAGACCGAGAAGGTCACGATGGGCCCGTTCGTGACGAACCCGCTCACGCGTCATCCGAGCGTGACGGCGAGCGCGATGGCGACCGTCGACGCGATCTCGGGCGGGCGGGCGTTCCTCGGTCTCGGGCGGGGCGACAGCGCGGTCAAGATGCTCGGTTGGAAGCCGGCGAAGTGGAAGGACTACGAGCCGGCGGTCGAGAACATGCGCTCCTGGATGAAGGGCGACCCGGTGCAGATCGAGGGCGCGCCGGGGCCCGTCCAGATCTCGTGGGCCAAGAACGAGATCCCGATCGTTTTGAGCCTTTTCGGTCCCCGCGGAGCGAAGCTGGCCGGCAGGGTTGCCGACATCGCGACAACCGAGTGCGCGGACATCGGCTCGGTCGACTGGTTCAACAAGGACGTGCAGGCCGCCGCCAAGGAGGCTGGTCGCGACCCGGTGCCCTTCGAGGTGAGCATCTGCGCGTACGTCTCCAACGACATGGCGCTGGCCCGCGAGAAGTGCCGCTGGGAGCCGGAGATCCTGACGAACCTGATCTGGCAGCTGATGCGCACTTACGGCATCGAGAACCTGCCCGAGTCGACCACGCGCGGCTTCGAGTGGCTACTCGAGAAAGAGGACTGGTGGGGCGAGCACGACTGGACGCTCCACGCCAAGCAGTCCGAGAAGCATCAGGAGATCATCACGGACGAGATGGTCGATCGTTTCTGCGTGCTCGGCAGCCCGCAGAACTGCATCGACAAGGTCAAGGAGCTCGAGAAGATCGGCGTCAGCCGCTTCTGCATCTACCTCGCAGGCCTCGAGTCACAGGAAGAGATCCAGGAGCAGATCCGCCTCTGGGGCGAGGAGATCATCCCGGCGTTCCAGTAGCGGCTACTTCGGGACGGCGGCGATAGCCTCGATCTCGATCAGGAGGTCGGGGTAGGCGAGGCCGGCTACGCGGACGCCGGTGCCGCACGGTCCGGGCTCTTCGAAGAACTCGAGGCGGACTTTGGTCATGTCTTCCCAGTACTTCGTGAGCTCGTCGTCGGCGCCGTCGAAGACGTAGTAGGTGTTCATCTTGATGATGTCCTTCATGTCGGCGCCGGCCTCGTTGAGGACCGCCTTGACCGAGTTCAGGGTGTTACGTGTTTGTGTCGCGATGTCGCCAGCGCCGATCGTGTTGCCCTTGTCGTCAGACGAGATCTGGCCGCCGGTGTAGATCAGGCGGCAGTCGCTGACGGCCCAGCCCTGCTGGAAGGGGATCGGCATGCTCCAGTCCCAGTGATTCGGGGGGTTCAGTGCGGTCTTCTCCATGGTGAGCTCCTCTCGTGGCAGGCGTGTGGTCTCTGAAGTTCAGTCGCTTGGTGGGTACCAGGCCACGGCACGGATCGGAGAGCCAGTGCCGTCGCGCAGGTGCAGTGGCAGCCCGAAAAAGATGAAGCGTGTGTTGAGCAGCTGGTCGAGGTGCGCCAGGTTCTCGGTGTTCACGATCCCGTACTTCTTGCAGACCATATGCCCGGCGAACTGCATATCGAGCGTGTTGTCGATTCCCATGCAGTCGGTGCCGATGTTGACGACGCCCTTCTGGGCCAGATACTCGGCACCGTCCCAGCTCACGCCCGGGTAGTCCTCCATGAACGAGACATCGGGGAACGTGCGGTCGCCGTGGTCGAACCAGAGGATCACGATGTCGCCCGACCGGATCTCCTCGCCATGCTCCGCCAGCTCTGCCTCGCCCTTCTGAAGCGCGGCCACGTCCGCGAACCCCTTCCCCTCGGGGTCTGGGCTCTGGAACTTCACGTGCGACATGTCGAGGCAGACGGCCTCACCCCAGTAGAACTCGAGCGGGATCTTGTCGAGCCGCGGCCCCTCGGCGTCGTACTCGATGATCGCGTCGGTGTGCGTGCCGCAGTGCTCGCTCATGATCAGGTTGCGCGCCTCGAACCCGGGGTCGGTCTTCCAGATCTTGCGGAAGCCCTCGTGATCCTGATTGGTCGGTGTGAACGTCTTCTGGTGGCCGAACCACTGCGGCATTCCCTCGAAGATCGGGCGGCTCAGGTCGATGACCCGCCCTCGTCGCTCGAGGAGCCTCGGGCCGAGGGCGGGGAACGCACCCGGGCCCTTCTCGAACGCCATCGCCTTGGCCGCTGCGTTCGCCTCGTCGAAGCTCATCGTTGCGGGGTCTTGTCCCACGGTCGCTCCCTTCTCAGCGCCGGTTGACCTGGTTTGTAGCGCAGGTTAGGGTCGGAGCGGAAATCACCCGGCTGAGGAGGCAAGCCGATGGCTTCCGTGAAGGACGCAACCTTTGCAGAGAAGGTGCGCAAGTATCTAGACGACCAGGTTCTACTCCCGGTCACAGTTCCGAGACCGCTGACCTCGGACCCGGTCCACGGCTACTTCTCCGAGACCGTGCTGCCCGCAGAGCAAGCTGCAGACGCCGACATCGTCATGGTCGGGTTTCCCCTCGACATCGGGGCGTCGTACCGGATGATCCCGGGCCTTCGACCCTCCGGGGGCAGCCCCGCCGAAGGTGCGATCGGCATTCGAAAGGGGCTGAGCTTCTGCCGCACGTACGGCTATGCGATGGACGTCGATCTCAAGACAGCGATCAAGGTCGCGGACGTCGGCAACGTCTTCATCTCGAATACCGACGGCTACGACGAGGCTTTCGGGAAGCTCGCGATGGTGCTCGGCGACGTCCTCGAGACGGGAGCGACGCCGGTCATCCTTGGTGGCGACAACTCGACGTCGTACATCGCCTTCAAGACCTTCGCCGAGCACCACGAGGGCAAGGTCGGGATGCTCTGGCTCGACGCGCACACCGACACCGTCGACAACTACCGCGGCGACCGCTACTTCTGTGGGACGCCGCTCGCCCGCATCCTTGAGCTGCCCGGCGACCTCGTTGATTCAAAGAACGTGGTCATGCTCGGCATCCGCGGGTTCGATCACTCCGAGCCGATGATGCGATACGGCCTCGAGCTGGGCGCCTCGATCTATCCGCCCGAGATCGTGCACGAGCGCGGCGTCGTGCCTGTCGTCTCCGAGATCCTCGAGCGCGTGCAGGACGGCACCGACGCCTTCTACGTGATGTGGGATCCCGACGTCATGGAGGCCGCCTTCATCCCCGGCCATGCGATCCCGACCACCGGCGGGCTGCTACCGCACCAGATCAAGCTCCTCATTCGGCTCGTCGGCCTCGCCGGCGCCGGGGCCATGGACTTCGTCGAGGTCGCACCCGGATTGGACGTGCGAGACATGACGGTGCGCCTCGCCTCGGAGAACGTGCTCGAGTTCATAGCCGCGCGTGCACGACGCAAGCAGGACGGGATCGAGACGATCGAGGAGGCCGTCGCCGTTCTCGAGCAATCGATCCAGCCGCGCGGCCTCTAGATCTAGTCGCGACGCAGCGAGAGGACTAGAGATGCCACAACTGCAGTTCAACCCCGACTGGGCCGCGCTGACGGCGGAGCACGTCGAGAAGGTCAAGGCGGCGATGGCCGAGCGCGAGCTCGGGATGCTCGCGGTCAACAACATCGACAACGTCCGCTACCTGACCGGCTACAGCACGGTCAGCGGGCCTTTCATGGTGCACGCCAACTGGGCTGTGGTCGCAGCGGATCTCGACCACGCGATCCTGTTCGGCTTCAACTTCTACACGCCGAGCATCCGCAAGGCCTTCACATGGCTGCCCGACATCCGCGATCTTCCCGCGAGCATGCCGCAGGCGATCGCCGAGCTCGCGGCGGAGCAGGGACTGAGCAACGGGCGCATCGGCTACGACGGCTACCTGTCGTATGGGCTCGGCAAGGAGCTCGAGGAGCTGCTACCCGACGCCGAGCTTGTGAGCGGCGACGACGCGCTCATGCAAGCGCGGATGATCAAGTCCGAGGCCGAGGTGGAGATCATCCGGCGTGCGATCGCAATCGGCGAGATGGGCATGCGTGCGGGAATCGACGCCTGCATCGAGGGGAACATGGAGTTCCAGGCCTCGGCTGCGGCCGACCACGCGATGCGCTCCTTCGGCGCCGAGGCGGTGCCGTTCTCGAGCATCGTCACGGCAGGCGAGAACTCAGCGATGATGCAGGAGCTCTCGACCGACAAGATCATGCGGAACGGCGAGGTCGTCATGCTGGACCTGGGCTGCATGTTCGAGGGCTACCACTCCGACTTCGCCCGCTCGGTGCTCGTCGGGCCGGGCCCCGCGTCGGCCGAGCAGAAGGCCGCGTACCAGGCATCGAAGACCGCGCTCGAGGCGATGCTCGCCGAGATGAAGCCGGGCGCGAACTGCGGCAAGATCGAACAGGTCGCCCGCGACGCGATCACCGAGGCCGGCTTCGGCGATCATGCGTACACCTACTTCCCGGGACACGGGATCGGCATGAGCCCCTGGGAGCCGCCGATCGTCGACGTCGGCGTGACCGCCGAGCTCGAGGCAGGCATGGTGATCGACGTCGAGCCCGGGATCCACAAGCCGGGCGTCGTCGGGCTCCGACTCGAGGAGACCGTGCTCATCACCGACGACGGGCACGAGGTTCTGACCAAGACCGGCTTCGACGAGAAGCTCCTCGACTGAGATGACGGGTCGAGAACCAGCCATCTAGGAGGACGGAATGGAATTTGGCGTTTTCTTCTTGATCGAGGACTACGACGACTACATCTACGGCATCCGCCAGGCCGAGAGTCACGGCTTCGACTTCCTCGGGATCGTCGACTCGCCGTACAACTTCATGGACTGCTACCCGATTCTCGGGGCGGCCGCGCTCGAGACCGAGACGATCGACATCGGTCCGTTCGTGACCAACCCGCTGACGCGGCATCCGAGCGTGACGGCGAGCGCGATGGCGACCGTCGACATCATGTCCGGAGGGCGGACATTCCTCGGCATCGGACGCGGCGACAGCGCCGTGAAGATGCTCGGCTGGAAGCCTGCGAAGTGGAAGGACTACGACCAGTCGATCAAGGACATCCGCTCATGGATGCGCGGCGAGCCCGTCGACATGGAAGGAGCGCCAGCGCCGGTCCAGCTCCTCTATTGCAAGCGGGATATCCCGATCATGATGGGCGTCTTCGGCCCGCGCGGCGCCAAGAGCGCCGGCGAGCTCGGCGACATTGCCACGACCGAGTGCGCCGAGCTCGGCGCCGTCAAGTGGTTCAACGACGATACGCAGGCGGCGGCGAAGGCGGCCGGTCGCGACCCGATCCCGTTCGAGGTCTCGATCGCGACCTACATCTCAGACGACAAGGCGAAGGCGATCGAGCAATGTCGCTGGGAGCCCGAAATCCTTACCAACCTGATCTGGGGGCTTGTCCGCCGCTACGGCATCGATGCGCTCCCGCCGTCGCTCACCGAGGGATTCGAGTGGCTCGCCGAGCGAGAGGACTGGTGGGGCGAGCACGACTGGTCGAAGCACGCCAAGGTCGACGAGGCCCACCAGCAGATCATCACCGACGAGATGGTCGAGCGCTTCTGCGTCTGCGGCACCCCTCAGGACGTGATCGATAAGCTGCGCGAGCTCGAGAAGATCGGGGTCACCCGTTTCTGCGCGTACCTGACGAGCCTCGACCAGCCAGAAATTCTCGAGCAGCTGAAGCTCTGGGGTGACGAGGTCATCCCGGCATTCAAATAGGAGGAATCTGTGGACTTCGGAGTCTTTTTCTGCACGACCAAGAACTACAAGGACGTCCTCTACGGCGTCAAGCAGGCCGAGAACTACGGCTTCAAGTTCTGCGGCCTGATCGACTCGCCCTACAATTTCATGGACGTCTATCCGTACCTGGCGCTGGCCGCCGATCAGACAGACACGATCGAGCTTGGCCCCTACGTGACGAACCCGCTCACGCGTCACCCGAGCGTAACGGCCAGCACGATGGCGACGCTCGACGTGATGTCGAATGGCCGCGCGTTTCTCGGTCTTGGCCGTGGCGACAGCGCGGTGAAGATGCTCGGCTGGCGCCCGGCGAAGTGGCGCGACTACGAGCCGGCGATCAACAACATGCGTGCCTGGATGAAGGGCGAGCCCGTCGACGTCGAAGGTGCGCCGGCGCCGGTGACACTGACGTGGGCCGACCGCGACGTGCCGATCATCCTGGGTTGCTTTGGCCCGAAAGGCGCGGGCGTTGCCGGCAGACTCGGCGACATCGCGACCACCGAATGCGCCGAGCTCGGAGCCGTCGAGTGGTTCAACACCGACGTCCAGAAGGCAGCGAAGGAGGCCGGTCGAGGCTCGGTGCCCTTCGAGGTGTCGATCGCGACGTACATCTCCGACGACATGGCAAGGGCGCGTCACATGTGCCGCTGGGAGCCTGAGATCATCACGAACCTGCTCTGGCAGCTGATGCGCACCTACGGAATCGACGCGCTGCCCCCGTCGATGACCAAAGACTTCGAGTGGCTTGCCGAGAAAGAGGACTGGTGGGGCGAGCACGACTGGTCGCTGCACGCCCAGCCGGACAAGAAGCACGAGGAGATCATCACCGACGAGATCGTCGATCGCTACTGTGTGCTCGGCAGCAAGCAGAACGTGATCGATAAGCTCCGCGAGCTTGAGAAGCTTGGCGTGAGCCGCTTCTGCGCCTATCTCGTTGGTCTCCAGGATCAGGATGAGATCCTCGAGCAGGTCAGGCTCTGGGGCGAGGAGATCATTCCCGAGTTCAGCTAGTGCGAGGAGGCCGACGTGGCCGTCAAGTTCATCATGATCGGCCGCTGGAAGGCCGACGACTTCGAGGAGTACGTCAAGCGCGCTGAGCGCACGCTCGCTGAACATCACGACGGATACGACGGCGTGCGCGTCATCGATCGCTACTACGCGATCGGCGAGCGGATGTTCTTCAGCATCTGCGAGGCCGAGTCGGGCGAGCAGCTGATGAAGGTGATCTCGCCCTATCTCGACCTGTGCGATATCGAGGCCGTGCCGGTAGTGCAGGGCGACGACGCGACGGCGATCTGGACGTCGGGGTAGCGGCGCGGCCGGCTGCCAAGAAGGGCGGCTCGCAACTGCTCTAGTAGGAGAGCCGGCCGCCTGGCGGCGCCGGCGAGCGAGCCGGGCAGCGTAGCTAGTAGTGGCCGATCATCCAGGGGCGCTCGCGGCGCGCAGGACCGGGGTGCGTGTGGCTCCCAGAGCCGGCGGCCCGGCTCGCGACCCGCGGCTCCCCTGATCCGGCACGCTCGCGCAACGCTCGCTCGCCGGGCGAGCTCGTCGCCGCGCCGACCGCCAGGCTGAACGCGCGCGGCGCCATCCCGGCGCAATCGGGGCACGGCGTGGGCTCGCCCGCGAGCCTGAGGTCGCGAAGCTCCTCGAACGGCCCGCAGGCGGGGCAGTTGTACTCGTAGATCGGCACCGGTGGCCCCTAGGTCGGCAGGATGTCTTGCTCGAAGATGGCGGTCGGGATGCTGATCGTGCAGCAACAGTTCGGGATGTCGACGATCCCTCCGACGCGTCCTTCGATCGGCGCGGCGCCGAGCAGCAGGTAGGCCTGTTCGCCCGTGAAGCCGAAGTTCTTCAGGTACTCGATCGCGTTCATCACGGCTCGTCGGAACGCGACGGTCGCGTCCATGTAGTAGTTCTTGCCATCCTCGACGCAGATGCCCTCGAACACCAGGTACTCCTCGTAGCGCGGCTCGACCGGGCCGGGCTTGAAGATCGGGTTGACGAGCCGGTACTTCTCAACACCGCCCTTGATCAGGTCGACGCCGAGGTCCATCCAGCCATCGATCTCGATCGCGCCGCAGAACGTGATCTCGCCGTCGCCCTGCGAGAAGTGCAGGTCGCCCATCGAGAGGTTCGCTCCGTCGATGTAGACCGGGAAGTAGATACGCGTGCCGCGCGAGATGTTCTTGATGTCGCAGTTGCCGCCATGCTCACGCGGCGGGATGCTCCGGCACGCCTCCTTCGCAACGCGATCGAACTCGGCCCCCGCCAGCGTGCCGAGCACGGCGTCCTCGGGGAGCGGCGGAAGGGCGAGCGGCGGTGTCTTGTTCTCGGCGACCAACGGCGCCTCGCGTGCGTTCCACTCGGCGAGCAGATCGTGCGAAGGTGCGCAGCCGATCAGGCCGGGGTGGGTGAGGCCGGCGAAGCGCACGCCAGGGATCTGCTTCGACGTTGCAAAGATGCCGGAGAGGTCCCAGACGGCCTTGTGTGCATCCGGGAAGTAGTCGGTGAGAAAACCGCCGCCGTTCTCCTTCGAGAAGATGCCCGTGTAGCCCCAGCCGCGATCCTCGCCGATGTCGAGGATGTCGACGACGAGGATGTCACCGGGCTCGGCGCCCTCTACGGCGATCGGCCCGCTGAGCGAGTGGCCGCGGTTCAGGTTGACGTCGCGGATCTCATCGGCGTTCGGACTCGACGTGATCTGATAGTCGGTCCACTCGGCGCACTCGACGCGGAACTCGTCGCCCGGCTTGACCGTCACAGCGGCCGGGATGTCGGGGTGCCAGCGGTTGTGCCCCGGGACGGCCTGCTCCCAGAGTGGCTTTCCGGATTCGATCTCAAAGACGACCTCCGCCATGACCCATCCTCCTCGTCGCGCGACTGCGGGCCGGTCCGTCTAACACACGGGCTGGGCACGCGTCAACCGTCCGCGCGATCGACCAGCCCGGCATGAGCCCTGGTCTTGCCGGTACGACGGCGATATATTCGCCCCACCCAGGAGCTCGTTGCGGCGCCGAGTTGGAGCGGGCTCCACGAAGGAGGCGGCATGAAGTTCGGGTTGATCATGGTCCCGCAGGTGCGCAAAGGGCAGCCGGAGCCCTTCCACGAGCTCATGGAGCAGATCGAGTTCGCCGAGGAGCTCGGCTATGAGTCGGTCTGGCTCACAGAGCATCACTTCAGCGAGTACGGCCGACCTTCGGTATCGGCGCTCGCCGGCCAGGCGGCCGCGCGAACGTCGCGAATTCGTATCTCGACGGCGGTGGTCGTGCTGCCGTTTCACCATCCGATCACCGTCGCCGAGGACTGGGCGACGCTCGACCATCTCTCGGGTGGTCGGGTCGATGTCGGGATCGGTCGCGGCAGCCAGCCCGCGGAGTTCGCCGGCTTCGGCGTCTCGATGGACGAGGCGCGCGAGCGCTACCAGGAGTCGCTCGAGATCATCAAGAAAGCGTGGACGGAGGAGAGCTTCTCCTACGACGGCGAGTTCTGGAAGATCCCCGAGGTCGAGGTGTTGCCCAAGCCGGTGCAGAAGCCGCACCCGCCTCTCTGGTGCGCGGCCGTCAGCCCCTACACCGTGAAGATGACCGTGGACAACGGCATCAACGGTCTGATCGGCCCCTATCTGTGCCCGTTCGAGCTTCTCAAGCGCGACTACTTCGACGTCTGGCACGAGACGACGGCCGAAGCGGGCCGGACCGATCTGCAGATGTGCCACAACGAGTTCGTCTACGTCGGCGAGAGCGACGAAGAGGTCAAGCGTGACGTCGAGGAGTACGTCATGTGGTACGTGCGCAAGGCCGCCAAGATCTGGGGTCATCGCGATCCGAAGAAGGCGGCGACGCAGTACGCCAACTACACCGACATCCTCGAGTTCTTCGACACCGTCCAGTTCGAGGAGGTCTACAACGACCTGGCCATTCTCGGCACGCCCGACACCGTGACCGAGAAGCTGCGCTGGCTGCGCGACGAGGGCGGCTGCGACTACATCATGAATTTCATGTGGTTTGGCGGTATCTCGCACGAGAAGGCGATGCGGAACATGGAGCTGTTCGCACGCGAGGTCATGCCCCGGCTTGCGGGCGAGCGCGAGTCCGGCGCCGCACCGGTCGCCGCGGGCTGAGCGGGCCGGGCCAGGATGCCAGCCAGCTCGGGTCAAGCCGTCGTCGTCACGGGCGCCGCGCGCGGTATCGGCCGCGCCATCGCGGAGCGATTCGGGGCCGCAGGCGCCCGCGTCGTCGTCAACGACATCGATGGTGAAGGAGCCACCGGGACGGCCGCCGCTATCGGCGATGCCGGCGGCACGGCGATCTCGGCTCCGGCCGACGTCTCGAGCGCTGAGGAGGTCGCCGGCGTCTTCGCAGCCGCGGTTGAGGCCTTCGGCACCGTCGACGTGCTCGTCAACAACGCCGGCCTCGTCAGCCCGCTCCGTCACTTCCTCGAGGCCGACGAGGAGTGGTGGCGTCGCCTGATCGACGTCAACCTCACTGGCCACTTCCTCTGCAGCCATGCCGCGGCCCGGCTGATGGCGCCGAAGGGGAAGGGCGTGATTATCAACATGAGCTCGGGCGGCGCGACGCGGGCGCACCGAGCCTTCACGGCCTACGACGCCTCGAAAGGTGGGATCGAGGCCCTGACGCGTGCGATGGCGCTTGATCTCGGGCCCTACGGGATCCGTGTGAACGCGCTCATGCCCGGCGCGATCGACACGGAGGGGATGGACGAGGAGGCGCGGCGGCTGCGCGGCGAGAACATCCCGCTCGGTCGCGTCGGCGAGCCTGACGACATGGCCGGGCCGGCGCTGTTCCTCGCCTCGGATGATGCGCGCTACGTGACCGGTCACGTTCTCAAGGTCGACGGCGGAATGCTCGCCCAGCAGCGCTCGGCGACGGTCGACATCCATCCTCCGTCGCTGTTCCCGGACATCGACTCGCTCGGCTGACGTCGCTTCGCTCACATCTGTCGGTGTCGATCGGCGCCCGGCTTATTCGACGTCTGGTGTGAAGGCGCAAGAAGACGTTGCAATTCACAACGTAGGAGGACGTTATGCCGAAGTACGTGCTCGCTTACCACGGCGGATCGATGCCAGAGACCGACGAAGAGAAGGCCGAGGTCATGGCGGCGTGGGGTGCCTGGATGGGCGGCCTCGGCGACTCGCTGATCGATCCGGGCAACCCGGTTGGCAAGTCCTCGACGGTCAAGGCCGACGGCTCAGTGGCCCAGGACGGCGGCGCCAATCCATTGAGCGGTTACAGCCTGCTCACCGCCGGCAGCCAGGAAGAGGCCGAAAAGGCCGCGAGCGGCTGCCCGATCCTGAAGCGCGGCGGCACCGTCGAAGTAGCGGAGACCTTCGAGATCCCGATGTAGGAGCAGCGGCATCGGGGCAGGATCGGCGTCGATCCTGCCCCGCCGCAGTTCTGCCTCTCAGTTCCGCAGCAGCTCGATATCCGGTCGGAACGCGGCAACCGCGAACCAGAACGGGGTGTCGAAGCTCACCCTCGCGCCGGTCGCGGCGTCGATCACGTCGGCCGACCCGGTGACCTTTGCCTCCTCGCGCGCGACCGCCGGCGCAAAAGGCGAGAACACCTCTGTGTCGTCTAGTGTCGAGGTGACGCCGGGCAGCCAGATCACCTCGACGCTACGCCCGCCGACCTCGAGCGCGATCCGCTCGCGCTCTTCGAGCACCGAGAACGGAATCGCCACCGCGTCGTCACCGTGCTCGTGCAAGACGACGCGCTCACGCGGGAAGAGCCGGTCGTCGCGATTGTCGGTCGGGTAGTACGGCGGGACGTAGATCGAGTCGTACCCGGGGTACGGATTCTGTCCGTACGGTCGCCTCACCCCCGTCTCGCGCGAAAGGACAGGCGCGTCGGGGTTGCGGGCGGCAGCGTCCTCGAACGCGACGATCGCGGCCGGCAGACGCTCGAGCGTGGCGCCCGTGAGCGACCCCACGAGGGCCTCGCCGCCGAACTGCTGCCACCAGCTCTCGGTCGACGTGTCGAACATCACGAGATCGGAATTGCGAAGCACACCGGTGACGCCGAACGTGAGCGCCTCGCCCTCGAAACGGCGGTCGAAGGCGAGCGCGGTGTTGCACAGCGGGCAGAAGGTCACGGCGACCGGGACTTCGTCGACCACGTCGTTGACGATCTCGTGCCAGATCAGGATCTGGATGGGGTAGAGGCGAACCTCGTTGCCAATGCGGAGCTCGATGACGGGCTCGGGCGGCTCGATCCAGGCCGCGGCCTCAGCAACCGTTGTGAACTGCGGGTTCTCGATCGCTGGGATGCCGTTCTTCTGCGGCCCTGCCGCCTCGAAGTCCTCGAGCGGCACGCTGTGGCGGCCGAAGTCGGTTGCCCAGACTTTCGCCGAGGGGCGTAGACCGGGCGGCTGCTCTCGAGGCTGGTCAACCGCCGCACTCGTGGCCGCAGCGAGCGCTCGCATCGGCACGTCGCGGCGCTCGAGCGTCGCCAGCGGGACTGCAATAGCTGCAGCAGTGGCCGTCACAACGGCCACCCCCAACACATGGCGGCGTCGCGGCCTTCGATGCGCTCGTCCCATCCCTCAAGTCTGAGCCACTCGGGCGACGGTTCGATTCTGGTATCTCAGCGCCAGCTCAGGTCTCGACGACAACGCGGCCGTCCACGACCGACACCGGGTATGTCCTTACCCGCGCGCGCTCGGTCACATCGAAGAGCTTCTCGCCAGTGTCTAGGTCGAACTCCCAGCCGTGCCAGGGGCAGCGCAGGACCTGGCCTTCCCTCCCGTAGAGGTACTCGTACGGATCCGACGGCAGCATCGTGCCGCTGACGGTTCCCAGGCAGAGCTGCGCACCCTGGTGTGGACACGCGTTACGTACCGCGTAGAGCTCGCCGCCGACGTTGAAGACACCGATTGAGCGTCCGTCGGCATTGAGAATGCGCCGCTCGCCGGGCGGGAGCTCATCGAGCGAGCAGACGTCGACGCGTGCCACGGCCGGCACTGTAGATCGATCAACTACGGCTGCGGGCCCCTGCTAGCCT
Source organism: Gaiellaceae bacterium (assembly GCA_965223695.1). GTDB lineage: Bacteria > Actinomycetota > Thermoleophilia > Gaiellales > Gaiellaceae > JAUVPB01. Next base: position 12,109 of record CBDCXJ010000050.1, on the reverse strand, counting down.
CGCTGCATGACGACGACTTCGCCGAGCGCGCCCGAGGCCGAGGCGGAGACGCGCACGCTGACCGTCGACTGCGACGTCCATCCGCACCTGAAGAGCGGGCTGGCCGACCTGATTCCGTACATGCCCGCGTCGTGGCAGAAGCGCCTCGGCACCGGGCATGACGCCGACTGGTCGGGCGACGTCTACGCATCGGAGTTCTCGATCCCGAAGAACGTGCTCTACGTGAACCCGGTCGGGGTCATGCGCCGCGACGCGCTGCCCGAGGACGGCTCTGTCCCGGCCTCAGACCCCGCGATGGTGCGCGACCAGCTGCTCGAGGAGTTCGACATCGACCGCGCGATCCTGATCGGCGGGAACACGCTCGGGCTCGGCGCGCTCCCGGATGCCGATCTCGCTGCGACCATCGCCTCGGCCTACAACGACTACATGTGCGAGCACTGGCTCGACTTCGACGAGCGCTTCCGGCTGGCACTGGTCGTCGCGCCGCAGGACCCGGCGCAGGCGGCCGACGAGATCCGCCGCGTCGGCGATAGACCCGGGATGGCGCAGGTGTTCCTGCCGCTTACGAACATCCTGATGGGCGAGCGCCACTATTACCCGATTTACGAGGCGGCTTCCGAGCGGGGGCTGCCCGTGTCGGTTCACCCGAACTCGGCCGACGGCATCTTCACGAAGGCGCCGCAGCTGGCCGGCGGCACGTTCACGTACTACATCGAGTGGCACTCTGCGCTGACGCAGATCTTTCAGTCGAACGTGATCAGCCTCACCTGTCACGGCGTCTTCGAGCGCTACCCCGACCTGCGCTTAGTCGTCGCCGAGGGCGGGTTCGCCTGGCTCCCTGACGTGATGTGGCGCCTCGACAAGGACTGGCACTCGGTTCGGGACGAGGTCCCCTGGCTGAAGAAGCCGCCGAGCGAATACATCTTCGATCACGTGCGTTTCACGACGCAGCCGTTCGTCGAGTCGACCGAGCCCGGTCAGGTCGAGCGGTTGTGCGAGATCGTGCAGGCCGACCGCACGCTGCTCTTCTCGAGTGACTACCCGCACTGGGACTTCGACAACCCGCGGCGGGCGCTGAGCGGCCTCCCCGAGGCGACCCGCAAGCGAATCACTAGCGGCACCGCGGCCGAGCTCTACGGCGAGCGGATCCTCTAGCTCTCGCGACAGGCGTCCAGCGGCGCGAGGACGGGCAGCAAGACCCGGCTAGCCCGCGCCCCAGAGCGCGAGTGCCTCGTCAACAATCGCTTCGGCCTCGCCGAGGTAGGCCTCGGGCTCGAGCGCCGCACCGAGGTCGATGTCGTCATCGACCTCCCCGGCCGCCACCTCACGGATAGCAGCGGTGAGCGAAATGTTGCGCTCGCGCACTGCGACGGAGGCGTCGTAGACGATGTCGTGTGCCCGGCCGCGCCCGAGCCCCGGCGCCAGCGCCATCATCGCGGCCTCGGCCATGATCAGGCCGCCGTCGACGAGCAGGTTCTTGCGCATGCGATCGGGGAAGACCCGCAGCCCCTCGAGCAGGCGCGTCATCGCCGCGAGCGCCCCCGCGCCATAGGCGAAGGCGAGCGGGAGTGAGTCCCACTCGACTCCCCATTCACCCGCCGGGCGCTCGTGCTCCGGCTGCATGGTCACGAGCAACGCCGAGACCTGCTGCGCGGCCAGTACGCTGAAAGCGATCGCCATCTCTGACTCGATCGGGTTCGCCTTTTGCGGCATGGTCGAGGAAGCGCCGCGCATATGGCCGCTGGCCTCGCGCAGCTCGCCGATCTCGGGCCGCGCAAGGTCGACGACTTCACGGCCGAGCTTGCCGCATGTCGCAGCGCTGGCCGCCAGCGCAAAGCCGAGCTCGGCCGTCGAGTCGCGCGCCGTGTGCCATGGCACGTGCACGACGCCCAGCCCCAGCCGCTGCCCTAGAAGCTCGCGCGTGCGCCGGCTCTGGGGCCCGAGCGCAGAGCTCGTGCCGCCGGCGCCGAACAGCGACACGACACCCACCCGCGTGCGCACCGCGCGCAGGCGCTCGCGGTGGCGCGCGAACTCGGCGACCAACACGGCGAGTTTTGCGCCGAGCGTCGTCGGAACGGCCGGCTGGCCGTGCGTCCTAGCGGCCATGAGCGTCGAGCGATGCCGGTCGGCGAGCCCGCAGAGCGCCGTGCCCACCCCGTCGACCAGCGCGTCGATCCGCTCCAGGGCTTGCGAGATCTGAAGCGCCCGTGCCGTATCCATGATGTCCTGCGTCGTCGTTCCCCAGTGGATGTAGCGGCCGACGGCCTCGGGTGAGCGATCGCGGATCTGCTCGAGCAGCGGCAGGATGGGGTAGCCGACGACCTCCATGCGGTCTCGGAGCAGCTCAGGGTCGATCTTGTCGGCGATCGCTTCACGTTCGATCTCGACGGCTGCTTCCGCCGGAATCACCCCGAGCTCGGCCTGCGCGTGAGCGAGTGCCCGCTCTGTCTCGAGCCACGCCTCGACGGCAGCGCCCGGGCTGAAGATCTCGGCCATGGCCGGGTCGCCAAACACACCTGCGAGCGGAAGCTGCACTGAGCTATTGTCGCCCAGCTCGGGCCGCTTTGGGCCGCAGACCAGGAGGGACGCAATGCCGAGGCAAGTCGTTGACACGATTCTCCCGACGACGATGGTCGGGTCGTACCCGAGGCCTCGCTGGTTCGACTACCAGCTGCTCGGACGTGACGTACGCGTCGCGTTCAAGCACGCCGACCATGAAGAGGCATACGACGACGCCACGCAGGCGGTCATCCGCGATCAGGAAGAGGCCGGCCTCGACATCGTCTGCGACGGGCAGATGTACTTCGACGACTACGTGGGCATGATCGGCTCGTTTTGCTGGTACTGGTACGAGCGTCTCGGCGGCTTCGAGGACGCCAAGGAGGAGCACCCGGCCGCCGTCGGAGCCGATGACCCGACCAAGGAGATCACCCTTCTCTCTGACTGGGGTGGCGTCATCAACAGCGGCCCGATCACGCACGGGCCAATCCGGCTCGCGGACATCTACAAGCTGGCGAGCAAGCACACCGACAAACCGATGAAGGTCTCGGTGGGTGCCGGCCCGGTCAACCTCGCCTGGCACGTCTACTACGAGCACTACAAGGACCCGAAGGAGCTGAGCTACGCCATCGCTCCGTCCTTCAACCAGGAGATGAAGGACCTGGTCGAAGCAGGGGCCGAGTTCCTGCAGTTCGAGGACCTCGGCGCCTGGCTACCGCTCTTCACCGAAGACGAGAAGGACTACGAGTGGATCGCCGACGTCTTCAACCAGTGCTTCGACGGCGTCGACGCCAAGATCGCGCTGCACTTCTGTTACGGCAACGCCTGGGGAAACCGGCTCGAAGGGCTTTTCTCGCACGGCTACGAGGCTGTGTTGCCGCACTTCTTCGATCTGAACTGTGATCAGTTCGTACTGGACTTCGCCAACCGCGAGATGGCTGACATCGATGCGCTCAAGAACCTGCCCGACGACAAGGAGGTCGGGATCGGCGTGATCGACATCCGCACGAGCATGATCGAGACGCCCGAGAAGGTTGCCGAGCGCATCCGCCAGATCCTCGAATACGTTCCGCCCGAGCGCGTCTACCTGACGACGGACTGCGGGATGAAAGCGCTGCCGCGGATCGTCGCCAAGCTGAAGCTGAAAGCGATGGCCGACGGCGCACAGATCGTCCGCGACGAGCTCTAGCCGCCCGACGCAGCACAGAAGCGCGAACCGGAGTCGAGGCGGTGCAGCTCAGCACCTTCATGATGCCCCTGCATCCGCCGGGGCGCGACTACCTCGAGACGCTTCGAGAGGACCGCGAGGCGATCGTCCTCGCTGACCAGCTTGGCTTCGCCGAGGCGTTCGTCGGCGAGCACGTCACCGACCTCGCCGAGACGGTCACTTCGTGTCTGACATTCCTCGCGAGCCTCGCCGACTCCACGAAGCAGATCAAGCTCGGCAGCGGCACGGTCAACATGCCGAACGCCCATCCGGCCGCCGTGGCGGCGCACGTGGCGATGGTCGACCACCTGCTCGAGGGCCGGTTCCTCTTCGGGATCAGTCCCGGCGGTCTCCGCTCCGACATGGAGGTCTTCGGCAACCTCGACGCCGATCGCGGCGCAATGTTCGAGGAGGCGATCGACCAGGTCCTCGCGATCTGGGCCGGTGAGGCGCCGTACAACCTCGAGGGCGAGTTCTGGACGGTGAGCACCGAGCGGACGATGGACATCGAGATCGGCCAGGGAGCGATCCTCGGGCCACTGCAGCGACCGCATCCGCCGATCGTTGTCGCGTCGATGTCGCCGTTCTCGAGCAGCGTCACGCGCGCCGGCGAGCGGGGCTGGTCGTTCATCTCTGCGAACTTCCTGCAGCCGGTCTGGGCCGCGTCGCACTGGCCGAAGTTCGTTGAGGGCTGTGACTCGGTCGGTCGAGAGCCGAGACCCGAGGACTGGCGCGTCGCCAGGAGCGTGTTCGTCGCCGACGACGACACGACCGCGCGCTCGTACGCGACCGATCCGAAAGGCGCGTACGGCTACTACTACGCGAGCCTGATGCGCAAGCTGATCGGCAACGGCAGAGCTGATCTCTTCAAGGCCGATCGGGACATGGCCGATGAGGAGGTCACCCACGACTACGTGATGGACTCCCTCGTCATCCACGGCACCCCGGCCAGCGTCACGGAGCAGATCCTCGAGCTGCGCGAGAGGGTCGGCGACTTTGGCACGCTCGTGTACGCCGGTCACGACTGGGTCGATCCAGCTCTCGCGCGGCGCTCGATGGAGCTGATGGCCACCGAAGTGATGCCGGCGGTGAACGCGGCCCTGGGCGAGACGCCGACGGCCGAGACATGAGCGCCGGCGCCTATGAGCGCCTCACGCAGCTGATCGACGCTGGCGAGGCGGTGCTCCTCGACGGCGCCGTGGCGACCGAGATCGAGCGCACGCATCCAGAAGCGGTGCGGGCGAGCGCTGCGGAGGACGAGCTCTGGGGGACGTGGGCGCTTTACAACAACCCGGGCGCCGTTCTCGATGTGCACCGCGCCTACGTCGAGATCGGCTGCGACGTCGTCTCGACCGACACCTGGGCGATCCTCGAGGCGCCGGAGCGCGAGGCGAGCGCGTCAGGTGTGGCGACTCACTGGATGGACGTCGCCCGCTCTGGCATCAGGCTCGCTCGCCAGGCGATCGACGAGGCCGGCCGCAGCGGCGAGTGCGCCGTGGCGTTCAGCCTGAACGGCGACGTCGATTCAGCCGACAAGCTCTCGACCCTTGGGCTGCTCGCGCGCGTATTCGAGGACGAGGCGCCTGACCTCTTGCTGCTCGAGACGATGTCGCTGCTGCGTGAGGGGCTCAGCTTCGAAGCCGTCGAGGCTGCAATCGCGACCGGGCTACCGGTGTGGCTCAGCTTTCGGCGCTGCCGTCACGGCGTCTGCGGCGTCTACGGGCAGCACTGGGGCGGACTAGAGGGGGACGAGTTCGGTCGGGCGGCGCAGCGTTTCGAGCAGCTGGGCGTCGACGCGCTCCTGATCAACTGCCTGCCGGCAGATCACCTCGACGCGATGCTGCCGTGGCTGCGCGACTTCACCGACCTGCCGCTCGGCGTGTATCCGAACCTCGGCTACGGCGCGGAGGGCGGCTGGCGCTTCGACGAGCGCGTCGGGCCGGCCGAGTACGCCGAGTTCGCGCTCGCGTGGCGCGCGGAGGGGGCCCAGATCGTTGGCGGTTGTTGCGGCACCTCACCCGCGCATATCGAGGCCGCACGCGCGGCTTTGGCCGGGACTGAGCCCGGACGGCCCCGGACCAGGCCTCTGCCCGAGCTCGCGCCCGAGGTCACCGGCGTCCCTAGGTGTAGTTCCTAAGGAGGTTGTTCATCCGGGCCTGTCTGGAGGCTGAGGGGTGTTGGAAGCCCTTGGCGTCAAGGAGGCCCGGATGAGACTTCACGGTAACCATCGGACCTGTCCGAGTAGTCGGTTGTTGATGTGTCGGCGTGTGCTCGAGCAGGAGTGGACTGTCCTGGAGGCGGCGGAGGCCGCGGGTTGTAGTCCGCGGACGGTGTGGAAGTGGCTTGCGCGCTATCGGGCTGGCGACGTAGAGCTGGTTGATCGTTCTTCGCGGCCGAAACGCTCTCCGGCCCGGCTCTCGGCCGACCGGGTTGGTGCGATCGAGGCGCTTCGGCGGGTTTGGATGAGCGCGGCCGAGATCAGCGAGGCACTCAAGATCCCGCTCTCAACGGTGAGTGTGTGGTTGAAACGGATCGGGCTCGGCAAACGCTCGCGCTTGGAACCGACCGAGCCGATCGTGCGCTACGAGCGCGACACTCCCGGCGAGCTCGTCCATGTCGATATCAAACGGCTCTCACGGATCTCTGCTCGCGGTGCCGGCCACCGTGTGCTCGGACACCGGCGCAGCAAAGACAGGCGAAGCGTCAACGGCCGCAAGATCGGCGTCACTGGCTACGAATTCGTGCACGTGATGATCGATGACCACACCAGACTCGTCTACGCCGAAGTACTCGACCGACTCAAACAACAACACGCCATCAGCTTCCTCCGCCGGGCCCTCACCTGGTTTGCTGAGCTGTCCCGCTTCACGAATGTGGCAGGGGTTCGGGCTCGGATAGCTTGATGGTCTGATGGTTGTTGATGGCTTGGAGGTGGACGTCGAGTGGGCGGCGCATGTCGATGCCTTCGTGCGGGCGGATCTGGTTGAAGAGCTGGCGGTAGCTCTCGACCTTGAGTCCGAGGTCGAAGCCGTTGTCGATCTCGTGTCTGTAGAGGTGCTCGTATTTCAAGGAGCCGAAGGCGCGTTCGCGGACACCGTTCTGGTTCGGCGAGTTCCGCCGGGTGCGGATGTGGATCAGCTCCGGCCGCTTCTCGATGTAGGCGGCGAAACGAGCGGCCTTGAAGCACGGCCCGTTATCGGTGACGAGCGCTATCGGGCGAATCTCGCTGCTCACGTGGTCGACGAGCAGTTCCCGCAGCGGCCGGCCGGTTAGCCGTTCGGTCTCGTCGATCGCCTGCTCGAGCGTCTCGATCGCGTCGCGATGGCTCGCCGTGGTGGAGACATGCCAGCCGAGCTCGAGCTTCGAGTAGTAGTCGGCGACACCACCGATCCGCCAGGTGCCGCCGTGGCGGGTCTCGAACTCGGTGAAGTCGAGCTGCCAGACTTGATTCGGACCCGACGGCTCCACCACGAACGCCGCTCGTCGCGCCTTGGCGTGCTGGCGACGCTCGGCCTGGTAATCGACGGGCAACACTCTCCCTGTGCGCTTCAGCGCCCTGCGCACAGTCGAGTCGGGAGCGTGGTGGCCATCGACGCGCATCAACATCGCGACCTTGCGGTGAGCCCACGCCGGAAAACGATCCGCGTACTCAACAGCCACCGGCTCAACCCTGTCCGCTGAGGGCGCCGGCCATGGCCCCTTCACAGGACGGCCCTCACGCTCACGCTGCTGCCAGCGTCTGTACGAACGCTCCGGCACACCGATCAGCCGCGCGAAACGCGTCGTCGGCATCCCTTCCTCGAGGCGGATCACCTCGAGCTCCTCGTAGGCCCCAACCGGCCCTCAGCGCTCTTCTTCCACACCCGCAGCTCGACATGTGCCTCGCCGAGCGCGGCCTTCAACTCCTCATTCTCAGCCGCGAGCGCACGCTCCCGCGCGTTCGGACCACTCGCAGCGCCAGCATTGGCCAAACCAGCCTTACCGCTCTCGAGGAACTGCCGCTTCCAATTCGAGATCGACTGCTCGCTCGCCTTCCCCTGACGAGCAGCCTCCGCACACGTCATCCCACCCGAGACGACCGCGAGAACGAGCCTGAACTTGTCTTCAACAGAAAAAACCGGAGGACACGCCATTCGATGCTCCCTTCACCAGGAGCCCGACACTAACCCCCCTGCCACAATCCGCGAAACGGGACAAAGCGAGGCGTCCACATCCAAGCACTGATGAGCGACAACGGCTCCTGCTACATCTCAGACGCCTACAAGAACACTCTTCAGGAACTCGGTATCAAACACCACCGCATACGACCCGGCCGCCCACAAACCAACGGCAAAGCCGAACGCTTCATCCAAACACTCCAAAACGAATGGGCCTACCCCCGCATCTACGGAAGCTCACACGAACGCACCAACGCGCTACCCACCTACCTCAAACGCTACAACTACACACGACCACACAACGCCCTCGGCAAACAACCACCCGCCACGCGACCGAACAACGTCGCTAGGAACTACACCTAGTACCCCCGCTGAACCCTGGAGTGATGCCGAGGGGCGCCCCGTGTTTCCGCTCCCATTTCCCGAGATCATCCGCGAGCCCGACGTCTTCGCGCCGAGCCTGGGCAGCGTCCTCGTTTGGAAGTACCTGTGGCAGAGCGAGATCGGCAAGGGCAAGCGGTGCCTCGATGTGGGGTGTGGAAGCGGGTTGCTTGCGATCCAGCTCGCTCTCAACGCCGCCGAGTCGGTTGACGCAGTGGACGTGCAGCGCCAGGCCGTCGCGAACACACTGGCGAACGCGTTTCGCAACGGGGTGTCCGACAGGGTTGACGGTGCGGAGATCGACCTCTACACCTTCGAGCCGCAGCAGACCTATGACCTGGTGGTTGCGAGCCTGTATCAGATGCCCGTTGACCCGTTCAGCGAGCCGTCGGGCCACCGGCCGCTCGACTACTGGGGCCGCAATCTGCTCGACCACCTGATCGGGCTGCTGCCGCGCCTGCTCGAGCCCGACGGTGTCGCCTACCTGATGCAGCTGTCGATCCTGGGCCAGCGAGCAACGGCCGACGCGGCGACGCGCGCCGGGCTCGAAGCGCGCGTCGTCGACTTCGCATTCTTCCCGTTTACGGAGATCTTCGAGCGCAACGAGGATCAGATCTCGCGCGTCGAGGAGCTCTCAGACGCGCACCATCTTCGGCTCGGCGACGAGAACGTGATGGCCAGCTACCTGCTCGAGCTCACGCGTTCCTAGCTGCCGACGATCTCGTCCTAGACTGCTCGCGTGCGTGGCACCCGCACGCCGCGCGCGCGGCCAGTCTCAGCCGCCAGCTGACGAAAGGGAAAGACGATGGCTCAGGGCCCTGCCAGTGTCTACATCAAGGACGCGAAGTTCATGCTCACGGTCGACCCGCAGCGACGGCTGCTCGACGATACGAGCCTCGCCATCTCGGGTGACCGGATCGCAGCGATCGGACCGAACGCCGAGCTCGAGAAGGAGTGGGTCGGGCCCGAGACCAAGGTCGTCGACGGCAGCGAGCGCTTCGTCACGCCCGGGCTGATCAACTCCCACATCCACCTCGAGTCCTGCTACGACAAGGGCCTGATCGACGACGTGCCGGTCGTGCCGTGGTGCGAGCGCTACTTCTCCTACACCTACGGGACGCTCACCGACGAGAGCTACTACTACGCGGCGCTTGTCTCGTTGCTGGCGTGTCTGAAGACCGGGACGACGACGGTGTCGGACTGCGGAACGATCCAGACCCTGGAGGCCTCGCCGGTCAAGGCTGTCACGGACATCGGTATGCGCGCCGTGCTGGCGCGCGACCTGATGGATGTCCACACGGCGACCAAGTCCGACTACGCCTCCTACGACGCCTTCACCGACCTGATCGATCGACTCCAGGAAAACACCGAACAGTGCCTCGAGCGCTCGGAGAAGTTCATCAATGACTACAACGGCGCGGCCGACGGGCGCGTCCGCACCTGGCTCGACCTGCAGCAGGTCTGCAACTGCTCGCCGGAGCTCTGCAAGGGCGTCAAGAAGCTCGCCGACGGCTACGAGGTCGGCGTGCAGACGCATGCGGCGGTCAGTCACGACATGGTCGAGATGACCCGCAAACGCTTCGGCATGCGCGACATCGAGTACCTGCACCACAACGGCGTCACCGGGCGGAACTTCCTCGCCGCGCACATGGCCTGGACTGATGCGAGCGAGCTGATCGCTCTCTACGAGACCGACTCGAACGTCGTGCATGTGCCCGGATCCTCGCTGCACGGCGTCTACTCGGCAGTGTCGAGCCGCGGGAAGATCCCCGAGTACGTCAAGGCCGGGATCAACGTCGCAATCGGCAACGACGAGTCGTCGACCGGGACCTGCCACGACCTGGTGCGCGACATGTACATCGTCTCGACCGCGCACGCTGAGGCGCGCCACCCGATGATCTTCCCCGACCCCGATCTCTTCATGCTCAAGTCGGCCGAGGAGATGCCCAAGGCCGTCGAGATGGCGACGATCGACGGCGCCCGCGCGCTCAACTGGGAGGACGAGATTGGCTCGCTCGAGGTCGGCAAGAAGGCTGACGTCGCGCTGTTCGACCTGACCTCCTACGAGTGGATCCCGACCGTGCGCGAGAACCTGCTGAACAACTTCATCTACAACGGCACCGGCCGCTCGTGCGACACGGTGATCTGCAACGGCGACGTGATCATGGAGGGCCAGAAGATCCTCGGCGTCGACGAGGCCGAGGCGCTGGCGAAGGCGCAGGAGTTCGGCGAGCAGTACATCCCGACGGCGCCCTGGCTGAAGGAGCCCGAGGTGTGGGAGCTCAAGTGGGTGCGGGAGTAGGCGCTACGAGGCGTCGCGCCGCGCGCCTGGGAGGCCGATGGTGACGTTTCGGCCCATCGGGTGGAGCTGGCCCGGGCCGTAGCCGACCTCGGGCTCGGCAGGCCCGGCGCGACGTAGCTCTCGGGTCTCGTCCTCGTCGACCACATAGGCGCCGTCGTCCTCGCGCAGTGCAACGCCGTAGACATCCCGCGCGAGGTGGGTGCTGATGTGGCCGTCGTTGACGTCCTGGGCAACCGCCTCGACGGCGCGCTCGAAGGGTGGCCCGAAGCCGCCGCCACCGTTCGAGCGGTAGAGGATCCGGTCGCCTTTCTTGACCTGTACGCGGACAGCGTGCATGCCGAGATCCTGCTCGTCGTCGGTTCCCGGGTTGAGGACGAGCATGTTCGGGCCGGCGTTGAGCCCGCCGGCCAGCCCGAACGGCGTTACCTCGGCGCGATCGCCGTGAATCGTGAGCGTCATGTCGCCGGTGGCCTCGAACGAGCGGTTGATCCCAAACCCGCCTCGGAACTTGCCGTGGCCGCATGAGGTCCCCACCGCCTCGCACCGAAGCGCGCGCATCGGGTTGAGCCGCTCGAGCACCTCGATCGGCTGGTTGGTCGCGCCGCCGATGAAGATCATCAGCTGGAAGCTGTTGCCGTCCTTGTAGCTTCGCGCGCCTTGGCCGCCCTCGTTCCACAGGTAGGAGACGAACGGAAGCCCGGTATCGGGGTGGTCGCCGCCCATTGCGAGGTTGGCGAGGTTGATCGTTGCGGCATGCATGCGCCGCGGGTCAACCGTCGCGAACGCCTGCGCCCAGCAGGCCATGACGCTTGCCGCGACCTTCTCGTAGGCGCCGGAGGCGAAGCCGAGGACGGGTGAGGGCTCGACGATGTGCACGCACGAGCCGGGAGTCGAGACGACCTCGATCGATCTCGTGATCCCGCGGTTGAGCGGGATCAGATGCGGGAAGCAGTGCATCGTCCCGTCGTAGACCGCCGAGAGCAGCGAGGGCCGGGTGAAGCCGAAGGGCGCGCGCGGCGCCGGGTCGGAGTCGGTGAAGTCGACTGTCACCTGATCGCCCTCGATGATCAACCTCGTCGCCACCCGGATGCGCGGCTGGTCGGGATGCATGATGTCGACGTCGCCGAAGTCTTCGAACTCGTACACCCCATCCGGGAGAGCGGCGATGCCCTCGCGCAGGAGCTGCTCGTTCCGGTCCATCTGGGTGGTGATCGCCTCGTTGACGACGTCCCAGCCGAAGCGCTCGATGTACTCGAGCAGCCGCTCCTCCATCAGCTCGGTTGCCTGCACCTGGGCGAGCAGGTCGGCCATTCGCTCCTCGGGGACGCGCACGTTCGAGCGGATTAGCTCGAGGCCGAGCGCACCGGGCGGCCCTGGTCGTGCAGGAGTGTCGGCGGGATGCGAAGACCCTCGGCCGTAGCACTCGGTCGCGTGCGGGTTGAAGGTGCCGGGAACGGGTCCGCCCACGTCGGGCCAGTGGCCGCAGGAGATGCCGAACGCGACCGGGTGGCCACCCCAGAAGATCGGGCGGATCACCTTGATGTCGGGCTGGTGCGTGCCGCC
>CBDCXJ010000049.1:0-38083 GCA_965223695.1 Gaiellaceae bacterium | reverse complement strand
GAGAAGAGCGGCGTCGAGATGATGTACACGATGTACTGCGACCTGGCCGGTCTCCCGCTGCCGGAGAACCGCGAGCAGCAGTACGGGGGCACGAAGTGGGTGTGGTTTCGCCGCGACGTGCTCTCGAGCGCGCACGCGTGGCGAAACGGCAACCTGTCGCTACGCGGGTGGGTAGCGTCGCTACGTGGACGCAAGGCGCGCGCGCTCTGGTCGTGGCGAGACCCGGCGCCGTACTTCGCAGACCTGCTCCGCGCCGGGCGCCTGCTGCTCAGCGCGAAGGAGCGGGGCAAACGCGCCGTCGCCGCACCCGGATCGGGCGCACGAAGTGTCGACATCGAGCTCCAGGGCCTGGTCCGGCTACGGCTCCTCGACGCGCCATGCGAGACGATCGACGACATCGCCCAGCGCTTCGGGCAGCCTCTGCCGGTGGGCCCGGAAGTGCCGGATCTTACGGTTCGATTCACCGATGCCCGCGCACCACACAATGTCCGCTACATCGGCCTGAACGAAGCGGCCTACGACGAAGACGGCTTCTACGTGCTCGATCGCCTCACCGGCGAGGTCGAGGCGCGCGTTCCGCTCGGCGAGCTTGGCCAACCGTGCACGATCACCTGCTATCGCGGCGTGCGCAGATGCCCACTGCTGTTCGACGCGATCCGCCTGACGATGCTGCGCAAGGGACATGTCCCGCTGCATGCGGCGGCGTTCGAGTACCAGGGAGCAGGTGTCCTCGTGGCCGGCTGGGCATACGGCGGCAAGACCGAGTCGCTGTTTGCGTTCGCCAGGAACGGCGCTCGCTACCTCGGCGACGAGTGGGTGATCCTTGCGCGCGACGGTCAGGCGATGTTCGGCGTTCCCTCGCCTCTGACGATCCAGGACTGGCAGTTCCCGCACGTCGGCGAGCTTCTGCCCCGGGTCGGTCTGGCTCGAAGGGCGTTCTTCGCGGGCATCGGGCTGGTCGATGCCACTCACCGTCGACTTGCCAGGGGGCGGCTGCGATCGACATTCGCGATGACCTTGCTTGCTCGCGGTCTGCCCCGACTCAGAAAGCAGCGCGCAATCAAGGCCGACCCGCGCACGGTTTTTCCCGACCTCGAGCTCGGCCGCACGACGTCGCCAGAGACGGTCTTCCTTGTGCACAGTCACGCGGGCGCCGACACCGAGGTGTCGCCGATCGAACCGACAGAGCTCGCCGAGAGAATGTCGCACGCGCTCGCGTACGAGCGAGCTGAGCTGCTCGGCTACTACGCGGCCTATCGCTTTGCGTTTCCGCACGCCCGGAACGAGCTCCTCGAGAGCGCGACGGAGCGCGAGGCCTCGATGCTCAACGAAGCACTCGCCGGCAAGGACACGTACCTCGTCACCCATCCCTACCCCGTCGACTTCGAGCAGCTCTTCGCCCAGATGGAGTCCCGCTGTCGCGCATCCCTGTGGCAACCATCACTTTCATCGGCCTGAAGGGATCCGGGAAAACGACGACGGCCAAGCGCCTCGTCGCGTCGGCGCCGGACGAGATGCGCTACCTCTACATGGGACTGAACATCGAGTCGGCGAACGCCGCCCTGCCGACCACGCGCTTCGCTCGCTACCTACGGCAGCGGGCGCGCCGCGGCAGGAGCGAGGGCTCTCCGGGTACGGCGCCACGGACCGACGCCATGGCCAACCTGGTCGATCGCCGGGGCGGCCTGCTGGCGACGGCCCGCACGGTCAACCGCTTCGCCGAGCAGGCATTTCGCCATCTGCTCTCAGGCCTGTATCAACTGCGCGGGTACGTCGTCGTCTACGACCGCCACGTCTACTTCGAGACGGCGCGCGGAGCTCGGCCAGAGGCCCTGTTCAACGACCGGCTGCTTCATTGGCTCGCCAGACGGTGCTTCGCGAGGCCGGGCTTCGTCATCTTCCTCGACGCTCCACCCCACGCGCTCGTCTCGCGCAGCGGCGGCGTCGACGTCGAGGCGCTGCAGCGCAGGAGAGAGCAGCTTCTCGACGAGCTGCCCGAGGCGAGGGAAACCGTGATCATCGACGCCTGCGATCCGCCCGAGAGGGTGCTCGCGAGCGTGCGGCTGGCCACATCCGAGTGGATGGCCCGCGAGCGACCGTTGCACGTGGCCTGACGGCATGAGTCAGGCGCGCCAGATCTTCAGGAACACAGGTTTTCTGACGCTCGCTCGCATCGCCGAGCGCATCAGCGGAATCGTGCTCATCTTCCTCGTCGCGCGCTCGCTCGGCGCCTCGGCGCTTGGTGTATACGCCGGCGCGATCGCATTCTATGGCCTCTTTGCGATCGCCGGAGAGCTCGGTGCTGCGAATATGCTCGTCCGCGACATCGCGCGCGAGCGCGAGCGGACGACGAGCTACCTCGTGCATCTCGGCGTGATCGCGGCCGTCGTGGCCGGCGTCATCGTCGCGCTCGCCTGGGCGATCGTGCCCTGGTTCGATCTCGAGCCGGCGGTGCGCAACGGTTTCCTGATCGTGACGCTGGCGATCATTCCGGGCACCGTTCGCATCATTCAGGAGTCGGTGTTCGTCGCACATCAGCGCGTCGAGTTCCAGACCGTCGTGACGTTCGTCGCCGCCACGGCAACCATCGCGGCAACTGCGGCGTTGATCGCGAGCGGCCAGGGGGTCTCGAGCCTTCTCGGCGTTTTCGTGGGCCTCCAATGGCTGACGATGGTCGCCTATTTCTGGCTCATCCGCCGCCACATTGCGCCGATCCGCGCGCCCTTTCGGCGCGAGACCGGCTGGGCGCTCGTCAAACGCCTGCGGGCCTTCACGGGGATGTCCGTGCTGGCGGCGGTGTTTTCGCAACCCGAGCTTCTGATCCTGGCGATGCTCAGCGGTTCGGCAGAGGTCGGCTTCTACGTCGCTGCGTTCAGGCTCGTGACGGTGTGGCAGATCATTCCGCAGACGTTCATGATCAACGTTTTCCCGGTGCTCTCGCGCGCCTTCGTCGATCGTGAGCGCGACTTCACCGTCATCCCCGAGAAGGCGATCAAGTACCTGCTCGCCGTCACGCTGCCGGTGAGCGCGGGCCTCCTGGTTGCGGCCGAGCCGATCATCTGGCTGTTGTTCGGGCGCGAGTTCGACGCCGCCGTCGACGCGCTGCGGATTCTCGCGCTGATCATTCCCGTGTTCTCGATCAACTCGGTTCTCTGGCGCGTTCTGGTTGCGCGCGACCGCCAGGGCGACGTTCTCCGCATGCTGGCCGCCAGCACCGCCATACGGCTGGCAGGCACGGTCGGGCTCGTGCTCGTCTGGGGCGCGATCGGAGCCGCGATATCGGCGCTCGTGTCGCTGTCGCTCTACAACGCCGCCCTGCTCGTGCTGGTGCGCCGCGACGGCGTCCGCCTTGCAGTCGGCAAGCTCGGACAGCGCTTCGCTCTCGCGACCGCCGCGATGGCTGGGCTGACCTGGCTCCTCGTCTCGTGGCTCCAGCTCTGGCTGGTGATCCCGATGGCCGCACTCTCCTATGTCGCTCTCGTGTTGCTGCTGCGGGCGTTCTCGACCGAGGACGTTGCGCTGTTTCGCCGCGCAGCGCGTCTCGACGGAGCGCGAACGGGCTCGTGAGACCTGCCGATCTACTCGACAGCCGCTCCGGTACGGAGCACACGAACCTGGGCGCGGAGGAACAGCTCATATTGTGCGCCTCGCGGGTCGCGGTCACCGAAGACGAGCGCCGCCACATCGTGGATCTCGTGCGGGCGCCCCTCGATTGGGACTACCTGGTCACCGTGGCGACCCGCCACGCGGTTGCACCGCTACTACACCATGGGCTCGAAACCGCGCTCGGACCGGGCACAGCCGAGGCGGAGGGCGAGACCGAGGCAGAGCGCACGCTCCGCACGGCTCGCGACGAGCTCGGCAAGCTGCGCTCGGCGGCCGGCGCGCGAGTCGATCACGTCTACGCGCAGCTCTCGACGATCGCCGCGAGCTTCGGCGACGCCGGCGTCGAGACGATCGCCCTGAAGGATCTGACCCTGGCGCGGGAGGTCTATCCAGACCCCTCGCTGAGACCGATCGGCGACATCGACCTGCTTGTTCGGCACGAGCACTACGAACGCGCCGGCGAATGCCTGGTCGAGCTCGGCTTCGCCCCTGTGCTCGAAGGCGCCGGTCGGTATGCGCGCAAGTACAGCGTTGGCCGGCACTTTCGCCGCGCCGCGGACGAGCTGTGGGTCGACCTTCAATGGAACGTTGCCCAGCGCGAGTGGGATCTCCACGGTGACGGCGCCTTCACGTACGACGTCGAGCGCATGTGGCGTCGTGCTCGCCGGCTGGAGCTTGGCACCGAACACGGGTCGTGCGTGCTTGCCCCGTCAGACGAGGACATGCTGTTCCACCTCTGTTTGCACGCCGAGGGCCATACATTCGGCGAGCTGATCTTGCTCTGCGACATCGCCGAGCTGCTGCGCACGCGAGCCACATCGCTCGACTGGGACGAGCTCCTCGACCTGACGCGCTCCCACGGCGCGAGCTCACCCGTCTACTACACGCTCCATCTCACCGAGAGGCTGCTCGGCGTCGGCGCGCCCGATCAGATGCTTGCCGAGCTCGAGCCTGCGTACTTCCAGGGCTCGCTGTTCGGGCCGCTCTTCTCGAACCTTGGTCCGCTGCACGAGTCGCTCGACCACATCGACCGTGCGGCGAAGCCGCCTGAGCAGGCGATGGCCCGATTCGAGACGCTGGTCCGCTCGCAGGCAGTGCAGGCAATGCGGGTCGCCGCTGAGCTCGACGGCGTCGCCTCGAGCTTCAGAGCTCAGGGTGGCCACCTGATCGCGTTCGCGGCGGAGCGCTCGCCGCGAGTGTTTCCCGACGACCAGCTTGCTCCATTCGGCGCGATCGAGGCGGTCGTGCTCGACACCGACGCCGACCTGATGGGCGATGTCCTTCGCACGCTCGGGTACGAACATCTCGGGCCGAGCGCCGGGCTCGTGAAGCAGTGCGCGATCAGTGCGCGCGACCCCGCTCTGGCCGACCAGGCCGTGGCCCTCGCCGTGCACGTTGACGTCGTCAGCGACCTCGGGGAGCTGACCCTGCCTACGGCGCAGAGCAAAAGCCGGCGGGCGAGCGAGACCGTCTCGGCGCGACTGCGCCGCGACTCCCACAGGCGAGCCGAGCCGGAGGCGCGGGTGACGATTCGTGCCCTGGCTGCCGAGGAGCTGCTCGTCTGGTGCATCGTGTCGGCTGCGTCCGGCAAGGATCGCCTGTTCGGTCTCTGCGGGCTGGTCGGCCCACTGCAGCAGCTGTCTTCGCGTGTGGACTGGAACCGC
This sequence comes from Gaiellaceae bacterium, assembly GCA_965223695.1. GTDB lineage: Bacteria > Actinomycetota > Thermoleophilia > Gaiellales > Gaiellaceae > JAUVPB01. The sequence continues at coordinate 32,813 of CBDCXJ010000049.1, read as the reverse complement.
TTCGGACAGGTGATCCGTGCGTCCGGGGTGGACGCCTGCGCGACGGCGAGCCTGACGCACGTCGGCGCGCTGCTCGAGGCCGACGCGCGCTCGATGTTCGCAGAGCGTTTCTCGCTGGCGGACGACACCTCCGAGCCGAGGCTGTTCGAATGGGCTCGCTACGGCTCTGAGGAGATGCAGAGACACCGCGACCTGCGCGCGCCCTTCTTCTTCCTTCTGGCACTGCTCTCGGCCCAGACGGCGCGAGAGAAAGCGGGCTACGTCTGGCGATCGTTCTTCCGCCGCCCGAGCGACGAGGCCTCGCTGCCGAACCTGCTTCTCAAGACGGCTCGCGGTGTTCTTTGCGCTCCCTCCGCCGCCCGCTCGGGCGCGCTCGACACGGTCTACTGGCTCGGCAATCGGCACGGGTAGCGGCCGGCCTCGCTCCGCCGGCCTGCCGGCCGCCGTGGCCTAGTGCTCCCCCGTTTGGGGGAGGAGACATCACTATTTGCACCCGATGGCACGAGGGTGCGCCTGCCCGCCCCCAATACGGCTGCGCGCGGCGTGGATCGAACGCACCATGAGGCCGGCTTCACGCTGATCGAGCTGCTCGTCGTCATCATCGTGATCGGGATCCTGACCGGCATCGCGATCCCCTCGTTCCTCACCTATCAGGGACGTGGGCGGGACGCAGCGGCACAGGCGAACGTGCGGGCCGCGATTCCGGCCATCGAGCTGTATTTCTCGGACAACGACACGTACGTCGGGATGTCCTACGCCGTGCTTACGGCTAGCTACGACGCGGGTCTGGCCCCGATCGTCTTCCCCACCCTCGCCCCTACGACCTACTGCATCGAGGCCACCGTCAACTCGCACACCTACTCGAAGAACGGGCCCGACGCCGACATCGTCCAGGGCGGCTGCTGAGTCGTAGCGGCGTGCGCGCGCGCCGGCAGCACGGCGTGGCGGACATCTCTGGTCTACCCCGACAAGGAGCCTGCGCTAGGCCCGCGAACGCTCCTTCGTGGGATCGGCTCGGATCCGTGTTCTGGCTGTGCTCGCGGTGGTCGCTGTCGCCGCGGTCGTCCTACCCGCGGCCACCGTCGTCAGGACGGGCTCCTCGCAAGCCGGCGTGTCGGGCCCGGCGCTCGAGCTCGCCGCGCATGTGCATGCGGGCGCGCCGAGCACGCCGCGCCCGGGCGACGCACAGCGAGCCCGCCCTCGCCGGGAAGCCCGCGCCCGTGAGGACGGCAAGCGCTCCTCGCAGAGGCGCCTGAAGTTCGTCACACGCATCACCGGTGCGATCTCGCCAAAGTCTGTCGTCGCGTCGCAGACCGGGCTGTTCTTCGCGCAGAACATGATGTACCGGCACACGATCACCGTCTACGACCGGCGCTTTCGGCTCCTGCGCACGATCGACGATACGGTCGACTTCGCTCGCTTCGGCCACCGCCAGCTCGGCCACGCCCGCGGCGCCCCGGTCGAGGCGGCCTTCACTCCGGACGGCGCCTACGCCTACGTCTCGAACTACGCGATGTACGGCGCCCGCTTCGGCCGCGAGGGCACCGACACCTGCACTCCCGCCTCGGGCGTCGACCGCAGCTTCGTCTATCGCGTCGACACCAAGCGGCTTCGCATCGATCAGGCGATCAGGGTCGGGGCGGTTCCCAAGTTCCTCGCCGTTACGCCCGACGGCGCCCGTGTGCTCGTCTCGAACTGGTGCTCCTTCGACCTCAGCGTGATCAACACGAGGCGAGGGCGGCAGAGCGCGCGCATTCCGCTCGGCCGCTATCCGCGCGGGATCGCGATCGACGGCGACGGTCGCTTCGCCTACGTCGCGCTGATGGGAAGCCGAGATATCGCAAGGGTCAACATCGAGACGAAGCACATCCGTTGGCTGCGTGGCGTCGGCACGAGCCCGCGCCATATCGTGCTCGGGCCGCGCGGCAACTTCCTCTACATCACGCTAAACGCCGACGGTGCGGTCGCGAAGGTGCATACGGCGTCGGGGCGCGTCGTACAGACGGTCCAGACAGGCAGAGCGCCTCGGAGCATGACGATCGCCGACGACGGGCAGTCGCTCTACGTCGTCAACTACCGCTCGAACACCGTGAGCAAGATCCGCACACGCGACATGAAGGTGCTGCAGACGCTGCCGACCAACGCGTTCCCGATCGGCATCACCTACGACAACGCCACGCGCCAGGTCTGGGTCTCGGAGTACGCCGGCTCGATCTCGGTGTTCAAGGACCGCTAGCCCGGCCGCTGCGGTCGGCCCGGCCCGCGCCGCGGCCGCGAGTCGAGATCCGTTTCCTGTCACGATGCGTAGGACAGGCGAGGGGGAATTTCGCGTATGCGGCAGAGAGGCTTTCGGATCGCGATCTTGGTGCTGGTGAGCGTGGCGCTCGGCGGCTCGTTCGCCGTGCTCCAGGGCCGCTACGGCCTAGGGGACGCACAGGCTGGCGGCGGCGGGCTGAACGTCACGGCTGGCAGCTTCTCCTTCTCGCCCACGACGCTCGGGGCGACGGCCGACACACCCTTCACGGTGACGATGAACGTCAGCAGCGGGTTCCACAATTTCACGATCAGAACGCCGTCGGGCCCCGACCCGACGACGGGCAACGCGGGAAGCGGTGGCTCGGCCAGCAACACCTTCAACCTCTCGGCAGGCCAGTACGATTACTACTGCAGCATTCCCGGGCACGAGGCTCTAGGAATGAGTGGAACGATCACGCTAGCGGCCGCGGATCCCGACCCGCCGCCCGCCGATCCACCGCCTTCAGACCCGCCACCGTCGGATCCACCGCCCTCGGATCCACCAGCGTCGGATCCGCCGGCATCGACTCCGCCTCAGTCCACCGATCCGCCCAAAACGCAGGCGTCACTCACCGCGAAGCGCGTCAAGCTCGTGAAGGCGCCCCGCAAGCCCCCGCAACTGCAAACGCGCGTCCGCTGTACCAGCACCGATGGTCCATGCCGGCTGAGCCTCGTGGCCAAGGCCCGGCTAGGCCAGCGCCTTCTGACCACGAGCGCCGCCAAGCGAAACGTGACGCTCGCCAGAAAGAAGTTCACGATTCCGGCGAACACGACTCGCACGATCAGAGCTCCGCTGACGAAACCCGCGCGCAAGGCCGCAGCGCGAAGCAAGCGCCTGAAGGGCGTCAGGCTCGTACTGCGCGGCTCCGACGAGAACGGAGCCATCCCCGCACTCGTGCGCCGCCTAACCCTGGCGACGCCGAAGAAGCGCTAAGCCTCGGGAACGGCGTACGCCGTTCTCGCAAGGTAGCCGCGCAGCGGCTACTCGTTCTCGCAAGGTAGTGGCGAAGCGGCTACCCGTTTATGACGGTGTAGCTGCCCGGGATGTTCGCGAGCGTTGGCTCGCCGCCGGTTTCCTGCGGCATGCCCTCGAGAATCGGGAAGACACCGCCCGGCACCGGCTTGATCACCGTGCCATCGACGAACTCCACGCGGCGCGTGATTGCCGAGCCCCAGAACTCGCCGCCGTGGGCGACATCGAGCTCGGTCAGCGAGAACGCGCCGCCCTGGAACTTGGCGTCGTACTCGACGTCGATCCCCTCGTGGTAGCCGTCTCCATCGGCGACGAGCACGAGCAGATCGTTGTCGACGTCCCAGGTGTCGTCACAGGCCGCGACGCCGCACAGCCAGACGTCTTCCTGCACCTCGATCTCGCCGTTCGTATACAGAGTGGCCTGACCGTCGTAGTCAGCCCGTACTCCTGCGTTGGGGCGAACATGGATGTCACCGTCGAAGAACACGGTTCCCATGATCGAGAGCGTTCCGACATTGCCGCCGGACCAGGCGATCTGGCCGACCATGACACCGCTTTCCCAGTACTGGCAGTCATACGGCAAGACGGTCGTCAGCTCGAAGGTCGCGTTCGACTCGTTCGAGATGCCGTCGTTGTCGAACTCGACGCCGAGCGGCAGGCTCGTCCCGTTATTGCACGGGAACATCGGGCCCGGCTTGGCGTTGTTGTACCAGTGGTCAAGATCCATCGGCGGCATCGTCAGGTTCTCGGGCGCATCCGAGAACGTCTGCGAGTAGGTGCTGTCGGCGGGCGTGCACGGCGCATGGAACGCCCCGCTACCGGACTCGTCTCGACAGCCGCCAGCGACGTGCAGCTCCGGCAGCTTGTCCGTGTTCGTCGCGATCTGGGCGTTGTCGTAGAGATCGACATTGCCCCAGACCTGGACCTTGCCAGCAAGGTGGCTGATGAAAGCGTCGTCCTCCATGCACAGGTCGCCGCGAACGTACATCTCGATCTCGATGACGGCGCCGTCTGTGATGTCAGTGCACACGTCCCAGTCGTCGACGAAGACCGTCGACCAGGCAGCCTCGGTGTTCTCGGTCGGCCCTCCGCTCGCCGTCACCTGAACCTGCGACTGGACCGTCCGCTGGACTGGCGCAGCTCCAGGGTTCTCACTCTCCACGTACGCCGTACCGCTGAGTGTCCAGATCTCGCTGACTGCGTCGTACGTGCCCTCGTACGTCACTGTCGCACCGCCGATCGACACCGACTGCTGGGGAATGGCGCTTGGGTCGGTCGGGTCGGACACCTCCCAGAGCGTGGCGCGGGCGAGGTTCATGCCCGACTCGGCGACCGCGATCGCCTCGCTGCGAATCGCAGAGCGATCGGCGCTGCGCGCGTTCGACGTCGAGTACTTGACAGCAGCACCGCCGAGCACCAGCACCGCCACGAGGATGACCATGGTGACCATGAGTGACACGCCCTGCTCGTCTCCGAGTCTGGCCGAGACGTCGCCCAGCCCGTCGCGCCAGGAGCGCACGCGTCGCGTCACGTGGAGCCGCATGCCCGCATCGTGATTCGTCGCGCCCGCAGCATCCTCCCCCGGTCGAGGGAGGTGCCGCACCCCGGTTCGCGGCTTAGCCGTTGATAACCGTGTAGCTGCCCGGAACGTTCTCGAGCGTCGTGCCGATCGTCGGCGTCTGCGGCGCGCCCGGCAAGACCGGGAACTGCCCGCCCGGGACGTGCCTGAAGTTCGTGCCGTTGATGAACTCGATGCGGCGGGTGATCCCCGAGCGCCAGAACTCACCGTTGTGGGACACGTCGATCTCGGTCAGTGAGTAGGCACCGCCCTGGAACTTGGCGTCGTACTCGACGTCGATTCCCTGGTGCCAACCGTCGCCGTCGGCGACGAGCACGAGCGCGTCGGTCTGGACATCCCAGGTGCCGTCGCAGGCAGCGACGCCGCAGAGCCAGACGTCCTCCTGGACCTCGATCTCACCGCTGGTGTACAGGGTGGCCTGACCGTCGTAGTCAGCCCTCACACCCGAGTTCGCGCGAACGTGAATGTCACCGTCGAAGAACATGGTGCCCATGATCGTGAGCTTGCCAACGTTGCCGCCAGTCCAGGCGATCCGGCCGACCATCTGACCGGCTTCCCAGAACTGGCAGTCGTAGGGCAGGAGCGTGGTCAACTCGAACGTGGCGTTCGACTCGTCGAGAGTCGTGTTGTTGTCGAACACGATGCCGGGCGGCAGGCTCGTCCCGTTGTTACAGGGGAAGAGCGGGCCCGGCTTGGCGTTGGCGTACCAGTGGGCGAGATCCATCGGCGGCATCGTGAGGTTCTCGGGCGTGTCCGAGAAGGTGGTCGCGTAGGTGCTGTCGGCCGCGGTGCACGGCGTATTGAACGAGCCGCCATCGTCGCGGCAGCCGCCGGCGACGTGAAGCTCGGCGAGCGGGTCGGCGCTGGTGCCGACGTGACCCGAGTCGCTGATGTCGACCTTGCCCCAGACCTGAACCTTGCCCGCCTCGGAAGTGACCTGCGAGGTGTCCTCGAGGCAGAGATCACCGCGCACGTCCATCTCGACGCCGATCACGGCGTCATGGGTGACCTCGGTGCAGGCCTGCCAGTCGTCAACGTACAGCGTCGACCAGACGTGCTTGTCGTTGTCAGTCGGCGTGATGCCGGTGCCGACCTTCACCTGCGAGGTGACAGTCCGCTGCACCGGGGGGGCGCCGGGGTTCTCGCTCGGGAGCTGGGCAACGCCCTTGAGCGTCCAGATCTTGCTGACGCTGTCGTAGTTGCCGGAATAGCTGATCGTGGCTCCGTCCTGCGTCACCGTCTGGGGCGGCACAGCGTTCGGATCGGTCGGGTCGGCGGCCTGCCAGAGTGTGGCCCGCGCGAAGTTCACCCCGGACTCGGCAGCCGTGACGGCCTCGACGCGCGTGATCGAGCGGTCGACCGTACGCGTGTTCGAGCTGGCGAAATGGACACCGACCCCGCCGAGGATCATCAGGATGGCAAGGAAACCCGTCGTCGTCAGGAGTGACACGCCGCGCTGGCTGCGAAGGGCCGCGCGGCTGAGGCGCGTGTGGTGCGACGCTGGAGCGCTACGCGCGCTTCGGGTGCTTCGTGGCCCTGAGCCGGTGAATAGTGACTGGAAGGTGGTGCATCGCCGCATGCTGCCTCCTGAAGGGTGATGGCCGGGACTAGGCCGGGGGTCTAGGGTCATCGTGGGGGATCTAATGGGGGAGCGGCATCCCCCCTTAAGGGGGTACGCGCAGGTTCACTCGGTCGAGGGGCGGGTGACACCCGGATGCGCACCGGCCGACGTGCACGGCAGCCGGATGCGGCCACTCTGGTGCGCGGCGGCCCGGTACCGTCCGGCCGTGTCCAGAAGCGCCGGGATCCTCCTCTACCGCGTCGTGGACGCTGGACTCGAGGTGCTCATTGGGCACCCGGGCGGGCCGTTCTGGGCGAAGAAGAACGAAGGGGCCTGGTCGATCGTGAAGGGTGAGCTCGAAGAGAATGAGGATCCGCTCGCGGCGGCCGTTCGCGAGTTCGCCGAGGAAACGGAGACAGAGATCGACGCGGCCGTCTGCACCGCGCTTGGAGACGTTCGCCAGAAGGCTGGAAAGGTCGTCATCGCCTGGGCCTGTGAAGGCCAGCTCGACCCCGAGGCCTTGAGCTGCGGAACGTTCGAGCTCGAGTGGCCGCCGCGCTCGGGCCGCATCGAGGAGTTCCCCGAGCTCGACGAGGTCCGATGGTGCTCGCTCCAGGAGGCCCAGCGCCTGCTGAACCCCGCTCAGTCGGCCTTCGTCGAGCGACTCGCATCGATCCTCGAGAATCCGTAGCCAGCGACCACGCCTTGCGCCCCCTTGGCAACGCCTCGCGCGCGCCCTACGATCCGACTAGAGGCGTGACCAGACAGGGGGGGTCGGTTGCAGCGTCGATTGGGCGTATCTCCGAGAGCACTTCTCGGTGTCCTGCTAGCTCTAACGGTTGCTCTCGCGGCGGCAGGCGTGCTCGCCGTGGCGATGACGCATGTCGACGCGGTGAACGAACGGCTCCACAGCGCGACGTTCGTCGAGCTGTTCACGCTGGATCTCGAGAACAACGTGCCGACATGGTTCGCGTCGACCTTGCTGACCGCGTGCGCGGCCCTGCTCGTCCTGATCGGCATCGCCGTACGGCGCGCCGGGGTGCCGTACGGCCGTCACTGGATCGCCCTCTCGGCGATCTTCATCTACCTGTCGATCGACGAGAGCTCCTCGATCCACGAGCACCGGGGCGCTCCGGGTGTGGGCGACATCGGGGGCGTCCTGCGATTCCAGTGGGTGATACCCGGAATCATCGCCGTTGTCATCGTCGCCCTCATCTACAGACGCTTCGTTCTCGACCTCCCGAGGCGGACGGGAATGCTCTTCCTCGCCGCCGGCGTCATCTACGTATCGGGAGCGTTGGGATTCGAGCTGCTGGGTGGCTGGTACACCGATCGCGTCGGACAGGACAACGGCACCTACGCGACGATCACCTCGTTCGAGGAGATCATCGAGCTGGTTGGGCTCTCACTCTTCGTCTTCGCGCTCTACAGGCACGTGCGAGAGACCGTAAGAATCCGTCTCCTTCTCGTCGACAACAGTGACGGCCGGCGCAGGAACGGCGACGTCGCCTCGGAACCGACAGATCAGCGGCGGATCTCGGCGTCGTCGATGTAGATCGTCGCCGGCGACGGGCTGAGGCCGTCGGCGTAGTTGTTCACCGACCACTCGTTGTTGGCTCCCCAGCTCTGGTCTGCCGTCGCGTACGGGTAGCTCGTGCGGACGTCGGTGAAGTCATAGAGCTCCTCCCCGTCCTGCCAGATGGTGAGCCTGCCGTCGAAGTCCTTTGACTGGCGCAGGAACGCCTCGAGCTGGAACCATCGTCCGATCGGAAGGGTCGCGACCGACTGCTCGAAGAAGCGGCCACCCTGACTGCTGCTCTCGAAGGGGCCGGCGAGCTCCGTTCCTCCCCAGCCCCAGCCGGCGCGAAGATACGGCTCGCCGTCATCGTTGCGGTTCACGTACAGCGCCCAGACGGGGTCGTTGCGGCCGTCGGAGCTGCGCGTCTTGAACTGGAACAGGTTCCAGAAGGCCCCCGCCGATGGATCGGCGGTGCGACGGTGGTCGGTTGGGATGAAGAACCAGGCCGAGTAGTAGAGCTCGCGGTGCTCACGCGCCTCGCGCCAGCGAAACAGGCGCACGGCAGACGTCGAGTCCTCGCCCGTCCAGATCCGCGCGCGCAGGCTCTGCCTGCCCGAATGCGCCAGCTCGCTCGAGGCACGCGCCTCGTGCCTGCCGCTGTTGTAGATCCCGCCGCCCTTGTCCGGCTCGTCTTCCCGGGCCGGGTAGTACAGGTCGACCACGCTCGCCTCCTCGAAATCGGCCGACCAGAGAACCGAGGAGGCCGGCGCGGACGTTTCGGCGGCGCTCGGCCCGGCCGCTTCGGACGCGCTCGGCACGGGCGCAGCGGTTTCCGTTTGCGTGTCGCTCGGCGCAGCGCGATCTTGCCCGCCACAGGCGAGGGGCGAGAGACCCAGGACAGTGACCGCGCCCAGCAACGCCAGCGCCCGCATAGAACGAGGGTAACGCCCAATCGCTCGAGCGTCATTCGATACCCGGTCGTCGGCAGTCGGCAAAGATGCCCGTGTGTCGGCTGAGAGTGACCAGTGACTGAGCTCGATCGCTTTCTGGAAGCTCGCGACTTCCTCCTCGAGGCTCGGGGCCGCTACGAGCAGGCAGTCGCCGGCTTTCGCTGGCCCGAGCTCAGCGACTTCAACTGGGCGCGTGACTACTTCGACGCGATCGGGACCGCCAACGACGCACCGGCGCTGGTCATCGTCGAGCCCTCTGGCGACGCCGTGCGCCGGAGCTACGCCGAGCTGTCTGCGCGCTCGAATCAAGTTGCGAACTTCCTCACCGCGTGGGGGCTCCGGAAGGGAGACCGCGTTGTCGTCATGCTCGGCAACGAGGTGGCCCTTTGGGAGACCGCCCTCGCCGTGATCAAGCTCGGCGGGGTCATGATCCCGACGACGCCGCTCTTGGCCGAAGCGGACCTTTCCGACCGGCTCGCGCGTGGAGGCGCACACATGATCGTGAGCAACGACGCCGGAGCCGCCGCGGTCGAGGCGCTGCCCAGCGATGCCCGCGCCGGAGTCGCACTCGTGGCAGCCGGCGGGCCCCGGGAAGGCTGGGCGTCTCTCGCCGACGCCTCCCATCACCCGGAAACGTTGAGCGCGTCCGCGCCGACAGCGTCGAGCGACCCGCTGATCGAGTACTTCACGTCGGGCACGACGACCCGGCCGAAGCTCGTCCGCCACACGCAGGCGAGCTACCCGGTCGGACACCTCTCGACGATGTACTGGCTCGGCCTCCAACGCGGCGACGTGCACTGGACGATCAGCTCACCCGGCTGGGCCAAGCACGCGTGGAGCTGCTTCTTCGCACCCTTCAACGCGCAGGCTTGCGTCTTCATCTACAACTACGCGCGCTTCGATGGCCCGGCCGTGCTCGGGGCGCTCGTCGAGCACGAGGTCAGCACGCTGTGTGCACCACCGACCGTGTGGCGCTTCCTGATCCAGGAGGACATCGCCGCGTATCCGGTTCGACTTCGTGAGCTGATCTCGGCCGGTGAGCCCCTCAACCCCGAGGTGATCGAACACGTGCGCACCGAATGGGGAATGAGCATTCGCGACGGCTACGGTCAGACGGAGACAACAGCGCTGATCGGGAATCCGCCCGCAGCCGAGCTACGGGTGGGGTCGATGGGGCGCCCCCTCCCCGGGTATCGCGTCGCGCTGCTCGGCCCAGATGGTGCCGAAAGCGACGAGGGCGAGATCGCGATTGCCATCGACGCCGAGCGACCGCTCGCGCTCATGGAGGGCTACGCGGACGACGCTGCCGCGACCGCCGACGCGATGCGCGAGGGCTACTACCGCACGGGAGACATCGGGGCGCGCGACGATGGCGGATACATCACCTACGTCGGGCGCGCCGACGACGTCTTCAAGGCGTCCGGGTACAGGATCAGCCCGTTCGAGATCGAGAGCGCGCTGATCGAGCACGACGCGGTCGCGGAGGCCGCTGTCGTCCCGTCGCCCGACGACATGCGCGGCTTCGTGCCCAAGGGGTACGTGATCCTCGCGCCAGGACACGATCCGAGCGCCGACACTGCGCGCTCGATCTTCGACCACATGCGCGAGCGCGTCTCTGGCTACAAACGCGTCAGACGGCTCGAGTTCGGCGAGCTTCCCAAGACGATCTCCGGCAAGATCCGGCGCGTCGAGCTACGCGAGCAGGAGCAGGCACGAGCGGCCGCGGGTACCCGCGGCGACGCCGAGTTCCTGGAGCGCGATCTCACGGACTAGCCCACGGCTGCCCCAAGCACGAGATCGGCGGCTTCGATCCCGTCCGTAGCCGGATCGAGGACCGAGGCGTGTGTTCCGCCCTCGATGGTGCGGACAGTGGGCACGACGCCAGCTTCGCGGAGCAGCCTTGCGAAGCGTCGAGACTCGTCGATGCGAACGTCGAGATCGGCCGTGCCGTGCACGAGCAGCACGTCAATCACGGGCGCCGCGTCGAAGTGGGCCTCGGGCCGCCCGCCAGCGAGTACGGCACCGCCGAAGAAGCGCATCTTTCCAGCGACCCAGTCGGCTTCGGGAACGGCACGGGGGACGTAGTCGTCGATGTCGTACCAGCCGGCAATCCCAACAAAACGGTCAGGGAGTTCGGGCTGTGCGCAGGGAGCGTCCGAGCCGCGAAGGTCGATGTCGACGAGCCGCTGGCCGCCGAATGCAGCGACGCTGGCCAGGTACGCGCTCGTCGAGTGGCCGACGAGCGCGACGATCGGGTCGTCGACACCGCGGGCGCGAGCCTCGGCGCGCGCGTCGGCGACTGCACAGGCGAGCTGGATATAGGGCGTGGGATATTCGACGGTCTCCTCGAGGGTTGTGTAGCCGGCGTTGTGCACCACGGCACCGCGCTCGACCAAGTACGTCGAGAACGCAGTGAGCTCACTGTGATCCGGCGGCATCGCGACAACGACGATCGGCTGCTGCAGCTCATCAGTGCCAGCCTGGATCACCTGCACGAGCTTCGATGTCCCGCTGATCGCACCGACGATCGCGAGCAGCCCGAGAACCACCCAGTATTTCCTCAAGTAGTACGACACGGTCTTGCCTCCATTGCCCGGCGGGGCCGGGCGCAACGTGGTGCGCGCCCGACCTCGCTCGTGGCTACTCGTACTGAAGCGCCTCGAGAACGTTGAGCCGCGCGGCGCGGCGCGCCGGTAGCACCGAGGCGAGCCAGCCAGCCAGACGCGCCGCAATCAGGAACACGATCAGTGTCGCGATGGGCACGGCGAAGACGACACCGGTGCTCGAAAGCGCACCGGTCACCATCGCCGCAAGGCCGACTCCAAGTGGTATACCGAGCGCCGCACCGATCAGGCCGGTGATGACGCTCTCCTGGCGGATCATCCGCCGCGTCTGCCGTCGCGTCATGCCGACGGCGCGAAGCATGCCGATCTCGCGCGTGCGCTCGAAGATCGAGAGCACGAGCGTGTTGACCATCCCGAACAGGCTCACGATGATCGCGAGCGCGAGCAGCGCGTAAAGCAGGTTCAGGAGGGTGTCGATCTCGCCCTCGCGCTCGGCGACGAAGTCGGCCCGCGTCTGCAGGTCGGCCTGCGGGAACTGAGCGAGAGACGACTCGAGCGTCGCCGTGTTGACATCGTCGGCCACGTTGGCGAACGTGAACTCGTTCTCGGGCCGCTCGAAGCTGGCGTCGAACGCTGAGACCGAGATGGTCACCGGTCCGATCAGCGGATCGACGTCGGGCGGCGAGTAAATGCCCTCGACCGAGAGGCGTACGTCCTTGCCCTCGGGCGTCGTGAGCAGGACCGCATCGCCGACGACGAGCCTGCGATCCTTGGCGAAGTCCTCCTGGAGGATCGCACCGCTCGCGCTGAGGTTGCGCACGGTCGCGTTCGAACCGTCGACCCAGTCGAAGCTGAGCGTCTGCGTCGCGGTGGCCGGCTCAATCGCCGTCACCCACTCCTCGCCGGCGGCGACGAGCGCGACGCCCGTGCGGACGCTCGAGACGACCTCGACGCCCGGCGCCTCGGCGAGTGCCGTGGCCGAGCTGGGGTCAAGCGACTTGAAGTCCGCGCTCGAGCTGATGACGTAGTCGGCTGTGACCGTGCGCTCGACGGCATCGCCGATCGAGCTCCGCAGGCTCTGACCGAGCACGGCCACGAAGGTGACGAGTGCGAGCCCGATCATGAGTGCGGCGCTCGTTGCTGCGGTCCGGCTCGGGTTGCGCATGCTGTTCGCGCGCGCCAGACGACCGGCGACGCCGCCCGTGCGGGCACCGCTCCAGCCGATCGCCGAGGCGAGCGGCCTGACGAGGCGCGAGGAGACGAGTGCGACACCGAGGAAGAGCAACACCACGCCGCCGCCGAGCAGGACGAGCCGGTTCCGCAAGCTGACGTCGTCGACGAACATGCCCCAGCCGAGCGCGCCGCCGGCGAGGCCGATCATGGCGAGCGAGGCCGGGAATGCGAACGGCGCGAGGCGCGACTGCGGTAGCTCGGCGCCCTCGCGCACGGCTGCGATCGGCGCGACGCGCGTCGCGCGCACGGCCGGTGCGAGCCCGGCGACGACCGTGACGATCGTGCCAACGAGCAGGCTCACGAGGATCGTGCGGGTCGCGATCACCATGCTGGTCTGCGGCAGGTCGATTCCGAGCGCGACGAGGAGCTGGTTGAGCCCCTCTGCGAGCCCAATGCCGACGAGCAGGCCGATCGCGGAGGCGACCAGACCGATCGCGGCGGCCTCGACGAGGACCGAACCGAGCACCTGACGGCGCGAGGCCCCGAGGGTGCGGAGCGTTGCGAGCTCGCGGGTGCGCTGCGCGACCGTGATCGAGAGCGTGTTGAAGATCACGAACGCGCCGACGAACAGCGCGACTCCGCCGAAGCCGAGCAGGAAGTTGCGGAAGAATCCGAGTCCATCGGCGACGTCGCGCCGGTCGGCCTCCACCTGTGACTCACCGGTCGCAACCTCTGCGATCGAGGGAAGTGTCGGTGCGATGCGCGCGACGAGCTCGTCCTGCGTCAGGTCGCCGCGAGCGGTGACCGAGAGGCCGTCGAACTCGCCGCGCTTGTCGAACAGCGCCTGTGCAGTCTGTGTGTCGAAGAGCGCGAACGTGGCGCCGCCGATCGAGTCGACAGAGCCGAACTTCGCCACGCCGACGATCTCGAACGTCTGCGTCGGACCGTCGGTGGCGATCTCGATCGAGTCGCCGACTGCGAAGCTCTCCTTGTCGGCGGTGCCGGCGTCGATCGCGACCTCGGTCGCGCCGCTCGGCCAGCGACCGTCGGTCAGGTTGAGCGGGTTGAACAGCGGCTCGTCCTCCTCGATTGAGAAGGCGAAGGTCGGCGCGCCACCGGTCGTGATCGCGTTGCCGTCGCGGCCGATGAGCGTCGCAGAGTCCTGCACGTATCCGGTCGCGGCCTCGACGTCGGGCAGCGCCCTCACGTCGTCGAGAAACCCGGCCGGAATGGTCGGATCCGCGCCGAGATCGGTGTCAATGACGCTGACGCCGCTAATCACCGCGTCCGTGTTCTCGTAGGTCTCGGAGAACAGCGAGTCGAACGCCCGGTTCATCGTGTCGGTGAGAACGAAGGTTCCCCCGATCATCGCGATGCCGAGCACCACGGCCATCGCCGTGAGCGCGGCGCGCAGCTTGCGCGTCGTCAGTCCCTTGAGGGCGACACTGATCATTGCGCACCGACTTCGTTCATCACGGCGAGGATCTCGCCGGCGCTCGAGCTGCCGAGGTCGCGGACGATCTGGCCGTCGGCGAGGAAGAGGATGCGGTCGGCCATGGCCGCCGCGCGCGCGTCGTGCGTGACCATGACGGTGGTCTGCTGATACCGGTCGACCGACTCGCGAAGCAGCGCGAGGATCTCCTCGCCGGTCTTCGAGTCGAGGTTGCCGGTCGGCTCGTCTGCGAAGAGCACGGTCGGCCGGCTGGCCAAAGCGCGAGCGATCGCCACGCGTTGCTGCTGCCCGCCCGAGAGCTCCGAGGGGCGGTGCTTGCGGCGGTCGTCAAGCCCGACGTTGGCGATCAGCTCGCCGAGCCAGGCCTTGTCGATCTTCTCACCTGCGAGCTCGACCGGCAGGGTGATGTTCTCCTGCGCGCTCAGCATCGGCAGCAGGTTGAAGAACTGGAAGATGAAGCCCACGTGGCGGCGGCGCAGCAGGGTGAGCTGCTTGTCGCCGAGCTCGGTGATCTCGGTGCCGTCGATCCAGACGTTCCCCCGGGTAGGGCGATCGAGGCCAGCGAGGATGTGCATCAGCGTCGACTTGCCCGAGCCCGACGGCCCCATCACCGCGGTGAACTGGCCCGGGGCGACGTCCAGCGTGACGCCGCGGAGCGCGAAGACGGCCGTCTCGCCCTCGCCGTACTGGCGGACGAGCTCGGACCCGGCTACCGCTGGCGCGGTGGCGGTCTCGGCTGCGCGAGAGGCGCTCCGCTCGGTTGCGGTGACGCTGTGCTCGCGCAGCTGGTAGGCAGATGTCGTCATGGTTCCTCCTTCGCGGTCTGACGCTGAAGCTAGGCGCGGCCCCGCGACGCGTCGTCGGTGGTTTCCTTGAGCCGATCGCAAGATCAGGGCGTTCCCTGAGAGAGCCGGCCCGCGTGCTGCGTGAGCACCTCAGCGACGGCGCCGACCAGCTCGAACTGGTCGGCCTCGGCCTGGTTGATCGTGCCGGTGATCGTCGCGTCGAGCTCGGGCCAGTACCACATGAACGAGCCCCAGAAGCCGTCGTGGCCCCGTAGCTCGAGCTCACCGGCCTCGAGCACCTGAACGCCTAGACCGTAGGAGAAGCGGAATCCCGGGCCGCCCAGACCGGGCGTCAGCTCGAGCATGGTCCCGAGGGTGTCGGGCCGCTCGTAGAGATCGCCCTCGAGCACGCCGCGCACGAACCGGCGCAGATCGGCGGCGGTCGAGACGAGGCCGCCGCTCGCCCAGTCGACCGTGCCGTTGACGACGATCGCGTCGACGTCCTCGAAGTAGGGATGTGAGAGCTCGGCGCCGCGCGGATCCTCGTAGCCCTCCTGGTAGGTGCTGTCCATGCCCAGGGGCTCGAAGACGAGCTCCTGGTACGTCTCGTGGAGGGGCTCACCCGTGGCGCGCTCGACGATCAGGCCGAGAAGCACGTAGCCCGTGTCCGAGTAGTGGTAGCCCTGACCCGGCTCGAAGTACGGCTCGCCGTTTTCGAGCGCGTAGTCGATCAGCTGGCGGGGCGTCCAGGCCGCGGTCGGGTCGGCAAGGACCGTGTCGACGAAGCCATCGTCGCTGACGTAGTGGTAGAGGCCGGCGGTATGTGCGAGCAGCTGGCGGACCGTGATCTCGGCGCCTCGCGAGGTGCCGTCGAGCACGTGTACGCGAGCGACGAGCTTCGGCGGGAGGTGCGCCGAGATGAGATCGTCGAGACCCAGCACGCCTTCCTCGACGAGGCGCAGCACCGTCGCTGCGGTGACCATCTTCGTGATGCTCGCCGTGCGGAATGCGTGCTCTGGGCGCAGCGGCTCGCCGCTCTCGAGCGACGACGACCCCGCAGAGCCGCCCCACGCGATGTCAAGAAGCGGCGAGTCGACGTCGACGATGGCGCCCGGTATGCCGTCACCGACGGCGTTGTCGAGGAGCTGCTGCAGCTGCTCCTCGATGGCCGGCGCGGCCGCGGCGTCAACGGGCTCGGGCTCGGCTGAGGGCTGTTGAGTAGGCGCCGCAGGCGCCGATGCTGCCGGCGCCGGCGCCGATTCAGCGAGCGGCTGGGCAACCGCGGTCGGGGGAGCTTCCTCGGGCGTGCTCTTGCTCTCGGAGCCCGAGCATGCGCCAGCGACGACTGCGATCGCGGCGACCAGTCCTGTCAGAGCCAGGAGTCGAATCTTCGTGCTCATCACTTCCCCCTCTCAGACGCCGCGAGCTCGTCGCGGCTGTTCGCAGAGGAAGCTAGGAGTGCGCGTCCTGTCCGTCGTCAGGGCTATCCCAGAGCTCGAGCAAAGATCAGGGATATCCCAGAGGGCAGGCGCGCAGGCCGTATGCGACCATTTCAGCCATGGGCCGGCGGGTTCTCATCGTCGACGACCACGAGAGCTTCAGACGCTTCGCGCGACGCCTGCTCGAAGACGCCGGCTACTCGGTTGTTGGCGAGGCCACCAACGGCGCGGAGGCGCTCGACCTGGCGGCCGAGCTCGATCCCGAGGTGGTGTTGCTCGACATCGTGCTCCCCGACACGACGGGCTTCGACGTCGCGGCGAAGCTTGCAGCCGATAACGCAGGGCCGGCCATCGTGCTGACGTCGAGCCGGAGCGCCTCCGATCTCGGTGATCGGCTCGCAGAGACGCCTGCGCGCGGCTTCGTCCCCAAGAGCGAGCTCAGCCCGCGCGAGCTGGAGCGCGTTCTCGCATGAGCGCGCTGCGCTCGATTCCAGACCGATGGGCGATCGCCGGCATCGCCGCCTCCGCGCTCGCCTTCGGCGTCGCGATGGGGGCGCTCACCGCAACGACCGACCACTTCTCGAATACTCCCGAGGGCGACGCAGTCGCGATGCTCGCGGTCGGCTGGGCGTTCATCGGCGCCGGGCTCGTTGCCGCATACAAGGTCACGCACCGCACATTCGGGGCGCTGATGATCGGCGTTGGCCTGCTCTTCATGGTCCAGGGCCTCGAGGCGGCCAACGGCGACGTCCTGTTCACGATCGGCAGCCTTGTGCAGGTCTGGTGGATCGCCGTGCTCTTCCACGCGCTGGCCGCGTTCCCAACAGGTCGCATCGAGTCGCGTGTCATGCGACTCGTCATCGCGATCATCTACCTCGACGTCGTTCTCTTCCAGTTCGTGTTCAGCCTTTTCTGGGACCCGGTCGCGTCCGGCGAGTGCTTGAACTGTCCCACGAACCTGCTCGCGTTCTTCGCCTCTGACACGGCCGCAGATGCGATCTACATCGTCCAGGCGCCGGTCATCGGCTCGGCATGCGTGCTGGTCGGGGCCACGATCCTGATCAGGCGCTGGCGCGGAATGTCGCATGGAGGACGCAGAGCTCTCGCGCCGGTCCTCCTGACAGGTGCACTTGCCGCGACCCTGCTGGTCGCCGCCATTGTTCTTGACGGCCTCACGAACGTCTCGCAAAACCCCCTACAGCCGGCAGCGATGCTGGCGATATTCGCTATCCCGTTCGCGTTCCTCCTCGGCTTGCTGAGAGGACGGCTCTCGCGGGCAGTCGTAAGCGACCTCGTCCTGAAGCTCGGAGGAACACCGCCGGCCCCCGACCAGCTCGAGAATGCGCTGGGCGACGCACTTCACGATCCGACCCTCTCCGTCGCATACTGGGTGCCCTCATCGACCGGCTTCGTCGACGGGCATGGTGATCCCGTCGAGCTTCCGACGGAGGGCTCGGGACGGGCCGTACGCATGCTCGAGCGCGACGGCGAGCGCGTGGCGGCGCTGATTCACGATGCATCTCTGACCGACGCTCCCGCGTTGCTCGACTCGGTCGCCGCGGCAGCCGGAATGACGCTCGAGAATGAGCGCCTGCGCGCCGAGCTGCGCGCACAGCTCGCCGAGGTTCGCCGCTCGCGCACCCGCCTCGTCGAGACAGCCGACGCCGAACGGCGCCGCCTTGAGCGCGACCTTCATGACGGCGCTCAGCAGCGCTTGCTGGCGATCGGACTCGCGCTCCAGCTAGCGCAGTCGCGGCTGAACGGCACCAGCCCCGATGTCGGCGAGCTACTCGCAGAAGCCGACGAAGAGCTGCGCGCCGCCCTCGAAGAGCTCCGCGAGTTGGCGCGCGGAATCCACCCGGCGATCCTCACCGATCAGGGCCTCAGCGGCGCGCTGCCCGCGCTCACAGAGCGCGCGACCATTCCCGTGACGCTCGAGACCGCCGCAGCCTCGGACGCTTGCCCGCGCCGGTCGAGGCGGCCGCCTACTTCGTCGTGTCGGAAGCGCTCGCGAACGTGGCCAAGTATGCGGATGCGTCCGAGGCCAGCGTCCGCGTTGTCAAGGACGACGGCAAGTTGCTGGTCGATGTTGCCGACGATGGCGTGGGCGGCGCCGACCCCGAGACCGGAACAGGCCTGCGCGGCCTGGTCGACCGTGTCAATGCGCTCGACGGCGAGCTCGAGATCGAGAGCGCGCCAGGCGCCGGAACGCACATACGCGCGGAGATCCCATGCGCGTAGTCATCGCTGAGGACTCTGCCCTGCTTCGCCAGGGCCTCGAGCGGCTATTGACCGACGAGGGCTTCGAGGTCACGAGCGCCGTCGACAACGCCGACGACCTACTCCGGCGCATCGGCTTCGACAGCCCCGACGTCGCCGTGGTCGACATCCGCATGCCGCCCACGCACACCGACGAGGGGCTTGTTGCGGCCGAGCGCATCCGCTCGCAGCATCCGGACGTAGGCGTCCTCGTCCTCTCGCAGTACTCCGAGCCGGGCTACGCGCTCCAGCTTCTCGACAGCGATGCGACGAGCGTCGGCTACCTGCTCAAGGATCGCGTCCTCGACGCAGGAGAGCTCGCAACGGCCCTCCGGCGGATCGCTGATGGCGAGTCGGTGATCGACCGCACGCTCGTCTCGCGCCTCGTCGAGCGCCGCGAGCAGGGCACGCCGCTTGATGAGCTCACCGCGTCGCGAGCGCGAGGTTTCTCGCGCTGATGGCCGAGGGCCTAACCGACCGTGGCATCGCCGAGCGGCTCGTTGTCTCGCAAAAGACCGTCGAGACGCACGTTCGGCACATCCTGGCCAAACTCGATCTGCCGGCGAGTGCGCACGACAACCGGCGCGTGCGGGCCGTGATCACGTTTCTTAGCTCTACCCAGTGACGACACGGCGAGCCGAGCCGGCAAGCTGACTCCCGGCCTCCTGTCCCGGGCTGTCCGGGACTGAGCCGCGCCCAACCAGGGTTACCCTCCTCGCGTGTACACAGTCCAACGCGGGGTCCCGGAGCACGTTCGGCGGCAAGCGGCTGAGCTCTACTGGGAGGCCTTCGGACGCAAGCTCGAGCCGGCGATCGGCCCGAGCGAGCGCGGCATCGCGTTGATCGCGCAGCGCCTCGTATTCGACCGAGCCGTTACCGCGGTCCGCGGGGACGAGTTGCTCGGCCTCGCCGGGTTCCACCTCGACGGGTCGTGCTTGGTCAACGTGCGCATCCGCGACCTGACCCGCGAATTCGGCGTGATCGGCGGTCTCTGGCGCACGATCTTGCTTGTCCTGCTCGACGATGCGCCGCGGAAAGGCGAGCTGCTGATGGACGGCATCGCAGTCCGCGACGACCAGCGCGGCAAGGGCATCGGGACCGCGCTCCTGCGCACTCTCTTCGAGGTCGCCCGCGCCAACGGCCTGGGGTCGCTCAGACTCAGCGTCGTCGACACGAACCCCCGCGCCCGCGCGCTCTACGAACGCGAGGGCTTCGTCGCTACCAAGACCGAGAGGACACCGTACCTCCGCAAGCTCATGGGGTTCGGCGCCTCGACCGAGATGGTCGCGCGCCTCGACCAGGACGCTTGACGAGCGGGCCGTAGACTCAGTGGGCCTAGCGCGCCTCTCTGACAATGCGGCTCTCTCCGACCTCAGCCACCTTTGCCATGATCGCCGGCTTTGTCGTGATCTGGGGCACCGCCTACTGGCCGACCGAGGTTGCCGGCGAGCACAGCGGCGCCGTGCTGCTCTCGGGCTTGCGAGTGATCGGCGGAGCGCTACTGCTCGTCGTTGTAGCCAACTTCCTGGGCGCCCGCTTGCCGCGCGGGCGGATGCTGGGCTGGGCGGTGGCGTTGGGGGTCGTGATGATCGCGCTACCACATTGGGGGACGACCGAGGCGGTAGTCAGAGCAGGCGCCGGTAACGCGGCAATCGTCGTCAACGCGGTCCCGATCGTCATCGTCGTGCTCGGCTGGATCTTCCTGCGCGAGCGCCTTTCTCTCGTCGCCTTGGCAGGCATTGCGCTGGGGTTCGGCGGCGTGATCCTCATGGTCTCGACGCAACTCGGTGGCGAGCGGGACACGAAGCAGCTCCTTCTCGGGGTCGGCTTCGGTTTCGCATCGATGATCGGTTGGGGCACCGGCACGCTGATGCTGCGCTGGTTCGCGACCCGGCGCAGCGAGGAGATGGACATGCTCGGGTTCACGACGACGCAGTTCGTAGTGGCAGGAATCGTCCTGCTCGTCGCCGGCTTGGGAGCTGAGGGGGCGAGCAGCACCAACTGGAGCTCTGGCGAATTCTGGGCGGCGCTCACGTGGATCGGCCCGGTAAGCGGACTCGCCATGGCCTGCTACTTCCTTGCGCTCCGTAGCCTGGCGGCGGCTCGCGTGTCGGCGCCGCTGTTTCTCGTTCCTGCCGTTGCGGTCGTTGTCGAGATCGCGCGGGGGAACGCCCCGACAGCACTCGTGTTGCTCGGAATGATCCTCGCCATCATCGGCGTCGCATTCGTGACCGTCCCCCGCGAGGTTGTTGCGGAGCTGGCCCCGCGAGTGTGGCGACAGATCCGTGGCGTGGCGACCGGCTTCGGCGCCTAGACGATTGTTTCCAACCGGCCCGTGAACCGATCCTCGACCAGCTACGGCACGTTTGCCCTGATAACCGGATTCGTCCTGATCTGGGGTACGGGCTACTGGCCAACCGAGGTCGCCAACCGCCACACCGAGATCGTGCTGCTCTCGGGCCTTCGCGTCGTCGGCGGGGCCCTCCCGCTGCTGGCGTTCGCGATGCTGAGCGGCGCGAAGATGCCGCGCGGCCGGATGCTGGCCTGGGCCGTGGGCTCGGGCCTCGTGATGATCGCGCTCTCGCACTGGGGAACGACCGAGGCTGTGGCACGAGCCGGCGCCGGCAACGCGGCGGTGGTCGTCAACGCCGCGCCGCTCATCGTCGTCGCGCTCGGCTGGATGTTCCTGCGCGAGAAGCTGTCGCTCGTGGGCCTCTCCGGCGCGGCGCTCGGCTTCGGCGGGGTGATCTTCATGGTCTGGTCACAGCTCGGTGGCGACATCGAGACCACGCAACTCCTGCTCGGGGTCGGGCTCGGCATCCTGGCAACGACGGGCTGGGCCCTCGGCACGTTGCTGTTGCGGGCGTTCGCGACCCGACGCGGCGAGGAGATGGACATGGTCGGCTTCACGACCACGCAGTTCGCGAGCGCGGGCATCGTGCTCCTGATCGCCGGCCTCGCTGTGGACGGCACCGGATCGACCAACTGGGGATCTGGCGAGCTCTGGGGTGCTGTGACCTGGATCGGCCCTGTCAGCGGCCTCGGCTTCGCCTGCTACTTCCTTGCCCTCCGCCACATGAACGCGGCGCGCGTGTCGGCACCGATGTTCCTGGTTCCCGCCGTCGCCGTCGTGCTCGAGGTCGCGCGCGGCAACGCGCCCACGGCACTCGTGTTGCTCGGAATGTTACTCGCCGTGCTCGGTGTCGCGATGGTGAGCTTGCCGCGCGAGCTCCTGGCGAGCGCCGGACCGCGGCTCTGGCGACAGGTCCGGAGCGCCGCGACGAGCATCGGCGCCTAGATGCCTGGTTACGCCGCTTTCGCGCTTCTCTTCACCTTCGTCATCCTCTGGGGAACCGGGTACTGGCCGACGGAGGTCGCCGACCGGCATACGGGAACAATCCTGCTCTCGGGCCTGCGCGTGCTTCTCGCCGTGTTCCCGCTACTTCTTGCGGCGCTGTGGACGGGCGCGCGTTTCCCCCGCGGACGCATGCTGGCGTGGTCGGTCGTGACTGGGCTCCTGATGATCGCGATCGCCAACTATGGAACGACCGAGGCCGTCGCTCGCGCCGGGCCCGGCAACGCCGCCGTGGTGGTCAACGCGGCGCCGCTCCTCGTCGTCGCGGTCGGCTGGCTTGTCCTAAGCGAGCGGCTTGGAGCCATCGCGCTGGTGGGATGCGCGATGGGCTTCGGCGGCGTGATCCTCATGGTCTCCTCGCAGCTGGGCGGCGACATCTCGACGGCACAGCTGTTGATCGGCTTTGGCCTTGCGGCCGCCGGTGCAATCGGCTGGGCGGGCGGCACGCTCCTGCTGCGAGCGTTCGCGACCAGACGCGGCGAGGAGATGGACATGCTCGGCTTCACGACCGTGCAGGTCACGATCGCTGGCGTCGTCCTGACCGCCGCCGGCTTCGCCGCCGACGGTGCGAGCTCGACCACCTGGAGCTCGGGCGAGTTCTGGGCGGCACTGATCTGGATCGGGCCCGTCAGCGGGATCGGCTTCGTCTGCTACTTCCTGGCGCTTCGCTGGATGCCCGCTGCCAGGGTCTCGGCGCCGCTCTTCCTCGTGCCGGCCACGGCCGTCGTTGTCGAGGTCGTGCGCGGCAACTCGCCCACCGCCATTGTCCTGATCGGGATGATCCTCGCCGTGGTCGGCGTTGCGTTCGTCAGCGTGCCGCGTGAGATGCTCGCTGGAGTTGGGCCACGCCTGTGGCGCCAGGTTCGCGGCACGGGCGCGAGCTGACCCGCCCGACGAGCGTCACAGCTCGGCGAGCAGCGCGACGAGCTTCTTGGGCGCGATCAGCCGGTAGCTGTCCTCGACGAGCTCGGCGACCTCGTCCCAGTCAGTCTGGCGGTCGATGACAATGCCGATCCAGCCCTTGGAGCCGACATAGCGCGGCTTGAAGAACGGCTCGCCCCGCGCCAGCAGGAGCGGCTGCTCGTCGCGGTCGGCCTTCATCGACATGTTCACGCGTGGAGCGCCCGCTCCCGACTCGGGATCAAAGCCGCTGTCGAGCCCGATGCCGGCGAAGATCTTCCTGCGTACTCGAAAAGTCGGGTGCCCCCAGGTCTCCTGCTCTGTCGCCTCGGGCAGGCGCAGACAGACGTCGCGTGCCTGCGAGATGTACGGCTCGGGAACGGGTACGGACTCGTGGGTCATCATTCGGCGAGCGCCTCGATGTCGGCCCGGGCGTCCTGAAGGATCTCACGGACGCGGTCGGGATCGGCGCCGCGGCGGGCAACCGCCTCGAACGATGCCTTGACGAGCCCCTCTACGTGCCGGGCGATCTCGAGGCCGGCGGGGTGAGCGGCGGCCCCCCAGGATCCCCACTCGTTCGCGCGCTCCCAGACGGCGTCGATCGTCGCGCGCTCCCGCTCGACCTCGGCCTTGCCCTCTTTCGTCGCCGTGTAGATCGTCCTCGAGCCCGCGGTGTCGGACGTAACGAGCCCTTCGTCCTGAAGCTGTTGAAGCGTCGGGTAAATCGCTCCTGCGCTCGGGCGGTAAGCGCCCTCGGCCCGCTCCTCGAGCTCGCCCATGAGGTCATAGCCATGGCGTGGCTGCTCGACGATCAGCGCTAGTAGCGCAAGGCGCATCTCGCCGCGATTGAAGAACCGGCCGCGCCCAGGGCCGGAGCCGGGCCCCAGCGCCTGCCTCTGCCGCGCCTCACCGCCGACCCGCCGATGCCTGCGCGATCGGCTCGTTGGCCTGGTCAGGCCGACGGTCACCGAGCGCCTGGACGTCGGCACGTGCGCGCCCAAGGATCTCACCGACGCGGCGCGCGTCTGCCGCGCCGCTAGCGAGAACCGCGATCGCCGAGCGAACGAGCTGCTCTGCGGGTTGCGCGACGAGCCTCTTCGCACTCCGACCCCGCCTAGTCGAAGCTCCCATCTTGTGTCGCCAAGGCTGATTCCGCTGCATGGCTGCACCTCTCCTCGCTGTTGCTCAGGCTATATCTAAAGATATATCCCGAGCGAGCGAGAACTGGGCGCGGCTACCGTCGTCGCCCGGCTGGATTCGCGCCCACCCGCTGCCGGAGGCCGCAGCCGTGCGGCTACCAGCGAATGCCGGCGCCCATGACGGCGAGCGCCACGAGCGAGCATGCAGAGATGAAGATGAGCTTGGTGCTGGCGGAGAACATCGAGACCTCCCGGTCGCCTGACGTTTGGTCTGCCTTACGATGACGAGCCTGCACGCAGACCAGATCCCCCCAACGGGTGATCTTGCGTAGCCGTTTCGCGGCGCGCCGCCGCCGCGGCCGCCGCAACAACAAAGGAGGAAGCGCAGATGGCCAGCACCGTCTCATGGGTCGTTCAGGTCAACGTCAAGTCCGGCAAGCTCGACGCCTTCAAGAGCCTGATGGAGGAAATGGTCGAGTCGACGAAGGCAGAGTCGGGCACGCTCGCCTACGAGTGGTTCATCGATGAGGCGGGCGAGAACGTGCACATCTACGAGCGCTACGTCGACTCGGCGGCCGTGGGCATCCACGGCGAGTCGTTCGGCGCGAAGTTCGCCGAGCGCTTCATGGACGCTGTCGACATCGGCGACTTCAACATCTACGGCGAGCCCAGCGACGAGGTCAGGGCGGCGTACGGCGAGATGGGCGCGGCGTTCTTCGGCACGTTCGGTGGGTTCGCTCGCTAGCGCCCGTATATCTGTCGCGGGTCTGATCTCGCGGCATCGCTGGAAGATCTCGGTCACATCTGGGCCGCGATCATCGCGCTGCTCGTCGTCTCACCAATCCTCGTCGTCGACAGCAGCGAGGTCGAGTACGGCTTCGCCTTCGCGACGCTCATGTACGTGTTCACCTACGTCGAGGGAGCGGTTGCGTTTCCGCTCTACATCCAGCAGCTGATCCGGCTGCACGAGATCTCGACGCGGCTGCGGGAATAGGCTGCGCGCCCGAGGGCGTCGCCGCTCAGAAGCGGAAGAGCGAGGCGGCCGTGCCGCCGCGTATCGCGTCGCGCTCGTCTGCGGACAGCTCGGGGAGGTAGTGATCGACCAGCGCAAGCTGCTCCACGTAGCCGGGCACCGGAACGATCCACGGGTAGTCAGAGGCCCAGAGCATCCGCTCGGCGCCGAACGTGCGGTAGATGGCGTCGACCACAGGCTGGACGTCTGTGTGCGGGTAGTCCTCCTTGCTGAAGGCGTACTGGCCCGAGACGTGAACATGGACACGCGGGTGGCGCGCCACCTGCTCAACGAGCTCGAGAGTCGGCGGCGGCAGAGGGAAGTTCTCGAAGCGCGGCCGCTTGTGCTCGTCGAAACGGAGCTCTGCGTGGATGTCCGGACAGAAGCCGAGGTGGTTGAGTACGATGTCGAGCTCGGGCAGACGCTCGAGAATGGCGTCGAGCATCGCGAGCTGCTCGGGGTCCGCATAGAACCAGAGCTTGAGACCGTGCCGCTGCATGGTCGCGAGCAGGGGGAAGATCGTCAGCGTCTCGACGTCGTCGACCGGGTCGCCGATCCTGTAGACCTGCAGTCCCTGGAGCTCGAGCTCGCCGAGTCGGTGCTCGAGATCGGCCACCGGGTCGTCAACGTCAGGGTCGAAGACGCCTACGCCAGCGAAACGACCCGCATGCTCTGCGAGGACGTCGCGGAGGTAGTTGTCGTGCGCCGAAAGGGGAATGACGATCGCCTTGTCGACACCAGCGGCGTCCATGTACGCGATCAGGCCGGCCGCGAGCTCCTCACGCTCGGCCTCGGCCATCACGTCGAAGGTCGCACGCGGATACTCGTCGGAGACGGCTCGAAAGAGATGGAGGTGCGCGTCGACGACCATGACCCGGCGACGCGACGCGACTACTCGGCGAGGTTCACGACGATGTTGTCGGGACCGCGCGCGAGCACGCCCTCGAACGGCTCGTCGTAGGGATTGGCCTCGATGTGATGGATGTGCGCGGGCACGAAGAGAAAGTCCCCCGGCCCGGCCTCGACAGACTCGGCGAAGTCCTCGCCGTAGTAGACGCGGACGTGTCCGCTGAGTAGGTAGACGGCCGTCTCGGCCTCGCCGTGGTGGTGCGGCGGGCCCTGTTCGTTGGGCGCGCCGGTAACGAGACCCATCCAGATCTTCGAGGCGCCGTTGTCCGAGCTGATCCCGGGCCGGCGCTCCATCGCACGCGTCTGCGCTGTGTCACCGGCAGAGCCGGGCCCGCGAACGACGTAGGGCGCTTGCTGTTCGACTGTGGTCGCCATAGTGGGCTCCTCTAGATGGTTGATCTAGGCGTCGTCGAGCTCGGGCGCGCCACCCTCGGGCGCACTCAGTACGAGATAAGCGTTGCCATCTGGCGCGGTGAAATAGGCCCAGCGGTAGCCCATGTGGGTTTGGACCTCGCCGACGTCCCTACCAGCGGCAAGCAGCTCCGCGCGTGCACTGTCGACATCGTCGACCTCGAAAGCGCCGGCAACACCCGTGGGAGGGTGCCCGCCACCGTGGTACTCAGGGGTGAAGATCTCGAACTGATCGCCGTTGGCCAGCTCGAAGAAGGCGACTCCGGGCTTCTCGAAGAGCATTTTCAGGCCGAGCACGTTCTTGCTGAAGTCGACCATCTCGTCGAACTTCTCGGCGCGCGTGCCGAGCCATGAGAGTCCTTTGATTTCCATTTCGGCATCCTATGACGCTGCGAGCGGAGGCGAGGCGACGCGATCACCGGTGAGCGCCACGGGCCGGGCGGGAGCATTTGCGACGGCTCAACCTCGCCGGTGACATTGACGCCACACACGCGAGCGAAGCGCTACGCGACCTGCTCGCCCTCCCGATCACGCGCTACGAACACGGTGCTTTGCTCGCGGCGGCGTGGGACCGGCAAGTCGACGTCACGTTCTACGACGGCGTCTACCTCGCGCTAGCCGAGGTGCTCGACGCGCCGGTCGCAACGACCGATGCAAGGCTCGCGCGCTCTGAGCCCACCGGCGTGCGGATCGAGCTCGTGCAGGCTGCGGGCTGAGTCATGCTGCGCCGAAGATGTGGCGCGACGTGTGGACCCCAGCAGCGCTCAGCGCTTCCGCGCCAGAATCAGGCCGTCGCCGATCGGGACGAGGCTTGCCGACACCGTCCCGTCCGAGAAGATCGTCCGCGTGACTTCACGCACGCCCTCGGTCCGCTCGTCGGTTTCGGCGTTGTCGGCGACACGACCGCCCCAGAGCGAGTTGTCGACGCCGACAACACCTCCCGAGCGAACGAGCTCCCGGCAGAGCTCCCAGTAGCGGGGGTACGACTCCTTGTTGGCGTCGATGAACGCGAGGTCGAAGCTGCCGGCTCGCCCATCGCCAACTAGCGACTCGAGCGTCTCGACAGCAGGCCCAAGGCGCAGCTCGATCTGCGACGCGACGCCGGCCTCCTCCCAGTAGCGCCGCGCGATCGCTGTCCACTCCTCGCTCACGTCGCAGGTGATCAGCTTCCCATCGGGTCCCATTGCAAGCGCCATGCAGGCGGCGCTGTAGCCGGTGAATGTCCCGACCTCGAGGATTGAGCGCGCTCCGATCAGCTCGACCAACCAGCGCATGAACTGGCCCTGCTCGGGCGAGAGCTGCATTGTCGCGCGCGGCAGGGGCGCGGTCTCGGCGCGAAGGCGCGCGAGCACGTCGGGCTCCTCGACGGTCTCGCGGACGATGTAGTCGCGGACGGCCTCGCTCAGCCCAAGGGTTTCCCTGGCCACGACGAGCCAGGTTAGATTGCCACCGGAGTGACGGCATGACGAAACCCGGCGACGGCCTGCCCCGCGACTACGTCGGCTACGCGCGCAACCGACCCGACCCGCAATGGCCTGGCGGCGCGCGCATTGCGGTCAACGTCAACGTCGCCTACGAGGGTGGCGGCGAGCGGAACATTCTCGACGGTGACCCGGTCTCGGAAGGGCTCCTGACCGACACGGGTTTCCCGCCGGCGGAGGGCCTTCGCAACCCGCTCGTCGAGTCGGCCTTCGAGTACGGCTCACGCGTCGGGATCTGGCGAGTCCTGCGCATCTTCGAGCAGTTCGAGGTGCCGGCGAGCATCGTCGCCGTCGCCACCGCGCTCGAGCGAAATGCGGAGGTCTGCTCGGCTTTCGTCGAGCTCGGCCACGAGATAGTCAATCACGGCCAGCGCTGGATCGATTACCTCCACGTCGACGAGGCGACCGAGCGCGAACACATCCGCCTGTCGACCGAGAGCATCGAGCGCACGACGGGTGTCAGACCCGTGGGCTGGCTCACCGGACGGCCCGGGCCGAACACGCGCCGCCTGCTCGTCGAGGCCGGCGGCTACCTCTACGACCGCGACACGTTGAACGACGAGCTCCCCTACTGGGTCGACATCGGCGGCACCCAACACCTCGTCGTGCCCTACTCATTCGAGGCGAACGACAACCGCACCGATCTTGCCAGCGGTTGGGCGCACGCCGACGACTTCTTCCAGTACCTCCGCGACGCCTTCGACCAGCTCTACGAGGAGGGCGCCGAGCAGCCTGGGCTCTTCTCGATCGGCCTGCACGACCGGCTCACAGGCCGGCCGGCCCGGGCCGTCGGTCTCAAGCGCCTGCTCGAGCACATGCGCTCACGGGAAGATGTCTGGTTCTGCCGCGGAGTGGACATCGCCGAACATTGGCGCTCGGTGCACCCGGCCTGTCAGGCGTAAGCTCTCATTCGTGGAGGACGCGGAGCTCCTCGAGCGCATCAAGATCGGCAAACTCGTCGAGGGCCCCGAGCACGCGAACGAGCGCTATATCGAGGGGCTGAAGCGAACCCTGATCGTCTCGGCCGACACCGAGCTGATCAGCGCTCCCTCCTACCTGCGCGCGGCCCAGAGCGCGCCGCGGATGCAGAACTACATCTCGGTGATGGGAATCATCCAGGACGAGCTCGGCCACGCGCACATCGCCTACCGGATGCTTCGCGACCTCGGCGTCGACACCGATGCGTTGATCTACGAGCGCGAGCCGCACGAGTTCCGCCATCCGTACGCCTTTGACGTTCCACTCGACTCCTGGTACGAGATGGTCGTCGCCAACGCCTTCTACGACCGGGCCGGCTTCGTCTTGCTCACCGACATCTTCGAGCACACGAGCTACGGGCCATGGAAGCGCGCGCTCGTCAAGGTCGACCGTGAGGAGACGTTCCACCTGCGCCATGGCGAACGCTGGATGACGACGCTGGCGGCCGACGCCGACCACAAGCCGAAGCTTCAGGAAGCCGCCGACTGGATGTTCCTGATGACGCTCGAGTGGTTCGGGCTGCCCGACTCGCTCAAGCGCCACAAGGAGCAGCTCGGCTACGGCCTCAAGGGCCTCTCGAACGATCAGCTGAGACAGACCTGGCTGAAGACGGCGGTGCCGTTCTGCGACTCGATCGGGATCGAGACGCCGGTCCACCTCGACGAGGAGACCGGCGAGTACGTGGTCGACTGCCCCTTCCCGGTCGACTTCGACGAGGAGGCGAAGCGCTGGCTGCTCGAGGACGGCGCGATCTCCTGGGACGACGTGCTCACGCGCTGGAAGCGCCGCGGGCCGGCGAACCGAGAGTTCGTGCACGCGCTGCAAGCAGGTCGCCGAGAACAGGAGTTGGCGGCATGACAGGCAGCGCGCCCGGGCTGCAAGCAGGTCGCCGAGAACAGGAGTTGGCGGCATGACAGGCAGCGCGCCCGGGCTGCAAGCAGGTCGCCCGACACCCGAGTCGCTCCGCGATGCGCTACGGGACGTGCTTGACCCCGAATACCCGGTAAGCGTCGTGGACCTCGGCCTGATCCGCGGGCTCCGCGTTGAAGAGGCGACGGCCCACGTCGAGCTCGTCTTCTGCAACCTCGGCTGTCCCTGCACGGAGCTGATCGAGGAGGACATCGAGGCGCGGCTGCTCGCGCTCGACGGCATCAAGCACGTCGAGATCGAGGAGGTCTTCGATCGCTGGACGCGCGCCGACGTCAGCAGGACCGGCCTGCGCCAGCTTCGCCAGGTCGGGGTAGCGTGAGCCGCGCGCGCGAGGACGGGCACGGCAGCGAGCGCGAGTACTGGGAGGTGTTCGCGCGCGAGGGCGCCGACATTCCGCTCCGGCACGTCGGCGCCGTCGAGGCCGCCACGGCCGACGACGCGAGCGTGTTCGCACGCACCCTCTACGACGAGTTCCGCTGGATCGAGATGCTGGTCGCGCCGCGCCGCGCCGTCGTCTCGGTCGTCCGGCCCGACTGATGACGTCGTTTGTCGCGTTCGGCCGGAGCCGCTACGACGAGCCGCTTCACCAGCTCGGCGAGCTCGACGCGGGTGCCGGCGACGCAGCCGAGCAGGCCAGGGAGGGCTTCGCTGACGGGTTGATCGAGCTCGCTCTCGTCCCTCGTGACGAGATGACGCTTGTCTTTCGCCGCGAGGACTCAGACGAGGCGCCGCTCGCCGAGGCCGATGAGTAGCGACGTCGCGCTCGCCAACCTTGTCGTTGTCCTCGCCGACAACAAGTACTTCCTGGGCCGCCGCGTCTCTGAGTGGGCGATCGCTGCACCCACACTCGAGGCCGCCGTCGCATGCGCCGCGATCACGCAGGAGGAGCTTGGGCACACCCGCCCGCTCTACTCGCTGCTCGAGCAGCTCGACGTGCCGAACGCGCCAGCGTCACTCGAGCGCGAGGACGATCGCGAACGGAAGTACTGCCTGACATTCCTGAGGGCCCGGCTTCCCTCGTGGGCACACGCGGCCGCTGCGCTCTTCCTCGTCGACGCGGCCGGCACCCTCATGCTCGAGGGCCTCGCCAAGGGCGGGCACGAGGTCTTGCGGCGTCGCGCCTCTCGCCTGATCGCAGACGAGCCGGTGCACGTCAGCTTCGCGGCTGCTCGTGTCCGCGAACTGGGCGCCGGCCCAACAACCCACCTGCTCGGGGACGCCGTTCGCGAGATGCTGCCCGAGCTGCTCTGCTGGTTCGGCCCTCCGGGGGAGCCCGGGCTCGCGGAGCTCGCCGGGGCCGGTTTCGTCACGCTCGACAACGACGGGCTGCGCCAGGCATTCCTCGATCGAGTCGCGCCGACACTCGACGATGCCGGCGTGAACCTCGGCGAGCTGGGCGTAGAGTGGAGCGCAGAGCACGAGCGTTGGGAGTACCCCGAGCTGCCATGGCAGAACTGGAACAACCTGGAACGGCGCCTCGAGACGGCGGCGAGCGCGATGACGTGAGCTGCGTCTGGTGCGAATCCTGTCGGGTCGAGCGACTTGCCGAGTTCGGTCCGGGCCTGATGACCGAGCAGTGGTACTGCACTGCCTGCCGCAGCCCGTTCGAGCTGATCAAAGACCGCGGAGACGAGCTAGGGGTCTGAGTGGCGACCCTGGTCTCGTTCGAAGGCGACGCCCCCAAGATCGAGGAGGGCGTCTTCCTCGCGCCGACCGCCGCGCTGGTCGGCAAGGTGACGATGCAGAGCGGCGCGAGCGCGTGGTTCGGCTGTGTCATGCGCGGCGACTTCGATCGCATCGAGATCGGCGCCGGCAGCTCGGTGCAGGACAACGCGGTGCTGCACGCGGCCCCCGGTCTGCCGACGCTGATCGGTGACAACGTGATCGTGGGACACGGTGCGCTCCTCGAAGGTTGCGTGATCGAGGAGGGCGCGGTGCTCGGGATGGGCTGCGTCGTCCTGCAGCGTGCTCACGTCGGGGCCGGCGCGATGGTCGCAGCAGGCGCGGTCGTGAAAGAGGGCCAGGAGATCCCGGCTGGGCACCTGGCCGTCGGAGCGCCCGCGCGTGTCGTCAAGGAGCTATCTGGAAGCTCGGCCCAATGGGTGGACGAGGCAGCGCCCGCATATCACGGACTCGTGGGGCGGTACGAAACGCACGAGCTCATCGATGCCGGAGCACACTGATGTATCACGGACGGAGGGAAGCAGATGGCTAAGACCAATTCGAAAGGCGCGACCAAGGGCACTGCGGCGGCCGCCGCGGACACGCTCGTCTCCTACGAGGCTCGCGACGGCGTCGCGTACCTGACGCTGAGCGACCCGCCGGCCAACACGTACACGCACGAGATGATGCGCCAGCTCGACGACGCGATCCTGCAGGCGCGCTTTGACACCGACATCCATGTGCTCGTCGTGACCGGGCTCGGCGAGAAGTTCTTCTGCGCCGGTGCCAACATCGACATGCTGCAGACCTCGGATCCGACCTTCAAGTACTACTTCTGTCTGCACGCCAACGAGACGCTGAACCGGCTCGAGCATACGCCGAAGCTCGTCATCGCTGCGCTCAACGGCCATACGGTGGGCGGCGGCCTCGAGATCGCGATGGCCTGCGACTTGCGGATAGCGAAGAAGGACGCCGGCAGGCTCGGTCTGCCCGAGGTGAACCTTGGCGTCCTCCCGGGCACCGGCGGCACGCAACGCCTCGCACGCATTGTAGGCAAGGCGCGCTCGATCGAGCTGATGGCGACGGGAGATCTCGTCAGCTTCGAGGAAGGCCAGTCGATGGGCTGTGTCAACCAGATCTTCGAGGGCGATGACTTCGCCGGCCAGGTTCACGAGTACGCCACGCAGTTCTGCCCGCCGAACAAAGCGTCGAAAGCCGTCGGGCGGATCAAGCGCTCGGTGCAATCTGGCGTCGAGGTCTCGCTCGAAAGCGGGCTCGCGATGGAGCGCGAACTGCAGCAACAGCTCTTCCAGTCGAGCGACGCCGGTGAGGGCCTGGCCGCCTACATCGAGAAGCGAAAGCCGGAGTTCGAAGGGGTCTAGCCGGCCGGCCCGTCTGCTCGGGACCTGTCCGGGGCGGCCCCGGGCATATGCCCGTCGACTTCCGGCCCGGCGCGGAGCCTGAAGCGCTGGATCTTCCCGGTCGT
>CBDCXJ010000048.1:0-32672 GCA_965223695.1 Gaiellaceae bacterium | reverse complement strand
CTGAGAGCGGGTGATTCGCTGGCGCGGTCGGGTGGGGTGTCGCGGGTGTCCGGCTGGGGTTCTTTCCGGGGTGTGGGGGCCGTTCACGACTGGCGTGGGCGATTGTGTGGGCTGAAGGGCGCAGGCGAAGTGAGCCGAGGGAGCCGGCCGTGTGTGTGCGGTGGTGGATGGAGCGCTCAGGCGAGGGGAAGCGTCCGGATGCGGGTGAGTGCTTCGATGAAGCTGTGTTGCCAGGGCCAGCGGGCGGGCAGGTGAAGCGTCCATTGTCGTGCGGTGCGTGTGAGGCGCCCGGGGATGGTGAGCAGGCGGCGGCGGATCGTCCGGGCCGTGCGTGGCGTCGCGTCTTCTAGGCCGAGCATGCCGGTCCAGCGTTGAAGGTTGTGGGCTAGGCATGCGATCACTGTCCAGGCGCTGTTTGCGCCGAAGTGGCCGGAGGGGAAGTGCGCGAGCGCTTGGTCTTTGAGGTCGCGGATCACGAGCTCGACCTCGGCGTGCTGGCGATGGTCGGCGTCGAGTGTGTGCAGGTCCTGGCTGCGGTTGGTTACGAAGGCGAAGTGGCGCCAGTAGGCGAACAGCTCGGTCTGATCTTCCTGTGCGTGAAGATGCACGCGACGGACGACGAGGCGCTCGTCTCCGAGCGTCGTGTCGGCGAGCTCGCAGACCCCGGTGCCGGGGTAGTCGGCCACGGGCTGCCAGGCCTGCTCGGGGATCAGAGCGATCCGCTCGGCCACGACCCGGTGCATCGTGACCCCGATCGAATACTCGCAGCCCTTCTCGGCGAGATAGGCCATCACTTTCTTGTTCCAGAACGCCGAGTCGGCGCGGATCAGGATCTCGCCTTCAGCGCCAGCGCGACGCACGCGGGCGAGCAGCTCTTGCACGAAACGAAGCGCGCCGCGTCCCGAGCCCGCCTGTCCCTTGCGCAGACGAACGTGCAAAACCTCGCCCGTGCCCGATCGGGTAGCCAGAATCGGGTGGTAGCCGCGCTCACCGCTGTAGCCGAACCCGGCGCCCTGCTTCCCGGAGCCGTGCACCTGCCCGATAAACGAGTCGATGTCGATCACAAGACGCTCACGGCCAGGTCCCGCGCCGACCGACCAGGCCCGCCCGATCGTCTCCGCCAACACCCGGTCAAGCTGGCGCACATGCCCAAAACCGAACGAACGCAAAAACGTGCCCAACGTCGAGGGCGCCATCACACGGTGTCCAAGCAGCGCCTCGGTGCCGCCGGCCCGCAACACATCGCAATCGTCGATCGAATCGGCCCCCAGCGCCATCGCATGCACAAGCGAGCAGACCTTGCGGCCCGGCCTCGCGGCGCCAGGGCGCCCACCCAACCCGACCATCTCATCAACGAGCCGCTCAAGCCCCAGCCGCCTGATCAGCGTGCTCGTCAACACAACACCAGCGTCAGCAACCAACCGCTCGTCGTCAAACACGACCGCTACCGAGTCGGGCCGCACAGCCACCCCACAATCCTTCACCATACGAGTGACCTCCTGACCCAGGCCGCGGCTGCCCTATACAGCCGCTATCCGCCTGCTCAGGAGGTCATTCTCATCAACGCAGTGGACAGACCCAGCCCCGACCACCCGGTGGATCCAGGCTTAGAGCCTAGCGTGGGTGTGAATGTGGGGTAGAGTCTCTGAACGCTTGCTTAAACACCCATATGTGCAGGTCTTTTTCTGCATGGTTCGAGTCCCAGAGTATCTTGCCTATATCCGCGGCCATTCCGAGCGCCCCTCAAGTCAGCTCCCCCGGGCCGAGATTGTCGCACTCACCACCATGGCCTTCCGACCATCATGGCCTTCGAGCGGGGCCGAGCACTTCTGCCTTCTGGAGGCTCGGCTTCGCGCCGCTGTGCAAGCGCACGATCAGCCCGCGAGCTTCGAGAGCGTCAAGCCGCCGACGCAGCGTCGTCTCGCTCACGGCGCAGTCCTTGGCCAGCTCCGAAGTCTTGGCGGGCTCGCCGGTGCGTTCCCGATAGCGGCGGGCGGGCGAGCACACGCGCTTACAGAGCCGCTAGCTCCTGGCGGCAGCGGCCGAGCAGGGCCGCGAAACGGCCGGACTCGTCCTCGCCCCTGCGCATCACGACGTCGGCGAGCACGCCCGCTAGCTCCTCCTCGGAGATCCCGACCAGCCCGAGCGTACGGGAGCACCGGGCGCACGCCAGCCGCGACTCGCCTGGCACGGGGGTTAGCCACCGGTGAGAGCGCTCGCACGTTAGGGCTTGTGGTGGCGCGACTGGCACGGGCGGGCACCCTACACGCGTCGGGCGCGCGGAAGCAGGCGCCTCAGCGAGCACCGTTCGTCCCCTCCTCGAGCTCGACCAGCCGCACGCCAGCGCGCCCTAGGTGAACGTCCAACAGCTCAGGAACCCGCGAGCGCTGATCCGGTGACAACGCCAGGTCGGCCAGTAGGGCTTGCATTGCGCTCCCCCACAGCTCACCTAGCCGTTCGGCCATCTCGGTCCGGCGTACGTCCAGGCCTGCCGTCAGCGTTGCGGCGGCGAAGTCGAACGCCTTGGTATAGGCCCGCTCGCGCTCTTTCAGCATCGAGCGCCACTCGTCGGTATGCGGCTCAGCGTCGTCGAGCGCGCGTTGGAAGAACTCCACCTCACCGTTCGACAAAGCGAGCACGTGACGCATCGTCTCCTCAGGCGACTTCTTGACGCCCTCGAGTTTGCTCCACTCGCGCGCCATCTCGCGTATCGCGCCCTTCGTGCTGGCCGGCGTCGAGCCTCCATGGAACTTGCAAGTGCCGTATCCCAGGTGGCGCGTACCGTAGCCCGCCACCTGGGTGCACCGCCCTCCACGCTTCGTCTTCGCGTCACACCGCTTCCTGCCGGTAGGCGAATCATCGCCCCCCCTGGGCCCGCTGAGCACAGAAGTCATGACGTGAAGGCTAGCTAGCTGAGCTGCCCACACACGTTGTGAACGGCTGAAGGACATCCGGGCCTCCTTTGAGGCTGTGGGTCTGCCACGACTCACGCCAAAGGAGGCGCCGGATGAAGCTCCACCGTAACGCCAAACTCGGACTGGCCGGCCGTTTTGCACTTGCCCGGGCGATCGAGGGAGGAATGAGCATGAAGGCGGCCGCGGCCGCCTTCAACGTCTCATCGGCAACCGCACACCGCTGGTCGCACCGCTGGCGCGAAGCGAGCCGGGAAGCGCGGGAGAACCTGGCCTGTCTCGCCGACCGCTCGAGCAGACCGCACAGTTCGCCCAGGTTGCTGTCGGCCTCGGCCCAGCAGCAGATCGTGCGGGCTCGCCGCCGCACGGGCTGGGGCCCGAGACTGCTGGCCCAGCTCACCGGCTATGCGCACTCGACAGTCTGGAAGGTGCTTCGCCGAGCAGGTCTCTCACGGCGAGCGCGACCTCCACTGGAGCCGGCCAACCGCTATGAGTGGCCCTGCCCGGGGGATCTCCTGCACATGGACGTCGCCCGCTATGCCCGTTTCGAACGGCCTGGCCATGCGCTCAGCGGTGATCGCTCACAGCGAGCTCGCCGCTGGATGCATCCTGAGACGCGGGTTGGCTATGACTACGCCCATGCGCTCGTCGACGACCATTCACGGCTCGCCTACGTCGAGCTCCATGACGACGAGCGGGCTGCCACCGTCACCGGCTTCGTCGAGCGGGCACTCGCCTGGTTCGCAGAGCACGGCGTGGTCGCCAAGCGACTGATGACCGACAACGCCTGGAGCTACACCCACAACCGCTCGCTGCGCGAGCTGCTCGCCAGCCGTTCGATCAGACACCTGACCACCAAGCCCTACCGCCCGCCCACCAACGGCAAGGTCGAGCGCTTCCACCAGACGATGGCCCGCGAGTGGGCCTACGGCATGACCTACGCCTCCCACCGTCATCGCAACGCGGCACTGCCATACTGGCTCTTCCACTACAACGAGCGCAGGCCGCACAGCTCGTTAGGGGACCGGCCGCCGATCAGCCGCGTTCATAACGTCTGTAGGCAGGACAACTAGCCCGCCGGATCTCCCATGCTGCTGCGGCTTCCATGCTGCTCGAGCGCGGCCGAGCACTTCGCCCCCCTCAGGAGCGCCACCGGGTCTCTCTCGGCGGTGCGGCCCTCGCCACGCTCGACGCGGCGATGAACGGGCAGCGGGCGAGCGGGGAAGGCTATGTGCACGATTTGGCCGGCCGCGCCGTCGCCTTCTCGAAAGGATGGTCGGGCAGAGCAGGGCGCGTCCCAAGCCACAACGACCTCTTGCCACCACCCCTAAGCTCAGCAGCTCGCCAGCGTGCCGCCCCTGGCAAAGGCGCAGGCCCTCGACGTACTCAGCTAGCGGTCTCGCCTGGCCCACCCGCCGGCTCGTTCCACGCCCTGAACCCAGCCTCACGCAGCGCGGCCTCGACCGCGCCCACGTCGTCCTCCTTGCCCGCCAGGTAGTAGCTGCCGTGAGAGACGGCCGGCTTCCACGCGCCCAACTCCATCTCGGGTCTCCCGTCGTCCGGCACCATCTCCGACACATCTACTCGGATCTTTCTTATTGC
The DNA here is from genome assembly GCA_965223695.1 of Gaiellaceae bacterium. Taxonomy (GTDB): domain Bacteria; phylum Actinomycetota; class Thermoleophilia; order Gaiellales; family Gaiellaceae; genus JAUVPB01. Next base: position 28,158 of record CBDCXJ010000048.1, on the reverse strand, counting down.
GATCGGCCTCCCAGCCATGCGCCCTCCCCTCGTCGAGTGTGTTGCTCGAGTGTGTTGCTGTTTGCCTCCCAATACGCCACGGGCCGGGTCGCGCCGGCTCGGCGGTGCCATCCGAGGTGGATTGTGTCGATTGCCACCATCAGGACAGTTAGGACAGTTTCCTCGTAATGCGCCTATGTGCGAGCGCGCGCGCGTATGCGGGTAATGAGCGAACTGTCCTAACTGTCCTGGTCATTTCAAAAACCCCTGCTCAGAGTCATATTCTCGTTCAGAGTGAACTGTCCTAACTGTCCTGGTTATTTCGTACGATGGTCAGGCGCTGCCGGTAGACGGTGCCACCTCGCTTGTGGGCCGCGTAGCCCTTCCGGCCGAGAGTCCGTCCGAATGCCGTGGACGTGCCGGGGTCGTAGCCGCTCCGGTTGCACCATCCCTTCCAGCACTCGTAGAGCCTGGCCGCTGGGGTCTCGTGAGTTGGGCTGTCGTGGGTCTGGCACTCAGTCTGTAGCCACTGGCCGATCGTGTCGTTCTCGTCGAAGTAGGTGCCGGTCGCGGTGTCGACGGCCTCGCTGGCGCCGAGTCCGTCCAGCCGCCATTGTTCGAGCCCGTCGAGCATCCACCGGAGGATCGCGGGCCATTCGTCCTCTAGCCGGCGGGCCAGCACGGGGTCGCGCTTGTCGGTTGGCACTTCGTGCTCGAACGGGATCAGCCGAAACCGCCGCCGCATCGCGATGTCGGTCGAGCGCAGCGCCGGCAGGTGGTTGCCTTGGAACGCGAGCTTGCAGACGGGCCGGAACGTGAAGAAATCCTGCCGCATGAATCTGGCGGTGACCACCTCGCCGCCGGTCAGGTCCTTTATCAGCGCCTCGCTCCAGACTCGTCCCTGCTCGGTCTCGGTGGCGGTGACGAGCCGGGCGCCGGCGAGGTCGGCTATCCCGGTCGAGTGCCGCTCGCCTCGTGCTTCGACGAACGTTTCCATCGCGGCGTGGCGAGCGTACTCGCCCATGATGCCTCGCCAGGTGTCGTGCAGGACTGACTTGCCGTTGGCGCCGTGGCCGTAGGCGTAGGCCATTTGTCTGCGAGCTCGTGTCGCCCGTCAGCGAGTAGCCCATGTATCGGTGAACGAACCCGATCAGGTCGACATCGCCGACGAAGGTCTCGCCCAGGAACTTCAGCCAGAGCGGGCAGTCGGCCGTCTCGGCGGGCGCCACGGCGGCCTGCAGGGTTATCCGGTGGTCTTGCTCGGGCGCTACGACCTGCTGCGTTCTCAGGTCGAGCGTGCCGCCGGGTACACCCATCAGCCACGGGTCGGCGTCGAAGTAGTCGGCCTCGACGGCGTGCGCAGGGTCGGCCTGCGCGAACCGCTCGACCCCGGTAGCGAACGACAGGCGCCGTGCCGTCCGCCGGGCGGAAGTATCGGCGCGTGCCGACATATCGGCGGCGAGCGTGCGGGCGTAGTCGAACGCGAGCCGCCTGCGGTCGTGCCGCCAGCGCTCGCTGTCCCACCTGTACCAACGCCCCCCGGTCGTGGTCGTAGCGGAGCACGTCGCCGTGGCGTTCGGTGAAGCCCAGCGCCACGTCGTGCTCGGTCAGGACTGCTCGGCTAGGCGCCGTCTCAGGCTCGGGGCTCAGGGTCAGAATCGGGCGGGAGCTGGTAGCCAGGATCGGGCTCGAACGGTTGCAGCAGCTCGCCGATCCGTGTCTCGGCGTGCTCACGGCTGACGGCGAGCCAGTCGGCCACGTCCGCGCCCGTGTCTCCCTCGGGGAGCGCCAGGCGCACCTCGCAGCCGAGCGCGTGCAGTTTGTGGGCGATCCCTTGGGCAGCCTTGCGTCCGCCTTCGTCGGCGTCGGCGAGGATCGCCACGCGGCGGCCTGCGAGCGGCGACCAGTCGGCGTAGTTCCACTGTCCGCTCCCGGCCGGCCAGGTCGTCGGGACGAACGCCGTCTCGGGCGTCGGTTCCGGCCAGGCATCGCGCAAGGCGTCGACGCATTTCTCGCCCTCGACGAACGACGTGCCCCTCGGGGTCGGCGGCCAGCTCGACCAGCCCGTACAGCGGCCGCGGAGCCGACAAGCCCTTCGGCACCCACCCATCATCCTTCGGTGTCCACTGCGCGAACGTCTTGGAGCCATCGGCCCGGTCATGCCTCACCACGGCCATCAGCGGCAGCCCGTCGGCGTCCCGGTAGACCTTCGAGCCTGCCGGCAGCGGCTTCGCGGTCGGATCGCGACCGTTCGCCGATCTCGCCGCGGCGGCCCGCAGCTCACCCGCGGGCGCGTCCCAACGATCGAGGCCGAGCACGGCCCGGATCGCCTCGAACGTGCAGCCGGCTGAAACAGTAGGCGAGCACCTTGCCGTCTTCGCCTTCGCGGATCGACAGAGACGGGTTCTTGTCGTCATGTGCCGGACATCGCGCCTTGTAGCCATCCCCCGACCTGCGCGGGTTGCGGCCAGCGCTCTCAAGGGCAGAAACCCAGTCAGTTAGCCCATGCTGCGGCATGTCCAGGAACCTCGCACTGAGCTGACATGTCAGGATCGCGCAGCGCCACGAAGACCGGGCTCATTGCCCAGTCGCGCGCGGACGCTCTGCTAGCCAGGCCTCGATCTCGGATGACGGCCAGCGAACGGCACGGACGCCAACACGAATCGGCTCCGGGAACATCCCCTGCCTCATCAACCGGTAAAGCGAAGAGCGGCTCAGGCCGGCACGGGCTTCGACCTCGCGGCGAGTCAACAGACGGTCGGCGGCGGGCTGTGTGAGGTTGGTCATACCCACATGGTGCCGGTCGCTCCCTCGAGTATCCAGGTGAGAAAGTCAGGCTATTTTCTCACCCAAAAGGCCGGTTTCCCTCACTCTGCGAACAGCCGACCGCACGGTCTCGTAGCTCAGGCCCAGCGCGTCCGCGATTGTGCGCATCACGTCCTCCTGCGTGAGTCCCTGCCCCTCCAACGCACGCAGGACGTGAGTCATCCGTGCGTCACGATCCCGTCTTGTCTGGCCGGCCGCGCCGGGATGGCGGCTTGCGCCGGCCGGCGGCGAAGGGGTCAGACCCACACCCACCGCAGGAACTCGGGGACCGGCTCGTGGCGTTCAAGAAGCGTGTCCAAGAGCCGCCGCAGCCCTTCCCAGGCCCATGTCTCGGTGAACGCCCAACTCGAGTAACACACAATCAGGAAGGCCCGTTGGGAACAGCCATCCAGCTCCGGGTCGGGCGCATCTGAGGCTAGATCCCACCATGCAGGCAAGTCGGCCAGCTCGGGGATCCGGCCGTCCCCGTTTTCGAGGAAGGCCCGGAGCTCCTCCTTGTTTTCCAGTAAGGCCCGGAGCTCCTCCTTCTCTTCGATCGTCAGCTCAACCACGGGGCTACACCGTGTCTGCGTCGCCGGTCACGAAGTCGGCCCACGTTTGCATGAGCACCCTGCGTTTGGCGAGCAGATCCGATCGCGCGTACGCCCTCTCTGTCGAGTCCCCGACGCGATGTGCCAACGACAGTTCCATGATCGTGTGCTCAGCGTTCGTGTTTTCGGAGGCCCAGTCCCGAAACGACGAGCGAAAACCGTGCACGGTCGCCCGGTCTGCGAGCCCAACACCGCGGAGTAGCTTCGTCATCGCCATGTCGGACAAGGGGCGACCCGGCCTCGCCGGGGACGGGAAGAGCAACCCCGAACCGTCATCGATCGCCCGCGCCTGTTCCAACGTGGCCATTGCCGCGTCGCTCAACGGCTGGCGATGCTCGACCCCGCCCTTCATACGGATGGCCGGAATCACCCACAGCCGCCCACCGGGGTCGATCTCGCCCCAGCTCGCGCCGCGCGCCTCGCCGCTTCTCGCAGCCGTCAGCACCACATACCGGAAACACAGCCGCACCGCCAGCGACGCCCCGGACGCCTCCACGATCCGCAGCGCCTCGGGGACATCGGCATAGGGCAACGCCCGCAGATGCTCCCTCACAGCCGGCATCGCAGGCAACGCACCATCAATCAGCTCACCGGCAGCGTTGTGCTCCACGTAGCCGTGCGCCTGACACCAACGCAACACGGTGCGCACCCGCTGGCGCACCCGCCGTGCCGTCTCCTGCTTCACGCCCCAGATCGGCGCCAACACACCCAACACGTCCTCGCGACCGATCCGATCAACCGGCATGCCGCCCAGAATCGGGAAGGCGTGCCGCTCCAGCGTCTGCATCCAAGAGACGGTGTGCTGGGCGTTACGCCAGCGCGGCATGTTCGCTTCGTGGACGGCATGGGCGGCCTCACGGAAGCTCGGCACGGCGTCCCTGCGCTTCTCAGCAAGCGGGTCGCCGCCCGCCCGCGCCAGCTTGCGGTTCCCAAACGCCGCCTCACGGGCCTCAGCCAAACTCACAAGCGGGTACCCGCCCAAGCCGACGTCGCGGCGGCGACCGTCGATCGTGACCCGCTGTATCCAGCTCTTCGACCCGCCCGGCGCCACAGCCAGATAAAGAGTCCCGCCATCGCCATGCAGACCCGGCCTCGAAAGATTCTTTATCCCCGCAGCAGTAAGCTTCCCCATTGCTCCCCCTCGGTTTCACCAACGTTCTATAAGGGAAACTATAGGAAAAGAACGGAACCGTCAAGCCCTCAAAAAGAGCAAAACCCCTCTATATGAGGTGTTTATTGGAATACCAGGGAACAAGCGAGACCTGGCGATAATGGAGGCGGCGGGAATCGAACCCGCGTCCGCGGTCGTACCGTACGGAGCGTCTACAGGCGTAGCCTGAGATTAATCTCGCCCGCCGGCCGGTTCTCAGGCCGACCAACTGGCGGGCAAGTCATCCTTTGGAGTCCCTCCTTCAGGCGATGAGCCTTCCCTGGGAGGCAAGCCCGTTCGTTGACGCCGGATCCCGCTCCACGGGCCCAGAGCGGGGCGACGCACCGAACCTAGTTAGTTAGAACTAGGCGGCGTATGCGAGGTCAGAATCATTCGCATATACATGGTCCCGGTGGTTTTACGAGGCCAACCGGGAACCTCGACCTGCAGCTCAGCCGGAGAACCGACCACGTCGAAACCTGGTCGCCCCCGTATGTGTGTTCGTGCTCAGTGTAACGCCGCGTGCTCGAGTTCAGGTTGGGGCGCTACTCGTCGCGCCAGCCGCCCTTGACCGCGCGCTCGAGCTGACGCTTCATCTCGCGATCGGCGATGTCGCGGCGCTTGTCGCGTACGTCCTTCCCCCGAGCCAGGGCGAGTTCGATCTTGACGCGGCCGTTCTTGAAGTACATGCGGGTCGGAACGATCGTGAGGTTGCGCTCGGCGACCTGACCCGTGAGCCGATCGAGCTCACGGCGATGCAACAGCAGCTTGCGATCGCGCTCGGGCGCGTGGTTGTTGATGTTCCCCCCCTCGTACTCGCCGATGTGCGCGCCCACGAGAAACGCCTCACCGCCACGCATGTGAGCAAACGCCCGCTTGATGTCGCCTCGACCCGCCCGAAGCGCCTTGACCTCAGTCCCCGTCAAAGCAAGCCCGGCCTCGAAGCGCTCAAGCAACTCAAAGTCGTGCCGAGCCCTCCGGTTGTCGGCAATCAGCTTGACGCCTCCGTCGCGGGCCACCCTCCGATTCTAGGTCGCGCACGGAAGGCTCCCCGGCCGTCGACCACGGCCGTCGAGTTGCTGTTCCGGTGACGGTCATGGTTCTTCGCCGCCGATGCCGGCTTTGCCGGCGTCGGCCTTTGCGCCCTCTCGGAGTCCCGCGAATCCCGTGAGAAACATCATGGCCCGCGAAGCGGGCCGGTTTCTCGCGGCCCGGATTCGCGGGGACCATAAGTCGCCGAGCCGGGAACGCTTTCGTCCGACTCACCGACGGGCTTTCCGCCCCTGTCACTCCGCTTGCGCGGCCGACAGACTCGTACGACCTATCGGCGGGCCCTCGACCTACCGGCGCCCCGTGCTCGGCGCAGTCGGCAATCTAGGGCATGCCCGGTCTGGCTGCTGGCGATTCACGGATCACAGGCGCGCGGAATTGCCGGAAAGAGCGAGCTTTATTCGCCCGTCGGTTCGGCTGAGGGTGTCCACTCGGACGCTGAGCTCGTCGGCCAGACGGAAGCGCTTCCCGCTCCGACGCCCGGCCAGGGCAACGCCGAGCTCGTCGAGCTCGAAGTAGTCGCCATGAAGCGCGCGCGCTGGCAGGTAGCCCTCGAACACCTCGCCAAAACGCAGGAAGAGGCCGCTGTTGATGACGCCGATCACTTCGCCGTCGAAGACGGCGTCCCATCCCTGCTCATACAACACGCGGTCGAGTAACCAGGCGGCGCAGATGTCGTTTGCCTCGTGCTCGACCGCGGCGAGCTCTCGCTCACGCTCGGAGCAGTGCTGGCCAAGCGCGTCTAGCTCATCGGCGACGCACGCCGACTCCGCGCCCAGCTGGTGAAGGAGGGCGCGGTGCACGACGAGATCCGGATAGCGCCGAATCGGCGAGGTGAAGTGACAGTACGCGGGGCTCGCAAGGCCCGCGTGACCCCGGTTCGTCGGCTCGTATGACGCCTGGCCAAGCGAGCGGAGGACGAGCGACGTGAGCGCCTCAACGCCGGGTCGCGTGCGTGTGTGCGTCGCGACGCGCTCGGAGACCTCCGCGACGAGCGCTGCGGCCTGGCGCGGTGTGAGCGCCGCCGGCTGCGGCGGAGTCGGCACGTCGAGCGCAGCCAGTCGCGCGATCAACCCGACGATCGCCTGTGGATCCGGCTCTGGATGGACGCGGTAGAGCGCGTCAGCCCGTGTGTCGTTGAGAAATCTGGCGACCGACTCGTTCGCGAGGATCATGAGCTCCTCGATGAGCGCGTGGGCGGCCGGCTCCGCCTCCCAGCGCGCGGCCGCCACCCCGCCCTCGCCATCGAGCTCGATGCTGAGCTCCGGTCGCTCGAGCCTGAGCGCGCCGCGCGCGAAGCGCCGCTGGCGCAGCCGTTCGGTCAGCGCCGCGGCTCGCGCAACGAGGCCCGCGACAGCTCCAGATCCGGCTGACGTTCCAGCCCGCAGGCCGTCCTCGACCTCGGCGTACGTCAGCCGAGCGTCACTTCGAATGACGCTTCTGTACATGGAGTCGTCTGTGTTCACCCCGTCGGCGTCGAGTGCTAGCTCGACGGTCACGCACCAGCGGTCGCGCCCCGCCTGCAGGCTGCAAGCCCCGGCCGAGAGCGCTTCGGGCAGCATCGGACTCACCTGCCCCGGTAGGTACGTCGAGAAGGCCCGGGCACGCGCCCAGTCGTCCAGCGCCGTTCCCGGGCGGATATAGGCAGAGACGTCGGCGATGTGGATCCAGACACGCCAGCGGGCGTCCTCTTCGACGACGCTGATCGCATCGTCGAAGTCGCGGGCCTCGTCCGGATCGATCGTGACCGTCGCGAGCCCACGCAGATCGACGCGACCGGCGTGATCGACCGGCTCCGCCGCAGCTGCGCTCGCCTCGGCGGTGGCCTCGGCATCGTCCTCGCGCGCCCAGCGAGCACCGCGCTCGAGCAGCAGGCCATCGAGAACGGACTCGATCCTTGACGACGGGCCGATCGGCTCGACGACGCTCGCGCGGCCCCTGCGCGGGATGCGAAGGAGCGCGAGATCTCCATCGGCGAGCTCGCGCGCGCCGCGCGACTCGACTGCGACCGGCATACCGCCGTCGAACCAGGGCTCGGCCGTCGTCAGTCGCCCACGCCGCACGATCTCGCACACGCGCAGCTCGACGTCGTCAGTCACGTCCCCCTCCACACCGGAGTCGACACAGGGGCCGCTCAGAGCAGCCCCGCGCACTGCAGCGCCCTAGAACTGAAGTGTCCGCGACGGCTCGTGACGGTTCTCGATCACTTCGGCGAGGATTGCGCGAGCCTTGCGCAGGGCCTCGTCGCGACGCGTGAGCGGATCGTCGAGGACCTCGACGCGGGGTCGCGTCCCCTGTCCGGCGATCTGGTTCCCGGCGGGTGTCAGGTACGTGGCTGTTGTGAGCTGGAGCCCGCCCCCATTCTCGAGCGGGACGACCGACTGGATCGACGCCTTCCCGAACGTCGGCACACCTACCACCGGTCCGCGGTAGTTGTCGCGCATGGCTGCGGCGACGATCTCGGCCGCGCTCGCCGACCAGCTGTCGACGAGCGTGACAAGCGGTAGATCGCCGGCGATCGAGTCGCCGGTGGCCGTGTACGTCTCGGGCGCGCGGTGGAGCCCGTCGGTCGAGCAGATCGTCCCGACCGCGAGAAACACGGATGCGACTTCGACAGCTTCCTGGAGGTAACCGCCCGGGTTTCCGCGCAGATCGAGAACGAACCCCTCGACACCCTGGTCGAGCAGGTCGCGCGTCGCCTCGCGCACCTGCTCGCCGGCGTCGATGGGGAACGAAAGAAGCCGGATGTAGCCGAGGTTTTGCTCGGGCGTCTTGAGAATCCGAGGGCGTACGGCCGGCGATGCGATCAGCTGGCGCGCGACCCGCGCGACCAGCGGCTTGTCCTCCCCGGGCCGCTGGATCGTCAGGGTCACGATCGAGCCCTGCTCGCCGCGGAATAGCGAAATCGCACGGTCGAACGGCAGCGCACGAACCGCGTTCCCATCGATCGACACGATGGTGTCACCCGGTCTGATGCCGGCGTCACGCGCAGGCCCCTTGAGGGCCGAGGTGACGATCAGCCCCACATCTGACTGTCCGACAAGCAGTCCGACGCCCTCGTAGGTCGAGAGCGCGGCCTCGCGAACCTCGGCGAACTCGGTCGGGGATAGATAGTCGGTGTAAGGATCGCCAAGAGCCTTGATGATCTGGCCGACGGACGGCTTGTCGAGGGTCTCGGGCGACACCGGTAGGTAGAACGCGCTCGCGATCACGTCGCGAACCTCGTCGATCAGGACGCGCGGGCCTGGCGCCGTCTGAATCGGATCCGCGATCTCGACGCTGGTGAGGTCGAGCGACACGGGGTCGTCGGGCGCCGGTGGCTTGGGAAGGGGAAGACTTGGCGCCGGCAGGACCGGGCCGTGGAACACCGGCGACGGCAGCGGCGCTGGCGGCACGGTGCGCGGCTCGCTGCGCACGCTCGCCTCGCTCGCCGCCCTGTCCGCGCCATCACGATCCGAGTCGCGCCACCACGTAACGGCGAAGGGCACAGAGAATGCGCCCGCACAGAGGAGGGCGAGAGCGAGAGCTCGACGCGCCCGGGTCATTATTCGCACGACCAGCCCCAGTATAGGGCCGTCCTCAGGCCGGCAAACCCGCTCTTATGGGGCCTAGACGCGCAGAAAGCGGCGCACGGTAATACCGGCTCCAGCCGCACCAAGCAGGAGTCCAAACCCGATCAGAATCAGCGCCACGAGCTCGAAGCTCCACGCGTGGGCGCCGGTCTCGGAGTCGAGCGCGTTGAGCGTCAAGCGCGGGAGCGCGAACTCCCTGCCGAGGAAGAGCAGCACGATCGCGGCGATCGAGCCGAAGAGGCCACAGATCAGCCCTTCAAGCATGAACGGCCCTCTGACGAACCAGTTGCTGGCGCCGACGAGCTTCATCACCTCGATCTCGCGACGACGCGCAAAAATCGAGAGACGAATGGTGTTTGCGATCAGAATCGTCGACGCGACCAGGAGGATGACGGCCGCCGAGAGGAAGACGAACTCGATCGTGCTTGCGACCTGGCGCACGCGCTCGGTGGTCTCTCGTGGGAAGGTGACCTCGTCCACGCCGGCGGGCAGCGGCTCGAGTGCGCCTGCGATCAGCTCGATGTCGTCGGCGCTGCGCGGCTTGACCTCGTACGCGTCTGGCAGCGGGTTCGTGGACAGGTTCGCCACCGCCTCGGGAAGGATCTCCTCGATCCGCTCGATCGCTTCCTGGCGCGAAACGAAGGTCAGCTCCGACACCTGAGGAAGCTCCGCGAGCCGGTCGCCGACCTCGTTGATCTGCGCGGGTGTCGCATCGAGATCGAAGAACACCCGCACCTGGAGCTGGCGCTCGACAGAGTTCGACCACGACAGAACCCAGGACCCAAGCGCGATGAACAGGCCCAGCAGGAACATGCCGATAAGCACCGTCAGCGTCGCGGCAATGGTCGTCGAGATGTTGCCCGAGAGCGAGCGGAAGGCCTCGCCGATGAAGATCCTCGTGCGCACGCTGGGGCTAGACGTCGGCCACGCCGTAGCCGCCGCGCCGCTCGTCGCGTACCACGGCTCCGCGCTCGAGGGCGATCACCCTGCGCCGCATCTTGTCGACCATCTCGCGGTCGTGTGTCGCCATCAGCACGGTCGTGCCGAGCAGGTTGATCCGGTAGAGGAGCTGCATGATCCCGACCGAGGTGTCCGGGTCGAGGTTGCCCGTGGGCTCGTCGCAGATGAGCAGCGGAGGCCCGTTGACCACCGACCTGGCGATCGAGACGCGCTGCTGCTCCCCACCCGAGAGCTCCGACGGGTAGGAGCTCATCTTCTTGGCGAGGCCCACGAGCGAGAGCACCTCCGGCACGCGCTGGCGCACGTCGCGGCGCGACATTCCCTGCACTCTCAAGGCGTAGGCAACGTTCTCGTAGGCGGTGTGGCGCGGCAGAAGCTTGTAGTCCTGAAACACGCAGCCGACGTTGCGTCGCAGCTTCGGCACCATCTTGTTCTTCAGCCGTCCCAGCTCGCGCCCGCCGACGATGACGCGGCCAGAGGTCGGGTCGAGCTCCTTCAGGATCAGCCGGAGCAGTGTCGACTTCCCTGAACCGGATGCGCCGACCAGGAAGACGAACTCACCCGTGTCGACGGTGAAGGACGCTGCCTCGAGGGCAACGACGTCAGGTTCATAGACCTTCGTGACCTCGTCGAAGACGATCATCGGGGTCGCCACCGCCGACGCCTCGTCTGGCGCCTCGCTGCTGTCGGAGCCCTCCGACGGCTCGGTGAGGGCGTGTGCGGCTTCGATCTCGTCTTGCATGGGCGCCTCTTTGCGCGTTCGCACTATCCGTGCGCGCTCGCTTGCTTCGCGATCGCGCGGTTGAGTCCTGGCGTCCGATCAGGGTAGCACCGTGGGGCACAAGTCCAAAACATCACCCGACGGCCAGAAAGCCGGCCAAATGCAGGCTAATTCAGGCGCTTCGCGGCGCTCGCAAGGAGGTAGCCGCGGATGAGCTCGTCGAGCCGCCCGTCGAGAACCGCCTGGGTGTTGCCCTCTTCGATTCCGGTGCGATGGTCCTTGACCAGCTGGTACGGGTGGAGAACGTAGCTGCGGATCTGGCTGCCAAAGTCTGCGTCCTGGCGCTCGCCACGCTCGGCCGCGAGCTCCTTCTCGCGGCGCTTGAGCTCGGCCTCGACGAGCCGGCTTCGCAGCAGCTGCAGGGCCGTGTCTCGATTCGAGAGCTGCGAGCGCTCGGCCTGGCACTGGACGACGATGCCCGAGGGCACGTGGGTGATCCGCACGGCCGAGTCGGTCTTGTTCACGTGCTGACCGCCCGCGCCGCTGGCGCGGTACGTGTCGATGCGCAGCTCGGCGTCGTCGATCTCGATGTCGACAGCGTCGGTGACGAGCGGGCTGACGATCACCTGTGCGAACGACGTGTGGCGTCTGCTCGCCGCATCGAACGGAGACAGCCGTACGAGCCGGTGTACGCCTCGCTCGGCGCGGAGGATCCCATAGCCGTTCTCGCCCGCCACGGTGAACGTTGCCGACTTGAACCCCGCCTCCTCGCCCGGCGAGGTCTCGAGCACCTCGGTCTTGAAGCCCCTGCCGGCCGCCCAGCGCAGGTACATCCGGAGCAGCATCTCCGTCCAGTCCTGCGCGTCGGTGCCGCCCGTTCCGGCGTGGATCGTGACGACGGCGTCGCCCGCGTCGTAGTCGCCCTGGAAGATGGCGGCCTCTTCGAGCGTGGCGAGCTCGGCCTTGAGCGGCTCGAGCGCGTTGCCGAGCTCGGTCAGCTCGTCGTCGTCGCTCGCGAGCTCGAGCAGCTCGCGCACGTCGCCAAGCTCGGCTCGAAGTGACTCGTAGCGATCGAGCCGTCTGCTCAGACGGGCGTGCTCTGACGAGAGCCGGGCCGCTCCCTGGGAGTCATCCCAGAAGCCGGGCTCCGCCATGGTGCTCTCGAGCTCGCCGATGCGCCCTTTGAGCCCATCGGGGTCAAAGGTACTCACGGACCCAGCTCAGCTGGGCCCCGATCTCCTCGAGGTCACGCTCCAACGTTGGTCGCTCGACCACGCGCCGGATCTTAGATGGTGGGTTCTCGGGCGCCGCGCTCAGGAACCGTGGCAGCGCTTGTACTTCTTGCCCGAGCCGCACGGACACGGATCGTTGCGACCGACCTTCTCGACATCGACACGCTGCTCGTGACGCGGCGCCGTCGCTGTCGAGCTCCCGCCGCCGCGCGTGCCGGCCGTGCTCGATGAGGCACCCGCGGTGGTCACCGCTCCGGTTCCGGCCGCCGCAATCGCGTCGGAGCCCGCGACCTGCTCGTGCTCGTACTCGTACTCGGCCATCTCCTCTTCGGGCGCGAGCTCGTCTGGATCCTGCTCCTCGACCTCGACGTGGAAGAGGTGGCGTACGACCTCGGCCTTGATCGTCGAGCTGAGCGCCTCGAAGAGGCCATGCCCCTCGGCGCGATACTCGGCAAGGGGGTCCTTTTGCGCCATGGCCCGCAGGTGAATCCCCTCACGCAGGTAGTCCATCGAGTCGAGATGCTCTCGCCAGCGCGCGTCGACGGTCTGGAGCGTCAGGTAGCGCTCGACCTGGCGCATCAGCTCGCCACCGATTTCCTCCTCCTTCACCGAGTAGGCGTCTTGCGCGTCTTCCTGAAACTCGTCGACCAGCTCCTCACGCGGCATGCGTCGAACGTCGAGCTCATCGGGCTCGATCTCGGTGTCGTAGAGCGTGCTCATCTCACGGAACATGTCCTCGATGTCCCAGTTGTCGGCGAACTCGTCGGCGGTGTGCTCCTCGATGATGTCTGAGACGGTCTCGTCGATCCACGTGCGGATCTCGTCCTGGAGGTCATCGCCGTTCAACACGCGGCCGCGCTGCTCGTAGATGACGTGGCGCTGCGAGTTCATCACGTCGTCGTATTTGAGGACGTTCTTGCGGGTAACGAAGTTCTGCTCCTCGACCTTCTTCTGGGCGTTCTCGATCTGCTTGCTCAGAATCGCCGCTTCCATCGGCTCGTCGTCTGGGAGTTTGAAGCGATCGATGATGCGGTAGATGCGGTCGCCGGCAAACAGCCGGACGACCTCATCTTCGGCCGAGAGGTAGAAGCGCGTCTCGCCGGGGTCGCCCTGGCGGCCCGAGCGCCCGCGGAGCTGGTTGTCGATGCGCCGTGACTCGTGTCGCTCGGTTCCGAGGACGTAGAGGCCGCCGAGCCCGCGTATCTCGTCGGTCAGCTTGATGTCGACACCGCGACCGGCCATGTTCGTGGCGATCGTGACTGCCGACTTGCCACCAGCGTCCTCGATGATCTCGGCTTCGCGCTCGTGCTGCTTGGCGTTCAGCACGGTATGGCTGATGCCCTCGCGATCGAGCAGCTTCGAGAGGTACTCGGAGACCTCGACCGAGATCGTGCCGACGAGCACCGGCTGGCCGGCTTTGTAACGGTCGCGAATATCGGCGATCGCGGCGCTGAACTTCGCATCCTTCGTCTTGAAGATGAGGTCGTTCTCGTCGAAGCGCTCGACGGGCACGTTCGTCGGCACCTCGACGACGCTGAGGTCGTAGATCTCCTGGAACTCTTGCTCCTCGGTCTTGGCCGTACCCGTCATGCCGGCAAGCTTCTCGTACTGCCGGAAGTAGTTCTGAAGCGTGATCGTGGCGAGCGTGAGGTGCTCCTCCTTGATCGCCACGCCCTCCTTGGCCTCGACGGCCTGGTGCAGGCCTTCCGACCAGCGGCGACCCTCCATGATCCGGCCCGTGAACTCGTCGACGATCTTGACCTCGCCGTCCTCGACGACGTAATCAACGTCGCGCTGGTACAGACTCTGGGCCTTAAGCGACTGGTGCAGGTGGTTAACGAGCTGAGCGTTACGCGGGTCGTAGAGAGCGTTGTCTATGCCGAGCATCTTCTCGACCTTCTCGACACAGCTCTCTCGCGGCGAGACGGTCTTGAACTTCGGGTCGAATTCGTAGTCGGCCTCGTCCTGGGGCTTCGGCACGCCGCGCGGTATGAACTTCGCTTCGGTGGAGTTCAGTGTCTTGGCGAGTCGCGCGAAGTCGTAGTAGGTCTTTGCGGCTGTCTCGGGCTCACCGGAGATGATCAGCGGCGTGCGTGCCTCGTCGATCAGGATCGAGTCGACCTCGTCGACGATCGCAAAGACGTGCGCGCGCTGCACGGTGTTCTCGAGCGCGACGGCCATGTTGTCGCGCAGGTAGTCGAAGCCAAACTCGGAGTTGGTGCCGTAGGTGATGTCGGCGGCGTAGGCTTCGCGTCGCTCGGCGAAAGGCATCTGACTCTGCAGGAACCCGGCCCGCAGGCCAAGCGTCTCGAACACCGGGTTCATCCACTCGGCGTCGCGCTTGGCCAGGTAGTCATTGACCGTCACGAGATGGACGTTGTCGCCCGTGAGCGTGTTCAGGTAAAGCGGCAGCGTCGCAACGAGCGTCTTTCCCTCACCGGTCTTCATCTCGGCGATATCGCCCTCATGCAGCACGATCGCGCCCATGAGCTGGACGTCGAACGGCCGCAGCCCAAGCGAACGCTTGGCGCTCTCCCTCACGGCGGCGAACGCTTCGAACACGCACTCGTCGAGCGGCTCCCCCTGATCCAGGCGCTCCCTGAAGCTGGCTGTCAGATCGGTCAGCGCGCGGCTCGAGAGCCCCTCGTACTCGGGCTCGAGCGAGGTGATGTAATCGGCCTGCTGGGCCAGGCGCTTGACGCGCCGGCCTTCCCCCATGCGCAGAACGCGATCGAGAGGTCCGAGGTCACGCTCTGGCATGACTAGATGGTATCCGTAGCACTCATCGTTCCCTTCATCGGCCAGGCGGCCTTATGCCTACAGCTTGTCGAGGGACATCGCGACGCGACCCGAGCTGAAGCGCTCGAGTGTCGCGACGAATGCATCGGCCTCGCGCTCGGCGAGCGCGACGATCTCTGAAACGGCCGACGCGACGTCCGGCGAGAGCTCGACGACGAGCTCGCCGTCAACGTGGACCGTCATATCGCCGTCGGGCGCGCGAGCAACCGACACCGAGTTGACAGCCGGCGGAAGCTCAATGTCGGCAGGCTTTCTCGTTGCCCTCCGCGCGGCAACCGACCACAGTTGATCGGTCGTTCGCACCGCGCGCGCCTCGAGTGGCGGCGCAACGCCTGACGAGGCGGTCTCGACGAACTTGCCGAGAACAGCGTCGGCCACGCTCGGCTCACCATCCGTCCCGATCACCTCCACCTCGTTGGGGGCGAGCACGTAGAAGCTCACGCGCGTGAGAGCCGACTCCTTGAGCTCGGGTAACTCGAGCGTGGCGACCACGTCCCAGGCGCGGTCGCGCGGCAATCCGCTGACACCTGCCTCAAGCATCGAGGGCACTGTCCGCGGGTCGGGGAAGTCGGTGCCGGCCATTTCCGCGCTATTGGGTCGGCTCGATCAGGCCGTAGTCGCCGTCGCGACGGCGGTAGATCACATTGACCTCGTTCGAGTCGACGTTTCGGAACATGAAGAAGTCGTGGCCGATCAGCTCGAGCTGGAGCAAGGCCTCTTCGGCGGTCATCGGCTTCACGGCGAACTGCTTGGTCTTGACGATCACGGGCTCCTCGACATCGTCGTCGGCCTCGACGGCGACGAGCTCCAGCGACTCGGCCTCGGACACGGGAATCGCCTCAGGCGGCATCTGAGAGCGTCCGCCGCGGCGGCGTTGCCGTTTGCCCTTGTAGCGCTTGACCTGACGCTCGAGCTTGTCGGTCATGAGGTCGATCGCGGCACGCATGTCGGTCGAGGCCTCGCGCGCCCGAAGAATCGGCCCTTTGGTGCGGATCGTCGCTTCGGCGACCTGGTTGTCAGAGATCGACGGGTTCTTCTCGACGCGCAGCTCGAGCTCGACCTGGGTCGTGTCGCTGAGGAACCGCTCGAGCTTGCCGAGCTTCTCGACGGCGTACTCCTCGATGTCTGGCTGAATCGTGAGGTTGCGACCCTTGATCTGGAGCCTCATGGGTCCGACTCTAGCGCAGCCACAGGGCCGCTCAGTCGGCACCTACGGCGGCTCACTGCGAGCGCACGACGCGCGCCAGGGTGACTACCTCCACACGAGCTGCGCCGCCCTCTCGTAGCGCCATCGCTGCGGCCGATGCTGTCGCGCCCGTTGTGTAGACGTCATCGATCACGGCGACGCTGCGCGGCACCCGGCGGATAGCGCGAAACGCCCCGACGAGGTTGGTCTGGCGCTCGACCGCATCGAGGCTTTTCTGGGCCGCGGCGCGTGTGACTCGGGTGAGCGTGCGCTCGTATGGCAGGCCCCACTCGCGGCCGAGAACGCGCGCGAGCGACGCGGCAGGGTCGTGTCCGCGCCAGAGCGCGCGGTCTCGATCGGCAGGGACCGAGGTCACGACGTCGACGAGCGGACGCGGGACGACCTCGGCGACGATCGCAGCGGCGCGGCGAGCCATGCGCCAGGCGCCACCCTCTTTCCAGGCGGCGAGGGCTCGCGCCACCTCGCCGCGGTAGACGAGAGCGCTGCGCGCGCTGGCGAACCCAAGCGAGCGCTCGGCGCACTCGCGGCACGCATGAGCGGCCGGACTGCCGCACCGCGCGCACACGGCGCCCGCCAGTCTGGGAAGCCGCGGCAGGCAGTCCTGGCAGAGCACGTCCCCACCGCCACCGCAGACGAGGCAGCGGCTCGGGAACAACAGATCGATCAGCTCGCGCACCCTCCCGACGCTACGTCAGCGATCGAGGCGGAATCGGCGCCGGCACCGCGCGTCAGTGCCAATTGAAGCGCGCCCGTGTGTCAGACGGTGACGCTCGCCGCCGCAAGTACCGCGTCGGCGAGCGGGCGCTCGAAGGGCGCCTCGTGCACGCCCATCTCGGTGACGATGGCCGAGATGAGGCCAGCGGGCGTCACGTCGAATGCGGGGTTGTATGCCTTCGAAAGCTCGGTTACCTCCGAGCCAGCGCGCTCCTCGATTGGGATTCCCTCGCCGGTTCGGAGATTGCCGTCGACCGTCGAGGTCGGTGCGATCACATCGAACGGCACGCCGTGTCGCTCGCAGACGACCGCGAGCCCGTAGGTACCGATCTTGTTGGCCGTGTCGCCGTTCGCCGCGATCCGGTCGGCGCCGACGACGACGTTCGTGACGCCGGCGCCGGCAATGGTCGCGCCTGCCGCCCCATCGACGATGACGCTGTGCGGGATCTCGGCGTGCTCGAGCTCCCACGCAGTCAGCCGACTGCCCTGGAGCAGCGGTCGCGTCTCGTCGACGTAGACATGGCTGACCCGGCCGAGCCCATGGGCTGTTCTGATCGCCCCGAGCGCAGTGCCGTGCCCGGCCGTCGCGAGCGCGCCCGTATTGCAGTGGGTCAGGACGACGGCGTCGGCAGGAAAGCGCTCTGCGGCGTGCTCGCTCATCTGCCTGCAGCGGGCGACCTCATCGGCGTGGATGCGGTGTGCATTGTGAACGAGGTCACGCGCATGAAGGCTGTCGCGCTTCACTTCTCGGATGGCCCACGCCAGGTTGACGGCAGTCGGTCTCGACGCGAGTAGAACGCGCTCGGCCTCGTCGAGGTCCTCGCCGTTGATCGCAGCCAGCGCGAGCCCCATTGCGGCGGCGACGCCGATCGCGGGCGCTCCCCTGATCGCGAGCTCCGAGATCGCCTCGGCCACCTCCGCCGCGCTCGAGCAGACGAGCTCGCTCACCTCGGAAGGGAGCTTGCGCTGGTCGAGCATGCACACCGAGTCGGGCTCGAGGCGAACGACGTCGGTTGGGCGAATATCGCGGCTCATGATCCGGCGCTCGACTGACCTCGCGTGAGGCGTCAGGTGCGACCGTAGCGGTCCTCGAGACGGACCACGTCGTCGAGATGCGGCGTCGAGACCTCGAGCACGCGTAGCGTTTCGATCGCAGTCACGCGATGCCGGGTTCCGGGCTCAAATCGGAACGAGTCTCCCGCCGTGATCTCAATCGTCTCGAGCTCGGCGTCCGTCTCGCCGAGCTCGAGGCGGGCGCTTCCCTCGAGGACGTACCAGGACTCATCCTTCTGCTGGTGGTACTGGAGGCTGAGCGATTCGGCCGGATTGACTGTCAGGATCTTGCCGCAGTACTGCTCGCTCAGCGCCCAGATCAGCTCCGAGCCCCACGGCTTGTCGACGAATCGCGGCTCGAAGCGGAGCGTGTCCGCGAAGCTCATCGCTTCCTCGGTTCTGAAGCAGCCCAGTCCGGGTTGCCGTCGATATAGTCCCGCGCCGCTCGCAGCTCCTTCGGCGTGTTGACGGTCAGCCAGACGCCTTCGTGCCGGTGCGCGCGCAGCTTTCCCTCCCCGGCGAGCTCTGGAAACGTCGATCGCTCGTGGTCGCCGCGTTCGGGTAGCCGCTCGACGGCCTCCTCGCCCAGGATGTAGAAGCCGCAATTGACCCAGAACGGGAGCGTCGGCGCCTCGCGGAACCCGCTGACGCGATCGTCCTCCTCGACGTCGACGACGCCGAATTGCGAGACGAGCGGCGCGACCGCGATCGTTGCCGCGGCTCCGCTCGCGCGGTGCGCGGAGAGCATCGACGCCACGTCGAGATCGAGGAGCTCGTCGCCGTTCAGCGCGACGATGTCGCCGGTGCTCCGGCGCTCGCTCGCTGCATGGCGGAGCCCTCCGCCGCGCCCGAGGGGCTCCGGCTCCTCGACGATCGCGAGCTCGACCGGCGCGGCGCTGAGATCGCGCTCGAAGATCGCTCCCTTGTCGCGGGCGCAGCTCACGATCGCCCGCTCGACGCCACCCTGCGCGAGCACCTCGAGCTGGTAGCTCGCAAGTGGCCGCTCGCATACAGGTACCAGCGCTTTCGGCTTGCCGTCAGCCGCATCGCCGAGTCTCTCGGCCTTGCCGCCCGCGAGAATGATGGCCTCGATCATCCGTTCGGCCTCCCGATGCCTTCGTATGTGAAGCCGAGCGCCCGAAGAGCGGCCGGGTCGAGGAAGTTCCGCCCGTCGATGATCACCGGGCTGCGCATCTCGCTGGCGAGACGCTCGAAGGGCAGCTCGCGGATCTGGGGCCACTCGGTGACGACCACGGCTGCGTCGACGCCCGCGAGGGCCTCGGCCGGATCGTCGAACAGCTCGACGCCCGAGAGCAGCGATCGTGCCTGCTCGAGCGCGACGGGGTCCCAGCCACGAACGTTGGCACCCTCGGCGGTCAGTCTGGCGGCCAGTACCAGGCTCGACGCCTCGCGCATATCGTCGGTGTCCGGCTTGAACGTCAGGCCCAGCAGTGCAACCGTCTTGTCGCGAAGCGAGCCGAGGTGCTTCTCGAGCTTGCCGATGACCCGACGCTTCTGCAGCTCGTTGACCTCGATGACGGCGTTGAGGAGCTGGAAGTGGTAGCCCGAGTTGCCGGCCAGCTGCTTGAGGGCGCTGACATCTTTGGGGAAACAGCTCCCACCGAAGCCGATGCCCGCCCGCAGGAAGTGAGGGCCGAGTCGTCGGTCGAGGCCCATGCCGCGCGCGACTTCCGTGACGTCAGCGCCCGTCGCCTCGCACACGTTAGCGATCTCGTTGACGAACGAGATCCGCGTAGCCAGAAACGCGTTGCTCGCGAGCTTGATCATCTCGGCCGAAGCGATGTCGGTGCGCACGATCTCGGCCTCGAGGCCCTCGTAGAGAGACGCCACCCGTTCGATCGCCTCGTCGTCGTCACCACCGACGACGACCCGATCTGGCTCCATGAAGTCGCGAAGCGCTGTGCCTTCGGCGAGGAACTCGGGGTTGGAGACGTAGGCCACGTGATCGAGGCCGTGGGCGTCGAGCTTCTCGCGGATTGCGGCGCCCGTTCCGACCGGAACGGTGCTCTTCATCGCCAGCACGGTGCCCTCCGGCACGCCGGTCGCAGCGAGCTCACGAACGACGTGGTGGACAGCGGTCAGGTCGGCGTCGCCGGAATAGGTCGCCGGCGTCCCGACGCAGACCAGCAGGACGCGCGGCTCGCTCACGAGCTCGCTCAACTCGAGCGTGAAATGGAGGCGCTCGCCGACCGCACGAACGCAGTCTTCGAGGTTCGGCTCGTGAATCGGGATGTGCCCACCCTTGAGCGTCTCGATCCGCTCGGCGTCGACGTCGCGCACGATCGCGTTGTGACCCAGCTCGGCCAGGCAGGCGCCCGTGACCAGGCCGACCCAGCCAGCCCCGATGATGCCCACACTCTGGGCTGTCGTAACCACCTACGGTGTTTCGGCGGGAGCGGCCGAATCCGTGAGCGCGTCAGCGGCCGCCGGCACGCTCTGAGACGGCAGGCGGTAGCCGTTCGCAAGCTCGAGCATCGTCTCGTTGGTCAGGTGTTGGTCGAGCGTGTTACGCACCCAGAACGCCATGTCGTTCTCTATGAACGCGACCATCTGGAGCCGGGGCCCCGAGAAGAAGAGCTTGTACGTGCGGCCCTTGTATTCACGCTCGGTGCTCGGATCCTTGAGGATCGGGGCATCGAGCCAGGTGGTCTGCATGAAGCCCCAGTACTTGAGCTGGTTGACCACGTACTGGATCGAGATCGCCTGATGATCGCCGAGCTTGTACGCGCGGACGGGCTCCTGTGGCGCGAGCAGTGACAGGTTCACCTTTTGCTGAGGAACGTAGGGAAGGAAGTCGACGCGCTGCTCAGCTTCGGCGAGAAGCGGCGCGACCTCCTCGGGCACGCTGACGGTCTCGGCCTCGGCCTTGTCTGGCGTCTGCTCGGTCGGGTCAGGCGCGATGGCGTTGTGGTAGGTCTTGCCGACGATCACGCGCAGGGTCGTAGTGAACGTGTCGCCCTCTGGCGCCTCTTCGATGAGACCGTCGAAGAGTGCGGCGACCTTCTCGGCGGACGCCTTCGAGCGCCGGACACCCGGGTTGTACTGGACGACCGTGTCGAAGTAGTCGTAGCTGCCGGCGTCACCCACCGACTCCGCGACGTACTTGCGCTCTCGCAGCCGCTCGGCGGCGTCGGCCGCAGAACCCTCGACGTTGTTTCCGTTCAGGACCTGGATCGTGGTGTTGGCCGGCTTGCGTGACGGGAGCTTCACGCCCAACGCAACATCGGCCGCTTTCGCCGGCGCCTCGGCATCGGGGTTCAGGAACTCTGCGACGGCCTCGGAAATGCGCTCTTCAGAGAGGAAGAGGTTGCCGGTCGCCTCGTTATTGCCGAAGTTGGCCAGGTCCAGCTTGATCTGGTAGAAGCCCCCGTCCGAGAGCCCGAACAGATAGCGGGCGTAGTTGAGGACGACGTCCGAGTCGATGTCCTTCTCGCCGCCCTGCTGCACCTCGACGTTCCCGCTGAGCGCGTTGACGAAGCCCGGGAAGCTCGTCGCCGAGATCGAGCTCGACACCTGTTGCTTGAACGCTTTCAGGAAGACCTGCTGGCGGAGGTTGCGGAAGATGTCGTTGTCGCCATGCCGATAGCGGGCGTAGTCGAGCGCCTGCTGTCCGCTCAGCTTCTGGTAGCCCGGGTGCAGGTCGATCACCGCGTAGCCGCCCGGACCGCCGCGATCGTTGAAGTAGCGCCGGTCGAGGTCGATGTACACCCCGCCGGCCTTGGCCACCATCTGCTTGAAGGCCGTGAAGTTGACCGTTACCAGGTAGTTGATCTCGAGGCCGGTCAGGTCATGCACGGTGTCCAGGGTGCCGACGGCACCGCAGTGCAGGTAGGCCTCGTTGAGCTTGCCCGTCCAGGCGGCTTTCGTATCGCAGCCGGGATGCGCTACCGAGAGATCACGCGGGAACGACAGCAGTGTCAGCGTGTCGCGGTTCGGGTCGGCGCGCAGCAGCATCACCGTGTCCGAGCGAGCCTCGTCAAACCCGTTCGGACCAAGGCGCGAGTCGTAGCCGATGATCAGAGCCGTGGCCGGCGCGGTCGGATCGTCCACGGCAACTTCGACGAGCTTCGGCTTGGCCTTGATCACGTCTTCGGACGTCGGCCGCAAGGCATCGACAGAGTCCTCCAGGAAGAGCCACACGCCGCCTGCGAGCCCACCCGCCGCCACGAGCGCGGCGAGCACGAGCCAGAGGATCACCTTCCCCATCGTCTTGACGGGTCGGCGCCGGCGCGCGTCGTAGTGCGCCAGCCTCGAGAGTGGCCCAACCCGAGGCTGGTGTCCGTTCGCCGACCCGTTACTCAAGCCGTTCGGCGGGACTACGTCCTGCACGTCGAGCGAGCGCGTGCGTGTGCCTTTGAGCGTTGTTCGCATCGCTGGTGGTCTACCCCGCCCGTCCGGCGACCGGGCGCCGGCCACCCGCGGATGGTACCGCAGTCACAGGCGTGAGCAACCCCTTCGACCCCTCCATGCCGCCCGCTTCGACAACCACGGCATCGACCCTGCGCGGTAGCGCTTTGCTTGGCCATGCGTTGTTCTTGCGAACGCGGCAGCGCTCCGCGTTCCTTGTGGCCAGACTTCGCTTGGCTATGCGTGCGGGCCTGGCCAATGTCACGCGCAGCGTGATGTTGGCCTAGGTGTAAGTCCTAGCTAGGTTGTTCCATCCGGGCCTCCTTGGAGGCTGGGGGTGTCGAAGCCACCAGTGCCAAGGAGGGTTCCGGATGAAGTTGCACGGTAACGCGAGGACATGTCTGCGTAGTCGTTGTTTGGCGGTTGGCCGGGTCGAGCAGGAGGGCTGGACGCTTGCTCGGGCTGCCGAGGCGGCTGGTGTGAGTGTGCGTACGCTCTCGAAGTGGTTGCGTCGTTTTCGCGAGGAGGGCAAGCCGGGGCTGCACGATCGCAGCTCGGCGCCTAGCGTGATCCCGCATCGCACACCCGAGGAGCGGGTCGTGGCGATCGCGGCATTGCGCCGGTTGCGGATGACGGGCGCCGAGATCGCAGAGTGTCTGAGGATGCCGCACTCGACCGTCTCAGCGGTGCTGACCAGGATCGGGCTGGGCAAGCTGTCTGGGCTCGAGCCGGCCGAGCCTGCGAACCGCTACGAGCGCAAACGGCCAGGCGAGCTCCTCCACATCGACATCAAGAAGCTCGGCCGTATTGCTCGTCCCGGCCACCGTGTCACGGGCAACCGCAGAAAGAGACGCCGCGGGATCGGCTGGGAATACGTCCACGTCTGCGTCGATGACGCGACCCGGCTCGCCTACGTCGAAGTGCTCGAAGACGAGAAGGCAGCCACAGCGGTCGGCTTTCTCCGTCGCGCAATCGCCCACTTCCGCGCGCACGGGATCCAAATCGAGCGGGTCATGACCGACAACGGCTCCTGCTACCGCGCCACCATCCACGCCCTCGCCTGCAAAGCACTCCGGATCAAACACCTACGCACCCGCCCCTACCGCCCACGCACCAACGGCAAAGCAGAACGCTTCATCCGCACCATGCTCGCAGGCTGGGCCTACGCCGCCATCTACGCCAACTCACACCAACGCCAACACGCCCTCCCCGGCTGGCTCTACTTCTACAATCACGAACGACCACACCGCTCCCTCAATCGCCAACCACCGATACAACGGCTGCAGACGCTCAGACAGAACAACCTAGCTAGGACCTACACCTAGGCAACACGCAGCGTTGCCGTTGCCGCTAAGCCTGACCTGCAACCGAGATTTTGTTCTCGGCGTGCTTCAGCCGCTGCTCGACGACCCAGCGATCGATGCCTTCTTCGCCGTCGGTCGCCCGGTCGAGGAGCTTCTGCGCCTCGTCCGCCTCGCGCCGGGCCTGCTCGATATCGATCTCCTCGGCGCGGACAGCGTCGTCAACGAGGATGATTCCCCGATCTCGCTGGATCTTGAAGTAGCCGGGGCCGGTCGCAAACGCGGTCCAATCCTCGCCGGTCTTGACGCGCGTCTCGCCGGCCTTGAGCATCGCGACGAGTGGGGCGTGTCGCGGCAGGACGCCGATCTCGCCGGCTGCTCCGGGCACGACGACCATGTTGGCCTCGCCCTCGAACGCAGGCCCCTCTGGCGTGACCAGAGAGAGGTCGAAGGTCTTGACGATCGTCTCGGCCATCGTGCAACGCTGTGCTAGCGAGCCCCGCTAGGCGGCCGCGGCCTGGCGCGACTGCTCGAGCACCTCGTCGATGGTGCCCGTCATGTAGAACGCGGTCTCGGGCAGCTCGTCGTGCTTGCCCTCGATGATCTCGGTGAAACCGCGAATCGTGTCCTCGAGCCGCACGTAGGTGCCCGGCGTCCCCGTGAAGGCCTCCGCCACGAAGAACGGCTGCGAGAGGAAGCGCTGAACTTTGCGAGCGCGCTGCACGACCAGCTTGTCCTCGTCCGAGAGCTCGTCCATGCCGAGGATCGCGATGATGTCCTGAAGGTCCTTGTAGCGCTGCAGCGTCTGCTGCACCGCCGTCGCCGTCTCGTAATGCTCGTTCGAGACGACGCCCGGCTGCAGGATCCGCGAGACCGAGTCGAGCGGGTCGACCGCCGGGTACAGGCCCTGCTCGGCGATCGCGCGCGAGAGCACGGTGGTCGCATCGAGGTGAGCGAACGTGTTTGCCGGCGCGGGATCGGTGAGGTCATCGGCGGGCACGTAGATCGCCTGCACCGACGTGACAGAGCCCGTCTGCGTCGAGGTGATGCGCTCCTGAAGCTGGCCCATCTCGGTCGCCAGTGTCGGCTGGTAGCCAACGGCCGACGGCATGCGCCCGAGCAGCGCCGAGACCTCGGAGCCCGCCTGCGTGAAGCGGAAGATGTTGTCGATGAAGAGGAGAACGTCCTGGCCCTCCTCGCGGAAGTACTCGGCCATGGTCAGCCCGCTCAGGCCGACGCGTAGGCGCGCGCCGGGCGGCTCGTTCATCTGCCCGTAGACGAGTGCGGTCTTGTCGATCACGCCCGAGTCGGTCATCTCGATCCAGAGGTCGTTGCCCTCGCGCGTGCGCTCGCCCACGCCCGTGAAGACCGAAAGGCCGCCGTGCTGGGTCGCGATGTTGTTGATCAGCTCCTGGATGAGCACGGTCTTGCCGACGCCGGCACCCCCGAACAGGCCGACCTTGCCGCCCTTGACGTAGGGCGCGAGCAGATCGATCACCTTGATGCCGGTCTCGAAGATCTCGACGGTCGGCGTCAGGTCAGCGAACGGCGGCGGTGATCGGTGAATTGGCCAGCGCTCGCTCGTCCCGACATCGCCGCCCTCGAGGTCGATCGTTTCGCCGAGAACGTTGAAGAGGCGCCCGAGCGTCTCGCGACCAACCGGGACGGAGATCGCCGCACCGGTGTCGACGACGTCCATCCCGCGGGCGATGCCGTCGGTCGAGTCCATCGCGACCGCGCGTACGCGGTCGTCTCCCAGGTGCTGCTGGACCTCGGCGACGAGCGTGTTCGTCTCGCCGCCCTCGCCCGGTAGAGCCATGGTCAGCGCGTGGTAGATCTCGGGAAGCCGATCGGGAAAGACCACGTCGATGACGACGCCTTTGATCTCGACGACCTTCCCGGTGTTCGTGCTCGTGCCGTTCTCGGACATCCCGCTCCTCGTCGTCAGACGAAATCAACCATCTAGGCCGCGAGGAGTTTATCCGAACGGGGCGTCGAGCAAGGCGCCCAAAGGCGACCCTCGCAGCCCTGGTTCCACCTGACTAGACCGGAGCGACCGGGCGATCGTCCGGGTCTGGCGGCGCCGGCGCCGGCTCATCTGACGGAGCCGGCTGTGGCAGCTGAGCGATGTCCGGCAAGATCGGCGTCTCGTTGTCTCCGCCCCCGCTCGCGATCAGCCCGGCGAATGCGCCAAGACCGGCTGCGAGTGCGATTAGGCCGACCGCGAAGGCGACCCGCAGGCGCGGGCGGCGCCGCTCGTCACGTCGCGGTGCGGTGACGAGGATACGCCGTTCCGGCACCAGTTCCTCGGTCTCGCGCAGTGTCGTCGCGACGACCGACACGCTCTCGGCAAAGGAGCTACACCCCTCGCAGCGGCCGAGATGTCGTCGAAGCACCAGCCGCTCGAGCTCTGAGAGCTCGCCGTCAGCGCGCTGCGACGCCCACTCACGCGCCCGCTCGCACCGAGAATCACTGCTGGGTCGAAATCTCATGTCGCGATCATCTCCCCCGTACTTTCGACGATGCGCAGCCCCAGAGGTTAGCGAGAACCCGAAATCGCCGTCGCAGTCGCTGGGGCCGGCTTCTCGAGCGGGAACCAGCAGGCTACAGCGCCAGAGCTGCCCGGCTCCAGCGGCGGCCGCTCTGTGCGACATGGCTCCGGGAGCTCCCCGCCCTGCGCGAGAGCGGCGGCGCGCGGGCAGCGCGGGTGGAACGGGCAGCCAGCCGGGGGATCGCTAGGCGAGGGCACATCGCCGCTGAGAACGATGCGGCTTCGGCCCTTCCCCTGCCCCGGCACGGCAGACAGCAGCGCCTGGGTGTAGGGGTGTCGAGGCGAGGCGTACAACTGATCGGCGCGGGCGAGCTCGACGAGCTGCCCCAGGTACATGACGGCGATGCGGTCTGAGACCTGGCCTACGACGCTTAGATCATGCGAGATGAACAGGTACGTCAGCCGGAGCTCCCGCTGTAGCTCGGTGAGGAGGTTGAGCACCTGCGCCTGGATCGAGACGTCGAGGGCCGAGACCGGCTCGTCACAGACGATCAGGCGCGGTTTCAGTGCGAGGGCGCGCGCGACGCCGACGCGCTGTCTCTGGCCTCCGGAGAACTCGTGTGGGTAGCGGTTGTAGTGCTCCGGGTTGAGGCCAACGCGCTCCATGAGCTCGGACACCTGCCGTCTGCGGTCGCCGGCGACGCCGTGGATCGCAAAGGGCGCGCCGATGATCTGCCCGACGGAGTGGCGGGGGTTCAACGATGCGTACGGATCCTGGAAGATCATCTGCATCTTGCGCCGAAGCGGTCGCAGGGCGCGCGGTGAGAGGTGGGTGATGTCGTCGCCGTCGAAGATGATCGTTCCGCTGGTCGGCTCGAGGAGGCGGACGATCATGCGCGCCGTAGTCGATTTGCCGCAGCCCGACTCACCGACGAGACCGAGCGTTTCACCGGCCTCGATGCCGAACGAGATGTCGTCGACCGCGCGGATTCGTGAGACTTCGCGTCGCCCGAGCAGGCCGCCGCGCTGCGAGAAGTGCTTCGTCAGCCGCTCGACCTCGACGAGCTGATCTCCGACTGATCCGGTGCCCATCACGCGCCTACCTCGGCGCCCTGCTCGCGCCGATCGCTGAGAAGCTCGCGGCGCTGCCCGGCTGACAGATGGCATGCCGCAGCATGCTCGGCGTCGCGGTCAAGCTCGGGCCGCTCTCCCTCGCAACGGTCGAAGCGGTGCCGGCAGCGCGGGTGAAACGCGCAGCCGCGGGGAAGGAAGATCAACGAGGGTGGCTGGCCGTCGATCGGCGTGAGTTCGCCGCCGCGCCCATCGAGACGCGGCACCGAGTCGAGAAGCGCGCGCGTGTACGGGTGGCTCGGCTGGGCAAAGATGCTCTCGGTCGGCCCATGCTCGACGGCACGTCCGGCATACATGACGAGCACGTTCTGGGCGACTTCACGAACGACCCCGAGGTCGTGCGTGATCAGGATGACACCGATCGAGAACTCGGCCTTCATCTCCTCGATCAGCTCGAGGATCTGCGCCTGCACGGTGACGTCGAGAGCCGTCGTCGGCTCGTCGGCAATCAGGACGCGGGGGCTGTTGATCAGCGCCATCGCGATCATCACACGCTGGCGCATACCACCCGAGTACTGGTGCGGATAATCGTCCATGCGCTCTCGCGGCGTCGGAATGCCCACGCGCTCAAGCAAGGCGGCGACGCGCTCGCGCGCAGCGCGCCTCGAGACGTCGTCGTGCGCTCGAATCGCTTCGACCAGCTGGTCGCTGACGCGAAAGAGGGGATGGAGCGACGCGAACGGGTCCTGGAAGATCATCGAGATCTCGTTGCCACGCAGCTGTCGCAACTGTGCGCCGCGCAGCGTGAGGAGGTTGGCGCCCCGATACAGAGCCTGGCCCGAGATATCTGCAGAGGCGTGACTCGTGAGGCCGAGCATCGTCAGACAGCTCACGCTCTTGCCCGAGCCCGATTCGCCGACGATTGCCAGCGTCTCGCCCTCATGCAGCGTGTAGGAGAGCCCGTCGACGGCTTTGACGCCACCGTCGCGAGTCCGAAAGTGAACGACGAGCTCACGGACGTCGAGCAGTGTCGTCCCGGCCTGAGCGCCAACGCTATTCAAATCTGACTCGCGG
>CBDCXJ010000047.1:0-23469 GCA_965223695.1 Gaiellaceae bacterium | reverse complement strand
GTGGCGAGCTCGAGGAGCACTACAGCGAGTTCTGGTTGCGATCAATCACGCATGCTGCCAGCGCCGAGCTGCTCGGGTCCGAGAAGTGCAGTTTCGGCGTCCCGAGCGAGTACTTCATTGGCGGGCTCTTCGTCGACATCGGCCGGCTGGCGATGCTTCGCGCCATTCCCGACGAGTATCGGGCGGTGCTCGAGCAGGTCACGGCGACGGGTAGGCCGACCTGC
This sequence comes from Gaiellaceae bacterium, assembly GCA_965223695.1. Classification (GTDB taxonomy): domain Bacteria; phylum Actinomycetota; class Thermoleophilia; order Gaiellales; family Gaiellaceae; genus JAUVPB01. Next base: position 23,245 of record CBDCXJ010000047.1, on the reverse strand, counting down.
GAGGTCGAGCAGGAGCTGCTCGGCTTCGACCACGTCGAGATCGGCTACAAGCTGCTCTGCGACTGGAAACTGCCGGACACGATCTGCGAGGCCTTGAAGTGCCACGAGATGGAGATCGAGAGTCTGCCGGCCGAAGGTGACGCGCACGCGTTCGACCTGATCAAGGCCGTACGTTTCGCCGCCGCAATCGGCAACTACTTCTACGCGGCCGAGGATAATCGTGGCCACGCCCTCGGCGAAGCGCAGGCCGGCTGGCACGCATTCTTCGACAGCGACCCGAGCGAGCTCGAGGCATTTCTCCTCACCGTGCGGGAGAAGGTTGAGTCGGCCGGGCAGATGCTGCAGGTGGACACGTCGAGCATCGCGGACGCCGCCGAGCTCACGATGCAGGCGAACATGCAGCTCGCCGAGCTGGCGATGCGCGAACACGCCGGGAGCGTCGAAGTCACCGCTCGCAACGAGGAGCTCGAGTCCGGGACGCAGCGCCTCTCGGAGAGCAACGAGCAGCTGGCCGCGAAGGTGACCCGAGACAGCCTGACGGGGCTGTACAACCGCGAGTACTTCGTCGAGGCGGGCCGGCAGATGGTTTCGCGCTCGGCCCGGGCGGGCGAGGCGTTCGGTGTCATCTTCATGGACATCGATCGCTTCAAGAGCCTCAACGACACGTATGGACACCAGTTCGGCGACGAAGTCCTCGCGGCCGTCGCGGAAATCATGCGTGAGGGCATGCGTCGCAGCGACGTTGTTGCGCGCTATGGCGGCGAGGAAATCGTCGTGCTGGCCGAGAAGATCGCGATGGACGAGCTGAAGATGATCACCGACCGTCTCCGTGAAGAGGTTGAGCTCGCCGATTTCGTCACGAATGGCCAGCGCGTGCCCGTGACTGCGAGCTTCGGCGTCTGCCTGGCCGAGGCGCCTTTCGATCCCTCTGAGGAGACCCTCGACGAGATCGTCGCCACGGCCGACCAGGCGATGTACACGAGCAAGTCGAGCGGCCGTAACCGGGTCACGTACGTGAGCTTCCAGGGCCCGGTGCCCGAAGCCGCGGCCAGCTAGCTCCGTCGATCAACCACCTCGCGACCCGAACCGGTGGCGCAGAGCCGGTTAGCCTTGAGGAGGCGCCAAGGGCGCCCAGAAGGTCGAATCCGGAGAGAGGCCGCCAATGAAGATCGTCGTCGTAGCCACCCGCAGCGAGAAGTTCAGCGCCGAGGAGTTCGCACCGCTCCTGCCAGCCGAGGCCAAGAAGGCGCTCTCACTGTTCGCCGAAGACGTCGTTCGCGAGATCTACAGCCGCAAGGACGGCAAGGGCGCGATTCTCGTGCTCGAAGCGGATGACGAGGACGCCGCGCGTGCGCGGCTCGCCGAGCTCCCGCTCGCCGAGGCCGGAATGCTCGAGTTCGAGGTCTACCCGGTCGGGCCCTATCGCGGCATCGCGGCGGCAGCCGAGGCCTAGAGGGCTACCCCTTCGCCGGTTCCGCTCGTGATAGCCGTCACGTCGGTCTTCATCGTTGTTGTCGTCTCGCTGATCGTCACGCGCTTCGCGACGGTCGCGCTAATCGTCACCGGGCTCTCGCGCGAGACCGCTCGCTTCCAGGCCCGCTCGGCGCTCTCCGGCGTCGGCTTTACGACCTCCGAAGCCGAGAACATGCTCACGCACCCGGTGCGCCGGCGCGTTGTGATGTTCCTGATGCTGTTCGGGAGCGCCGGCATCGTCACGGTCGTCGCATCGCTGATCATCTCCTTCACCAACACGAGCGGGAGCTTGCAGGCGCTCTGGCGCTCGCTGATCCTGCTTGTCGGGCTGACGATCGTGTTGCTGGTCGCGCGCAATGCATGGGTAGACCGCCAGCTCACCCGTGGGATCGCCAGCCTGCTCACCCGCTACACGAGCATCGAGGCTCGCGACTACGCGGCGCTTCTGAACCTGTCTGACGGGTTCACCGTCGCCGAGCTGCACATCGACGCCGGCGACTGGCTGGCCGACGGAAAGCTCGGTGAGCTTCGTCTGCGCGACGAGGGCGTGGTTGTCCTCGCGCTTCAGCGCGCGGTGAGCGCCGCGTACGTCGCCGTGCCCATCTTCGGGACGCCGGTCCATCCTGGTGACACGCTCGTCGTCTACGGACACGTGTCGCAGATCGCCGAGCTCGACAATCGCAAGGCAGGACACGAGGGCGACAGCGCCCATGAGCAGGCTGTGGCCGAGCACGTCGAGGGCCATGGCCGCGACAGCGCCATGGATGCAGAGGCGATGACGGCAGACGAGCGGCCGGCGTAGCGCTCGCCGCGTGCCTGCGGGCGCTGCGTCCTCGCCGCGACTAGCGTGTGCTGCGAGGGCGCCGCGACTAGCGCGGCGCTGCGATCGCCTCGAGCGTAAACGCCACGACGTCCTGGATCTCGGCCGCCCCGAGCACGCCCGCGTAGGCCGGCATACCGCCGCCGCCCTCCGTCACCTGCTCGAGGACGCGGGCGTAGCTCGCACGGCGGCCGTCGAGTGCGGGGCCGATGGTGCCTGTCGACCCGGCAGCCGCGAGCGTGTGGCAGCTGCCGCAGCCGGCCTCGGTGAAGACGCGCATCCCGGCCACGGGATCACCCGTCATCGGGGGAAGAGCCGGCTCGGTTGCGCGCGGCGTCGGGGCGGCGCGCCGGATGTCTGCGTCGTTGCTCGAGTCAGACGGGCGTGTCGCGACGACGACGACAATCACGATCACCAGCGCGACAGCAGCCAGCCCCGCGAGAACGAGCCGGGCGGCTACTGCGAGACGCCGATCTGCCGCGCAAGCTCGGCGGCGACGTCGCGCTCCTCGCCCTCGACGCTGAAGGTCACGGGCCCACCGCCGACGGAGCCGGAACAAAGCTCGACGAGTTGACCCGGTACGAGCCCGAGCGCGCACAGCTCCTCGAGCACGGTCGCGTCGCCGTCGGGAACGCGAAGCACAGTCGCCTGGTCGCCCGGGCTCAACGACGAGAGGGCGCGCAAGTCCTCATGAGCGAGCTTGAGATCTGCATCGGGGATGGGATCCCCGTGTGGATCGTGCGTCGGGTGCCCGAGCGAGGCGTCGATATGCGCCTCGAGGGTCTCGGAGAGCGCATGCTCGAGCCGGTCAGCCTCGCCGTGAACATCGACGAGCGGCACCTCGAGCGTCTTCGCGAGGTAGCTCTCGAGCAGCCGATGGTGGCGTACGACCTCGAGCGCGGCGCGCTCGCCTGCACTCGTAAGCGTCACGCCGCGGTAGGGCTTGTGCTCGACGAGTCCGCGCTCTGCGAGCTTCGTAACCATCCCCGTCGCCGACGCGGCCGTCACCCTCAACGCCCTGGCAATCGCCGTCGTGCTCGCCCTGCCGTCCTGGGCCTGCAGCTTGTGTATGACGCGGAGGTAGTTCTGGACCGCTTCGCTGTATTCCGCAGCCGACACGGAGCCGCGGTCAGCCGATCAAGAGACCTGTCAGGTACATGATCAGCAAGCCGGCCACAAAGCCCCCGATCGCATATCCCGAGGATAGGCCCCCGGGCACACGCCGCGCGACATAACGCCCGACCTCCACGACAACCTGGAGCGCGGCACCGACGGCAATCGCAAAGAAGAGCGTGCCGAGCAGATCGTTGACGATGAAGCCGCCGATCCAGGCACCGATGATCGCCGGCACGCCCGCGATCAGCACCAGCGCGGCCAGTCTTGCGAGGCTCGGACGGGCCTTGCCCTCGGCGATCGGAGCCACGATTCCGAGCCCCTCGGTGACGTTGTGCACCATGAATCCGACGATCAGGAACGTGCCAAAGACGAGCTCACCCAGGGCGAAGGACGAGCCGATCGCCAGACCTTCGCCGAGGTTGTGGAGGCCGATGCCGATTGCCACGAGCAGAGCCAGCGAGACGCCGCTCAGCTCGGCCCCGCGTCCACTCCGCTCGGCACTCGCGCGGCGCTCGCGAGCCGAGAAGTGGCTCCCTATCCAGGCAAGAGCGAGATAGCTCACCGCGACTCCCACGACGACTAACCCGACTCCCCCGATCGCGCTCGGCAGCGCCGCCTGGAGCTCGAGAGCCTCGGCGAGTGCGTCGAAGGCGAGGAAGACGAGTAGGCCCGCGGTCAGCGCCATGAACAAGCCGAGCCACTTGAGATTGAGCTGGCGGAGCGACGGAAGCCAGGCCGCGCCGAGCGCGACAGGCACGATGCCGACGAGGAAGCCGATGATCGCGTAGCCGAGCCAGCTACGGCCCGTTGCTCCTTCTGACTCGACGGCAGCCGGAATCTCGACGGCGCTCTCGATCCCGCTCTGGCTCGTGATGCCGATCACGTACGGGTCGTCCTCGACCCAGAAGAACGGGATGACCACGGTGCGCGAGCCGAGCCTGCCGACCTCGGGATCGCCATCGACCTCGAAGTTGACGATTGCGTCGTCGACCGTGACCGACGCAATCGTCAGCGCGTCGCGCTGGGGATTCGTGACCCTGACGCGGATCTCTTCCGGCTTGAACTCGACACGCCCAACGTCGAACTCGTCCGCCGGCGGCGGGTTGTTGCCGACCAGATCTATCAGCGATCCGCCCGTGGCGCCGAAGATCGAGACTGCCGCGACGAGCAGGATGATCGGGACGAGTGCCCAGACGCGCCAGCGGATATCGGGCTTCGGCTGCTGAAGCTCGCCGTTCTGGGTGATCGATCCGGATTCCATCAGACCACGTTGAAGTAGCCCATCCAGCCGAGCTCGGCGAACTCCGACTGGTGCGCGTGGAACATGAAGATGCCCTTGTTCTGGAACTCGATCTCGAGGATCCCGCGCTCGCCTTGGCCGAACGTGACGGTGTCGGTCAGCTCGAAGTCGAGGCTCGTACCCGTGCGGTAGAGGCGGAACATGTCGCCATGCAGGTGGAACGAGTTCACGAGGTCGAACTCGGTGAGGTTGCAGAGGTAGACCCGCACCATCTCCGATTGCTTGACGATGATCGGGTACTTGGCGTAGTAGAACGACTTGCCGTTGACGGTGTAGAAGTTGTTGCCGCCGTCGGCGTCGGTGTCGTAGCCGTTCATTACCAGCACGATCTCTTGTGCGGGCGGGCGCGGCTTGGGCGGGTCGATGATGAAAGCGCCATAGAGGCCCTTGTGGATGTGCTTCTTCAGGGGCGTCGAGTGACAGTGGTAGAGGTGACAGCCCCAAGGGCGCGCGGGGAACTCGTAGACGAAGCTCTCCCCGACGTCGACAACCTCGAAGACGCCGTCCATGTTCGCGGGGTGGATCCCGTGGAAATGGATCGTGTGCGGGTGGCTGCCGCCGTTTGTGAAGTTGACGCGGAGCAGGTCGTCCTCAGTCGCTCTGATGACCGGACCCGGGACGGTGCCGTTGTATGTCCATGCCGGGAAAAAGACGCCGGGCGCGATCTCGATCTCCTCATCGCTGGCGACGATGTTGTACTCGCGTAGCCGGCCCGGCTCATGCGGCGTCGGCTCCGGCGGGTAGAGCAGATCGTTCAGGTCGTTCGGGCCACCCGGTGCCGGTACCTCGGCGCCGATGTGGGCAGCGTGCGTGTGGTCGTGGGGATCGAGATCCTCGTCGGTCGAGGTGAGCTCCTGAGCCGACGCGTCGCCGACCGCGTACTTGAACGCCGGAATCGATGCGATCAGCGGTGCCGAGAGGGCGAGGAGTTGCCGACGGGTGAGGGGAAACTTAGCCACGGCTGAAGAGCTTAGGCGCGCCTGAAGAGTTTAGGCAAGACTCAACTATAGGGAACGGCGGCGCTGCTTGCGGGCCGAAGTTGCGCCAGTACTTCTAGTCCTCCGTCCAGTCCTCCCAGACTCGGAACGGATGCGGGCCGGTCTCCCAGCCGGGCTCGCGCCTTTTCTAGATGGTTGATTCCACGATTTCGTGGGTCTGGGGCTGGCTGTACGATCGCGCCGTGAATGTGGAGGTCAGCAGAGACGTGGACGCAGCTCCCGACCGGGTCTGGGAGGTCGTCACCGACCTCGAGCGGGCGGCGGAGCGGATGTCGGCGATCGAGAGCATCGAGGTGCTCGAGGGACCAGGCGCCCCCCTCGACGTGGGCACCCGCTGGCGCGAGACGCGGATGATGTTCGGCAAGAGCGCGACCGAGGAGATGGTCGTCACCGACGTGCGCGACGGGCGCTCGTACACGACCGCGGCCGATGGGAAAGGCGCGTACTACACGTCGGTCATCTCTGTAGCCCCGCGAGGCGCCGCCGGCGCGACGGTCTCGATGAGCCTCGGCGCAGAGCCCAAGGGCCTGGGCTCGAGGGTGCTTGCAGCGACCATCGGGCGGCTGTTCGTCGGCCCGACCACGAGGGCGATCGGCAAGGATCTCGACGATGTCGCGGCTGCGGCCGAGGAGGCCTGACTCTCTTAATTTGGCCCTTACAACTGAATGAGCCATGATGAGCGTGTGCGGCATGGCGCACCCCTCTCAGCAGGGCTGTCCAGCGCCGCTGGCGACCATGCAAACCGTGCAGCAGCTTCCACGAACAGCGGCCCGAACCTTCGAGCTCGTCGACGACGAGGCGGCTTTTCTCGAGCTCGACCCCGAGTGGGACGAGCTGGTCTCGCGTAGCAGCGCCGACTCCTTCTTTCTCACCTGGGCATACGTCTCGAGTTGGTGGGAGATCTATTGCGACCGCTGCGAGCTGCGGATCCTGACGGCGCGACGACGAGGGCCGGCTCTGCGGGCTCGCGCCGCTCGTCATCGGCCGCGGCGAAGGCCACCGGCGCCACCTGCGCTTCCTGACCTTTGTCGGTGCCCTCGGCGACAGCCTCTCGGAGTACCTCGACTTCGTCGTGGCGCCCGGCCACGAGAAGGACGTCGTACCCGAGTTCTGGCGAATCATGTCGACCGAGATCGACGGTTGGGACATCCTCAGCCTGCCGCTGGTCCCAGCGGCGTCGACGACCACAGAGATCCTCTACGACCAGCCCGGTCGCAAGGCAGAGCGGTTGCGGCGAACAGCGACGCACGTCTCGCCGTTCATCCGCCTCGACAGCGACTGGGACGCCTATCTGGCACAGCGCTCGAAGGGCTTCCGTAAGAGCTTCAACCGTATGTGGAATCGAGCCCACCGGGCCGACGTCCGCGTCCTCCACGCCGGCACCGACATCCCGGTTGACGCCGCAATGGATCGCCTGATCACCCTGAACCGCGAGCGGTGGGGCGACGACGGCCTCGCATTTCACACCGATGAGTTCTGCGCGTTTCACCGCCTGCTCGCACCGAAGCTGCTCGAGAAGGGCCAGCTGTCGCTGATGATCCTGCAGCTCTACGGCCAGAACGCCGCCATTCGCTACGACTTCGTCTACGGCGAGCGCCTCTGGGTCTTTCAGGGCGGCTGGGCGCCCGAGCTCGCCCGGCTGGCGCCCGGACGCGTCCTGAACGCGTATTCGATCAAGTGGTGCATCGAGAACGGCGTGCAGGAATACGATTTTCTTGCCGGCGAGGCCGAGTACAAGCGGGCCTGGTCGACCGATCAGCGCGAGCTCGTCGACCTCGAGCTCGGCCACCCTGGCAGCGTGCGTGCCAAGGCGTACTCCTCTGTCCGCGCGGCGCGGCGAGTGCTGAAGCGCGAGATGAGTCGCGCCGGCCGCGCGAAGGGGCGCTAGAGGTTCGCTATCTCGGACGCGATGTCGCCGGCGGCGGCCTTCGCGTCAGCGAAGAGCATCGACGTCTTCTCTTCGTAGAAGAGGTCGTTGTCGATGCCAGCGAAGCCCGGGCTCAGCGAGCGCTTGATGACGATGATCTGCCGGGCCGCGGCGACCTCGATGATCGGCATGCCCGCGATGGGGCTGTTCGGATCGGTCTTGGCGGCGGGGTTTGTGACGTCGTTGGCGCCGACGACCACGGCAACGTCGGTCTGTGCCATCTCGGGGTTGATGTCATCCATCTCGACGAGCTTCTCGTACTCGACGTCGGCCTCGGCCAGCAGCACGTTCATGTGCCCGGGCATCCGCCCCGCGACCGGGTGGATCGCATAGCGCACCGTCACCCCGCGCTGCTCCAGCGCGTCGGCAACCTCCTTGATCGCGTGCTGCGCCTGGGCAACGGCGAGCCCGTAGCCGGGCACGATCACGACCGAGTCCGCGTAGGCGAGCGCGATCGCCGCGTCCTGGGCGCTGACCGCGCGATGCGGACGCGCCTCTCCGCCCGCACTCGTTCCCGCAAACTCGCCCCCGAAGCCCGCGAAGAGGATGTTGGCGACCGAGCGGTTCATCGCCGTCGCCATCTCGAGCGTGAGGATCGTTCCTGATGAGCCGACGAGCGTTCCGCCAACGATCAGCGCCACGTTGTCGAGCGCGAAGCCGGCTCCGGCTGCGGCAAGACCAGTGAAGGCGTTGAGCAGCGAGATCACGACAGGCATGTCGGCGCCGCCGATCGGCAAGACGACCATCAGCCCGAGCGCCGCTGAAGCGACGAGAACCACGATGAAGAGGGCTTCAGATGGGCTGTCGTTGTCAATGGCGAGAACGATGCAGATCGCGACGATGCCCGCGAGCAGAAGCGCGTTGATCACCTGCTGGAATGGAAGCTTGATCGGCGAGCCGCCGATCAGGCCCTGCAGCTTCCCGAAGGCGATGTTCGAGCCCCAGAATGAGATCGAGCCGATCACGGTCGCGAAGAGAATCGGGATGAACTCCTCGGCCGGGAAGCCGTGGTCTCCGCTTCTGAACTCCGACCAGGCGATGAAGGCGACCGCCCCACCACCCAGCCCGTTGTAAAGGGCGACGAGCTGCGGCATCTCGGTCATCTGCACGCGGTAGGAGGCGACGATGCCGATCGCCGAGCCGACGACGAGACCGGTGGCTATCAGCGGCCAGTTGTCGATCACGTCGGTCGCCAGCGTCGCGCCAACGGCCACCGCCATGCCGAACCCGGCGATCATGTTGCCACGACGGGCCGTGGTCGGGTGCGTCCCCTGGCGAACGCCGAGGATGAAGAGAACGAACGCGATGATGTACAGCGCCGCGAGAACGTCTGAGTCGAGCGCCATTGCGCCGAGCGGCAGGGTCACGAGCCCTTCCCGTCAGCGTTGTCAACCCTCGGTGGTCGGCGCTTGCGCGTGAACATCCCGAGCATGCGGTCCGTGACGAGGAACCCGCCGACGATGTTGACGGTGCCGAAGATCATCGCGATCACGCCGATCACGTCGGTGAGCACGCTGTCGGAGAAGCCGATCACGAGCAGCCCGCCGAGCAGGACGATCCCGTGAATCGCGTTCGTCTGTGACATGAGCGGCGTGTGCAGCGTTGTCGGCACCTTCGAGATGACCTCGAAGCCGACGAGCGCTGCAAGCACGAAGATCGTGATCTCTACGACGGGATCCATCTAGCTTCGCGTTCTTTCGGCCATCAGCCGCCGGCGACTTCCTTCGCCCGCTCGTTCAGGATCTCGCCGCCGTGCGTGATGCAGGCGCCCGCGACGATCTCGTCCTCGAAGTCGAGCTTCAGCTCGCCCTCATCGACGAGCAGGTCGAGCAGGTTCTCGAGGTTCTTCGCGTAGAGCTGTGAGGCGTCGGCGGCCATGTCGCTTGCGAGGTTGATCGGTGCCGTGATCTTGACGCCGCCGTGCATCACCGTCTCGCCACCCTTCGTCAGCTCGCAGTTGCCGCCGGAGTCGCCCGCCAGATCGACGATCAGCGAGCCAGCCGTCATGTTCTCGACTCCGGACTTGGTGATCAGAATCGGCGCGGGCCGACCGGGAATCTGGGCGGTGGTGATGATCACGTCCTGGCGCGCGGCATTCTCGTCGATCGCGTCACGCACCTGCTGGTTCTCCTCGTCGGTCAAAGGACGCGCGTAGCCGCCCTCGGTCTCGGCGTCGGGAATGAAGTCGAGCTTGAGCGGGCGGCCACCGAGCGAGGCGATCTGCTCCCAGGCGGCACGGCGGATGTCGAAGCCGGACACGACGGCGCCGAGGCGCTTTGCCGTCGCGATCGCCTGGAGCCCAGCGACGCCGGCGCCCAGTACGAGCACGCGGGCGGGCTTCACGGTCCCGGCGGCCGTGGTCATCATCGGGAAGAAGCGCCCGGCCTCGCGACCGGCAAGCAGCGCGGCCGCGTAGCCGGCGACGTTGGCCTGCGAGGAGAGGGCGTCCATGGATTGCGCGCGGGTGATGCGCGGAATCGACTCGACGGCGAAGCTCGTCACGTTCGCGCCGGCAAGAGCTCGCGTTGTCTCGCCGGAGGTGAGCGGCGCCAGGAAGCCGATCAGCACGGCACCCGAGCGCAGGCGCCCGATCTGCTCGCCGCTCGGCGTGGCCACACGCAGCACGGCATCGGCGCCCCACGCGTCATCGGACGAGCCCACGTTGGCCCCGGCGGCGCTGTAGTCCGTGTCGAGGTACCCGGCCTGCTCACCCGCCCCGGCCTCGAGCGCGACGTCGAGTTCTTTGCCTGTGACGCTCGCGACGACGTCGGGCGTGAGCGCCACCCGGCGCTCACCTGGAGCGGTCTCTTTCGCGACGCCGAGTCTCATCGGGAGCGGGCCGGACACTAGATGATTGATCGGAGATTGGCGCGTAAACCGGGAGCGTCTGAGACCAAGCGGATCGTCTCGGTCGCCTGCGCCCGCGGCTACGCTCGCTCACGGCCATGAAGATCGAACACATCGACCCGCCGGAGAGCGGCTTCTACGCGAAGCGGCTCGAGCTGTTCGGCAGCTGCGTGAAGGCACATGCCGACGTCTCCGACGAGGCACTCCTCGAGGCGGGCCGGCGCATCGCCCGACTGCTCGTCTCTGCGCAGGCGCTGGCCGCGAACCTCGCGTCGGCGGGAGCCGAGCTGCACGTGATCGGTGAGCACCAGCACACGACCGACCTCCCCATGTACCAGCACATGCGCGGCATCAAGCGCAAGGACGGCACCACGATGGACGAGCGCGGCCGCGGCTACGGAGGCCTGCACTGCTGCTGCTCCGAGAACAGCCTGCTCGAGCTCGAGAGCGCGCGCCACCACCGCGATCACCGCGATATCTGTAGCCACGAGTTCGCCCACACGATCGACGCGTACGGTCTCGACACCGCCTTGCGTGCTCGTCTCGAGGAGCGCTACGGCAAGGCGAGGCCGCTCTGGGGCTCGGCGTACGCAGCGAGCAACGTGCGCGAGTTCTTCGCCGAGCTCACGATGTGGTACGTCGGCAGCCGGGGAGACTTCACGTCCCTCCCCTCACCCGAACCGGGGCCCGACTGGCTTGCGTGCCATGACCCCGACTCCTTCGCCCTTCTCGACGGCATCTACTCGGGCCGGCTCGCCCCCGAGCCGATCCTCTGGGACGAGCTCGGGCCCAGCCTCGCGCGGGCCTCCGGGCCGGCGCGCACACGCGCCTCGATCCTCTTCGTCAACGAGACCGAGCTCGAGCTCGAGCGTCTCTGGCTCGACAGCGACGGCAACGCCAGGTCGTACGGGCCCGTCGCGCCGGGCGCCGCCGTCGGCCAGTCGACGTTCGCCGGGCACGCCTGGAAGCTCATCGATGGCGAGGGCCGCGAGATCGGCGTGTTCGCCGCCTCCTACGAGCCGCACGCGCTGGTTCGAATTACCCCGGAACTGGTCGAGTCGAGCTCGTGAACACCCGCGTGAGCGGGCCCCGGCCGTTGTCCCAGTACGTCACTGTCGCCTCGAGCCTGACGGTCTCGGTGTCGAGGGGCGTGTTGGCAACCGCCCAGTCGAGCGACTTCTGGAAGAAGCTGAACGTCGAGCCGAGTCCCGCGCTCGCATGCGCGCGCGTGAACGGGTGATCGAGGCCGCGCAGATGAACCAGCTCGGGCCAGCGGTACCCGCCCGGCCACGGCTCGCGAACGTCCTGGCGCTCACCGGAAGCCGTCACTCGGACGATCTCGGCCTGCCAGTCGCTCGAGGCGTTGAACATCTGCCAGCCGAAGACCTTGTTCGAGATGTCGTAGGCCCACACGGCGGCGAACACTTGCGCCGAGACGACCGCGACGACAAGCGCGCGGCGAGCCCACCAGCCGGGTGCCCTGCCGCCGTGCGGCGCCGCGACCAGACCGGTGGCGATTGCGTTCATCGGAGCGAGTGTCGCAAAGCCGAGCGGGCACCGTGGTACCCGCACATGCCGTGCACGCCGGGGCCGGGCGGGGTCGACGACGAGCAGAGGTAGATGTGCTCGGCCGACGTTCGGTAGGGGTCCAGCCGCCTCACCGGGCGAGCGAGAACCTGTCGTGGGCTCATGGCGCCGCCGGAGATGTCGCCGCCGGCATACGACGGGTTGTAGGCCTCGAGCTCAGCGGGCGACATGGCGTGTGAAGCAACGATGCGATCGCCAAAGCCGGGTGCGAAGCGCTCGATCTGCGTCTTGATGCGCCCCGACGCGTCCGCCGTCGAGCCGTTGGGTACGTGGCAGTACGCCCACACCACGTGCTGGCCCGGCGGCGCCCGGCCCGAGTCGACCACGCTTGGCTGAGCGACGAGGACGAACGGCCGCTCCGGAATCTCGGCACGGGCGACCGCCTGCTCGGAGGCGACGATCTCCTCGAGGGTCCCGCCGACGTGAACGGTCCCAGCCTGAGCGCACGCAGCATCGACCCACGGAATCGGTTCGTTGAGCACGAGATCGAGCTTGAAGACTCCGGGCCCTCTGCGAAACGCCCGTATGCCGCGCCGGTACTGGGGCGAGAGCTCGTCGCCACAAATCTTGGCCATCTCCCAGGCCGAGGTCGCGAAGAGGATCGCTCGGGCCGGCGGCAGGTCGGCCAGGCTCGTGACCCGGCGGCCAGTCTCGATGCGGCCGCAGCAGGTCGCAAGGTACGAGTCAAGTGCGGCCGTGATCGCCCCCGCGCCGCCCCGCGGAAGCGGCCATCCGGCCGTGTGGCCCGCGACCATCAAGGTCAGTCCAACGCCGGCCGTGAGGGACCGGTCGAGCGGCACGTTCGCGTGTGCGCACATCCCCGCTACGAGGGCGCGGGCCCGCACGGTCCGGAACTGTTCGCTGAACCAGACCCCCGAGCGTCCGGCCACGCGTCCGAAGCGCGCGAGGCCGGCGGCGTGCCGCGGTAGCCGCCGAAGCGGGCCGAGAACGTCGTCGGCAATGCCATCCCACCGCGTGGCGATAGACCCGATCAGCTGCTCGTAGCGCTGACCATCGTCGGCCAGGTCCGACGCCGTCTCGCTGACCTCGCGTAGGAGCAGGGCGGCCGGTTCGCCTTCGAGCGGATGGGCCGCGAGCACTCGTGGATGCAGCCAGTCGAGACCATGTTGCTGGAGCGGCAGCGACGCGAAGAAGGGCGATGCGACCGCGAGCGGATGCACCGCCGAGCAGACGTCGTGCCGCACACCTTCGAGCGTCAGCTCCCGCGTGCGCGCCCCGCCGCCGATCTCCCCATCGGCCTCGAAGACGCAGACCGATCTTCCGTGCCGGGCGATCTCGATCGCGGCCGCCAGGCCGTTGGGCCCGGAGCCGACGACGACTGCGTCGTACTGAAGCGGCCCGTGTTGCACCATCGGCATGGGCACAGCGCGCCTCGCGCCGTCAGGTCAGAGCGAGGCCGAACACCTGGTTGGCGTTCTCGAAGGCGACGCGCCGAATCGCGTCCTCCGAGACCCCCGCGCGCCGAAGCGCGCGCGCCGTCTTGGGAATGCAGAGCACGTCGTTCGACGTGTACGGGATCAGGTCGGAATCGAGCACGATGCGATCGCCTCCGTGTCGCTCGACCCAGCCGACGACCATCGCCGGCGGAACCACGCGTAGCGTGCTCCCGAGGCTCGTCGCGCACCAGGCGCCCGTCTCCTCGTGCACGAAGTCGACGATCGTGTCGTCGACGTGGTCGACCACGAGCAACGAATGATCTAGGCCGGCGCGATCGATGATCTCGAGGTCCTTCTTCAGGTAATGCAGGCGGAAGTCCCCAGGCGCTACGTCCTCCTGCGTGTCGACGCCGCCGAGGAACTCCTTCGGATTCTTGTAGGTCGGAGTGTGCAGGATGAGTGGCATCCCGAGCTGGGCCGCGATCCGGGCCTGGGCCTCGAGACACTCGGCCTGGTCGTCGAGCGGCCAGCCGAAGCCGAAGTATTGACCCGGATCGAGGCCGACCTCGCCGAGCGCGACGACGCGCTCCTCGGCCAGGTAGTCGGGCAGCTCGTCGATCAGCTGCTGCCAGCCTTCGACGCGCGTCATCGAGCTGATCCCGAGCGCGCATCGGACGCGGATCATGTGCTTCTCCTCGGCGGCCTCGGCGAACCGCAACGGGCTCTCCCAGAGCTCCTTCACATCGCCCGCCGTGGGCACGTGATCCCACATCTCACGGTAGACATGCGGGTTACCGCAAGAGAGGACCGTCGCGGCCATTCCGGCGATAGCCTGCAGCTCCCAGACGTCGTGGCTGAAGCCGTGCAGGTGGTTGTGGCTGTCGATGAATGCGTCCATGTCTATCGGCTCAGCGAATCTGGATGACGCCCTCCGGCGTGCCCCACGCCGAATCCGCTGTCAGCACGTCAGTGTCGAGCCGCCGTGCAAGCGCCAGACACAGGCGATCGGCGAGCGAGAGAGCTTCCCCACGCTGCCACCGCTCTGCCGCCCACTCGGCATCGTCGACGAGAACCGGCTCGATGTGGACTCCGTAGCTGACGAGAAGGGCTCGAACGAGCTCCCAGTCGCCCCCCGCTCGCAGCACTTTCTGGGCGACCTCGGACCAGTTCGCGGCGCCGCAGCACGGCTCGTCGACGAGCGCCGCCTCGACGACATCTGCACCGGCTTCATTCTGGATGAACGCGAGAATCGCGGACGCGTCGAGCACGAGGCTCACGCAGCGTCCTCGTGCTCGGCGGCCACACGCCTATCGGCGAGCAGCTCGCCGACCAGATCGAGTCCTTCGAGCTCACTTCGAACCCGCGAGCGGAGCTGCTCCCTCGTAAGCAGCACCAGACCGTCTGGCGCCTCGAGCAGAACGAGCGGCGTGCCCGGTGCTAGCCCGGCCCGCTCGCGCACCTGAGCGGGCACGACGATGCGCCCACGGTCTCCCACAACGACGGTGTGTGTCCCACACATGTATTGAATGTACCACGGACGCCACTTCCGTGGGCAAAAACCGCTCGAGACCCGGGTCTAGCTGCCCTTCATCTCGGCGTGCTGCTCGGCGACCTTGTCGAGCTGCTCCTCGTCCCAGCTCTCTTCCTTCTGCATCGCGAACAGCGACGTGTAGCCGCCCGACCAATCCGGCGGGACGAGCGAGCCGCGCGGATCGTGGTGGGCCCACAGCGCCGGCTTGCCGCGCACGATCGTGCCCTCGTAGCGGCTGGGGAGCGGGTTCGCCGTATAGGTGAACGCGTCGGCGGCTGAGTAGACGTTGAGCAGCAGCGGGCGGCCGAGGCCGGATTCATTCTTCTTGGAGCCGTGCACCGTGCGGCAGTTGTGGATCGTCAATGAGCCCGCCGGACCGGGCAGGTACTCGGCGCGCTCTGTCGCGCGCACGACCTCGGCGTCGGCATCCGAGAGCGACCCGACCCACTCACCTGCGTCGTTGTAGAGGCTGTAGAGTTCCTCGTCCTGACTTCCGGGAACGCAGGCGAGCGGGCCCTGCTCTTCACCGACGTCGTCCATGTAGACGCCGATCGTCAGCGGGCTGTAGTTCGTGTGCGGCCAGTACTGAATGTCCTGGTGCCACTTGACCTCTTCTCCGCCCCTGGCCCATTTGAAGTTGAGCTTGGAGTGATGGAACTTGACGTCGGGTCCGACGAGGTCAGCGGCGATCTCGGCGACCACGGAGCCAGAGGCGAACTCCCAGTAGGTCTCGTGTTGCTCGACCGGGCTCGTGAGGCGCCGCAGCCGTGGGTCGTCGGCCGAGTGATCGGGCTCGAGATCGAACACGGCGTCGGACTTCGTCAGCGAGCGGCTCTGCTCAACGAACCCGGCCGTCACGTCACGCAGCCGCTCGATCCACTCATCGGAAACGATCTTCTCGAGCAGCAGATACCCGTTCTCGAAGTAGAACGCGCGCTGTTCCTCGCTCAGAACCGTCGCGGGGTTCGCAAGCACCTGCTGAGGTTCCATCGTGCCCTCCTCGTCGCTGAGAGCAATGTAGCGCGCTTGCTAGGCCAGCTCGATCTGGATCTGCTCGCCGTTCACGGTCACTGCGAACGATTCCACCGGCCGGCCGGCCGGCCGGGCCGTTGACGACCTCGCCGTTCGTGACGTTGAAGGTGCTCCCGTGGCACGGGCAGGTCACGTTGACCCCATCGAGCGCGCCCGTCGAGAGCGAGCAGCCCTGGTGCGTGCAGGTGTCGCCGAAGGCGAAGTACTCGCCGTCGACGTTCGCGACGGCGACCTTGCCGGCATCGGTGTCGAGAGCGGCCAGCCCAGTGGCGTCGACGTCGGCAGTGCTGATCGACGGCCCGTCCGAGGCGGCGGGTTCGGGGGCTGGCTCGGGAGCCGGTTCTGGCGCGGGCTCGGGAGCCGGCTCAGGGGCGGGCTCGGGCGGGGCGGGCTCTTCCGTAGGCGCTGACGGCTCAGCCGGGGGCGGCGCGGCCGCGTCGTCGCCACCGCATGCGGCCAGA
This sequence comes from Gaiellaceae bacterium, assembly GCA_965223695.1. GTDB lineage: Bacteria > Actinomycetota > Thermoleophilia > Gaiellales > Gaiellaceae > JAUVPB01. The sequence goes on along the minus strand of CBDCXJ010000047.1, from coordinate 6,756 downwards.
ATCGCGCCGAGCGCGCCGATCGAGAGGCCAAGAGCCGAGGCGCGCTTCACGAACTGCGCGCGCGAGATCTCGCCGCCATTCAGCTGGTCGACGAGCTTCTGTGTCTGTGCGATAGGCGTCATGCGAGCGGCTCCTTCTGGAGGCTGGGCGGCGTACATCCCTAGGTACGAGGGCGAATGCCCGGCGGATTCGAGACGGCGCTCGCACCGCACTCGCCGGGGCCTCAGCTCGGACCAACAGCGCTCCCTGGACCTCGTACACTCACGGGATGGCTACCACTGAGAAATCACAGGCAAGCGCGGGTCTCGGCCTGGCCGAGCCGCGCCTTTTCCGTCAACAGGCATACGTCAACGGCGAATGGATCGACTCCGACTCCGGCGAGACGATCAGCGTCAACAACCCGGCAACCGGCGCCGAGCTCGCCGAGGTACCGAAGCTAGGCAGGGCCGAGGTCCGGCGCGCGATCGAAGCGGCCGAGGCCGCGTTCCCGGAATGGCGTGACCGGCTCGCGAAGGAGCGCGCACTGATCCTGCGGCGCTTCCATGACCTCATGCTCGAGCATGCCGACGATCTCGCGATCATCCTCACGAGCGAGCAGGGCAAGCCGCTCGCCGAGGCCCGAGGCGAGATCCTCTACGCGGCCTCCTTCCTCGAGTGGTTCGGCGAAGAAGCCAAGCGCATCTACGGCGACACCATCCCGCCCCACCAAAGCGACAAGCGCATCGTCGTCATGAAGCAGCCGATCGGAGTCTGTGCCGGCATCACGCCCTGGAACTTCCCCTCGGGGATGCTCACGCGCAAGGCCGCGCCAGCCCTGGCCGCCGGCTGCACGTTCGTGCTGAAGCCAGCCAGCCAGACGCCGCTCTCGGCGCTCGCTCTCTGCGAGCTCGCCGAAGAGGCCGGCATGCCCGCGGGCGTCCTCTCGGTCGTCACCGGCAACGCGCGCGAGATCGGCGCCGAGCTGACCTCGAACCCGACCGTCCGCAAGCTGGGCTTCACCGGCTCGACCGAGATCGGGAAGATCCTGATGGCGCAGTGCGCCGACACGGTCAAGAAGATCTCGCTCGAGCTCGGCGGCAACGCACCGTTCCTCGTCTTCGACGACGCCGACATCGATGCGGCGGTCGAGGGCGCACTCATCTGCAAGTTCCGAAACGCCGGCCAGACCTGCGTCTGCGCCAACCGCATCCTCGTGCAGGACGGCGTCTACGACGAGTTCGCCGAGAAGCTCGTGAAGGCCACGAGAGAGCTCGTCGTGCGGCCCGGTCTCGAGGACGGCTCCCAGGTCGGCCCCCTTATCGACGAGGCGGCGATCGAGAAGGTCGAGCAGCATGTCCAGAACGCCGTCGGCAACGGTGCCGACCTGCTGCTCGGTGGCGAGCCGCACGAGCTCGGCGGCACCTTCTACCAGCCGACCGTTCTCGCCAACGTCAGCACCGACATGGATCTCTCTTGCGAGGAGACCTTCGGCCCGGTCGCCGGCCTGATCCGCTTCTCGAGCGAGGAAGAGGGCGTCGCGATCGCCAACGACACCGAGTACGGGCTCGCGTCGTACTTCTACGCCACCGACCACGGCCGCGTCTGGCGCGTGTCCGAGGCGCTCGAGTCGGGCATCGTCGGTGTCAACACCGGGATCATCTCGACCGAGGTCGCCCCCTTCGGTGGCATGAAGGAGTCGGGCATCGGGCGTGAGGGCTCGAAGTACGGCGTCGACGACTGGATCGAGATCAAATACGTCTGCATGGGCGGGATCTAGAAACGATGAGTGTCGCAACGCCATCGGCGAAGTCGAAGGACTCGGCGTACTACCTGCACGGCTACACGAACGCGAAGACGAACGAGGAGCAGGGCCCGCACGTCATCACTGAGGGCAAGGGCATCTTCGTCATCGACGAGGACGGGAACGAGTACCTCGAGGGCTTCGCCGGGCTCTGGTGCGCGTCACTCGGATTCAGCGAGCCTAGGCTCGTCGAGGCGGCGACCGCGCAGATGAAGCGGCTGCCCTACTACCACTCCTTCTTCCAGAGGAACAACGACACGGCGATCGACCTCGCCGAGAAGCTGATCGAGCTCGCTCCGGTGCCGATGTCGAAGGTCTTCTTCTCGAACTCCGGCTCCGAGGCATCCGACTCGGCCATGAAGTTCATCTGGTACTACAACAACGCGATCGGGCGGCCCGAGAAGAAGAAGATCATCAGCCGCCTGAACGCTTACCACGGGACGACGATCGGCGCGGCGAGCCTGACCGGGATTCCAGTCGCTCATCGTGCGTTCGACCTGCCGATACCGCAGGTGCTGCACACCGAGTTCCCCCACTACTACCGCGAGGCGGAGACGGGTGAGAGCGAGGAGGACTTCGCAACCCGGATGGCCGACAGCCTCGAGCAGCTCATCCTCGACGAGGGCCCCGACACGGTCGCGGGCTTCATTGCCGAGCCGATCATGGGCGGCGGTGGCGTGATCGTGCCGCCCGCGACGTACTTCGAGAAGATGCAGGCGGTCCTTCGCAAGTACGACGTCCTCACTATCTCGGACGAAGTCATCTGTGGCTTTGGTCGAACCGGCAACTGGTTCGGCTGCGAGACCGTCGGGTTCGAGCCCGACATCATGGTCATGGCCAAGGGGCTGACCGCGGCCTACGCGCCACTCGGCGCCGTCATGCTCAGCGACGAGATCGTGCGTGAGCTCGTCGACCAGAGTGACAAGCTCGGCGTGTTCGCACACGGCTTCACGTACTCGGGGCATCCGCTCAGCACGGCCATAGGTCGCGAGGCGATCCGGATCTACGAAGAGCGCGACATCGTCGGCCACGTGCGCACGGTCGGGACGCGGATGCAGGACGGTTTGCGCGCGCATGCCGACAACCCGCTCGTCGGCGAGGTGCGCGGGGTCGGTCTGATGGGTGCCGTGCACTTCGTCAAGAACGCAGAGCCCCGCGAGTGGTTCACCGCCGAAGACGGCGTCGGCAGCTACTTCGCCAAACGCGCGCTCGAGTATGGCCTCATCCTGCGCAACTGGGCCGACCTGGTGTCGCTCAGCCCGCCGCTGATCATCAGCGAGGACGAGGTCGACGACATGCTCGAGCGCTTCGGTCGGGCGCTCGACGACACAACGGCCTGGGCGCAGGACAGCGGGCTCGTCTAGCTGCCGGCACGGCGCCGGGCGGCGAGAGCGCGCGGGCGACGACGCATCCGGATGAGAGACCTGGGTTGAAGCCGACGATCGTCGTCGGGGCTGGCAGCTCCGGCGGCGTGATCGCAGCGCGACTGAGCGAGGACGCATCCCGCCATGTCGTGCTGATCGAGGCGGGCCCCGACTATCGGGAGCCGGCCCAGCTGCCGCCACTCCTGCGCGCGCCGCTCCCCGACCTGCAGACGCACGACTGGGGTCTCGAGGCCTCCTTCGTCGAGCCCAGCGAGCGACGCGAGCGAGTCCCGTATCCGCGCGGCAAGCTCGTCGGAGGAACATCGGTGGTCAACGGAGCCGTCGCGGTGCGCGGTACGCCCGAGGACTACGGCGATTGGGTCGCCGCGGGTGCCCGAGGTTGGGGCTGGGACGATGTGCTCCCGGCATTCCGACGAGTCGAGCGAGATCTTGACTTCGGCGGCCCGTTCCACGGGAACAAGGGTCCCGTGCCGATCGGTCGCCTGGCCGTGGCCGACTGGCCACCGGTTCTCGGGGCGTTTGCAGAGACATGTCGGCGCCGCGGCTTCCCCGACTGCGCCGACCACAACGCGCCCGACGCGACCGGTGTCGGCCCGCTTCCTCGCAACGAGGTCGACGGGCTGCGAGCCAGCACGCTGATCACCTACCTCAGGTCCGCCAGGGGCCGTGAGAACCTCGAGATCGTGCCCGAGACGACGGTCACCCGCGTCATCTGGGATGGCGGCCGCGCAAGCGCGGTCGAGGCCGTCGGCGCCGGCGGCCCAACGACGATCGAGGCCGAGACTGTCGTGCTCGCCTCCGGGGCGATCGGGTCTCCACACATCCTCATGCACTCGGGGCTCGGCCCTCGTGGCGTGCTCGAACGGGCCGGGATCAGCTGCCGCTTTGAGCTTCCCGGCGTGGGTCGATCGCTTCGCGACCACGCGATGGCACCGCTGGTGGCGCTGCCCGTGTCGGGCGAGAGCTGGCCGGCCATCGGCTTCCACGCGATGCTCAGGTACGGGGCGCCCGGCGGTCGCCGAGACAGCCTGTTCGTCGTGGCTGCACTGATCGAGGCGCGCTCGCTGAACTTCCCCACTCCGCCGTCGGTCGAGACGGCGTTTTCGTTTGCCTCGCTGCTCGGGCGCCCGTTCTCGACCGGCTGGCTCGAGCCCGGCTCGCACGATCCGCTCGTAGCGCCGCGCATCCACATGGCCTTCCTCTCCGACGAGCGCGACCGCGAGGCGCTGAGATCGGTGACGCGTCTTGCATACGAGCTTGCGACGGCGCCGCCCCTGTCCGATCACCTCGGCGAGATCCTCCTCCCGGCGGCTGATGCGATGCGCAGCGACGCGGCCCTCGAGGAATGGCTCGACGCGCACGTCACGACCGCGTTCCACGCGGTCGGAACGTGCCGGATGGGACGCAACAGCGACGCGCTGGCGGTCGGTGCCCCGGACCTGCGCGTGCGCGGCTTCGAGAACCTCTTCGTCGCAGACGCCTCGGTCATGCCCGACATCACGTCGGGCCTGACCAACCTCAGCTGCTACATGATCGGCGAGCGCGCAGCCGAGCTGATCGCCGCCGCCTAGACTCGCTCGATGTTCCGGGTCGGGATCGACGTCGGTGGCACGTTCACAGACCTGTTCGCGTGGGAGCCCGGCGGCGGCGTGCGTACCGCGAAGGTGATGACGACGCCCGCCGACCTCACGCTAGGCGTGCTCGGCGCAATCGAGACGGCCGGGCTCGCGCTCGGCGAGATCGAGACAGTCGTACACGGCTCGACGACGGCGACAAACGCGCTGATCGAGCGCTCCTATCCCGAGCCGGCCCTGATCACGACCGAGGGGTTTCGCGACACGATCGAGATGGGTCGCCCCCATCGCAAGCACCTGTACGACCCGTACCAGCAGCGGCCCGCGCCGCTCGTTCGCCGCAGGAATCGCTTCACGGTACGCGAGAAGACGCGCGCGAACGGAACCATCCGCACGCCGCTCGACGAGGCCGGCGTGCGTTCGGCAGCCCGGCACATCTCCGGGCGAGGAATCCAGAGCGTGGCCGTCGGCCTGCTGAACAGCTATGCGAACCCGGCCCACGAGCGCCGTATCGGCGAGCTCCTGACCGAGGAGATCCCCGGTGTGCTCGTAGCGCTCTCCTCCGACAACCCCAAGTTTCGCGAGCTGCCGCGCTTCGTCACGGCCGTTGTGCGTGCGGCGCTGCTGCCGGTCATGGGCGAGTATCTCGAGCAACTCGAAGGGACACTGCACGAGGCCGGCTTCGCGGGCTCCTTCTATGTGATCAAATCAAACGGCGGCATGATGCGCGCCGACGCGGCCAAGGAGAGAGCCGAGGAGCTGATCGAGTCAGGCCCGGCCGGCGGGGTGGCCGCGGCCGCGGCGCTCAGCGAGCACTTCGACGATGGCAAGGGCCTGCTCTGCACCGACATGGGCGGCACGAGCTTCGACGTCTGCCTGATCGAGGATGGGCAGGGCCTCGTCCGCGATGACTACGAGATCGACTGGGACCTGCCGATCGTCACACCGATGCTCGACATACGCAGCGTCGGTGCCGGCGGGGGAAGCATCGCCTGGATCGACGACGGGGGCTCGATCCGGCTCGGGCCACGGAGCGCCGGCGCCGATCCCGGGCCGGCCTGCTACGGGCGCGGAGGCAGCGAGCCGACCGTCACCGACGCGAACCTGCTGCTCGGACGGCTCGAGCCAACCCTGGGCGGCAAGCTGAGCCTCGACAGGGATTCCGCCGAGCGGGCGGTCGCCACGATCGCCGAGCCGCTCGCACTGAGCGTCGAGGATTGCGCCGAGGGCATCGTCCGTCTCTGCGTCGAGCAGATGGCAGCGGCGATGAAGCTGGTGTCGATCGACCGAGGCCGCGATCCCCGCGATCATCGCCTCGTGAGCTTCGGTGGCGCGGGCCCGATGCACGCCGCCGAGATCGCGGCGCTGATCGGCTCAGAGACCGTGGTCGTGCCACCGCTCGCCGGCGTCGCCTCGGCGCTCGGCGCGACGCTGATGGATGTCCGCCACGATGTCGAGACGACCTTCTACATGGAATGCGACGACGCCAACCTCGGCGCGCTCAACGAGAGGCTCTCCGCGCTGGACGCGGCGGCGCGCGCGCGGCTCGAGGCGGAGGGCTTCGCCGTCGAGGCGGTCACGCTCGAGCGGACGGCCGGCATGCGCTACGTCGGCCAGTCCTACGAGGTCGACACCCCGCTCCCGCCCGGCGAGCTCGACGAACACGCCGTGCGAGACGTGGCCGCACAGTTCAACGCCTGCCACCTGCGCGAGCACGGTGTCGCGTCGGACGAGTTTCCAGCCGCGTTCGTGAACCTGCGCACGAGCGCCGCGGCCGCGGTCGCGAAGCCCGAGCTTGCCGAGCTCTTCTCACAAGCTGCCGCCGCCGGCACGGAGCCCGTGGTGCGGCGTGCCGTGCGCTTTCGCGGCGCAGAGCACGACACGCCCATCTACCGGCGCTCGGCCCTCGAGCAAGAGGTCGAGCTGGCCGGGCCGGCGATCGTCGAGGACGTCAACGCGACGATCTTCGTCCCGCCCGGCGATCGTGCCAGTGTTGACGAGCTTGGCAATGTGCTCA
>CBDCXJ010000046.1:0-10822 GCA_965223695.1 Gaiellaceae bacterium | reverse complement strand
CCGACGACCAACGCAACGGGAAAGGCCAGCGCGAAGTAGCCATCCTGGGTCATCCCCGCGAACATCACGCCGGCGAGCACGAAGATGCCCCCGACCGAGAGATCGAAGCCACCGCCGATCATCACGTAGGTGCCGGCCATCGCCATGATCCCGATCGGCGCCCACTGCTGGATCAGATTGAGCAGATTGCGCGAGGTGAGGAACGACGGCTCGCCGATCGACACGGCAGCCACGAGCGCTATGAGCAGGAGCACGATGCCATAGCCCTGCAGGAGGCTCAGAGCTCTCGATCTCATGCCGCGTCCACGGCGAAGATCTCCGCGAGAATCGCATCCACGCTTGCGGCCTCCGCCATCAGCTCGCCGCAAATCGATCCGTCGCGGGCCATCAGCAGTACCCGGTCGGCCGTCGCGACGATCTCCTCGAACTCCGAGGACACGAGCACCACCGCGTTTCCCGCCTCGGCGAGTCCGCGGATCGCGCCGAGTACTTCCTGCTTGGCGCGCACGTCGATGCCTCGGGTCGGCTCGTCAATCAGGAAGACGAGCGGCGGCGCGTAGAGCCACTTGGCGAGCAGCACCTTCTGCTGGTTTCCACCCGAAAGCGTCCCGACGACGGTCGAGGGCTCGCCTCCGTAACCGACCTGCTCCAGTGGCCTCTGTGAGCCCTCAGCACTGCGCGTCTTGCGCAGGAAGCCCAGGTTGGCCACCTTGCGAAGATCGGTGATCGTGACGTTGTCGTAGGCGGGCATGCCGAGGACGAGGCCTTCGCGCCGGCGCTCCTCGGGGACCAGTGCGATCCCGGCTCGTAGTGCCTGTCGGCTCGAGCGGGGCCACTTGACCTCCTTGCCGCCGACCTCGAGCTCGCCGTGGCTGTGGCGCAGGAGGCCGGCAAGCGCGCGCAGCAGGGTCGAGCGCCCTGACCCTACGAGCCCTGCGATACCGAGGATTTCGCCGCGCCGGACGTCGAAGGAGGCGCCGGCCAGTTTCCCAGGCACGGTCACGTTGCGGGCCGAGAGGACCACCTCGCCGCCGCGTTGCCCGGGCTCCCGAGCTGACGGGGCGCTGTCCTCAGCAGGCGCCGCCTTGGGCCGCGCGTCGAACCCGAGCGCGGCGCTCGCCTCTCCCACCATGCGCTCGACGAGCGCCCGCTTCGTGAGTGCTGAGGCCGCGTCGGTGGCGATGTGCTTCCCATCCCGCAGCACCGTGATCGAGTCGGTCAGCTCGAGGACTTCGTCGAGGTCGTGCGAGATGAAGATGATCGTCTGGCCTTGCCCGGCCAGGCGTCGAACCAGGCTGTAGAGCTTCTCGCGCTCCGAGCGACCGAGCGCAGCGGTCGGCTCGTCCATCAGCAGGACCTTTGCCTCGCGACGCGTCGCACGCATGATCTCGACCATGGTCAGATCGGCCACCGAGAGCTCGCCCGCTAGCGCTGACGGGTCGAGGGTGACCTCGAGCGTGTCGCAGAGACGATCGAACTCCTGGCGCATCGATCGCCATGCGACCCACATCCCGCGTCTGGGGTAGTCGCCGATGAAGACGTTCTCGAGAACGGACATGGCCTCGGCGATCATCAGCTCCTGCGGGATCAGGCCCACTCCGAGGCCCTGGGCGACGATCGGGCTTCCGAAAGGCAGCTGTTTCGCATCGATCGAGACCCTGGCGCCTTCGTCGGGGACGAGGTCGCCGGCCAGGATGCGCATGAGCGTCGACTTCCCGGATCCGTTCTCGCCGACGAGGCCGCGGATCTCGCCGCGACCCACCTGGGTGCTTACGTCGACGACGGCCTTGACGCCGGGGAACGTCTTCGAGACGTGTTCGAGGACGAGGACCGAGGAAGGTGCCGTTTCGGCACCTTCCTCGGCCTCTGCCGGTCGGATGGTCTCGTCGGCCATCCGTCTTCCTGTTACCTAGCGGTGGTCGTCTCTACGCCTCCACGATGAACGCGGTCAGGGTCTCCTTCGTGATGAACTCGCCGCCCTGATCGACGACCTTCGGCACCTTCAGACCCTCGAGATGCGCAACCGCGATCTCGATGCCGTGGGCCGATTCCTCGAGTGGCTGGACGACGCCACCCTGGAGTACCCATCCGTCGCGGACTGCTTCGAAGGCTGTCCGGTCGCCGCCACCGGTGACTCCGATCAGGACGTCACCGGGGCCCTTCCCATCTTCCTCGAGCGCCTGGATGATGCCCAGCGTCATTGCGTCGTACTGCGACAGGATCATGTTGAGGTCTGGGTTCGTGTTCAGCAGCACCTGAGCCGAGGCAAGGCCCGCTTCGACCGTGAAGTCGCCCGGAATGCGCTGGACGACGCTGACGTCCGGATACATCGCCTCGAGGTCAGCCATGATCTCGTCGGCCAGCAGGGTTCCCTTCCAACCGGCGGGACCCTGGACCCAGCCGACCTCGCCGCCGCCTGCCTCCGATAGCCATTTCATCGGCACTGACAGCATTTGCTCGAAGTACGCGCGGGTCTGCGCGCCGACGAACGACACGGTTCCCTCTGTCCAGTCGTCGTTGTCACAGATGCCGGTGTTGGTGACGACGACGGGAACGCCTGCTGCACCGGCGTCCTCGCTCAGGACCTTGCAGACGACGCTGCCGTCGATGATCTGCGCGACGATCGCGTCACAGCCGCCCTGTGCGATCGCGTTCTCGATCTGGTTCAGCTGGCGCGCCGAGTCCCAGCCGGCGTCCTGGTAGGTCACCTCGATGCCGAGGTATTGGCCGGCCTGCTCGGCGCCGCTCTTCGTCTGCTCGAGCCAGATGTTGTTGAGACCGTCCTGGAAGTAGCAGACGCTCCAGTCACCGGTCACGTTCCCCGGCTTGACGACGTTGAGGGGCGTGAACTGGAGACCGTCAGGTACGTCGATCGGGCCGGTCTCCGGGTAGCTCTGGTCGAACACTCCGAACCCGACGACCCAGAGGTCGTCGTTGACGATCTCGACGTCTAGGTCCGAGTCGGGAACCGCCACGTCAGGCGCGGCGGGCTCTGTCGGCGCTGGCTCAGGAGTCGCCGCCGGCTCAGCCGGAGCCGCCGAGTCGTCGCCGCCGCAGCCGGCGGCCACGCCAATCGCAAGGGCGACCAGTGCAAGAACCAGTAGTCGCCAATGTCGTATAGAAACGCTTCTCATCAGTCTCCTCCGTTCGATTTTTACTCGGCCTCGGACGCGGTCGGCTCGCTGCTGGGTCACTCGTCCCGTGGAAACGTGTCTCCTCTCCCACCGGCCCCGTGACTAGATCGATCTTGCAAGTGGCGAATGGCCGGCTGGTCAATCCGCCGCTGCATCAGGATTCCGTGGTGTCGAACGCGGGTACATCCAGGTCGCAGACACTGATGCGACCCTCTTCGATCAGTCGCTCGGCGTACTCGCCGCGGTCGATCAGCCGTAGTGGGTTGCGGCTCGCCGCGATCTCGGCGCGGCGAGCCTCGGTCGCCGCCGCATGTACCTCGTACACGCGGGTGAGGTCATCGGTCTTGTCGAGCACGACGCCGTAGTTCGCCTCGGCGCTCTCGCTCGAGACGATTCGTCGTGCGACGTCGAGGCGCACGGCCTCGACGTCACGCTTCAGTGGGTCGCCCCAGCCGCCGCCGCCACCCGTGAGGATGCGGATGTGGTCGCCGGCCTTGACCGGGATCGCCTCGTGGCTGAACTGGATGTGCCGCTCCTCGGGCGTCCCGGGGTTGACCTTGACCGCGCCAGGCATTCCGGCCATTCCGCCGTTGAGGCCGAAGGGGGCGAACGCGGTGCGTTCGACGTCGGTCAGGAGAGAGCCGTCGACCTCGATGATCAGGTCTTTCATGTACCCCTTGCCGCCGCGATATTGACCGGGCCCGCCCGAGTCGGCCCACAGTCCGACGCGGTCGACGATCACGGGATAGCGCTGCTCGATGAACTCGGCGGGAAGGTTGCGCGAGTTCGGGACGTAGTCGATCGCGTCCTCTCCGTCCGCGTACCAGCGGGCGCCTGTCCCGCTCCCGAAGATCTCTCGGTAGAGAAAGAACTCGTCGTCGTGGTCGTGCCCGAAAAGGCCGTAGATGCCGATGCCTTGCATGTCGGCCATCATCTGACCGTTGAACGCCTTCGACATCGCGATGATGTAGGCGCTGATCATCCGGAGCATGCACATCATCCGGTCGACGACCGGCGCCGGATACTCGGGCGACAGAACGGTGCGTGGCGGCAGGTAGGCGCGGAAGACCTCCATCGCTCCCTCGTTGACGATGAGGCCCGGCACCTGCGCCTTGAGGAGGCCCGACAGCCACTTGGCGTAGTGCCGGCCGTCCATCGGCCAGTTGATCGGACCCTCTGTCTGCGGGTCGGTCCCGGCGAAGTCGGCGATGATCTTCTCCGCGTCCTTGCGGATCGTGATCTGGATCTTCACGGGGACGTCGTGGGAGATCCCATCGTTCTCGACGAAATCCTCGCCGACGTACTCACCGTCCGGAATGTGCGGAAGCGCCACCTCGCGTGCGATCTCGGCGCAGCGATCGATGATCCGATAGAAGGCGGCCTCGACCCCGTCGGCGCCATAGCGCCCATAGAGGTCGCAGATTCTCCGGTCGACGATGCGAGCGGCGCCGACGAACGCGTCGATGTCGCCGCGCAGCTCCTCGGGGAAGCGGCTGTTGCGCAGGACGATCTTGTACGCGTCCTCGTTGAGAACGCCGCCGGCGTACATCTTGATCGGCGGGCACAGAAGGCCTTCCTCGAAGATGTTGGTCGACGTGATCGGCCAGCTGCCGACAAGACGCCCGCCAACGTCGTTGCAATGGCCGAAGACCTGCGAGAAGGCGATGATGCGTCCATCGCCGAAGACCGGCACGACGATGCAGTAGTCGGGTAGGTGCCCGATCGTGCCCGAGGACTCGTAGACGTCGTTGTAGAGGAAGACGTCGCCCTCGTGGATGTTCTCGAGCTCGTAGTAGGCCCGGATGGGATCGGCGGTCGCAGCCCACGAGACATGGCTGACGCTGTTGCAGTCGACGGTGTTCAGCGACGCCCGGTAGTCGTGCTGCTCGCGGATGATCGTCGAGCGCGCAGTGCGCTCGACGGCCGCCTCGGCCTCCTCGATGGCCGCCTCGATTCCCCACTCGATCACATCGACGGTGAGCACGTCGAGCTCGCCCTTGATCGCCTGGACTCGCTTCCAGTCGGCGTCGTCTCGGGGGAACTCGTTGAAGCGAAACGGCGCGTAGTCAGGCGATAGGTACTTGGATTCGTCGACCTGGAATCGTTGCGTCTCTTCAACGGCCATTTGCCAGCTACCCTCCGATGCTCTCGCGCGTCAGCACGATCTGGCCGAGGGCGTCGAGCTCGCCCGCCCAGCTCGGCTCGATCACGAGTGTCGCGTCATATTGCTCGATCACTGCGGGCCCCTGGATCCGCTCGCCGACCGGGGCGAGTGAGCGCTCGTAGACGGGGCACTCGGCGAACCCACCCGCCTCCTTGAAGTAGGAGCTGTGCAGGCTCGTTCGGGCCTTCTCCCAGCTCAGGTCGTCGGCCTCGATCTCTCGCAGCTCTGGGCGCGCGAAGACGCCCAGACCGGTTGCGCCGATGTTGACGATCTCGACGAGCTCACGCCCCTCGTAGGAGTAGCCGTAGCGGTCGTCGTGAAGTCCATGGAAGCGTCGCACGGCGTCGAGGAGGACGTCCTCGCCCATCGCGCCGCCATCGAGCAGCATCTGCACACGCAACTCGTAGGCCTGAGCGGCGTAGCGCATATCGACGAAGCCCTCGACCACGATCTGATCCTGCGAGAAGCCCTCGCGCGTCAGATCCTCGACGACGGCCCCGTGCACGGTCTCGTATTCCTGCTTGAGGCGCTCGATGTCGAGCAGATCCTCGCGCTGGACGTCGGTGATCACGTGGTCGGAGCGGACGTCGGTGAACAGCAGCCCCTCGGCGGATGTGACGCCCGGAGACGGCGGGAGGACGACGGTGTCGATTTGCAGCATGTCGGCTACCAGGCAGCAGTTGAGGCCGCCAGCACCTCCGAAGGCAAACAGTGCGTAGTCGCGCGGATCACGGCCGCGCTTAACAGATACGACGTTGATGCCCTGCGTAATGTTGGCGCCCGCGATCTCGAGGACGCCGCTCGCTGCCTCCTCGACACCCAGGCCGAGTGGCTCCCCGATCTGCGATGCGATCGCTGAGCGCGCCGCCTCGACGTCGAGATCGATGGCGCCCGCCAGCAGGTAGGGCGAGATCCGACCCAGCACGAGGTGGGCATCGGTAACGGTGGGCTCGGTGCCGCCCTTCCCGTAGCAGACCGGCCCGGGGTCGGCGCCCGCGCTTTGGGGGCCGACGCGGACGCTGCGGCCAGCCGTGAGCCAGGCGATCGAGCCGCCACCCGAGCCGACAGTGTGAATGTCGACCATCGGCGTCTTGATGTCGAAGATGTCGATCCGACCCTCGGTCAGCATGTGAGGCTTGCCGTCGTCGATCAGGCAGATGTCGCTCGACGTGCCGCCGACGTCGAGGGTGATGATCCTGGGCCGGTCGCTGAGCTGTGAGTAGTGGGCGGCCGTGATCACGCCCGCTGCCGGGCCAGAGAGCACTGCCGCGATCGGCTGCGTGACGATCTCGGGGCCGCGCACGATCCCGCCGCTCGACTTCATCACGTAGAGCGGCGCCGTCAGCCCGGCGGCGGTGAGCCGCTCCTCGAGACTTCCGACGTAGGACGAGAGAAGGGGCATCAGCCCGGTGTTCAGGCAGGTACTGAGCGTCCGCTCGTACTCGCGGTACTCCCGGATCACGTCGGCCGAGATCGAGACGTAGCACTCGGGGTACGCCTCCTTGACGAGATCGCGGACGCGCTCCTCATGCTCGGTGTTGCGGTACGAGTGGATCAACGAGACGGCGATCGCGTTGATGCCCATCGACTTGAACTCGAGTGCGAGGCCGCGAACCTCGTCCTCGTCGATCGGCTCAAACTCCTCGCCACGGAAGTTGAGGCGACCCTTGGCTTCGCGGATCAGCTCGAGTGGCACGACGCGCGGCGGCTTCTGCCACCACGTGTAGTCGCCGAAGTCGCCCGGGACGGTCTGCCGCGCGCACTCGAGCATCTCGCGGAAGCCCCGGGTGACGATGAGGCCCATCGTCGCGTACTTCGCCTCGAGGATCGCGTTCGTCGCGACAGTCGTCCCGTGGCTGAGGAAGCTGACGTCGTCGGTCTGGGCGCCGAGCTCGTCGAGCAGCTCTTCGAGACCGCTGATGAAGCCCTGGGAGGGATCCGCCGGCGTGGACGCCGTCTTGTGGACGCGCCTCTCGCCGGTTTCTTCGTTCAGGGCGACGACGTCCGTGAACGTGCCGCCGACATCGATGCCGACCCGCCACGGATGCTGTCCGTTCGCGGCCACGGGTCAGCCGCGGATCAGCCGCGCATGCGCGAAGGGTGGGGCGAGGAAAAAGATCAGACCTTTTACCAAGCCGTCGGGCGGGCGTCAAGGCCCGCGAGGCTACGCAAGCGCCGCGCTGATTCGTGCCTGCTGGGCGCGTGCGATCTCGACGGCCTGTGGCTCATCGGCGGCGAGACCTCCCACGACGGTGCAGCTCGACAGTACGTTGCGAAATCGCCAGACGAGCACGAAGGCCTCGATTCCGCCACCCTCGCCACGAATCGCCCAATATTCGTCTCCAAGCCCGCGCTCGACCGTCGCTGGCTCGCCGACGATGTCTCCGGCCGCGACTCGTGACTCGAATCGCGCGGTTTGGATTCGCATGGCATCCCCGGCTCCAGCAGACGACCGGTACAGGCCCGCCTGGCACGCGACGACGGTCAGCTCCGTGCCCCGAAACTGCGACTGGAATCCGGTGATTCGTTCGTCGCGGATGGTTCGGCGTCCGCCGCGCTCAGGTTGGCGACCGCCTGTTCCGTCGTGACCGCCCCCGTCTCCTCCGAGTCGATTCGCAGCATGAGCGCGTCGGGGAGATCCTCGAGAAGAACGACGAGCTTGCTTGGCGCCGTGTCCGCGTCGACGAGCGTCTCACCTCCGCCACATGCTGCAAGGGTGAGCGCGGCGGCGAACGTCGTGACGAGCAGGACGAGCAACCGCCGGTTCCGGCAAGCCCAGATCATGTCAGGTCGAGGTCATCTTCTTCTCGATCCCAACACCGGCCTCGAGGGCGCGCTCGTACTCGAGCGGAACGGTCGCCGAGTCCTGGAGCGCGATGCCGGTCGAGTCGAACACCGTGATCTGATCGTCGGCCTGGCGCCCGTCGAGCTTGCCGGCGACAACGGCGCCGAAGTCGCCGGCGACGTCGTCGGCCTCGTACAGGCCCTCGCTGAGCGCGACGTTGATCTCGCCATCGTCGACGCACTGGCGGATGTCGTCCGTAAAGACGCGGGCACGCGAGAGCAGCTTCGGCTCGAGCTCCTGGCTGCCGGCGAGGCCGCCGCCGATACAGGCGAAGTGCGTCCCGGGCCCGATCCACTCGTCGGCAATCAACCACTTCGTCGCGGGAGTGATCGTCACGATCACGTCTGCTCCGCGCACCGTCTCCTCGAGATCGAGCGAGGCGTGAATCGGTATGTCGGCGCAGTCATATGCGGGTCTTCGACGTATCTCTTCCTCGGTGACGTTCTGGTCTGGGGCCGCGGACCAATTGCGATCATCTGGCGCTTTGGCAAACGAAAGGTGTCGCGGCGGATGTGGCCGGGTGTCCGCCGCAGGCTCGAGGCGCCGTCGGAGCCGGTGACCCGGTCTGACGATCGTGAGGAGTGAGCAACGCTTCGACGCACAGGCCAGCCAGGGCACGATCCTGCAACTCAACTCGCCCGAGGCTGTCAAAACGTTCGGAATCGCCGTCATGGACGTCTACTTACCCTGCGTGTTCGCCGACGGCTACTCCAACGACACGCTGCTGACCAGCGGCACACAATTCTTCAGAGGAGAGCTCGCAGAGACCGGCGACTACCTCGTCATCGTCCAATCAAGCGCTGGCGGCGCCAGCTACGACCTCGACGTCGTCATCCAAAACGTCGAACCGGGACCACAAAGCTAGCCGGACCCCCCGGAGCAGCCGCGCGCGGGCGGCCGCAGGATCGGACGTAGGTCGCATCGTTTGCGGCCGATACTCCGGGGAGGGAAGTAGTCAGATGCGACGACTTACGGTCGCGGTTGAGACGCATCGGAACGACCATCGCCATCCTGGGCTTCGCGATCACCACCGACAACCGCCGCGCATCACCACTGCCGACGAGGCCAAGACCATCACCCCGGAGTAGCCAAAACGCTGAAGACCAAGAACGCTCCGTTCCTCCGGATCCGGGAAGCGACCCACGAACGCGGTAAACGTAGCTCCAGGGGCCACACGCGGACGGCAGTCCACGCCGAGAGCGGCTTGCGCCCCAAGAAACCTTCGTGCCCGCAGGGTCACCTTAGGGTCTCAAGCATGCTCGCCGCACGCCAAAGGGCCAGAATAGCAGGGACTTCGTGCCGTGGTAGTAGCGGTTTCCTAAACCGTGTGTCGCATGTTCGATTCATGCCGGGGGCGTCGATGTCGACCGCGACGCGGCGACAGCTCTCGCATGTCTCAGGCGAGAGTCGACACCTGAGAAACGGTGGATCGCCGTGGGAAGAGACGTGGGGCCGCGCAGCGCGCGGCCCCACGGTGGCGACAGATCTGATCGGCCTCTACGCCGGTCCCGTCCAGGTCGCCCAGAGCTCAGGGCTGTACTCGGCCGCTGCTACGACGCTCACCGCGGCGCCGCTCGTCTGCCGGACGACGGCCTCCACGTAGTCGCCCGCGGCGAGGTTGACAAGTGTCGTCAGCTCCTGGTCGACCGTGTTGACCGGATCGCCGAGCTGCACGACACGCGCGAGGATCGTCGCGCCGTTCTTGCGGATGTTGATCTCCCGCGCGCCGGCTGCGGCGGCCGTCCAGGTGACGTGGACGCCCACCAGGTAGAGACCCGCGCTTGCCGCCGTCATCCGGGAATTGTTCGTCACGGGATCGTGGATCCCGGTCGTGTCGTACCGCTCGCTGTCCAGGGCCAGCGCGGTGAACCCGGCGCCGCTCGAGATCGACTGACCTACGGAGTGGTAGGCGCGCGCCGCCGGCGTAGTTCCGACCTTGGACGGCGTGATCGCGCCCTCGCCGACCTTCTCCGCGGTCACCGCACCTGATGACAGCTTCGTGGAGGTGATGGCACCGTCCTTGAGGTCAGGCTCCTTCACGGCGCCGTCCCGGATCTTCCCTGACCGTACCGAGTTCTTGGCCAGATCCTTCTTCTTCACCTAGCCGTTTTTGATGTTGATGCTCTTGACGACGTTCGGGCCGAGGACCACACCCGCGTAGCTCGTGCCACCGAGCGCCACAAAGAGCGCAATCAGGCCACCACCATCGCGGGTGACGGCCGATTTGCTTGGAGTCGTCTCACTTTCGCCTACCCCCTTTCAGAAGCCTTGTGCAGCGTGCCGGTCGAGCATACGGCCACGCGGCTCGCTGGTTCGATTCCGGCCGGGGGCACTACTGAAGAGCGCCCGAGCCAGGGAGGAGTTGGGCGGACCCAAGGCCTGCGTGGGTTCTGCCAATCTCCGACTCACACCTGAATCTGGGCGGCCGCCTCCTGCATGGCGCGGGCCATCTCGAGCTTGGGCGCCTGCGGCTTGCGGTCCGCGCTTCGGCTATGTGTCAGGCCAAGGCCTAGGACAAGCTCCGCAAGCTTGTAGGTCAACGGGCCGGGGTTGATGACCGGAACCGGCACCACCTCGGCGAGATGGGGGCCGGCCGCGTGCATCGTCGTGGATCCGAGGCAGATGACGTCGGCACCGTCCTCGATGCACTGCAGGCACGCGTCCGACCATCAACGGGTA
>CBDCXJ010000045.1:0-11276 GCA_965223695.1 Gaiellaceae bacterium | reverse complement strand
GGGAGAAGGCGCGCGCCCGAGCGGCGAGAGCTCCCAGAGCGATGGCTCGACGGCGGCTGGCCTGCCGGCCGAGGCCACACCGGCGCTGCTCGACGCGCTCGTGGGCCCCGCCACGGAGGCCGATGAGGCGATCGCCGAGATCATCGCGGCCGACGACCGTCGCTTCGCCCCAGCGTTCATCGAGCTGTTGCGGATGCACGAGCTCGGCTGGATCCCGTTCAACCGTCGCGAAGCACACATCACGGCTCTCGAGACGCTGAGCGACGCGGACTTCGACGTCGACTGGGACGCCTGGGTCGAGTGGTACGGCACCACCGAGCTCGAGCCGCCGCCGGGCTTCACCGGCTGGAAGGGTCGGCTACTCGGCCGTATCGACGACGGCTTTGGCGAGTTCCTCCATGACGGTATACCGGCGACCGAGCGAATCGAGGAAGTGGTCTGGGGCGGTGTGGCCGTCGACGGGATCCCGACGCTCAACGAGCCGACGGTGATACCCGCAGCGGATGCCGACTACCTCACGCCAGGCGAGCCCGTGTTCGGGATCTCGATCGACGGGGAAGCCCATGCGTATCCGCTCAGGATCATGGACTGGCATGAGCTCCTGAACACCACGATCTCGGGTGTCCCCGTCTCGTTCGCCTACTGCACGCTCTGCGGCGCTGGAATCGCCTACGACGGGCGGGCCAGCGACGGTGAGACCTACTCATTCGGCACGTCGGGGCTCCTCTTCCGCTCGAACAAGCTGATGTACGACCGCCAGACGCGGACGCTCTGGAACCAGTTCACCGGCAAGCCAGTGTTTGGCGAGCTTGCCGCCACCGACGTCGAGCTCGATCGCGTCCCGTCGGTCCTGACCACGTGGGAGGAGTGGGTCGACCAGCACCCCGACACGCTTGTGCTCAGCCTCGAGACGGGGTACGAGCGCGACTACCAGCTCGGCGCGGCCTACGGCCAGTACTTCAGGTCGGAGTCGACCATGTTCCCGGTCTGGCAGCGGCGCGACGATCTCGCCGACAAGGACCGGGTGTTCGGCCTCGAAACCGACGGCGCTGCCAAGGCCTATCCGCTGGCGACGCTCGCGGCCGAGCGCGTCGTCAACGACCAGCACGCGGGCGCCCCCGTGGTCCTCGTGGCCTCGCGCGGCACCGTCGACGTCTGGCCCGAGCCGGCCAGCTACGAAGCGGGCGGCGAGGTTCGAGCGTACGCACGGGGAGAGCACACGTTCGCGCCGGCGAGCGAGCAGAACAGCGTCCTGGACGAAGGCGCGCGGACCTGGCAGGTGACCGAAGAGGCGCTCATCGGCCCGGGCGGCGAGCGCCTCGAGCGTCTCGACGGCCATCTCGCCTACTGGTTCGGCTGGTTCGCGTTCTACCCGCGGACCGAGCTCTACGAGTGATCTAGACAGCTCCGGCTCGCGGCAGCTTGCCCGGCCGTCGCTACCCTCGCGTGGAATGTCCGCTCGAGGCCCAGCACACCTCGTCCTGGCAGGCGTGCTCGCAACTGCTGTCGCCGTCGCGTTTGCCGACAGCTCGATCGTCGTCCTCGCGCTTCCAGACCTGTACGCCGAGCTCGAGACGACCATCCCTGGCGTCTCCTTCGTCGTCACGGCATACAACCTGGTCGTGGCTGCTGGAGCGTTCCTGCTCCTACCGCTGGCCCGCCGTGTCTCGCCGACACGCCTGGTCCTGATTGGCCTCGTTGTGTTCGGCGCGGCCTCGATTGGATGCGCCGTCGCCGGCGACCTCACGATGCTGATCGCCTTCAGAGCGGTCCAGGGGCTGGGCGCGGTGCTGCTGCTGATCGGCTCGCTCCCGCTGCTCATCTCGCTTCGTGGCTCGACCCGCGCCGGCGCGACCCTCTGGACGCTCGCCGGAACGCTCGGCGCGGCACTCGGGCCGGCGCTCGGCGGCGCGCTGACAGAGGCGTTCGACTGGCGGGCGATATTCATCGCCCAGGCCCCGGTCGCGTTCGTGGCTCTCGCCGCAACTGCGAAGCGCTTCCAGATAACGGCCGCGGACCGTGTACCCACGCCGGCCGCATCGGGCATACCCGCGCCGGCTGCAAACATCGCACTTGGTCTCTTGTTCGGCGCGCTCGTCGGTGCCCTGTTCCTCGGCGTGCTTCTGCTCGTCGCGGTCTGGGGCCTCTCCCCTATTGCCGGCGCCGCCGTTGTGAGCGCTCTGCCGCTCGGCACCGTGCTCGCCCGCTTCGTCGGCGCACCGCTCGACCAGCGCCTGGCGACGACGGGCGGCGCCCTCCTGCTTGCGCTCGGTCTCGGTGGCCTGGCGCTCCTGCCCTCCACTCAGATCGTCTACGCAGCGGTCGCGCTCGGCCTCTGCGGCGCCGGGCTCGGACTCGCCGTTCCCTCGCTCTCCGACGCCTCGATCAGCGCCGAGCACGGCCTTGTGCGAAGTAGCGCATGGACAATCGGCGCTCGTCACGTCGGCCTCGTTGCCGCCCTCGTCCTGGTCGCGCCGCTTCTGGCCTGGGAGCTCGACCGTGGCGGCCAGGAAGCCACGCTCGCCGGTACCGCAGAGATCCTCGACGCGCCCGTGCCGCTCACCGAGAAGATTCCCCTCGCGCTCGACCTCAAGAACGAGTTCGAGCGCACGCCGCGCGGCCAGGTTCCCGACCTCGGCTCCGCCTTCGCCGAGCACACCGCCGGTGGCGACGTCAGCGTGATCGAGCTGCAGCGCTCGCTCCTCGGAACGATCGAGGACGTGCTCACTCGCAGCTTCCGCACGGCCTTCGGCCTCTCGGCGCTGTTCGCGCTGCTCGCACTCGTACCAATGCTGCTGGTGCGCCACCGTGCGCGCGAGCGGCGACTGCGCGACGAGCCCGCCCGGCGAGCCGCGTCCCCACCACCAGGAGGTGCGACATCAAACCGCGCGCCAGCCGTCTCCTAGAGCGCAAGGCCAGCACGGTCGTGGCGAAGGCCGCCGGCGTGGTTGCGCTCGTCGCCATGCTCGTCGGTGGCGGCGTTCTCATCGCCGTCGAGCTGGGCAAGGGCGCCCGGACCTACGGGGAAACCGAGCTGCGGAATCCATGTGAGCCACGCGAGCAGTTCCCCGGTGAGGGTTTCGAGGGAACGATCCAGCGCGTCGCGCTCGACGGCATCGACGGTGCCGCATGCTCCCTCTCGCTCGGTCGTGAAGAGCTCGTGCTCTCGTTCGTCCCCGACGTCGCTCCCGAAGAGGTCGAGTGGACAGACGAGGTGATCGCGGAGGCGCTGCGCGGTGGCTTCGACCGCGCGATCGACGAGGCCGAGGGTCGCGGCACGCTCGGCGCTACGCGCGCGACGATCCTGCGCGAGGCCGTCGACCGGGCGCCGCTCGAGTTCCTGGTCAACGGCGGAAGCGGCATTGCCGAGGCAATCGAGAGCGGTCAGATCCCGCTCGACGGAGAAGAGCTCGGCGGTGCGATCAAGGAGACGCTGCTTGGCGCGATCGACGCCGCGCGCGAGGAAGGCAGCCTCGGGCGCTTTCAGGCATTCGCCCTACGCGAGGTCGTCGAGCGCCTGCCGGTGGCGCTCTTCACCGACATCGGGCTCTCGGTCGCCGATGCCATCTCCAGCGAGCCGTTCCCGTGGGATCGCGACACGATCATCGACGCCGTTCGCACCGGGATCATCGCGACGATCGACCGCGCCGAGGAGAGCGGCGCTCTGCCATCGCTCGCCGCCGGCGCATTGCGCGAGATCGTCAAGCGCGCGCCCGTCTCGCAGTTGATCGGCGCCGGCGAGGCCGTCGCCGGGCTGATCAATTAGAGGGTTGCGCTAGCCGTCGAGGCTGGTCGGCGTCACCACGGACGCGGCAACCGAGAGCGCGTCGCGGTCGACGCCCGCGGCGTTGTACGCATCGTCCTCGTCGAGCGTCTCGTGCTCGAGCAGAGCCTGGGCGAGCGCTTCGAGCTTGTCCGCGTTCGCGCGCAGCGTCTCGTGCGCCGTCTCGTAGCACTCGTCGACGATGCGCCGCACCTCGGCGTCGACGAGCTCCTGCGTCGTCTGCGAGGGCTGGCCTGCGCCGGGGAAGAGCAGCGGCTCGTCCTGCGGGCCGGGCAGGACGGAGGCCATGCCGACCTTGTCCGACATTCCCCAGCGGCCGACCATTTGACGCGCGATCCGGGTCACCTGCTCGAGATCTGACTCGGCGCCGGTCGTGACGTCGCCGTACTGGATCTCCTCGGCAGCGCGCCTGCCCAGCGCTCCGATGATCCGACCGCGCAGATAGCGCTCGCTGTAGCCGTATCGATCGGACTCCGGGCTCTGGAAGGTGACGCCGAGCGCGCGCCCGCGCGGCACGATCGACACCTTGCGGACGGGGTCGGCGCCCTGCTGCACCATCCCGAGAATCGCGTGCCCGGCCTCGTGGTAGGCGGTGCGCTCGCGCTCGTCGGCCGAGAGCATGATCCGACGCTCGGCGCCCAGCACGATCTGCTCAAGCGAGTCGCTGAAGTCAGACATCCGTACGCGCTCGTGCTCGCGCCGGGCCGCCGTCAGCGCGGCCTCGTTGACGAGATTGCGCAGGTCGGCTCCCACCATTCCGGGCGTCGACGATGCGATCGAGTCGAGGTCGACGTCCTCGTCGAGCGGGACCGGCCGCGCGTGTACCCGCAGGATCGCCGCCCGCCCGGCCTGGTCGGGCGGGTTGACCGCGACGCGCCGGTCGAAGCGGCCGGGACGAAGCAGCGCTGCGTCGAGAATCTCGGGCCGGTTGGTCGCGGCTAGGACGATCACGCCCTCGGCGCCGGTGAAGCCGTCCATCTCGGTGAGGATCTGGTTGAGCGTCTGCTCGCGCTCGTCGTTTCCGCCGAGCGAGTGGCCACCGCCGCGCGCGCGGCCGATCGCGTCGAGCTCGTCGATGAAGATGATCGCGGGCGCGGCCTCCTTGGCCTGCTTGAAGAGATCGCGGACGCGGCTTGCACCAACACCGACAATCATCTCGACGAACTCCGACGCCGAGAGCGAGAAGAAGGGCACGTTCGCCTCGCCGGCAACCGCGCGCGCCAGCAACGTCTTTCCCGTACCGGGCGGCCCAGAGAGCAGAACGCCCCGCGGAATAGCGGCGCCGAGTCGTCGGTACTTGTCGGGGTTGCGCAGGAAGTCGACGACCTCGACCAGCTGATCCTCGGCCTCGTCGATGCCGGCCACATCGTCGAAGCTCGTCCGCCGCGTAGAGTCGTCGTATCGCTTGGCCTGCGAGCGCCCGAGGCCCGTGAGCCCGGCTCCGCCCGCCCGGCGCATGAAGAAGATCAGCAGACCGACGAGCAGGATCACTGGCCCGAAGCTCAGCAGGATCGTCGCGAGAAGCGAGCGCTCGGTATCGGGCGAGCGAGCGTTGACAACCACGTCTTGCTCGATCAACAGCTCGAGCAGGCCGTCGTCGGCAAACGCCGGCCGCTCGGTGTCGAACAGATCGGACGTTGCCGGCTCGGGCGCGTCCATGATCTCGGTGTCATCCGGGCCGGGGAAGGTCAGCTCTTCGCGGAAACGGCCCTGGATCGTGTCGCGGCGCGACGTGATCTCGGCGACGTTTCCCTGCTCCACCTGAACGCGAAACGTCGTGTAACGGAATCGCGAGGCGCTCGGTCGAGTCCGAAACGAGGGTGACGATCAGCCAGTTCAGGAATAGCCCGAGGGCGAGGGCGAGCCAGAACCAGCGAAGCTTGAGCGGGTTGATGCGCGGCGTGTTCTCGCCGTCGCGCTCTCCCTCGACGCGCCAGCTCGGTGGCTCCCCCCGGCTCGTCGGCGCCTGAGGGGACCCGCTGGTCGGGCGTCGTCCGCTCAGTCATGGCCTTCGGACCCTAGATGGTTGATCTAGCTATGGAGCGCCGGTGTCGGCGCCGCGGCTCGGGTCGAACGGCGTCGACGGGCACGCTCCCCAGAGGCCGCGCGCCGCCTCGTTGGCAACGGTCGCAGCCGACAGCAGATCCTCGGCGAAGATTCCCTGGGCGCCGTCGACGAACCACACCGTCGCGGCGCCACCCTCGACGAGCTCGATATTTACGTTGATCTCGTCGGCGTAGACGTAGCGAAGCAGACGCCCGAATCGATCCTCCTGGTCGAGCGTGGCGTCGGCGACGAGCAGGATCTCCTGGCCCTCGTCGACGAACGAGCGCAGGGTGTCGCGCGACGCGTCCGAGTAGCACTCCTGACCCTCGCCGCCCTCGGGCGCGTCGATTTGCACCAACCTGACGCGGCGGCCGTCGTCGAGCTCGATCGTGTCGCCGTCGGGAACGAACGCGACGATCGCGAGCTCTCCGTCGGGCACGACCTCGTCAACCGCGTCGGCCGCAAGCGGCTCGTCCGAGCCGTTCTCGCCGGCGACCGGGCTGGGGCCCGAATCAATCCCCTGCGCGCTCTCGGCAAGTGCCTCTTCGTCGCTCGGCGCGATGATCGGATCGTCATCCGCCGAGCCGCAGCCGCCCACGACGAACAGCGCGGCAGCGATCAGGGCGGCAGCGCCCAGCACGCGACGTCCGCGAGCGGCCAGTCTGATGCGGGTGGCGATTCGGGGGTGCGAAGCCCGCACAGGCCAATTCTGCACGACGAGAGCCCATCTATCGAGTGTTGATGCTGTGGCAGTATTACGTCATGCGGCCGTCTGTGGTTCGGCCCGCTAGATGGTTCTAGGCGCGCGCCGGCTCGATCGGCGCGACAACACCGGCTCGAGCTGCCGCGTGGACCGGCTCGGCAGCCGGCTCGGCGAGCCTCTGGAGCGAGGGGCCGATGGGTGCGCGCGCCGCTCCTCGACCCGCGGCCCGAACCGCGCGCGCATAGGCGGCCGAGGCGGTCGCGCCACCACCCATCACCTCGCCCGTCGACTTCATCTCGGGGCTTCGGTCGGCCGCGCCGGGGAAGCGATCGTCCGGAAAGACAGCCTCCTTGGCCCAGACGCGGCTCGGCACAGCCTGGTCGGGAAGGTCGAGCTCGGCGAGCGTGGCGCCGAGCATGAGCCGGCAGGCGTGGTGGACGAGCTGCACACCTGTGGCCTTGGCGATGAAGGGAACCGTGCGCGAGGCCCTGGGGTTGGCCTCGATCACGTAGAGGTTGCGATCCTTGAGGGCGAGCTGCAGGTTGACGAGCCCGCGGGCGCCGAGCCCCGGTGCGAGCGCGTCGGCGAGCTCCTGCACCTCGGCCCGGATCTCTGGCGTGATCGACGGGCCCGGGATGACGCACGCCGAGTCGCCGGAGTGCACGCCGGCCGGCTCGATGTGCTCGAGGATGCCTGCGATCCAGGCACGCTCGCCGTCGCACAGAAGGTCGATGTCGAGCTCGATCGCGTTCTCGAGGAACTGATCGACGAGCGAGGGCTCGACGATCTCGAGCTCGTCCGGGCCGCGGACGACGCGCATGCGGCGGCCACCGAGCACGAAGTGCGGGCGCACGAGCAGCGGGTAGCCGACGCGCTCGGCGACGGCGAGCGCCTCCTCACGCGTGTCGGCGACGCCCCAGGCCGGCGCAGCGATGCCGAGGCGGGCGAGCAGCTCACCGAACTTGCCTCGGTCTTCGGCCCCGTCGATGGCCGGCAGCGGATCGCCGAGCAGCGGGACGCCCGCCTCGTCGAGCTCCTGGGCAATGCTAAGCGGCGTCTGCCCCCCGAGCGTCACCACGACGCCGCGCGGCTGCTCGATCTCGCAGACGTCGAGCACGCGCTCGACCGTGACCGGCTCGAGGTAGAGCCGGTCAGAGGTGTCGTAGTCGGTCGAGACGGTCTCGGGGTTCGAGTTGACCATTACGGCCTCGTAGCCGAGCCGCTGGAAGGCCTGAACGGCGTGCACGCAGCAGTAGTCGAACTCGATCCCCTGGCCGATCCGGTTGGGCCCCGAGCCGAGAATCACGACCGTCCCCTGGCCGCCGGGCTCGGCCGGGTCGCCGTCCTCGTAGGAGAGGTAGAAGTACGGCGTCTTCGCCTCGAACTCGGCCGCGCACGAGTCGACGGCAAGGCGACCTGGTGTCGCGCGACGAGCCCGCACGTCGGCCTCGCTGACGTCGAGCAGCGCCGCCACCCGCGAGTCGGGTAGGCCGAAGCGCTTGGCGGCCTCGACATCGCCGGTCGCGCTCAGGGCCTGCTCTGCCTCGCGAATCGCCTCGAACTCGGCCACGAAGTACGGGTGCATGCCTGGGATGCCCGGGAGCTCGAGGCCCTTCTCGAGCCCCTCGACGGCCTTGAGCAACGCCTCCGGAAACGTCCTGCCCAGCCCGAGTGCCTCGCCGACGGCCTGCATCTCGGTGCCGAGCTTGCCGGCGGCGCGGGGGAACTTCTCGAAGTCGAAGCGCGGCCCCTTGACCGCCACGTAGTCCAGCGCGGGCTCGAAGGCGGCGCTCGACTTCCCCGTGATGTCGTTGGGAAGCTCGTCGAGCGTGTAGCCAATCGCGAGCAGCGCCGCGAGCTTGGCGATCGGGAAGCCGGTCGCCTTCGACGCAAGGGCCGAGGAGCGAGACACACGCGGGTTCATCTCGATGACGACCAACTCTTCGCTCTCTGGCTCGAACGCGAACTGCACGTTGGCGCCACCCGTGGCCACGCCGACGGCGCGCGCGGCTGCGAACGCAGCATCGCGCAGGCGCTGATAGGCGGCATCGTGGAGCGTCTGCTGCGGTGCGACCGTCCACGAGTCACCCGTGTGCACGCCCATCGGGTCGAGGTTCTCGATCGAGCAGACGACGGCGCAGTTGCCGGCGGCGTCGGACATCACCTCGAGCTCGAACTCCAGCCATCCACGCACCGACTGCTCGACGAGCACCTGGTCGATCGGGCTGGCCTCGAGGCCGTGGGCCATCTGGGCCATGAGCTCGTCCCAGCTCTCGGCGAGGCCGCCGCCCTTTCCCCCGAGGGTGAAGGCCGGGCGCACGACTGCCGGGCACGGCGTGTCCTCGGGAAGGTCGTCGAGCGAGTTGACGATGACGCTATGGGGAACGCCGAGGCCCGCTTCGCGCATGACGTCGCGAAAGACGAGTCGATCCTCGGCGCGGCGAATCGCGTCGACGTTGGCGCCGATGAGCTCGACTCCGTGCTCTGCGAGGACGCCCTCTTCGGCCAGCTCCATTGCCAGGTTGAGGGCGGTTTGCCCGCCCAGCGTGGGTAGTAACGCATCGGGCCGCTCGCGGGCGATCACCTGCGCGACCGACTCAGCGTCGAGCGGCTCGATGTAGGTCGCGTCGGCCCACTCCGGGTCGGTCATGATCGTGGCCGGATTCGAGTTGACGAGCGCCACGCGCAGGCCCTCGGCCCGCAGCACCCGGCAGGCCTGCGAGCCCGAGTAGTCGAACTCGCACGCCTGCCCGATCCGGATCGGGCCGGAGCCGATGATCAGGATGCTCTCGAGCTCTACGCGTCTCGGCATGTCAGGCGCGGTGGCACGTGTCGGCGATGCGATCGAAGAAGGGGAGCGCGTCGTGGGGGCCTGGCGCAGCCTCTGGGTGGAACTGCAGCGAGTAGAAGTCCTCGCCCTCGAGCCCCTCGACCGTGTCGTCGTTGAGCGACATGTGGCTCACGGCTCCGTCGTCGCCCGGGTCGACCGCGAACCCGTGGTTCTGGACGGTGACGAGCACGCGGCTCGACTTGCGCACCCGAACGGGGTGGTTGGCGCCGCGATGCCCGAAGGGAAGCTTGTAGGTCTTCATGCCGAGCGCGAGGCCGAGCAGCTGGTGGCCGAGGCAGATCCCGAACACGGGCCGTTTCCCGAGAACACCGCGGATGGCCTCGACCGAGTCGCCGAGCTGGGCCGGATCGCCCGGGCCGTTTCCGACCATGATCGCGGTCGGCTTCGTCTCGAGGATCTGCTCGGCGCTCCAGGTGGGCGGGGCGACGGTCACCTGCAGCTGCCGATCGACGAGGTTCTGAATGATCGAGCGCTTGCAGCCGAAGTCGAGCACGGTCACCGGCGCGCCTTCGCCGAGAACGTAGGGCTCGGTCGTCGCGGCATCGATCGCGAGCGGTGGAGCAAGCAGGTCGTCGGCGATGCCGCGGTCGTAGTCGAGGTGAGGCTCGGCCTGCGCCGCTGCCAGCAACTCGTCGATGTCAGCCGTGCCGAGCGCGCAGCGCATCGCGCCCTCGGAGCGCACATAGCGGACGAGCGCGCGCGTGTCGGACGTCCTCGAGCGCGACGACGCCACGCTCGGCGAGCCACGCCGACCAGGCCGGGCGCGAGCGACGCATGATCACGCCGCGCGTCCAGACGCGATCAGACTCGACACGGTTCTCGGCAACCCCGTAGTTGCCGATCAGCGGGTAGCTGAAGACCAGCACCTGGGCGTGGTAGCTCGGATCAGTCACCGCCTCCTGGTAGCCGGACATCGTCGTCGTGAAGCAGATCTCGCCGGTCGAGGTGCCAGCGGCGCCGACGGAGCGGCCCGTGAAGGTCGTTCCATCCTCGAGGACAAGACGGGCCGGGCCGGGCTCTGTCCGGGACTCAGCCCGGGGCTCGATCGCGGACGAAGGTGGGGTCTGGCGTGCCATGCAGTTGCATTATACGCAGATTTCTGCATAATAGGCAAAGTACATGCTTGGTGCTTCCATCATCGGTGCCTCCGGGTACTCCGGTCAGGAGACGCTCGATCGCGTGCTCGGTCACCCCGAGCTCGAGCTCGCTGCGCTCGGCTCTGACACGAACGCCGGCCAGCCGGCCGCCGTGCTCGACCCGCGGCTTGCGCACGTGAGCGGGTCACTGCCCGGGTTCGTGACGAACGACGAGGCGCTGGCCGAGGCCGCCGACGTTGTCTTCCTCTGCCAGGGCCACGAGACGGCCGCGGCTTTCGAGCCGCCCGCCAACGGCGTTGTCGTCGACCTCTCGGGTGCGCACCGGCTCGAGAGCGCAGCCCTGTACGAGCAGTGGTACGGGTTCTCACACCCGCGGGCGAGCGAGCTCGGCGACTGGTCGTACGCGGTGCCCGAGCTCTCGCCGCCGAGCGGACGGCTGATCGCGAACCCCGGCTGCTACGCAATCGCGACGATTCTCGCGCTCGCGCCGCTCGCGCAGGCCATCGACACGAGCAGCGTTGTCGTCGATGCCAAGTCCGGCGTCTCGGGCGCGGGTCGCGCCCTGACGGACGCCTCGCACGCCGGGGCCGTTCTCGAGAACTTCAAGCCCTACCGCGTCGGCAGCCACCAGCATGAGCCGGAGATCGCGCGGGCACTCGGATTCGACATCTGCTTCGTACCTCACCTGCTCCCCATCAGGCGCGGAATCGTCGCGACCTGTTACGTCACCCCGACGGACGGCGCCGACCTGCGCGCCCTGCTCGAGGCGGCATACGCCGACGCGCCGGCCGTTGA
>CBDCXJ010000044.1:0-169935 GCA_965223695.1 Gaiellaceae bacterium | reverse complement strand
CGCGTAGGCCGTGCTGTCGCCGTCCTGGGCCAGCCGATCGAGGGCCGGGCCGCCCGGGTAGCCCAGGCCGAGCAGCCGGGCTCCCTTGTCGAACGCTTCCCCTGCGGCGTCGTCGAGGGTCTCTCCAATTACGTCGAAGCTTGCGTGGCCTGGGACCTGCCCGAGCAGCGTGTGCCCTCCGCTGGCGAGCAGGCACAGAAACGGTGGCTCGAGCGTCTCCGGGCGAAGGAAGAGCGAGGCGATGTGACCCTGGAGGTGATCGACGGGAATCAGTCGCGCGTCGCCCGCCCAGCAGAGGCCCTTCGCGTACGAGAGACCGACGAGGAGGGCACCGATCAGTCCGGGTCCCTGCGTTACGGCCACGGACCCGATCTGCGCGAGCTCGGTGTCGGCTCTCGACAGCGCCTCGCCCACGACGGGCTCGACGAGCTCGAGGTGGCGCCGGGAGGCGACCTCGGGCACGACCCCCCCGTAGCGGGCGTGAAGCTCGGCCTGCGAGGAGATGACGTTCGAGAGGATCTCGCCGTCGGTGGTGATCACCGCCGCCGCGGTCTCGTCGCAGGAGGTCTCGAGCCCGAGGATGAGCTCAGACATGGGGCATCTGGCTGGAGTCGACCTCTAGCTCTCGGTCAGATCGATGCCGGCCGGAGCGTCGCGCCACATCACGAGCGCATCCTCGCGGTTGTCCGTGTAGTAGCCGCGGCGACGGCCGCGCGTGACGAAGCCGAGCTCCTCGTAGAGGCGAATCGCGTCCGCGTTCGAGACCCTCACCTCGAGCGTGTAGCCGCGCAGGGCGACCTCGGCCGTTCGTCCGAACAGCTCGTTGAGCAGGCAGCGGGCGATACCTCGGCGCCGGTGGTTGGGTTCGACCGCCACGTTCATGATGTGCCAGGCGTCGACGTAACGCGACACGACGAGGTAGCCGAGCAGGTCCGACGGCGGTGTGCGCTCGAAGGCACCGACGCAGATCGAGGTGCTCTTGCGCAGCTCGCCTTCGAACATCTTGCGCGACCATGGCGTTGGGTAGCTCCTTCGCTCGATTCGCTCGATCGAATCGAGGTCGTCGGCCGAGAGCTGGGACACGTAGACGCGTGTTGCCTCGATCATGCGCGCGGAAACTCCTTGCGTGTCCGCTCGGCGTCTGGCGAGCGCAGGTACATGGGCTGCGGCGCGGCCGCGGTGTCGGAAAACGTTGCCAGCTCGACGAGCGCCGGCGTCGAAGGGCAGTGTCTCGGGTCGTCGTCGGGCGGGACGCGGGCGCCACGGGCTTCGAGCTCCTCGCGATAGGCGATGGCACCATCGCCCACACAGGCCTTCCCCTCGACGGCCACCTCGCCCGGTGCGGCGCAGATCGGCTCCGCGTCAGGCCGGGCCGGTTCGAGGGCGAAGACCTCGCGCCGGCGCGCGTCGATCATCGCCACGGCGCCGGGCGCGCGGGCCGCAAGCGCCTCGAGCGTCGAGACTCCGGCAATCGGGATCTCGAGGGCGGCCGCCATCCCGGCAGCGCTCGCAAGCCCGATGCGGAGGCTGGTGTAGCGGCCGGGCCCCACTCCCACGACGATGCCCGAGAGGTCGACCGGCGTCAAGCCGGTGGCCGCAAGGAGCTCGTCTGCGCAGGCAAGGAGCGCGACCGGTGGCGCCTCCAGCGCGCCGAGAAGCTCGTAGCCGTCACGATCGACGACGCCGAGATGCGCCGTGTCGGTCGCCGTGTCGAGAGCAAGGATCGGGCCGTTTGGTCGCATCTACCCGGACACCGCGTCCTCTTTGCCGCGCGGTGTGCTCGTTGGGGCGGCCGACTCGAAGAGGTCGACCAGCGTGGCGTCGGCGGTGACGAGCTCGATCTCGCGGCGTGTCTGGTCGATGTGATGGAGCGTGACGCTCGCCCGCGGCTCAGGCAGGAAGCCTTCAGCCACGTCGGGCCATTCCACGAAGGCGATCGAGCCCTCGAGAAGCGGCTCGATGTCGGCCCACTCGGCGGAGGACATCGACTCGAACCGGTAGAGGTCGAGGTGAGCGACGTCGGGATCCCCTGCGTAGCGGTGCCCGACGGTGAAGGTGGGGCTGGTCACGCGCCCCTGCACCCTGCGGGCGCGGCATGCCCCGCGGATCAGCGTTGTCTTGCCCGCGCCAAGCTCGCCGCGGACGCCGAGAACGTCTCCGACCTCGAGCGACGACGCGAGTGCGGCACCGATTCGCTCCGTCTCGGTCGGACACGAGGTTGTGAGCGTGGGCACGCTCTCAAGCGTAGAGAAGGTCCGACGGACTAGAAGAGGTCGAGCTGCTCGTCGTCTGGCTGCGCGGGCTCGGGCTCGGCCACCGCGATCGCACCAACTCCGGCAGGAACGGCGCCGAAGCCGCTGGAGACCTCGAGCGGAGTCTCGGTCGCCGGCCCAACACGCGCCGGCTCCGGCCCTAGGCTCGCCGGCTCCGGCCTACCGAGCAGCTCGGGAATCCGAGCGAAGTCGGCCTCGAGCGTCTCGAGCATCTTCGGCGTGTACAGCGCAGCCGCGGGATGAAAAACGGGGTACAGGGTGACTGTCCGTCCGCCGAGACTGGCCTCGCGCGGAGTGCCGTGGACGCGCGTGATCCCGTCGGGGCGGCCCGAGAGCAGTTTCGTGGCGAAGTTGCCGAGCGTCGCGATCAGCTTCGGCTCGATCAGGGCGACCTGCTTGAACAGGTGTTCCTCACACGCCTCGATC
Organism: Gaiellaceae bacterium; assembly: GCA_965223695.1. Lineage (GTDB taxonomy): Bacteria > Actinomycetota > Thermoleophilia > Gaiellales > Gaiellaceae > JAUVPB01. The sequence goes on along the minus strand of CBDCXJ010000044.1, from coordinate 167,236 downwards.
TCGGCAGGCTGGGGATCGCGGTTGCCGGGAGGTCGACACTTGAGCACATTCGCGATGTAGACGTCGTCGCGGGTGAGCCCGATGCCGCCGAGCAGCTTGTCGAGCAGCGTGCCCGCCTGGCCCACGAACGGGTAGCCCTGCTTGTCCTCGTGAAAGCCGGGCGCCTCGCCGACGAACATCAGGTCGGCGTCGGGGTCACCGACTCCGAAGACCACCTGTGTGCGCCCCTCCGCGAGGGCGCAGCGTGTGCAACCGGCCACCTCGGCCGCGAACGCGGCGAGGGCGCCGATCTCTTCGACCGCGGGGTTAGCCGCAGCCACAGCCTCCGCCGCAGCAGCCGCCACCGCCGCCGCCTGCCCCGAGTGCCGGCCCGGCCTCGACCGTTGCGCCGTGTGCCGCGAACACCGAAAGCTGGCGCGCGACCCTCGTCGCTCCGCAGTCCGGGCACGGCGGATCAGGCGCCTCGATGCCGACCAGCTCCTCGAAGTGGGACTCACAGGTCATGCAGACGAACTCGTAGATGGGCACGGGCTGCAGTCTATGACGCCGCGCGGATGTGCGCGAGCCGTAGGTGATACGCGCAAGCTCGACGTGGAGCACGCGGCGCAGGCCTCCGCGAAGCGGCGATAGCGAGACCGCAACCAACTACACTTCGCAGTGCCCGGTATCCGACGGAACTGGAGCGATGTCCCGACCGAACACCCCCACCCCATGAGGGTCGTCTCGACGGCTCCCGAGCTCGCTGATGCCCTCGACCGCGAACGCACCGGCCCAGAGGTAGGCCTCGTCCCCACGATGGGGTCGCTCCACAAGGGGCACCTCTCGCTGATCAGGATGGCCGACGCCGAATGCCCCGAGGTCGTCGTCAGCGTGTTCGTCAACCCGACGCAGTTCGGCGAGACCCGCGATATCGACGCCTACCCGCGCGACCTCGAGGCCGATGCCGAGCTGGCCGAGAGCGCTGGCGCCGACGTCATCTTCGCCCCGGCCGCCCCGGACATGTACCCGGAGGGCTTCGAGACCTGGGTCGAGCTCACCGAGACCACCCAGGGCATGGAGGGTGCGGCCCGCCCCGGCCACTTCCGGGGCGTCGCGACCGTGTGTCTCAAGCTCTTCAACCTCGTCGCGCCGGACAGCGTCTACTTCGGCTGGAAAGACGCGCAGCAGAGCGCCGTGATCGCGCAGATGATCCGCGACCTCAACCTTCCCCTCGAGCTCCGGCTAGGTGAGACCGTGCGCGACGAGGACGGGCTCGCTCTCAGCTCACGCAACGCGCGACTGAGCGCCGAGGAGCGCGAGCGCGCGGCACTGCTCCCCCGTGCACTGACGGCTGGCGTCGAGGCGAACGCCGCGGCCGAGGACGCAACGCACGCGGCGAAAGCCGTCCTGGCGAGCGACCCCGAGATCGAGACCGAGTACGTCGAGACGATGACCGCCCATGGCCACCGACTCCTCTGCGCCGCGATCAGGCTCGGAGAGATCCGTCTGATCGACAACATGATCCTGGAGGAACCGCGATGAGCACGACTCCCAGCGAAAGCACTCCCCAGCGCTCGCCAAAGGTGGGCCTCCGCGATCTCGCTCGGATGAAGGACGAGGGCGAGAAGATCGTGATGGTCACCGCCTACGACTACCCGAGCGGTCGGCTTGCCGACGAGGCCGGGGTCGACACGATCCTCGTTGGCGACTCGGCCGCGATGACCGTGCTCGGGCACGATTCGACGGTTCCAATCACGCTCGACGAGATGCTCACGCTCGCCGCCGCCACAGTTCGCGGCGCGCAGCGCGCGCTCGTCATCGCCGACCTGCCCTTTGGCTCGTACCAGGTCTCGGACGAGGACGCCGTTCGCGCCTCGATCCGCATGGCCAAGGAGGCCGGTGTCGACATGGTCAAGCTCGAGGGCGCCGGCTCCACGGTCTCGCGCGTTCGTGCGATCGTCGATGCCGGAATTTCGGTCTGCGGACACCTCGGGCTGACGCCCCAGTCGGCGACGCTCCTCGGCGGCTACAAGGCCCAGGCACGCTCGGCCGAGAAAGCGCTGCAGGCCGTCAGAGACGCGCACGAGCTTGAAGCCGCGGGCGCGTCGCTGATCGTGCTCGAGGCGATCCCGCCCATTGTCGCGGCCCGGATCACGAACGCGCTTTCGATCCCGACGATCGGCATTGGCGCCGGCGCTGACTGCGACGGGCAGGTGCTCGTCTACCACGACATCCTCGGCCTCACCGAGGGCATGCGCCCGCGCTTCGTTCGCCAGTACGCGGCGGTCGGCGACGACACGCGCCGCGCGCTCGCGACCTTCACCGCCGACGTGAAGAGCGGCGCCTACCCGGCGCCCGAGCACGAGTACACGATGCCCGATGACGAGCTCGCCCGGTTCGAGGCCTCAGAGCAGAGGCCCCGGGCGACGCGGCGCTAGTCTTCCCAGTCCCCAACGTCGAGCATTGGAGGAACGATGAACCTCGGAGAGCGTCCCGCCCTGATCGTCATCGACATGCAGAACGGCTTCTGCGACGGGAAGGGCTTCATGGCGCAGATCGGCCTTGCCTATGAGCCGAGCGCCGAGGTGATCGGGCCGATCAGCCGTCTGCTCACCGCCTGTCGCAAGGCCGAGCTCCCGATCTACTTCACCCGCTACTCGCTCAACGAGGATTACTCGGACGGCGGCCTTCTGATGGAGATGTTCGGTGCGATCAAGGGCACGGGCGGTCTGATTCGGGACTCCTGGGATGCGGCCGTCGTCGACGAGCTGGAGCCGGCCGAGGGCGAGGTCGTGCTCGACAAGACGCGCTATTCGGCCTTCTACGACACCGACCTCGAGGAGCAGCTGCGCGCGCAAGGTGTCGACTCGCTAATCGTCTGCGGCGTGACGACGAACATCTGTGTCGAAAGCACCGTCCGCGACGCGTTCTTCCGCGACATCCGCCCGATCGTGCCGGAGGACGGCACTGCCGCCGTCACACCGGAGCTGCACGAAGGCGCGCTCGAGGACTTCCGCTACGGCTTCGGCCAGGTCGTCTCTGTCGCCGATATCGAGAGCGCACTCGAGGGGCACGCCGCCGCGAAGGCGTAAGGCCTGAGGCCGCAGTGGCGCGCGGCGGACCGACGTAGCGTGCAACGTCGGGCAGCGCTCATAAGCGGGCGCTCTCAAACGAAGACGAAAACGGCGGCGACGCAGAGGAGCGCCAGCAAGCCGAGCAGGACAGTGCCGACCGCGCGCACCCAGGTCCAGCCGTAGGTCGTGCGGATCCCGTAGAACAGCAGCGCCGCCGCCCAGACGGCAAAGACGATCCCGAGGGCGGCGAACACCTGCTCGCCGCCCGACTCCGAGCCACGGCTCCTGAAGGGCTCCGAGCCATAGATCGCCAGCTGGATGGGCCAGAGCACCAGTGACAGCACGATCGGCGCGGCCGCGAACGCAACGACGTGACGCGCCCGCTGGTAGCTCGGCTTCGCGGCGCGCTTCTTCGACGCGCCCCTCGCGCCGAGGTAGATCGCGAGCCCGCCGAGCCAGTAGCTGACGGTGCCGTAGATCAGCCCGCCAATCACGGCCCAGACGAAGATGAGCGCGCCGTCGATCTCGGGGTTGTCGAGCAGGCTGCCAGCGGCGCTGGTCTGGAGCACGGCGGCGACGCCGGCGAGCAGTACGAGCAGAAGCACAGGTTCCTGGCGCGCAGAGAGCGAGTGCTCGCTCTCGTCGCGAAGCGCCGTGAAGACCGCCCGCGGCGCCATGATCGTCAGCGGCACGCGCAGCCACCACTCGCGGTGGAGCCGCCGCTCCTCTTCGGGGCTGAGCGGCTCGGGCTCGGGCGCCACGCGCCCACGCGTGCGGGTCGGCGCGTTCTCGGCGATCCGGCGGGGCGCTCGGCGTCGCTCGACCGTGCCGACGGGTTCGTTGCTGGCGGCCATCAAGCGGCCGCGGCCGCGAGGCTCGGAAGCAGTTCGCGCAGGTAGCGCCCGGTGTGGCTCTCGTCGATGAGGGCCACGTCCTCGGGCGTGCCCGAGGCGATCAGCTCGCCGCCACCCTCGCCGCCCTCGGGGCCGAGATCGACGATGTAGTCGGCCTGTTTGATCACGTCGAGGTTGTGCTCGATGACGACGACCGTGTTGCCGGCGTCGACGAGCCGGTGCAGTACCTCGAGCAGCTTCTCGATGTCGGCGAAGTGCAGGCCGGTGGTCGGCTCGTCGAGGATGTACATCGTCCGCCCGGTCGCGACCTTCGCGAGCTCGGAGGCGAGCTTGACGCGCTGGGCTTCCCCACCCGAGAGGGTCGTCGCCGGCTGGCCGAGCTCGATGTACTCGAGCCCGACGTCGTGCAGCGTCTGCAGCCGGCGCCGGATCTTCGGGATCTTGGTGAAGAACTCGACGCCCTCCTCGACCGACATCGAGAGCACGTCGGCGATCGACTTCCCCTTGAAGCGCACCTCCAACGTCTCGCGGTTGTAGCGCTTGCCGTGACAGGTCTCGCAGGGGACGTACACGTCGGGCAGGAAGTGCATCTCGATCTTGATCGTCCCGTCGCCCTTGCAGGTCTCGCAGCGCCCACCGCGGACGTTGAACGAGAAGCGGCCCGGCTTGTAGCCGCGCACCTTGGCGTCGGGCGTCTGCGCGTAGAGCTCGCGGATGTGATCGAAGAGCTTCGTATAGGTCGCGGGATTCGAGCGCGGTGTGCGGCCGATTGGCGACTGGTCGATGTCGATCACCTTGTCGAACCCGTCGATGCCCTCGACGTCGTCGTGATCCCCCGGCCTGACGCGCACGCGGTTGAGCCGGTTTGCGAGGGTCTTGTAGAGGATCTCGTTCACGAGTGTCGATTTCCCGGAGCCCGAGACGCCGGTGACGCAGATGAACTTGCCGACGGGGAACTCGACGTCGATGTCCTTCAGGTTGTGCATCCGCGCGCCACGAATCGCGAACGTCTCGCCGTTCTCGATGCGCCGCTCGGGTACGGCGATCTCTCGCGTGCCGGCGAGGAACTGCCCCGTGATCGAGCGCTTCTTGCGCGCGACTTGGCGCGCTGTTCCCTGCGCGACGATCTCGCCGCCGTGAGTGCCGGCGCCCGGGCCCATGTCGATCAGCTGGTCGGCCGCGCGCATCATCTGCTCGTCGTGCTCGACGACCAGGACGGTGTTGCCGATGTCCTGCAGGCTCTTGAGCGTCTCGATCAGCCGCCCGTTATCGCGCTGGTGCAAGCCGATCGAGGGCTCGTCGAGGATGTAGAGCACGCCGACGAGCTGCGAGCCGATCTGCGTGGCGAGCCTGAGGCGCTGCGCCTCGCCGCCCGAGAGCGTCGAGGCAGCGCGGTCGAGCGCCAGGTAGCCGACGCCGACGTTGTCGAGGAAGGTCAGGCGCTCGCGGATCTCCTTGAGGATGCGCACCGCGATCTGCTGGTCGCGCTCTGAGAGAGCGATCTCGTCGAGGAACTCGATCGCGCGCGCGACCGACATCCGCGTCAGCTCGTGGATGTTGAGCACGCCGACGGTCACCGAGAGCACCTCCGCGCGCAGTCGCGCGCCATTGCACGACGTGCACGGGCGGGTCGACATGTACTCCTCGATCCGCTCGCGCGTCTGCGGTGAATCGGTCTCGCGGTAGCGACGCTCGAGGTTCGAGACGATCCCCTCGAACTTCATCGTGTAGGAGCGCTTGCGCCCCATACGGTTGCGGTACTGGATGTAGATCTTGTCCTCACCCGTCCCGTAGAGGAAGCGATCGCGCTGCTCCTGCTTCAGCTCCGCCCAGGGCGTCGTCGGGTCGATCTCGTCGCGATCGGCGATCGCCAGGATCGCGCCCTCGTAGAACGACGACCAGCCGATCGACCAGGGCACCAGCGCACCCTCCTCGATCGAGAGCGACGGGTCGGGAACGAGCAGATCGGGATCGATCTCCTGTTGGGAGCCAAGGCCCGTGCAGCGGGCGCAGGCGCCATGTGGCGAGTTGAACGAGAAGACGCGCGGCTCGAGCTCTGGCAGGCTGACACCGTGGTCGGGACAGGCGAACTGCTCCGAGAACGACAGCTCTTCTGCCACGTCCTCGCCATCTGGAGCGGAGATCACGTCGATCGTCACCAGACGGTCCGCCAGCGAGAGCGCTGTCTCGACCGAGTCGGTCAGCCGGTGGCGCAGATCGGCCTTCATCGAGAGGCGGTCGATCACGACCTCGATCGTGTGCTTGAATTTCTTGTCGAGCTCGATCTCCTCGTCGAGCATCCGCTGCTCGCCGTCGATCTTCACGCGGCTGAAGCCGTCTGAGCGGAGCGACTCGAGCAGATCCTTGTACTCGCCCTTGCGATCACGCACGACCGGCGCGTTGACGGTGAACTTCGTTCCCTCGGGCAGGAGCAGGATCTGGTCGACGATCGTCTGCACCGACTGGCCAGCGATGGCCTTCCCACAAACCGGGCAGTGTGGTTTACCGACGCGCGCGTAGAGCAGGCGCAGGTAGTCGTAGATCTCGGTGACGGTTCCGACCGTCGAGCGCGGGTTGCGGGAGGTCGTCTTCTGGTCGATCGAGATTGCCGGTGAGAGGCCGTCGATCGAGTCGACGTCGGGCTTCTCCATCATCTGCAGGAACTGCCGCGCGTAGGCGGAGAGCGACTCGACGTAGCGGCGCTGCCCCTCGGCGTAGATCGTGTCGAAGGCAAGCGAGGACTTGCCCGATCCGGACAGGCCCGTAATGCAGATCAGCGCGTTCCGCGGCAGCGTGACCGTGACGTTCTTCAGGTTGTGCTCGCGGGCGCCGTGGACGACCAACTCCTCGGCTGCCATCCGCCCCAGTGTAGTGAGCTGGCCTGACGAACACGTGTTCGTACGGGGCGGTGACTGACCAGTCAGTCACCCACCTCGAGGACAACTCCCAGCCCGCCGGCGGCGGCTCGTCCCCAGGGCCACCGGGCCGGTTGCCAGAATGCACAGATGACCGCCACGCGCACCCTCGACGGACGTGTCGTCGACCCCATCGACGGGGAGCAAAGCGCCCGCGTCGAGCTCGAGGACGGCCAGATCGTCGGCGTCGAGCCGGCCGAGTTCGCCGCCGACGCGCCCTACATCTTCCCGGGGTTCGTCGACCTGCACGTCTACGACTGGGCCGAGACCGCCGCCTACGGCGTCACCAGCTTCCTCGCCACGTGCGGAACACGCCCGGCCGACGAGGTCTCGACCTTCCTCGACTTCCATCCCGTGGAAGGGAGCTGTGTCGGCGTGCACCTCGAGGGGCCGTTCCTCAACCCGGACGCCGCCGGCGCACAGCCGGCCGAGCACATTCAGCCGGTCGACCTCGATCGACTCGCCGGCTGGCTGGCAAGCGGCAACACGCGTCTCGTCACCGTCGCTCCCGAGCTCGAGGGCGGCCTCGACGCGATCCGTGCCATCGCCGAGGCGGGCGCCATCGCCGGCGTCGGCCACACGAAGGCCAACTACTACACGACGAAGGCCGCCGTCGAGGTCGGGGCACGCTTCGCCACCCATCTGTGGAACGCGATGAGCGGCTTCACCGCGCGCGTGCCTGGCGCGGCGGGCACGCTGCTCGCCGACGAACGGGTCACGCTCGGCGTGATCGCCGACGGCCGGCACCTCCACCCCATCACTGAGCAGCTCACGGTGGCGCTCGCGGGCCCCTCGAGGATCGCGGCGACCAGCGACCTCGTTCCCCCGCCACACGAGCGCCCCGAGGACGGCAAGCTGCTCGGCGGTGACCGGCTCGGCGCCGCGCTGCTGCAGCGGCTCGCGGCCTACGGTCTCGTCGATGCCGCGACCATGACGAGCCTCACCCCCGCCCGCCTGCTCGGCCTCGACGACCGCGGACGCGTCGCCGCCGGGTTCCGCGCCGACCTCGCGATCCTCGACGGCGAGCTCGCTCCGCTCGAGACCATCGTCGGCGGCGAGAGCGTCTGGCAGCTGTAGGCCCGGCGCAGGCCTACGCGCGCCTCACTCGTATAGCGTCCCGCCGTCAGGCGACGAAGGAGGAGCGGTGTCGACAGAGGTGCTACCGGGAACGCCAGAGCTGATGGTCGAGCGCGACGTTGCCTGCCCCCTTCACGACGGCGTCACGAGCTACGCCGACGTCTAGCGCCCCGCCTCCGATACGCACCTTCCGGCACTCGTGCAGAGCACGCCCTACGACAAGGGAGTGGCCGAGTCCAACGTCGGCTACGCACACCCGTCCTGGTTCGCGCGCCAGGGCTACATTGTTGTCACGCACGACGTGCGCGGCCGCTTCAGGAGCGAAGGTAGCTTCGAGCCGTTCTTCAACGAGGGGAAAGATGTCGCGGGCCTGATCGAATGGGCAGCGACGCTCGAAGGCTGCGACGGACGCGTCGCGACGTACGGCTTCTCGTACCCCGGGCTGAACCAACTCCTCGCCGCACAGGAGCAGCCCGCCTCGCTCCATGCCATCGCGCCGGGGTTCACGGCAGGCAGCCCGTATCGGGAATGGTTCTACTCGCAGGGCGCCTTCGAGCTCGCGTTCGGGGCATCGTGGGCGAACTACCTCGCGCTCGACGAGGCCGCGCGGGCGCAGGACGATATGGCGCTTGCCCAGCTCGGCGCGGCGCTCGCGGATGCCTACAAGTGGTACTGGGCGCTGCCGCTGAACGCGTTCCCGCCGCTGGCGAGTGGCGGCCACGCCTCCTACTACTTCGACTGGCTCGCTCACTCGACCTACGACGACTACTGGAAGACGGTCGAGGTCGACCACGCGAAGATTGACAAGCCCGGCCTGCATGTCGGCGGCTGGTACGACGTGTTTGTCCGCGGGACGGTACGCAATTTCACCGAGCTGACGCGCGCAGCGCAGTCGCCACAGAAACTCGTGATCGGGCCCTGGCATCACATGCCGTGGAAGCCGCTCGGCGGCGCGGGCGCAAATGGCGACGCGGGCCCGGCCGTAGTCGACGAGTGGCACGTGCGCTTCTGGAACGAGACGCTCAAGGGCGAGGCGACCGGCGTCTTCGACGCGCCGGTGAGCGCATACCTGATGGGCGGCGGCTGGCAGGACGCTGACGCCTGGCCACCGAGCGCAACCACGCCGAGCGACTGGTTCTTCCACTCGGCCGGGCAGGCGACCTCGAGCTTCGGCGACGGAACCCTCTCGCAGGATGCACCCGGAAACGAGCCACCCGACGTTTTCACCTACGCGGCGAGCAACCCGCCGATGAGCGCCGGCGGGCGCTCTTGCTGTATCGAGCTGCTCTCACCCATGGGCCCGGCCGATCAGAGCGGCCGCGAAGAGTCGCGCCTCGTCCTCGTCTACAGCTCGGAGCCGCTCGACCAGGAACTGCTGCTCCTCGGCGATGTCAGCGTGACGCTCTTTGCGGGCTCGTCGGCGACCGACACCGACTTCTGCGCGCGACTCTGTCGAGTCGATACGGCCGGCTCCTCGATGAACCTGACCGAGGGCATCGTGCGCGCGCTTCCGCGATTCACCGACCGATCCGACACCGATCGAGCCCGGGCGCGTCTACGAGTACTCGATCGATCTGGGCCCGGTCGGCGCGCGCATCGCGCCGGGCGAGCGCGTGCGCGTCACGGTGTCGAGCGCCGACTTCCCGCTGTATGACCGCAACCTCAACACCGGCGGCCCACTCTACGAGGAGCCGGCGTCGGCCGAGGTGCTTGCGACACAGTCGATCCTGCACGACGCGCAGCACCCGTCGCGGATCACGTTGCCGGTCTTCCGGCCGTAGGCACGACGCCCGCGCCCCGCCTGTGCCGCCTTAGTCGCGACCGCTACGCGCGACGCCAGCGGCCGAACACGAGCCCGCCGACGGCAACGCCCAGCCCGAAGGTGCCGAGGGCAAAGGCGGCGATCGCCATCGTCTTGCGCATGCGCGATAAACGATCCCAGCGCCCGAGCGCGTCGCGCTCCTCGGCCGAGAGATGCTCGCCGCGCCGCTGCTTGGCAGTTGCCGCGCCGGCATGCAGGCCTAGATAGACGTCGTCGAAGATCTCTGCAGACTCGTCAGCCATGGTCGTACTGATTCTAGTTGGCGCCATGCCGCCAGCCTCCTCCCCTGCATTTGGACGGAAGTCGGTATCTATAGTCGCTGCCGGTGGGCGCCCTACTGCTGCACGTCTCGGATCTCCACATCGGGGGCGGGCCCGAGATCGGCGAGGAGACGCTCGCCGGCCTCCGGAGCGTGATCGCAGAGCACCGGCCGGGCCTGATCGTCGCGAGCGGCGACCTGAGCCATCGCAACCGCGTCGCGCAGCACGAAGAGGCCGCTCGCATCCTGCGTAGCTTCGATCTGCCGATCGTCGCCGTCCCCGGCAACCACGACATGCCGGCGCTGCCGCCCCGACGGTTCACACAGACGCACAGCGCGTTCCGCGCCGTCTGGGGCGAGACAGAGCCCACGCACGCGTCGGACGGGCTCATCGTGGCCGGGCTCGCCTCCGCGCGCCCCTGGCTGTACCAGGAAGGGCTCGTCTCGAGCCGCCAGCTCGACACGCTCGAACGTCGCTTCGCAGAGCGGCCCGACGCATGCCGCGTCGTCGTCACGCATCACCACCTGGCCTCGGCGCCCTGGCGAACGGGCAAGCGGCCGCTCGCCCGGCGCTCCTCGTTGCTCCGGTCGCTCGCCCGGCTTGGCGTCGACCTCGTGCTCGCGGGCCACGTCCACCAGACCGCGACAGCCACGGCCGGGGAGTTCTACGCCGAAGCCGGCCAGGGCGTCGTCGTCTCGACGACGGCAGGTCTGGGTCTGCCGCGACCCGGGCGCCACGTCGAGGTGCGAGGCTGCCAGGTCTGGCGGATCGAGCCCGACGCGCTCGAATCGACCACTTACGGGTGGATCGACGGCGAGCTGGCCGAGCTGGCAGCACGCTCGTTCACGCGCTGAGGGCGGCCACGGGCGGTGCGGGCTGTCTTCGGCTGCGCCCGTGCGCGATACCTACTCCTTCGGCTGCAGCAACACCCCGCGCGGGTCGACGCGCACGGCCTTCTCGGCGAAGTCGGCCCGCGACAGCTTGCGCACGATCGCGTGCGCGTGCTCGGCGCGATCGCGCACGGGGATCCCCTTCCCGATCAGCCTGGTCGCCACCAATTTTCCCTTAACCCAGGTTCCGTCGGTGTTCAGGGTCACCTTGAGAACGCCGGCGTACTGACGCGGCCCCGAGAGATTGAACGTGTTGTAGCCGCCGAAGTTCCCAAGGCTGTAGGCAATCAGCCGTCCGCGGTGCCACTCCATGCCGCGCAAGACGTGTGGCCCGTGACCGACGACGAGATCCGCTCCCGCGTTGATCGCCGCGCGAGCGAACCGAACGACGTCGCCGCGGTTCTCGCCGAGAAACCGTTCGGTGCCCGGAGTGACGTGCTGGTGCTCGGCGCCCTCCGCGCCTGCGTGCATCGTCACGACGACGACGTGGCCGCGCCGTGTCGCTTCGCTGATCAGCTTGCGCGCAGCCGCGATGTCACGCAGATCGGGCGACCAGCGGTACGTCGAGAAGCCAACCACAGCGACCCGCACCTTGCCGACCCGGTGCACCGTGATCTGGTCGGGCGCGCCGGTGTGCCGGAGCCCGCGCTCGCGAAGCGTTGCACGGGTTTGTGCGAGCGCGCTAGGCCCGAAGTCGTTCGCGTGGTTGTTCGCGAGGTTGAGCGTCGTGAAGCCAGCCCGGACGAGCCAGCGCGCGTATGCCGGCGGCGTCTGGAACGAGAAGCAGTTCCGCGAGTCGGCGCGACAGCGCGAGGCGCCGCCGACCGACAGCGTCCCCTCGAGGTTGCCGAGCACGAGGTCGCCAGCAAGGAACCGCTCGACGCCCGAGAAGAACGTCCGACCGCCATCCGGCGGGAACCCGTACGTGCGCGTGCCCATCACGATGTCGCCGACCGCGGCGATCGAGACCGTGCCGTCGACATCGGGAAGTGGCACGGGGGCCTTCTTCTCGGACCCTTGCTTCGCCTCGGCCGTGCTCGAGCGACCATTGGCGTCCTTTGCTCGCCGCTCGGCCGGCTCGCTCTTGCCAGCGGCCGCGCTGTTGCCGGCGGCCGCGCTCTTGCCGCCACCCGGGCCTCGGCCGCCGCCGGGCTCGACCGCGGTCGCCGGCTCCGGCTTGTCCGCACCCGCGGCTGCAGCCTGGCTCGACGCCGGGCTGATCAGCGTGCCCTGCGCCGGCACGGGGTCGTCGGCGCTCGTGATCTCGAGGACCAGCAGGACCGCAGAGGCAGCGAGCAGCGCCGGCAGCGTCAAAATGACCACGGCCCGCTTCATGATGTCGGACACGGGCAACCCGACGCTTCATGCTACGCGACGCGACTCCGCGCCACGACCGATGCGGGGCGGCTGCAGCTCGAGCCCCGCGCGGTGAGACTCGCTCATGGCTGCGAGCGAACGCTCGAAGTGTGCTTCGAGCACGCTGGCCTCGACCGGCCTGCCGAACAGGTAGCCCTGGCCGTAGTCGCAGCCGAGGTGGCGAAGCTGCTGCCACTTCTCGACGGTCTCGATCCCCTCGGCGACGGTCTTCATCCCGATCGTGTCGCCGATCCGTACGACCGTGCGTGCGAGCGTTGCCTTCCCAGAAACGCCGGCGAGGGCGTCGACGAAAGGCTTCGGAATCTTCAGCACCTCGACAGGCATCTCCTGGAGCCTCGTCAACGACGAGTAGCCCGTCCCGAAGTCGTCGATCGCGAGCCTCACGCCGAGCTCGCGCAGCTCTTCGAGCACACCGAGGATGCGCGACCAGCCCTCCTTGAACACGCTCCCCGTGATCTCGAGCGTCACCGCCGAGGGAAGCACCTCGTTGCTGTCGAGCGCGGTGCGCAGCTCGTTTGCGAGCTCGTGCTTGCGGAACTGGCTCGCGGACACGTTGATGTTCATCGAGAGCGCCGGGTCGAACGGGAAGCGTCGCTGCCAGTCGCCGGCCTGCTTGCAGGCCTCGACGATGACCCAGGAGCCGAGTGCGGTGATCAGACCGGTTTCCTCGGCGAGCGGAATGAACTCACCTGGCGGCACCATGCCGCGCTCGGGGTGCTGCCAGCGGACGAGGGCCTCGACGCCCACCATGCGTGCGCCCTCGAGCTCGACCACCGGCTGGTAGTGCAACACGAGCTCGTCCTGGTGAATGGCTCTCGCGAGGTCGGTGCGCATGTCCATCTGGTGGCGCACATCGGCATGCATCGAGTCCTCGAAGATCTCGAAGCGCCCTTTGCCGGCGCCCTTGGCCCGGTACATGGCGATGTCGGCGTCGCGCAGGAGCCCCTCGGCCGTGGAGCCCTCGACGCTGAAAGCCATGCCGATGCTGCCGTGGACCGTGTGCTCCCGCCCGTCGCGAACGATCGGGGGCGCCAGCGTCGCGAGGATTCGCTCGGCGACGCTGATCACGCCGCTCAGAGGTGGCGCACCGTCGACAAGCACCGCGAACTCGTCGCCACCTAGCCGCGCGGGCGTGTCAGCGCCGCGCAGGCACCTGCGGATCCGCTCACCGACCTCGACGAGTACGGCGTCTCCGACGGGATGTCCGAAGCTGTCGTTGATCGACTTGAAATCGTCGAGATCCACGAAAAGGACGACGACCCCTCCCTCCTTCCCACGGTTGCGCACAAGCGCCCGCTCCATCAGGTCGAGGAAGAGCGTCCTGTTCGCCAGCCCCGTGAGGGAGTCGTGGTAGGCCTGGTGGGCGAGCTTGCGCTCGAGCTCGCCGAGCTGGGCCAGCGAGCGCTCGACCTGGCCGTACTCGAGGGCCGAGCCGACGTGCGTCGCCAGCGCCTCGAACAGCTCGACGTCGGCGGCTTCGAGTGCCGCGTCGGTCAGGTCGGATCCGGCGATCGCGATCGTCCCGAGCACGCGACTCTCACCACGGAGCGGAGCGATCAGCCCGACACGATGCTCGGCCTCGCGCGGCACACCCTGAATGAGGGCAAACGCGTCCTCACCGGTGACGAGGCTGCCATGGTCGGCTGCCGCGGCCGCTACGACCCGCTCGCTCAGCGAGTCGCGCTCGATCGGCACCATGATCTCGCGCAGCTCACCCGGGCCAACCGTGGTGCGCAGAGGATGCTCGTCGGCTCCGCGCGGCAACAGGATCACCTCGGCGCACGGGCAGTGGAATGTCGAGCTGGCGCGTTCGAGCATCGTGACGAGCGCGGCTTCCGTCTGGGCCGCACCCAGGACGTCGCGGATCATGCCCTGCGCGAGTTCGAGCCCGCGCCGGCGGTGACGCTCGACGACGTAAGCCCAGGTGAGCAGCGTTGCGAGCGCCACGAGCGCTCCCGCAACAACCGTCAGGCGTGCCGAGATCTCGCCGACGAACGCGAGCACCAGGGCGACGCCGCCCCAACCGAGCGCAGAAAGCGCTGCCGGCAAGGCCGACTCCGTCCCGCCGTAGTCCTCGGGGCGTCCGCCGACCGCGCGCACCACGATCACACCGAGCGCGACCCGCACGCCGTAGGCGAGCGCGAGCGCAAGGACGAGGGCCATGATGCTGCCCCACGCAAACGGGTCGTCCATGCGAAGCCCGGCATAGACCGCGGCCGCGGCGGCGGCGTGCAGCAGCGCGATGCTTGTCGCCATCGCCGCGCGCGGAAGCGTTCGCGTGATCAGCGTCAGAACGGTCGAGGCGCCAATGATCAGGATCAGAAGGCCGGGCTCGATGTAGATGAGGCCGAGCGCGAGCGCGACCGCGCCCGGGCTGGCGGCAAGGCCGCCGCGACGCTGAAGCTGAAGACCGACCTGCTGGCCGACGAGCGCGATCAGCGCGAACGCCCACAGCGGCAGGTCGTCGAGAGGCGCAAGCTGGCCACCGCTCAGCGCAACGAGGTAGACGACGACAGCCAGCGCTCCCGTGAGACCGGCGAGCGCCAACAACCGCGTCCCGTGCGCGGGCGGGACCCCGGTGATGGGCGTGTCTAGTTCTGGTTCGCGTGAAGCATCGGTGGCTGCATTCATGTGCGCCGCGGGGACAACCGCCTCTTGTCCACACCGTAAGCAACGCCGGCCGTTTGCCACACCACCGAAACGGGGGATGAAGCCTCCCCCGATTTCTCGGTTGGCGCCGTGCTAGGGCCTAGGCCGCAGCTATCGCCGCAAGCTCGCGCCGCAGATCCTTGATCTCGTCGCGCAGCTTGGCCGCGTACTCGAAACGGAGCTCGTCGGCCGCGACCCGCATCTCCTCCTCGAGCGTGACGACGAGCGAATGCAGCTCGTCGGGATCCATCCCCTCGACCTTCGTGCTGCCGCGCCGACGCTTGCCGGGCACGTGCGGCTGCTCGAGCGAGAGGAACTCGGCGATGTCCGAGACACCCTTCTGGATCGATTCGGGCGTGATCTCGTGCTCCTCGTTGTAGGCGATCTGGATCACTCGCCGGCGACGCGTCTCCTCCATGGCGCCCAGAATCGCCTCGGTGGTCTTGTCGGCGTAGAGGAGCACAGTTCCGTTGACGTTTCGGGCGGCGCGCCCGATCGTCTGGATCAGCGCGGTCTGACCGCGCAGGAATCCCTCCTTGTCGGCATCGAGGATCGTGACCAGCGAGACCTCGGGCAGGTCGAGCCCCTCGCGCAGCAGGTTCACGCCCACGAGCACGTCGTACTCGCCGAGCCTGAGCTCACGAACGATCTGAATGCGCTCGAGCGTGTCGACCTCCGAGTGCAGGTAACGGGTTCGCACGCCTGCCTCGAGCAGGTAATCGGTCAGGTCCTCGGCCATCTTCTTCGTGAGGGTCGTGACCAGGGTGCGCTCGCCGACGGCCTCGCGCTCGCGGATCTCGTTCAGCAGGTCGTCGATCTGGTTCCTGGTCGGTCTGAGCTCGACGACGGGGTCGACGATCCCAGTTGGCCGGATGATCTGCTCGGCAATCGTCGTCGACTGGTTGAGCTCGTACGGAGCCGGCGTCGCCGAAACCGCGACGAGCTGCGGGACGAGCTCGAGGAACTCGTCGAAACGAAGCGGCCGGTTGTCGAGCGCCGAGGGAAGCCTGAAGCCGTGCTCGACCAGGGTCTCCTTGCGCGAGCGGTCGCCCTCGTACATGCCGCCGAGCTGAGGAATCGTCTGGTGCGACTCGTCGACGAAGACGACGAGATCGTCGGGGAAGAAGTCGAGCAGGCAATGGGGGCGGGTGCCGCGGGCACGGCCCTCGAGGAAACGTGAGTAGTTCTCGATGCCGTTGCAATAGCCGAGCTCCTGCATCATCTCGATGTCGTACTCGGTCCGCTGTCGTATGCGGTGCGACTCGAGCAGCTTGCCGGCTGCGTCGAACTCGGCGATCTGCACGGCCAACTCGTCGCGGATCTCGTCGAGCGCCGCTTCGATCCGTGGTCGCGACGTCACGTACTGCGTGGCCGGGAAGACCGCGAGGTGATCGAGCTTGGCGTAGACCTCACCGGTGAGCGGGTCGAAGTGCGTGATCTGCTCGACCTCGTCGCCGAAGAACGAGACGCGGTAGGCCGACTCGAGGTTCGCCGGCTGGATCTCGACGACGTCGCCGCGCACCCGGAAGCGACCACGCCCGAGCAAGGCGTCGTTTCTCTGGTACTGGATGTCGACGAGCTTGCGCAGGATCTCGTCGCGGTCGACTTGCTGGCCGACCGTGAGGAGCACGGTGCGCTCGCGATACTCGTCGGGCGAGCCGAGGCCGTAGATGCACGAGACCGACGCGACGATGACGACGTCGCGGCGCATGAACAGCGCGCTCGTCGCCGCATGACGTAGCCGGTCGATGTCGTCGTTGATCGACGCGTCCTTCTCGACGTAGAGGTCGGCCTGCGGAACGTAGGCCTCCGGTTGGTAGTAGTCGTAGTAGGAGACGAAGTACTCGACGGCCGCATCGGGCAGGAACTCGCGGAACTCGTTGCAGAGCTGGGCGGCGAGCGTCTTATTGTGCGCGATCACGAGCGCGGGCCGCTCGAGCTTTTCGATCACCCAGGCCATGGTCGCCGTCTTGCCCGTGCCGGTCGCGCCCAGCAGCGTCGTGCAGCGATCGCCGCGCTCGACGGCCTCGGCGACCTCACCGATCGCGCGCGGCTGATCGCCCGTCGGCCTGTATGCGTCAGAGACCGCGAACCCCGCCACCGACGCATCGTAGCTCCGGGGTCGTGGGCGGCGCCCTCGGACCCTAGACTCTCGCTTCGGTGGGGGACACAGCGACCGACGTCGAGCAACGAAACACGCTCACACGCGGCGGCTTCGTGCGGCGCGGCCTGGTCGCCCTCGGAGCCCTTGGTGCGATCGGGGCGGCGGCGCTGCCTCACCCGGCGCGCGCGCTAAACAGCGTCCATAAGCGGACCAGTGCTCCGCGGCTGCGACGCCTCCGCGTCTACAGCGGCGGGCCGAGCTTTCGGCGGGACACCGCGATGCTCGCGACGATCACGCCCGTTCGCGGACGGCGTGCGCGCACAGTGACCATCGAGTTCGCGCTCGACCGCCGAACGCGCGTCCAGCTCGAGGTTGCTCGGGCTGGGCGCCGCGGGTTCGAGACCGTCGCGACGAAGACCGTCCGCCTGCGAGCTGGACGACGCCGCATCGCCTGGACGGCGCCCCGCCGACTCGCCCCCGGTACCTATCTGCTTCGTCTCCGCGCGACGGATCGCGGCGGCCGAACGCGCCTGTACGGCGCGAATCGACCGCATGAAGACGGCCCGCCGGCGCCGGTTCTGCGGGTGCTCGGCGTCGACGCAGCCTTTACGCGGCGAAGCTACCAACCCGGCGAACGCGCGCCGCTGCGGGTCGAAGCCGACACGTCGAAGCTCACGTTGCGCCTCTTCCATAGCGGCTCGGAGCAGGTCACGACGCGGCGCGCCGACGAGATGCATGGCACTCCGGTCAGCGAGCCGATCGTGCGACCCTGGCGGCGTCATCGTCGACGCGACCGCACGATCGGCCTGCCGATTGGCAACCTGGCGAGCGGCCTTTACTACGTCCGGGCGATGACGGCTGATGGTCGAAGGAGCTACGCACCGTTCGTCGTTCGCCCCAGTGCGCCGGGCGCGCACCGCGTCGCGGTCGTGCTGCCGACGCATACGTGGCAGGCGTACAACTTCTTCGATCGCAACGGTGACGGCTGGGGCGACACGTGGTACGCGCGCACGACCGACCGAATACACCTCGATCGCCCATACCTCAACAACGGCGTGCCGCCACGCTTTCGCGTCTACGACCTGCCGTTCCTGCGCTGGCTCCACAGCCGTGGCAAGGCCGCCGACTTCTACGCCGAGGACGACCTCGAGCGCTTTGCGACCGGCGCCGAGCTACGACGCGCGTACAACCTGATCGTCTTCCCGGGCCATTCGGAGTACGTCACGGCTCACGCATACAACGTGATCGAGAACTACCGCGATCTCGGCGGCAACCTCATGTTCCTGTCAGCCAACAGCTTCTTCTGGAAGGTGCGAAAGCGCGGCTCGCGACTCGATCGGATCGCGCTGTGGCGCGACGCGGGGCGGCCCGAGGCGGCGCTGATCGGCACGCAATACCTCGCCAACGACGACGGGTCTATTCAGGACGCCTTCGTGGTGACCGGCGCAGACGCTGCGCCCTGGGCGTTCGAAGCGACCGGCCTCACAAACGGCAGCGTCTTCGGCCAGTACGGCATCGAGATCGACAAGACAACGCCGAAGTCGCCCAAGGGGACAATCGTGCTCGCGCGCATCCCTGAGCTTCTCGGGCCCGGGCGCACCGCAGAGATGACGTACTACGAGACGCCGGCGGGCGCGCGCGTCTTCTCGGCGGGCGTTCTCGCCTTCGGCATCCGCGCCATGCGCGATCGGCACGTCGCACAGATCCTCGAGAACGTGTGGCTACGGCTCGCCCAGAAGTAGGCGGGAGATCGTCGCCGGGGTCGTCTAGCGCGACCGCTCGCCGAGCCTGTCGCCGTACGAACGTCGGTAGACGTCCCGAATACGCGTGATGTCAGCCACGTAGTCGCGCGTCTCGGCGAACGCGATCCCGCTCCCGGAGGCGAGCCACTCGTCGACGGTCGCCTGGCCGGCGTTGTAGGCGGCCAGCGCCAGCTCGAGTTCGCCATAGCGGTCGATCAGGCGCTTGAGGTAGAAGGAGCCGTAGCGCACGTTGAGCTCGGGGTCGTACAGGTCGTCGAGCTCGAACGCGTCGCCACCGGTGAATGTCGCAATCCCGCCCGCGGTGCTCGGTAGCAGCTGCATAAGACCCAGGGCTCCGGAAGAGGACTCTGCCTCGGGGTCGAACTTGCTCTCGCGGTAGATGACCGCGGCCAGCAGGGCGCCGTCTATCTCGTAGTTCTTGGCGTGGCTCGAGATGATGTGCTCGTAGTGGAGCGGGTAGCGGATGCGCGCGTACCACGACGGCTCCTCGGTGACCGCGTAGACCGCGGCGGCGGCGAATCCGCCGAGGGCAATCAGGCCGATGGTGACGAAGCCAACGGCCTTGCGACTCAGTCGCCCGCGCATCCGGTTCTAGCGTGCCGGACCGACTCCACGACGCGCCGCACGAAGGCCTCGAGATCGTCGAGCGAGCCATCGTTGACGTAGCTGAAGTCGGCGCGCTCGAGTTTCTCTTGCTCGGGGAGCAGGCGCTTCTCGCGAAGGCCCGCGTCGGGAGCTATCGAGCGCGAGGCGCGTACGTTCGGTGAGGCCGTGATCGCGACCACCACGTCAAAGAGGCGATCACTGCCGCTCTCGTACAGCAGCGGAACCTCCGTGACGCAAAACTCTGGGGGCTCGTCGAGTCCTGCGAGTAGCTCCCGCCAGCGCAGGTACGAAGCCGATACGACGGGGTGGAGAAGCTGCTCGAGCCATGAAAGCTCATCGCGGTTCGAGAACACGATCGCTGCGACCGCAGAGCGGTCGATGTCACCGTTCTCGTCGACTACCTTGGTACCGAAGCGCTCGATGATCGAACGCTTGATCCCCTCGTCCTCGCGCAGAAGCTCGTGGACGATCTCGTCGCTCGAGATGACGGCGGCGCCCTGTCGCTCGAACGCCTCGAGCGCCTGGCTCTTGCCGGCACCAATGCCGCCGGTGATGGCGACGCTGGTCGGCTGCGTCAACTCTCGGGTGCAGGCTCGGGTTCGGCTTCGCCTGCCGACTCGGGCAGATCTGCCTCGGCGGCGGGCGGCTCGTCCGCAGGCGGGTCTGCTGCCGGCGGCTCCTCGGCGGCCGCGTCGTCAGCAGGTGGCTCGTCGGCGGGCGGCTCCTCGGCGGCCGGCGGGTCCTCAGTGGCCGGCTCGTCGGCGGGCGGCTCCTCCGCCGGTGCTTCGTCGGCGGGCGCCGCGTCAGCGGCCGGCTCGGGCGCGGGTGCGTCGTCAGCTAGCTCGGGCGCGGGCGCCTCGTCGGTGGCCAGCTCCGGCGCGGCCGCTTCGTCAGCGGGCGCTTCGTCGGCGGGCGCAAGCTCGCCGGCGTCGGTCGCCTCCGCGGCGTCCGCTCCGGCTTCCTCATCGTCGGCGTCCGCCCCGGGCAGCGGTGTCGAGAAGTCCATGATCGCGGGCTGCACGGGGTCATCGGCTTCGACCCGCTTGACCGAGAGCGAGAGCCGGCGGCGGTCGGGATCCATCTCGATGATCTTCACCTCGACCTGGTCACCCTGCGCGACGACCTCGCGGGGCGTCTCGACATGGTGCTCGGCGAGCTCGGAGATGTGCACGAGCCCTTCGACACCGGGCAGGATCTCGACGAACGCGCCAAAGGTCACGACCTTGGTCACGCGCCCGTGGACGACGTCGAACTCGGAGTACGCGTCAACAACCTGCTGCCACGGATCGGCCTGCGTCTGCTTCAGACCCAGCGAGATGCGCTGGCGCTCGCGGTCGATGTCGAGCACCTTGACCTGCACCTTCTCGCCGATGTCAAGGATCTCTGAGGGATGGTTGACGTGGCTCCACGAGAGCTCGGAGATATGGATCAGCCCGTCGATGCCGTTCAGGTCGACGAAGGCACCGAAGTCGACGATGTTCGAGATCACGCCCTCGACGACATCGCCGGGCGAGAGCTGATCGAGGATCGCCTGGCGTGCCTCCTTACGCTCCTCTTCGAGCACGGCCCGGCGCGAGAGCACAACGTTGTTTCGGCTTCGGTTGAGCTCAATGACCTTGCAGATCAGCGTGCGCCCGAGGAACTCGTCGAGGTTCTGAACGCGCCTGATGTCAACAAGCGAAGCCGGCAGGAACCCACGCACACCGAGGTCGAGGATGAGGCCGCCCTTGACGACCTCGATAACGTTGCCCTCAACGGCCTCGCCGCTCTCGGAGGCGCCCTCGATGCGCTTCCAGGCCATCTCGAAGCGGGCCCGCTTCTTCGAGAGAATCAGGCGCCCGTCGGCGTCCTCCATCGTCATGACGAGCGCGTCGAGCTCGTCGCCGAGCTTGACCTCGTCGATCGGGTTCACCGAGCGCCGAATCGAGAGCTCGACGACGGGGATTACGCCCTCGGACTTGTAGCCGATGTCGACGAGGACCTCGTCCTTGTCAACGCGCACGACGGTGCCGCGAACGACCTCGCCTTCGGTGATCTCGGGAATCGTCGCGTCGTAGTCGGGAACGCGCTCCCCGTCGGGTCCCGTGGTCCAGACCGAGTCGTCGGTCGTTTGGTCTACGGACTCGGCGTCCGACGCGGTCGTGGAACTCTCCTGCATGGCGACTGAGGATTATAGCCGCCGGCCACTTCCGGATCTGAAGCCGACCCATGCCGCCGGGCTGCTGCATCTACGCCGGCGCGCGATGCCAAGAGCGAGCTAATGCTTCGCGTCTGCCCAGTCGACGCCGGTGCCGACGTCGACGCCGAGCGCCGGCTCGAGCGGGAACGCAGCTTCCATTTCTTCGCGGAGGATCTCTCTGGCCGCGCTGACCTCGCCCTCGGGCGCCTCGAGCAGCAGCTCGTCGTGCACCTGCAGCACCAGGCGGGTGGCGCGACCCTCGGCCCGAAGCCGCCTGTGCACGGCGACCATTGCGACCTTGATGAAATCGGCGGCGCTCCCCTGCATCACGGTGTTGACTGCCAGCCGCTCGCCAAGCGAGCGCGTCTGGCGGTTGCTGGCGCGGAGCTCGGGAATCGGACGGCGCCGGCCCATCAGTGTTCGAACCTCGCCGACGGTCTCCGCCTGCTCGACGGTCGCCCGGATGAACTCCTGCACCGCCGGAAAGCGCGCCAGGTACCGCTCGATGTAGTCGGCGGCATCTTCCCGCGAGATGTCGAGCTGGTCCGACAGCCCGAACGCGCTGATCCCGTAGATGATCCCGAAGTTGACGGCCTTCGCACGGTTGCGCTCATCCTTGGTCAGCTCGCCGATTGGCTTGCCGAGTACCTCGGCGGCGGTCGTGGCGTGGATGTCGTCGCCGCGCGCGAACGCCTCGAGCAGCGTCTCCTCGCCGGACACGTGGGCCAGGATGCGCAGCTCGACCTGCGAGTAGTCGGCCGAGACGAGCCGGTGCTCGGGCTCGGCCACGAAGGCGCTTCGGATCGAGCGGCCGAGCTCGGTGCGAATCGGGATCGATTGCAGGTTCGGGTTCGAGGTCGAGAGGCGGCCGGTCGACGCCGTGGTCTGGTTGAAGTGGGTGTGGAGCCTCCCGTCCTCTTCCGACATGAGCTCGGGAAGCGGGCCGAGGTAGGTGTTGAGCAGCTTCGAGTACTCGCGCCACTCCTCGATCACCGGAATGATCGCGTGCTCGTCACGCAGGGTGCGAAGGACGCGCGCGTCGGTCGAGTAGCCCGTTTTGCCGCGGCGCTGCGGCGCGAGCCCGAGCTTCTCGAAGAGGATCCCGGCAACCTGCTGTGCCGAGCCGAGCAGGAACTCCCCTCCGGCCAGCTCGTGCGCCGATGCCTCGAGCTCCTCGAGCCGATCAGAGAGGCGCGCCGTGATCTCGCCCATGCGATAGGTGTCGATCCGGACGCCCGCCGCTTCCATCGCGCGGAGCACCGTCGAGAGGGGCAGCTCGACGTCGCGGTAGAGACTGTCGAGGTCGAGCGAGTCGACACGCTCGATCAGCGGCTCGGTGAGCGCGAGCGTGGCGGCGGCGTGACGCACGAGCGCCGCGGTCTCCTCGTTCTCGGGCACAGGCTCGGGGCGCGGATCGACGCCGTACTCGGCGGCGAGATCCTCAGCCTCGTAGCCAGAGCGGTTCGGGTCGATCAGGTAGGCGGCGATCGTGTGATCCTCGGCCGGCTCGGTTCCCTGCGCCCAGACGTCGGCTGGCACCGTCGAGCCGTCGTGGACGACGAGTCGCTCGGCGCCGCGCAGCGCGCTCGCGAGCTCGCTCAGGCCGTCGCCGAGCGAGACCGGATCGCCCGGCCCGACGAGCGCGCACCGTTCCTCCTCGACGACGACCGCGACGACGCCCTCAGGCTGGGGCAGCGGGCCCTCGCGCCACGCGACCTCGTAGCCGGTTGGAGTGCTGCCCTCGGCCGCCGGGACGGCGGCATCGAGCTCGTCGACACGGCGCATCAGGTTGCGGAACTCGAACCGCCTGAACGTGTCGGTCAGCGCCGAGCGGTCGGGCTCACCGACGACCAGTGACGACGGGTCCTCGATTCCGAGCTCGAGATCACGTCGCATCGTTGCCAGCAACTTCGAGTCACGGGCCTGGGCCTCGAACTCACGCAGCGTGTCGCGACGCTTCGGGCCCTTGACGTCGTCGATGTTCTCGAGCAGCTCCTCCATCGACCCGAACTGGCCGATCAGCTCGGCGGCCGTCTTGTCGCCGATCCCGGGAACGCCCGCGATCTGATCCGAGCTATCGCCCTTGAGACCGATGAAGTCGGGCACCTGTGCCGGTGTCACGCCGTAGCGAGCTTCCACCTTGTCGGGTGTGTAGACCTCAACGTCGGCGACGCCCCGCGGCGTCATCATCAGGCAGACGTTGTCCGAGACCAGCTGGAAGGCGTCACGGTCGGTCGAGACGACACACGTCTTGATTCCCCGACCGTCGGCCTGCGTGGCGAGCGTCGCGATGACGTCGTCGGCCTCCCAGCCCTCGAACTCGAGGTTGACGTAGCCGAAAGCCTCGACGAGCGGCCTGAAGTGCGGGAACTGCTCTCGCAGCAGGTCGGGCATCGGCTTGCGCTCGGACTTGTACTCCTGTGAGAGCTCGAGCCGGTGCGTCGGCTTTGTGTCCCAGGCGACGGCGACGCCCTGCGGCTTGTAGTCGACGAGCAGCTTGAAGAGCATGTTCGTGAAGCCGAGCAGCGCGCCCGAGGGGAACCCGTCTGAGGTGGCCAGCTCTTCGGGCAGCGCGTAGAAGGACCGGTACGCGAGGTTGTTGCCGTCGACGACGAAGAGCTCGCACTCGTGAGCCGGTGCGTCGTCGAGCTCGAGCGGCTCGCCGGTGAGGGTCTTGGCCACTAGATCCGGCCGATGATCCGCAGTACGCGGTCGGGCGTGAGCGGCAGCTCGAGCTCCTCGTCCCAGGGCTCGAACGGTGCGAGCGCGTCGAGCACCGCACTCACGACCGCACCCTGCGAGGCGATCAGACCGGACTCGCCCATTCCCTTGATGCCGCCGATCGAGACGGGCGAGGGTGACTCGAGATGGCCGACGTCGATCGAGGGAACCTCCGTCGCGGTCGGGAGCAGGTAGTCGAGGTAGGTGGTCGCCAGCGGCTGTCCGCCTTCGTCGTAGGGGGCGTTCTCGTAGAGCGCACCGCCGATGCCCTGCGCGATCGCGCCGCGGACCTGCCCGTCGACGATCATCGGATTGAGCACGGTGCCGCAGTCCTCGACGGCGGCGACACGCGTGACCTGCGCCTGGCCGGTAGCAGCGTCGACCTCGGCCACGACGACGATGCAGCCGTTCGAGTACGTCGCCTTCGGATCGTAGAAACGGGTCGCCTCGAGGTACGGGTCCTCCCCCTCCGTCCGCACGTTCGGCGCCCAGTAGGCCGCGATGGCTACCTCACCGAAGCCGAGACCCTTTTCCGGGGCACCCTTGACGAACACGCGCGACTCCTCGAGCGCGAGATCGCCGGGCGCCGCCTCGAGCATGACGCCGGCGACCTTCAGGAGCTTCTCCCTGACCTCACCGGCTGCGAGCACGACGGCGCCGCCGCCAATGACGGCAACCCGGCTCGCGAACGTTCCCATGCCGAACGGCGCCGTGTCGGTGTCTCCCTGTTCGATCGAGACGTCTTCGATCGCGACGCCGAGCGCGTCTGCGGTGATCTGGGCAAGCGTCGTCTTGTGCCCCTGGCCCTGCGTGCAGACGCCGACGGCCACCGTGACCTTGCCGGTCAGATCGACCGTCACCGTTGCGTTGTCGTTCGAGGGCAGCGGCTGGCCCGCCTGCTGGGCGGCCGTCTCCGACCCGAAGCCGCTCGGCTCGACGTAGGGGCTGATGCCGATGCCGATGTAGCGACCTTCCTCGCGTGCGGCGGCCTGCTCAGCGCGGAAGCTCTCGTAGTCGATCATCTCGAGCGCCTTGTCGAGCGACTCGGTGAAGCTGCCCGAGTCGTAGATCTGACCAATGCAGGTCTCGTAAGGGAACTCGCCGGGGCGCACCATGTTGCGCCGACGCAGCTCGGCCGGATCGAGCTCGAGATCGCGCGCGATCTCGTCGAGAACGAGCTCACGGACGGTGTGCCCCGGCGTCATCCCGACCGCCCGATAGGCCCCGGTCGGTGTCTTGTTGGTCAGCACGGCGACGACCTGCGACTCGTAATGCTCGATTCGAAACACGCCCGGCATCAGCACGAACGAGTACCAGGGCTCGATCAGCGCGCTGGTCGAGTTGAAGGAGTAGGCGCCAGAGTCTCCGACGCACCGCGAGCGCATCGCGAGCAGGGTGCCGTCGTCGTTCACCGCGATCTCGAGCTCGACCGTTTGCTCCTTGGAATGGATCGACGAGAAGAGGTGCTCGCGACGATCCTCGACCCAGCGAAGCGGCCGCCCCAGCTGCGTCGCGAGGAACGCCATCGCGACCTCCTCAGGGTAGGTCGACATCTTCTGCCCGAAACCGCCACCGACGTGCGGCGCCACGACGCGAAGGTTCTGGTGGGGGAAGCCGAGCGCGTTCGAGAGCGTCAGCCGCATCAGATCAGGCGACTGCGTCGACGACCAGACGGTGAGCTTGCCCGAGGCGCGTTCGTAGTCGGCGACCACACCGCGCGTCTCCATCGGCGCGGCCAGGAAGCGATTGGAGCGGAGCCGCCGTCGGTAGACGCGGTCGGCGCTGGCAAAGGCCGCGTCGGGGTCGCCGTAGGTCTTCGGCTCGTCGAAGATCGTGTTGGCGGGAATGTCGTCGAACAGCAGGGCCGAGCCATCGGCGGTGGCGTCGTCGACGTTGGTCACGGCCGGGCGCTCGTCGTAGTCGACCTCGACGAGGGCTGCGGCGTCCTCGGCGGTATACGCGTCGCGCGCAATCACCGCCGCGACCGCTTCGCCCACGTAGCGGACGCGCTCCGCAGCAATCGCCGGCTGGGGCGTCTTCCTCAGCGTCGTCCACGCGACCTGATCGACGAGCGGGTTCGCCGTCACGTCGGCGCCGGTGAACACGGCCTCGACGCCGGGCAGCGCCTCGGCCGCGCTCGTGTCGATCGAACGGATCTCGGCATGCGCGACCGGCGAGCGTACGAACACGACGTGCAGCATCCGCGGCAGCACGAGGTCGGCGACGTACTTGGCCTCGCCCGCCAGCAGCGCGGGATCCTCGAAGCGGTTGATGCGCGCCCCGATGTACTTGCCGCTCGGTATCGCTAGCTCGGTCACGGTTGCGCTCCTTCGGCGCTCGCCAGGGGCGGAGACGTCCAGGTTGGCATGAACTCGGGTGTATACCGGTTGCCGGCCGGGGCTCGATCGGGAGAGACGAGCGCGGTGAGGCGCTCGAGCTCGCTCGCGTCGAGCTGGAGCTCGACGGCGCCCGCATTGTCCTCCAGGTACTCGGTCCGCGTCGTCCCGGGAATGGGAACCACGAACGGGCGGGCCGCGAGCAGCCAGGCCAGTGCAACCTGCGCCGGGCTCGCGCCGTGGCGCTCGGCGATCGCCTCGACCTCGGCGACGATGGCGAGGTTCTGCTCGAGGTTGCCGTCGTTGAGGCGCGGGTAGCGCCCGGACGCGCGCTGGTCGTTCGTGTCGAACGCCGCCGAGCGGACACGCCCACCGAGCAGGCCACGACAGAGAGGTGCGTAGGGGAGGAAGCCGATGCCGAGCTCCTCGCAGGTGTCGAGGACCTCGACCTCGGGGGCGCGCTCGATCAGCGAGTACTCGGTCTGGAGGCTTGCGATCGGCGCGGCCGCGGCCGCCCGCCGGATATCGGTAGGAAGCGCTTCGCCCAGCCCGAGATGGCGCACCTTGCCGGCCTCGACGAGCTCCTGCATCGCGCCGACCGTCTCCTCGATCGGCGTATCGGCGTCGACTCGGTGCTGCTGATAGAGATCGATCACCTCGACGCCAAGTCGTACGAGGCTGGCGTCGCAGGAAGCATGCACGTGCTCGGGGCGTCCGCTGATGCTCAGGATCTGGCCCTGCTCGTCGAGGATGTTGCCGAACTTCGTCGCAACGATCGCCTCATTGCGGCGCCCCGCTATCGCCCTGCCGACGAGCCGCTCGTTCTCGCCGGCTCCGTACATGTCGGCGGTGTCGAGAAGCGTGACACCGAGGTCGAGGGCGCCGTGGATCGTACGGATGGCCGATCGCTCGTCGGAGTGCCCGTAGAACCCGGACATGCTCAGGCAACCGAGACCTATGGCGGAGACTTCCAGCCCGCTCGAGCCGAGGCGCCGAGTTTGCACGGGCTCGACCCTAGATGATCGATTCCTACTTCGGGCTGCGCCGGCGGCGGTAGCCGATTCGCGCTACGCGGGTGGCGCAACGGCCAGGAGGCCCCCGATCGCGAGTACGAACCAGACCCGGTCGCCGGCCGGTCTCATGCCCGGGGTATCGGCAGGAGATGAGGCCGTGTTGACCATCGTGCATCTAGACTCCGCGCCACCGTGTCGGCGGCCCCCGCACTGGAGCGAGAGGCCCTTTTCGAGAGGGCCCGGGAACTCGCAGCGGCGTTCGGCGAGGAGGCCGCGGCCCGCGATCGAGAGCGCCGGTTTCCGCATGCCGAGATGGCCGAGCTCAGGGCCAGCGGTGTCGCCGCGATTCAGGTTCCTGCCGAGCACGCAGGCCCCGGCGGCAGCAACGCCGACGGATGCCGCGTCATCGAGATCCTGTCGCAGACCGACCCGAACATCGGCCAGATGTTCCACGTGCACTCGCACGCTGTGGCGATGGTCAACAAGGTGTGCAAGCCGGAGCTGCGCGACGACTTCAACCGCCGACTCCTGGCCGGCGAGCTCTGGATCACGAACGCGTACTCGGAGCTTGCCGGGAAGAACGTGCTCGACTTCCAGGTGAAGATCGAGCCGGACGGCTCCGACTGGCGCGTCAACGGCAAGAAGTTCTATTGCACGGGAAGCCTGGCGGGCCAGGAGTTCTACGTGAACGGCGTCGTCCCGGGCACCGAGAGCGTCCTGCTCGCCTTCGTCTCGACCTCGACACCCGGCGTAACGATCCACGACGACTGGGATGCGATGGGCCAGCGCACGACGGCGAGCGGCACGATCGAGTTCGACAACGTCCCCGTTCCGGCCGGGCGAATCGCCGAGGTCGACGTCATGCTCTCGATGGGCGAAGCCGACGCGACACTTCCTGGCGTCGTTCCCCAGAACGCGTTCACGAGCGTAATGGTCGGGGTCGCCAAGAACGCGCTGCGCGATGCGGTCGGCTACGTGACGACGCGCTCACGCCCGTGGTTCCAGGCCGGCGTGGAGCGCGCCGCAGACGACCCCTACGTGCAGTGGCGCATCGGCACGATGCAGGCGCAGGTCGACGCGGCCGAGGCGATGCTCGAGCGCTCACTCGCGGCGCTCGAGCACGCCGACGCGAACCCTTCTGCCGAGGCGCGCGGTGACGCCGCGATCATGGTCGCCAAGGCGCGGGTCGTCGCGCTCGAGGCCGCGCTCGAGGTCTCGTCGATCCTCTTCCAAGTGTGCGGCTCGGCCTCGACGCTGAGCGTGCACAACTTCGACCGGCACTGGCGCAACGCCCGGACGCTCTCGCTGCACGATCCGATCGACTACAAGGCGCGAACAGCGGGCGACAACGTGCTCAACGACGCGTACCCGGACGTCTCGATCTACACCTGATTCGCGCGCAACCCTGACCCGCGGGCGGCCCTGACCCGCGCGCCGCCCTGATTGGCGCGCGCCGCACCGCTACTTGCGGCGGAGTAGATCCTCGGCGTCGGCCCACCGCATCAGCTCGACCTGGACGCGCTCGCTCATCTCGTTGATATCCGGCGTGCCGGCGCCGTCGTGTAGCGGATCGATGATCGTTCTCAGAGGCCTTGACCCCGCGGGCGCCTCGACCAGCTGAACGATGTGCTCCGCGACAAGCTCGGCACCCGGGGCCTTCGCAGCGAAGTCGAGCTTGTCGGCGTAGTGGCTCCAGAAGGCCTGGCCGCGGTCAACGAGCGCCTGACAGTCGGTGACGCGCTGGCTGTCGCCCGGCGCCTGGACGTTGGCCTGGAAGTCGGTGTTGATGGCGCCTGGCTGCAGGATCGCCACGTCGACGCCGGTGCCGGCGAGCTCGTAGTGGAGGCTTTCGGCGAGTGCCTCGATCGCGAACTTGGTCGACGTGTAGGGGGCCGCATACGGAATGACGATGCGGCCCATCGCGCTCGAGAGGTGGACGAGAAGGCCGCTTCCGCGCTCGCGCATGCCGGGCAGCACGGCGCGGTTGAGCCGGTGCGTTCCGATCACGTTCGTCTCGAAGACCAGCGAGAGCTGCTCGCTCGTAAAGCCCTCGAGCAATCCCCAGCCGCCGAAGCCAGCGTTGCTCACGAGCACGTCGATCGAGCCCACCGCCGAGAGCGCGACGTCGACCGCCGCCGTAACAGACTCGTCGTTCGTGACGTCGAGCTCGAGGACGTAGACCGAGCCGGGCGCGCCGTCGCCAGCCGTGCGAAGCTCGGCAGCCCGGCCAGCGTTCTTGCCGTCGACCTGGCGCATCGTCGCGACAACCGCGTGCCCTCGTTCGAGAAGCGCCTCGGCCGCCGCACGCCCGATGCCGCTGCTGCAACCTGTGATCAGCACGTTCACCGGCGCCGTCATGGCGTCATCCTACGACGTACTCTCTGCGACTCCCTGACGGACAACGGGACCGCTGACTGGCCTACGAGCAGCGTCAAGACGCGCCGAGGGCCCGCCAGACCGGGCCCTCTCTAGTAGCGGGGGCAGGATTTGAACCTGCGACCTCCGGGTTATGAGCCCGGCGAGCTACCTGACTGCTCCACCCCGCGTCGCGTCGAAAAAGTATAGCGCGCTACCATCGAGCCGTGCCCATCTGGGTCTGGATTTGCCTCGCTGTTTCGCTCGGCATCGTGGTGCCCGCGCTCGTCCTGCTGGTGGTCGCCGGCGTCGGCCTCTGGCGCCGGATCCGGGCGCTCGAGGCAAGCACCGGCGTGCAGATCGAGTCGCTGCTCGGCGAGCTCGAGACGATGAACGAGCGGCTCGAGCGTGCGAACGCGCGCTCCGAGGAAATCCAGGGCCGACTCGAGCACCTGAACACGGCGATGGAGAAGGTCGCGGTGCTCCGCTGGGCGCTCGGAGACGCGCGCTCGGCGCTCGGGTTCTGGCGCTCGCTGTCGGGCCGCTGACGCCACGGCGGCGCCGGCCGTAAGCCCTACAGGCGCCCCGGCAGCTTCTTCGCCGCATGCGGTGAGCCCTGCTCGACGCGCTCAGCGACGCGTGCGAGCACGTCGTCGACGTCGACCGCAGCGAGCTCTGGAGCGCCTTCGGCCAGCCGCAAGCGGGCTCGCACCAGCTGTCGCTCGGCGCCTCGCGAGTCGCCATCTGCCAGTTTGACGCCGGCGACGGCGGCGTGGATGAGGCCGCGGATCCGTCGCGCGTCGGCGCGATCAACGGCCGCCTCTGCCTGCTTCAGCCGTCGGTATGCCGCGTAGTGGTTGCCCCTCGCCAGATGACGTGCCCCATCGAGCAGCGCACCTCGTGCCAGACGCTGCTCGAAGTCGGCCGCCTGCCCTGTGAGCGGCGGCGGCTCGCTCACGCCGAGAACGAGAAGCCGGTGATCGTCTCGGGCACGGCAAGCGGGTTCCCGGCGAGCCCGGCGCGCGGCTCGGTCGCGGTGTTGTAGTCGCCGGGCGCGACGTCGTTCGCCGCATCGGGGTAGAAGAGGCTCGCAAACGCCTGGATCTGCTCGCGCCCGATCCCGAGCTCGAACTGGCCGCCCCCGTACATGCTGACGTCGTTGGCGAGACACCAGTCGACACAGTCGAAGAGACGCTCGATCGTGCCGAAGCGAGACGGCTTGATGTTCAGGTGCTGCGGGCTGACCCCGAGCGCATGCACGTCGGCGAGCGAGTGGATCGGCGCGTCGAAGCTGAGACGCTCGAGCGCACCCGCCAACACGGGTCGCGTCTCGTCGTTCAGCGCTGCGTCCTCGAGCACCGCGTCGGGAAAGATCGAGACGACGAGCGCGTACTCCTCGGGGTCGTCGATCGACTCGACCTGTGTCGCCTCGTAGTACGCCTTGAAGTCGAGGACGCGGACGCGCCCGGTCTCGGCGTAGTTGCGCATCAACGGCTCGTCCCAGCTGGCCGAGACGTCGAGTTTGAACTCGAGCGAGTCGTCGATCGCAAGCCAGACAGCCGGGTCGGATACCCCCGAGACGGCGAATCGCACCGGCGCATACTCACGCCCGAGAGCGTCGCCAAGCGTCATACCTGCCTGGCGAAGCGCGAGGTCGAGCGCCGCGCTCTCGAACGCCCAGACACGGTAGTCGTAGCTCCCCTTCCACTCCGGCGGCCGCTCGGGCCAGAGGTCGAGCCCTGCGACCAGCCGTGAGAACCGCGCGAGCGTGTGCGAGCCTGACAGATCCGGCGTCGGGAAGTCGTCGTGCTCGACGGGGTCATAGCAGACGTCCTCGCCGCGACCCTCGCATCCTCCGCCCGCGAGCACGACGGTCGTGGTGACCCGGCGCCAACCCGCGGCCGTTTCGATCTCGGCGCGTTCGAGCCGCAATTCCTCCACCTCGACGTCGAGCGGAAGCAGCCGCTCGGCGCTCGTCACGAGGTGAGTCGGTAGATCGAGCCGCCGTGCGAGGCGATGAAGAGCTCGCCGGCTGCGTTCTGGCCCATCGACGTGGGTCGATCGATGCTGAACGCGTGGCGCCGCTTACCGCGGGCCTTGCCCTTGCTGTTGACTCTGAGGCTCCAGATCGTGCCCCTGCAGTAGTCGCCGTAGAAGTAGCGCCCGACGGCTCCCGGCACCTTCTTGCCGCGGTAGACGAACCCGCCGGTCACCGAGCAGCCGGCGCCGCGCCCGTAGGTCGCGATCGGAGCGACTAGCTTCCCGGCCGGGTTGAGGTTGCCGCGCTCGAAGTTCGCGTTGCCCTCGAACGCGTCCCAGCCGTAGTTGACGAGGCCGCTCGTTCCCTTCCTCAGGAAGTTGATCTCCTCGAACCTGTTCTGGCCCACGTCGGCGATGTACATGTCGCCCGTCTTGCGGTCGAAGCTGAACCGCCACGGATTCCGGAGCCCAAGCGCCTTGATGACCGGCTTGGCCTTTCGGTTGTTGACGTTGATCGAGAGCATCTTGCCGAGCCGTGAGCTCATGTTCTGAGCAAGGTTCTTGGGATCGTTGGCATCGCCGCCATCGCCGGTTCCGATGTACAGGCGACCGTCGGGCCCGAAAGCGATCTGCCCACCGTTGTGATTGCTGAAGGGCTGCGACACGGTGAAGAGGACACGGCGGGAGCTCGGCATCGCCTTGGTGCGGCGCTTGTTCGCCCGGTACTCGACCACCTCGGTCGTACCTCTGTTGTTGGTGTAGTTGACGTAGAACTTGCGGTTCTTCTTGTACTTCGGGTGGAAGGCCATCGAGAGGAGGCCCCGCTCGCCGCAACAGCCGACGCGGCTGCGGATGTCGAGGAACGGCGTGGCGCGCTTGCGACCGCTCTGGATCACACGAATCTGGCCCGGCTGCTCGATGATGTACAGACGCTTCTTCTCGTTGCGCAGAGCAGCGATGTGGACGGGGCTGTCGAAGCCCGACGCGATCTCGACGATGCCGATCGCCTGCGCCCGCTTGCCGGCCTCGCTACGCAGCGGCTGGCCGTTGGCGGGCGCGGTAAGCACGGCAGCAAGAAGCGCACCCCCGATCAGCGTGGCCACACGCACCACCTCAGGGTAGACGATGACCCGGCACCTATTGTGAGGATTGTGGAAGGTCGATCTGCCCTCGCGGCGACCGCCGTAGCCGCCGGGGCGAGCGGTGCGCTGCTGTTCGCGGCGACGCCATTCGTGGGCGTCGGCGCACTGGCCTGGCTGGCGCTCGTTCCTGCCGCCGTCGTCGCGTTGCGCCTTGCGGGCAGCCGCCTCGGCCGCCTGGCGATCCCGCTCACGTACGCGATCTACCTCGAGCTGCTGCTGGTCCCGTCGCTGCCCTTCGGCCTCGCGCGGAACCAGTGGGGCGATGACCCGGTGGTGCCGATTCTGATCGGCGACTCGCCGGTTGTGATCACCGCCGTCATCGTCGTGCCGCTCGCGGGTCTGGTTCTCTACGTGCTGCGCTTCCCGCTGTTCGTCGGCCGCTCAACG
The DNA here is from genome assembly GCA_965223695.1 of Gaiellaceae bacterium. Classification (GTDB taxonomy): domain Bacteria; phylum Actinomycetota; class Thermoleophilia; order Gaiellales; family Gaiellaceae; genus JAUVPB01. Next base: position 133,753 of record CBDCXJ010000044.1, on the reverse strand, counting down.
GCGGCGTTGGGCGGCGAGAAGCCTGTAGGCGGATCGCTTGCTGTCGCGGCCAGGCCGTGGCTCGTCTTCGTCGTCGTCCCGAGCTTCGCCTTCGCCGCGCTCGACTTCCTCCGCGCGAGCTACGAGCCAGGTGGGCTCTGGGGGCCGCTCTTTGCCTCGCAGGAGGACACCGTCGCGCTTCGCCTGACCGAGCTCGGTGGCCCGTGGTTGCTCTCGCTTGCGATCGCCTTCGCCAACTTCACCCTCGCCTACGCGCTCGTGCGCGGGCGACGGGCAATCCCCGCCGTCGCGGTGGCCGGGGCCTGCGCCCTGGCCGCGACCGTCGGCCTGTTGCTCACCGGCGGCACCGAGCGTGACCGCACGGTAACCGTCGCCGTTGTCCAGCCAGGATACGACACGGCGCAGTTCGAGCTGCCCCTGCTTGCCAACTTCCGCCAGCCGGGCCGTGACGACGAGCTGGGCACGCTCGATCTGATCGCCGACCTTGCTCCGCTTACTCGGGACGCGGCAAGCGCCGGCGCGACGGTGGTCGTCTGGCCTGAAGCGACCGGCTGGGCTGACCCGTTCGCGTCGGAGCCGATGCGACGCGCGCTGCGCGAGCTCGTAGAGCAGACGGACACGACGCTCGTCGTTCCCTACTTCCTGCGCGCTCGCTCGCACGGCGCTGCCGTGATCGTCGCCCGCGACGGCACGATCACGCGAGCCCAGCCCAAGCAGCGAACGATGTGGTTTCTCGGCGAGCGAAGCGACAACCGAGTCCCGCCGGAGCCCGTGCTCGTGGACGGCCTCAGAATCGGCACGATGCTGGGCGTCGACTCGCAAACCCCGGCGGTCGCGCGCGAGCTCGTGCGCGCAGGGGCCGACCTGATCACGGCCAGCACGCACGACTGGGAGCAACTCGCCCCGCAGCACGCCGCCCACGGCCGTATCGCGGCAGCCGCGCTCGATGTGCCGATCGCGCGGACCGACTGGCGCAACGTCTCGGCGATCTACGCCGCCGACGGAAGCGTCGCGGCCTCGACCGGACGTGCGACGCGACGCGCCTTCGCGGTCGCCGAGGTGGGAGCCGGCGCTGGCGGCACCGCGTACCGCACGATCGGCTCAGCAGTCGGCTGGCTCGCCCTGGGGTTCGCCGGAGGTGCGCTCGCGGTGGGACTTGGCGCTCGTGTGGTCGCGAGACGCCGCGAAGCGGCGGCGGCGCGTCCCGCCACGGCCTGACCGGCCGTGGCGGGACGGACCCGCATCGGCACGGCCTCTGCCCGCGACGACCTATCCGTCTAGCGGCTGCGTCCGCGCCTCGAGCTCTTCGAGCGCGCCTGCGTAGTCCTCGTTCCCGGGTCGCAGCGAAACTGCGAGCTTGTAGTGTGCACGAGCCTGCGCGTCATCGCCGCGCTGCTCGAGGCAGCGTCCGAGCACGAAGTGCGCGTAGTGGTCGGTTGGCGCGAGCTCGAGGACGGCGCGGAACTCCTGCTCGGCCTCGGCGAAGCGATGAATCCTGAAATAGGCGATGCCCAGTGCCTCGCGAATCGACGCCTTGTGAGGCTCGTCGCGCTTGGCCTTCTCGAGGGCGACGGTGGCCTGCGCACTCATCCCGTCCTTGAGATGTTGCTGGCCTTGCTGGAAGTGTCGGTAGGCGTCGGTCACCTCACTCTCACCATAGAGAACTGACACGGATTCGCCTGCGATCTCAGGCAGGGCGTACGTGCTGGCGGCGGCGACGGTACGCGAGCCGGAGCGCCCCCACGTGCAGGGCGCCGCGCAGACGTCGCGAGCGGCCGATGCGAGCGCGCAACCGGCGCATGAGATCGCGGTGCGCTCGCCTGGCGCCCTCGGCCGCAGCCGGGACGGCTGCCGGGTCGCCGAAGCGGGCGAGCGTCAGCGCACCTGCGAAGCCCGAGGCCTCAACGCCGTAGCGGCCCGAGACGTGATCGGCCAGCTCCTCGAGCGTCTCATTCGCACCGCGCTCGTCACCCTGGTCGGCGAGGAAGAGCTCGAGATCGCGTCGCGCGGTGGTCGCGACATCGCGGCCAGACTTGCCAAGGAAGCGGGTGCGGCGCCGCACGACAGCCGCCGCGACGAGCGCCACGACGACGCCAGCGGCGGCAATCAGCGCAATCGCCCAACTCGCCAGCCCGCCCGATCCGTTTGAGCCGCTTGCCGGAGCCGAGCTCTCGCTGCTCGAGCTCGGCCCGAAGCCGCCGCCGAGCGCCCCCAGTGCCGCGAGCTGATCGGCGAACAGCTCAGAGAAGTCTGGGCTCTCGGCGAAGAGCTGCGAGGTCGCTCCCGCCTGGTCGGCCTCGAGCGTGAAGCCGCTCGATGACGTCGAGTACGTGTCGACCAGCTCACCGCGGCCGGGCGTCGGGTCGAACGGAAGCCAGCCAAAGCCCGGGAACCAGACCTCGACCCAGGTGTGCGCGTCGCGGTCTGTGACGGTCCACGTGTCGAGCTCTTCGTTGCAGTCGCCGGGAACGAAGCCGGCAGCGACGCGTGCGGGGACGCCGAGCAGGCGAAGCATCAGCGCCATCGATCCGGCGTAGTGCTGGCAGTACCCGTGCTTGCCTTCGAGGACGAATTCGGCCAACGGAGGCTGCTGACCGCTGGGCGCGTCGGGGAGCTCGTTGTACGTGAACCCGCCCGTGTTACGGAACCACTGCTCGAGGCCGATGGCCGCCGCATAGGGGCTCGGAGCGTCGCCGACGATGTCCAGCGCCTGCTCGTAGACCGGAAGGTGCTGCTGCAGCAGGAAGTCGCCGTCGCCGCCGGCCAACACCTCGCGAACGGTGCTCACGCGCTGCGGGACCCCGAACGGCACGAGCGTTGTCCCGGGCACGACCTCGAGGTAGCGGTCGAGCGCCGCCGGGTAGTCGGCGGCGAGCTCGATCAGGTCGAGCGGGGCGATATCGGGCGCGAAGCTCCAGACGCTGTAGGTCTGGCCCCGCTCGAGACCGTCGGGAAGGAAGACGATGCCGCCCTCGGCGACCTCGACGGGTGTGTTCGCACCGACGCGCCAGCGCACCGGTTGGGGGGCGGCGATCAGGTGGTTGTCGGCAAGCCCACCCACGGTGATCTGCTGCCTGAGCCAGCGACTCGAGTCCTGGGCCTCGGGCGGGAGGAGCGGGTCGTTAGAAAGGTCGAGCCTTCCCTGCCCGAGCTCGACGGGCTCGGGGTCATGAGCCTCGAGCCAACCGAAGCCGTTGTACTCGTCGAGCGTTGTGGCGCGCCAGTATGCGCCCTCGCTCAGCCCGCTGACGCTGAGCATGACCGTCTCGTTGTCTGGCCAGCGAATGCCCCCGAAGCTCGTGTTCCAGACGTAGCGGACGCCGACCGAGTCGCGCAGGTCCTCGTATGGCGTCCAGCCCTGCCAGTTGAGCACTGGCTGCTTGGCGACGACGTTCGAGCTCGCTGCTCCGACGCCGGCGAGCACCAGGGCCCCGCCGAGCACGGCTGCCTGCGCGAAGCCGGTGAGCGAACCGCTGCGCCGTCGCGCCACGTACAGGACGATCAGCAGGGCGGCGAGGATCAGCGCTCCGATCGCGAGCGAGTTGCCGCCAACCGTTGCACGGAGCGTGGCGGGCCAGCCGACGCCGATCAAAAGGACGAGGGCGGCCGGGAGCAACCAGCCCGCAGCAGCCAGGATGCCGCCCACCGCCGCGAAACCAAAGATCGCCACCAACACGATCGACTCCATTTCGGGATGCGCGATCGGATCGAAGGTCACCCGCGTCTCGTAGTAGCCGCGCAGCCCGATCTCGAAGCTCTCGCCAAGCGGCGCGAAGAACTGGCCGCCGGCCGCGCCCAGCCTCAGGTCCGTCACCGAGAGCCCGAACGCGTGTGCAAGCGCCGCGAGGCCCGCGGCGGCGAAGGCGACGAGCCAGAGGACGGGAGCGAGCCTGCCGCGCACGACCAGCGCCACGAGCACGGGAATCGCTGCGAGACCGACCACCCGGAGGATGTCCTCCGTCGGCGCGCGCTCGACCTCGAGGCGCGTCCAGGTCACCGCCAGTAGCGCGGCAAAGGTGATGAAGAGAAGCGCTGTCTGCAGGGCATGCGAGAACCAGGAATCGCTGTCGAGCACCGGTGCGCTTCGGCCCGCCCCGAGCCCCTCGTGCTCGAGCGCCGCGCTAGACACCGGCTGCCGCCCGGTAGTCGCTCAGCGCTTCCTCGACCAACTCGACGCCCTCGTCGCCCCGAAGCCGCTCGAGCAGATCATCGTCCTTCCTGATGACCGCAACGGGAACGCCAGCTCGGGCCAGCCGAAGCATCGCCGCGCGGACGTCGACCGGAAGCTCGGCCTCGCGCTTGCCCCGCCTCGCAGGGTCGAACGACGATGCCTCGATCAGCACCACCGCCGTGCCACGCCGGCCGGCCGCGCGACGCGCCAGCCGCTCGGCGAGGCGTGCGCTCAGCGAGGAGGTAACGATCGTCAGGTCGAGCGCGTTCGCGGCCGGGCCAGCGCCTTCTTCGAGCAGGGTCGCGACAGGGTGCCGCCCGGTCGGCTTCGTGCAGGCGAGGAGCTCGAGGGCACGTGGCCAGTCGCCCTCGAGCGACTGCACGGCCTGGTACTCGCGCGTCCGATCGTTGACCAACAGCCCGGCGCGCTGGCCGCGAGCTGCGTGCGCACGGGCGATCGAGCCCGCGGCACGCACGGCGACCTCGAAGGACGAGTGGCGCCCCGTGCCGCGTACCGCGATCTCCTCGGCGTCGAGAATGACGAGCGCCTCGTCGCGCGGCGCGTCCTCGAGCTCCTTGACCATCAGCTTCCCCCGCCGCGCCGAGGTCGGCCAATGGACGCGACGCAATGACTCACCCTGTTCGTACTCGCGAACCGAGTGGAGGTCGTAGCCGGTCTGTCGGCGCAGCAGGAGCCGGCGACCGTCGGCAAGCCGCGAGCTCGACTCCGAGAACAGCGTCTGGAGCTCGACCAGCCGCGGGTAGACGAGCAGCGAGTTGCCGCGCGTCAGCTCTGTCTCGCTGATCGCGAAGCCGAACGGGTCGGCAGTGACGACGCGTGTCGGGTCGATCCCATAGCGGCCGCGAGGGGTGTCTTCGATCTGGTATCGCGCCAGGTAGCCGCCCTTGACGCGCGCGAAGTCGAGCTCGAACTCGCCGAGCCCCTCGACCAGCTCGCTGCCGCTGACCGAGCCGGCTGGGAGCCCGCGGGCGAAGCGCACGCCGACCCGGACATCGACGTCGTCGCCATCGATGCGGGCGTCGTCACCGAAGCGGCGACTCACCGCTGTGGGACGCGCGAGGACGCGCACCCACAGCGCCGCGAGCGCCACCGCAACGACCAGGCCGATTCCGACCGGATAGAGCGGCTCCGAGCCGAACAGCCAGGCGATCAGGTAGACGAGACCGCCCAGTGCGAGAGTGAGCTGGCCCTTGCCCGTCAGCACGTTGGCGGGATGGTTGGCTCCGACTAGGCCGGAACCGGGAGTCGGGCGAGGATCTCCTCGACGAGCTCGGCAGGCTCGATCGCCGCCGCGCGCGCCTCGGGCGAGAGCAAGAGCCGGTGTCCGAGAACGGCTCCGGCAATGCTCTTGACGTCTTCTGGGGCAACGAACCCGCGGCCCTCGAGCAGCGCCAGCGCCTTGGCGACGCGCAGCAGCGTGATGCCGGCTCGCGGGCTCGCACCGAGGAAGAGGCGCCGGTCATCGCGCGTTGCCCGCATGATCCGTGTGACGTACTCGGCCATGCTGGGCTCGACGTACATCCGCCGTGCCACTTCGATGGCGCTCAGCACCTCTTCGGCCGACGCGACGGGCTCGAGCTCGTCGAGCGGCGAGCTCTCGGCCTGCTCGACCAGGAGCTCCGCCTCGTCGGCGAACTCGGGATAGCCAATCGAGACGCGCAACGCGAAGCGGTCGAGCTCTGCCTCTGGGAGCGGGTAGGTGCCCTCGTACTCGATCGGGTTCTGCGTCGCCATCACCATGAACGGCGGCGCCAGCTCGTAGGAGACGCCGTCGACCGTGACCTGCAGCTCCTGCATGCACTCGAGCAGCGCAGCCTGCGTCTTTGGCGAAGCGCGGTTGATCTCGTCGATCAGCACAAGGTTGGCGAAGACCGGACCGGGCCTGAACTCGAACTCGCCCGTCTGCTGGCTGTAGACGTTCACGCCGGTGACGTCAGAGGGCAACAGGTCTGGCGTGAACTGGATCCGCGAGAACGAGCAGCCCACCGATCGGGCGAGCGCCTTGGCGAGCGTCGTCTTGCCGACACCCGGATAGTCCTCGATGATCAGGTGCCCCTCGGCAATAAGACAGACCGCCGAGAGCTCCAGCGCCCGGCGCGGGGCATGCATCACGCGGCCGAGATTCTCGACTATGCGGTCGAGCAGATCGCGCGCAGCCGCAAGATCCCCGGGGGCGGGCGAGCGCATGTGTCGCTCAGCAGTGAGCTCGTCCGTCATGCCGGGAGCAAACAGGCCACGTCATCGAGGATAGCCTGAGCGCACGCTTCCTTCGACCGTTTACTGACGTGCTTTTCGCCCTCGGGTCCGATCAAGACGAGCTCGTTGTCTTCTGCTTCGAATCCCACGTCATCTCGTGATACGTCGTTGAAGACGATCAGGTTCACGTTCTTGCGCTCGCGCTTCGCGCGCGCGTGCGCGAGTCCATCATCCCCCTCGTCAGCCGCGAAGCCCACGAGCACCTGACCGTCGCGACGGGTGTCGCCGAGCTCCTGCAGGACATCCTTCGTGCGCTCGAGCTCGAGCGTCCAGCCATCCTCGGTCTTCTTGCGTTTGCTCGGCTCGGGCGAAGCGGGCCGGTAGTCGGCGACAGCCGCAGCCATCACGACGACGTCGGCATCGGCGCGAGCCAGGGTCTCGGTTGCCAGCTCGGCGGCACTGACCACCGGTACAAGCGTGACGTCCGGCGGCGGCTCGTGCTCGACATTCGCCGCGATCAGCGTGACGGATCCGCCCCGCCGCGCCGCTTCGGCGGCGACCGCATAGCCCATGCGGCCGCTCGAGCGGTTGGCGAGGAAGCGGACAGTATCGAGCGCCTCGCGCGTGCCCCCCGCCGTCACCACCACTGTGCGTCCGCTCAGCGGGCCCTCGCCATCTCCGCCCAGAAGGTCACGACAGACGGCGACGATCTGATCGGGCTCGGACATCCTGCCGGCGCCGACCTCGCCCTCGGCGAGCTCGCCGACGTCGGGCCCAACGATCGTGACGCCGCGCTGGCGCAGTCGTTCCACGTTCTCGCGTGTCGCCGCGTGATCCCACATGCGTGTGTTCATTGCGGGTGCGACGACAATCGGGCCCGGGAACGCGAGCGCGAGCTGGGTGAGCACGTTGTCGGCAAGCCCTGAGGCGAGCTTGGCGAGCGTGTTGGCAGAGAGCGGCGCGATCAGGAGCAGGTCGGCGCCGGCCAGATGCGGGTACAGGTCGTCGGGCGAGGAGCGACGTGCGAGCGCCTCGAAAGTTCTTCGGCCGACGAAGCGTTCGGCCGCCTTCGTCAGGATCGGCGTGACCTCGTCACCGGCCTTGACGAACTGCCTGACGATCTCGCCGCTCTTGTACGCGGCGACGCCGCCGGTGACGCCGATGATCACGTGCGCCATCAGGTGCTTTCAGCTTTGAGTCGTCGCCCGAGCGACGAGCGGCTCGGGGCTAGTCGTCCCCGACGAGCTTGATCTTGCCGCTACCGATCTCTTCGAGCGCGATCGTCAGGTAGTTCTTCGATCGCGTCTCGACGAGCGGCGGCGGAGACTCGTCGAACGTTCCCTCGCCGAGCTGGTGGTGGTAGTTGTTCAGCTGCCGCGCTCGTTTGGCCGCCATGATCACCGCGCCGTAGCGCGAGTCGTCGGCGTTGGCCACGACATGGTCGACACGTACTCTCGTCATCGCCTTCGAGTGTAGCTGCTGGCCGCCGTGTGGCTCTGCGGAGCCGTTAGACGGTTAGTGCTCGCCCAGCGCTCGATCCGCGATTGCAACGACTTCAGCGGCTGCCCGCACGACCGAGTCGTTGACGACGACGTGGTCGAAGAGCGACGCCTCTGCCATCTGGCGCCTGGCGAGCGCCAGTCGCTCATCGATCTCGCCTGCGCTCTCGGTCGCGCGCTCCGTCAGGCGCCGGGTCAGCTCCTCGAAGGACGGCGAGGCGATAAAGATCGTCACCGCCCGGGGCTCCCGCTCCTTGACCGCGCGTGCGCCCTGCGTCTCGAGCTCGAGCACGCAGCTGGTTCCCGCATCGAGAATGCGGTCGACCTCGCGCTCGAGCGTGCCGTAGCGGTGTCCGGACACGTACTCGACGTGCTCGTAAAACGCGTTGTCGGCGATGGCGACGTCGAACGCGGCGTCGCCGAGGAAGTAGTAGTCGACGCCATCGGTCTCTCCTTCGCGTCTGGCCCGGGTTGTCGCCGAGACTGCGACCTCGAGCTCGGGTCGTCGGGCGAGGAGCTCGCGAATCAACGTGCCCTTGCCGGCGCCCGAGGGCCCGGTGACGACGAACAGCCTGCCGGCCCGCTCTTCGAGGGCCCTACGGGCTGCGGGGTTGCCGCTCAGCGCCGAAGCAGGCCTACGAGCTCGGCCCGTTGACGCTCGGAGAGACCTCCAACCGTCTTCGATTGGCTGATCCGACAGTGCTTGAGGAAGCGTGCGGCCTTGACCCGGCCGAACTTGGGCGCGGCGAGCAGGATGTCGAACACCTTGGCCGTGCCGACGTACTCGGGTGGGTTGTCGAGAACCTCGTCGATGCTGACGACGCCCGTCTTCAACTCCTTCTTGAGCTTCGCACGCCGAACGCGAACCTCGTTCGCGCGCCGAAGAGCGTCCATACGCTGATCGAGCGAACGGGACGGCGCCTTGGTTTGGGATCTCGTCGCCGTCATGGCGCGCAGGATTGTAGGCAACCGCGACCGAGCCTTCAAGGGGAGTGTTACACGACGGTCGCCACGGTTGCCTTATTGGGCAACAGCACTGGCTCTCCGTCGACGCTCAGCGCCCCTTCCTCACGGCGCGAACGATCGTCGTGAGCGACCCCGACAAGGTCGGCCGCCGAGGCGAAGCCGTGGCGCTCCGCGGCCGCGGCAAGCTCGCTCCGCACGCGTTCTGGCGCAAGAGGGTCGGCAAACAAAACCGTGCCGAGCGCGATGTCTGATGCACCTGCCGCGTGAAAGGCCAGCGCGTGCTCACCGGTCTCGATACCGCCCAGGCCAACGATCGGCAGGCGCGTGGCCGCCGCGCACGAATAGATGGCGGCCAGCGCAACGGGTCGCAGCGCGGGACCCGAGAACCCGGCCGTGGCCGTCGCGATACGCGGCGCCAGTGTCCTCGGGTCGAGGGCGAGGCCGCGAAGCGCGTTCGTCAGCGTGAGCCCGTCGGCTCCAGCTCGCTCCGCCGCACCGGCGACCTCGGCGATATCGGGAAGCGTGGGCGAGAGCTTCGCGTAGAGCGGCTTCGTCGTCGCGGCCCGCGCGGCTTCGACGATCTCGGAGGCCGCGTCGGCCGGCACGGTGACGTTCGGGCATGAGACGTTCAGCTCGATCGTCTCGACGCTTGCCTTCCCGTCGAGCGCCGTGCAACAGCGTGCGAAGTCGGCTGCGCAGAAGCCCCCGACCGACACCCAGAGCGGCACTTCGAGCCGCTCGAGCGTAGGCAGGTGATCGCTGACGAAGGACTCGATGCCCGGGTTCGCCAACCCGATCGAGTTGAGCATGCCGACGTCGGTCTCGGCAATGCGAACCGGGGCATTGCCGGCGCGCGGCTCAGGGGTGACGGTCTTCGTGACAAAGATGTCGAGCGTGTTCGCGACCTCGGGCGCCACGAGTGCGTCGAGACACCCCGAGGCGTTGAGGATCCGGGTCACGCGACCAGCTCCACATCGACTGTGACCGCGACATGAGCAGGCTCGGCCGGGCCGACCGACGCCGGCCAAAGCCGCTCGGCGAGAAGCGTCGGACCCTCGACGCACAGACGCTTCAGCTCTCCATCGATCTCGACCACGCAGCCGTAACAGGCGCCGTAGCCGCAGGCCATCGGAGCCTCGTGCGCGAGCCAGGCCCTGGGCGAGAGCCGTGCGACGGCTGCGAGCATCGGCTCTGGGCCGCACGCGAGCGGCGTCGTCTCGGGTAGGCCGGCGAGCCGCTCGGCGAGCGGCTCGGTCACGAGCACGGGGTCGATGACGACGTCGGCGTTCGGCACGAGCTCGGCAGCCTCTGCGTGAGCAGCCGAGCGGAAGCCGAGCAGGGCCGGAGGCCCGCCGAGGCGCTGGCTCAGATAGGGGAGCGGCGCTATGCCGATCCCGCCGCCGACCAGCACGGGCTCGCTGACCGCAGGCGGAAACCCGTGCCCGAGTGGGCCGAACAGCCGCAGCGTCTCTCCCAGCGACAGGCCGGCGAGCGCCTCGGTGCCCGGCCCGATCACGTCGATCAGGAAGCCGAGCTCACCCGGCGAGGCGAGACAGAGGCTCATCGGTCGAGGCAAGAGCAGTGAGCCGGCGCGAAGCATGAAGAGCTGGCCGGGCTGGCCCGGGTCGATGCCCTTGCGCTCGACCCGAAGCAGGCTGTACGTCCCGACCCGCTCGACGCCGAGAACACGGACAGACTCGAGGCGAGCGCCGCTACTCGCGCGCGCGCGGCCGCTCATGCCGCGTAGGCGAGTCGCCCCGCCGCGATCGTCATCACGACTTGCCCCGTGAGACGCTCGCCGAGCAACCAGGAGTTCGCAGAGCGCGAGCGGAAGCCGTCCTCGCCGACAAGCCATTCCTGCTCGAAGTCGATCAACGCCAGGTTCGCCGGTTCACCGACGGCGATGCGCGGTGGTGCGAGGCCGAAGATTCGCGCCGGGCCCGAGGTCATTCGCTCGATGACCAGCTCGAGCGGGAGCTTCCCGCTCTTCACAAGCCGGGTGTAGAGCGCGGCGAAGGCAGTCTCAAGGCCGGTCACGCCGAAGGGCGCCTCCTCGAAAGGCCGCTCCTTCTCGTGTAGCGCGTGGGGCGCGTGATCGGTGGCGATCGCCTCGATCGTCCCATCACGAAGCGCCTCGATCAGGGACTGACGATCGGTCTCGGTTCTCAGCGGCGGGTTCATCTTCAGGTTGGTGTCGAGGCCTCGCACCGCGTCGTCGGTCAGGCACAGGTGGTGGGGCGAGACCTCGCCGCTGGCCTCGATGCCGAGCTCGCGCGCGCGACGCAGCGCCTCGACCGACTCGAGCGCAGAGAGATGCATGAAGTGAACGGGTCGGCCCTCGTACTGGGCTAGCGCGGCATCGCGTTCGACCATCACGCTCTCGGCGATCGAAGGCCAGCCGCCGACACCGAGCTCTGCCGACACCGCGCCCTCGTGCATATGGCCGCCGCGAGTCAGGCTCGGCTCTTCCTCATGGAGCGAGAGCACGCGCCTGGCCGCCCCCGAATACTGCAGAGCGCGGCGCATCAAGCCGGCCGAGCGCACCGGTCGTCCGTCGTCGGTGAAGCCGACGGCACCGCACTCGGCGAGCTCGACCATGTCGGTGAGCTCCTCGCCTTCGAGCCGGCGGCTGATCGACGCGAAGAAGCCGATCGGCACGTCGGCATTCGCCTTGGCCTCGTCGACGAGCGCGCCGAGCACGGCCGCCGAGTCAACGACGGGGTCGGTGTTGGGCATCGCCAGAATCGCGCAGTAGCCACCGGCCGCCGCCGCTTTCGACCCGCTAGTGAGATCTTCTTCGTCCTCGCGGCCGGGCGCGCGCAGGTGCACATGCGGGTCGACGAATCCCGGTGTCAGGAGCAGGTTCGAGCGCGACGAGCGCGCGGGCTCGAGCTCTGTGATCACGCCTTCCTCGATGGTGACGTCGAGCGTCTCGTCGATCCGCTCGAGCGGATCGACCACGCGTGCGCCTGCAACGACCATGTCGATGGGGTCGGCCGCACGGCACCACAGGCGGGCAGTGCTGGTTGCTACAGCCATCGGCGCTCCCTCGCTGGCCCGGGCCGGGTATGCATCAGGCCACCTCGCTGACGATTGCCGGCGTCGCCGCCACAACGGGGCCACCGGTCAGCAGGTCGTAGAGGACGGCCATCCGCACGACGAGCCCGCTTCGCACCTGGCGCTGAATGAGCGACGAGGCCGCGTCGGCGACCTCGGGGGCGATCTCGACACCGCGGTTCATCGGCCCCGGGTGCATGACGCGCTGTCCGCTCGAGAGCCGCTCCGGGGTGACTCCCCACCGTGCCGAGTACTCGCGCAGCGACGGCACGAAGTTGGCGCCCGCCTCCATGCGCTCGCGCTGCATCCGTAGGACGTAGACGACGTCGGCGAACTGGATCGCATCAATATCGTGAGCGACCTCGCAGCCGAGCGCCTCGATTCCCCGCGGCATCAGCGCAGGCGGCCCCACGAGCGTGACCTGCGCGCCCATGAGCACGAGCGCCTGGATGTTCGAGCGTGCGACGCGTGAGTGAAGGACGTCGCCGACGATCGCGACGTGAAGACCGTCGGTCGCCCCGAACTCCTCGTCAATCGTGTGCAGGTCGAGCAACGCCTGGGTCGGGTGCTGGTGCTTGCCATCGCCGGCGTTGACGACGTGCGCGTCGACATAGCGGGCAACGACATTCGGCGCGCCGATCGACGCGTGGCGGATGACGACGATGTCGGGGTCGTAGGCGTCGAGCGTTAGCGCCGTGTCCTTGAGCGACTCGCCCTTCTCGGTCGAGGAGCCGGTGGCCTTGATCGACATCACGTCCGCAGAGAGCCGCTTGGCGGCCAGCTCGAAGCTCGACGACGTCCGCGTCGAGGGCTCGTAGAAGAGGTTGATGATCGTCCGCCCGCGCAGGGTCGGAAGCTTCTTCAGGTCACGATCGAGCGAACGCGAGAAGGTGCGTGCGAGCCCAAGGATGCGCTCGACGTCGTCGCGCTCGAGCTCGGCGATCGAGATCAGGTGGCGCCGAGCACTGCGAGACGGCGGCAGCAGCTCGTCGCGCAGTACCGGCCGAAGCGTGGTCTCCTCAGGCACTGTCTTCCTCCTCCTTGACGAGAATCACGCGGTCGACCTCGTCGATTTCGACGAGCTGCACCTGGATCCGCTCGTCACGTGAGGTCGGCAGGTTCTTGCCAACGTAGTCGGGTCGAATGGGTAGCTCGCGATGGCCTCGGTCTGCGATGCAGGCGAGCTGTACGCGCGCGGGGCGTCCGTAGGAGAAGAGCGTCTCGATCGCGGCGCGCGCGGTGCGCCCGGTGTACATCACGTCGTCGACGAGCACGCAGGTCGTGCCCTCGAGCTGGAAGTCGAGCCTGGTTGCCTTGACGACCGGCTGCACGACAGGGGCAGTGCCGTTGGCTCGCACATGCAGGTCATCACGGTGGAAGGTGATGTCGATCGTGCCGAGCTCGGGCTCGACATCGGTGAACTCCGCAATCAGCCGGCGCAGCCGATGGGCGATCGGCACGCCTCGCGTGTGAATTCCGACGAGGGCGAGACTGGTGAGGTCGCTGTTTCGCTCGGCTATCTCGTGAGCGATGCGAGCGATCGTTCGGCCGAGCGCCTCACGGTCGAGCAGGGTCTTACCGAGCAGGTCTTGGGCAGCCACGTACGACTCCTTTCCGGCCTCTCTGGACCGAGTTAAAGGCTCTTGGAGGCTAGCATCGCGGCCGGCCGGAGGGCTGAGGCGCATCCGGGCCGGGCGCGGTCGTGAGCTTCGCCTCGACTCCGTCGGCCTAGCCCTACACAATCCAAAGCAGTGCGTGCGCTTCAGACACGGGCTCCCAACGCGGTCCAGCTCATCACCCGGCTCGAGGAGCTCGAAGCCTGGGACGATGCCTGGCGCGAGCTCGCCGAAGAGCGCGGCAACCCGTTCGTGACACCAGAGTGGTACCGCGCCTGGTTCGACCACTACAGCGACGAGGCCGAGCCATTCGTGATCGTGTCGGGTAGCACCGACGGCGAGTGCCAGGGTGTTCTTCCGCTCGTTCGCACCCGCCGCTCACGGGTATTGCGCTTTGCAGGTGCCGACCTCGGCGACCACTTTCAGCCGGCGTGTCGCGAGGAGGACGAGGCTGCGTTCTCGCGCAGCGTGAGCGCGCTACTGCGTGAGCGATCCGATGAATGGTTGACGGCCGTCTTTCACGGAACCGAGATCGGCTCGAGCTGGCACACGTCGCTGTGCGAGGCGGCCGGGCCGCTCGCGACGGTCACGGGCCCGGCCACGCCGATGCCCTACGTCGACCTCGGCGGCATCGAGTGGAGCAGCTTCTGGGCCGCGCGAGGGCGGAAGCTGCGAAAGTACGTCCGCTCGCGCACCAACCATATGCATGCGCAGAACGGGCACGGTCCAACAAGCGAGCTCGTACGCAAGCAGCTCAGCTCATGCTTGCGTGTGCTCGACCGCGTCTGGGTATCCGACGGAGATTTCGTCTACCTGCTACCCGAATGCGATCGCAACCATGCGACGGGCTTCGTCAGACGCCTCGCGGCAGCGGTGGGCGTCGAGCTCTCGACCACGATTGCCTGCTTCCCCGAAGACGGCCTTACCGGCGGACTGCTGATCGAGCTCGTGCTCGGCGACGCCGACATGCTTGGCGAGGTTCACGCCTCGTCGAACGGCAACGGCAGCGACCACGGCCGACGCCGCCTCGACCTTCGACGGTTGCTGCGCCGGCGCACCCGCCATCGCGGCGGCGCGATCGAGTGGACCGAGATCGCTCCCGCACCGCCGACCGGCAACGGAAACGCGAGCACCAACGGCGATCCGGGCGGCAACGGCGAGCGGGCGAGCGACAAGCAACTCGTGACCGACGCACAAGACACAGCGCGCTAGACACGATGGCGCCCCGAGCATCGAAGCAGCCGTATCGCCTGCTCAAGCGATCGGTCGACCTGCTGCTGAGCATCGTCGCCCTTCCTGTGGTGCTCCCGCTTATGGGCCTGATCGCCCTCGCGATACGCATCGACACGCCAGGAGCGGCGCTGTTCCGCCAGCAGCGCACCGGATTACACGGCAGCCGCTTTGGCATGTGGAAGTTCCGCACGATGGTCAAGAACGCCGAGGAGCTCAAGGCCGAGCTGGCGCATCTCAACCTGCTGACCGCGCCCGACTTCAAGGTCGTCGATGATCCGCGCGTTACCCGCGTGGGGCGCTTCCTGCGCAAGACGAGCCTCGACGAGCTCCCTCAGCTCCTGAACGTGCTGACGGGCGACATGACGCTCGTCGGCCCACGGCCGACATCGTTTGCCGCGAGCACGTACGACCTCTGGCACACGCGTCGACTCGAGGTCGTTCCCGGCATCACCGGTCTCTGGCAAGTAACGGGCCGCCACGAGATGTCCTTCGACGAGCGCTTGCGCCTCGACATCGCTTACATCGAGGCCCAGTCGCTCGCGCTCGACTTTCGGATTCTCGCACTGACCGTAGCGTCGGTCTTCCGCCGCACCGGCGCCTGACGCAGCCACGCGACGTCGCCGCCACGGAAACGCGCAGGCGTTGCCGCGTTCCCACAAGCAACTCCGCACAATTCGCCGCCAAGGCCACGGGAACGCCGCGGCGTTCCCGTGGCAACTCCGAAGGAGTTGCCATCATGTCGGGAGTGAGCAAACGGTCCATCGGGGCTCGCAGATGAGCGTACGAGGTGTCGCCAGACGACTCGGCGCCAGCGCTCCAACGCGAGCGGCCGTCTCGCTGCTCGAGCGTGTTCTTCGCCC
The DNA here is from genome assembly GCA_965223695.1 of Gaiellaceae bacterium. Lineage (GTDB taxonomy): Bacteria > Actinomycetota > Thermoleophilia > Gaiellales > Gaiellaceae > JAUVPB01. The sequence goes on along the minus strand of CBDCXJ010000044.1, from coordinate 118,134 downwards.
TCGAAGGAGCTCACTCCACATCCTCATGTACCACCGCGTCGCCGACCGTGACGAGCGAGCCGACCTCCATCCGGCGCTCCTGAGTGCAACGCCGTCCGCCTTCGTCGAGCAGGTTTCGTACCTGGCGTCGACCAGCCGGGTCGTGTCGCTCGACGACGTCGTGGATGCCGTCCGCGGAGAACGAGAGCTGGTGCCGGGCGCGATTCTGATCACCTTCGACGACGCCTACACCGACTTCGCAACGCACGCCTGGCCAAGCCTGGCGCGCTACGAGCTGCCGGTGACGCTGTTCGTTCCAACGGCCTATCCCGACCAGCCGGACCGCCACTTCTGGTGGGACCGCCTCCATGCCGCGTTGTTCAGGGCCGGGGCGCACCAGAGCGTGACAACGGGAGTGGGCACCTTCTCGCTTGGCACCGACTCGGAGCGCGCTCACGCGCGCCGATCGATCGGGCGAGCGCTCGAGGAGATCGACCATCGCCAGGCGCTCGCCGAGGTCGACGCCCTCTGTCGCTCGCTCGAGGCGCCGCCACCCGGCCCGGCAGTCCTCTCCTGGGCAGAGCTCGTCGAGCTCCAGAGCGCCGGCGTCACGCTCGCCGCTCACACACAGACCCACCCGCTCCTCGCGAAGCTCCCGCTCGAGGAAGCGCTTCGCGAGGCCGAGGGCTCGCACGCCGACCTCGTCGAACGGCTCGGCGAGGCCCCGCCCGCGCTCGCCTACCCCGGAGGCTCGCATACCGAGGAGCTGCTCGAAGGGCTCGAGGCCTCGCCGTTCGAGGTCGCCTTCACGACCCGCCGAGGACGCAACAGCCTGGCGCAGGACAACCCCCTGCGGCTCAATCGGATCAACGTGGGCGTGCGCGCGACGCTGCCGCTACTGCGCGCGCAGCTGCTGCCGGTCGGCCCGTGAGCGACAAGACAGCGCGCGCACCAGGCCCCGGCGACAGCGACCAAACCGCTATCGCGAGCTCGTCTCCGCGCAGCCGAGTCGGCGTGTTCTCCGATCTGCTCTATCGCCGCGATCCAGATGGCCTCTCGACCCACCAGGCCTTCATCCGCTTCGTAACAGCCCTCCCGCCGCGTGTCGACGAGGTCGTCCTCTTCGGCAGGGTGAAGCCCGAGCCCGACCGCAGCCACTATCGGCTTCCGCGCGAAGGCGTGCGCTTCGTCGAGCTACCCCACTACCCACGGATTACGTCGATCGGTGGCCAGCTGCGGGCATACCGCAGCGCCCGACACTCGTTTCTGGCCGAGTTGGATTCACTCGATCTGGTCTGGGTATTTGGGCCTCACCCAGTCGCTGTTGGCCTCGCGCGCGCCGCCCGCCGCCACGGAACGCCGGTCGTGCTCGGCGTGCGGCAGGACTACCCGAGCTACATCCGCCACCGGCTGCCAAGCCGGCTCTGGGCGTGGGCGGTCCCGGTCGCGCGCGGGCTCGAGCAGGCCTTTCGCCGCTTGGCTCGGCACTGCCCGACCGTCGCTCTCGGTCACGAGCTCGCAGCTGCCTACGGGCGCGGCGCGCCGGTTCTCGAGACGGGTTTCTCGCTGATCTCCTCCGGGGATCTCGCCGATCTGGACGGCGCACGCGACAAGCGCTGGGACGGTGAGCTGCGTGTCCTGAGCGTCGGTCGCCTGGACGCCGAGAAGAACCCACTTCTGCTCGCCGAGATCGCAGCTCGGCTTCGCGAGCGGTTCCCCGGCTGGAGGCTGAGGGTGATCGGCGATGGCCCGCTCCACGGCGCACTGGGCGAGCGAGTGGCTGCGCTCGAGCTCGGGGACGTGGTCGACCTAGCCGGTTACGTCGCGAACGGCCCGAAGCTCTGGGACGAGTACCGGCGCGCGCACGCGTTCTTGCACGTGTCGCGCACCGAGGGGCTGCCGCAAGTGCTGGCCGAGGCGCAGGCCGCCGGAGCACCGATCGTGGCGACCGCGGTCGGCGGGGTCGCGGGCGCGATCGAGCATGAGAGCAACGGGCTGCTCATTCCCCCCGACGACGCCCAGGCGGCCGTCGACGCGCTCGAGCGCCTCCGCCTCGACGCAGATCTGCGCTCGGCCCTGATCGGCGAGGGACTCGCGCGGGCAGGAAGCGAGACGCTCGAGGCTCAGCTCGACAGGGTCGCGGCGTTCCTGCGCGCGGCCCTGTCCTGAGCGCTCCGCAGCACGCGCCGACCGATCAGGACGGTCGCGGTCGAGAGGGCGAGCAACAGCCACAGGTAACGCTCGAAGGCCAGCGACAGGAATAGCCCGGCGACAACTGTAGGCAACGAGAGCGAGGAAGAAGCTCGTCGCGTAGTTCGCTATCTCGGGATCGATCGCCGCGGCGCGCCGGCGAATCCGCGAGAGACCGGACATCGCCGTCCAGAGAATCGCGAGGAACGCGATAAGCCCGACCAGACCCAGGTCGGCGGCGATCCCGACAAAGAGGTTGTGCGCCTCGCGCTCGGGGATCTCGCCGCGAGCTTCACCCGAGCGGACGCGCGTATGGATCCCGACGCCGATCCGGGCCGCGTACTCCTGGTAGACGAGCGGGAAGTTCTCGGGGCCGACGCCCAGAATCGGCTGGTCGGCGAAGGCGAGCGCGGCGGCGCGCGTCTCGGTCCAGCGCGCCCTGACCGACTCGTCGGCCTCGGGGTTGTCGCCCTCGACGCTCGTTGCGCTCGCACCGACGTCAGAGATCGAGGTGACGCGGTCACGCAGATCGGGAATCGACGCGATCAGCAGCCCGGCGGCAACAGCGGCGAGGAGCGCATTGCGCACCTTGGTGTAGCGGTAGACGACCATCAGGACGAGGATCGCCCCCAGCGCGAGGGCCGCGCCGCGCGAGTAGGTGAGCCCGATCGCGGCGAGCAGCAGGCCCACGGTCGTCGCCGCCGTCAGCTTCAGCAGGGGGCTCGCCTCGTCACGCATCCGGAGCAGCGCCATCGGCACGAGCGCGACCAGGATCTGCGCGTAGTAGTTGGGGTCGCCCAGCGGGCCCGCGAGCCGCGGCGTGTCCGTGAGGCCACGGAAGAAGTCGGAGCCCACGAGCGCGAACCCGCCGTAGGGAAGGTCGAACGTTCCCGTTGCAGCCTGCAGCACCGAGAGGCTCGAGAGCATGGCGCCAACAGCGAGCAAGGTCCAGATCGCCATTCGCAGGGAGCTCTTCGTCCTGACGACGTTGACGATGAGGAAGTAGGTGATGATGCCCTCGAGCGCGAGCGTCAGCATCTTGCGCAGAGCGACGTCCTGGTCGACCGCGGTCAGCGACGACGCGACAGAGCCGGCGAAGAGCAGCACGATCAGCCCCAGATTCCGGTCGAAGATCACGGCCTGCCCGCGCCAGAGGAAGTACGCGGCCGGGATCACCAGTAGGAAGGGCACGAGCGCGCCGACCGCCTGCGGGAGGTCCTGCGAGTTGACGGCGACCGCCGGAACGCTGGCGTAGACGAGGAAGAGGGTGACCATAGTCCCCAGCTCGGGGCGGATGAGGACCGCGAGCCCGAGTGCGGCCGCCGCGACGACGGCGATCGCGAACAGCGGGTTCCAGACCGCGATGCCGCCGAGAGCGATCGATGAGACGACAACGCCCGCGACCAGCAATAGGGTCGCGAGGCGCTCGCGTGAGCCGCCGCCGGGCGGCAGCTGGAGCCTGCCCTCCGCGGCTGACTCGAGTGGCGGCGTCTCGACGCTGCTCAAGGGGCTAGCCTCCCGCCGCCGATCTAGTCCGAATGAATGCCGATCTGCTCGAGCGGCGTAAGGTGAGACCATGACCGCGCTTCTCGCGATCTCGCTTGCCGCGCTCGCCTATACGTTCGTCGGCTACCCGGCGGTCGCGGCGCTGCTGGCGCACGCGCGGCCGCGGCCGCTGCGCACCGAGCCTGGCTTCGCACCAGCGCTCAGCGTGATCGTCCTCGCCTTCAACGAGGAGTCCGAGATCGAAGCGCGCGTCGAGAACCTGCGCGCGCTCGACTACCCGGCCGAGAGACTCGAGCTGCTCGTGGTCACTGACGGCTCCGATGACGCAACCCCTGAGCGGGCCCGGGCCACCGGCGCGACCGTCATCCACGAATCGGAGCGACGCGGAAAGATGGCGGCAATGAACCGCGGTGCCGATGCCGCCCGCGGCGAAGTACTCCTCTTCTCGGACGCGAACAACCGCTACCCGGCCGACTCGGCGTGGGCCGTCGTCACGCCGTTCGCCGACCCCGCCGTTGGCGTCGTGACAGGCAGGAAGGTCATCGACGACGGCAGCGGCCGCCCTCTTGACGCCGTCGAGGGCGCCTACTGGCGCTACGAGGCAAAGATCCGCGCCTGGGAGAGCGCGAGCGGCTCGACCACCGGCGTCAACGGAGAGATGATCGCGTTTCGTCGCGACGCCTTCCCGGCGCCACCCGAGGGCACTATGAACGAGGACTTCGTGCAGGCGATGATGGCCGCGAGCGCAGGCTGGCGCGTTATCTACGCTCCGAACGCGGTCTCGCTGGAGCGTGCCTCGGCGACCTCCGGCGATGAGCTGACCCGCCGCTCGCGCCTCGTGACCGGGCGCGCCCAGGCGCTCGTACAGCTGCTGCCGCGCATGCTTCGCACCCAGCCGGGGCTCGCCTTCAAGTTGCTCTCGCACAAGGGTCTGCGACCACTTGTCCCGGTGTGGATGCTGGCGGCCCTCGCGAGCAACGCGGTGCTCGCAGTCGATCACGTCTGGGCGCTCGCTCTGCTCGTGGCGCAGCTGGGGTTCTACGCTCTCGCCGCGCTGGGCTGGCTGGCAGAGCGGCTCGGCCGACGCAGCCGTCTGCTGTTCATCCCGTACTACTTCTGCCGTGCGAATCTCGCCACCGTGCGCGGCCTCTGGCAGTTCGCGACCGGCCGCCGCGAGGCCGTCTGGGAACGCGTCCGACGCGCCTAGCGCCGCTCGCCTAGTCCGCCGATTCACGGGACGGCAACGACTCGACGACGACTCGCGTCGGGATCGACTCACGGGCGACGTCGTCCGGCAGCACATCGAGGGCGTCAGTGACAGGCTCGCCGTAGGAGTCGGTCGGCCGTCGGACCGACTCGCGCAGAAGCGCGAGGAGCCCTGCTCCGATCAGGCCTGCGATCGCGGCGAGCGCCGTCAGCAGCGCGACCTTTGGCGCAACCTGAGTCGTCGGGATCTCGGGTGGATCGACGATCGAGAGCTGCCCGGCGAGCGGAGAGCCGAACACTCGCGTCGCCGCCTGGCGAATAAGCGCCTGCTGGCGATTGGTCAGCGCCACGATCTCGTCCTGGCGCATCAGCTCTTCGACCGACTCCGTCGATTCGGCGGAGACCTCTTCACTGAGCCTGATCAGCTCGCGGCCGAGCGTCTCGGCGAAGAGCGCCGTGCGTTGCGGAATCGAGTCCTTGACGCGGATGGTGACGATCCGGCTGACCTCGTTCGACGAGGAGCGGACGGCTTCTCGCAGATCCTCGGTTGGCGTCGTCAGCCCGAGGCGACCCGCCGTTCGCTCGAGGAGCGGCCCGCTTATGGCGAGCTCCGCATACGTGCGCGCCAGCGCGCCGGACGCCCTCACTGTGCCCTCGTCGGTCGAGATGGGACCGGTCAACAGACCGACTTCGGCCTCGTAGGTCGGGTCGATGCGCGTCGTGATCGCGTACGACACGACGCCCGCCACGGCAGTGCCGAGAACAAGCAGCCACCACCAGCGGCGCAGAAGCGGAATGAAGCCCTGGACTTCCATGGTTACTTACTCGGCGCCAGAAGAGCGCAGCTCAAGGAATTCTTCCCCCGTGCCGCAGCTGCCGCGCCGGGCATGCGGGTCTTCAGTGTATGGAGTCTCGCGCGCCCGGGAAGCACCTATTAGACGATCAAGGTGGTTGATTCTGCGATTTCGTGGGTTTCGGGCTGGCCCCATCTAGCCGACGAGCTCGCCGAGGCTCGGTGCTCGCGTGATCCACTCGAGCTGGGCGCGAACTCCGTCGCACATTGACACCGCCGGCTCCCAGCCGAGCTCGGTGCGCGCGCGCGTCGTGTCGGCCGACGTCCGGCGGGCATCGCCGTTCGCGCTCGGCGCAGAGGCGATGGTCAGCGATGCGCCGCTCGCCTCTTCGAACAACTCGATTACGCGATGTAGGGTCACCTCGTCGCCGCCGCCAACGTTGAAGACAGCGCCGCTTTGTGCGTGCTCCATCGCGAGCATCGTGGCGCTGACCGCATCCGAGACGTAGGTGACGTCGCGCGATTGCTCGCCGGTGCCATAGAGCGTGAACGCGCCGCTCTGGACGAGCGACTGCGCGATCCGCGTGAAAGCCATGTCGGGACGCTGCCTCGGCCCGTAGACGGTGAAGTAGCGCATTGCGACGGCGTCGAGCTCGAGCGCGTCGCGGTAGGCCGAGCTCAGCTGCTCGCAGGTGAGCTTCGTGACACCGTAGGGCGAGATCGGCTGCGGGGCCATGTCCTCGTGCGTGGGGTAGGCCGCCGCGTTGCCGTAGACCGAGGACGAGGAGGCCCAGACGACGCGTAGATCGTTTCGGCAGGCCTGCTCGAAGATTCGCTGGGTTGCGAGCACGTTGTCGCGCACATAGGGGTCGAACTCCTGGCCCCAGCTGGCACGAACGCCTGGCTGTGCGGCGAGATGGAAGATCCCGTCGGCGGAGCCCGCGACCGCGTCAAGCGAGTCGACAGCGAGATCGAGCTCGGCCAGCGTAAAGGCATTCTCGTCACGAAGGCGGGCCAGATTGTGCTCCTTGAGGCTTCTCTCGTAGTAGGCGCTGAAGTTGTCGACACCGACAACGTCGTCGCCGCGCTCGATCAGCGCCTCGGCGAGGTGCGAGCCGATGAAACCCGCGCAGCCTGTAACGACGTACTTCGCCACTAGGCGCGCCGGGCTACGGCCATGCTCGCAGCCAGATCGATGTTGTGGGTGGGTTCGGTCATGCTCTCGGTGCCGCAGATCTCGCCAGTGCCCGGTGCCGCAGACGCCGGTTCCGCAGGTGGTGCGTCCCTCGGAAGTGTGACGTACTTTGACCAAAAGCGGTACCGAGAACCCTCGAAAGGGTGGTTCGGAGCGCCGTGGCCCGTCTAGGTGCCGCCGGCGGGCACTGGTTCAGCTCCCCGCGCGCCCTCGGCGCGGGCTGCGCGCCGGTGCAGAATCGGGCTACCGCGCTCCGGGTAGGGCACCTGGATCAGGTCGAAGTCGCGCGGCACCACGGTGTTCTCGAAGACCTCCCGCGCCTCGCTGGCGATCTCCGATCCCCCATAACGCGACGAGAGATGGACGAGGGCAAGCAGCTCGACGCCGGCGAAACGCGCGATCTCGGCGGCCTCGCGCGCCGTCGAATGACCCGTCGCCACTGCTCGTTCGGCCTCTTCCTCGCTGAAGGTGCCGTCGTGGACGAGCAGCTGGGCCTCGTTGGCGGCTTCGATGACAGAGCGCACCGGTCGGGTGTCGCCGGTAATGACAACGCGCCGGCCGGGCCGCGTCTCGGCGAGCACGTCTGCCGGCACGACAGTTCGACCATCGTCGAGCTCGACCGTCTCGCCGGCCTGGAGCCGGCCCCATGCCCGACCCTCCGGAACCCCCATCGCGCGGGCGGCCTCCACATCGAACCGCCCCGGCCGGGCGTCCTCGACGAAGGCGTAGCCCACCGCGTCGACGCCATGCTCGACGGCGAACACCTCGACGCGGCACTTGCCGCGCTCGAGGATGTCGCCCGCGTCGAGCTCGACGAGCGTGAGCTCGAATGGCAGGTTGCCGATGACACGCCGCAGGGCGTGAAAGTGATCGCGGAGCCCGCCCGGCCCCGCCACGGTCAGCGGCGTCTCACGACCACGCAGGGCGAGCGTCTTTAGCAGCCCGGGCAAGCCGAGGAAGTGGTCGGCATGGAAGTGCGTGAGCAGGATGTCGGGGACGTCGACGAGGCCGACCGTCGAGCGAAGAAGCTGACGCTGGGTTCCCTCGCCGCAGTCGACGAGGAATCGATCGCCGCCCCGACGCACGAGGATCGCGGGCGCACCACGTCGGGCGGTAGGAACAGAGCCCGACGTGCCGACGAAGACGACATCGAGCTCCACGCGTCGATTCTATGTCTCGCGCTTCACGCCACGTCCGCTCGAGGCCACTCCGCGACGAACTTCCCGTGCTCGTACACGACCTCGCCGTCGAGGTGAACTCGGCCCTGCTCGCGCAGGTCACAGACCAGGTCCCAGTGCAGTGCGGAGACGTTCGTTCCTCCACATTCAGGGTAGGCTGCGCCGAGCGCCAGATGCACGGTTCCGGCGATCTTCTCGTCAAAGAGCGGCTCCCCCGTGAAGCGCTCGATCCGCCCGTTGAGCCCGATCGCGAGCTCACCGACCCGACGAGCTCCCTCGTCGGTGTCGAGCAAAGCCTGCAGGTCGGCGTCACCCCGATCGGCGCGGGCCTCAGTGACCGTGCCATCGACGAAGGTCAACTCGACGCCTTCGATCCGCCGTCCCTCGATGATCGTCGCGTGCGGGAACCTGATCCGCCCCTGGGTCGCGCCTTCATGCGGCGCCGTGTAGACCTCGCCGTCGGGAAAGTTCTGCTTGCCGTCGGCGGCGACCCAGGTGCGCCCGGCAACGTCGAGCGTGATGTCGGTGCGATCTGCCTCGACGCGCACGGTCGTGCCTTGGCCCAGCCGGGCCGCGAGTCTCGCTCCTCGTTCGCTGAAGGCCCGCCACGCGCCAACCGCGTCGTCGTCGTCTAGCCAGCCCGCCGCCACGACGAGATCGGTGTAGTCGCGCAGCGACATGTCGGCCTCCTGAGCAAGGGCGTGGGTCGGCACCGCCGTCACCACCGTCCGCAACTCACCTGCTTGCTCGCGCGACTCGAGCAGCTCACGCAGCTCGTGTTGGGCGCGCCGGCGCGCGGCGTTGGCTTCGGCCGCGGTCCCCGTGAGCGCGCGCGTATTGGCAGGCGCAAGGAGAAACACGCCGCAGTCGACGGTTTCATAAAGCCGGCGCGTGGTCGGGTTGACCCATTCCAGCTGGGCCGTCGTGCCGCATCGAACGAGTGCCTCCTCGAGCTCCTCGGACTGCAGCCGCAGCTGTGCGTGGCCACCTGCCGCCAGCACACGCTCCTGCACCGCCAGCGCGAAGGAGGCCGCCGCGAGCGGGCCACTGACTAGCACGGTATCGCCACCCTCGACGCCGAGCGAGTAGTCGACGAGCACGTCTGCCATGCGTGCGAGTCGCGCGTCCATCAGAGGAAGTGCCCCGCCCGCCAGATCAGCTCGCCGTCCGCGTACACCTCGCCGTCCTCGCGAAGGTCGCAAATCATGTCCCAGTGGATCGGAGCTGAGTTGAGGCCGCCGGTCATCGGGAAGCTCGCGCCGAGGGCGAGATGCATGGTGCCCCCGATCTTCTCGTCGAAGAGGATGTTGTGCGTGAAACGGTCGATCTCGTAGTTGAGCCCGAACGCCACCTCGCCAAGGATGTCGGCCCCCTCGAGCTCGAGCACCGTCTCGAGGTAGGCGCTTCCGCGCGCGGCTTCCGCGTCGACCACGCGCCCCTTCTCGAATCTGAGGCGAACGTCCTCGACCTCGCGACCCTGGAAGCTGGCGGGGAACGTGTAGCGGATCTCGCCGTTCGTCTGGTCCTCGAGCGGGCTCGTGAACACCTCTCCGTCGGGCATGTTGAGCCGGCCGTCGGCGGCGATCCAGGTGCGGCCTGCAACGCCGACCCTGAGGTCGGTATCGGGACCCTGAATGTGTAGCTCGCTCACGGCATCGAGCTCGCTCGCACGCGCTTTCAACGCGGCCGCGGTGGCACGCCAGTGGGCCGCCGCATCTTCGTCCTCGAGGACGTGGCAGGCGCCGTAGACAAACTCCTCGTAGGCGCGCAGGGACATCCCCGCGTCCTGGGCGTGCGCCTGCGTTGGGAACAGGGCTCCGCACCAGCGGAGCTCGCCCGAGAAGATTCGCTCGGTGCGTCGCTTAGAGAGCTCTTGCCGCGCGTCGAGCATCAGCTTCTGCCGGGCCGGGTCGACGCCGCTCAGCTCGCGTGTATTCAGATCCGACCAGATCGTCAAGAGTGCATCGAGCTCTTCGAGCTCAGGAGCCGCAGTCGACCCGATATAGGTCAGCTGCTCATCGGTTCCCACCTTGAGGAGCTGCTCGGCGGCTCCTTCCACCTTGATTTGCGTGTAGGGATGTGCGCCGGCGGCGAGTGCGCGTTCATAGATCGGGACGCCGAGGGCGAGGGACTCGTGGGCGCCGTCGATCCTGAAGACGTCGCCGTCGCGTAGCCCGAGCGAGTAGTCGCTGACGAGCCTCGCGAGGCGCTCGGCGCGGCTGTCGATCACGTCGAGCGGCTCGCGCGAGCCCGGCGAGCCGTCGCGGCCTCGGCGACGGCCGCGGCGACGCCCTCGCTGCCGAAGCGCACGGGATCGCCGGCGACGAGCCCTGTCTCGGCCTGGGCTGCCTCGAGCGCTTTGCGCGCGTCGTGCTCGTCGAGCAACGACGTGTTAAGCACGACCGCGCTGACCCTCGCCCGACGTGCCGGCAGCGAGGCTCGTTCGTAGATCTCGATCAGCTCGCTCAGCGACGGGATCGGGTGCTCGGGTCGGGTGTCGATGTGGATGTCGCCTGCCCGGTGGCAGAGCACGAGCTGGTGCGGCATGGCTCCGTGGTAGAGGCCCAGCGTGACGCCGGAGTAGAGCGGGTGGATGAGCGAGCCCTGCCCCTCGATCCAGAGCAGGTCGCCCCGCTTTGCTCCCTCGACGACGAGATGCTCGGCGGCGCCGGCGATGTAGTCGGCGACGACGGCGTCGACGGCTATCCCCCAGCCGGCGATTGCGATCCCTGTCTGCCCGGTCGGGACGAATACCGATTTCAGACCCTGCCGCAGCGACTCGGCGTGGAGCTCGAGCGCGATCGTCATCTTGCCGATCGCGCAGTCCGAGCCGACGGTGAGCACGACGTCGGCCTCGTCCTGCAGGTTGGCACCGCTCGGCACGCCAATCCCCTCAGGCGGGCGACGGAGGTCGCGGAGCTCCACCTGGTGCGTCGCGGCGAGGGCGCTCAGCTCATCGTCATCGGCCAGGAACTCGTGCATGCCGGCTTCGACGTCGAGGCCGCACTCGAGCGCCTCGATGACCTGGGCCCGGAACTGCGGCGGCAGCCTCCCGCCCGTTGGCGCAACACCGATGATCGCGGTGTCCGGCCCGTGCGTGAGGGCACCAGCGAGGTCGTCGTGCACCGGGATGCCCTGGAAGTCGGATCCGTCGTAGCTCGCATCGACGATCGCGACGACCTCGTCCTGCCCGTAGCTGACGACGCCCCGGGTCGTCTTGCCGTGGTGCGGATCGGCCAGGTAGCCCTCGGCCAGGATCACGTACTTCTTCACCTAGCTCGCCTCGCGCTGCGCGACGCCGAGCCCCGGCGCCTCTGACGGTTGCTGGACGCCGTCGACGAAGTCGACCCCGCTCCAGGGGTCCTCTGCAAGCAGCAGATTTCCGTCGAGGTCGACGTAGTCGCAGAGCGGTGCGACCTGGCAGCCGGCGGCGATGCCGAGCCCCGTCTCGATCATGCATCCCAGCATCACCCCAAGACCGAGCGCGCGCGCTGCGTGCGCCATGCGACAGGCCTCGCGGATTCCGCCGCTTTTCGCGAGCTTGAGGTTCACGCCATGGGCCCGCTCGGCACAGGAGGCAACGTCGCCGAGCGTGTGACAGTCCTCGTCGAGGTAGATAGGGAGTGGCGACGCCTCTTTGAGCGCCACGCCGCCCTCGTCGCCGGCTGGAAGAGGCTGCTCGACGTACTCGACGCCCAGCTCGGCCAGCTGAGGAACGGAGTCGAGCGCCTCGTCGAGCGTCCAGTACTCGTTGATGTCGACCATCAGCGGTCGGTCGGTGGCCTCGCTGACCGCTCGCACGCGATCGACGTCGAGGCCGTCGCGCCCACCCAGCTTCAGCTTGAGGCGCACGAAGCGTGGCGCGGCCTCAGCGGCCCGCGTAGCCATGTCATCGGGATCACCGAGCCAGACCGTCCACGAGCTCGGCGGCCCGAGCCGGTCGTGGCCGAGCAACCGCCAGGCTGCCACGCCTGCGAGCTTCCCGCAGAGGTCGTGCAACGCGGCGTCGACGCCGGATTTCGCCGCCATCTCGCCTGGCACCGACGCGAGCCGGCGTCCAATCGCATCGAACGCCCACGGGTCGTTGCCAAGAAGCTCTCTCGCCCCGTCGAGAAATGCGCTCGCCGACTCCACACTCTCCTCGTAATGCGCCTGCGGCGCCGCCTCCCCATATCCGGTGACGCCACCCACCTCGATCGCGACCTCAACGACGCGAGTCTCTTCGGTAACCGATCGCGAAATACGAAATGGCGACCCGAGCCGCACTGTGACCGTCCTGTGGCTCAGTTGCATCGCGGCAGCCTAACGGTGAGTTTGCGCCGGGCATTCGTTTGGAACGAAAACAGTCTTTCTGCAGAGGGTGGGTGGGGACATCCCGGCACCGCCAAAGTACGGCGGCACCGAGCTATCCCCGCCCACTCATACCGCCCCCGGCCCCACGCCTAACGCCCAGCGAGGGCACCTCCGTGGTCTACCGTCGGGACCGTGCCGCACAACGGTCCCTTGCTCACAAGTGGAAAAGAGCAAGACCCGGACTCACGCAGATGAAGCACCGGTTGCGACGCCCCTATGTCCCAGGTGTGAGGGAGTGTCGGCCGTATGGCACGGGGAACTTTTTGGCAACGCTTGCCGTTGCCGAAAAGATTTCCCGGGCAGCCCCAGCCGACAACGCCAGCACAACCGACGTTCTAGACGCACGCACAACCAATCCCCAAGTGACGACGGAGCTAGACTCGACATATTGCGCCCGTAGCTCAGGGGATAGAGCGCGTGCCTCCGGAGCACGAAGTCGCAGGTTCGAATCCTGCCGGGCGCGCTAGATGGTCAGTTCCACGATTTCGTTCGCCCGAGGCTGGCAGCGACCAAGCAGGTCGCGCCTGGCGCCTCGCGGGCGCCGCGCCGGCGCTTGAGCCGCGGGTCGCTACTGCCGAAACAAGATGGGCGATCGACAGTTCCGGAACCTCGTGGAGCAGGCAAGTGAAGCATCGCCCATCACGGAGTACACTGCACCTTTAGAGCATGCGAATGGATGACCCTCTGAGTAGCCATGGCCAGACCGACACTCACCCGCATTCGTCGGGCCCGTTCGCAGACCGCTCACGAGCCGCGCTCGCAGCCTGACCACACGAGCGCCGAGCTCCGCTCGGACGGCCTGACCTGGATCCACGTCGAGAGCCCCGGCACCGTCGAGGCGGCGCAGCTTGCCGAGCGCTTCGGCTTCCACGAGCTCGACGTCGAAGACGTGCTCTCGAAGCGCCAGCGCCCGAAGATCGACGAATACCCCGACTACCTGTTCGCCGTGCTGCACTTCCCCAAGTACGACAAGCAGGTGCAGCGACTCAACGCTGCCGAGCTCGACTTCTTCCTCGGGCCCGACTTCCTGATCACGCTCCCGAACGTCGAGATCCTGCCCGTGTCGCGCATGTTCGCGCGCTGCGAACGCGACCAGGAGCTGCGCCACGAGCTGTTCTCGAAGGGATCGGGCTACGTCCTCTATCGCGTGCTCGATGAGCTGTTCGACTACTGCTTCCCGATCCTCGACAAGATCGGCTTCAAGCTCGACGCGATCGAAGACGAGATGTTCGAGGGTCGCAGTGAGGAGATCGTGCGCGACATCTCCAACGCCAAGCAGGAGGTGATCGCGTACCGCAAGATCATCAAGCCCGAGCGATCGACGGTCAGGCAGCTCGACCGCTACACGCAGCGCTTCCTGCGCGAGGATCTCGATGTGTACTTCGACGACATCGTCGACGCGACCGAGCGCGTGTGGGACCTGCTCGACAACTACAAGGAGGTCGTCGAGGCGCTCGAGTCGACGAACGAGTCGGTCATCTCGCACAAGCAGAACGACGTGCTCCGCGTGCTCACGTTGATCGCGACGATCATGCTGCCGCTCACGCTCGTGACCGGCATCTTCGGTATGAATCTGCTCTTCCCCGGCGAGGGAACGGGAACCGCCTTCTGGGCCGTGATCGGAATCATGGGCGCGGTGCTCGCGGCCTCACTCGGCTTCTTCCGCTGGAAGCGCTGGCTGTGAGCGCGCCCGGCCCGCGTCGCCTGGCGCCGTAGATGGTTGATTCCATCTAGGAATGGAGCGGCTGTGGGCCCCGTGGCGGCTCGAATACATCGAGTCGGCCGACGACGACAACGCGTGCGTTTTCTGCGCGGCCGCGACCGTGTCACTCGAAGGCGAGCCGACCGACACCCTGCTCGTCACGCGCACCGAGGCGGCCGTCGTGATGCTGAACAAGTTCCCGTACGCGCCCGGGCACCTGTTGGTCGCGCCGACGCGTCACTGTGGCGAGTTCGGCGACCTCACCAGCACCGAAGCAGCGGAGATTCACGAGCTCGGAGCGCGAGGGATCGCTGCGCTCACAAGGACGTCGGCGCCGCACGGTTTCAACGTCGGCTGGAATCTGGGTCGGCTGGCCGGCGCCGGGATCGTCGACCACGTCCACATGCACGTCGTCCCGCGCTGGGGCGGCGACACGAACTTCATGCCGGTGCTGGCCGACACGAGGGTGATGCCGGAGCATCTCGCCGCCACGCGAGCCAAGCTGCTCGACGCCTGGGACACATAGACCGTGGCACCTGGTCGCCCCGCCAATGCTCCGGGGATTGACGGCCGAGGCACCTCCCTAGGATGGTGCGACATGACGCTTGACCCGAGTGTTTTCAAGGCCTACGACGTCCGTGGCATTCATCCGACACAGCTCGACGAGGACGGCGCCTACGCAGTCGGCCGCGCCTTCGTAGAGGAGTTCGAGCCGAGGCGAATCGCCGTCGGCCGCGACATGCGCACGCATGCCCCGGCGATGGCCGCGGCGGTGGTTGCCGGCTCTCTGGACGGCGGCACCGACGTGGTCGACATCGGCATGGTTGGCACCGAGATGCTGTATTTCGCGGTCGGGTCGCTCGAGCTCGACGGCGGGATAACGGTCACCGCCTCGCACAATCCGAAGGAGTACTCGGGGATGAAGATCGTCAGGCGCGGCGCCCGGCCGGTCGGCGGCGACTCGGGGTTGACGGCCATACGCGACCGCATCGAAAACGGATTCGGCGCGACGCACCGGCAAGCCGGGGCGGCCGAGAACCTCGACGTCTACGCGGCATGGTCGGAGCAGGTCCTGTCGTTCGTCGACCCGAGCGCCATCAGGCCGCTCCGTGTGGTGCTCGACGCCGCCAACGGCATGGGCGGCCGGATGATGTCGACGCTGCTCGAGCGCCTGCCGATCGACCCGGTCGAGTGCTACTTCGAGCCCGACGGCACGTTCCCGAACCACGAGCCCAACCCGCTCTTGCCCGAGAATCGGGAGTTCATCGTCGAGAAGGTCAAGGCCGAGGGCGCGGATCTCGGCATCGCCTTCGACGGCGACGCAGACCGCTGCTTCTTCGTTGACGACACGGGCGCGTTCGTGCCGGGCGACTTCATCACGGCGCTGCTCGCGGCTGCGGTGCTGGAGAAAGAGCCAGGCGCCACGATCATCTACGACGTTCGCGCAAGCTGGGCCGTGCCCGATGCGGTCGAAACCGCCGGCGGCACGGCGCTTGTCAACCGGGTCGGCCACGCCTTCATCAAGCAGCGGATGCGCGACGTCGACGCGGCATTCGCTGGCGAGGTCTCGGGGCACTACTACTTCCGCGATTTCTTCCAGGCCGACTCCGGCACGATCCCGGCCCTGCTCATGCTCGAGCTGATCTCGCGGCGAGGCGTGCGGCTGTCGGAGATCCTCGCGCCGATGCGGGAGAAGTACTTCCTGACGGGCGAGTTGAACACACGCGTTCCGGACGTCGCAGTCAAGCTGCAGGAGGTCAAGGAACGCTTCGGCGGCGCCGGCGAGGTGACCCACCTCGACGGCATCTCGATCACCGCCGAGCAGTGGCACATGAACGTGCGTCCCTCGAACACCGAGCCGTTGCTTCGGCTCAACCTCGAGGCCAGGAGCGAGGAGCTGATGCAGCAGAAGCGTGACGAGGTCCTCGCTCTGCTCACGGCCTAGATAGAGATGCACAGACAGTGACCGCTCTCGACGCTGGCCGGCCGACCACGCGACGGCCCCCGTTCAAGTTCTCGGCGCTTACCCGGGTGGGCTTCTCGGACACCGACGCGCAGGGACTCGTCTATTACGGCCGCTACCTGCCCTACTTCGACATGGCCCGGGTCGAGTACCTGCGCTACCTCGACTTGCTCGAGCCCGACCTCGGCCCACGTCAGTTCGTGATGCGCGCGAGCACGGTCGAGTACCACGCGCCGGCCGTCTTCGACGAGGCGCTCGAGGTCTTCGTGCGGATCAGCCGGATCGGAAACACGAGCCTGACCTGGAGCCTCTGCGTCCACCGGGCTGGCGATGACGAGCTCATGTGCACCGCCGA
Organism: Gaiellaceae bacterium; assembly: GCA_965223695.1. Taxonomy (GTDB): domain Bacteria; phylum Actinomycetota; class Thermoleophilia; order Gaiellales; family Gaiellaceae; genus JAUVPB01. The sequence goes on along the minus strand of CBDCXJ010000044.1, from coordinate 101,714 downwards.
ACAGGCACTTGTCCTGATCGACCTAGCCGAGCGGCGTCCGGCGACGATTCCCGAGTCGTTTCGGGCCGATGTCCGCGCGTTCGAGGCACCCGACATCTACGAGTAGCGACCAGCTGGTGCGCTAGCACGCACTCGCCGCCGTGCGCACGAGCGTCGCGACCGTCGCGATCGAGCCGGCCGCGACGGGTGCGCCGGTCACGAGCGCTCCAATCTCGCCCGCCTCGCGGATCGCGTGCTCGCGCTCGCGCACGGCCGCCGCACGCGCCACGACGAGCGCCGCCCGGGTCTCGACCGACCAGGCCGGTATCTGCACGAGGCGCTCGGGCGCGTCCGCGACGGTCCCCGGCAGGCGCGGCACCCCGGCGAGCTGCTCGGCCAGCGCTCCGGCGCCCTCCTCGAGCTCCGGTCGCTCGAGCTCGGCCGCCGCGAGCTGTTCCTGCTGCACACGTAGCGCAGCCGTGGCTTCGCCAAACCGCTGCTCGGCGATGTGAGCCGAGTCGCGTGCCTCGGTCAGGTTTCTCGCCGCTTCGCGCAACTCGAGCGGGTCGGCCGACTGGCGTGCGTCCTGCTCGGCACGCGTCGCGAGCTCGACCCGCGAACAGGCCTCGGCGCGTCCTGCCTCGGCCGCGGCCACATCACCGGCGCGGCGTTCGATCTCGGCCGGGCCGAGCTCGAGCTCTCGGGTCACGACGTCGGCCCGCTCGCGCATGCCCGCGACGCTGGCTAGCAACCCATCGAGCTCGCCGAGCGCGTCGGCCGCCGCAGCGTCGCGCACGATCAGCTCGTCGAGGTAGTCGAGGTGCGCCCTGACGGCGCCCTCAGGTGCGGTCACGAGGGCGTGACGCGATACGCGTCGAAAACCGAATCGAGATTGCGCAGCGAGGTGAGCAGCGAGCGCAGCTCGTCGACGTCGCCGACCTCGACCGTGTACCAGTTCTTGGCCATCTGATCCTCGACGTGCCCGCCGTACTCGACGATGTTCCCGCCATGCTCTGCGAAGGTCCGGGCGATGTCTTCGAGCAAGCGTGGTCTGTCCCAGGCGTCGAGCGCGACCTGAACGCGGAAGCTGTGTGAGCCGGTGCCCTCCCAGGCCACGGTCGTGAAGCGCTCGGAGTTCTTGCGAAGCGCCTTGACGTTCGGACAGTCCTCGCGATGGATGGTGATGCCCTTGCCCAGCGAGATGTAGCCGACGATGCCGTCTCCGGGCACCGGGGTGCAGCACTTCGCCATGCGCACGAGCACGTCCTCGACGCCCGGGATGCGAACACCGACCGTTTGGGATGGGAGCGCGGCTCCCTTCTTCTTGCGCGGCAGCTGCTCTTCTGGCGCGACCTCGTCGGTCTTGAGCCGGTTGATCACCTTCTCGATGACGCGGGCGGCCTGAAGCTTGCCGCCGCCGAGTGCCAGGTAGAAATCCTCAGCCTTCGTGAAGTTCATCTCGCGGATCACGCCTGCCAGAAGCGCTGAACCGGCGAATTTCTTGTAGGGCACGTTGTGGCTCTTCAGCGCGCGCTCGAGCGTGTCGCGACCGCGCTGCTCGGTGTCTTCGCGCGTCTCGCGCTTGATCCAGTGCCGGATTCGGTTACGCGCTCGCGAAGACACGGCCAGCGTCAGCCAATCCCGTGAGGGGCCGCGGTCTGGCTTGTTCGAGGTGAGAATCTCGACGAAGTCGCCGCTCTTCAGCTTGTAGTGGAGCGGAACGATGCGGCCGTTTACCTTGGCACCCACGGTTCGGTGTCCGACGTCGGTGTGGACGGCATAGGCGAAGTCGATCGGCGTCGAGCCGACAGGCAGGTTCTTCACCTCGCCCTTGGGCGTGAACACGAAGACCTCTTCGGCCGTCAAGTCCTCAACGAAGCTGCGCATGAACTCGCCCGGGTCTGACTCCTCCTGTTGCCAGTCGTTCAGCCGCTCGAGCCAGTCGAGCCTCTGCGCCTGCGCCTTCGCGTCCTTGCGCGACTCCTTGTAGAGCCAGTGCGCGGCGACGCCGAACTCGGCGGTCTCGTGCATCTCGCGCGTGCGCACCTGGATCTCGAGCGGCTTGCCCTGCGGCCCGATCACGGTCGTGTGCAGCGCGCTGTAGAGGTTGCGCTTGGGGATCGCCACGTAGTCCTTGAAGCGGCCCGGCATCGGCTTCCAGAGCGAGTGGATGATCCCGAGCACCGCGTAGCAGTCGCCCTGGCCGGAGGTACCCTCGCCCGCAACGATCACACGCATCGCGGTGAGGTCGTAGATCTCGTTGAACTCCTTGCCGTCGGTGGCCATCTTGTCGTAGATCGAGTAGAAGTGCTTCGCACGCCCCGAGATCTCTGCCGTGATCTCGGCGTCTTCCAGCTCGGCGGCGAGCACGCCGCCGGCCTGCTCGACATACGTCTCGCGATCGGCGCGGCGCTGGTCGACGAGCGTTGTGATCTCGCGGTACTTGCGCGGGTGCAGCGTCTGGAATGCGCGGTCCTCGAGCTCGGCCTTGATCGCATGGATGCCGAGCCTGTGTGCGATCGGCGCGTACACCTCGAGCGTCTCGCGCGCCTTCTGGATGCGCTTTTGCTTGCCGAGGTACTCGATCGTCCGCATGTTGTGCAGGCGATCAGCGAGCTTGATCAGGATGACGCGCACGTCGGCGGCCATCGCGACGATCATCTTGCGGTAGTTCTCGACCTGCGCCTGCTCCTGGCTGGCGAACTGGATGCGCGTGAGCTTGGTGACGCCCTCGACGAGCGCGGCGACCTCCTCGCCGAACTCCTCGACGAGCGACTCGGTCGACGCCTCCGTGTCCTCGACGACGTCGTGCAGCATCGCGGCCGCCACCGTGTCGGTGTCGAGACGCAGCTCGGCAACGATTCGAGCGACGCCGACCGGGTGAACGATGAAGTCCTCGCCGCTTCGGCGGCGCTGTCCCTCGTGGGCGGCACAGGCGAACGCGAACGCCGATTCGAGCACCTCGCGGTCGACGTCGGGGTTGTACTCGCCGACCATCGCGACAAGCTCCTCGAAGGAGCGCTGGTGACGGTCTGCCGAGGCGCTGACGAGCTGGGCGCTCACGTCCGGATTGTAGCTCCGACCGCCCCCGGGACCGGGCGCGCGCGGCGGTCGAATTGGCCCAACCTAGGCGGCCTTGTGCAACTCGTCTTCGAGTTCGGACCCCTCGACGGCGGCCATCAGTGCGCGAAATGTCTCAGCCTCGACCAGGTGGCGCCTGAAGGAGAGCTCCTCGCCGCCGACGAGGCTCAGCTCGCGGAAGATCTCCTCGCCCTCGCGTGACCACGCCTCGTCGCCCGCCTTCCATTCCTGCGCAAAGCGATCGCGAAGCTCCGCGTAGCCGGCACTCGACTCGAAGATCTGCTTGACGACGAGCTGCGGGGTGACGCTGCCGTTCCAGTGGTTCGCCTCGAGTCGGAAGACGACGTCCCACCGGCCAGGCTGCCGGAGGCGCTCGAGCTGTCCGCCGAGACCGAACGCGATCGCTCCAGAGCGCACCTGGCGGCCGCCCGCGCTCGCCACGACGCCCATGCGCAGGTGTTTCCCCTGCCCGACAGGCGTGACATCGACGAGCTCACAGCCGGGCACGAGCAGCGTGACGCCCGGGTTGCCGAGCCCAAACGGCGCGAGGCGCCGCAGCTCTGCGCAGAGATCAAGGGTGAGCTCGTCGCCATGGACGACCGCGTCGACTTTCGCGACCGGGTCGAGGTCGTCCTCGACCAGCTCGCGCCGCGCAACGGCGGCCAGCTCGTCGGCGAGGCGCTCGATCTTGTCAGGGGCGATCGCCAGCCCGGCCGCCGCGCGGTGCCCCCCGAAGGCGTCGAGAAGATCGGCGCACGCCTCGAGCCCGGCATAGAGGTCGAAGGCGGGGATCGATCGACCCGAGCCGCGCCAGCCATCCTCGCCGCCGGCGATGAGCACGACCGGGCGGTGAAAGCGCTCGACGAGCCGCGAGGCGACGATGCCGATCACCCCGACGTGCCACTCCTCGCCCCAGAGCACGTAGGCGCGACGGGCACGTAGCTCATCTGACCAGCCGTCGACCTGACGGAGCGCCTCGCCGGTAATCCGCTCCTCGATCGCCTGGCGCTCTCGGTTCAGGGCCTCGCATCGCGAGACGAGCTCCCGGGCCTCGTCGCGACTCTCTGCGAGCAACAGTCGGAGCGCGACCTCGGGGTGCCCGAGGCGCCCTGCCGCGTTGATCCGTGGCGCGATGCGAAACCCGATCGCGCCCGTGTCGACAAGAGCCGGATCGACCTGGGCAGAGCGCATCAGCGCCTGCAGACCGGGCCTAGTCGTGCTCGAGAGGCGCGTCAGGCCACGGGACGTAAGCGCGCGATTCTCGTCGACGAGCGGCACGACGTCGGCGACGGTCGCGAGTGCAACGAGGTCGAGCAGTGGCTCGAGCTCGCGCTCGGGTGCAAGCGCCTGCATGAGCTTGTATGCGACGCCGGTGCCGCAGAGCTCGGGGAACGGGTAGCTCGAGGGTCTCGTCGCGACGACAGGGCAGTCGGGCAGCTGCTCTCCGGGTCGGTGATGGTCGGTCACGACCACCTCGAGGCCGCGCTCGCGCGCGTACGCGATCTCGTCGACGGCGGCGATGCCACAGTCGACGGTCAGAAGGACGCCGACGCCATCCTCGACAAGTGTGTCGACGGTCTCGCGGACGAGCCCGTACCCCTCGACGAAGCGGCTCGGCAGGAACCAGCTGACGTCGGCGCCGAGGTCTCGAAGGACAGAGTAGGCAACCGCGGTCGCGCAGATCCCGTCGACGTCGTAGTCGCCGTGCACGCAGATGCGCGAGCCGCTCCCGATCGCGCCCCGTAGCAGCCGAAGCGCGCCATCGACATCGCCGAGTCCGGCGACGTCGTGGGCGACATCGTCCGGCTCAAGGAACTCACGCGCGCGCGCGGGCTCGCCATAGCCGCGGCGAGCGAGCACGCTGGCGGTCACCGGGCTCAGCTCGAGCTCGCGAACGAGCCGCTCGACCTCGGACGGCGAGGTCGACGTCAGTGACCACGGGAGCTTCATGTACTCACCCTACGAACGCCGCCGGACGCGAATCCGTCGGCGTTCACTCCCACGCCGAAAGGCTGAAAACGGTCTCTATCCTTTGATTGGTGAGTGACAATTCAGCCGAGCCGAACTACGAGTCTGGCGACGACTACCTCGTCGAGTTCCTCGGCTATCGGTTCGGGTTCAACGCCGTCGACTTCGAGCAGCGAGTCAACGGCGCCGCGGTGAGGCTCGGGCTGGTCGCGAACGCCGAGCTCGGCCGCGACGCGATCGCAGACCTCGTCGAGCTCGCGAGCGAAGGGACGATTCAGAAGCCGCGAAGCGCGCTCGGTCGCTACGTCGTGCGCCACTGGGATCGGGTCTCGCTGCTCGACGGCGAATCGCTCGTCTACTGGCTGAGGAAGCTGGTGTTCCGCGGAGCATGGCTTGACCACCGCGTCAAACTCGGGCTGCTCGAGGTCGCGTGGGAAGACGCAATCGGCGAGTTCAGCTACTGCGACCCAAAAGGCGGCACCACGCTTCTCGAGCTGGCGCCCGTGCCCTCATGGCATGGCCTCCAGTATCGCGAGTAGCGCAGGCTAAAAGCTCATGCTTCCGCGGGCGAGCTACGCAGCGCTCTCGGTGGCGCCGTCACTCGACGCGGCGGTGACTTCGGGCGGGACGAATCCGAACCGTTGCGGCTCCTCGTCATCGGGGCGCCGCATGACGATCCGCACGATCGACTGGAGCGGAAGCATCAGCGCCTCATCGACCGGCGCATCCGTGCCTTCCTCTTCGGAGCCGTCGCCGCCGTCTTCGGCGACCGGGTAGAGCGTCACCCAGCCGAAGCCGGGCTTCGAGGAAAACGAGCGCAGCCGTAGCCGGCGGCCGTCGTGAAGCAGGACCTCGACGACTGCCCGCTCGCACTGACACTGCTCGGCGAACGCCTGGATTTGCCCATGGACGCCCTTGAGGAATTCCTCGACCGACGGCGGCGGAGCCGCCCCGCCGCCGGGTACCCAGACCTGTCCGCTCATCGCGCTGACCTTACTCGATGCCGTTGGCTAGAACAGCTTTGTGTCGGCGGCGGGCGCGCCCACGCGCTCACGCCCCCGCGCAGTGGCGATGCGGCCCCGAGGCGTGCGCTGGATCAGCCCGAGCTGAAGAAGGTAGGGCTCGAACACGTCTTCGATCGTGTCGGGCTCCTCGCCCAGCGACACGGCCAGGGTCGACAGTCCAACAGGCCCGCCCTCGAACTTGTCGACGATCGCACGCAAGATCTCGAGGTCGAGCCGCTCGAGCCCGTCCTCGTCTACCTCGAGCAACTCCAGCGCCTCTCGGGCGACGTCATGCGTGATCCGCCCGTCGTGGCGAACCTGGGCCACGTCGCGCACGCGCCGAAGCAAGCGATTGGCGATGCGAGGTGTCCCCCGCGCGCAGCGCGCGATCTCGCCGGCCGCCTCCGGCCTGAGCTCGGTTTTCAACAACGCGGCCGAACGCGCGACGATCGCCTCGAGCTCGTGGGTCTCGTAGTACTCGAGCCGGAACGTCATGCCGAACCGATCGCGGAGCGGCGTCGTCAGCAGGCCCGTGCGGGTCGTGGCTCCGATCAGCGTGAACGGCTTGAGGTCGAGCGTGAGCGTGCGGGCGGCCGGGCCCTGGCCCATGACGATGTCGAGACGGAAGTCCTCGAGCGCCGGGTAGAGGATCTCCTCGACCGAGGGGTTGATGCGGTGGATCTCGTCGATGAAGAGGACGTCGCGATCCTCGAGCGCTGTCAGAATCGCGGCAATGTCGCCCTTGCGCTCGATTGCCGGGCCGGCGACCGAGCGAATGCCGACGCCGAGCTCCTCGCGAATGATGTAAGCGAGGCTCGTTTTGCCGAGCCCCGGAGGCCCGGCGAGCAACACGTGGTCGAGCGCCTCGCCACGGGCGCGGGTAGCTTCGAGCGCGATCGAGAGCTGGTCGCGGACGCGCTCCTGACCGACGAACTCCGAAAGATCTCGGGGGCGCAGCGAGCCGTCGAACTCGTCCTCGCCGGGTGCGAGGACGGCGGTCGTTAGACGCGCAAGCGCCTCGTCCTGGGTCTCCTCCGCGGCGAGCGCGGCGCCCGGTTCCTCGCTCATCCCGCCCTCAGAGCAAGACGAACCCGTTCCTCGACCGGCAGCTCCTCGTCGACGGCCGCCAGCTTCTGCTCGGCTTCGACGGCGCTGAAGCCGAGGAGCACGAGCGCGTCGCGGGCCGTCTGGCCGTCGGTGGCGGGCATGCCCGTCGTCTCGTCGGGCAGCGTGTCGATGCGCTCGCGCAGCTCCAGCACGATTCGCTGAGCGATCTTGCGGCCGATACCCGGGATCGACTGAAACAGCGCGGCATCCTCGCGCGCCAGCGCGGAACGGAGCTCGCTCGGCTTGTAGGCGGACACGATCGCAAGCGCGACCTTCGGCCCGATGCCAGACACCGTGAGCAGCAACTCGAACAGCTCACGCTCGGCCGGGCTCGCGAACCCGAAGAGCTGTAGCGCGTCGTCGCGAACGTGAAGGTGTGTCTCGATGACTACCTCGCCCGCGCCGTTCCCCGACGCGCTCGCACGCTGGATGGCCGAGGGCGTCGCGGCGAGCGTGTAGCCAACACCGCCAACGTCGAGGACGAGCCCCTCGGCCGTGAAGCCAACCGCCTGGCCGCGGAGACGCCCGATCATCGTGCGGCTCCGGCGGTGCTCAGAAGCGGCGAGCCAAGTGCGTGGCAGATCGCGACCGCAAGCGCGTCGGCCGCGTGATGCGGCGTCGGCGGTGCCTCAAGCCCTAGCACGGCCTCGACCATGCGCTGCATCTGCGTCTTGTCGGCTCGCCCCCAGCCGCCGACCGCCTGCTTCACAGTCGCCGGTGCGTACTCGGTGGCTGCGACGCCGGCCTTGGCACAGGCGGCGAGCAGCGCCCCTCGCGCCTGGCCGACCGAGAGGGCAACGCGCGCGTCGGCACCGACGTAGGACTCCTCGACCGCGACGGCATCCGGGCTGTGCTGAGCAACGAGTCCGGACATGTGGTCGTAGAGGGCCCCGAGACGATCTTGAAGAGGATCTCGCGAGGAGGTCTTCCAGACACCGAATTCGACCGCCCGGACGCGACTCCCGCTCGCGTCGACGACACCAAAGCCGCAGGACGCGGTCCCTGGGTCAATTCCTATGACCCGCACGCACCCAGATTAGGCGTCCGAACGGACGTTCCTCCCGCCAGATCGCTGCTACGTAACGCGAGCGTTCTTGTTGAACTTGAGCGTGATGGTGGTCTTTCGTGTGCGGGCTTTCTTGCCCTTCCCGCTCTTGGAGATGACACGCGCCTTGACCTTCTGCACGTGCAGGACGATGCGCTTGCCCTTCTTCGAGAGCTTCATGCGCACCCACTTGGCCTTGCCGCGGCGAATCTTGTAGCGCTTCGTGGCCGCGAGGGTCACGCTCCGTGCCTTCTTCGTGCCGAGAATGCTCTGGTATTTCTTCGACCTGCCCTTGGTCTTCAGTCTGAGCGCGCCCTTGCAGACCTTCGTTCGCGCCTTCTTCGGGCACTTGACCCGGAGCCGGAAGATGCCCCTCGAGTTGACCGAGACCGCACCCTTGACAGCCGCGATGCTCGCCGGCGGCGTCGCGACGCCGCCGAGGGCAATCGCCTCTTCGAGCGTCGGCACGAAGCCACCGCCGCCGTCGACGTCCTCGCAGTCAGAGACAACGACGTCCTGGGTGTCGCGCGTGAGGATGTCGTGCCCGTCGCCGCAGGTGATCACGTCGGTCGTGCCGTCCTTGGCCTGAATGGTGTCGGCTCCAGCACCCGCTTCGATCGTGTCGGGGCCCGAGAGCCCGTCGAGATCGTCGGCACCAGGGCCGCCGAGAATTCGGTTCGCGCCGCCGCCGCCGCGGAGCAGGTCTGGGCCCGAGCCACCGGTGATGTTCTCGATGTCGGTGACGACGTTGTCGCCCTCGCCGGCCTCGCCGTCGTCGGGGACACCGTCGAGGTCGACGCTGACGGCCGCGGTCCGCGTCGAGTAATCAACCGTGTCGACGCCGATGCCGCCGCTCAAGAGGTCGGCTCCGGCGCCGCCGTAGAGCGTGTCGTCGCCGGGACCGCCAAGCAGGGTGTTGGCGATGGAGGAGCCGACAATCGTGTCGTCGCCGAGACCGCCCGTCACGTTCTCGACGTCGGCCGCGACGTTGTCGCCCTCGGCCAACTCGCCGTCGTCCGCGACGCCGTCGAGCGTCACGGTGACGTCTCCGGTGCGTGTCACATACGAGACGCTGTCGATACCCGCACCACCGATCAGCACGTCGGCGCCGAGCGCCCCGCCGAGCACGTCGTCGCCAGGCCCGCCATCGAGTGTGTTCGCCCCGTTGTTCCCGCCGAGCACGTCTGCGCCGGAGCCGCCAATGATCGCTTCGACGTCGGTCTCGATGCGGTCGTTCTCGCCGCTGGCGCCATCGTCGGATGCGCCGTCGAGGTCGGCGACGATCGACACGACCCGGTCGGAGTAGTCAGCCGTGTCGAATCCGGTTCCGCCGACCAGGTAGTCGGCTCCGGCGAGCCCGTTCAGCATGTCGTCGCCACCCTGGCCATCGAGCGTGTTCGCGCCCGAGTCGCCGGTGAGCGTGTCGGCACCGTTCCCGCCCCGCGCGCCCTCGATGCTCGTGAGCGTGTCGCCGGTGCCGTCCTCGGCGCCGCCGTCCGGGCTGGGATCGTTCAGGTCGACGACGACGGCGGTTGCTCGGCCGGCGTAGGTGACGATGTCCTGGTCGGTGCCGCCGTTGATCGCGTCCGCGCCGGCTCCGCCATCGATCTCGTTGGGAATGTTGTTACCGGTCAACGTGTCGGCGAACGCCGAGCCGCGGATGTTCTCGAGATCGCTCAGCTGGTCACCGATACCGTCGTCGGGCCCGCCGTCGAGGCCGGGGTCGCTGATGTCGACGGTGACGGCACCGCTGCTCGATGTGTAGGCGACCCAGTCAGAGCCGTTGCCACCGTTCAGGGTGTCTGCGCCGGGCCCGCCATCGAGCCGGTCGACGCCGTCGTCTCCTTCGAGCTGGTCGTCGCCGGCGCCGCCAGACATGGTGTCGTCGCCGTCCTGGCCGCGCAGCACGTCGCCATCGGCGCCGCCGTCGATCAGGTCACCGCCGTCGCCGCCGTTGATGGTGTCGATGCCCGCCTCGCCATAGAGGGCGTCATTGCCGCCGCTGCCCGTGATGGTGTCGTCGCCTGGGCCGGCGAACAGCGTCAAGCTGATCGCGCCCGACACGCTGACAGTGTCGTCGAGATCGTCGGTGTTCGCGTCGATGCGAGAGAGCCCGGTTCCGCTGCATGTCGCGTTGGTCGTGTCGGCGCCCTGCGTGCAGCCCGCGCCCGCGGTGATCGTGACCGAGTCGTCGACGATCACGTCGTTGCCGATCGTCGAGAAGGTCAGAACGTTCGACTCGCCGCTGCTGGCGACGTAGAGGACGGTCGTGCCGCTGACGCTCACCGTCGAGGCGTGCGCAGCCCCGCCGGCGGCGAGAAGCACGAGCGCACAGACGAGCGAGAAAATGCAACGAAACCGCAACGCGCGACGCGTTCTCTTCATGACAACCGCATCGTCCGGGCGCAGCAATCACCCCACCCCCGTCCGGGCGATCAGCCCAGGCTGGGTGGGTGGGTTGCCCTCCGGCGGTGCGTACGCGGGCTGTTTTTCCGGCCACGCGTCCTCCCCCGTTGGAGGGAGCCCTTCTCAGAAGGTGAGAGGCTAAGCGGCTACGAGCTCGAGCAGCTGCTCGGGAATATCGAAGTTGGCGTAGGCGCCCTGGACGTCTTCATTGTCCTCGAGGGCATCCATGAGGCGCAGCAATTTGCGTGCCGTGCTCTCGTCGGCGACCTCGACAACGTTCTTGGGGATCATCGTCAGCTCGGCCGAGTCGATCGTGAGTGCAGCCCCCGCGAGAGCCTCCCTGAGCGCGGCGAAGACGTCCGGCTCGGATGTGACCTGGTAGGTGCTTCCCGAGAGGTCGACGTCCTCGGCACCTGCGTCCGCCGCGAGGAGCATGAGCTCGTCGGGATCGACTCCTTCTTCGGCAACGAGCACGAGTCCGCGACGCTCGAACTGCCACGCGACCGCGCCGGTCGAGCCCAGGTTGCCGTCGTGCTTGGTGAAGATGTGGCGCACGTCGGCTGCCGTTCGGTTTCGGTTGTCGGTCAAGGCCTCGACGAGAACGGCGACGCCGGCCGGCCCGTAGCCCTCGTAGGTCACGGCCTCGTAGGCGGCGCCGTCGGCGTCCGCGCCAGATCCACGCGAGATCGCGCGCTCGATGTTGTCCTTGGGCATCGACGCCTCGCGCGCCTTCTCGATCGCGTTCTGCAGTGCGAGGTTCGACTCTGGATCGGGCCCGCCATCTCGGGCCGCCACGATCAGCGCGCGAGCGAGCTTCGAGAAGAGCGCGCCTCGCTTGGCATCTGCGGCGCCCTTCTTGCGCTTGATCGTCGACCACTTGCTATGCCCGGACACGCGACTCCTTGACTGACTTCTTGACGAGCTCGAGAAACGCGCTGTGAATCGTAGAGTCGCCGGTCAGCTCGGGGTGGAACGACGCGGCCATCACGCACCCCTCGCGCACCAGCACCGGGTCTGCGCCGAGGTGGCCCAGCTCCTCGACCCCGCTGCCGACGGCGACGATCTTGGGCGCACGGATGAATACGCCGGGCACCAAGGACCCATCGCTCAGCTCGACGTCTGACTCGAAGCTCTCGACCTGGCGTCCGTAGCCGTTTCTCTCCACGCCGATGTCGATCAGCCCGAGCTGAAGCTGCTCCGGGACACCGTCGGTGGCCTTGCGAGCAAGCACGATCATGCCCGCGCAGGTCCCGAGCAGCGCCCCCGGGAATGTCGTGAGCGCTTCGTCGAATCCATAGAGCTGCATGAGCCGCGAGATCGTCGTCGACTCGCCGCCCGGGACGACGAGCCCGTCGAGGCCCTCGAGCTGATCCGGCAAGCGCACCTCGGGCGCGGCCGCGCCGAGTGCCGCGAGCATCGCAACGTGCTCGCGGAAGTCCCCTTGCAGGGCAAGCACGCCGATTTCCATGAGCTGAAGTCTAGGTCTCGCCGTCGAAGTAGCCGACTTCGGAACCGCGCGGGAAGAACGCGACGAAGGCGTCTTCGCGCCCACCGTCGGGTGGCCAGGCGATGGCGCCGACTTTATCGCTGTCGGGGTACTCGACCACCTCGGGGCTACGCATCGTCGAGATCATCAGCACCCGAACCGGCTCGTCGGTGGAGTTCGCGAGCTGGTGTGCTCCCTCCGGTCCGACCGGGAATATCGCCATGTCGCCGACCCCGAGCTGCCGCTCGCCTTCGGGAGTGCGCAGCGTCGGCGCGCCGTCGAGCACGATCAGCATCTCCTCCATACCGTGATGGATGTGGTACGGGAACAGCCGGTTGCCGGGCGCAAGCTCGTAGAGGCTGGCCCCGAGATCCTTGCCGCCCATCTGGCGCCCAACCATGCGTCGCTTCCAGCTGAAGCCGGGCTCGTCGCGGGTCGAGTCCCAGTCGTCGGTGTTCAGGTTCTCTGGCACGCCGCGGCCGCGCGCGACTTACCAGCCGCGTGTCTCGAGCAGCTCCTCGGGACGAAGCGAGGCGGCATCGATGCCGCGCATCGGCTCGCCGAGTCCGCGTGAGACGCGAGCGATGATGTCCGCATCCTCGAAGTGTGTGGTCGCCTCGACCACGGCCTTCGCGCGGATAGACGGCTCGTCGCTCTTGAAGATCCCCGAGCCGACGAAGACGCCGTCGGCGCCGAGCTGCATGCAGAGCGCCGCGTCGGCGGGTGTGGCGATTCCTCCGGCCGTGAAAGTCACGACAGGTAGACGACCGTTCTCGGCGACCCACTTGACCAGCTCGTGCGGAGCCTGGTGCTCCTTGGCAGTCGTGTAGAGCTCGTCGGTGGAGAGTGAGCCGAGGCGACGGATCTCGCCGTAGACCGCGCGCATGTGCCGAACGGCGTTGACGACGTCTCCCGTCCCGGCTTCACCCTTTGTCCGGATCATTGCCGCACCCTCTGAGATGCGGCGGAGTGCCTCGCCCATGTTCGTCGCGCCGCACACGAACGGGACGGTGAAGCCCCACTTGTCGACGTGGTGCTTCTCGTCGGCGGGCGTCAGCACCTCGCTCTCGTCGATGTAGTCGACTTTGAGGGCTTCCAGGACCTGTGCCTCGACGAAGTGACCGATCCGGCACTTGGCCATCACCGGGATGGTCACGCTCTCCTGGATCTCGATGATCTTGGTCGGGTCGGCCATGCGCGCGACTCCGCCATCGCGGCGAATGTCGGCCGGCACCCGCTCGAGCGCCATGACGGCGCAAGCTCCTGCGTCCTCGGCGATCTTCGCCTGCTCCGCGTTGGTGACATCCATGATGACACCGCCCTTGAGCATCTCGGCGAGGCCGCCCTTGATTCTCATCGTCCCGTGCTCAGTCATGGGAGCAGTGTATCGCCCTAGCGGCGGGCCCGACCTGCGGGCCCGCCACGGGCGATCTGGAACTCGTAGTGGTCCTAGCCGGCGGTCTTGTCGTCGGGGAACTTGCCCAGCCGACCGAGAGCGCTGGTCAGCTCGAGCGGGAGCACGAACTTCGAGGCCGGGCTCGCGCCGACCTGCTTGAGCGTCTCGAGGTACTGCAGGTTCATTGTGTTGGTGTCGATCGTCTGAGCGACCTCGTAGATGCGGCTCAGCGCATCGCGGTAGCCCTCGGCCTCGAGCACCTGCGCCTGGCGGCGACCCTCTGCCTCGAGGATCTGCGCCTGCTTGTCGCCTTCCGCCCGCAGGATCACGGCCTGCCGCTCGCCTTCGGCGACCGTGATGTTGGCTTGCCTCGTGCCTTCCGCCTCGACAATCGTCGCGCGGCGGACACGTTCGGCCGACATCTGCCGGTTCATCGCGTCCTGGATCTCCCTTGGCGGGTCGATCTCGCGGATCTCGACGTTCGTCACCTTGATCGCCCAACGCGTGGTCTCCTGATCGAGGCGCGTACGGATCAGCTCGTTGATGCGCTCGCGCTGCGAGAGCACCTCGTCGAGGTTGATGTCGCCGATCACGGCGCGGAGCGTCGTCGTGGCAAGACCGACGACCGCGGCGCGGTAGTTCTCGACCTCGAGGACGGCCTTCTCAGACTCGTTGATGTCGACGCGCATATAGACGAGGAAGTCGATGTCGATCGGCGCGTTGTCCTTGGTGATGTTGGTCTGGCGCGGAATGTCGAGCACCTCGACTCGGCAGTCGATTCGCACGATCTGGTGGATGATCGGGATCGCGAAAACGATGCCGGGGCCCTTCATCCCCTCGAAGCGTCCGAAGCGGAAGCGCGCGATTTTCTCGTAGTCACGGACGAAGTTGATAATCGCCACTCGGGCTACACCTCTCTCTCTCAACCAGCAGGCAGTTTTCTCGTCGCTCCGCGACTCTAACCCGTTCGCCGACCTCGGCGACGCCACCGGCCATGAGCTCGGCCTCCCACGTCTCGCCTGAAAGCACGACCTCGCCAGCAGGATCGAGCGTTGAGCCGACCTCTGCGAGAGCGCCGAGCAGCGCGTCATCAGAGTAGGGGCTGACGTAATTGACGTCGTGTGTCGACTTACGCACCTCCCGCCCGAAGAGGATGATCAGCAGGCCGACGAAAGCGCCCACGCCGATCAGAACCCAGCGGTTCACGCCCGGGCTCGCGCCCGGCAGCTCACGCGGGCCGAAGAAGCCGACGAGGAAGAGCCCACCCAGAATTAAGGTGACAGTGCCCGCAGCGCCGAATATGCCAACCCCCGGTGACTGCGCCTCGAGTGCGAAGAGGACGATGGTGGCGGCCAGCAGCGCGACGCCGGCCCACGAGAACGGAAGGTTTCCGACACCGGCGAAGCCGACGATCAGCGCTGTCCCGCCCAGGATCCCGGCAATCCCGAGCCCGGCCGTGTAGATCTCGGCGATGATCGCGAGCGAGCCGAGCGAGATCAGGAGAAACGCAATGTTCGGGTCTGCGATGAAGGAGAGGATCCGCTCGACGAAGGTCATGCCGATCCGCTCGATCGGAGCGCCGTCGGTGACCACCGTCGCCGGCCCCGAGGCTCCGTCGAGGACGCGCCCGTCGAGGCTGAGGAGGAGGCTGCCGATCTCGGGCTGGATGTCGTCTGCGATGCCGATGTCGACGGCTTCCTGGGCCGAGTAGGCCTTTGCGTCCGTGACCGTTGCCTCGAGCGGTTCCGACGGGCGGCCGCGCTCGTCGGCGATGCTTCGGATGAAAGCTGTCGTGTCCTCAGTAACTTTCTTTCCGAGGGTCTCGGGGAGGTCTTCGCCGCCCGACCCGATCACCGAGGCCGCACCGATGTTGGTGCTCGGCGCCATTACGAGCCACGATGACGCGGCACTGATGAAGGTGCCGGCAGAGGCGGCTTGCGCCCCCACAGGCGACACGTAGACCACGATCGGCACGTCCGAGGCGAGGATGTCGCCGACCATCGTCCGCGTCGAGTCGAGAAGACCGCCCGGCGTGTCGAGCTCGATGATGGCGACGCTCGCACCGGCGTCGTTTGCCTGATCGATAGCGCGGCCGAGATAACGCTCGGTCACGCGGTCAATCGCGCCGTCGAGCTCGATGATCACGACGGGTGCGGGCGCGTCTTCCTGTGCGAGCCCGCCGAAGGCTGGCTGCAGCCCAAGTACGAGCGCGACGGCCACGACCGTCATGACCGCGCCAAACACCACCCCCGCCAGACCGAGAGCATGAAACGGCAGACGAAGAGGCCGGAGTGTCATCGGATCGCTATATCGAGCGTAGCTCACGCGGCTCGGTTCGCCGCGCACGCGAGCGTTTCCCCCGCGCTAGGCGGGGAAGTGCTCGCGCCAGAACGCCGCGATCTGGTCGCGGCGGCCGAACCAGCCGCCGCCTCGCTCGTTCACGTGATCGATGAAGCGTGCGAGCGCGTCGGCCCGGGCCGGGCGGCCGAACAGCCGCGGGTGCGTTCCGATCGACATCATCCGTGCCGTTCCCGTGGTCTCCGCTTCCCTCTGCAAAAGCTCGAACGTCGCAACGGCGTCGTCGTAGAAGTCGACGTTCGAGCCGTATCCCTGCGCCATCACGAAGCGCACGTCGTTCAGATCGAGCGTGTACGGGATCACCAGGTGCTGTGTGCCGCTGACGTCGACGTAGAAAGGAAGATCGTCGTTGTAGGAGTCCGAGTCGTAGGTGAAGCCGCCTTCCTCGACAACGAGCTCGCGCGTGTGGACACTGGGCCCGTAGCGGCAGTACCAGCCGACGGGGCGCTGTCCGCAGGTTCGCTCGAAGGACTCGATCGCTTTCTCGATCGAGAGCTTCTCCTCCTCCCGGCTCATCGCGAAGTGCTCGACCCAGCGGTAGCCGTGGCTGCAGGGCTCGTGCCCGTCCTCGACCAGCCGGCGGCCGACGTCGGGGTTCTTCTCGAGCGCGACGGCGGTCGCGAAGAACGTCGAGGCGACGCCTCCCGCCTTGAAGATCCGCATCAGCCGCCAGACGCCCACGCGAGAGCCGTACTCGTAGATCGACTCGACCGTCAGGTCGCGTGTGTCTCCGGGAAGGGAGTACTGAATCTCGGCCAGCATGTCGTTTTTCCCGTCGCCCATCGGCAGCGAGTACTCGGAGCCCTCCTCGTAGTTGACGACGATGTTGACCGCAACCGCGGCCCCCCCGGGCCACTCGAACTGAGGCGGGTTCTCGCCGTAGCCGACGTAGTCGCGCACCGGGCCATCGCCGAAATCGTCCTTGTTGTTGAGGAACTCGGCCATGCGGCGCGACGTTAGCCGCGATCACATAGAGGTGCAACAAGTCTGTAAAAACAGCCCGTCCTGCGACGCCCGCCCGAGAGCCCCCTGCTATTGCGCTAACCTATGTGGGTAATTCCAGCAAGTAAGAACGAGTATCGAGAGCAGCGACATGAGTCACCGCCCTGCTACGCGTTCGTTACCAGCAAGGGAGGTGTTTCATGGCTACCGGAACCGTCAAGTGGTTCAGCGATTCCAAGGGCTTCGGGTTCATTACCCCGGCCGACGGAGGCGCTGACGTGTTCGTCCACTACAGCGGCATCGCGGGCAGCGGCTTCAAGACGCTGACCGAAGGTGCCACCGTCGAGTTCGAGACGACGGAGGGCCCCAAGGGGCCGCAGGCGACGGACGTCGTCGAGACCGCGTCCTAAACGACCAGTGTGCGTGAAGGGGGCTCGGGCCCAAACCGGGCCCCCTTCACGACGTCCTAGTTAGCGAAAGGAGGTCTGTCATCGCTGAAAAAGAAGAGAAGATCGAAGTGGAGGGCGAAGTTGTCGAAGCCTTCCGAAACGGGATGTACAAGATCAAGCTCGACAACGGTCACGAGACGCTGGGCTACACGGCCGGCAAGATGCGCCGCTATCGCATCAAGATCCTGCTCGGTGACCGCGTCAAGGTCGAGCTCTCGCCGTACGATCTCGACCGCGGTCGGATCGTCTACCGGCACGGTTAGACCCTCGTAGATCTGTCCATGAGGTCGGCGCACGAGCCATTTTGGCTCGCCTGCGCGCCACGGATACCATGATGCTGTGAGCGCAGCTCAGCGGCAGCCACCGGTCCCCTACATCGAGCGGACGCTCACGAAGTACGACGCGCTCGGCTACGAGGAGTACCGCTGGCTCGAGAGTGACGCGCCGCCCCCGTGGACACCGCTGCGCAAGCCGATCAGCGAGTCGCGCCTGGGGCTGATCGCGACCGGGGGCATCTACTCGGTCGGGCAGACTGCGTTCACCTTCCGGGACGACGTCACGTATCGCACCATCCCAACCGATGTCGCGACCGAGGAGCTGCGCGCAACACACTTCGCCTACGACCTGACCGACGCGCGCTCAGACATCAACTGCGTGTTCCCGATTGACACGCTGCGCGGCCTTGTGACCGGCGGCGCCGTCGGCGAGCTCGCCGGCTCCTTCTACACCTGCATGGGAGGCATCTACTCGCGACGGCGCGTCCGTGAGGACGTCGTGCCGCCGCTGATCGAGCGTTGCCTCGCCGAGGAGGTCGATGTCGTCCTGCTGGTGCCGGTCTGACCCGTGTGTCATCAGACCGTCGGTCTGATCGGTAGAGCACTCGAGGAAGCTGGAATCCCGACCCTGTCGATGACCTCGGCCCGCGACATCACAGCATCAGCAGGGCTGCCGCGAGCCGCGTTCCTGGACTATCCGCTCGGCCACACGGTGGGTCGCGCCGGCAAGCCCGAGCTGAATCGCTCGATCATGCTCGACGCGCTACTCGCATTCGAGACGATCGAGACGCCGGGCACGATCGTCGATCTCCCCTACCACTGGGAGGCCACCGACGTTTGGAAGGACGACGCCATGCGTCCGGTGATCCCGTATCCAGGGGCACAGCCCATCGACGACCGCATCGAGCGGTTCCCGGATCCGCAATACCAGCTCGATACGGACGCCGAAGCTGCCGCGGCCGCCCACGAGGGGCTCGACTGCGTCGTTTGCCCCGGCGTCGACTTTTAGCTGCGGAGCAGCCCGGCTATCGATACCAGCCACGTCGAGGCGCTCACGTTCGACTGCTACGGAACGCTCGTTGACTGGGAGAGCGGGATCCTCGCAACCCTGCAGCGGGTGCTCTCGGCCCACAACTCTGAGCGCAGGGACGCCGAGCTGCTCGAGCTGTTCGGCCGCCTCGAGTCGCGGATCCAGGCGACGGCGTTCGGTCGATACCGTGACGTCCTGGAAGCGGTGATGTCGGCGATCGCGGGCGAGCTTGGCTTCGTCGCCAGCCAGGACGAGCGAACAGCGCTCGCCGACGAGCTCGGGGCATGGCCGGTCTTTCCGGATACCCGCGAGGCGCTCGAGCGCCTCGCGGAGCGCTTTCGCCTGGCGATCGTCTCGAACGTCGACGACGACCTGTTCGCCGAGACGCGGCGGGCGATCGGCGTCGAGTTCGACGAGGTCGTGACGGCCGAGCAGGTCCGGAGCTACAAGCCCGAGCGAGCGCACTTCGACGAGGTGCTAGGGAGACTGCAGCTCGAGCGAGATCAGGTCATCCATGTCGCCCAGAGCCTGTTTCACGACATCGCCCCGGCCGCTGAGCTCGGCTGGCGCACGATCTGGGTTCGCCGTCGCGCCAGCGGGACCAGCGCCGGAGCCGCGCCGGCCGCCTCGGCAACGCCCGACCACGCGGTCGACGACCTGCAGGGCGTGGCAGAGCTGCTCATGGGTGCGGCGTTGCACGACGGGTGAGCGCACCGAGCCGAGCCAGGGAGATGCTCGCCCTCGTCTGCCACGGCTGCACCGAAGCTGCTTCTGTGGAATCAGCCATCTAGCCCGTCGGAATCTGCCAGAACGTGCCGGTGAGGCCGAGACCGTCGAGAATCGCCTGCCACTCGGGAATCGAGCGCGGCTGCCAGTCCGGGTCGAGCTTGTTCGACTCCCACGCCTCCGAAAGGCTCCAGAGCTCCGGAACGGTCAGGGTCGCGCCCGGCTCGTAGCCGACCTTGTCGAGCCACGTCTCGATGTGCTCTTCCGACCGGAAGAAGTTGATCGTTCGTCAGGTGAAGAAGATGTCGTCCCACCAGTTCTCGGCCCACACCAGCAAATGCGCCACGTCGGTCGCAGGAAAGGGCTCGGAGCCGCGGATCTCGATCTCGATCGCCTCGGCGCAGCACGGGCAGCTCGAGTAGACGTGCCCCTCGGTGCCGAAGGCGGCTACGACGCCGAACGCATCCCAGGCGCAGTTCGCGTACCAGGCGCGGCCACGGGCGAGCACGCGGTGGGGCGTCGGCTCGCAGGCGAACGGCAGGAGCTTCTTGATCGCGAGCGTGCCGGCCTCGAGCACGATCTCGTGCACCTCGTCCAGGCGACGCAACGAGTCGGCCGCATCCGCCTCGGTCAACTCGAGTGCAGGCGCAAGCGTGGCGGTCGTGGGCGAGTGCCCCGCCTCGACGAACTGCCGGTAGACCTCACGGCGCATGCGCACGTCGAGCTCGTCCACGGCCGCGAGCCTAGCAACGGCCCTAGAGTCCCCCGGAATGCGATCAGGGGGCCGATGAACGGCGACGTCCCCGTTAGGGATTCGACCCGAGGAGGCAGACGCGATGGCCGAGGTTCCTGGAACCGAGATCGAGCCGGGCTTCGACGAGATGCTCGAGACGCTCGCGGGCGTCGATCTCGCCTCCTTCGACGTCGCGTCGAAGACGGCGAAGTTCGCCGAGTTCCCGCTCGAGGAGTACACGGCGCGCTACGCGCGAGCCTGCCGCCTGATGGAGCACGAGGGCCTCGACGCCGTGCTCGTGACGCAGGATTTGAATGTCCGCTACTTCTCGGGCTACCTCAGCATCCTCTGGGCCTCGCGCTTCAGGCCCTACCTCGCATTGCTGCCGCGCGACGTCAGCCTCGGGCCAACGCTGATCGTGCCGGGGCAGGAAACGGGGAACGCGACACACACGTCGTGGATCGCCGATCTGCTGATCTACCCCGACCAGGAAAATCCGATCCCCTACATCGCCGAGGCGCTCGCCGACAAGGGCCTGCAGCGCGGAAAGATCGGGACAGAGCTCGGATTCGGGCAGCGGATCGGCATGGCCGTCAACCAACTCGAAGCGCTCAAGACAACGATCGCTCCCGCCGAGCTCGTCGATGCGACCCCCCTCACCCAGGCGGTCCGGATGATCAAGTCGCCGCGCGAGGTCGACTGCCTACGCCGGGCGTGCGCGATCTCGCAGGCGGGGCTCGAGGCTGGCTACTCGGCGCTCAAGCCCGGCATGAGCGAGAAGGAGCTCGCGAGCGTGATCGGCTCGACCATGTACGCGGAGGGCGCCGAGCTCGGTACCCAGCCAAGCTTCTTCGGAATCAACTCGGGCCCGGAGCGCTACAAGGTCGTGAACGCGCTCGCGAGCGAGTACAAGATCCAGCCGGGCGACCTCGTCATGTGCGACTGCGGAGCCGTCTACCACGGCTACTCGACCGACTTCATCCGCCAGGCTTGCCTCGGCGAGCCGACGGCCGAGCAGCGCAAGTGGTTCTCGATCGCCGTCGAGGCCAACCAGGCCGCGATCGAGGCGATCAGGCCTGGCGTGACCGGAGCCGACGTCTACGAGGCCGGAATCGCCGTGTTCGCGCGCGAGGGCCTGCTCGACTACAACGTGCTGAACATCGTCGGCCATGGGACGGGCATGGAGATCCACGAGCTCCCGTGGCTCGGCGAGCGGGACACTGTCTACACGGCGGGCACGGTGCTGCAGCCGGGCATGGTCGTGTGCATCGAGCCGATCATCGCCGGCATGGACGGGCCCAACTGGCACGCCGGGCTGTTCATCGTCGAGGAGAAGGTGCTCGTGACCGAGACCGGCGCGGAGGTGCTCACAGACGCGCTGAGCCCGGAGCTGTGGGTGCAGCCCGTCGGGAGCGAGGCCGCGGTCTGAGCAAGACCCGCCCCAAGAGGTGAGCCCCCGGCTGGACAAGGAGGGTAGCCCCAACCGCAAACGGGTAGTGGCCGTAGCGTCGGCTTGACCGCGCCTGGCTAGGGTCGGTGCAGTCATGAGTGCTCGCCGCGTAGCCGTCGTGATCGCAGCCACCGTTATCTCGCTCACGGCGCTCGCGCTGCTCGCGGGCGGCGGCGTCCTCGTCTGGCTGCACGAGGCGAAGCGCGACGCCGAGGGCTACTACACGTCGCAGATCACGGGCCTCGAGACCTCGGGTTACGCGATCACAGCAGAGGGCTTCGCGGTCGCCGACGTCCCAGACTGGCTGTTCGACTCGGGCCGTCTTGCCGACGCGCGGCTTACGGTCACTTCCCGGGCGGGCGGTGGGGCGCTCTTCGCCGGCGTAGCGCCCGAGACCGACGTAGCCGCTTACCTGGCCAACGTCGATCGCGCCGTCGTTCACGAGGCCGATCTGCGCGGCAACCTCGACACCGTTCAGCTACAGCTCGAGCGAAGGGCTGGCGGCAGCGTCCCGGAACTGCCGGGCACGCAGGACTTCTGGCTCGCCTCGGTCGAGGGCCCCGGGACGCAGGTGCTCGAGTGGGACGTCACCGAGGGAAGCTGGGCCGTTGTGGTGATGAACGCCGACGGCTCGCCAAGCGTCGCGGCCGACGCCATTGCGGGCGCGCGGTTCGGGTTCGTCCTGCCACTCGCCATCGGACTCCTCACCGGCGGTCTCCTGCTGCTCGCCGCGGGCGGCGCGCTGATCTACGCGGTCGGTCGGCGCGGCTCGAGCTCTCCAGCTCCGACCGACACGGCCGCCGCCGAAGGCGTCCTCACCGCTCGATAGCGCAGCCTTAGGCGGCCGCGCCCACGTCAGCGAACTTTGGCATGACCTCGGTCGCGAGCCGCTCGACCGACTCGCGCCAGGCCTCGTTGTCGTAGTCGAGGTGGTCGTAGGAGTTCAGGAGCAGGGAGCCGAAGCCTCCTGAGAGCTCGATCATGTCCTCGATCTTCCGCTGCACGGTCTCGGGGCTTCCGATGAAGAAGCAATGCTCGGCGACGTACTCGACCGTGACGTCCGAGTCGGGAACGTCGGGATCGTGCTTGGTGGCGTCGAGCAGACCGACATGGGTCAGCATCGGCAGCCAGAACTTGCGGTAGTGCTCGCCCATCGCGCCGTTGACCGCGCGGTCCCAGGCCTCTTCGTCGCTGTCAGCGATGTAGATGTCCCGGCTGATCCGCCAGCGGCTCCTATCTGCTGTGCGGCCGGCCTCCTCCGCCCCACTCGCGTAGGCCTCCCAGTGGCTCGACACGAAGTCGGTCGTGAAGCCGAAGCTGAGCGGGATGAAGCCCTTCTGGCCGGCGTACGCGAGCGTCGGCGAACGCGGCGAGAACCCGGCGATCGCGATCTCCGGGTGCGGCTTCGTGAAGGGCTTGATGTGGTAGGCGTAGTTCTCGTCGACGTCGGGTGGGCGCCGGACGGTCCAGAACTCGCCCGCGTACTCGAATGGCTCCTCGCTCTCCCAGAAGCGGATCATGATCTCGAGCGATTCCTCGGTCATGCGCCGGTTCTCGCCGCTCGCGCCGTCGACGTCGAACATCGCCCAGTCAGTCGTGATCGCGCTCGAGCCGACGCCGATGTAGCAGCGCCCGCGCGCGATGTGGTCGAGCCAGGCGATCCGGTGGGCGAGCTCGGCCGGGTGGTGGTAGGGAAGCATGAAACCGCCTGGCGAGATACGGATCTTCTCGGTCTGCATAAGCGCCTGCGCAACGAGCAGGTCGGGCGAGGGACACGGCTCACGCGTGACAGTGAAATGCTCGCCGATCCAGGCCTCGTCGTAGCCGAGCCCATCAAGGAACGCGAGGTGCTCGACGTCATGCTCGTGCCCGTCCGCCGGAGGCCGATGGGGCGGGTGGTTCGGCATCATGAACGCGCCTAGCTTCATTGCTCCTCCTCGAAGCGATAGACCAACTGGGGAGTGCTGCCGAGGTGGTTGTAGAGGATCGTGAAGTACCAGCCGCCGAGCACGCGTCTTGGCTTGAACGGTAAAACCTCCTCGGCCTCGGCGTCGTGGACAATGACGTCGGCGTCACCGGCCCAGGTCATCTGCACCTTGGCGATCTTGTGCAGCATGCCGACAGCGCGGCCGAGGTAGGCGAGCCAGTCGCGATTGACCCAGGAGTAGAGCATGTAGTGGTAGCGTTCGCCCTCGTAGTCGCACGGGATCCCGAAGAAGGTCTCGATGTACTGCATCCGCTCGGGGCTGACGTACTCGCTCGTGTTCCGGGTCGGAGTAGAACCATGCGTCGTAGGTTCACAGGTAGACGAGCCCCGAGCCGCCGAGCTCGAGCGGCTCCGGGACGTGCTCCCGCACCACCGCGGGGTCGGCCTCGGAGCCAATGACCATCGCGTTGCCAGCGATCCGTTGCGACGGATCGGTCGCGAAGCCGAGCAGGCTCGCCTCGCCTTCGGTGTCAGCGGGTAGCGGAAGCCCTGCTTGTTGCTCAGCATCGCCACGAGCCGTTCCTCCTACGTCGAGCCCCGGTGCGTGCCAGCCGGGCGGCGAGCGTGGGCCGATACGGTAGCGCGCTTCGGTGTAGCGCGAGCCGAGCCTCGGGAGGCGCCCCTTTTTCTCTACTCGGCGTCACCGGTTGCACGCAGCGCGTGCGCACCTCGCCGGCGGCCGGCCCGGCGACGTCGAGGTGCTCCCCGCGGAGAACCTCGGCTGATCCGGTCTCGTGAAAGCGAACCGCGCCAGTGGTGCCCATCAGACCGCGGTGTAGAAGTCGGGGCTCTTGAGCCAGAGCTGCTCGGTGGCGTATGCCTCGCCGCGGTGCTCGTATTCGGCGAGCTCGATGCAGGCCAGCGCGAGCTCTTCCGGGTGGCAGTTGAAGCAGCAATGGCTTCCGGGAACCTCGGCGTAGGTGAACTCGGTGATGTTGCCGGAGAGCCGCGGGTCCCACGCCTTGCGGTACTCCCAGTCGAAGCACACGTCCTTGACGCCGTTGATGAAGCTCTTCGGGATCGACTGCACCTCGGGGTCGCCATAGAAGCGGCCCAGCTCGGGCCTGTCCGTGAACGATCTGAGCGGCTGATCCTGCCACCGCGTGAGGTCGGCCGTCTGCTGCTCGGCGCCCATGTCCTGCATCCAGCGCTCCCGGATCACGTCGTGCGGGGGCACCGGGTATCGGTTGCCGGTGAACGCGTCCAGATGAGCCGAGAACTCGGGCGGGCAGGAGTCGAGAATCGACTCGCCGTCGCGCAGGAGAAACGCCATGTACCAGATCGCATGGCTCACACGATCCGGGATCTCCTGCATGGTCAGCTGGGTGATCAGCCCACCGGTGCTGTTGCCGACGAGCACCACGTCGCTCAGATCGCGTTCCTCGATGAACTCGATCACGACCCTCGGATAGTCGGCGAGCGTGACGGACTCGATCTCGCCGATCCGTTCCCCATGCCCCGGGCAGTCGACCGCGTAAGCCTCCCGCCCCCACGACTGCATGACCGCGAGCACCTTGTCCCAGGACCACGCCGCCCGCCAGGCTGGGTGCAGGAAGACGTAGGGGACGTCGCTCTTTGTGCGCGTCATGGACCTAGGCGACAGCCGTCGCCTCAAGCTCGACGAGCAGCTTCGGGAAGGCGAGGCGCGCTACGCCAAGCAGCGTCGACGAATGCCGACAACCTGCCTCATTGAGCCGACCCATAGCCGCGGCGTTCTCGACGAACGCGTCGACGTCGGTCGTGTAGACGTTGAGCCGAACGACGTTGGCGAGCGTCATGTCGGCCTGCGCCAGCACCGCCTCGATGTTGTCGATCGACTTGCTGATCTGACCCGCCATGTCGCCCTCGTGCACGAGGTTGCCGTCGTCGTCGAGCGAGGTCTGTCCCGCCAGGTAGAGCGTCCGCTCGGCCCTGGTGACTTCATGGCCCTGGTTGAAGCCGTACTGCTCTTGCCACGTCCAGGGGTTGATCGTGCGACTCTCCATCTCGGTTCCTCTCGTCAGACGTTGCCCAACTCTAAGCTGGCCGAGACTCGCACGAGCATGAGTGAGCGCCGACGACCCTTCGAGCACATCGAGACCAACCTGGTCCACGCCGGCGCGCCCCAGCCGCGCACCGAGGGCGCAGTGGTTCAGCCCATCTTCCAGACGGCCAACTACCTGGCCGGCGCCGAGGCCGCGTACGAGGACGTGCGCTACATCCGCCTCAACAACTCGCCGAACCACCGCGTGCTGCATCAGCGGCTCGCGGCGATCGAGAGCGCCGAGGAGGCGCTGGTCGCGGCCAGCGGAATGGCGGCGGTCACCAGCACACTGCTGGCCTTCCTCCGAACCGGCGACCACCTGCTCGCGCATCAAGCCCTCTATGGCGGAACGCAGAATTTCCTCGACCTCGACGCGCCGGGCCTCGGGATCGACTACTCGTCGATCGACATGGCCGACCCGAGCGGCTGGGAGGCGGCGCTCAGGCCGACGACGCGGATGATCTACGTCGAGGGCGTCTCCAACCCGCTCATGGAGGTCGGTGAGCTCGAGGCGGTCGTCGACTTCGCGCGCGAGTACGAGCTCGTATCGGTGATCGACAACACGTTTCTGACCCCGATCAACTTCCGGCCGCTCGACATCGGCCTCGACCTCGTGCTCCACAGCGCGACGAAGTACCTGAACGGCCACAGCGACATCGTCGCCGGGGCTGTCGTGGGAAGGTCGGAGCTGGTGACGCAGGTACGGCGCCGGCTGAACCACCTCGGCGGCTCGCTCGACCCGCACGCATGCTTTCTGCTCGAGCGCGGCCTGAAGACGCTCGCGCTTCGGGTCGAGCGCCAGAATGCGAACGCCCTGGCGCTGGCCGAGTTCCTCGCCCGACACGAACACGTCGAGCGCGTGAACTACCCGGGCCTCCCGCACGACCCGGGGCACGTCCGGGCCTCGCGGCTATTCAGCGGCTACGGGGGAATGCTCTCGTTCGCAACGCGCACGACCGAGGAGGCCGACGCCTTCCTACGCCGTGTCCGCGTGCCGCTACACGCTGTCAGCCTCGGTGCCGTGGAGTCGCTGGTCGTCCAGCCCTCGAAGAGCTCGCACGTCGACGTGCTGGTCGAGGAACGCGAGCGCCTCGGGATCACCGACGCGCTGATTCGCGTGTCGGTCGGCATCGAGTCGATCGACGATCTGATTGCCGACTTCGACCAGGCGCTGCCGGCCTGAGTTCAATCCGACCGGCATCGGCTGGCTACGGAAGGTCGGGCATGGTCGTCATCCACGGCGAGTGCTCGCCGCTCTCGAAGCCGTCGGCGAAGACGATGATGCCATCGAGCGGGTCGCCCGGCGCCAGAACCTGGCTTTTGCGAGCGAAGAGACAGCCTGACTTACTGTTGGCGATCTCGTACGTGATCGAGCCGTCAGGTTGAATCTCGCAGGCGCCGTCCTCGCTGAAGCATTGGATCCAGCGGCTCGAGTCACCTGGCGGGTTGATCACGACTAGCCCGGCATCTTCGGAGCAATCGAATTTGACTACGGCCTCGTTCATCACGCTCGGGAACCACTCGGCCTCGACCGTGCACTCACCGTCGACGGGCGATGCGTCGGTCTGATCGGGATCCGGTGGTGGCGGCACCGGAGCCGGAGGCGGCGGCGGAGGCGGAGGCGGAGGCGGCTGAGGGGCAGTGCACTCCGCGGTGCCGCTGAGAGTTACGGCGGGCACTGCGTCATTCGCACTCGCCGGCCCCAGGAGGTCGGCGAGCACGGGAACGAGGCTCCCTGACACCTTCACGCCTACGCTGAAGCTCGCGTTGCCGACCTCGGAGCAGGTGAACGCGGCCGATCCCCGATCGGGCTTGTTCTGGCTCGGCCCGGCTGCACCGACGCTGAGAATGTCGGGTGATGCCGTGTCGCCCGCGAGTGTCGTGATGACCGGGGCGAACCCGGGCGGGGCGCCGTCGGTCGGGCGCACCCGCACCTTCGACTTCCATCCTTCGCCCTTGATACGGGTGACGTTGCTGGGAATCATCGAGACCCAGGCGGCGCCGCCGAAGGCGACGACGGCACTGAAGTGCGACGTCGTGCCCGCAACGACGGCGGTTGCCCCATCGAGCGAGATCGACTGATCGGCGAGCACCTCCCAGCTGCCGTCTGCGCTCACACTCACCAGGGTGATGATGGGAACGCCCTGAGCGGGGTCGACCCCAAGCGTCTCGACGTCGACGCGGCGCGTGATGGTGACCGGCGCCTCGAAGGTCGCGCCGTCGGGCTCGAGCTCGTGCACGGTGCCTCTCAACTCGAAGCCGCCAAGTGCCGGCGGGAGCTCGTCCGGCTCGAGCGCGCGAGCAGAAATCTCCATGGACGGGTCGGCCATCGCGCCGCCGGGCACGTCGACCGTCAGAAGGCCATCTGCGCTGGTGGCCGTCTGCGCTTGCGAGGGTGGCGGCTCGACCGGCTCGGGCTCGGGCTCCGGCTCGGGCGGAGGGTCTGGAGCCGGTGTGGGTGACGGGTCGGGCGCTGGTGCTGCCGGGGGCGGGGGCTCGGACGGTGCCGGGGCTGGGCCGGCCGCCGGCTGAGGCACGCTCTCGGCTGGCGGTTCGGGCGCTGCCGGCTCGGACGCCTTGCCGCCGCAGGCGGCCAGTAGAGCGAGCAGCCCGAGCAATGCGAGGAGCCCGGCGAGCCGTTTCAGGGTTGGGTTGCGACGGGTCGACTGAAGCACGCCTTCTTATCGGCAGGAACGCGCGATTCCAATAGCGTCCCGTGCCTCGCAGCCGAGCTCGGCACCTGAGAGACTGGCGCCCGTGTCCGCCCGCACCATGAAACAGCGCCTCGCCGGGGGCGAGGTCATCGTCGGCCACCTGCTGGCCTACCCCGCCCCCTGGCTGATCGAGATTCTTGGGAAGACGGGTTATGACTTCGTCGCGATCGACATCGAGCACGAGCCCTTCGACGACGAATCGGTGCTCGAGCTCGTCCGGGCAGCAGACGCGGTCGGGATCAGCACGATCGCGCGTATGCCGCTCTCGTCGAGGATTGACCCGATCTTGAGCGCCGGCGTCGACGGGATTCAGATTCCGGACATCTCCGATTCGTCACTTGCTCGCGAAGTCGTCGAAGCAACGCGCTTCGCACCGCTCGGTCGGCGCACGTACTACACGCAGACCCGGGCCGCCGACTACGGCGTCGGTATCGACGAGCGCAAGTGGGTCGAGCAGGCGAACGCGGATCTGCTGGTCATCGGGATGATCGAGGACATCGACGCCGTCGAGCAGCTCGACGACATCCTCGCGGTCGCGGGCATCGACGCCATCCATGTCGGCCCGCTCGACCTGGCGCAGTCGATGAGCTACCCGCCCCCGGGCGAGCTCGCGGGCGTGATCGCGGGCGTCGTCGAGCGCTGCCGCTCGGCCGGGAAGTACGTCGCCGTTGGCGTGGTCGCCCCGTGGAATCTTGACGGCGTCGCGTCGCGTGTCGCATCCGGAGCCCAGATCCTGCAGACGTCGGCCTGGTCTATCACGCATGCCATGGGCGACCTCCTCCGACAGATCGAGGAGCAGGTGCCCGAGGCGCGGCGTGTGCGCACAGCAAAGACCGTTTCGCCCAACCCGTACATCTCAGCCAGCACCGATGAGTAGCGCCAGCAGCGCGGACGCCGTCGTCATCGGCGGCGGCGTCATCGGGGCGACGTGCGCCTACCTGCTTGCGAAGGAGGGGCTCGACGTCGTCCTGCTCGAGCGCGAAGGCATCTCCGCGGGCTGCACGGGGCACGGCCACGGCCTGATAACACTCGTCGGCAAGGACTTCAAGCCCGGCGCGCACTTCGCGCTCGGGCTCGCCTCGGCGCGAATGTACGCCGACTTCGTCGCCGGCCTGATGGAAGGCGGTGGCCGAGACCCCGCCTACCACGAGCTCCAGGGCATCAGCCTGGCGATCGTCGAAGAAGAAGAGCAGATCTTCCGCGCCTTCATGGAGCGTGAGGACACCCGCGACAACGTCGAGATGGAATGGGTCGGCATCGACGCGGCGCGCGAGCTTGAGCCCCGTCTGACCGAGGACGCCATCGGAGGCGTCCTCTACCGGCACGGGCAGGTCGACGGCCGGCTGCTCGCCTATTCAGCGGCGGATGCGCTCGAGCAGCTGGGCGGGCGCGTTGTGATCGCCGAGGCCACGGGCCTCGCGCGCGCGGGCGCGCGTGTAACTGGCGTCGAGCATTCGGGCGGCACCTTCGCGTGCTCACACGTCATCATCGCCGGCGGTGCCTGGTCCTACGCGGCACGCGACTGGCTCGGTTTCCCCATTCCGGTGCGGCCCTACCACGGCGAGGTCCTGCAGATGCGCCTCCCCGGCAGGCCGATGGAGATCTTCGTCCTGACGGCCCGTCACGGGCCGATCCTGCCGCGACGCGACGGCGTGCTGCTCGTCGGCTCGATCGGCGGAGTGAGCATGAGCGGAGCCGACGTCGACACCAAGCACATCTTCGACCCGCTCGATCCGTCGCCGCCCGTGTTCGACGGCGTTCCGCGTGGTGAGAGCCGTGACCACATCCTCGCGCAGGCCAAACGCGTCATGCCCGCGATCGAGGGTGCTGAGCTTCTCGACCACCGCGCCGGCGTGCGCCCGCTTGCCGCCGATCGCATGCCGCTGATCGGCGCCGTACCAGGGCTCGAGGGTGCGTTCGTCGCGACGGGGCACGGCACGAAGGGCATTCACCTCGCGCCGATTACGGCGCGTGTCATCACCGACCTCGTCGCGCGCGGAGCGACCGAGGCGCCGGTACCGCTCGAGCCATTCCTGCCCGACCGCTTCGCGCCCGGCGCCTGAGCACGCAGCCTGACCCGCTCGCCCGCGTCGGGCCAGCGAGACGTCAGAACAACTCGTCTGGCTCGACCGTTGGGACGTTGAGCCGGCTGGCAACCGTCCGGTCCGCCGCGCTCGAGACCACGATCAGCGACGCGGCAGGGTCGAGCTCATGGCGATCGATCAGCGTGACACCGAGACCTGGCAACGGCTTGCGGCACCAGCAGACCGGAGGCCCAGCCCCATGCGTGCAGCACTCGAGGTCGATGCCAATACCGAGGAGCCGGGCAAGGTCGCTCTCCCGGCGCCCGGCTTCCTCTTCGTCGTCGAGGTCAGGCCACCAGGCCGTGACGGCAACCAGCCAGCCCTCCTCTGCGTAGCGCCGCAGGACCCCGCGACGGTTTGAAAGAAGCGACAGGCTGTCGGCGTCGAGCAGCTCGTCGTGGTCGACGATGATCGCGCGCGCCGGCCGGCCAGCCCGCCCGTCGTCGGCGAACGGGACCTCGTCGATTGCCGTGAACCCTTCGTCGAGCTCCGGCGGCTCGAAGGCGCGCCGGTAGTCGAAGTGCGCCCGCGGCGGGATCGCGGTCGGGTCGTCGCGCGCCGCGCGCATCTCCTCGGGCGTCAATAGGCAGCCGTGGCGATCGAGCATGCGCCGTACCGTGTTGATCTGCGCGTCCTCGAGCGCCGTCGTCAGCCAGACGCAGCGCACGGGAAGCCCGTGCCGGCGAGCGACCTCGACGACCGTGTTGCGGGAGCTTCGGCTCGGGTATGTGTTGTCGAGCACGGCACGGCGGGCACCGGATTCGAGTGCCGTGTCGAGCGCGGATGCGAGGCTGGCAAGCGTCCCGCCGCGCTCGTCGCGGTTGAAGCGCTCGTAGCCCGCCTCGACGAGAGGCGCCGCGACCGTGCTCTTGCCCGCGCCGGGGTATCCCATGGCGACGACGACCTCGCCCGTCGTCGCCTCTCGAGCGCGCCCGCGTGCTCCGGCCGCCGCCTGTCCCGGGCGGGGCACCTCCGCGCCCACCGGGAGGAAGCTCTCGTCGAGGCGGAGCCGGTGTTCGATGCTGAGCTCGAGCCGCTGCGCGCCGACTGCCGAGGCCGCCGACTCGGGCCTGGTAGCGCCCGGGATCGGGACCACGTGCACGCCCAGACTGCGAAGCCAGGCAAGGGCTACCTCGTACGGACTGACCGCCAGCTCTTCGGCTATGGCGACGAGCGCGGGCTCGCGCGAGAGCCGCGGGTAGTGCCTCGGGCCGCCGAACGGAGAGTGTGCGATGAGCTGAATCGACTCGCGGGCGCAGTAGCCGACGACGCCGCCGCGCAGCGCGTCTATGCGCAGCGGGCTGAGCTCGACCTGGACAGCGACGACCTCGACCAGCTCGCTTGCCTGGCGCAGCTGTGCGACGCTGACGTTGCAGAGCCCGACGCGGCGAACCAGCCCTTCGCGCTCGAGGCGGGCGAGCGCACGCACGCTCGTTGCGAACGGCCGGCCCGTGTCGGGAGCGTGCAGCTGGTAGAGATCGAGCGCGTCGTGCCCGAGGGCCTGGAGGCTTGCCTCGCATGCGGCAACGAGATGTTTTGCGCGACCGTCAGCGACCCAGCGCCCGCCCGGTCGCGTCAGCCCGCCCTTCGTCGCGACCTCGACGCCCGAGACATCGCCCTTCCACGTCGCGAGGGCGCGCGCCACGAGCCGCTCGTTGTGGCCGACGTCGGTCTCGTCGTGGCAGTAGGCATCGGCGGTATCGAGCAGCGTCGCTCCGGCGTCGAGCGCCGCGTGGATCACGGCGATCGACTGCTCGTCGTCGCGATCGGGCGCGGTCGAGAGCCGCATGCAGCCGAGCCCGACCGTGCGTGGTGGTTGGGGGGCCATGGGGCAAGGATGGCGCAGCGGCGCCCGGCAGGGCGCGATTGGCGACAACGCCGGCTACCCGTGATGCGCCGCGCAGCAGCCTGCAAGCGGTGCGCGCGCTAGGCGTTGACGCGCAGCCGTACGGTGGCTGGGTTGCTGCGCAGGCCGCGCGAGTCGGTCACCGTGAACTTGAACGAGTCGCGTCCGCGGAAGCCGCTGTTGGGCGTGTAGCGGACGCGAGCCGTAACGCCGTTGACCGAGAGGAGCTTGACCGTGCCGTTCCTGGGCTGAGAGCGGACCTTGAAGCTGAGCCGTCCCGGCGTCGCGCGCACGTAGCACGTGCGCTTGAAGATGTCGCATTTCGCGTTCTTGCGCGAGCGCACGTTGGGTCCCACGACCTTCCCCTCGATCTTGATCACCCTGGCGCGGCCGACGGTCGCCCTGAGCTTATGACCGTAGGCGATGGCGCCCGGGATCTTCCGTACCGCCGTCGCGGAGTTGTTGCCCCTCTTCTTCTCGATCAGCACGCCAGAGGCATTGACCGTGCCGCCGATCGTGTGCCGGCCGGGCCTGATGCCCGTCACGTTGATCCACTGATCGGCGAGCTGCGCGTTGTAGTAGTCACCGACGCCGGGCGATATCCCCATGCGCGTGAACACTGCGCCGGGGTTGCCGTGCTGGCAGAAGTTCTGCTTCTGGCTGATCCGGAAGTACCCGTAGCCCCCCTCGTTGCCCCATGTATCGAGCATGCAGAAGCCGATCTTGTCCGATTTCCTGATCTTCCCGTTCGGCAACGTCAGCCAGTAGCGGGCGGCGCGCTGGAAGTGGAAGTGGTTGTGGCCACCGCCCGGCACGAACTTCATCCTGCCGCCGTTTGGCGTGATGTTCGTCTGGTACTGCAGATTTCTGGGAGCGCTGAAGGGATCGGGGAGGTCGTCCCCTTGCGGATGTTCACCGGGCCAGATGACCTGATGGACTGTCTTCCCGTCATCGGGGCTGTAGAGGTCAAGCGCACCGCCCAGGTTGAGGATCACCGAGTCGAAGCGAATGAGTACCTTGCCGGGCAGCTCCTTCGTGTCGACGAAGAACGCGGGGAGCCCGTCGCCGGCGGCTGACCACTTGGGAAAGAGCAGCGAAAGCTCGGGCTCATCCGAGACGGATCCTCCGGCGAGGAGGCGCGGTGCGGGCGTCCACCCGGCACGCACAACTGCGGCGCCGTGATGCGCCAACGCGTCGGGAACGAGCAGCAAGGCCGCAAGCGCGACCAGGGTTCCCGAGCTCACCCAAGCGAGCGAACGCCGCAGACCCACACAGTCAGGATACGTGACTGGCGAGGGCCGGGCTACCCCGCCTTATTGCGAACGCGGCGGCGGGAAGCACGACGGCTGCGGTCGCCAGCGCGGCAAGAGTGTACATGACGAAGACCTCGGTGTACCCGTCGGCGGCACCGATGATGAAGCCGCCGAGGTAGGTCGACACGATGCCGCCGGTCTGAGCCGCGAACGTCGCAACACCGGCGGCGCGGGCCACAGCGGCGGGCTCGACGATCGTCGTTGGCAGCGCAAAAAGCGGGATCAGGCCTCCCGAGATGCCGAACGACGCCACCACGGCGACGGCGGTCGCGACCTCGAATGACACCTGGTCGGTAATCGCGAGCACGACCACGATCAGGGCCAGAACGAAGCCGGCGCCGGCGACCCCGATCGGTCGGCGCAGGCGATCGATCAGCCAGCCGGCGAGGATCACGGCAGGCACACCGACAAGGGCAAGCAGCATGGTGGCGTTCGAGACCTGGTCGACACTGAATCCCGCCTCCTCTTCCAGGAAGGGTGGGATCCACGTGTAGACGCCGTAGGTCGTGAACATCCCGACGAACAGCGCCACGAAGACGAGCACGAGGCCGCGGTTCTCGAACAGCCGCGCGAACGAGACCATCTGCGCGCTCGAGACCTCGGTCTTGAGATGGCGCTCGGTCGAGAAGGTGGTGGCGACGAAGATCAGGACCGCGGCGAAGAGCACGAGCCCGTAGATCACGAACGGCCAGCGCCAACCGATCGCGTCTTCGATACGCGGGGTCGCGAAGAAGACGATCGTGATTCCCACGGAGAGGCTCGAGAGGTAGAGGCCGAGCAGGGAGCTGGCGCGACGAGGCGGCACCAGCGCCGTGATGTAGCGAAGGCCCGGCGCATAGACGAGCGCCGCACCGATCCCGATGCCCGCCCGCTGCACGAGCATCGGCCCCAGGCTCGACGTGATCGGGAAGGTGACGGTCGCAACCGCGCAGATGAAGAGGCCGATCGCCATCGAGCGCGTGGCGCCGATCCGGTCGACCACGTGGCCGCTGACAAGCGAGCAGACCGCGTAGGCCGCGAGGAAACTCGCCATCAGCAACCCCGCCTGCGTATGCGAGAAGCCGAGGTCGTCGACGAACGTCGTGATCAGTGGAGGAACGGCGAAGACCGCCATGTACACCGGCCCGGTCGCAAGGCAGGCGCCGACGAACGCCACGACGACCCGGCGGCGCGTCAGCCCGTGTTCGCCGGCCGGCTGCACCGGCCCATTGTTACCGGGACGGCGCGCGTGGCCGGTGCGACTCGGGCGGCGCTGCGCCTCTAGCGTCGGGCAGCTCGAGCCGAGCGGCCGACGATTTGCAACTATCTGGTCCCGTGACGCGCGTGATCGACAGCCATACGCACTGGACGCCCCCGGTGCTGCTCGAGGCGCTCGAGCAGAGAGACACAGCACCCCGAATCGTCTCAGAGAACGGCAAGCGGATGATCGAGCTTGCTCCCGGACAGCTCTTCCCGCTGAAAGACGACTTCTGGAACGAAGACGTAAAGCTCGAGAAGATGAACCGCGACGGCATCGACGTCGCGGTCGTCAGCGCCGTCGGCGGAATCGCCATAGAGCCCAGAGGACGTTTCGGCCATCGTGGCTAAGCACTCGAGCCGCCACTCGCCGCAGTTCTTCGAGCTCGATGAGCTACCCGAAGCGGCGATCGAGCAGCTGGGTCCGTTCGATGGCATGACCGGCCGTGTGGTCAGCCGTGACGAAGGGACCGGTGCGGCGACACTGAAGCTGCACCTTCCGCCGGGGTGGTTGCTGCCAGCGTGCGCGCCGGAAGGTCTCGTCGAGTTCGTCGTGCTCGAGGGCGAACTCAACGTCGGTGCCGAGCGCATAGGAGCAGGCGGGGTGGTCTCGCTCCCGCCCGGCACCGGTGAGGGCGCCGTCTGCTCGTCAGGCGCCGAGGCGTTCGTCTTCTGGAATCCCGCTCCCCGGCCGAGCGAACCGGCAGGCATGCGTGTCACGAGCATCTGGCGCGAGCCCTGGCAGCAGGGTCGCCTGACCGGCTTGCCGTTCGGCCGGATGTTCAAATCGCTCCGGCACCCGGACGCGACCGAGGGCGAGGTCCAGGGCGGTCCGAACGGCTGCCTGCGGTTGACTCAGTGGCTGGCGGGCTATGCGGCGCCGCAAGAGCATGTCCACAGCGTCTGGGAGGAGCTGATCTTCCTCGCGGGCGATTGGCTGGTCCCGGAGCGCGATGCTGTTGCCATTGGCGGCAGCTATCTCGGCAATCCAGCAGGCTTCTGGCACGGCCCAGTGGTCACCTCGCGCGGAGTGCTTGCGATCGTTCACTCAACCGAGCAACTCGACCTGACTCAACGCGAGTACGGGGGCGCCGACGAGCTGGTTTCCCGCTACCTCGAGGGCGGCTCGCTCCACGTGCCGGGCTCTTAGGCGCCGGGCGGCGTGATCGACGTCGCCCGGCGAGCGCGAGCTCCCGCCCAGCGTTAGGTATTACCTCTCACGATCCGCCGGTCTTCCCGTTCTCGGATAGCCCCAGGTACTCGCGGATCCTGCCCATCGCTGGCTCGCGATCGTGCTCGAGATAGAGCCGCTCGCGCAGGTAGGGAACGGGGAACCCGTTGACGTTCTCGAAGATGCCGACGCGGCCCGCGTGCGAGCCGACCGTGAAGTCCCAGAGGAAGTTCATCAGGATGTTCTTGTCGCGCGCCGAGATCTGGGCGCCCTCGTAGAACCACTCGATCCGCGGGCCGAGCACCGGGTGGTCGAGGTCCTTCTCCGACCAGCGCAGGATCGGGCCCTGGCCGGCCAGTTCCTTGACCAGATGCACGATGTGCGGGTATTTGCCGAGCGCGTAGCAACGACCGGCCGTGATGACGACCGGGTCGGGCCACATGACGCCCGACTCGGTCAGCTCGGCTTTCTCCTCGCCGGCCAGCACCATGCCGCGCACGACGTTCGCGTACTCGATCACCTCGGCGATCAGCTGGCGTACACCCGGGCGATGCACCGTGCCGATCCCGTCGCAGACCAGCTGCAAGAGGCCGACGTAGAGCTCGGCCTTGACCGCGATCCGGGTCAGCGTGTGCCAGTGCTCGAACGCACCGATCTTGCCGTAGTGCGTTCCGAGCCCCGTCCAGCGGTAGCTCATGATCCGCTCACGAGGAACGAAGACGTCCTCGAAGATCACCAGCGCGTCGATCTCCTCGCCGCGCGAGGCAATCGGGTGATCGTGGAAGGAAGCGTCGGGATGCGACGTGTGCTCGCGACAGACCTGCCGGACGCCGGGCGCGTTGCAGGGGATAAGGACCCAGAACGCCGCGTCCTCAGTCGGGTCGGGGAGCGCGATGTTCGAGACGAGCAGCTCGTGCGCCTGCGGGCCGACCGTCGAGACGATCTTGGCGCCCGAGATCCAGATTCCCTCGTCTGACTCCTTGACCATGCGCAGAGCGCCGGGGATCAGCTTGCCGTCGATCTTCAGGTCGACGTTCTCCTCGCGCGTCGAGATCATCTTCTCGGTGTCGAGGAAGGGAATACCGCGCCGGCCGAGCGCCGAGCCGCGGCTGCGCCAACCCTGCGGGTCCGCGATTGGCCCGGCCAGCATGATGTTCTCTTCACCGGCGCGCTCGATCGAGGGGAGGATGTTCTTGGCGAACTCGGGGCTGTGCTCGGCGACGATGTGCTCGTAGGCGGCCAGCCCAATGTGCGTCGTCGAGATCATGTCGGTCTGGCGGCCGAAGATGCCGAAAGTCTGATTGGCCAGGTACTCGACGCTCTCGCGCCGCGACCAGAGGTCTTCCTTCGTACGCGGGATCATCCAGGCCTTCGAGATCCGCGCACCATCGTCGCGAATGAAGGTGAGGATGTCCTGCGTCTCTGGATTGTGCTGGTCGTCGTAGGCCTCAGCGAGCAAGCTGATGCCGCCGCCCGTGGCCGGGTGCTCGGTCACGTCCTCGACCTGCTCGCCCTGGTACCAGACCTCTCGGCCGTCTCGGAGCGAGGCCTTGTACTCCTCGCCGGTCATCAGATAGGTCTGTTCGGCTGCGACGCTCATTGCGCTCCTTCCCCGCTCGGTCCCTGTCTCTGAACCTTACGCCCGCTCGAGCAGCGTTGCCGTGGAACGGCTCGGCGCCGAGTGCCCGGCACCGTGTTAGCTTCCGGCCCGTGAGCGCCTACCCGCACCTGTTCGAGCCGCTCCAGATCGGCAACGTCACGGTCAGGAACCGGATCATGCAGACCGCGCACGCCAAGCTGTACACGGCGAACGGCGTCGACTCGAAGCGCGATCACGACTACCACGTTGCCCGCGCCAAGGGCGGAATCGGGCTGATCGTCAGCGGCAACCGCCTCGTCCACCCCGCCGCGGCGAGCGGCCTTCCCCGGATCTCGGCATGGTCGTACCTGCGCGAAGCGATCGAGACCGACCGGATCACGACCGACGCCGTACACGAGCACGAGACAAAGATCTTCGTCCAGCTCAACCACTTCGGCGCCACCTACGCGACGAGCGAAGGCGCCGACGACCTGCGCGTCCTCTGGGG
This sequence comes from Gaiellaceae bacterium, assembly GCA_965223695.1. Taxonomy (GTDB): domain Bacteria; phylum Actinomycetota; class Thermoleophilia; order Gaiellales; family Gaiellaceae; genus JAUVPB01. The sequence goes on along the minus strand of CBDCXJ010000044.1, from coordinate 63,818 downwards.
CCCGAGCGCCGCGAAGACGTCTGGCTTCTCGGACAGCGCGAAGGCAATGGAGCCCGAGGACATCGAGGAGGTGATCGAGTACTGGGCGCGCTCGGCCGAGTACTCGCGCGAGGCTGGCTTCGACGGCGTCGAGGTGCACATCTCCCACGGCTACCTGCTACACCAGTTCCTCTCGCCGCTCTTCAACCGCCGAGAGGACGAGTACGGCGGCTCGTTCGAGAACCGGCTCCGCCTCGGACGCGAGGTGATCGACGCCGTGCGGACCCGGGTCGGGAGCGACTTCGTTGTCGGTATCCGCATGTCGCTGTCCGACTTCTCGGATGGCGGCATGACCGTCGGCGACGCCGTCCAGGTGGCGCGGGCGCTCGAGCAGGATGGACAGCTCGACTACATCAACGTCACGGCCTCGGGCCAGCACTCGATCCATATGGCGATCGCGCCCTCGGACGTGCCCGACGGATGGCTCGTCGAGATGACCGCCGAGGTGAAGTCGGCGCTCGAGCGGCTGCCGGTGTTCGCCGTCGGCGGGATCAGGGACCCGGCCGATGCCGATGCGATCGTCGCCGCCGGGAAGGCCGACATGGTCGCGATGACGCGTGCGCAGATCGCCGACCCCGAGTTCGCCAACAAGGCACGAGACGGTCGCGAGGACGAGATCTACCACTGCATCCGCGGCAACCAGGGCTGCATCGCACGCGTCTGGCGCGGTATGCCGATCTCATGCACCGTCAACCCCGCGGCCGGGCGAGAAGGCCGCCTCGGCACAGAGACGGTGACTCCCTCGGCTTCGCCCGCGCGCTGGCTCGTCGTCGGCGGCGGGCCCGCAGGAATGAAGGCGGCCGAGACGCTGGCGCTGCGCGGCCATGAGGTCACGCTGCTCGAGCGCGAGGACGCGCTAGGTGGACAGGTCAACCTGATTCTCAAGACGCCCGGGCGCGAGACCTTCGCCGCGATCGCGCACGACCTCGGAGCGCAGCTGGAGCGACTGGGCGTCGACGTCGAGCTGGGAGTTGATGCGACCCCCGAGCTCGTCGCCGCACACGGTCCCGACGGCGTCCTCGTCGCAACGGGCGCGCTGCCATCGCAGACCGGCTTCTCAGGCGTCACGCCACACGTGCGCTCGCTCCCGGGCGTCGAGCAGGACAACGTGCTCACCGCCTGGGACGTGCTGCTCGAGCAGGCGCCGATCGGCGAATCGGTCGTCGTGCTCGACGACGAGGGCACCCGCGTGGGAGCGGGCGTCGCCGAGGTCCTGCTCGATCAGGGGAAGCGCGTCGAGGTCGTCACGACGTACAACGCCCTCTTCCCCGCCACGGCCCAGACACTCGAGATGCCGATCCTCTACGGGCGCCTCTTCGACAAGGGCCTCACCTACCGGCTAAACACCTGGGCCAGCGGCGTCAACGACACCACGCTCGAGCTGTTCAACCTGTACACGGGGGCGAGCGAGCGTCGCGAAGGGATCGACACGGTTGTGCTCGTGACACGGCCGGTTGCCAACGACGCCCTCTTCTTCGAGCTCAAGGGCACGCGCGCCGGGCTCCATCGGATCGGCGACTGCGTCGCTCCGCGAAAGCTCGACCACGCGATCTACGAGGGCTACCTCGCGGGGCTCGAGCGCTGGGATCCGGACGAGCGCTACATCACCGAGGGTGAGCTCGAGCGCTGGCCAGAGGAGCTGGTCGGGGCACGTGCCTGAGCGAGCCGCGCCCGACGTGGCGTGGTCGCGCGGCGCGGATCTGCACGCGACCGACGCGGGCCTCGACCCGATCCTGACGTCGGTCATCCAGAAGAAGCTCGAGTCGCTCTCGCGCGAGATGACGCACGTGATCGAGCGCACCGCGCGCTCGCCCCTGCTTCAGGAAGGCGACTTCTCGGCCGGTGTTCTCGACGCCCGGCACCGGATCCTCTGTCAGGAAGAGGGCCTGCCCCTGATGACGTACGGCTACTCGCTGATGCTCGATCACCTCGTCGAGCTGATGGGCGAGGAGATCTACCCGGGCGACGTGTTCATCCACAACGATCCCTACTACGGGAACAACCAGGCACAGGACACGGCCGTCTTCAAGCCGGTCTTCCTCGAGGAGGAGCTGCGGTTCTGGACAGGGGCGAAAGGGCATCTCGCCGACCTCGGCGGAGCCAAGCTCGGAGGTTACGATCCGGCGGCGACCGACATGTGGCAGGAGACGATTCGCCTTCCGCCGCTCAAGCTGGTCGAGCGCGGCGAGCTGCGCAAGGACATCTGGACGCTCGTCCTGGCGAACACCCGGCTCCCCGATCTCGTCGGCGGCGACCTGCGCGCCCTGATCGCTGCGTGCCAGATCGGCGAGAACCGCGTTCAGGAGCTGGCGGAGCGCTACGGCATGAATGCGCTCCGCGCACACGTGGAGGCGTTGCTCGACGGCACACAGCGACGGATGCGGGCCGAGGTGGACGCGATCGCGAACGGCACCTACCGGGCCGAGGCTCGCTGGCAGCTTCCCGACGGGCTCGAGCGGGACGAGCTCGTCTGCCGGCTCGAGGCCACTGTCGAGGACGACCGTCTGGTGCTCGACTTCAGCGGCACCGATCCCCAGTCCTCGCGCTACTACAACGGGACATACGCGACGACGTACGCATCTGCGCTCGCGACCGTGCTGATGCTCGTCGACCCGCTGATTCCCCACAACGAGGGGCTCGAGCGCTGTGTCGAGCTGCGCCTGCCCGAGGGAAGCTTCGTCAACGCGAGCGCGCCCGCGCCGACCGTGATGGGCAACTTCGTCATGAACGACGTGATCGGCGAGACGACGATGAAAGCGCTCGGCGACGCAGTGCCCGATCGTGTCACCGGCGGCTGGAACCGCGGGCTCAACGCGAGCTTCGGCGGCGTCACGCCCGAGACCGGTGAGCCCTTCTTCGGGCTGCCGCTGCTCTCGAACAAGGGTGGGAGCGGCGCCGGCAAGGAGCTCGACGGCTGGGACTGCCTCGGCATCCTCACCTGCGGCGGCGCGTTCGCCTTCGACGACTACGAGATCTTCGAGGCGACACACCCGGCAACGCTGCTCGAGCACGAGCTCTGGCCGGACTCTGGCGGCGCTGGTCAATGGCGAGGGGGACTCGGGATCACGCTGCGCTACAGGATCCACTACGACGCCGAGGTGACGAGCTTCGGCGACGCAACCGACCGGCCATATGGCCTCTTCGGCGGCGAGCCAGGACAACCCAATAGCTTTCACGTCCTCTCCCCCGATGGAAGCCGCGACGAGATTCCCGCCAACGCCACGATTCGGGTTCGAGCCGGCTCCGTGATCGAGGCGCGAAACGCCGGTGGAGGAGGCTACGGGCTGCCCTCGGAGCGAGCGCCCGAGCTCGTCGACGCTGACGTGCTGAACGGCGTGGTCTCGGAGAGCGCGGCGCGGGAGACGTACCTCGCGCGAGAGAGCTCGGCCTAGTGAGCGCCGAGTTTATGACGGGGGCGCGGGTTCCGCGCGAGATGGTCCGCGAGCGCTGGGCAGCCGTCTCCGAGGCGATGGCCCGGGACGAGCTCGACGCGCTTCTGGTCGCCGGGCGCGGCCAGATCGGGCAGTACGGCAACGTCTTCTACCTGAGCGGCCTGCTCCCGTTCAATGACGTCGGTCACACCTACGTGTTTCTGCGACGCGACGAGGAGGCGCAGCTCGTCGTCGGCAAACGCGACCAGGTCGTTGCCGACGTCTACGCGGTCGACGACCTCGTCTGGCACGCGCCGGTCGCCGACATGCCGGCGATTGGGTCCGGCGTCTCGGCGCTGGCGCCGCAGATCTCGGCGCTTGTCGACAGGCACGGACTCAGCGCGGGCCGGCTCGGCGTCGTCGGGATGAGCCGGGTGAGGCCGGTCGCAGACCTCGAGGCGCTGCGAGCGCTGCAACCTGGCGTCGAGCTGGTCGACGCCGACGCGCTGCTCGCGCCGATCAAGGCCGTGAAGTCGGCCGCGGAGCTCGAGCTCTGCAAGGACGCATGCGAGATCGTCGACGACGGGTTCGAGGTGATGGTCGAGGCGCTACGACCCGGTGCCACCGAGGCCGATATCGCCGCGAAGGCCGAGGAGTCCGTGCGCTCGCGCGGCTCGCTAGCCACGATCATCCACGTGCTTCCCGGCCATGTCTACACGCGACCGCCCACGCTGCGCTGGCTGGAGGAGAACGAGATGGTGCATGGCTACGTCGAGGCCGTCGCGCCAAACGGATACTGGGTTGAGAAGGGCGCGATGTTCGCACTCGGCTCGGTTCCAGATCGGTCACTCGAGGTCTACGAGACCCTCGAGCGCGCATACGTCGCGGGCGAGGAGCTGCTACGCGCCGGCTCGAGCGCGGCCGAGGTCGCCCGGGCGGTCGGCGCCGAAGCCCAGGCCGGCGGTTGCGAGCGCGGTATCTGGGCGGGGCACGGTGTCGGCATCGACCATGACGTCCCGGTTCTCAGCGAAGACGACCCGACCGAGCTCGCCGCGGGCATGGTCATCAGCCTGCACCCGCACATCTACGACGGCGACTTCGGCAGCTTCTCGATCGACCAGTACACGATCACCGACGGCGAGCCACAACGCCATTCGCGGTTCGAGCGCAGGCTGTACGCCGTTGGCTAGCGTGCAGATCGACCCGATCCTTGCCTCGATCCTCGGCAAGAAGATGGAGGCGATCGCCCGCGAGATGGCCGCGGTGCTCGAGCGCACGGCTCGCTCCCCCCTCTTCCAGGTCAGGGATTTCTGCACGGTCGTGCTCGACGACAAGCTGCGCATCCTCAGCCAGGAGGAAGGGCTACCGCAGATGGCCTACGCCGTCTCGCACTCCCTAGCCCACGTGGTCGAGTTCTTCGGCGAGGACATCCACGACGGCGACGTCTTCATCCACAACGACCCCTACTACGGCGGCAACCAGGCGCAAGACACGGCGATCATGCGCCCCGTCTTCCTCGAGGGTCGAGTGCGGTTCTGGGCCGCGGCGAAGGGGCACATCGCCGACCTCGGCAGCGCCGTCCTCGGCGGCTACAACCCCGAGGCGACCGACATCTGGCAGGAGAACTTCAGGATCCCGCCCCTTCGCCTCTACCGCGACGACGCCCCGCTTCGCGACGTCTGGAACACGATCGTCGCCAACACCCGGCTGCCGCAGCTCGTCGGCGGCGACCTCCAGGCGCAGATCGGCGCGACGAAGGTCGCTCAGGCCCGGCTAGTCGAGCTCACGGACAGCTACGACGTCGCCACCCTCGAGCAGCATCTCGAGTTCCTGCTCGACGCGACCGAGCAGCGGATGCGAGCCGAGCTCGTCCGCATCCCCGAGGGCGTCTACCACGGCGAGTCGGTCTACGAGCACGAGGAGGGCGACGGAATCGAAGCCCACACGGCGCGGCTGACCGTGACCGTGCGCGACTCGAGCGTGACGCTCGACTTCGACGGAACCGACCCGCAATGCCGCAAGTACTACAACGGCGTATTCGGAACGACCTTCTCGGCGATCATCGCCGTTTTCCTGATGCTCGTCGACCCGGATCTTCCTCACAACGACGGCGTTCTTCGCTGCATCGACGTGCGCGTGCCGGAGGGGACGTTTCTCAACGCGGCCTTCCCGGCTCCCTGCGTTCAGGGGAACTTCACGTGCCAGGACGTCGCCGCCGAGGCGCTGTTCGGCGCCCTGGCCGAGGCGCTGCCCGACGCGGTCACGGCCGGCTGGAATCGCGGCGAGTCGCACAACATCCGCGGCATCGACCCGCGTACCGGCGGCGTCTTCTACGACGTGCCGCTGATCGCGAACAAGGGAGGCTCGGGCGGCACCCTCGGCACAGACGGCTGGGACAACATCGGCCTGATCGCCTGCGGCGGCGGCTACGCGGCGCAGGACTACGAGATCTTCGAGGCACAAAGCCCTGTCCGCGTGCTCAACCACGAGTACCGGCGCGACTCGGGCGGCGCCGGCGAGTACCGAGGCGGTCTCGGGATCGAGTTCCACTACCGCGTCGAGTCGCCCGAAAGCACCCTGACGGTGTACGGAGAGGACCGGGACGAGCCGTTCGGGCTGTTCGGTGGCCAGCCCGGAGCGCCGAACGTCGCGCGCATCCGGGCTGGAGGCGAGGAGCCGTGGGAGCGGATGCCGCCCAACCAGGTGCGCGAGCTCGGCTACGGCGCCGAGATCTGCCTCCTGAACGCGGGTGGCGGCGGCTATGGGCCGCCATACAAGCGATCGCTCGACAGCGTCGCGAGCGATGTTCGGAACGGCTTCATCTCGCCTGAAGCAGCCACCAACGCCTACGGCGTCGTCTTCGGGGAGAGCTCGCACGAGCTCGACCTCGATCGCACCGACGCCCGCCGACGCGAACTAGACGAAGGGATGACGAGTGAAACGAGTTGAGCTCTATCGCGCCGCCCGAACGGCCGTCGCCGACGTCATGGGCGTCCAGCCGGGTGAGAACGTGCTCGTCGTCACCGACACGCTGATGCCGACCTCGATAACCGAGGCGTTGCTCGCGGCGGCGGGTGCCTCCGGCGCAGAGGCGACGGCGATCGTCATGACGACGCGCCAGCGTGCCGAGGAGCAGCCAGAGGGGAAGGAGCAGCCCACGCTCGAGCCCCTCCCTTCGGTCGCCGCGGCGATGGAGCGTTCGGACGTGATCTTCTCGCTCGCCCAGCCCGTGCTCAACAACACGCGCGCCGAGCTCGCCGCGCTCGACAAGGGCGCCCGCGTCCTGCGCATGCTGCTGTGGGACTTCTACCAGCACCCGACGCGCACATCTCTCGTGGGAGCGGCGGAGGTCGAGGCGTCGTTCATCCGTGCCAACTCGGTTGATATCCCGGCCATGGGCGAGCTCACCCGCCAGGCATGCCGGCACATGGCGAGATCGCGGAGCGCACGGATGTTCTCGGAGGCGGGAACCGATCTTCGAATCGAGCTCGACGACCTGAGCGAGGTCCTCGATATGGAGTTCCACTGCCTCCCCGGGCCCAACCCGATTCAGTGCCTCGACGGTCAGGCGCGCGAGCCTGGAACCTGGGACGAGTCGGCCGGCGGCATCACGGCCGCCGTCTGCACGAACGCCGAGGGCGTCGTCGTCGTCGACCACTCGATCTGGCCGATAGGGCTCGTCCACGAGCCCATCACCCTGCGCGTCGAGGATCGCCGGGTGACCGCGATCGAGGGCGGCGCCGAGGCGCGGCGGCTCGAGGCCTACCTCGCCTCGTTCGACGACCCGAACGTCTACCACTGCCCGGCCGAATGGGGCATAGGCACGCACGGCTGCTGCATCGACTCGGGCAACTTCCTCGAGCACGAGAAGATGCTCGGCAACTTCCACGCGGCGCTTGGTGACGACATCCGCTTCGGTGGCGAGGTCTACGCGCCGGTCCATCTCGACGCGGTCTTCCTCCGGGGCAGCCTCGAGCTCGACGGCGAGCTCGTCGCCGAGAACGGGAAGCTCCACTTCTCGCCCGAGGACGGCGCGTGAGCGAGCAGACCCTGCACGTCGGGATCGACGTCGGCGGGACGTTCACCGACCTCGTCTGCGCCGGCAAGGACGGAACGACGTTCGTCACCAAGGTGCCGACGACGCCCGATGACCCCTCGGTCGGCGTGATGGCCGGGCTGATCGAGCTGTCGCGACTTCGCGACGAGACCAACGCGGCGTTCCTCGCACAGATCGACGTAATCGTGCACGGGACGACGGTCGCGACGAACGCGATCCTCACGGGCCGCGGCGCGCGCACCGGCCTGATCACGACGCGCGGCGTGCGAGATGCGCTCGAGATGCGCCGCGGCGTGCGCGAGCGGCTCTACGACAACAAGCACAAGCCGCCGCCCCCGCTCGTCCCGCGCTACCTGCGGCTCGGAACGGGCGGGCGCCTCGACGTCGACGGAGCCGAGCTCGAGCCGCTCGCCGAGAACGAGATCGCCAATGCCGTACAGACGCTGCAAGAGAACGACGTGGAGTCGATCGCGATCTGCTTCATGCACTCCTACGTCGATGGCCGGCACGAGGCGCGTGCCAGCGAGATCGTGCTCGAGGAGTTCCCCGAGGTCTACGCCTGCCTCTCGCACGAGCTGTTGCCGGAGCGCAAGTTCTACGAGCGCGTCAGCACGACCTGCATCAACGCCTTCGTCGGCCCGATCCTGCGCAACTACCTGGGTGCGCTCGAGGCATCGCTCCGCGCCGAGGGCTTCGCCGGCGTCGTCCGCGTGATGAAGTCGAACGGCGGGATCATGTCTCCCGACGTCGCCGTGCGCGAGGCAGCCCACACGATCCTCTCCGGGCCCGCCGGCGCCGTCGCCGCCGGCACCTTCTACAGCGCGCTCGAGCAGGAGCCCAACAGCATCGTCATGGACATGGGCGGGACGAGCTTCGACGTCTGCCTGATCGAGGGCGGCACACCCCTCGTGACTCGCGACGGCTCCGTCGCGCGCTACCGGCTGATGCTGCCGATTCTCGACATCCACACGGTCGGGGCCGGCGGCGGAAGCATCGCGGCGGTCGACGCCGGCGGGCTGCTCGAGGTCGGGCCCGCGAGCGCGGGCTCGACGCCGGGCCCGGCCAGCTACGACCGGGGCGGCACGCTGCCTACCGTCACGGATGCGGACGTCGTGCTCGGCTACATCGACCCCGACTACTTCCTGGGTGGCCGCATGGCGCTGAGACTCGACCTCGCGGCTGCCGCGATCGAGGAGCACGTCGCCGGGCCGCTCGGGCTTCCCGTGGTCGAGGCCGCGGCCGGGATCTACGACGTCATAAACGCGAAGATGTCCGCGGCGATCCGCGAGGTCTCGGTGCAGCGCGGCTATGATCCGCGCCGGTTCACGCTCGTCGTCGCGGGCGGCGCGAGCGCGGTTCACGTGTGCGCGATCGCCGATGACATCGGCATCGACAACCTGCTGATCCCGCGTGACCCGGGCGTGTTCAGCGCGTTCGGGATGCTCCAGACCGATTTCCGCCACGACTTCGTGCGAACGCACTACCGGCCGCTGCCCGAAGCAGACGCGAGCGCGATGCGACGCGCCTTCGACGAGATGGCCGCGCAGGGAACCGAGATCCTCGCCTCCGAGGGCGTCACCGGCGCCGGTGTGACACACCAACTGAAGATGGACCTGCGCTACGAGGGGCAGGTTCACGAGGTCGAGCTCGACATCGCCGAGGACGACCTCGACGAGCCGGGCTTCGCCAGCATCCACCGGAAGTTCCACGAGGCCCACGAGTCGATCTACGCCTACGCGACAGAGGACGACCTGGTCGAGGTCGTCAACCTGCGCGTGACGAGCTCGGGCCAGACGTGGCGGGCCGACTTCAACGCGCAGCCCGACGATGGCTCGAGCGAAGAGCGAGCGCCGAAAGCGCGACGCGAGGTCTACTTTGGCCACCTACGCCGGCTGGTGGAGGTGCCCGTCTATGACGGGTCGTCGCTCGTGCCCGGTCAGCGTCTCGAGGGCCCGGCCATCGTCGAGATGCCAGACACGAGCGTGGTCGTCAACGACCACTTCGATCTCGAATGCGACGGGTACGCCAACCTGCGGCTGACTCGCAAGGCTTCGGGAGGCAGCTCGGGAACCGGCAGCTAGCTCGAGGGCTCAGACAGCTCGGCCGGCCCGGTGGCCCTCGAGCACCGCCATCTCAAGCCGCCGCGGCGCGACGCAGTCGCCCACCGGAATGACATCCCAGTCGTTTTCGGTCGCAGCGAGCGCGCGCGAGAGCGCGTCGTTGGCGACCGAGTCGCCGACGATCACGATGGCGTCGACATCCTCGATGACGGTGCTCGCACCGCCGTAGGCGTTCGCCAGCTCGACGCTGCGCCCGTCGGCGCGCACGACCATCGCGTTCGGATGGATCACGGCTCCCTTGGTCGCCAGCCTCTGCGTTAGCCCGATCCAACGCGTTCCCCCGACCGCCAACCCGAGGTACGGATGGGGCGTCGCGATCTCGACCGAGACGCCGATGTCGAGCAGATGCTCGGCGAGGGCCATTCCCTGGACGTGACCTTCGAAGTCGACCACGAGCGCCTTCTCGCCGACGTCCTCCTCGTTGGCGAGCACCTGCCACGGCGTCAGCGCGTTCGCGGTCTCGATGCCGGGAATCCGGTTCAGATCGGCGCGGTACGTGCTGAAGCCATCGGCGCGAGGGTGCGAGCCGGTGGCCAGCACGATCGCCTCGGGCGCCAGCTCGCCGAGGGTCGCAGGCGTCACCTCGGTGCCGAGCTCGACCGAAACGCCGAGCCGCTCGACCTCGGCGCCGAGGAAGTCGAGCACGCCGCCGATCTCTGGCTGGCTCGAGAGGCGCGCGGCGAAGCGCAGCTGGCCGCCCGGCTCGCCCTCGCGCTCGTAGACGCTGACGTTGTGGCCCCGTAGCGCCGCGACCCGCGCGGCCTCGAGCCCGGCCGGGCCGGCACCCACGACGACGACCGAGCGCGGTTGCTCCGCAGGCGTGATGGTCTCCTGGCCGAGCTCGCCCTCACGCCCGGTGGCGGGGTTGTAGATGCAGCTGATGTGCGTCCCCATCCAGAGGCGCGTCTGACAGTGGTTGCAGCCGATGCACAGCCGCTGCGTCGCGGCGTCGTCGCCGACGGCCTTTCGCAGCAGCCGCGGGTCTGCCATCAGGGGACGTGCCATGCCGACGAGATCCGCGTGCCCGGAGGCCAGCACCTCCTCTGCAAGCTCCACCGTAAGGATCCGCCCGACTGTGAGAATCGGCACGTGGAGCGCGGCCCGAAACTTCGCCGCGAGCTCGGTGAGATGCCCAGCCGGTGTTCCCATCGGCGCGGTCTGTAGCTCCATGTTGTGGTAATTGCCGAAGCTGATGCTGAAGTAGGAGACAAGCCCGGTCTCGGAAAGGATTCTTGCGGTCTCGACGTTGTCGGCCAGCTCGAGACCACCGGGTACGCCCTCGTCGGCGCTGAGCCGGATCCCGACGAGAGCCTGCGGCCCAATGGCCTCGCGCACGGCGCCGAGCAATTCGAGTGGGAAGCGCATGCGGTTCTCGAGGCTGCCGCCGTAGCGATCGTCGCGCTTGTTGCTGAACGGCGACATGTACTGGTGGGGCAGGTAGCCGTGGGCCATGTGAATCTCGACGCCGTCGGCCCCGCCGGCGCGCGCGTGCTCTGCGCACTGCGCGTAGGCGGCGATGATCTCGCCGATCTCGGCGTGGGTCATCTCGTGCGCGATCTCGTGGTTGAGCGCTCCGGCGATCGGTGACGGCCCCCAGACGGGTCGTTCGGTCTTCATGCCGTCGGTGTTGGTTCCGCAGTGCCATAGCTGTGCGATGTAGCGGCAGCCCTCGGCGTGAAGGGCGCTCGTGACCTTCTGCATTGCGGGCACGACCCGCTCGTCGAAGATAAAGATGTTGTCGGCCCCAAAGATCGAGGTCGGGTGGATCGAGAGCGCCTCGGAGATGATCATCGCGACCCCGCCGCGCGCACGCTCGAGGTAGTACTCGCGCAGCTGATTGCCGGGGAGGTGATCGTCGGCCATGCCGGTCACATGACCGGTCTGGACGAGCCGGTTGCGCAGCTCTACCTCCCCGATCGCGAGCGGCTCGAGCAGGTTCGGGTAGCTCGAAGCGCTCACGCCGTCTCGACGCCGATCAGCGAGAAGAACTTCTCGTCCTGATGCTCGCCGGGCGAGGGGAATGCAGCCTTCGAATGCGAGAGCCCGAGCGCGACGATCGCCTCCGTGATCTTGATCGCGACGGGGCCAGGGTTGATCACCGGCGCCTCGAGGTGCTCGGTCAGGTAGGCGCCCGCCTGGTGCATCGTCGTCGAGCCGAGCAGGATGACGTCAGCGCCGTCCTCCTCGATCGCCGCGTTAGCCTCGGCAAGCAGCAGCGGGAACACCTTGTCCTCTTTGCCCTCGAGCAGATTCTCGAGGTCAGGCGGCACGCCGGCAGCGCGCACCGAGGCGCACTTCCCCCAGAGCTTGTACGTGTCGAGGTTCTTCTCATAGAGATGCCGCCACTCGTCCCACATCGTGATGATCGAGAAGCGCTTTCCGAGCATCATGGCGACGGCGTAGGAGACGAGCCCCGGACCGATCACGGGGATCGACAGGCGCGAGCGCAGCGCGTAGAGCCCCGAGTCGGAGACGGTGTCCATGATGACCGCGTCGTAGCCCTCCTCCTCGGAGCGGAGCCCGGCCTCGGTGATGTACATGTCGAAGAGCATCGCCTCGTAGTAACAGTCGACCGGTCCGGCCGTGTTACGCACGGGCAGACAGTCGACGTCGGTGTCGGGCCCGAGGATCTCCTCGGGAACCTGCTCGGCCCGGATCGCGCGGCCCTCTTCGAACGGGAACGGGATGATGTACTTGATCCGCACTCGCTTGCTGGCCTCCGATGTCGGGCGTGCCGGAATCTACCGCAGGCTTCTAGGATCCTCGCCACGGTGACCACTAGCGCATGCCAGAGGAGGCCCCGTGTCTGACCTAGAGAGCCTGTGGGAGTCGCTCGATATTGGCGGCACGACCGTCAAGAACCGTGTCATGACCAGCGCGCACAGCCTGGCCTACGGCGACAACCACATCCTGAGCGACCGCCACATCGCCTACTACCGGGAGCGCGCCGAGGGCGGCATCGGCCTGTTGATCACCGAGCAGCACGCGGCCCATCGTCTCAGCCTCGGGTCGTTCTACAACTGCCTGACTGCCTGGGAAGAGCGCTGCATCCCCCAGCTCGAGAAGCTGGCCGAGACTGTCCACGCGCACGACTGCAAGCAGTTCGTCCAGCTGATGGCGACCGGGGTTCAGGACAAGGGCTGGCTCTTTGATCCGTGGCACCCGCTCTGGGCTGTGTCGCGGGTGCCCTCGCCGATCCACAACGAGGTTCCCTACGTAATGGGTCAGGCCGAGATCGACGACATCATCAAGGGCCACGTCGAGTCGGCCCGCAACGTCGAGAGATCGGGGCTCGACGGCGTGGAGTTGCACGGCGCTCACGCATACCTGATCGGCCAGTTTCTCAGCCCGTTCTACAACCACCGCACCGATCGCTACGGCGGCTCGGTCAAGAAGCGCTGCCAGTTCGCTATCGAGCTTGGCGAAGCGGTTCGCGAAGCGACCGGCCCGAGCTTCACCGTGGGCATGAGGCTCTCGTTCGACGAGCTGATCGGCGAGGCCGGAATCACCCCCGAGCAGAGCGAGGAGCAGATCGACATCCTCGCCGAGACGGGTCTCTTCGACTTCTTCGACATCTCGGGCGGCAGCTACCACACCCTCTCGACCACGGTCGGGTCGATGGCGACCGAGGAGGGGCTCTTCGTCGAGCACAGCCAGCGTGCCAAGCGTGTGGTGGGCGATCGTGCCAAGGTCTTCGTCGTCGGGCGGATCCGCGATCTCGACCGGGCAGCAGCGATCGTCACCGACGGCTCCGCCGACATGGTCTGCATGACCCGAGCGCACATCACCGACCCGCGGCTCGTCCAGAAGGCGCGCGAGGGTCGACAGCGCGAGATCAAGAAGTGCGTTGGCGCGAACGAGTGCCTGCTGCGCAACTTCCAGCAGCGGGACATCTTCTGCCTCGTGAATCCGGTCACTGGCCGCGAGGAGCGCTGGGGCGGCGATCTCGATCAGGTCGCCGACAGCGAGCGCAAGCGGGTTGCCGTGGTCGGAGGTGGCCCGGCCGGAATGAAGGCTGCCGAGATCGCGAGCAAGCGCGGTCACGAGGTCGTACTGCTCGAAAGCGGCGCGGAGCTCGGCGGCCACATCAACCGACTCAAACGGCTGCCCACGCGTGGCGACTGGCAGGACGCGATCGATGCGATCGAGACGGGCATGGAGATCGGTGGCGTCGAGGTGCGTCTCACGACCGAGGCCACGTCCGCCTCTCTCGAGGAGCTCTCTCCGGACGCCGTCGTCTACGCGACGGGATCGACGTGGGACTGCACGGGCTTCACCTCATTTCGCTACGACCGCGAGGCGCTGCCCGGCGTCGAGCAGGACAACGTGCTCGACATCGGTGCGGCCACCGACCGCGCGCTCGATGACCCTTCGTCGCTCGGCTCACGCGTCGTGATCGTCGACGAGACGGGTGACTACCTGCCACTCGGCCTCGCCGAGCTCGTGGGCGGGGCGGGAGCACAGGTCGAGGTGATCACGTGGCGGCTGTTCGTGGGCGAGAACGTCCATGGCGCCTTCGAGGCGGCGCACGTCTTGCCGCGGCTCGCGCAGCTCGATGTCACCCTGACCGGTCAGGCGTTCGTCGAGCAGGTCAGCGGCAACGAGATCGAGATCTACGAGACCTGGGGCGCCTGGCGGCGAACAGAGGAGGTCGACACGGTGGTCCTCTCGCTGCTCCGCTCGCCCCGCGAGGAGCTCTACGACGACAGCCACCCACGCTTCGCCGAGTCGCACCGAGTCGGTGACGCCCTCGCGCCACGCCGTACGATCGTCTCGATCTACGAAGGCGAGGAGCTCGGGCGGCGGCTTTAGGCGCACCGGCGGCGCCAGCGCCAAACCGGCCACTTGATTGTTCGTCTAAGTGGTCATAGGCTGCCTCTCCTCGACCGAGAGGCACCCAAAGAACCGGCCGTTGCCCTGTCTGTGGGCGTGGTCCAGCGAGCGAAAGGCGAGTGAGCACATGACACGACCTCGAAACCGGCGCGCCGCGCTTCTTTTGCTGGCGCTGGTCGCGCTTCTCGGCGTTCTCGTCGCCGTGGGCTGCGGCGGCGACGACTCGGCTGAACCCGCTCCCGCCGGGGAGCCGGCCGCCCAAGGTGGTGGCCCCGACTTCGACGCGCTGCAGGCGCGGATCGACGCGCAGAAGGAGATCCCGACCTTCGACACACCGGGCGACGCGATCGACCCGAGCTCGCTGGCTGGGGGCCTGATCTTCGTCGTCCCGATCTCGAGCTCGCTGCCCTACTCGCGGCACATCTCCGATGGGATCAAGGAGGCCGCCGGCTTCTTCGACATCGAGGTCGCCGAGTTCGAGAACGAGTTCGATCCCGCCGCCTGGGTAGCCGGCGTCGAGCAGGCCATTCAGCGAGAGGCCGACGCGATCGTGCTGCTGGCGAGCGACCCGGCGCTGATGATCCCGCAGCTGCAGGAGGCCCGCGAGGCCGGCATCAAGATCCTGGCCGCGAGCAACTTCGCCCGCGGGACCGAACGACCGGCAGAAGTCGCCGCGGTGGTCGACGCCTACACCAACAACCCATCTCACGACGCCGCACGTCTCACCGCCGACTTCACGATCATCGACTCGCAGGGCGAGGCCAACGTCCTGATCATCTCGTCCGACGAGATCGAGCCGAGCAAGGGAATCGTCGCGGCCGCGATCGCGGAGTTCGAGGCCGAGTGTCCGAACTGCACGACGCGCAACATCAATGTTCCCGGCGCCGACTGGGCGACCCAGGGGCAGGGTGACGTGCAGACGGCAATCACCGCCGACCCGGGCATCACGCACATCTACCCGATCTATGACGGCATGACCTCGTTCGCCCTGCCGGCGATCATCGCCTCGGACTCCCCGGCGAAGATCGTCACGGTTGATGCGTCGGAGTTCGTTCTGCGCGAGATGCAGGACGGCGACATCGTGCTCATGGATCAGGGCTACAACCTTAGGTCGCTCGGCTGGGCGAACGCGGATCAGGTCTTCCGCCTCCTCCTAGACGCGACGGTTCCCGAGAACAACTACGCGAAGACCAGGATCTTCGACGACTCGAACGTCGATGAGGCCGGAGTTCCCGCAACCATCAACGAGGGCTACGGCGACGGCTTCATCACCGGCTTCAGACAGCTCTGGGGCCTCGAATAGCAGACGCGACTGAGTGCGGGCCCGCCGCCGACCGGGTCCGCACTCAGCACCTCTTGCACGATCGATGAGCCACGCGCTCGAGTTCACCGGTCTGACGAAGACCTTCGGCGGCGCGCGCGCGTTGGACCGCGTCGATTTCTCGGTTGACTACGGCGAGATCCACGGGCTCCTCGGCGAGAACGGCTCGGGCAAGTCGACGCTGATCAAGGTGCTGGCCGGCTACCACCCACCGGAGGAGGGCTCGCTGGCGGTCGACGGCGAGCCGATCGACCTGCCGCTGCGACCGGGGCAGGCCAAGGAGCTGAACCTGAGCTTCGTGCACCAGGACCTTGGCTTGATCCCGACGCTCGACGTCGTCGACAACCTCTTCCTCACCCAGCAGGACTCTTCTCACAGCGCCTGGTACGTCTCCTGGGGCCAGCAGCGGCGCAGGGCGCGCGACGTCTTCGAGCGCTACGGCATCGAGATAGCGCCACGAACGCTTGTCGGCGAACTCAGCCCGATGCAGCGCGCGCTGCTCGCAATCGTTCGCGCGGTAGAGGACATGCGGCGCGACCAGAATGGCGCCGGCCGCCGCTGCGTGCTCGTGCTCGACGAGCCGACCGTCTACCTCCCCAAGAACGAGATCGACCAGCTGTTCGAGCTTGTCCGAAACATCGCGGCCGAGGGCTCCAGCATCATCTTCGTCTCCCACGACCTCGACGAGGCACTCGAGATCACCGATCGGATTACCGTGCTGCGCGACGGCCGCGTGGTCGGCACGGTCGTCTCCGAGGAGACTCGCCCGGCACAACTGGTGGAGATGATCATCGGGCGCCGCCTCGAGACGCTGCACGGAACCGACGACATCGCGTTGAAAAAGCCGGTGCGCGCAGCCGCCTCGGGACTCGTCGGCGAGCGCCTCAGCGACGTCTCTTTCGAAGCGCACGAGGGCGAGGTGCTCGGTCTGAGCGGGTTGGCAGGCTCTGGCTTTGAGTCCGTTCCCTATCTCCTCTACGGCGCCCGTCCTGCCGCGGGGGGCGAGCTCGCTGTCGACGGGAGGCGCCGGGAGCTGATCAACGTGACGCCGGCCGGCTCGCTCGCGAATGGCGTCGCGCTATTGCCGGCCGACCGACTCCGGGACGGTTGCGTCGGATCGCTTCCGATCAGCGAGAACCTCGCGCTGCCGGCGCTCGGTGGCTACTTCGCAAACGGCCGCCTCGACCTGCGCCGGATGCTGAGAGACGCGTACCGCCTCCTCGAGACCTATGACGTGCGACCGCGCGAGCCCCGGATGCCCTACGGCCAGCTGAGCGGCGGGAACCAGCAGAAGGCCATGATGGCGCGCGGGCTCCGTACCGAGCCGACCGTGCTCCTGCTGCACGAGCCCACACAGGGTGTCGACGTCGGGGCGCGCCAGAACATCTTCGAGCTGATCCGAAGCGCGGCGGCGGGCGGTGCCGCCGTGATCTGCTCGAGCTCGGACTACGAGCAGCTCGGCCTGATCTGCGACCGGGTGCTGATCTTCGCCGACGGTGAGATCGTGCGCGAGCTTGTCGGTGCCGAGGTGACCAAGGATCGCATCCTCGAGCAGTGCTACCAAACGGCGGTCGGAGCCGTCAATAGTGGCTGAGACACGCGAGAGGCGCACCGTGATCGCCGGCCTGCTCGAGAACCGGCCATCGAACGCCGACCTGGCGCAGAGCTACGCCCTGGTCGGCGCCTGGGCCGTGGTCATCCTGCTCTTCTCGATCCTCAAAACCGACCTGTTCCCCACGGTCGCCAACTTCTCGACGATCTTCGGCTCGCGCGCGGTGCTCGTGATGCTGACCCTCGCGCTCGTGATCCCGTTGACGGCGGGCGACTACGACCTCTCGATCGCGGCAAACCTGACCTTATGCGCGATGGTGCTCGCGATCCTCAACGTCGACTACGGCTGGCCGATCGGCTGGGCGATCCTGATGGCAATCGCGGTCGGCGCCCTTGTGGGCGTGATTAATGGTGCGATCGTCCTGCTCTTCGACGTGGATCCACTGATCGTCACCCTCGGCAC
Organism: Gaiellaceae bacterium; assembly: GCA_965223695.1. Classification (GTDB taxonomy): domain Bacteria; phylum Actinomycetota; class Thermoleophilia; order Gaiellales; family Gaiellaceae; genus JAUVPB01. The sequence continues at coordinate 46,063 of CBDCXJ010000044.1, read as the reverse complement.
AGGCACATTCATCGCAGGCGTGGTGTTGTGGATAAGCGCCTCGCGGACAATCAGCGGCCTCTCCGACGAGCTCGTCGACGCGGTCATCCGCAAGAAGTTTCTGGCGATCCCGCTCTCCTTCTACTACGCGATCGCCCTGTGCGTCATCATCTGGTACATCTGGGAGTTCACGCCGCTGGGCCGCCGCCTGCTCTTCGTCGGTCGCGGCCGTGAAGTCGCACGCCTCAGCGGCATCAACGTGCGACGACTGCGATGGGGCGCATTCATCGCGTCAGGCCTGATAGCAGGCATCGCGGGCGTTACGCACGTCGGCACCACGGGCTCGGCCAACCCGGTGTCGGGCCTGAACTTCCTCCTACCCGCCTTCGCAGCGGCCTTCCTGGGCGGCACCACGATCAAGCCCGGGCGCTTCAACCCCTGGGGCTCGGTTATCGCCGTCTACTTCCTGTACACGGGCATTACCGGCCTGCAGCTCATGGGAGTCCAGAGCTTCGTGCAGAACCTGTTCTTCGGCGAAGCGCTCGTGATCGCCGTAGTCCTCTCCCAACAGACACGCCGGCGGATGGCGGCGCGGGCCTCGACCTAGATCTGGCGTGATGCGCGTCGGCGTCATCGGGCTCGGCGCGATCGGCAGCCTGCTCGTCGACGAGCTCGGCCGCGCGAGCTCGGCCGAGGTGTGCGCCGCGCTGGTCCGCCCCGGCTCGAGCGTCACGACTCATGCCCCCATCGCGGTCGTCGACTCGCTCGACGCGCTGCTCGCCGCCGGGCCCACGGTGGTTGTGGAAGCGGCCGGGCAGCCGTCGGTGCGGCAGTACGGCGTGGCCGTGCTCGAGGCCGGAGTCGACCTGATGGTGATCTCGACCGGCGCGCTCGCCGACGACGACGAGCGAGAAGGCTTGCTTGCGGCGGCCCGCTGCGGTGGCTCACGCATACTGCTGCCTGCCGGCGCGATCGCTGGCATCGACGGCCTGATCGCTCTGCGCGAAAGCGGGTTGACGAGCGTGCGGTACACGTCGACCAAGCCGCCGGCGGCCTGGCGCGGCACGCCCGCCGAGGACCTTGTCGACCTTGGGGCTCTGGCAGAGCCCACCACGTTCTTCGAGGGCCCGGCGCGAGAGGCCGCGCGCAGCTATCCGAAGAACGCCAACCTGGCCGCGACGGTCGCGTTGGCAGGCCTCGGTCTCGACGAGACGCGGGTCGCGCTGGTCGCCGACCCGGGCGCGAGCGGCAACACGGGGCGCATCGAGGCAGAGGGAGCGGCCGGCGCCATCAGCGTCGAGTCGCGCGGCCCCGCCGCCGCCGACAACCCGAAGACCTCGGCGGTCACGGCCTACAGCATGATCGCCTCTCTCAATTCACTTCAGGCCACGCTGGTTCTGCCAGCGTGACGACATCCAACGAGGAGGAACACTCGATGCCAGACCTAGTCGAGGTACGAACCGACAAGGCGCCGCAGCCCTTCCGTGGCGCTCCCTACTCTCAGGGCGTGAAGCTGGGTGAGCTGGTCTTCGTCTCGGGGCAGATCGCGATCGATCCGGAGACGAACGAGTTCGCAGGCGGCACCGTGAGCGAGCAGGCCGAGCGCGTGTTCGCCAACATCGCGGCCGTCCTCGAGGCTGCGGGGACAAGCCTCTCCAGGGTCGTGCGGACGACCGTCTACCTCGACAACCTCGACGACTTCGACGCGATGAACGAGGTCTACGCGCAACACGTCGGTCAGCCTCCACCCGCGCGCACGACGTTCGAGGTCAGCCGGCTGCCAGCGGGAGCGCTGATCGAGATTGATGTGATCGCCGGCGCGTAACGTGTGACATGCCCGCCGATCTCGTGACTCCCTCGAGGCAAGAGGCACGGCTTCTATGGCATGTTTATGCCATGCTTATAGCATGGCCCGTGTGAGGGTGAGCACCACCGTCGACGAGCACCTGATCGAGGAGGCGCGCGAGTTGCGATCGGAGCTCAACGATGCCGCCCTGCTGGACGAAGCGCTTAGCGCCCTTCTCGCTCGGCATCGGGCACATGAGATCGACGCCAGATACGCCGCCTACGACGAGCATCCACTCGCCGAGCCAGACGAGTGGGGCGATCTCGCCTCGTTCCACGACGCGGCCGCCACCTCGTGAGCGATCTGCCGGCCCGCGGCGAGCTGTGGTGGTGCGAGCTCCCAGCCGTGGCTCGTCGACCGGTAGTCGTGCTGACGCGCGATGCGGCCATACCCCGATTGCGGCGAGCGCTCGTGGCTCCGTGCACGACAACACTTCGCGAGCTTGCAAGCGAAGTCGTGCTCGAACCGGGTAGCGATCCGATTCCGCGGCGCTCAGCGGTCAATCTCGATTCGGTCGAGAACGTCTCGGTCGCGACCCTCACCGAGCGGATCGGCCGACTGAGTGGCGAGCGGATGACCGAGGTCTGCGATGCGCTCGCGGTCGCGGTCGACTGCCAATCCTGAGCTGAGCCGAGCGTCCCGAACTAGTCGTGACCACGATGTACTTCGACGGCGAGCACGAGACGATGGCGAGGGTCGAGCTCGAGGCACTTCAGCAAGCTCGGCTGCGGGCGCTCCTCGCGCGGCTGATCGCGCGTGTGCCCTTCTACCGGCGCGCGCTGGACGAGATCGGGGTGGGTGGCGCGCTCGACCACGAACGGTTCACGCTGGGCGATCTCGGCCGGCTTCCGTTCACCCGCAAAGACGACCTGCGCGAGCACTACCCATTTGGGCTGCTTGCCGTCGAGCGGCGCGAGCTCGCGCGTGTGCACGCGTCCTCGGGAACCACCGGCAAGCTCACCGTCGTCGGCTACACGGCCGCCGATCTCCAGCTCTTCGCCGAGGTCAACGCGCGCTGCCTCGTAATGGCCGGCGCGCGTCCCGGAATGATGCTGCACAACGCATACGGATACGGGCTCTTCACCGGCGGGCTCGGGCTCCACGGGGGCGCGGAGCGGCTCGGCATGACGGTCGTACCGGTCTCGGGCGGCATGACCGAGCGCCAGGTGTCGCTGATTGAGGACTTCGCGCCCGACGTCATTGCTTGCACGCCGAGCTATGGCCTCACGTTGGCGCAAGCATTCGCCGAGCGGGGCGTCGCGCCAGACGAGATCAGCCTGTCCCACGCCATCGTCGGGGCCGAGCCCTGGACCGAGTCGCTTCGCTCACGCCTCGACAAGGGCCTTGGCGTGCGCGCCAGCAACATCTACGGCCTCTCGGAAGTGATCGGACCCGGTGTCTCCGGCGAGTGTGTCGAGCATAGGGGCGGCTCGCACATCAACGAGGACAATTTCCTGCCGGAGGTCGTCGACCCCGATAGCGGCGAGGCCGTTCCTGACGGCGAGGACGGCGTGCTCGTGATCACGACGCTCACGAAGCAAGCTCAGCCTCTCCTCCGCTACTGGACGGGCGACATCGTCAGCCTGACCCGAGATCAGTGCCCGTGCGGGCGAACGCTCGCGCGCATGAGCCTCGTCCGCGGACGCACCGACGACATGATTGTCGTTCGCGGCGTCAACGTCTTCCCGTCGCAGGTCGAAGCCGCGCTCGGCGCGCTGCCCGAGCTCGCGCCGCACTACCGGCTGATCGTGCGACGCAAGGGGACGCTCGACGACGTCACGGTCGAGGTCGAGGTTACGCAGAGCGCGCAGGCAGAGCTCGGGAGCGACGTTCGCGGCCCGGACTATGCCGGGCTCACGTCCCGGACGGCGCAGACGGTGCGAGACACCGTTGGATGCTCGATGGAGGTCACGCTGTTGCCTCCCGGCTCGCTCGCGCGATCAGAGGGCGGCAAGCTCGCGCGTGTCGTCGACGAGCGCCAGCTCGACTAGCGCGTCTGCCGAGGCGTCCAGAGACGCGCACCCGAGCCGACATCACGCCCAATCCGGCTCCCGACCCTCGGCGTATGCGTTGCGCGCCTCCTCGTGATCGGGCGAGGCAAGTGCGATTGCCTGGCGACGCAGGTACTCGGCGTAGAACTCGGCCCACCCGAGGTCCTGAGCGAGGCCGAGCAGCAATTTCGATTGCCGCGCGCCCGCCGAACAGGTCTTCAGATATGCGGCGGTCAGCTCCTTCACCCGCTCGTCGAGCTCCGTAGCCGGAACGACGTGGTCGGCGAGCCCGATGTCGGCCGCCCGCTGCCCGTCAATCGACTCGCCCGAGAGGATCAGCCATTTGGCACGACCCAGGCCCACATAGCGCGGCAGGCGAAGCGGCGCCAACCCCGGGATGATGCTCTCCTGAATCGCCGGTAGCCCGAGCTGGCATTCGTCCGTGACGATCCTGATGTCGCAGGCGAGCCCGATCTGCAGCCCACCGCCGATGGCGTAGCCGTGCATCACGCAGAGGACGAACGCGTCGAGCTCCTCGAGTGCCCGCAGCGCGCGGTCCCACACGGCGTAGTAGTCGTGGGGCGTCTCGCCAGCCGAGAGCTCTTTGAGGTCGATGCCGGTGCAGAACGCGCGGCCCGCTCCCCGGATCACGAGGACTCGAAGGTCGGCGTCGGTCTTGAGCCCGTCGAGCGTGGTCTCGAGCTGGCACGTCGCCGCGTAGTCCATCGCGTTCAGGATGCGCGGGCGGCGCAGTGTCAGCGTCGCCACGGGCCCGTCGCGCTCGAGCGTCATCGCCTGCTCTGACATGGTGTTCCTTCCTCTCCCGGCGCGGCCGCCAGCACCACACCGACGTGCCTAGACCAAGGCGAAACCCTCGTAGCCGCTCGCGGCCACCTCGTCGCACTTGTCCCGGTAGACGCGACAGCCGCCAACGTAGGGCATGAACACGCGCGTCTTCCCCTCGATGTTCGCGCCGACGTACCACGAGTTGGCCTCCACGAAGAGCGTCTGGTTCGCGACGTCGTTGACGTGGTCGACCCACGCGTCCTCGGCATCGAGTTCGGGCTCGATCACGTCGAGGTCGTTTTCCCCGAGGTGGACGATGGCGTCGGCTATCCAGTCGACGTGCTGCTCGATCGAGACCATCATGTTGCTGATCACCGAGGGGCTGCCCGGCCCAGTGATGGTGAACAGGTTTGGGAAGCCGGCGGTGCCGATGCCCAGGTAGGTCCGGGGGCCGTCGGCCCACTTCTCCCTCAGCTCGACCCCGCCCCTGCCGCGGATGTCGACGTTGAACAGCGCCCCGGTCATCGCGTCGAAGCCGATCGCGAAGACGAGGACGTCGAGCTCGAACTCGGCCTCGCTCGTGCGCAGACCGGCCGGCCTGACCTCCTCGATCGGGGTGTCGCGGATCGAGACGAGCTCGACGTTGTTGCGGTTATAGGTCTCGTAGTAGTCGCTGTCGATGCAGAGGCGCTTGGTCCCGAACGGGTGGTCGTACGGGCAGAGCAGCTCGGCGACCTCGGGATCGTCGACGCGCTGGCGGATCTTGTTTCTGGCGAAGTCGGCGGCGATCTTGTTCGCCTCGGGGTCGGAGAGGATGTCGCCGTACTGGAAGATGAAGCTGAAGCCGCCCTCGGCCCAACGCTCCTCGAACACCCGCTCGTGTTCCTCGAGCGAGTCTTCGAATGCTGAGCGCTCGCTGACCTCCTGCGGCCAGCACGTCGACGTCTCGCGCGCCCGCTGGCGGATCGCGTCGTAGTTCGCCTTGACCTCGCGTTGCTTCTCCGGGGTGAGCGGCCCGTCCCAGGCGGGAATCGCGAAGTTGGGCGTGCGCTGGAAGACCGTCATCTGCGCCGCCTCCTGGGCGACGACCGGGATCAGCTGCATACCGGTCGAGCCGGTGCCGATCACGCCGACCCGCTTGCCCGCGAAGTCGACTCCCTCCTTCGGCCACAGCCCGGTGTGGTACCACTCGCCCGCGAAGCTCTCGAGACCGGGGATGTCAGGACGCTGTGGGTACGAGATGCAGCCGGTGGCCATGACGCAGAAGCGCGCCGAGATGCGGTCGCCTCGGTCGGTCTCGATCAGCCAGCGGCTCTCGTCCTCATCGAAATGGGCCGCCGTGACGCGTGTCTCGAACTGGATGTCCTTGCGCAGGTCGAAGCGATCGGTGACGTGGTTCGCGTAATCGAGGATCTCGGGCTGCGTCGCGTAGCGCGCTGTCCATTCCCAGTCTTGCTGCAGCTCGTCAGACCACGAGTAGGAGTAGAGCATGCTCTCGACGTCGCAGCGGCATCCGGGGTAGCGGTTCCAGTACCAGGTCCCTCCCACTCCCGTGCCCGCTTCGAAGACGCGCGCCGACAGGCCGAGCTGGCGAAGCCGATGGAGCATGTAGAGGCCGGCGAACCCAGCGCCGACGACTACTGCGTCGAGTGTGATGGTTCCCGAGCTCGGGGTTCTGTCAGTGCTCGTTTTCGGCGCGCTCATCGGAAGCCTCCTCGCAGGTCATCCGTCGCGCCGGTTAGGCCGGGCGCCCGATCAGCTCGATGCGATAGTCGTCAGGATCGCGCACGAAGCAGAGCCACGAGCCGCCTTCCCTGACCTGGTACGGCGGCTTCTCCGGCTCTATTCCCTGCTCTGCGAGCAGGGCAAGCGCGCCGTCGAGGTCTTCGAGGCCGATCGCGATGTGCCCGTAGCCGGTGCCGAGGTCGTAGGTCGAGCCATCGTGGTTGTATGTGAGCTCGAGGACGTCTCCCTCGCCGGGCATGCCGTAGAAGTACAGGGTCGCGTCGAGCACGCCGTCGCTTCGATGCAGATCGACCTCTCGTCTGAACTCGAAGCCGAGCGCCTCGTAGAACGCCCGGCTGCGCTCGGGATCGGTGACCCGGTACATGGTGTGAACGTACGTCGGCATATCGGAAGCTCCCCGGCTCGGACGTTCGCCAGTCTCGTAGGGTGTTGCGGAGCGTAGATGGACGGCCTGATGCAAGAGAGCCCGCTGCTCCTGACGCACATGCTCGAACGTGCCGAGCAGCTCGCCCCGGCCAAGCAGATCGTCACTGCGGCCGGTGGCACCAGGCGCCGCCGGACGTACTCGGACTGGGCGAGCCGGTGCCGCATGCTCGCTGGCGCGCTGGACCAGCTCGGCGTGTCGGCCGGCGCCCGCGTCGCGAGCTTCGCCTGGAACACCGATAACCACCTGGAGCTGTACTTCGGTGTCCCATGCAGCGGCCGCGTCCTCCACACGGTCAACGTGAGGCTCTTCGCGGATCAGATCAGCTACATCGTCGGCCACGCCGAGGACGAGGCGGTCTTCTGCGACAGGTCGCTGGCGCCGGTGCTCGCAGAGCTCCTGCCTACCCTGACGACCGTCCGCCACGTCGTCCTGATGGACGACGGAGCCGAGGACACGATCGACGATCCCCGCGTCGTTGAGTACGAAGAGGTTCTCGCGTCCGCCGAGCCGGCCGACTTCGGGCCGCTCGACGAGGGACGTGCTGCGTACATGTGCTACACCAGCGGCACGACCGGCAACCCGAAGGGCATCGCCTACTCGCATCGCTCGGCGGTCATCCACACCTACGGCGTGATGGTTCCCGATGCGTTTGCCGTCTCCGAACGCGACGTTCTGCTTCCCGTCGTGCCGATGTTCCATGCGCTCTCGTGGGGTCTTGCTCATGCAGGTGTCGCGAGCGGTGCCACGCTCGTCATGCCCGGGAACGACCTTTCGCCCCCCGCACTAGGCGGGCTGATCGAGGCCGAGCGCGTGACGCTGGCCGCCGGCGTTCCCACGGTGTGGCTCGGTGCACTCGACGAGCTCGCAGGTCGCGATACGAGCGCGCTGCGCGACATCGTCTGCGGTGGCTCCGCTGTGCCGCGGGCGCTCTCGGAGGGCTACCGGGAGAAGCTCGGGCTTCCGATAACCCACGCGTGGGGCATGACCGAGCTCCACCCCGTCGGGACCGTCAATCGCACCGCTAGCTGGCTCGACGAGCTCGACGCCGCGGAGCTCGCCGAGCTCCGAACTTCACAGGGTCGGCCACTGCTGGGCATCGACCTGCGGATCGCGCATCTCGAGTCGGGCGAGCCGCTCCCCGCCGACGGGACCTCGCGGGGAGAGATCCAGTGTCGCGGCCCCTGGGTAGCGCGTGACTACTACGACGACGCGCGCTCCGGCGACTCGTTCACCGACGATGGCTGGCTCCGGACTGGCGACATCGCAACGATGGATGCCAACGGGTACGTGCGGATCGTCGACCGCACGAAGGACCTCGTCAGGTCAGGCGGGGAGTGGATCTCGTCGGTCGACCTCGAGAACGAGCTCATGGCCCATCCGGCTGTTGCGGAGGCCGCCGTGATCGCCGTTCCCGACCCCAAGTGGCACGAGCGGCCGCTCGCGTGTGTCGTCGCGCGCAACGAGGCGGAGCTCTCAGCGGGCGAGCTGATCACGTTTCTGCGCGACCGCGTGCCGAAGTGGTGGCTGCCCGACCAGGTGGTCTTCCTCGACGAGCTGCCTCGAACGGCGACGGGGAAGTTCTCGAAGAAGGAGCTGCGCGAGCGCTTCGGCTAGGTGGGGCGGGTGACCTCGATCAACCGACCGTGTCATGAGTAGCTACGACGGTATCTATGCCGTGGTCGCTGAGATCCCGACGGGCAAAGTCGCCACGTACGGACAGATCGCCCGGCTGATTGGGCGGCCCCACAATGCGCGACAGGTCGGCTACGCGCTGGCGGCGACCCCGGAAGACCTCGAGATTCCCTGGCACCGGGTAGTCAATGCGCAGGGTGAGATCAGCGCGCGGGTCCACCCGGGCCCGGACGAGCTCCAGAGGGTCCTCCTCGAGGACGAGGGCGTCGTCTTCGACGGTCGGGGCCGGATTTCGCTGACACGATTTCAGTGGCAGCCCGAGGTGATGTGACGATCTAGGCTTCTCAGGGGTGGCCTCGGACCCCTACGCCAACATCGCTCAGGCCGACCCCGACGTGGTGCTGGGCATCGCGGAGCGGCTCGAGGTGCGCGCTGCGCACCCGGATCAGCAAGCCATGCTCGACACGTACCTGAGCGACATCGACTGGCCCCGGGCAGCTCGCGTGATCGAACTCGGGTGCGGAACAGGCCCGGTATCACGGGTGGTCGCCGCCCGTCCGGAGCCTGCCGAAGTGCTGGGGATCGATCCGTCTCCGATCCTCGTGGAGCGCGCCAGAGAACTCGCGGACGCCGCCGAGAACGTTCGCTTCGAAACCGGGGATGCCCGCGAGACCGGCTTCGGCGATGCGTCGTTCGATGTTGCGATTCTTCATACCGCGCTCTGCCACATTCCAGAGCCCGAACGAGCCCTCGAGGAGGCGCGGCGCATTCTCAAGCCCGGTGGTTGGCTGGCGATCTTCGATGGCGACTATGCGACGGCAACCGTGGCCCTCGCCGAGCACGACCCTCTGCAGGCGTGCTCGCGCGCAGTGACCGAGCACAACGTCATGGACCGTTGGATCGTGAGACGGCTACCTGGCATGGTCGAGCGGTGCGGCTTCACGGTCGCCCGTTTTCGCAGCCACGGCTACGCGGAGGTCGTCGATCCGACGTACATGCTCGGACACGCTGAACGTGGCGCCGAGGTGCTCGCGGCCCAGGGCGTGATCGGCGAGGACCTCGCCGAGGCGCTCAAGGCCGAGGCGCGCCGCCGTGCCGCATCGGGCGAGTTCTTCGGGCATATCGCGTACGCCAGCCTGGTGGCACGCAAGCGATGAGGGTGCGCTCGCGGGGGGCTAGCGCCGCTTGCGTTCCCGGAAGTCGAACACACCGCTGAGCCGCGTCGGGTCAGCCTCCTCGCCGAAGATCCTCTCTTTCTGCACCTTCTGCGTGCCGGTGACGGGCAGATCGTCGAGGAAGAGGAGCCAGCCCGGCGCCTTGTAGTGGGCCATGCGCTCGAAACAGAACGCGAACAGCGCGTCGGCCAGCTCTTCGCCGGGCGCGGCTCCCGCGCCCGGGACGACACAGGCGTAGACCTCCTCGTCACGAGCGTCGTCCTCGACGGCGAGCACGGCCGCCTGGCCCACGGCCTCGTGGCCGAGCAGGCAGGCCTCGATTTCGGCAGCTGAGATGTTCTCGCCCGAGCGCCGGATGATGTTCTTCTTTCGGTCGACGAAATAGAGCATCCCCGTCTCGTCCTGCGTCACCGTGTCGCCCGTGTGGAACCAGCCACCCCGCCAGGCCTCCTCCGTCGCCTGGGGCTGGTTGAGGTAGCCCGAGTAGGCACCCTTACGCGGCATCTCCGCGGAATAGCGCACGGTGAGCTCTCCCGGTGCGCCGCGCGGCACTTCCGCGTCACTCTCGTCGACGACTCGCGCCTCGAGCCCGCGACTCGGGCGGCCGATCGCACGCGTGTCTACTCGTCTGGGCTCGGCGCAATCGGCGAGGAGCCGGCACATCTCCGTCATGCCCCACGCTTCGATCAGCGGGAAGCCGAAGCGCTCCTCGAAGGCGGCGTGCAGCGTCGGCTCGACGCCGGCTCCGAGACCAAAGCGCACGGCGTGTGCCGTGTCGTACGCGCCGGGCGGCGTGTCCATGAGGGCGGGGACGACGATGCCGAGGTAGTGGATGATGGTCGCGCGCGTCTCGCCGATATCACGCCACCAGGCGCTGCGTGAGAAGCGCGCCGGCTGGATCTGGCAGTTGCCGGTCAGAAGCACTGCCAGAAACGAGAGGATCAGGGCGTTGAGGTGAAACACCGGAAGCGGGTTGTACAGCCGCTCGGCTCCCTCGCGAAACGTCACGTGGCCGCCGCGGGTCGCGTACCACTGGCCGACCATCAGCTCGTACTCGTGCGAGAGGATGCAGCCCTTTGGACGACCCGTGGTGCCCGATGTGTAGAGCAGACTTGCCTCGGTCGCGCCGTCGACCGGCCCGGCCTCCGGGGCAGGGCTTGCCGCCTCGGACAATCCCTCGGGGAAGGCCTCCAGGGCAGCGTGCGGAAAGCTCTGGGCGCTCTCCGAGAGCGCCAGCCCAAAGGCGTCTGCTCGCTTCGCGCTGACGATGGCCAGGTCGGGCTTCGAATCGTCGAAGAGGTAGGCGACTTCCGTTGGCCTGAGATCGGGGTTGACCGGCACGCAGGAGACGCCGGCCTTGTTGAGGGCGAGCTTGAAGAGGAAGTGCTCGGGCCGGTTTTCCATGTCGAGCACGATGCGGTGTCCGTGGCCGAATCCAGCGCTCGCGAGCGCTTCGACGCATCCGTCGATGAACGCCGCCGCCTGCCGATACGTCACCTCGTAGCCGCCGGAGTGGTAGCCCCTGTCCGCGTCCGCCGGACATGCGAGCAGCGGGTTCTCGCCGTAGCGGGCCGCGGCTGCGTCCCAGACCTGCCCGAGCGTTCGCCCTTCGATCTCAATCATCGTGGTCGCGCACCTGTCGGCCCTCGAGACGGGCGAGCCAGTTCTTCACGACTCGACTGATCTCTTCATCAGCCGAGGGCTTTGGTGCGTGCGCACCCCCCTCTATCCAGTGCGTCGTTGCCGGCCCGGCGATCGTGCCAACGTGGGCGCTGAACTCGTCGGGCTTGCCGAACGGGTCGCTGGTGCCGCTGACGAAGAGGCAGGGCGCGACGATTCGGCGGAAGTGGTCGACCCGCAGCTTGTCGGGCTTGCCGGGCGGGTGGAGTGGGTAGCTCAGCAGGACGAGGGCTCCGATATCGAGCCCGTCTGCGGCCGCCATCGAACAGACCCGACCACCGAAGGAGCGCCCGCCGATCGCAAGCTCGTCTGTCACCGCCCCAAGCTCCTCCGCAGGCTCGCGGGTCTGTTCGCCAACGAAGCTCACCGCCGCCTCGTTCGCCGTGCGCTGAGGCACCTTGACGCGTCGAACCGCGATGTCGAGCTCGGCCTCGAGGGCTACGAGCGTGTGCTGGTCGGCACCGCCGCCGGCGCCGGGCGTGAGGAGGAGTCCTGCTATCTCGCCGCGAGCCCGGCCCACGACGGGAGCGTATCCCGCAGCCCGTTCAACGCGCGACACGCCGGGTCGTGGATAGTTCAGGCACCCATGGCCCAGACGCCCCGACGTGCATCCACTAGCTGACCTCCGCGTCGTCGAGCTCACGACCGGCGTGGCCGGACGGCTCTGCGGCAAGGTCCTCGCCGACGCGGGCGCAAGCGTTACGTACCTCGACCCGATCGCGTGGGCACTCGGCGGGCCGGGCCCGGAGGAGCCCGTCTCGGCCGACTGGGCGACGTTCCTCGATCTCGACAAGGACCTGCTCGCGCCCGAGCCCTCTGCCGGCTCACCTGCGGCCACGATCCACGCCGTCCTGGCCGAGGCCGATCTCTTCCTGACCTCGATGCCCCATGACGCCGCCGCCACGTTGGAGCTCGACTGCGAGAGCGTCCTCGCGCGACACGAAGACATTCAGGTCGCGTGTGTCACGCCGTTTGGACAGACCGGCCCGTACGCCGACTTCGCCGCTGACGATCTCGTCATCTCGGCACTCTGCGGGCTGGCCGACGCGACGCCGGGTATCCCCGATCACCGCGAGCGCGCCGACGAGCCACCCGTTCAGAGCCTGGCACCCCTCGCCGAGGCCGCCGGTGGCCTGACCGCGGCCTGCGCCGTTCACGCGGCGATCAGCGCCCGCCGGCTGGGTCAAAGGGCGCCGCGGCACATCGAGGTCGCCTCGCTCGAAGCAGCGACCGCGATGATGGCGTTCGAGTGGGGCACCACGGCCTATGGCGGCGGCGTCCAGGGTCGGCGGCCGCTCCACGACGTGCCCGAGCCCAACGTCTACCTGCCCTGCAAGGACGGCCACGTCGTCATCGTGGCCTTCCGCGACGACCACTGGAACGCGCTCGTCGAGATCATGGGGAACCCGGCCTGGGCCGACGACGAGCGCCTCAGCGACATGGCGAGCCGCTGGGCGAACCGCCCGGTCGTGCACGAGGGCCTTCGTTCGTGGGCTGCGACGCAACGTGGCCGCGACATCCTCGACGCGGCGCAGGCCCGCGGTCTCCCTTGCTGCCCGAGCTTCGAGCTGCACGAGACCCTCGCGAGCGAGCATGTGCGAGAGATCGGCTCCGTACGAGAGGTCGACGATGCCGTGTTGCCCGCTGATCCGATCGTCGTCAACGCCAGCCGGCGCAAGCACCGCCAGCGCACGCCGGCTTCTGCCGAGGCCCACACGGCCTCGCGGGCCGACATCGGCGACCCGACCGGCGGGCCTCTCACAGGAGTCCGCGTCCTCGACCTCTCCCACATCGTCGCGGGCCCCTACTGCGGCCAGCTGCTCGCGCAGCTCGGGGCCGAGGTGACGCTGGTCGAGAGCTCGACCTACACCGTGTCACGCAGCTTCGGCCCGTTCGTCGGGGAGCCTCGCCACGACGCAAGCATGATCTTCAACCACGTCAACCGTGGCAAGCGAAGCGTGCAGATCGACCTGAGAACCGACCAGGGGCAGACGCTTCTTCGACGGCTCGCCGGCGAGGCCGACGTCGTGCTCGAGAACCTCTCCCGCGACGCGGCCGAGCGGCTCGGCATCACGTTTGAGGAGCTGCGTGGCGATCGCCACGACCTGATCCTGGCATCGATCAGCGGCTTCGGCCGCTCCGGCTCCTGGGGCAACTATGTCGCGCTGCACAGCGGCGTCATCCTGCTAAGCGGCCTGGCGAGCGTCACGCGCGACGAGGTCGGCGCTCCCCGCATCGCCGGCGGCATCTACCCGGATCTGCTCACGGGCACCTACATGGCAACCGCGATCCAGCAGGCGATTCTCGAGCGCGAGCGCACCGGGCTCGGCGCGCACATAGAGGTGAGCATGCTCGACGTCATCCTTACGTGCATGGGCGGACTCGTTTCCGCCGCCGGCCGCGGCGAGGCGCTCGGCGAGCACCCGGGCCGGTTCGCACGCACGGCGGAGGATGCGGGCTTCCTCGCGCTTCCGAGCACGGGCGCCGTCGATGAGAACGAGATACGCGAGGGCACGAGAGCGGCCGCGATGTCGGCCCTGCAGGACGGCGGCGTGCCAGCGGCCTCGGTGCTGAACATGGCGGAGGTCATGAGCGACGCGCACCTGAACGCGCGCGGCTTCGTCGCGCGCGACGACCACCCGATCGCGGGCGACCGCCCTATACCAGGAATCCCCTGGCTCTTCGACGGGGAGCGTCCACAGGTGAGCCACGCGCCCTGCCTGGGGAACGCAACCGACGAGGCGCTCACGCAGCTGCTGGGTCTCACGCCGGCCGAGCTCGACACGCTACGGGCACAGAAGACCCTCAACTGATGGGCGACGGGCCGCTCGCTGGGCTCCGCGTGATCGACGCCGGGCAGATGATCGCGGGCCCGCTCTGCTGCACCTTGCTCGCGGACTTCGGCGCCGATGTACTCAAGATCGAGCACCCGGTACGTGGGGATGCCATGCGCGCACGGCCGCCGGAGAAGGACGGCAAGTCGCTCTGGTGGAAGGTGATCGCGCGCAACAAGAACACGATCACGCTCAACCTGTCCGAGGCCGAGGGGCAGGCCTTGCTGAAACGTCTCGTCGAGACGGCGGACGTCCTGGTCGAGAACTACCGCCCCGGCACATTCGAGCGCTGGGGGCTCGGATACGAGGAGCTGTCCTCGATCACTCCGGGGCTCGTATTCGTCCGCGTGTCGGGTTACGGGCAGACCGGGCCCTACGCCGAGCGGGGAGGCTACGGGACGGTGGCCGAGGCCTTCACCGGCCTCCCATCGTTCACGGGCTTCCCGGACGGCCCGCCAACGCTGATGTCCTCGTTCGCCCAGGCCGACTCGATCGCGGCGACCTTCGCCGCCATGTCGGCGATGTTCGCGCTGTACGAGCGCGACCAGGGCGGATCGGGCCAGGGACAGGTGATCGACGTGAGCCTGTACGAGCCGTTGTTCCGCCTGATCGAGTTCCAGACGATCGCCTACGACCAGCTCGGGCTCGTGCGGGAGCGCATGGGCAACCGCTCGATCACCGACTCTCCGCGCAACGCTTTCGTGACGAGCGACGGCCGCCACATCACGATCTCGGCGAGCACCCAGAAGTCGTTCGAGCGCCTCGCCAAAACCATTGGCATGCCCGAGCTCTCGAGCGACGAGCGCTTCACCGACGCGCTTCGACGGCAGCGACACGCAGACGAGCTCGACGAGATCATTGCGGCCTGGTTCCGGCAACGAGACTTCGCCACGGCGCTACGGATTCTCGAGGAGGGCGCGGTCGTGACGGGCCCGATCCTGACCATCGCCGACATCTTCGAGGACCCCCACTACGCGGCACGCGAGAACATCGTTCCCGTCTCCGACGAGGACTTCGGCGAGCTGCGAATGCAGAACGTCGCGCCCCGGATGACCCGGACGCCAGGCCGGGTGCGCCATGCGGCCAAGCGACTCGGAGCAGACAACGAGGCCGTTTACTGCGGCGAGCTCGGCCTGAGCCGCGACGAGCTCGAGCGTCTGCAGGCGCTCCGAGTGATCTGAGAGAGCGGAGCTAGATGGGAGCCTACGACGACGTCTACCTTGTCGGAGCCGGCCAGACGCCGTACGAGAAGCAGACGGCCAAGCCCGTTCAGAGGTTGATCTGGGAGGCCTCGGATCTCGCTCTGCACTCTGCCGGGCTCGGCTGGGAGTCGGTCGACGGGCTAGGCATCACGTCGTTCACGCTCACGCCGGACACCGTCACGACGATGACCGAGCACCTCGGGCTGGAATGCCGCTGGCTCTACCAGGGGATGTACGGCGGCGCGTCGGGGATTATCGGAATGATGGAGGCGGCGCGAGCGATTCGCGCGAGCGACGCCGCTGTGGCCGTGATCGTGACCGCCGACGCGTTCGACGTCTCCTCGCACATGACGATGAGCCGGAATCCCGGTCAGGGCGACTACATGGGCCCCTGGGGCCACGGCGCTCCCAACGGCATGTTCGCGTTGCACACGCGCCTGTACATGGAGCGCAACGGGGCGACGCGCGAGGACTTCGGCCGCCTCTGCATCGCGCAGCGCGAGAACGCGCTGCTCAACCCGAACGCGCTGTTCGATGAGCCCCTGACGATCGAGGACTACCTGGGCGCCCGCCCGATCGCCGAGCCGATCCACCTCTACGACTGCGTCCATCCCTGCTCCGGCGCCGATGCGGTGGTTCTGGCGAGCGAGGCCGTCGCCGCCAGGCTCGACGTTCCGATGGTCAGGCTGCTCGCCGGCGGGGCGATTCACAACTACCCGGCGCACGACATCTACGCGCTGAGCGCAGGCTGGGAGACATTTCGCGACCGCATGTACGAGCAGGCCGAGCTGGCCGCCGAGGACATGGACTTCCTGCAGCTCTATGACGACTATCCCGTGATGTCGTTCATCCAGCTCGAGGGCCTCGGCTTTGCCGAGAGGGGCGACGCGCCCGCACTCATTCGCGCGAGCGACTGCACCGTCGGGGGCTCGCTGCCGATCAACACCGGCGGCGGGCAGCTCTCTGCGGGACAGGCTGGCGCGAGCGGCGGGATGATCGGCGTGTTCGAGGCGGTGATGCAGCTTCGAGGCGAGGCGGGAGCGCGACAGGTCGCGGGCTGTCGACACGGCGTCGTCACGGGCTATGGGGCCGTGTCGTTTGGGCGGGGCCCATCGGCGAGCGCATGCATTCTCGCGCGAGCCTGAGGCGGCACGAACCCATGACCGAGAAGCCCAACCCGCGCGTCAACGAGATCAACCGAACGTTCTGGGAGGGCTGCAACCGCGAGACGCTCCTCCTGCAGCGCTGCAAAGCGCCCGAGTGCGGCCGATTCGTCTACTTCCCGCGCGTCTGCTGCCCTTACTGCCACGGCGGCGAGCTGGAATGGTCGCAACCGTCGGGCCGCGGGCGCATCGTTAGCTACACACGCGTCCATCGACCGCAGCACCCGGGATTCTTCTCCGAGGCTCCGTACTACTTCCTGGCGGTGGAGCTCGCCGAGGGGCCGCTGATCTACAGCCGGCTCGACGGCGATCCGGCCAGCGAGGAAGGGCTCCTCGACCACGAGGTCGAGGTCATGTTTGCCGACCACACACCCGAGCAACGATTGCCCTTTTTCCGGCTCGTCTGACACCCCGATTCACGGCCGGCGCACCGCGCGCCGAGCGGGATAGCATCGGCGGGTGAGCAGACCCGGGGCCGTGATCGGCGTAGATGTGGGCGGAACGTTCACCGACCTCGTACTGATCGATCCCGAGCGGCAGCTGTTCCACGTCGAGAAGACGTCCTCGAGCGGCGGGAACCCGAGCGAGAGCGTGCTCGCCGCGCTCAACCAGGCGCTCGAGGCAGCCGACGTCGCACGAGACGCGATCGAGCGCTTCGCTCACGGCACCACGGTCGCGACCAACGCCCTGCTCGAGCAGCGGCTCGCGCCGACCGGGCTCGTGACGAGCCGGGGATGCCGCGATCTGATCGAGCTCGGCCGCCAGAGTCGCGACGCGCTGGGCATCTTCGATTTCCGGGCGTCCCGGGCCGAGCCACCCGTGCCGCGCCGCCACCGCTATGAGACGTCGGAGCGGCTGCTCGCGGACGGCACCGTGGACGGAGAGCTCGACGACGACGAGCTCGCGCAGATCGCCGACGCGCTAGTCGCCGACGGGGTGAAGGCGGTGGCGGTGTGCTTTCTCCACTCCTACCTCGACCCTGCTCACGAGCGGCACGCCGCGGCCTTCATCCGGCGGCGCCACCCATCGCTGCACGTGGCGGCCTCCCACGAGCTCACGCGCGAGTTCCGCGAATACGAGCGCTTCCTGACAGCGGCACTCGACGCCGCGCTACGACCGGTCGTGAGCACGTACCTGGAAGACCTCGACGCCGGATTGAACGCCGAGCGCGCCGGCGGACGCCGCCTGATCATGCAATCCAACGGCGGTCTCACGACGCTAGAGGCGACTGACGTTCAGCCGGTCAAGCTGCTGGCCTCAGGACCGAGCGCGGGCGTCATCGGCGCCGTCGCAGCGGCCGAGGAGTGCGGTCTTGGCGATCTGATCACGCTCGACATGGGAGGCACGAGCACCGACGTCTGTCTCGTAGCCGGCGGTCAGCCCCAGAGGGCCTCGCTGCGGATGATCGGCCGATATCCGGTGCGCGCACCGGGCATCGATGTGCACTCGGTCGGCGCGGGTGGGGGAAGCATCGCATCGGTCTCCGCGGGCGGACTTCTCAAGGTCGGCCCGCAGAGCGCCGGCTCGACGCCCGGGCCCGCCTGCTACGCACGCAGCGGGACGAGCCCGACCGTGACCGACGCGAACCTCCTGCTCGGTTACCTCGACCCAAAGGGCCTGCTCGGAGGGACTTTTCCCCTCGATCGCGAGGCAGCCGAGCACGCGATCCGCACCCACGTCGCGGCTCCGCTCGACCTCGACACGATGGTCGCAGCGCGGGGTATCCGGGAGGTGGTCACGGCCAGCATGGTGCGGGGCGTTCGCGTCGTCTCGGTGGAGCGCGGGTTCGATCCTCGCGACTTTGCGCTGGTCGCCTTCGGCGGCGCAGGCCCACTGCATGCAACGGCGGTCGCTGGCGAGCTCGGCATCCGAACGGTGCTCGTCCCGACGCAGCCAGGTCTGCTCTCGGCCGTCGGCCTGCTGCATGCCAGCACGCAGTCGGACTTCGTCCAGACGGACGTGTTCGAGGCGGCCGACGACCCCGCCGACCGCCTCGGCGCGACGCTCGCCGAGCTCGAGGCGAGAGGGCACGCGTGGCTCGCTAGCCACGATGTTCCTGCGGAGTCACATGTACTCGAACGACGCGTCGAGATGCGCTACCGGCGCCAGAACTATGAGCTGGCGATTCCCGTGCCCTCGGGGCCCCTCGATAGCGAAACGATCGAGGGGATCGTCGATGCGTTCCACCGTGAGCACGAGCGGGCGTACGGAGCTGCCGCGCCGGAGGAGAGCGTCGAGTTCGTCGCCTGCGCGGTGTCCGCCTCTAGCCCAGCGCCGTCGACCGCGCCGGCGGCGCCGCGCGGCACGCAGGACACCGGCTCGCGCCCCGCGGCCCCGGTAACGACGCGCCCGGTTCACATCGCAGGCGCGCAGGCCGTCGTCGACTGCCCGGTCTACGAACGTGACGATCTCGGTCCCGGCCAGGAGCTGCCGGGACCAGCGATCATCGACCAGCTCGACACGACCACGGTGCTCACCGAGACCGACAGCCTCCGCGTCTCGAGCAGCGGCGCCCTCGTCATCAGCGTCGATGTCTAGCCTCGGTACCGCATAGCCGTGGGTCGACACACGTCAGACTCGCCCATGCTCGATCCCATTACCACCGAGGTTGTCGGCCACCATCTTCTCTCCGTGGCCGAAGAGGCGGGCGTCGCGCTGAAGCAGTCGGCGTACTCGACCAACGTCAAGGAGCGAGCCGACTGCTCGACCGCGATCTTCACGTCGGGCGGGGAAACCGCTGCGCAGGCCGCCCATCAGCCCATTCACCTGGGCTCGATGCTCTCCCTGGTCGCAGAGATCACCGCGCGCTACCCCCGCGACGAGATAAGGGCGGGCGACGTGTTCATGGCCAACGACCCGTACGCGGGCGGCGGATCCCACCTAATGGACATCAGCGTCGCAGCGCCGGTCATCGACGGCGACAGGCTGATCGCCTGGGTCGCCGCGCTGGCGCATCACTCCGATGTCGGTGGCCGGGTTCCCGGAAGTCAAGCCGTGGACAACGTCAACGTCTTCCAGGAAGGCCTGCGAATACCCGCGATCCGCGTCGTCGACGAGGGCCGAATGAACGACGCCGTTGTGACGATCGTGGTGCGGAACTCGCGGCTCCCCGACGAGCGGATGGGCGATCTGCGTGCCCAGTTCGCAGCCTGCGCGCTTGCCCGGGAGAAGGTCGTGGCCCTCGCGAAGCGCTACGGCCGCGACGTGTTCGACTCTGCGCTCGAAGGCTTGCTGAATGAGAACGAGGCAGCGTTCCGCGCCGCCCTGCGTGAGGGCGTCGGCGAGTTCGAGAGCTCCCTCGACGACGACGGCGTCGGCCACGAGCCGGTGACGATCCGCGTCAAGCTCAGCATCGACGAGACGGGCGTGGAGGTCGACTTCACAGGCACCGACCCGCAGACCCGGGGTGCGCGGAACCTCGTCCCGGCCGGACTCCACGCAACCTGTTACTACGCACTCAGGGCGGCGATCGCGCCCGATCTCTCCTCGGCGGGCGGGTACTACAGGGCGATCAGAATCATCGCGCCGCCCGGGACGGTCGTCAACGCGCGCGAGCCCGCCGCGAGCGGCTCGCGGATTCAGGCTGCGCAACGCGTCGTCGATGCGATGCTCGGTGCGCTCGCCGACATCATGCCCGACCGGGTCCAGGCATCGAGTCACGGGGGTGCGACGATCATCGTGGCCGGAACGGACCCGGCCTCCGGTCAGCGCTACACGCACTACGAGGCTCTTGGCGGTGGTGGCGGCGCCACGGCTGATGCGGATGGCTGGGACGGCATCCAGACGCACATGACGAACACGGGGAACGTGCCGATCGAGGTGTTCGAGCTCGAGTTCCCGCTGATGATCGAGCGCTACGAGCTGCGCCCGGGATCGGGCGGTCGCGGACGCAGAAGAGGAGGCCTGGGCGTGCGACGAGACATCAGGGTCCTACGAGGCGACGTCACCGTCAACGCGATGGGCGATCGCCACCGCACGGGCGCGGACGGGCTGGCAGGTGGCGGCCCGGGAGCCGTCGGCGGCTTCGACGCTGTCCGCTCGGGTGACGATGTCGATCTCGGCGGCCGCGTTGCCGGGTTCGAGCTCAACGCGGGTGACGTGTTCCAGATCGAGACGTCGGGCGGCGGCGGGTTCGGCGAGCCCGACGAGCGGGACTCGGACGATCTCGAGAACGACCTTCTGGACGGGAAGACCGGCGGCGCTAGCTGATCGCGGGGGTCAGACGGCCTGGCTGCCCCACTCGAGCGAACGGGAGGCCGGAGTGAGAACCCGATGGCCTTCATCCGTGACGACGACGGTGTCCTCGAGCTGGAGGCCGTACTCCCCTAGCCCGTAATAGGGCGGCTCGATGTTCAGCACCATGCCCGTCTCCAGCCGGTCTTCCGTCTGTCCGGCGAAGCCGTGCTGGACGTCGCCCGGGCCGAGCAGCGGCGGGTCGTAGACCTCGATGCCGATCCCGTGCCCGATGTGGTGGCGCCGGTAGTCGGGGATGCCGTGTTCGCGAACCGCCTCGACCCCGGCCTGGAAGATGTCGGCGGGATGGACACCCGGGCCGACCGCGTCGAGCGCGGCCGCATGCCCGCGCTGAACCGCTTCGAACGCGAGCTCGCGATCTTCGAGACCGTGCCGACGGCCTGGGTGCGCCCGGTGTCGGCGTGGTAGCGACGAAAGCGCAGGCCGACATCGTACTTGACAGTGTCGCCTTCTTCGAGCACGTAGTCGCTCGCGGTCGGATGGATGAGCGCCGAGCGTGCGCCGGCGCCCACGGTCATGAACGTGAACTCCCCACCGCGCGTCGCGACGGCCGCGCAGTACGCGCGCCAGATGTCCTGCTCTGTGGCGCCGGCCACGGCCACGTCTCGCGCCTCGTCGAGCGCCTCGCACGCCATCAGCGCGGCGTCGGCGAGCGCGGCGATCTCGGGCTCGGTCTTGACCATGCGAACCCAGCCCAGCAACGCTGAGCCGTCGACAAGCTCGCAGCCGGGGACGGCGTCCGAAATCTGCTCACGAAGCGGCTGGGTGAGACCGTTTTCGTCGATCGCAATCCGCGAGCGGTCGAGACCGCGCTCTCTTAGCGAAGTGGCGAGCACCTCGACGAGCTCCGTGGAGTGCTCCTTCTCGAGCCCTTCCTCGAGGATCGCCCTGCTCTCGGCCGTGAGTACCGCGGGATCGGCAAGGAGCACGCGCCCGAGGTCCCGGTTCGGCGGGCCGTACAGGCGGATCTCGTTGAACCACGGACGCCGGTCAGCCCACTCGTCGATGTCCATCGATGGAGTGATCAGTACCGGCTCGGGCTCGCTCCCGGCCGGGTAGACGACGAGCGCCCGAAGCGAGCCTACGAGCACATGCATGAGGCACTGGTAGTCGGAGAGGTAGGCGACGTTCGCCGGGCTGGCCGCGACAACGGCGTCCACCTGTGCGTGTTCGAGCGCCCGCGCGAGCCGCTGCTTGTTGACTAGGAGCCGCCCGCGTGCCACCGCGCAAGCATATGGCGAGGTTGATCCCTTCTAGACGCCAACATCGTCGAGGAACTCCGCGACCGCGGCCGCGAACTCGGCCGGCAGCTGGTCGGGCAACGGGACCATGCCACCTTCGATCTCGACGCAGCGCGCGTGCGGCAGGGCCGCGCACAGCGCGGGCAGCGCCGGGTAGGCGTGAGGGTCGGCCGTCGCGCCGATCAGCAGAGTCGGGCAGAGAACGTCACGAACCCGCTGCTCGCTCGGGTAGGACGAGACCACCCGGTGGCCCTCGGCCGCACGCGGCCCTGCCGTCAGACAATCGATCAGGAATCGCTCGAGCAAGTCTGTCCCCGGCGGATACATCGGGGCTCGCAGACGCCACAGCTCGAGGACGTGTGAGCCATCGGCGAGCGGGTCGACCTCGTCGACCACAGCGCGGCCACTGGCGTGCTGCAGGCGCTCATCTTCCGTTGCGATCGCCATAGACGAGAGAACGAGCGCCGACACGCGCTCTGGCCAACGTGCCGCAAGCTCGGCTGCGACGTACGACCCGGTGTGGTGGCCAACGAGCGCCGCCCGCTCGATCTCGAGCGCGTCAAGCAGGCTCGTCGCGACCTCCGCCCAGCGCTCGATCGAGTCCTCTCCCTGGGCGAGCGGAGACGAGTCGCCGTAGCCGGGGGTGCCCATCGCGATCGCGCGCCGCTCCTGGCCAAGCAGTGGCAGCACGTCGCGGAACTCGTCCCACGAGCGCGGTGTCTGGTGGAAGAGCACGACCGGAGACCCCTCTCCAGCCATCGCGCAATGGATGATGCCGGCCGACACTCGTACGAACTGCCGCTCGACCTCCACGGACACCGGCGACTACAAGGCGAACAGGTCGTCAATCGCCCGCTTGGGCGCCTTCGCGAACAGGCCACAACGGCTGGCAACCGTGCCGGTGAGCTCGGCAAGAGTCGTCGCGCCTTCGGACTGACAAGCGAGGACGGCGATGCCGTTGAGCACCGCGGCGCCCTCGATAGAGAAGCCCTTCTCGCGCATGAACAGAAGCGTGGGAAGGCCTCCTGCCGGGATGATCACGTCCGCCCCGGCCGCCACGAGGGGTGCCGTCTGCGCTTCGAACTGAGCACGCACACGATCGAACGCCTCGCTCTCCTCGAACGCTCGCATGAACTCCTCGACATTCGTCTCGATTGCCGCGATGCTGGTAACCCGCTGCTCCAGGCCGTAGCGACGGATCTGCTCCTCGTGGAAGGGCACGAAGATCGGGTCGATCGTGACAAGCCCGATCTTGCCGCCGACCATGCAGGCCCAGAGCATGCTCGTCTCTCCCAGGCCGAGCACGGGAATGTCGACCGCCGCGCGCGCTTCCCACAAGCCCGAGTCCTGGAAGTGGCCGATCGCGAACGCGTCGAACCCCTCCTGCTCCGCCCGGACAGCGTTCCGGACAACGTCGACCGAGCAGCGAAACTCGCTGACGCGATGGAGATCGCGGTCGGGTGGCGTGAGGTCCCAGACCGTGTACTCGACACGTGGCCCGGCGATCTCACCGAGGTATGCGGCCAGGCGCTCGACGTATGCGGCCTGCTCGGTCGCATTGACGTAGCTCTGCCAGCAGATCCGCACGGGGTGGAGCGTAGGCCATCACCTAGGCTGGCGACCCGAGGATGACGGAGCCTGCCCTCCAGCCCTCAGCGCGAACCTGGCTGGCAAGGCTCGCCGACGGCGAGTTCTCGGCGCGGGAGCTGGTCGCGCACTACCAGTCGCGAATCGGCGACGTCGAGCCCCGCCTCAACGCCGTCGTCACGCACAACGAGCAGGCTCTCGAGCAGGCGGACGCGGCGGACGCCGCACGGGCCGCCGGCGGTGACCGACCGCTCCTCGGGCTTCCCGTCACGCTCAAGGACTCACTCGAGACGGAGGGCCTGCGCACCACGGGCGGATCCTGCGCGCGCGAGCATGTGATTCCCTCGCAGGATGCGACGGTCGTTGCACGCCTACGAGCGGCCGGCGCGATCGTGCTCGCGAAGACGAACCTGCCCGAGTACTCCTGGTCATACGAGACCGACAACGTCGTGCGCGGTCGCACGAACAATCCGCATGACCCGGCGCGCACGCCTGGCGGCTCGAGCGGCGGCGAGGCGGCGCTGCTCGGCGCCGACGCGTCGATCGTTGGCATCGGCACCGACGGCGGCGGCTCGATCCGCGTTCCTTCGCACTATTGCGGCACCGTCGGGATCCGGCCAACCACGGGGCGAGTCCCCGAAACAGGTGTCTGGCCTCCGATGCGCCCAACCGGGTCGATGGATCTCTACTGCGTCGGGCCCATGGCCCGCTACGCCGAGGATCTCGAGCTCCTCCTCGCCGTTATCTCTGGACCGGACTACATCGACCCGTACGTCAGTCCGGTCCCGCTGGGCCGGTCCGAGGACGTCGTCCTCGAATCACTCCGCGTCAACGCCTACAGCGACGACGGCGAGCTCGCGGTGACCGAGGCCATCGCCGCGGCCGTTGCCATGGCAGCGTCCGCTCTCGACGAGCTCGGATGCTCGATCGAATCGCGGCCGGCGAACGGTTTCGCCGAGGCGACCGAGAGCTCGACCCACTCGACGTCTGGGTGCACGACACTCACGGCACGGTCGATGTCGCCCTGGGCGAAGCCCTCGTACATCGTGCGAACGACATCGACGCTCTGCGCCGGCATGAGCCCGACGGTAGTCCACGGCAGGCCGGGGCGCTAGGAGGGTCGAGCGAAACGGCTAGCGAAACGCGGTCCGCGCTTGCGTGGTGCGCGCTTCGGGCAGTAGACGTCAATGCCGTCTCCGGTCAGATGGGCTCTTGCCGGCCCTTGGTGCTGCCCTTTGCGGGCGTCTTGTACTCCTTACAGCGCATGGGGGCAGGCTAGCGCCTGTCTGGTCTGGGCGGTAGCGGCTGTTTAGACCGCGAGCGGTATCGCTCTGACTCTCGCGAGAGCTTGGGAGAGCCGGGCGAGCATCACGAGATCGGCGTGAAGCGCCACTCGCTCGATGCCACGTGTTCGAAGTGGTGCGAGGCCGTAATCATGCGTCAAACGCCCGAACTCGCGTTCGACTGCGGCACGGGCACGGTAGAGGGAACGCCAGCGGCCTGTCACACGTGGGACGAGCGGATGGAGCCGTGATGGCTTCCGCCAGACGCTCTTGGGTGAGCATCCGCCGGTGGGGCAGCGCCACTTGGTTCGCTTGCGCTGGAAGTCCATTCCGGCGAACGTCCAGGTGCCGTGCTCACACTCCGGGGCGAGGTGGGCACCGCGCTTGACGGCGGGTGTCTTGCGGAGCGGGATGATCGGAAGCGACCCGGCCTCGTGGCAGGCTTCGTAGACGGGACCAACGTCATAACCCTTGTCGAGCGCGACTGTCTCTGGCTTGAACTTGCGGGCCTTGACGGCGTTGAGAAGGTCCTCAGCTTGGCTCGCCTCGTGTGTTCGGGCCGTGGCGACGTGCCACGCCATCGGAAGATCGGTACGGGCGCAGACGGCCGCGTGGAGCTTGTACCCGTAGAAGCCGCCGCCCTTGCGGGTGCTGATCGCCGAGCGGTGGCCCCAGGAGGCGTCCGGGTCGGAGAAGCGCTCCCGCTCGGGGCCGTGCTTGGAGAGGTAGCGCTGCCCGTTCGCGTAGGCAGGGAGATCGGAAGCGTCGATGGCGATGTCCTCCCCATAGCCGGGAAGCTGCTCCCGCAGAGAAGCCGTCACGCGCTCGAGGCAGACATCGAGGAGCGGCCTGTGCTTTCTGAGCTTCGCAGCAAACCTGTAGAGCGCGTACACGCTCGGGCAGCCACCGAGAGCCTCCTGCAACGCCGCGTGCTCCTTGATCAACGCGGCCGTCTTGCTCCATGTCGGGATCGCGTACAGGCTCTTGGCGAGGCACGCCCCGACCAGCGACCTGGTCGGGTAGCCCCTGCGGCCCGTCCAGCGGAGCGCGTCCAGCTCCGCGATCAGCTGGGAGATCTCGGGTGAATCGAGGATGTCCGCGACAGATTCTGCGAGCCCATCGCGGCAGATTGGTACCGTCTTCCCTACCAAGTGAGCTCATGCCTCTCTTGGTCACGGCCCTCGGAGGTTGCAACCTCGCGGGGGCCTCTCTATCTATGTGATTCTAGATCCTACTGCATCTTACCCCGCTACGCCGGTACTACGTACTACGCGGGCCGACCGGTGCGGGATCTGATCGGAGGTCGCATGGCTACCCCGTTTCAAGGGGCTCCAGAGGCGACCCTGGCCGTCGAGACCGACGCTTCAGAGTTGCCGCTCAAGCGTTCTAAGCGGCTTTCCACAACCAGGCGCGCCTTGAAGCGGCGGGTGGTGAAGGCCGAGCCGTTGTCCGAGCCGAGCGTCAGCTCGCCCTCCTGGATCCCATGCGCGGCGGCCGCCTCCTCGGCGCGGCAGCGCACCGATAGATGCCAGGCGACGACCTCGCGGGTGCAGCAGTCGATGATCGCGATCAGGTACGTCCAGCCGTGCTCACCGAACCAGATACTGGTCATGTCGAGCTGCCAGAGCTGGCGAGGCCGCTCAACCCGGAAGAAACCGGGTCGTTTCCTGCGCTCCAATCGGCGGCGTCGTTGGATCAGGTTGCGCTCCCGCACCACCCTGAGCAGCCGCTCGTGATTGACCGCCACCCCGAGCCGGCGGTGCACAAACGCGCAGACCATCCGGTACCCACCGGTCTGATTCGCGAGCGCCACACTCGACAATCACCCGCTCGATTGGATCGCGGATCGCCCACCGTTTGGGCAGCGTCCTCGGCTTCCGGCGTCCGATACAACGCCTGCCGACTCACCTCCAGCACACGCGCCACACTCGCCAACGGCTACCCCTCGGCGAGCAGACGGCTAAGCAGCTTCTCCCGCCACGAGCAAAAGAGCGCCTCCGAGATCGCCTGCTCCCGGCAGACGTCCCTGACGCTGCGATCGCCGCGCAGCCCGGCCAGCACGACCTCGATCTTCTGCTGCGCCGAGCAGCTCCGATTCTTCCTCTGCTCGCTCAACCCATCTTCTGCTCCGGTCGAGCGACCCATGCCGAGCCGGACGCCGGACAGTCCCTCCGCTTCACAAGCCCCCCAATATGGCTCTTTTGCAGGTAAAAGACTGAACAGTATAGTCTAGGTTATCTCTTAAGGGCGCGCTCCTCCACTGGCGGGGAGGATGGCCTCCGTGTCTTCTGGCTGCTGTTCCGCCGGGAGGCGTTCACGCTCCGGGGTGGGGCCACCGCTTCGTTTCTTGAGGAGGCGATCGCGGAGGGCCGCCGCTACGAGGAGCGGGTCGCCTAGGACCTCTCGGGCGTGGCCCACCGAGATTTCTATTTGCCACTACCGCGGATACGATCTGGCGGGTGCTCGTGGGTGGTCGGTCGCCGTCGCGTGCTTCGGCGGTTGGCGGCTACGGTTCGTACCAGCCGGAGGCGAACAGGTGCCCGTCGTGGCGGACAGCCCAGGTGTGTTTCTGCTCGTTCTCGCCCGTCTCCGGGTTCTCCAAGACGTAGTCGGCCCAGCGGCCCTGCTCGGTCGCCGAGAGCAGGTCGTCGCCGTAGAAGTAGCCGGTCGCGTCGACCCGGAGGCTTGGGTCGCGGCCAATGAACTTCGGGTTGGGGTGGGCGATGGTGACACCGTCCCCGCCGATGATGAACACGTACCACTGATCATCGACGCTCTCGGGGCTGTTGTAGTAGTCGATTGTCGCCTGCAGGCCGAGCGCGTCGTAGAGGTTCACAGCCTGCTGCACGAAAGCCTTCGTGTACGCGGGAGGGTCGGACTTGGACGGCCCGGGCTCGTACCAGCCCGAGCCGAACAGGTGCCCGTCGTGTCTGATCACCCAGGAGTGCTTGGTCTCCACACTGCCGGAGACCGGGTTGGTGTAGGTGTAGTCAACCCAGGCCCCGTCCTCGTCAGCGACGGCCTCAATCACTTGGCCGGTGGGGTACCCGTTCGGCCCGCGGATCTGATCGGCCGTGAGCCCCACTAGGCCGGGGTTAACAGCATGAGCGGCCAGCGTCTCGCTGTCTCCGTCTCCGACGAACACGTACCAGCGCCCGTCGACGCTCTCGGGGCTGTTGTAGTAGTCGATTGTCGCCTGCAGACCGTCGCGTTCGTAGCGTTGGATCGCTTTTTGCACGAAGGCTTTCGTGTACGCGGGAGGGTCGGACTTGGACGGGGCGGGCTCGTCTCCGTCTTGGCCGAGTTCGACGGGTACTTGCCGGACGGACACGATCCGGCCGGCCTCGATCCGCCAGATCTCGATGTAGCCAGCTCGCACGTCCCCGTTCCCGTCGAGGTCGACGGGCCCGGAGGCGCCCTCGTAGTTGATGTCGACGCCTCGGGCGATCAGCCGCAGAGCGTGTTTGATACCGGCGGCGCCCGGGCCCACAACCACACCCGGTGGGTTCGCCACAGACCGAAGCTGGTCACGGATCGCGGCGGGGTCGGTGACGGTGCCCGCCTGGGCGGCCGCCAGGCCGATCAGCACGGTCGCGTCGTAGGTCTCGTTCATGAACTGGCGGGGCGGCTTCTCCCCGTAGGCTGACATATAGGCGTCAACGAACGCCCGGGTCGCGGGGCGGCTCGCGTCGACGCCGGGGCCGGTGCCGTAGCTGCCCTCCAAAAGCTCCCAGCCGATTCGCGCGAACGCCTCCGGGAGCTTCGTTGCGTCGACGAACAGGAACGTGTCCGCATAACCCTCCTCCAACGCCTCCCGTAGATACACCTCGGCCTCCGAGTAGCTGACAGCGACCAGCACATCGGGGTCCGCCTCGGTCACCCTCTCCAGCTCGGAAACAAAACTCGATGGGATACCGTGGGCAACCGCCGCGGTCACCGTGCCCCCACGGGCAGTGAACGCCTCCACAAACCGGGCGGCCAGCCCCTGCCCGTACGGGTTGTCGATGTACAGGACACCGGCGGTCTCGTACCCGAGCTCGACAGCCAGATCAGCGAGGACGACGCCCTGGGCAGCGTCGGACAGCGCGGTCCGGAACAGGAAGTCGTCGTCGTCCAGCAGGGTGATGGCCGGGGCTGTCGAGACCGCGGATACCTGTGGCACCCCCGCCGGTACGGTCACCTGCTCGGCCACAACGATTGTCACCCCGCTCGCCTGGGCACCCACAACCGCGACCGCCCCCTCCACCTCGAGGAGCTCCTGGGCGGCCTCGACACCCTCGGCGGGCACTACTCCGGTGTCGCGGTACACCACCGACACCGCCAGCCCCGCCTGGCTGAGGTGATCGGCGGCCAGAAACACCGAGTTCCGGCGCGGCTCGGCATAGGCAGACGCAGAGCCGGTCAGCGCACTCAAATGACCGACGACCAAAGCAGTCTCGGGCGCGCGTTCGTTCACGATCACCCGTGAGGACAAAAGACCCCGCCAGACCGCCCGCGCGGTCGTCCAGGCCCGGTCGGTACAGACCCGGCCGGACGCCGAAACCACCCGCCGGTTGTCCAGCAGAAACTTGGCGACCACCGCCGGCAGCCTCGTGCCAAACCTGTCAACCCGGAACGCCGACAAGCAACGGCCACCGCTGCCCTCAACGACCTCAACCTCGATCCTCACCGGCTCATACAGCACACTCCGCGACCCATCCGCCGCATGAAACACCCCCGGCGCCGCCGCACCCGCAGCCGACACAACCAACAAACAACACACCAAACACGCCACACCCAAACCCAGTCCAACAACACGCCCAAGAGCGCCCCCAAGACCGCCGCGGACACCACCCCTCACCCAACCAACCCTACCTTCCCTGCGGTCGCGTCGCGTTTCGCTAGACCCTCCTAGGTCGAGGCGCTCGGCCGCTCCTGCCTCCCGCTCGTCGTCGACGTGAGCGACGCGGCTCAGGTCGACTCGATGGTCTCGCAGGTCGAGGAGCGCTTCGGCCGGATCGACGTCCTGATCAACAACGCAGCGATGATGGCCGAGCTCGACCAGAACACACCGTTCGACACGATCGACGTCGAGGAGTGGGATCGCGTGATGGCGGTGAACGTGCGCGGCCCCTGGCTCTGCTGCCGCGCCGTCCTCCCGATCATGCGCCGCCAGGGGAAGGGCAAGATCATCAACATCGCCTCGGTCGTCGCCTTCATCGGAACGCCGCTGCTCTTGCACTACTGCGCCTCGAAGGGTGCGGTCGTAGCGCTCACGCGCTCGATGGCAAAGGAGCTGGCCGGGACGGGCATCCTCGTCAATGCGATCGCTCCCGGGCTCACGCAGACGGAGGCGCTGAAGGCGACGGTCGGTGAGCGCTGGGACGAGCTCTTCGAGTACATGGTCGCGGGCCAGATCGTCAAGCGACCTCAGGAGGCGAGCGACCTGGTGGGGGCGGCTGCGTTTCTCGCTTCTGAGGACTCCGACTTCGTGGCCGGACAGGTGATCGTCGTCGACGGCGGCTTTTTCCCACATTAGGGCCCACATGCCGAAGCCTCGGGTCGCCGCTGATCGCGCCTGAAGTGCGGTAGTCTGCGCCTCCCTCGATCCGCCTGATCGGGGGCCTGCCCGCGTCCGAAAGAGGTTCAGGTGGCTTCGACGGCTCCAGCGGCCGAGACCGGCTCACAGCTCTACTTCGAGTGCGTCGAGTGGCTCAACCGCGAGGCGGAAATGCTCGACGACAACCAGATCAGGGAGTGGTTCGACGAGCTCGTCGACGTGGAGATCGACTACCGAGTGCCGATCAGGGTCACACGGTCGCGATCGGAGGGCGCCGGGTTCAGCGAGGACGGCTGGCACGTGCTCGACGACTGGGGCTCGCTCGAGGCCCGCGTCATGCGCCTCGAGACCGAGTACGCGTGGGCCGAGGACCCGCCATCGCGCGCTCGCCGCTTCGTGTCGAACGTGCGCGTGCGTCGCGCCGAGGACGACGACACCGTCGAGATCCGCTCGAACCTGATGATCTACCGGGGCCGCTACGACCAGCCCGACTTCAATCTGATCGTCGGCGAGCGACACGACGTGCTGGCTCGCGTCGAGGGGCGCTGGAAGCTGCGCAAACGGCTCGTCCTGCTCGATCACTCGACGCTGGGAACCCACAACCTGGCGCTCTTCCTGTGAGGGCTGCCCGGTGAAGGTCGAGCGCACGGGAATCGCGACGGCCGGCGAGGTCCTCGCCGAGATGGGCGCAGCGCTCGACGAGGGTCTCGTCCCGGCCCGGATCTTCAACGACCCCGAGCTCCACCAGCTCGAGCTCCAGCGGGTCTTCGCCCGGGCCTGGTGCTTCATCGGGCACGAGTCCGAGATCCCACATCCAGGCGACTACTGCCAGCGCTACATCGGCAAGGACCCGTTCATCTTCGTCCGGGACGAGGCCGGGACTGTCCGCGTGTTGTTCGACGGCTGTCGACACCGCGGTGCGCTCGTTTGCCGGGCCGAGAAGGGGAACGCGTCGCACTTCCGCTGCTCCTACCATGGCTGGACCTACAAGAACACGGGCGAGCTGATCGGCGCGCCGGCGTTCCGCGAGGCCTACGGCCACCTCGACAAGAAGGAATGGGGTCTCCTGCCTGCAGCGAACGTCGGCTCTGTCCACGGCTTCGTCTTCGCGACGCTCGACGAGGACGCGCCGCCACTGGAGGAGTATCTCGGCGACTTCCGCTGGTACATGGATCTGATGTGGGGAATCGCCGACAACGGCCTCGAGGTCGTCGGCGAGCCGCAGCGCTGGGTGATGGACGCCAACTGGAAGCAGGGCGCCGACAACTTTGCCGGCGACGACTACCACACGCTGTTCCTGCACAAGTCGATGTTCGAGATCGGCGCGATCCAGATTCCGCCCAGGGCCAACATGTACGGCTACCACGTCCAGGTCGGGAACGGACACCAGATGAGCTTCTCGATCGCGCCCGAGCTCGACGATCCGGGCCCGAAATTCTGGGGCTACTCGCCGGAGGTGGTCGAGCTCTTCAACGAGGCAAACGTCACTCGCGAGCAGTTCGAGCTGGCCCACCGCTCGCGCATCAGCGTCGGCACGATCTTCCCCAACTTCTCGTTCCTGCAGCTTCCGCTCACGCACGATCCGAAGAACGTCCCGCCACAGGGCATGGTCACCGTGCGCCAGTGGCAGCCGAAGGAGTCGGGCCAGATGGAGGTCTGGGTCTGGTTCATGGTCTGGAAGGACATGCCCGAGGAGCAGAAGCTCCTCTCCTACCGCGCCTCGATGGGCACGTTCAGCGTCTCGGGGATCTTCGAGCAGGACGACGCCGAGCCCTGGCAGTCGATTGCACGCACAGGCGGGACGGCCTTCGCGCGCAAGTCGAACATGCACTTCAACTTCCAGATGGGCCTGCCTGGCTACGGCGGCGCCGAGCCCTCCTCCGATTGGCCGGGCCCGGGTGTCGCATTCTGGCCGCGCTACGAGGAGGGTGTGCAGCGCTCGCTATACAGGCGCTGGCTGCAGTACATGGCCAGCGACGAGTACCCGCCACTCGTCTCCTCGGAGGAGGCGGCCGCCGCCGCGATGGGTCGCGGCGCGTCGGACAACGGTGCCGGGTAGGTATGGCCGACGCTATCGCCAGCGAGGAGCCGACGAAGGCGACGGAGCCGATTGATATCGGCAACGAGTTTGCCTTCGTTCGCGTGCGCAAGGTCTGGACGCGAAACGGCGAGCGGCTCGAGATCGACGCGCCCAAGCTCGGCTACACGATCCGCCTCGACCCGATCGAGCTCGAGAGCCTCACCTGGCAGACCACCGAGACGTTCTCGAAGTTCCTCGAGACGCCCTTCGGGCCGGGCGCCGGCGATGAGTGATCGCGGGGCCGGGTCGCGTGCCCGGGGCCTCGTACCCCTCGCCTGAGCCGTGAGCCATCCGCGCGTCCAGACCTACGAGCATTCAGAGGTGCGCGTCAACGACCTCGCGCAGGCGCTCGACTTCTACACGGGCGTCTTCGGCCTCGTCGAGCTGGCGCGAGAAGACGGCGTGGTCTACCTCGGCTGCGGCTTCGACGAGAACTACGACATGGCGATCCGCGAGGGCGGCACCGGCGTCGTCCACTACGCGCTCCGGGTCGAGAACGAGGACGTGCTCGAGCTCTACGCGCGCCGTCTCGGCGAGCAAGGCGTCAGCGTCGAGCGGCGCGACGGCAGCGAGCCAGGTCAGGAGAAGGCGATCAGGTTCCCGATCCCCGGCGCGATCGAGATGGAGCTCTGCCTCGTTGCGGACAACCGCCAGATCGAGACCTACCGGCCCGCGCATCCGAGCACCGGGATCAAGCCGCTCGACGGCGACCACGTCAACATCATGGCCAACGACGTCAAGGGCCTCTCCGAGTGGTTTCGCGACGTCCTCGACTTCAAGTTCTCTGACGTGATCGTGCTCGGCGACGACCACTGGGCCGCTTCGTGGATTCGGATGAGCTGGGGTCACCACGACGTCGGCATCTTCGGCAGCGAGTCGACAACCGAGACGCTCCACCACATCGCCTGGGCCTGCTCGAGCTTCGACCACATGAAGATCGCGGCCGACGCGCTCGCCGCCGAGGGCATCCGCCTCGAGCTCGGCATGAGCAGACACCCCGTCGGCGCCAACCTCTACGCCTATTTCTGGGAGCCGGGCGGGAACCGATTTGAGCTTACGTGCGAGGGTGCGATCATCGACCCGCGAACCGAGCCGCGCTTCTGGGATGGGTTCGGCGACACACTCGATGCCTGGGGCGAGACGATCCCCCCGGACACGTTCAGAAAGGGGTCGTGACGATCAGATGAGCATGCTCGAGGGACACGTTGCGCTCGTGACGGGCGGCGGCTCTGGCATCGGCCGGGGCATCGTCGACAGGTTCGTTGCCGAGAGGGCTCGGGTCGGGGTTCTCGACCTGTCGAAGCCACGGCTCGAGGAGCTCAGCGGCGAGCTCGGCGACAAGGTGGTCTGCGTTGAGGGGAACGTCACCTCGATGAGCGACAACCAGCGTGCGGTCGACGAGACCGTGGGCGCGTTCGGTCGGCTCGACACCTTCATCGGGAACGCGGCGATCTTCGACGACTTCGCGCATATCACGGCCATCGAGCCCGAGCAGCTCGGGCCCGCCTTCGACGAGCTGTTCGGCGTCAACGTGAAGGGCTACATGCTGGGCGCGCGGGCGGCGGTCAAGCCCTTGCTCGAGACGCAGGGCTCGATCATCTTCACGGCCTCGTACGCCAGCTTCCACCCGGCCGGCGGTGGCTCGCTCTACACCTCGTCGAAGCACGCGGTCGCCGGCCTCGTGCGCCAGTTCGCGTACGAGCTGGCGCCCAAGGTCAGGGTCAACGCGGTTGCGCCGGGCGTTGCGCCGACGAACCTGCGCGGCGTAGAGGCGCTGGGGCAGGGCGTGCTCGAGTCGCTCCACCCGGATGTTGGCAAGGCGCTGCCGCTGCAGTTCCTCCCGGAGGCCGGTGACTACTCGGGTACCTACCTGTACCTGGCGAGCAAGGATCTCTCGCCGATGCTCACGGGCTCGATCATCGTCGCCGACAGCGGCATCGAGAACCGCGGCCTCGCGCAGATCGCGGGTGGGCTCGACCTCTGATGGCCGGGCTGCCCGACTGCCACGCGCACATCGACGCCTTCGGCGAAAGCGCGCGCGAGGTGCTCGCCGAGTGGGACGCGGCTGGGATCGGCCCGGTCATCTCGGCCGGCATCGACGCAGACAGCTCGCAAGAGGGTGTCGAGCTGGCGTGGGCTCTTCGCAGCATCAAGGCGGCGGTCGGCCTGCATCCCTGGAAGGTGGCCGAGGGCTACACGGGGCCGGGCGACCTCGAGGTCTACGGCGACATCGCCTCTGATCCGATGGTCGTCGCGATCAGCGAGGTCGGCCTTGACACGACCCACCGCGCCAAGGCGCCGCTCGACACGCAGCGCGAGGTGCTCGCCTGGTTCATCGGGCTTGCACAGGAGCGCGGGTTCCCGGTCGTGCTCCACCTCGCGGCGCCGACCGAGGCGCTGCTCGGGACATGGGACGCCGTGGAGGGCCGCAAGCCTGCAGCGGCGATCCATTGCTTCGTTGGAACCGGTGACGACGCGGCGCTCCTGCTCGATCGGCAGATGTACCTCTCGCTTGGCCCGTACTCGCTCGGGCTGGTCGGCGATACCTCGGTCGAGGATGACGTGATCCGTGCTATTCCTGACGAGAAGCTGCTCGTCGACTCGGATGCGTTCCCGGCCTGGGACGACTACCCAGAGGTTCGGCCGACGATCGTCGGCGATGTTGCCCGGCGCGTTGCCGAGATTCGCGGCGTCGATATTGCCGATCTGCAGGGCCAGGTCGCGCTCAACTTCGAGCAGCTTCTGCGCAACCAGTCGTAGCGGGCGGTTCCCTGGAACGAGTTGGGGCGGGCCTTTCGGCCCGCCCACAGATGAGCTGTCTAGTACCTAACCGTTCAGCGAACGCACCGCTGCGGCGATCTTGTTCGCGTCGGGCAAGGTGAGCTGCTCCAGCTCTTTCTGGTACGGAATCGGGTGGTGCGGCGCGCCGACGCGCACAACGGGCGCGTCGAGATCCCAAAAGCCGTGTTGGGCGATCTGCGCGGCGATCTCGCCGCCCATCCCGCAGAACTCGGCGGCCTCGTGCACCACGACCGCGCGGCTCGTCTTGGCAACCGACGCGAGGATCGTCTCGGAGTCGAGCGGCGAAAGCGTCCGCGGATCGACGACCTCAACGCTGATTCCCTCTCCCTCGAGCTCGCGCGCCGCGCGCAGTGCGAGTGGGACCATCGCGCCGAGCGCGATCACGGTCACGTCGGAGCCCTCGCGCACGATCCGCGCCTTGCCGAGCGGGAGGTAGTACGGCTCCTCGGGCACGGGCTCCGGGTCGGCGAAGAAGAGGAGCTTCTGCTCGAGGAAGATGGCCGGGTTGTCGTCGCGGATCGTGGCGGCCAGCAGGCCCTTGGCGTCGTAGGGGTTCGACGGCATCACGACGACGAGGCCGGGAATGTGCGCGAAGAAGGTCTCGAGGCTCTGCGAATGCTGCGCCGCAAGCCGCACGCCGCCGCCCGACACCGTCCGAATCGTGAGCGGCATCGTCGGCTCGCCGCCCATCATGAAGCGGAGCTTTGCGGCCTGGTTGACGATCTGGTCCATCGCGACCTGCGTGAAGTCGGAGAACTGCAGCTCGACGATCGGGCGCGAGCCGGTCAGCGCGGCGCCGATGCCTGCACCGACGAAGCCGTTCTCGGTCAGCGGCGTGTCGCGGACGCGCTCGCCGCCGAACTTCTCCCACAGTCCCTCGGTGGCGCGGAAGAGCCCACCGACCTTGCCGATGTCCTCGCCCATGATGAACGTGGTTGGGTCGCTACCGAGCTCGTGTGTCAGCGCCTCGCGGATGGCGGTGATGAAGTCGATCTCGCGCTCGCCGGGCTCAGGCGGGTTCGGGTACTCGGCGTGGGGCGCGTAGACCGAGGGCATCAGGTCGTCCGGGCTCGCGACCTCGTCCTCGCCGGCCAGCCGGATCGCCTCGGCGATCTCGTCCTCGACGCCCTGGCGCAGCGCGGCCAACGAGTCCTCGTCGAGCTCGCCGAGCTCGATCAGGACGTTTTCGAACCGGGGTAGGGGATCCTTGGGCTCCCACTCGGCGACCACAGCGGGGTCGCGCGTGTCGGGCAGGTTCGCGCGCATCGAATGCTGCATGCGCCGGAACGTCTTCATCTCGAGGAAGCTCGGCCCCTCACCGGAACGCGCAGCCTCGATAGCGCGCGCGGCCGCGTCTTCGACCTCGAGCACGTCGTTGCCGTCAACGACCTCACCGTGCATGCCATAGCCCGAGGCGCGGTCGGCCAGGTCGGCGACAGCGCGCTGGGCATCCCAGTTGGCCGAGAGCGCGAACTGGTTGTTCTCGCAGACGAAGACGACCGGGAGCTTCCACGTCGCGGCCAGGTTCATCGCCTCGTGCACGGCCCCCTGACCAGCTCCGCCGTCGCCGAAGAACGCGACCGAGACCTGATCGGTGCCGCGCAGCTGCGCCGAGAGCGCCGCGCCAGCCGCGTGCGGCGCGCCGGCACCGATGATCCCGTTGCAGCCGATGATGTCGAGGTCCATGTCGGCGATGTGCATCGAGCCGCCGAGGCCCTTGCAGTAGCCGGTCCGCTTGCCGAACATCTCGCTCATCATCCGGCGGATGTCGGCACCTCGGGCCACGAGGTGGCCGTGGCTGCGGTGGTGCCCAGTCAGGTAGTCGCCAGGGCGCATGACTGCGCTGACCCCGACGGCGATCGCCTCCTGGCCGACGCAGCTGTGCGCGGTTCCCGTGACGGTGCCTTCCTTGAACAGCTCGGTGGTGCGCTCCTCGAAGCGGCGGATCAGCCACATGCGGCGGTAGAGCTCGACGAGCGGCGGCCGCTCGGTAGGCCGGTCGATCCAGAGGGGGCGGGTTCGCGTCGGTGTGCTGCTCACGGTGTTGGCTCCTCGTCTCGTCGGCTAACTCGGCGGCGCGTTCCCTGCTTATAACCCAATCAGCTGCTCGGGGCGAACCGGGATGCGTGTCACTGGCTGGCCCGTCGCGTCGCGAAGCGCAGCCGCGACGGCGGCCGGAGATGCGACCGTAGACGGCTCGCCCACCCCTTTCATGCCGTACGGAGCTTCGGGATGCGCATCCTCGACGAGCTCGGTCACGATCGGAGGCACGTCGAGTGTGGTAGGAAGGAGATAGTCGGTGAAGTTGGCGTTTCTGATGACGCCGCCATCGGTCTTGATCTCCTCCATGAGGGCGAGCCCGAGGCCCTGAACGGTGCCTCCTTCGATCTGGCCCTCGACGGCTTGCGGGTTGAGTGCGCGCCCGACGTCCTGGGCCACGCCGATGAAGACGACACGCGGGATGCCCAGCTCGGTGTCGACCTCGACGACCACGCGCGCGGCGGTGAGTGCGACGGCGACGTGCGAGCGCTCGCCGGTCGTCTGCCCCGTCTCCGGGTCGAGGGGTACGGTCTCGGGGTGGCGGTAGATCCGCTCGACGTCGACCTCGGCACTGCCCGTGCGCTCATGCTCCTCGAGAGCCGCCCGGCAGGCGAGCTGCACCGCGCCCGCTGACATCCACGCCATACGCGACGCGGACGAGCTCCCGGCGGAGTCGACCCCGACCGTCGACGGAGGCGCGAGCCGAACGTCGTCGACTCCGAGCTCCTCTCGTGCGACGCGCACGACGAGGTCCTCGGCGCCCTGGCCGACGTCGGTGACGGCGCAGTGGATTAGCGCGCTTCCGTCGGCGTGGAGCTGCACGCGGGCCGCCGTGTAGTCGTCGTAGCCCTCCGAGTAGCAGTTGTTCTTCATGGCCAGCGCAAAGCCGACACCGCGCTTGACCCCCTCCCCGCGCGTCGTGTTGCCGGAGCCGCCCGGGAGCCGGAGTACGTCGCGCGGAAGCTCCTCGGGCTCCGGCACCGGGATCGCCGCCGCGCGCCGGATCACGTCGGCGACAGGAAGCGAGCCGGTCATTACCTGCCCGGTGATCAGCGTGTCGCCGGGGCCGAGCGCGTTCATGAGCCGCAGCTCGATCGGGTCGATCTCGAGCTCGGCAGCGAGCCTGTCCATCTGCGCCTCGGCCGCGAAACACGTCTGGACGACGCCGAACCCACGCATCGCGCCGGCCGGCGGGTTGTTCGTATAGACGCCCGTGCTCTCGACACGCGCGTTGGGCACGCGGTAGGGCCCAGGCGCGAAGCAGGCGGCGTTCGAGGTGACGGCCGCCGTAGTCGAGGCGTAGGCGCCACCATCGAGCAGGATGCGCGCGCGAACTGCGACGAGCTCGCCACTCTGGCTCGCTCGATGCTCCATCCAGATCCGGGCCGGGTGGCGGTGCGGGTGGCCGACGAACGACTCCTCGCGCGAGTAGACCATGCGCACAGCGCGGTCGGTGTGGAGCGCGAGCAGGGCCGCGTGGATTTGCATCGAGACGTCCTCGCGGCCGCCGAAGGCGCCGCCGATCCCGGCAACGTGAACACGAACCTGGTCGTCGGTCTTGTCGAGGCACGGTGCGATCTGGCCGCGATCGTGGTGCAGCGACTGCGTCGCCGTGTGGATGTCAACGCCACCCTGGCCATCGGGAATCGCTACCCCCGCCTCTGGTCCGAGGAAGGCCTGGTCCTGAATTCCGATCTCGTAGTAGCCCTCGACCGTGACGTCGCCCGGGGCGTCCGGGTCGCCCCGATCGACGACAACGTGCCGTACGACGTTGAAGCGCGGATCCTCGCGGTAGCCGTGCCCGGCGGTGGGCGAGCCATCGTGGATCGGATCCTGCTCGAGCGCCTCCTCAACGTCGCTCACGACCGGAAGCAGCTCGTAGTCGACGGCGACGGCAGCCGCGGCTCTCCGCGCCTGCTCTGGGCCGTCGGCGGCGACGATCGCGACCGCCTCGCCGAAGTAGCGCACGCGTTCGCTCGCGAGCACGGGCTGGTCGGCGAACTCGATCCCGAACGTCTTCTTTCCCGGGACGTCGTCCTGCGTGAGGATCGCGTGCACGCCGGCGAGCGCGAGCGCCGGTCCGATGTCTATCGAGCGGATGCGCGCGTGTGCGTGGGGGCTCCGCACCGTTGCCCCATAGAGCATCCCGGCGAGCTCGACGTCGCTCGCGTAGGCGAACGTTCCGGTCACCTTGGGGATGCCGTCCGAGCGCCGGACGGAGTCGCCGAGGCGGGTGCGCTCGATATGAGCGGGGGCCGTGCTCACGTGCGCTCCGCGGCCAGCTTGACCGCGTCGATGATCTTCGTGTAGCCCGTGCAGCGGCAGAGGTTGCCGGCGAGCGCCTCGCGGATCGTGTCGTCGCTCGGTGCGCTATCACGCTCGAGTAGATCAGCCGTCGCGACCACGAGGCCGGGCGTGCAGAAGCCGCACTGGACGGCGCCCGCCTCGACGTACGCCTCCTGGACGGGGTGGAGCTCGTCGTCCGTGCCGAGGCCTTCGACGGTCACAATCGTGCGGCCAGCGGCCTGCGCGGCGAGCACCAGGCACGAGCAGACAAGCTCGCCGTCGAGCATGACCGCGCAGGAGCCGCACTCACCCTGCTCGCAGGCGTTCTTCGAACCCGGCAAGCCAAGGCGATCGCGCAAGGTGACGAGCAGGCTCTCGCCCGGCCAGATCGTGGCATCACGCTGTTCGCCGTTGACGGTCAACGCGAGCTGCATGCGGCCCTCGCTCACGTCAGCCATCCAGGCACCGCTCGAGTGCGCGCTCAGTGAGGACCCGAAGGGCGTGCCGCCGGTAGGCCGCGCTGCCACGCACGTCGTCGATGGGGCTCGCGGCGTCAGCCACGGTCTTGGCGAATGAGTCGCGGTCCGCGAGCGGCGCGCTGACGAGGCCGGCGACCGGGCCGGCCGAGCCGAAGGCCGCGCGGAGCTCGCCCCGCTCGCGATCGGCGACGAGCGCGAGCGAGCAGATTGCGATCACCATTGCGTTGCGCGGGCCGATCTTCATGAAGGTCTGGGGTTGGCGGCTGGGCGTAAGGCGCACGCCGACGATCAGCTCGTCGGCAGCGAGGGCGTTCTCCTTCGGGCCTATCAGGAACTCGCTCAGCGGCAGCGATCGACGCGCGCTCGCGCTGGCGACCTCGATCTCGGCACCCTCGGTCAGGAGCGGCGGCAGCGCATCCCCCGCGGGCGATGCGGTGCCGAGGTTGCCGCCGATCGTCCCACGATTGCGGATCGGCGGCGAGCCGACCGTTCGCGACGCCTCTGCCAGCGCCGGCATGAGCTCGGCGAGCTCGCCTGCCATCGCCTCGGTGTACGTGAGGCCGGCACCGAGCCAGACCGTGCCGTTCGCGCGCCGCCAACCGCGTAGCTCGGTCACGCCGTTGAGGTTCACGATCGTTTCGGGGCGGGCGCGGTCGAAGTTCAGGTCGACCATGACGTCCGTGCCGCCCTGAATGAGCACGGCCTCTGGGTGCTCTGACTTCAGCGCGAGCGCCTCGTCGAGC
Organism: Gaiellaceae bacterium; assembly: GCA_965223695.1. Classification (GTDB taxonomy): domain Bacteria; phylum Actinomycetota; class Thermoleophilia; order Gaiellales; family Gaiellaceae; genus JAUVPB01. Next base: position 5,268 of record CBDCXJ010000044.1, on the reverse strand, counting down.
GAGCCTGGCGTGAGCACCTCCACAGGGAGCGCATCTTAGGGCGAGCGATGTCCTACCATCGGCTCCCGTGCAGGGCCCGCCTGAAGCAGCGTCTCGCGACGTCGACGATCCGTTCGATCTCGGCCTCTCAGGCAAGGTCGCGATCGTCACGGGCGCGGGCAGCCGATCTGACGGCATCGGCAACGGACGCGCCGCAACGATTCTGCTGGCGCGGGCGGGCGCGAACGTGCTCGCCGTCGACCTCGAGCTGTCGGCCGCCGAGGAGACCGCCCGGTTCGCCGCCGATGCTGGCGCCGGCCCGTCCACGTCGGCGCCCGCCGGCGAGGTCGCCCCCTACGTCGCCGACGTGACCAGCGACGAGGAGTGCGCAGGCCTGGTCGCGGCGGCACTCGAGCGCTGGGGCCGTGTCGACATCCTCGACAACAACGTCGGGATAGGGAGCCAGGGCTCGGTCGTCGAGCAGACGCGCGAGAGCTGGGAGCGCGTTATGACGACGAATGTCACCTCGATGGTGCTCGTCTCGAAGCACGCTGTCCCCGCAATCCGCGAGAGCGGGGGAGGGGCCATCGTCAACGTCGCGTCGATCGCCGCCCTGCGCCCGCGTGGCTTGACCGCCTACACGACCTCGAAGGGGGCAGTCATCTCGTTGACGCGGGCGATGGCTTTCGACCACGGCCCCGACGGCATCCGCGTCAACGCGGTCGCACCCGGGCCCGCATACACGCCGATGGTGGAGGCCTGGGGCATGGACGACGAGCAGCGGCAGGCGCGCCGAAGTGCGGGTCTGATCGACCACGAAGGCACCGGCTGGGATGTCGGCAACGCGGTCGTCTTCCTCGCCTCGGAGCGTGCGGCCTGGATCACCGGCCAGACACTGATCGTCGACGGCGGTGTCACTCTGCGCTCGCCGGATCGCGGCACGCGCTCGGGCTAGCGTGTCAGTCTCGGCCTGTGCGGGTGCATCCCGATGGGTTCTCGCCGGCGCCGCGCACGGCGCCAACCTCGATCACGTCGGCCCGCGCGTGATCGACCTGGAGCGTCGTGTGATCGATTCCGAACTCCTCGTGCAGCAAAGCTTCGAGCTCGGCACGCCGCTGGTGGCAGTCCTCGCGCGCGGCGACGAGCACGTGCGCTGAGAGGGCGGGAAACCCCGAGGTAATCGTCCACACGTGGAGATCGTGGACGCTGCGGACTCCCGGATGGCTGCTCAGGCGGTTGCCGATCTCGGCGACATCGAGACCCGCGGGTGCCGCCTCGAGCAGGATCCGCGTCGCGTCTCTCAGGATCGTCCATGAGCTCGCGAGCACGAGCAGCCCGATGATCACGCTGGCGGTCGGGTCCGCGCGCTGCCAGCCGGTCGTCACGATCACGACCCCCGCGGCGATCACGCCGAGCGAGCCGAACAGATCGGCGAGCACGTGGCGAAACGCGGCCTCGACGTTCAGGCTGTGGGTTCGGCCGCGCGAGAGGATGAGCACGGCGCCGACGTTGACGAAGAGCCCGACGACGGCGATGGCGAGCATCCACCCGCCCAGCACGTCCGCCGGGTTGCTGAAGCGCCGGCCCGCCTCGACGAAGATCCAGATCGAGAGGGCCACGAGCGTGACGCCGTTGGCGAGCGCCGCGAGGATCTCGGCGCGTCGGTACCCGAAGCTCTTGTCCGGCGTGGCCGGCTTGCTCGCCAGCCAGATCGCAAAGAGGGCGAGCCCGAGCGAGACATTGTCCGAGAGCATGTGCGCAGCGTCGGCGAGGAGCGCAAGGCTGCCGGTGAGGATCCCGCCAACGACCTCGACGACCGTGTAGGTCGCGGTCACGGCGAGCGCCCAGCGCAGTGCGCGGCGATTCTCGGTGCGGTGATGATCGTGGCTATGGCCCATCAATGCCCGCAACGGCATTATTCGGCATGCTCCTGAGGGTGACGTCGCCTCGACGAACCGTTCGTGCCGCGCTCGCGGCTGTCGTGGCCGCCTTGGGCGCGGCCCTGTTTGGCGGCGTCGGCACGCACAGTGCGCACGCGGCGATCTCGGGGAAGCGGGCGAAGGCCTTCGCAACCCAGATCGCCGAGCTCGGCCCGCGGGTCGCCGGCTCGGCGACCGAGCGCGCGGCCGGCCAGATCGTCGCGGACGCGTTCGCCGAGCTCGGCTACCGCGTACGCAAGCAGGCCGTTCCCCTGCCGCGGGGCGGCCGCTCGCTCAACGTCGTTGCACGCTCGCCCGGCCCGCTCCGCATCATCGTGGTCGCCCACCTCGACGGTGTCAGCGGAACCGACGCTGCCAACGACAACGCTTCAGGTGTCGCTGTCCTGATGGAACTCGCGCGTGCGCTGAAGAAGCAACGTGGACTGTTGCTGGCGGCCGTCGGGGCAGAGGAGCGCCGCGACACGGGCTCGTCGATCCATCTCGGCTCGGCCCGGCTGGCGCGGGCGCTTGCACCTCAGGTGAAGGCGCGCGTGCGCTTCGCGCTCTCGCTCGACATGGTCGGCGTTGGTGGTCGGCTCGCCGTCCGCGGCATCGAGCCGAGCGCGAACAGCTCGTCAACCCAGAACACAGGCTGGCATTCCCGCCACGTGGCTCCAGTACCGCTTCGACTCTGCCTGCTGGCACCAGCCGTGCGACGCGGCGAATCGGCTCAAGACCTGGAAGCTTCGCGCCGCCGGGCGGGTCGCCTTGCGCGCTGTTCGGACTGCTCTTGAAGGAGGGCCCGCATGACAAGCTGAAGGAACACGCCCTCCGACCCCTGCGGGCGCTGTTTCAGCAGGATGGGCAGTCGCTCATAGCGCGGGCTGTGGGCCTCCCACTCGCCGACACCCCGACGCCGGCTCGTGACGGGAAAGAGAACACGCGACAGACGGTCGAGACCACCTCGGCTGAACCTCAGACCCAGACCGAGTACGAGCTGCCCGCCGTCTTCTCGATCCTCATCTACACTCACCCGGAGACAGGATTCCCGCTCGCGATCTGCGACGGCTCGTTCCACACCCTGATGCGCACGGGTGCGGCGGCGGCGGTGTCGGCCAAGTGGCTCGCCCGCCCGGACTCGAAGGTACTGACGACCGCCGGCACGGGCAGTGTGGGGCAGGGCACGCTGGCGACCTGCGACGCCGTGTTCGACTGGGACGAGGTGCGGATCTGGAGCCGTACGCAGGAGTCGCTCGACCGTTTCCTCGCCAGCGAGCGGCCGAAGTACCCGCACCTCGAGATCATGGGCTCCACCGAGCTGGAGCCGCTCGTCCGGGTTGGGGCTCGCCGCCCCCGTCGAGTCGCTCGCGGGCCTTCTGGCCCCGGGCCAGCCAGTTGTGCACGGTCGAGCGGGCAACACCCGCGGCCGCTGCCGCGTGCTGCAGGTAGTGGCCCTCGCTGACAGCAAGCGCGATCGCCTGGGCACGCTCCGGGGTCAGCTTGCTCGGACGCCCAACCATCACCAACTCAAGGTAGCCAGCCCACCGGCTGGCATGGTCTTTCGAGTATGCGCTTGTCTTGTTGTGCTGTCGGGGTTGCGTGTGTTGCCACGCTAGAGGCGAGGGGCGTGAGTGTGTGGTTGGTTGGGTGGGCTCTCAGATGGGCTGGGGGTTGTCCCGTAGTTCGTAGATCTTTGTAGGGGCGGCGGTCCCTCCGTGCCCGTCCGTTCCGGTTGGGAGCGTGGCGAGCGATCCGCTCGAAGATCGAAGGAGGAACCGCCGTGGGGAGCAACGTACCGGTCGCTGAGGCGACCCTGGATGAGGCCGTTTTGCCGGAGCGCGTTCAGGAGGCGCTGGGGCAGTTGGTCGGGGCAGCGAGGGAGGGACTGCTCGCGCTGTCGGTCGGGGTCGGGCTTGGCGTGATGAGTGAACTGTTGGAGGAGGAGGTCGAACACGTTGTCGGCCCGAGGGGTAAGCACGACTTTGACCGGAGTGCGGTCCGTCACGGTCGCGAGTCTGGGGAGGTGACGCTAGGCGGGCGGCGCGTCCAGGTTGAGCGGCCGCGTGTTCGCACAGCGGACGGATCACGCGAGGTCAGGCTGGCGACGTACGAGCATTTCGCCGATCGTGATCTGCTCTCGCGGGTCGTGTTGGAGCGGATGCTTGCCGGCGTCTCGACGCGCCGCTACGCGCGAACGCAGGAGCCGGTCGGCACTGGCGTCGAGACCAAGGCGCGCTCGACGTCGAAGTCGTCGGTGTCGCGGGCGTTCGTTGAGCGCACCCGCGTGGCGCTTGAGGAGCTGATGAGCCGCCGCCTCGACGACGTCAGGCTGGCGGTGATGATGCTCGACGGGATCGAGCTGAAAGGGCGCACGAACATCGTCGCGCTCGGGATCACCACCGAGGGCGTCAAGATCCCGCTGGGGCTGTGGGAGGGCTCGAGCGAGAACGCGACCGTGGCGAGGGCGCTGCTCTCCGATCTGGTCGAGCGTGGGCTCGACACCGAGCAGGGCATCCTGTTTGTGATCGACGGCTCCAAGGCGCTGCGCAAAGCGATCCGCGATGTCTTCGGCCAGGACGCGCCCGTCCAGCGCTGTCTCCGCCACAAGGAACGAAACGTGCTCGAGCATCTCCCGGAGCGCGACCGGCCTCCGATCAAACGTCGGCTCCGCCAGGCCTGGGCCGAGCACGACCACGAGCGAGCGCGCAGCGAGTTACACGCGCTCGCCACGGAACTCGAGCGGTCGCGTCCCGGCGCCGCAGCCTCGCTGCGCGAAGGCCTCGACGAGACACTCACCCTCACCCGGCTCGGGATCCGCGGCAACCTGAAGCGCACCCTCGAGAGCACGAACCCGTGCGAGTCGATGATCGAGATCTGCCGGCGCACCAGCCGCAACACCAAGCGCTGGCAATCCGGCGAGATGTGCCTGCGCCCGACAGCGGCCGGGATGCTCGAAGCCGAACACCAATTCCGTCGGATCATCGGCTACCACGACCTCGCCAAACTCGTCATCGCGATCGAGCACGAACTCGATCAGCCCACCGTCCCGACTGCGAACGAGGAGCCCGCTATCCTCCTCACCGCCTAACCACCAAACCCGGGACCGCCGCCACGAAAATCCACGGCCACCGGGACATCCTCATGGGCTGCCCTGAGCGGGGCAGCGGTACCCGGAGGGTGCCGTCCTTGGCTGACGTGGCCGGTGGGGCCCCAGGGAGCAGCACCCCGACCGTGTCTGGGCCGCCGATCTAGCGAAGCGTCAGCTCACCTGTATTGCGGTAGGCGGCCGGGTTGACCGCGGACACCCTTACCAACAAAAGTTGCAAAGATCACAAACAAGCCCCTGGGATAGACAGTGCCGCGCAGCGTT
>CBDCXJ010000043.1:0-62177 GCA_965223695.1 Gaiellaceae bacterium | reverse complement strand
AATGGATCTCGTGATATGTACTCTTCACCTAACCAATCACCGACCAATTTACTTCGGATGAAGGTCAGATCCTCGATGAGCCGAGAAATGCCGTACATCAACCTGCTTCTGCACGCCCTGCATGTGATCCCGTACAGGGAGACCAGTACCTCGCGCAGGTTGGCTTCACCGGGCGGTTCAGACCGGTAGTCGAGCGTCTCGATGGATCGCCAGCGCGGTCGGTACATCTTCTGGCCTGACTCAATCTTTAGTCCGCAAAGTGTCTCGCCCCCGTATTTGGTGAAGCCGCTCTCTGGGGCATCTTGCCTATTCCGCGCATCCCTCTACCGAATTGCCACAACTCGTCGATTTCCAATCCCCCTGCATACAGTGGTAATCCGCCGGGTTGGCCTGCCAATCAGGCGGGAAATTGACCTCGGGTGGCGGATTCCTCAAATATTCGTCCCAAAAACCCACGTTTGTTTCTCCTTTCTTTTGTCTCTAGAGGGTCTAGCGAAACGCGAAAGGCCTGCATCTTTGCGGGTCCGCGGGTAGGGGCCCCAGGGCGGTTACCATGATCCCGGCTGCTTTTTCCCCACTGTCGGAGCGAGGTGGCGTCTGCTCCTCGGGGGTTGGGAGCGGCGGTTGAAGCGTTTCCAGGAGGAATGCGGCCTGTCGTGGTCGGAGATTGCCGATGCATCGGCACCTGCCGCCACACCGGATGGCGTTGGAAGGAAGGCAGGGGCCGCCCCAACACGGAGCAGACGATGGCCCTGCTCGATCTGGCCGAGGACATGGGCCTTGCTCATCTGTTCACCGAGTAAGGATGCGGCGCGAACGCAGGGGACCGGAAACGCAAGAAAGGCTTCAGATATGCTTCATATATTGATGGGCGGGGGAGGCCCCACAGGAACTGACGCTGAGGAAGCGGGATTGAGCAGGGACCGGGGCTGCCCCTCGGCTCCTAGGCTGTTGGGGGGCCGGCAGGCGGGCGGCCGTCACCGTCGCGGGGTCTCAGCAGCTGTCCAGGCCGAGACCGTCGCCAACCATCCGGAACGCAACCGAAATGGCGCCAGCTTGAGGAGCTGATCTATGCGGGTGTTGCTGCTTGCTGGGTTGCTTGACGGCGCGGGGTCAGCGCCCCCGTGGTGGTGAGGAGGGAGGATCGGGTTGCGCGGCGTGGTCTTACTGGGTCAGGTCGCTGTGGGACATTGGTGGGGTTCCTGGTAGGCAGCTCCAGGGTTCCCGGGGTTCCTCGCTGCCGTCGGCGCGGGTGATACGCCAGCTGGCGCTTTCGGGTTCTATCTCGTTGCAGTGCTCGATCTTCGCGGTGCGGACGCATTTGCCGTCGAGGAGGTAGCTGGTCGCTGAGGCGACCTTGCCAATCGTCCCGTCGGCGGAGATCCGGTTGGCGGCGAACATGCCCATCCGGATGTGTTTGTCCAGCTCCTCGTCGAAGGGGCGCCCGTGCACGGCTTCTGCCTCCGCTAGGTCGAACAACAGGACCTGCTCGACGGTGTGTCCCGCGACAGTGACAGTGACCAGGCGCACGTTCACGCCACGGATCTCCGCGGTTTGTTCGGTCACTTCCGCTGTCATGCTGTGCTCCTCCTTGCGTTGGGGGCTGGCGGGCGTGTTCGTGGAGGCTGTCGGCCATCGCTGTGATCTCTGTGGCCATCGCCAGTTGCTGCCGCCACTCGGCTGGGATCGCTTCGGCCCCGTAGTAGGCGCCGGCGATCTGGCCGTAGACCGCGGCGGTCGTGTCGGCGTCCTCGCCGAGATTCGCGGCCAACAAGGCACCGTCACGGAACCCCCGGGACTTATGGAACGCCCACAGCGCCGCCTCCAACGTCTCCACAACGTAGAAGCCCCCTTTGATCTGCGGGGGCTCCCGATGCTTGAACGAGCCGCCGGCGACAGCAACGATCCTCGCTGCCAGCGGGCTTCTACCCCAAAGCCCTTCCACCGGGCAGTATTGGGCGGAGAGGAGCGTCTCTTTGTCGACGCCACGCAAAGCGCCGACAAGCAGCCCGCCGAAGTAGCGGCAAGCGTCAACGGCTTCCTCTGCTGCGTGCGTTGTCTGGGAGCTACTGCGGGATCTGATCGAAGATCCGCTGACGTGCCGCCTCTGGATAGCGACAGCGTGGGCGAAACGATCCGGGCTTAGCCGGTTGGCTGAATCCGTGGCGGGCCTCCGCGATCGAGGCGCAAGCACTGAAGCAATAGTCGGCATCGACGAAGGTGGAGCAAGCCTCGAAGGACTCGAGCTCGCGGCTGAGCTCTTTGAACCGCTGCACATCTTCCATGATCCCGGGCCACGCACGTTCCATCCGAAGCTGTACGTGGTCGAATCAGAGGGTGGAGCCAGTTCCGGGATTCTGGTCGGTGTCGAAGTTTACGAACACAGTCGTGCCCTCGAGCAGATACCGCTCCTGCGGCATCTCGATGTTGATGGTGAGCAGCCCACCGTCGGTGTTAGAAACAGAAACGCTGGTGACGTCGGGTGCAAGACCAGCGTCCCCGTCCCCTCGAGGGTCGCTCCACCGCGCCGAGTTGGCCCTCAGCGCATGGACGGTCCGTGCCTGGTAGGCGGCCACGACCGGGCTTTTGCCTGGGACGGCCGCCCCCTGGAGCTGATGCAGGGCGGTAATGGCGCGCTCACGTTGCGGGGCGTCGGGCGGAGTCTGGGCTGCCCCCGCGGCGCCGGCTGCAAGCGCGCACCAAGCGGCGGCGATCGCGGCGGCCAGCCAGTGGAGGCAGCCGCGGCAGGCCGTTTCCCCCGCCTGGTTTTGCTCGGCTGGCATAGCACGGATAGGCGTGGTGCCCCCTCGTCGAAGGCGGGTACACCTCCCGGTTGACGGGAGCCTGTGTTCCGGTGCCGGTGTCGCGGAGCGGGTCGCTCACCGGCGGGCTCCGGTGTTGTTGCCCGGGAGATCTCTCCTTTCAGTGGCAGGCTACTGCATAGATAGGGTTTCCCGGAAAACAAGGAAGAACTATGGGAAAAGATATTTAATTCAACGCGACAATACATTTATGTTATTGCGACTGTCTTACCAAGCTGTCTAAAATAGGTATTGTGATTTATGGGCGGGGAGATTGCTGCCTGTCATTCGACAGGGAAGCAGGCCGGGTAGAGACGGCGGCAGCGGCGACCCCTGAGGCCGCGGGCTCCTCTCTCTCTCTCTCTCTCTCTCTCTCTCTCTCTCTCTCTCTCTCTCTCTCTCTTAGTCGTCTCGCCGCGGCCGGCCCGTCCCGGCAGGCCCGGCCCTCTCGCGTCGCCGCCGCCTTCTTCGACGAGCGACCGCGTGGCGCCGGCGGGTGCCTGGCCCTGCGCGCCGGTGTTGGTTGACGCCCGGGTGCCGGGCGGTCTGTGTCCGGGTTTGCGCCCAAGCTACAACGACAATTTCGGGGGCAGCCGCGACAGCCAGGTCACGTTCACGGCGCCCGAGAGCGGCACCTACTACGCACGCGTCTCGGGCGACCGCGACGAGACCGGCACCTACACCCTCACCGTCACCGACATAACCACCCAACAGAACGAGGACGAGGGGGAGCGGCCGGCCAAACCCACGGGGCTCTCCGCCACCGCCTCCCACGACCAGGTCGTCCTCACCTGGGACAACCCCGGCGACACCACCATCACCGGCTGCACCATCCTACGGCGCGTCCGCGTGAACAATGTCGGCGGCGAGTTCAGTGAACTGGTGGCGGACACCGGCACGGCGGCGCTGACCTACACCGACGACACCGTGGCTGCAAGCACTACCTACACCTACCGCATCAAGGCCATCAACGAGCACGGGGGGAGCGAGCGTTCCCGCTGGTTCCACATCGACACCCCCGCCGCGCCGCAGGCGACCCCCGTCGAAGGCGACAACCCGGACAGCCAAGACGGGGACGACCCCGGCGGCGCCCCCGGCCACGCCACGCCCCCCGGCCCCGGCAAACGGGCGAACGTCCCGGAGGGCGGCACCGACCTGCCCAACGACACCACCACCACCGGCCAAGTCGACGTCGGCGGCACGGTCACGGGCAACATCGACTCCAGCACCGACAAGGACTGGTTCAAGGTCGATCTGGAGGGGGCCGACACCGGGCGCGGCACCCTGCCGGACCCGGCCCTACTACTAGCTAGGGCAAGCGGAAGCGCTTTAGGCTGTTTCGCAGGCGGCCTTTGCGGCGCTTCTCAGGTTCGGCATGCGTGGCGGTTTTCGTCTGTCGGCGTACGGGTAGGTTCGTGACCGGTCCGCCGCGTGCGTACATCGACTCCGGGCCTGATCCGCAGAATACGCACTTCGGCATCTTCTTGGGGAGCACTGGGAAGACCTCGCCGTCCGTGGTGAAGAAGAGCCGGTGGTGAAGGAGGCTTCGTTCGGCTAGCCCGGTGAGGGCGAAGAGCATTACGGTCGAGGCGTTCGAGGCGGCTATGCCGTTCAGGGTGATGACGGAGGGGTCGATGACTTCGGGTTCGCCCACGTAGTTTTGGGCGGCCCGCTCTTCTTCGGTCTGGTTCTCGGTTTGCAGGCGGGCTGGGTCGATCAGGGAGTTGCACTGGAGGCAGCCGAGCGTCGGCGTTACTGGGCGAACTGCGACGTAGACGTGGCCGATGGAGCCGTCGGGCTCCAGGTCCACCTTTGCTCCGATCTGTACGCCGGGGATCAGGTAGCGATGGACGATCGAGTTGAAGACGAGCCTGCTCGTGATCGTGTCGGTGGCCAGGAACAGGAACTCGCAGGCGAGGAGCTGCTCGGCCACATCGGCGTCTGAAATGTCGCCGTCGATCCCGGTGAAGACACAGCCAGGAGCGATGGATTGTGTGAGGCGCTGAAGCACCTCGATCTTTTTTGTGCCGATGTCCGCGGCGGTCGCCCCGACGATGCGGGACAGATTCGCGTCCTTGACGATGTCATAGTCGACGACTGTGAGGTGGCCGATGCCTAGGTGCGTGAGCTGCTGCACGAGGATCGACCCGCCGCCACCGGCACCGATGACGCCGACGTGGAGCTTGTTGAGGAGCTCTTGGCCGGCGGCGCCGAAGAGGCGCGCTTGTCGGTCGAAGCGAGCTTCGACCGAGCCCGATGCCGGGGGCCGTTCCGTGAGGATCGCAAGGTTGTGGCCGATCACGCGTACCGCCGATAGTGGCGTCGGCTGGTTGTCTACCCAGACCTCGCCGGCGGCGCTGCGGCGCCCAAGCGCGATCCCGGTGACCGGGGCACCGGTGATGTCGTGAAGGTGAGGGAACAGCCGCTTGTGAGCTGCGCGATCGTCGCCTGAGAGGGAGACGCTCCGGTCGGCGCCTGGATGGCTGTGAAGGGACACATACGCGAGCCCGGTTTCGGCGGCCATTGACGAAACTTCGGCGACGAAGCGCGGCTCGATCTGGCGGTAGCCATGACGCCCCGGGGTAAATGAGTCGCGCGGCACGAGGATCAACTCGCGGCCTAGGAGCCTGGTCTTGTGTGGGAGGTGGGCCTGCCCGGCGAGGATGACTGCGGCGTGCTCGTCGAAGTCGTCCTGGAAGAGATGGTCGAGTAGCCGTGCGTGCAGGTCTTCGTCGAGGATGAGCTCGTGGTTCACGCTCGCTCCCGGAACCAATGAAGAACTTGGATCACGGCGCCGTAGGTGGTGTCGACGTTCGGGTCCCAGCGGTTCGCGCGTAGCGAAATCTGCGTTACCGGGTTGCCGCGCCAGTCGACGCGCTGTAGTGCGGAGGGTCGCTCGCCGCCGTCGCGCCGCTCGAGCGCAGGCGTTGTGAAGAAGGGATAGATGCTCGCGAACGGGTAGTTGAAGGGGACACTGAAGGCGAGGTCAACGGTCTGAGGAGCCCAGCGCCCGCCGAGGTCAACGCCGACCACGGTCACGATGGCACCTCCATTTCCGTCCGGCTCGACCGTGAGCTGGAACTCTTTCTCAAGCTCGCGGACCGCCTCTGAGACGGCGGCGCTGATGTCCGCGATGACGCTCACGACACGTCTTGTCCGCTCACTGCGACGAACTGTTCATCCTTGTGCGCGGTGATGTGGTCATCGTCCTTCACCTCGTCAAGGTGGGTGTCCTTCTTGCGGTACAAGGTGAAGTCGAGCGGGACGTTGGCTGCTTTCTTGATCTCCAGCCCCGTCGTCTTGCCGTCGGGGAGCACCACCTCCTTGTTGTTGACGAAGATCGTGACCGGCTTGGTCTCGGTGTCCGTTCTTGCGTGCTCTTGTGCGCTCACGTTCTTACCATCCTTACTTCATAGAAGTAGATGAAGTATCTTAGACGAGGGTTCGGATGCAGGCGGAGGCAGCGTCTTGGCTGCGGCTAAGTGCCGACGACGCGGTGCGACTCAGCGTCCGCCGAGGCGTCGCTTGGCTCGTCGACCGTGACGACGCGGTAGCGGTGGCGGATGCCGCGGTGAGCATCCGTGTCTCGCTCGCGGGCGATCGCGCCTGACTCGAGCAGGCGCTTCAGTCGCCCGTGCAGGGTGTTCGGCTTGAGCTTGAGCTTCTCGGCGAGTTCGGTCACGGTGAAACGCTGCAGTCGCTGGGCTTCGCGCAGTGTCTCGACGAGGTGGGGAGCCAGTTCGTTCAAGAGCTCGACGATGTCCCCGCACTGGTAGGCGAGTGACTGCCTGCGACGCTCGAGTACGAGCGTCAAGGTCTCCGCCACGTCCTCGTTCATGTTGGTCGCTAGTACGAGACGGTCATCCTTACCGCCAGCGACCGACTGGACCACGTCGAGCAGCTCCTGGACGAACGGTGGCGTCACCACTTCGACATCGTGGAAGTCGAGGATTAAATCGCGATGCTGGTCACTTAGCTCGCGAAGGCGCTCCGCTACTTGCCGGCCGCGGCGACGAGTCGCCAGAACCGGTCCGTAGTCATGTAGGTAGAAGTGGAGCGTTTCGCCCATGGGGCTCCTCGTCGGAGGTCAGCTGCATTTCACTGACGTAGTTGAAATATAGGGCCAGCCCCGGCCTCCGTTCCAGGTCAGAGCCGGAAGGACACAGACGCCGTGAAGCCTCCTACGTACTGTGCTTGTGCTGCTGCCCACTCGGCGCTGTCCCACCGAAGACGCCCGTTGCCGCTCGCGATCGAGATGTGAGCCTCGATATCGCCAAACCTGTCGCCGAACCGCCCGATCTGGTCGGCGAGGCCGACGAGGCCGCCATCAGCTTGTTCGCTCTTCGCGAAGCATGAACGCAGCACTGCAGCTGCGTCCGGCTCGTGGGCAACGCTTCCCCCGAGGTCGGTCACGACCAGCTGAAGAGCATGCTCAGCGCGCTCGTGGAAGATAGAGGCAACCACGCCGATCGGGGAGTCGTCGGCATGAAACAAGCCGTTATCAACGAGCTCCTCGAAGGCACCAGCGATCAACCGTACCGGCCGCGGCGGCATCGCATGGGGTTGTCCCGTAGTTCGTAGATCTTTGTAGGGGCGGCGGTCCCTCCGTGCCCGTCCGTTCCGGTTGGGAGCGTGGCGAGCGATCCGCTCGAAGATCGAAGGAGGAACCGCCGTGGGGAGCAACGTAGCGGTCGCTGAGGCGACCCTGGATGAGGCCGTTTTGCCGGAGCGCGTTCAGGAGGCGCTGGGGCAGTTGGTCGGGGCAGCGAGGGAGGGACTGCTCGCGCTGTCGGTCGGGGTCGGGCTTGGCGTGATGAGTGAACTGTTGGAGGAGGAGGTCGAACACGTTGTCGGCCCGAGGGGTAAGCACGACTTTGACCGGAGTGCGGTCCGTCACGGTCGCGAGTCTGGGGAGGTGACGCTAGGCGGGCGGCGCGTCCAGGTTGAGCGGCCGCGTGTTCGCACAGCGGACGGATCACGCGAGGTCAGGCTGGCGACGTACGAGCATTTCGCCGATCGTGATCTGCTCTCGCGGGTCGTGTTGGAGCGGATGCTTGCCGGCGTCTCGACGCGCCGCTACGCGCGAACGCAGGAGCCGGTCGGCACTGGCGTCGAGACCAAGGCGCGCTCGACGTCGAAGTCGTCGGTGTCGCGGGCGTTCGTTGAGCGCACCCGCGTGGCGCTTGAGGAGCTGATGAGCCGCCGCCTCGACGACGTCAGGCTGGCGGTGATGATGCTCGACGGGATCGAGCTGAAAGGGCGCACGAACATCGTCGCGCTCGGGATCACCACCGAGGGCGTCAAGATCCCGCTGGGGCTGTGGGAGGGCTCGAGCGAGAACGCGACCGTGGCGAGGGCGCTGCTCTCCGATCTGGTCGAGCGTGGGCTCGACACCGAGCAGGGCATCCTGTTTGTGATCGACGGCTCCAAGGCGCTGCGCAAAGCGATCCGCGATGTCTTCGGCCAGGACGCGCCCGTCCAGCGCTGTCTCCGCCACAAGGAACGAAACGTGCTCGAGCATCTCCCGGAGCGCGACCGGCCTCCGATCAAACGTCGGCTCCGCCAGGCCTGGGCCGAGCACGACCACGAGCGAGCGCGCAGCGAGTTACACGCGCTCGCCACGGAACTCGAGCGCTCGCGTCCCGGCGCCGCAGCCTCGCTGCGCGAAGGCCTCGACGAGACACTCACCCTCACCCGGCTCGGGATCCGCGGCAACCTGAAGCGCACCCTCGAGAGCACGAACCCGTGCGAGTCGATGATCGAGATCTGCCGGCGCACCAGCCGCAACACCAAGCGCTGGCAATCCGGCGAGATGTGCCTGCGCTGGACAGCGGCCGGGATGCTCGAAGCCGAACACCAATTCCGTCGGATCATCGGCTACCACGACCTCGCCAAACTCGTCATCGCGATCGAGCACGAACTCGATCAGCCCACCGTCCCGACCCAGAACGAGGAGCCCGCTATCCTCCTCACCGCCTAACCACCAAACCCGGGACCGCCGCCACGAAAATCCACGGCCACCGGGACATCCTCCATCGCATCACACAGGGGGGGTACTAGCCCGGCGATCCTGCCGCAATCGGAAAACGACTCGATCACTGTCGCGGGCAGAAGGACGGTCCGGGGCGCCTGCTGGGCAGGCGGTGACGCATCATTCGAGAAGCAGAAATGCCTTGGCAGACCCTCACCCAAAAGGTGCCAAAGGGTGCGGTACGTCTCAGCGTCATCAGGCGGATTCAACGTAACCCGAGTCGCATGACGCCGCGCGTGATACTCGATCAGCGCCCGGAGCGCACACGCTGTGAAGGCATCGACCTTCTCCAGACCCTTCGCGACCACCAACACCTCGGACGCATCCGCCCGCGGAAGCAAGGTCAAGAGAGCGGCTTCACCGCGGAGATCACCAAACACCGAATAAAGAGCCGAGTCGGCCATCGCCGACACGGTACTGCCGCCGCAAGACGGCGCAACTCCCGGCCCCAACGAACAGAGCCAAGCGACTCGCTGCCGAATACTTGCAGCCCCTCCGGACGACACATAGGCTCGCTCGGGCAATCCCCGACCGCATGCCCAAAGGGGAAAATCCGTCAAAGTCCGAGAAACCCCTGTATCCACAGTCAACCAGACCGGGTCAACTCCAACTCCACCCGCGCAAGCGATCACCACAACACAACGATCGTGAGACCATTACCCCGAGACGGGCTCCGCCCATGCTCGCACACGATCGTGCATGGAACCCGACCACCGGCAGCGCCCACCGGCAGCGCCCACCGTTTGAGAGGACATACGTGTTGCTACCGAGTGCATCGCGACCTACGACTGATACGCATCCGCCAACTTCGACGATGGTGCCAGGCTGTCAGGGGGCAGCAGCAGCCGAGTCACCATTGCCGAGCGCTGGTGACGCTGGAGGAGTACTCAGAAACGGGCTTTGGCCCGACGGCGGCCGCGTGTGCTTGATTAACGTGCAAGGAGACTCCGTTCCCTGTGCGATTGCCGCCTCCCCGCTCGATCCGGAGTCAAGGAGATGAGGAGATGAACTTGCCCAAGACACTCTGCCGCTGGTTGTTAAGTACCGTTTTGATGATGCCTTTCCTGTTCTTGGCGACCGCGTGTGAGGTGAAGTCTACGCCCACTCCCACGCTAACTCCGGAGTTGTCGTTGGATGATTTGCTTTCGAGGGTGGGAGAAAAGCTGGCCGCACTGTCGACGGCAAAGTTCAAGATGGTCGACGAAATGGAATCGGGAGCCAAATTCTTTGGGGCGACTTTCAAAAGCATGGAGGCAGAAGTAAAAGCTCCCGACAGCTTCAGGATGCTAGCGGACGTGGTTAATCCAAGCCTTGGATTAGTGAAAATCGAAATGTTAGCGGTCGGAGACCATGCCTATATGAAGCTCTTCAAAAACGCTTCGTGGGTACCATTGCCCCTGGACCTGGTTCCTTTTAATTTCAAAGATTTGGGCACAACTTTACGCGATTTGCTTCCCGCAATCAAGGACGGAACCATCACAGGCCGAGAGTCCGTGCTGGACGCCCAGACCATTCGCGTTGAGGGAAACGTTGCGTCTGAGGAGTTGTCAAGCCTCATCACGTCCGTGGACTCAGGTCATGCAGTGGCCTTGACCTTGTGGATTGACGAAGCCGAGCATACTTTGCGACAAATAAGGATAGCGGGTCAAATCTACGACGACGACGCCCCGGAGACCACCCGTCTTATGATAATCGAAGAAATCGACCTCCCCATTGACATCCAACTTCCGGACATAAGATCCGGTCCGTGATCGGCGTTAGCCCGGGCCTTGCCTCTCTGGGTTCTTCCCAGCGGGTGGTCTTAGGTATTATCTGCCTGGGGGTTTTCTCCACCGCCCTGGACCAGACTGTGGTGATCGCCGTGCTGCCCAGCGTCATGGTGGACGTAGGAATCCCTCTTACCGAGCTGGACAAGGCGTCGTGGATCGTAACTGGGTATCTGGTCGGCTACACCGTGGCCATGCCGTTGGCAGGGCGCCTGTCCGACGTCTACGGCCGCGTCCGGATGTTCCAATCGGCGCTGGCATTATTCTCCATTGGATCGGCGTTGGTGGCGGTTGCGCCAGACTTTTCCTGGATCGTGTCCGCGAGAGTGGTTCAGGCCATCGGAGCCGGCGCCACGGTCCCCATAGGTCTAGCTATGGCAGTGGGAGCTGTAGCGCCGCTGAAAAGAGGAATTGCACTAGGACTCGTGGCTGCCTCGGCTGAAGCTGGGTCCGTTTTGGGCCCTCTCTATGGAGGAGCAATTATCGAGTTGATTGGCTGGAGGTGGATATTCTGGCTGGACATACCTCAGAGCTTCATTCTGATAGCGCTTCTGGCCATTTTGGTAAACCGCGCCAACTCTGCGGCTAAAATGGACTACTTCGGAGCGCTGGTGCTGGGAGGGGCCCTCACCGTCCTAACCATGGCGCTGTCCCAAAGAACCTTTTTTTCGGGGGAGTCTGTGATCCCCTATCTGCTGTCCGCCTGTGGGGTCTTCTTGGTCGCCGTATTGATCGTGGTGCAAAGACGGTCAGCCCAGCCTCTGCTAGCGTCTTTCCTGTACAGCTCCAGGGTTTTTTTATCGTGCAGCATGGCCCAATTTTTAGTGGGGGTCGCTCTGATCATTTCTTTGGTCACGGTGCCTGTCATGGCCAGCACCGTTATGGAGAAGGGGGCCTGGGAGAGCGCCCTCCACCTGGTCCGTCTTACGGCCGCC
Organism: Gaiellaceae bacterium; assembly: GCA_965223695.1. Taxonomy (GTDB): domain Bacteria; phylum Actinomycetota; class Thermoleophilia; order Gaiellales; family Gaiellaceae; genus JAUVPB01. The sequence continues at coordinate 50,644 of CBDCXJ010000043.1, read as the reverse complement.
ATTCCGGTGGGGGCGGTGGTAGGGGGCTACATCCTGCGCTGGACGGGAGTGAGGGCGGTGTGCATAACCGGTCTTGGCTTTATGGCAGTGGGCCTACTAATCATGAGCGGTTGGGGGACAGAGGTGGAGGAAGTCCGGCTGTCTTTGCCCTTAGTCGCCGCAGGTTTGGGATTTGGGCTGGTCATCCCTCCCATAAACGTCAGCGCTTTGAGCACAGCACCCAGTCATTATTGGGGCACCGCGGCCTCATTGATCACAGCATCGCGAATGGTCGGGATGGCCTTGGGGCTGGCAGCCTTGGCCGCCTGGGGCATAGAGCGCTTCTACAGCCTGACTGCCCACGTGACTCTTGGATCGACCTTCGAGGAGACTGAGGCCCCCTTGATAGAAGCCGGCGTCACCGTGTTCCAGAACCTCTTTATGATCGCGGGATTGCTGTCCCTGGTTGCCATCGTGCCGGCCCTGCTGATGAAAGTGGAAGATGTCGAAGAAGCGAAGGGGTTTGCCTGAGTCCGTACTTGCCGGAGAAGGCAGGCCCGACTCTCACGGCGCCACCTGTTCCGCCGCCGACTCTCCCACCGGGAAGCTCATAGAGGCCATCATCGGGAGCGTCCTTGGTGGAGGCTTCGGCGGATTGAGGCCTTCCTCTTCCTTGCTGGGCAATTTCGGCGGCATCGGTTACTTCCTCTTCTTCCCTTTGGGGGAGGCGGAGGCGGCGGATTGAGGCCTCTCTGACCTCCTCCGCCTGGCTCGACCGTTATACGCATGCCGCCCTTCGACTCGACGAGCGGCGGACTCTCTCCCGTCTTTCTCCGACGCGTGGGCCTACTCGATTGCTGGCCCATGTCACAAGCTATGCAGCGCGAAGACGACGAGAAAGACGACACCGAGGACGAACGCGACCGTAGCCGCGCGGTTCAACCAGCCAGCCAGTTGGCCCGGCTTGATTTCATCTGCGCCCTCGTCAATCTTCCGAATCATTTCGAGGATCGCGTGCTGACTCCCGGACGCTGAGGACGGCGAGGACGCATGAGTCCTCCGTAGTCTCCGATCTGCTCATGGCGGTCAAGACTCGTGGCTTCGCCCCGGAGACGGTCGCGCTCGACAAGGGCTACGACGTCGGCCCGGTCTGCGAGGCCTGCCACGAAGCCGGGTCTCTTCCGATCATCCCGCTACGTCAGACACCTGCCGTCAAGCGCGGTGACCAGCTCGCCCCCGAGTGCGAGCACGGCACCTGGACGTTCGCTGGAGCAGACTTCCCGCGCAAGCGAACGAAGTGGCGCTGCCCTACCCGCGAGTGCAACCAGAAGAGCGTGTGGCGGAAGGCATCACTATCGGCAGACGTCCGGCGTCGTGGTCGAGGACGAAGACGGTGTACGGGAGACATTCGACGATGTGGTTTTGGTGCATGAAATGCGAACCAGACGCTGATTATCCTCGCCAACTCCCCGATTATTGAACGCTATATTCTCTCGTAGATACATTACGAGAGCGAACTCCACAACCATACGGTTGTTAACTCCGACCCTCAGGCATTTCTTACACCAAAATGAGTCCCCTAACCACGCGGAGAAATCATATAGAACAGTACGGTGCGAGGCCGAACAATTACGAAATAACATTACATCATGAGCAAATCAAACAGCCATGGGCTAATCGGTCTGGCGAGCCTTGTTTGGTTAGGGGATTATATACGTGAGTTCCCAAGCGGGTCTGAGGTGCACTCATGACTGGTTTCCTGAGTGGTCTTGACGAGTTCGATCCTGGCCGCTGATGTAAGAGTTCCCGGATCGCGCCCTGGCAAACTCCCACAGCGACTCCCCGTCCCACCGGCCCGCCGCAGGTCCGGGCCTGCTCCCGCCCACGCCGACCTCACCACACGCCCGGCTTTGCTGCGCTCCCTTTGCGTCTGCAACGGTACGTCCACCTACCCAGCTGGACAAACCAGGGACCATGGCGCCCCACGTTCCATGGCGCCCCACGTTCCGGTTCGTGCCTTAGCCGGTCAGCCGGCGTGTCACAGGACGGGCGGGTCTCCCTGACCTGGACCCGGTTTGTGTTGTCGGTTTAGGTTGCTCGGGTGTGTAGGGGTTCTCGCTTCCAGGTGGTGGCGAGTTCGGTGGGTGTTTGGTAGCCGATCCCGGAGTGGGGTCGGTGCTGGTAGCTGTTGACGTAGCTGGTGATGTCCTGTCTGGCGTGGTCGAGGGTTTCCCATTCGGCGCGCCAGGCGAGCCGTTTCTTGAACTGGCCAAACCAGGACTCGATGAAGGCCTGGGACTCGGGGTCGCGGTAGCCGCCGCGTCGGTGCGCGATCCCACGGTCGGTGAGATGGCGGCGGAAGCCTCTGCTGGTGAATTGCGGGCCGTTGTCGGTGCCGAGCGTGAGCTGGCCGGGCTCGATATGGCGCACGGCGAGCGCGTGCTCGAGACAGTCGATCGCCTCCTTGGTTCGAGCTCTGAGGTCGAGTGTCCAGGCGGTGATCTCGCGCGTTAGGCAGTCGATGATTGCGTGCATGTACGCCCAGCCGTGCTGGGCGACCCAGAGCTTCGTCATGTCCATGTGCGAGAGCTCGTCAGGCCGGGTGACCTGGAAGAAACCAGGACGCGCTCGCCTACCCGTGTGGCGGGTCGGCTGCAACAGCTTGTGCTCGCGCATGATCCGCTGCACCCGCTTGCGATTCACCGGCTCACCCAGCTCCCGCGTCGCGAGCGCTGCCACCATCCGCGTCCCGTCGGTCGGGTTGGCCTTGGCGACCTCGACGATTGCCGCATCCGTGTTTGAGACCCTGCCCGGGCCTGCTTGGCGTGGTCGGCGCCGGGGAACGCGGTAGATCGCCTGGCGTGAGATGCCTGCCACTCGCGCGACCACCGAAGGCCGGCGTCCCTGAGCGAGCTCGGCACGGGCTCTGGACACGCGGACGCTCACGTCCAGTCCCGCAACAGTTCCCCCGCTACCTCAAGCCCCTACGTCTTCTTCCCCAACGCACGCTCGAGCCGCGCCATCCGCTTCCTGGCGTCCTTCAGCTCCTGCTCACGCGGATCCCTGGCGCGCTCCCTCGCGGAGCGCAACGCCTCGGTGCCGCCCTCCAACAGACGGTCACGCCACCCCTAGTACAGCGTCTCGGCGATCTCGTGCTCGCGACAGACGTCGCGCACGCTCCGGTCGCCGCGCAGACCGGCGAGCACGATCTCCGCCTTCCGCTCAGGCGACCACTTCCGACGATCCCGTTTCTCGCTCACAAGACCAACTCCTCAATCTCATGAACAACCATCCCCCAAGCCCACCAGCTCAGGCAACCGTCAACGCACCACCAGGGTCCAGGTCATCCCTCTCATGGTCATCCAGGCGCCCCTACCGCCTCGTTCCCGGGTTGTTCAGGGGGATTGTGGTTCTTGGAGGTCGATGGTGATGCGGCAGTGGTCGCTGGGGCCCCAGTCGTCGGGGTCGTTGAGCGCTTGGACGGTGAGGCGGTGGGCGATCGGCCGGGAGGCGAACACGTAGTCGAGCTGCAGGGTTGCATCAGCCGGTGTCTGCCCGTTGGGCGGGCTGTAGAACGTCGGTGTGTGCGGGCCGATCAGGGGCAGCCCGATCCGCATCATCTCCCCGAACACCGTCGTGTCACTGTCCCACCACGTCGTCAAATCGGCACCGACAATGAAAGGCAGACCGGCGCCGCAGCAGTGCTTCTCGCAGTAGCGCTGGATTTGGAGGATCATCGTCGGCACCCTCTCCGACCACTCGCCCGCCGACTCAACAGAGACGAGGCCGACCCGCTCGCCGCCGGGCAGGGTGGCGATCGCGGCCGCGAGCCTGGCCGGGCTATCGATCGCCGACACTGACGACGTCGACGCGATCACATCCTCGACCGATACCCGCTCGACCCTGACGCGATTCGAGATACGGACGACGGCGCGGGCACCGTTCCAGCCCCTGTGTATCCAGGGCCCAGGCCCGACATCGAGCCTGCCGGCGACCTCGTCCGGTGGTGTGCACGCCTCCTGCAACAAGGCGACATCGGCCTGCCCGTGAAGTCAAGTCGCCTGTGGTGGTGTAATTGCTCGTCGGTTTTGTTATCCGGGTTTGAGTTCGACGAGTTCCTCTCGTTCTTCGTTGGTGTGGTTGTCGAGGATCTGGTTGATGGATTCGGCTGAGAGGTAGCGTCGGTTGACGAGCCACTCGTCGTTCTGTTCGATTAGCAAGGCGCCGGCGAGACGGATCGCTGAGGCGTCGTTGGGGAAGATGCCGACGACGTCGGTGCGCCGGCCGATCTCGCGGTTGACACGCTCGAGGGGGTTGGTGCTTCTGAGTTTGGGCCAATGCGCGGCCGGGAAGTGGTAGAAGGACAGTCGCGCCCGACGCGCACCTGGCACTCGGCGACCTCTCCTACAGCGAGCTCGAGCCGGAGTCGGCCTGGTGCGACTGGGTCGTCAACGGCGATCCATCGGAAGGGGTGTCGGGCGTGGGCTCGATCCCCGTCCAGCTGGTGGGTGGGAACCACGAGGAGGACACGCGCGCCGACGGTTTCATCCGTGCCTTCGCCGAGTGCCTGCCCGATCGACTGCGCTCCGTTGGCGACTACGGAGTCGAGTACTACAGCGATATCGAGGGCCTCGTCCGGGTCATCATGATCGCGCCCGACATCACCGTCGACGGCGAGTACTACGACTACGGGAGCGGTGCGCATCGCGCCTGGCTCGAGCAGGCGGTCAGCGGCGCGCGCCTCGCGGGCATCCCGTGGGTCGTCGTCGGCATGCACAAGGTCTGCGTGACGACGGGAACGAAAGTCTGCGAGATCGGCGAGTCGGTCATGGATTGGCTGCTGGCGCCAGGTCGCGCCGACCTCGTGCTGCAGGGGCACGATCATGGCGTTCAGCGCTCGCACCAGCTGCGCTGCGTCGACGTTGACACCACCGCGACCGACTGCCTCGTCGACACCGACGGAGCCCACAGCAAGGGCGATGGCGGCGTCATCCTGATCGGCGGCACCTTCGGGCGCTCGGCGCGCAGCCATGACCCCAACGACAGCGAGGCCGGCTACTTTGCGGCGGTTTTGCCCGACGAGGCGAGCAGCTCCGACGAGCAGCAGGGAGTCTGGCAGCTCGACTTCACGCCCACATCACTCAGCGGTCGCTGGGTCGGCAGGACCAGTCCGTATCGCGACGAATTCGCCGTGAGCAGAGCCTCCACGCCGCCACCTCAGGCGCCGCCGGCCCCACCGGGCGGTGGCGCCGACAAGGTGGCACCACGGGTAGGTCTCGTGCTCCTCTCGCGCGATCTGACCCGCCGGGGCCTTGCGCGGTTCCGACTGACCTGTCCGGCCCGGGAGGAAAGCCCGCCCTGCCGAGGGCGGCTGAGGCTGAAGACGAAGGCGCTGTTCAGCGTGGGTGAGGGCTCGAAGAAGCGCCGTGTCAGCCTGGGACGCAAGCGGTTTGCGATCGGCGCCGGGAAGCACAAGCGGGTGCTGATCAAGGTCCCGGCTCGAAATCGCCCGCTCCTGGGAGGATCAGCGGGGCTCGAGGTTCGAGCGATCCTCATAGCCCGGGGCGCAGCTGGAAATAGGCGTCGCGACCGGACCGTCGTCAAGCTGCGCAGCGCCGCCACCCGGCTTGCGACCAGGTCACGCTAGACCCTCGTCGGCCAGGTAGGCGCGCGCGATCCCGTCGAGGTCGCTGTCTCGGGGAATGCCGAGCTCGATCGCACGTCGCGCATCGAGGTGTGTCGGCCACGATGCGACGATCGGCGCGATCTCTGGATCGACGGCGACCGAGATCTCGCCGAGGCGGCGTCTCTCGCCAACCCGCTCGACGCTCGCGATCATCTCGGCGGCGGTCGCAGACAGACCAGGGAAGAGCACGGCGCGGTCTGCGCCGAGCCGATGAGCGTCGAGCCCGTGCAGGCGGATCAAGCCCTCGACGGCCGTTCGCACGCCGATCACCGCCGTACAGGTCTCGCGTGCCACGGGGAGAACGCACGGCTCGCCCGCGAGCGGCTCGCGGAAGACCGAGCTGCACCACGATGACGCCGCCGCGTTCGGGGCTCCGGGGCGGACGATGACCGTTGCCAGGCGCGCCGTCCTGCCGTCGAGCAACCCCTTGCGCGAGTAGTCGTTGACCAGCAGCTCGAGCATCGCCTTGGTCGTCCCGTAGGTCGACAGCGGGCGAAGTGCGGTCGCATCGTCGACCGCACCAGGTGGTGGATCGCCGCCGTAGGCCGCAAAGCTCGAGGCGAACACGAGCCGCGGTGTCGAGCCGAGGCCTCTGCACGCCTCGAGAACGTTCAGGCCGCCCTGGAGATTCACCCGCATCGCAAGATCGAAGTCCCGCTCCGCTCCATGGCTCACCACCGAGGCCAGGTGGAACACGGAGCAGTCAGGACGGTCGAGGAGCGCGGCGACGGCGTCGGGCTCGGTGATGTCGCCGACCACGCTCGTCACGGGCGGATCCGGGGCGTTCTCGGGCGCCCGACTGTCGAAGAGGACGATCTCGTCGATCCCAGCCGCTTCGCCCGTGGCCGACGTCAGTTCGCCGCGCGCGGCAATTGCCGCGGCCAGCCTCTGACCCAGGAAGCCGGCGCCGCCGGTGATGATGACGCGCACCCCTACGCCTGCCTCAGCCTGTGGCCGGGCGCTCTGGCTCCGGGTTTGTCTGGTGTGTCGGCAAGCTCACGGGATCGATTCAACCGTTTCGCGAAGTGTCGCAATCGCCTCCGTGAAGGGCTCCCACGCATGCAATCCGAGTGCGTACTCGACCTCGCCGCGCTGCCAACGGTAGATCAGGTGGTTCCCCTGCTGACCGCCAAGGGGATGCGGCGGGGCGAGGGTAAGGCTGCCGGCCGTGCCGTTCCAAAGCCTCGTCCCGAGTTGGACATGGCTGGCACGGGGGCCAAACAGCATCAGCCCACCTCTAGCTCCGACGCGAGAGCCACCGGCGGCTGTCTCGGGAAACACCGCGTCCAGCTTGCCAGCGTAGATCGCCAGATGAACGAGCCTGGGCGGCCTGTTGTTTCGCGGATTGCGCGAGTCCTCGGCCCTCCACTGGAGATCGAAGATGTCGAGCCCGGCGCCGAAGCAGCGATTGGGGGTGCCAATGCAGGAGTCCGTGCGGAAGAGGTTTGGCCGGACGGTGAAGCCGGCTCGCGGCACGCGTGTGGGGCACGCGGTGCGAACGCGCCCCGCCGCCCTACACTCGCCGAGAGCCTCGGCGGGCATCCCGGACATGCGGACGGCGCGGCGGGTGAAGCGGAGGCCGTTGAGGATCGCCCAGAGCTTCGTGCGGGTCGTCGTGTGGCTGGCCTCGGGACCCCAGGCGAGATAGGCGTGGATGATCCGGCCCGCATCGACAAATCGGAGATAGCGGTCGCTGAACGCGGTGTCGACACATTCCAGCATGATGCTCCGGCCGCCGTAGCGATGGTGCGACCACGGTTGCAGGCGTTTTGGCCGCGCGAAGAAACCCCCGGAGGTGTCGCGCCGGCCCGTGGTCTCGTACAGCACGAGGAACGCGTCGTCGGGCTTCATCGCCTCGACCGCCGCCTGCGGCAGCGGGCCGCATCGACCAGAGCCGGGGGCAGCCCGAACGTTCCCGCCGCAAAGAGCTCGCGAAAGCGGACCGAGCCGCGTGAGCGCTTCAGGCCCGGGATCAGCGGCGCCCTCGCGACGTGCCAGTCATCTGGTACCCGGACGCGGAGCCTCGCCGAGCGCTTGCGGTGGAAGGGCCACGCACGCGTGTCGAGCAGCACAACGCCGAGGCTCGCACGGACGAGCGCTCGGAGTGGCCCCGTACCGGGAAGAAACGAGTCGCCCGAGGGCCCCTCGTGTACCCAGATCGTCGCGTCGCGCGTGCGCCATGCGGCCCGGGCGTTGTTCGCAAACACCCGCGTCCCACCCACGCTGTCGGCTCGTCGCATGTTCGGCTCGGGTGGGCCGGGCGGGCCCAGGAAGCCGCCCGAGACGAACAGGTCATGGCCGCCCGCACAGATCACGAACGCCGTTCCCGTCTCGGCCACGATCGGCAAACCCGCGGCGGCGATCACCGCGCGGAACCAGTCAGCGCTCTCGCCGACGAGGCGGGGTCCCGAGGCGTGCTCCTGATACCAGGCACGCGGCCGAGGGCAGCCGCTCCCGATCTCGGCACCCGCAGGGGTCGCCTGCTGGTCGAGCGCCGACGATGAAGCGACCGCAAGTCCCAGCGGAACAGACGTGGCGCTCACGGCCGTGCCGCCGAGATGGATCAGCGGCGACGCGGCGACGAGGACGATCGCCAGCAGCCGCATCTAGGCCGTGAAGACGTAACAGGCGTCGTGCGCCGCCTGGGCAACCGTGCGCCGCCAGCGTGGCTTGCCGTTCCGTCCGAGAAGGGTGAGCGTCCCCTGTGCGAGGCTCGGGCTGAACGGGCGGAAGCCGTCGCCGCTGACGTTCCACGAGCCGTACGGGATCCGCGCGGTTCGCACTGTCTTCCCGTACCTGACGTTGTGCGTTCGCAGGATTCCATCGTCGCCGCTCGTGATGAAGACGTGGCGCCGGTTGAACCAGATGTGTTGTGGCGGTGCGTCGCCCGCGAGCATGAACGCCAGCTTGCGGGCCTTCGCGTCGTAGACCGCCAGACGTCGTACATCGCCCGAGCTAACCCAGACACGCGTTCCGAGCGGCGAGAACGCTACGTCGTGCGCAAGGAACGGCGGTCGGATCCGGTGCCGCAGCCGCGGGCGCTGCGGCCGTCTCACATCGACAACCGCGATCTCGGCCGCCTTCGAGCCAAGCGACGCCCAGATGCGGCGGCCCTGTGGGTCGATGCTGACGTGTCGCGCCGGGCCGCCGAGCTCGAGCCGGCGGACGACTCGCGCGCGTTCGAGGTCGATCACGGCGAGCTCGCCGTTACCCGAGTCGGTGACGTACGCATGCCGGCCGTCGCGGTGGCAGGCGGTGTAGCGGGGCTCGGAGAAACCGCGCAGAACTCGTCGCACGCGCAGGCTCGGTCCGTCGATCAGCGTGACCAGCCCTTCCTCCGGATGGGCGACGACTGCGATGGCCTGGTGCGAGCTCTCGATGCTTTTCGGGCCTTCGCGCGTCTTGATCCGCCGCACGACGGCGCCCGCTCGCGTTGTCGCTTCCGCACTGAGTGCCACGACGGCGATGTGTGCTTCCAGATCTGCGGTGACGAGTGCGACCGGGGTACCACCGAGCCTGCGTGCGAGCGCGTTCGGCTCGAGCGCGAGAGCGGCACCGGTCGCCGCCGTTGCTGCGAGGAACTGGCGTCTGTTCATGGTGGGAATAACGTACAAACTCGTCTGGCAGGTCCACACAGACGAAACAGGACGCATCGAGGGGACCTGTCGGGTGCCGGTCTGCGTACTCACTGAATGGACCTCGTTGCGGAGACGGCTCGTATAGTCGGCGATGATGCCGTTCGACCGACGGCAGGAGCGGGCATGGCTTCGGGCGGCCCAGCGTGGCTCGCATGAGGCGTTCGAGCAGCTGTTTCGAGCGCACTGGCCCGCTGCCTACCGGGCGGCCTACCTCGTGCTGTTCGATCACCAGTCTGCTGAGGACGTCGCCCAGGAGGGCTGGCTCGCCGCGGTGCGATCGCTCGATCGCTTCGATCGACGTCGGCCCTTCGCGCCCTGGCTCCACCGCATCGTCGTCAACCGCGCTATCGACCACAGCCGTGCGCGCCGTCACCGGGCCGAGATCACGACCGACGAGCCGGACCGCCTCCCAGCCGACACCGGGCAGCGCGAGGGCGGCGGCGCGTCCAGCGAGCTCGCCGAAGCGATGGCGGCCCTCGGATCGGAGCAACGGGCCGTGATCGTCTTGCGCTACCTGCTCGACTACACGCCCGGCGAGATAGCCGAGCTGCTCGAGGTGTCGCGCGGGACCGTCAACTCGAGGCACCGGTGCGGCCTCGATGCGCTCGCCGAGCTGGTTCCCACCGAGGAAGCCCCGTGAAGCGATCGCAGCTCACGGAGGCGCTTCGCACTCTTGACATCCCGGACGAAGCCGGGGCAGAGCAACGCGGCTGGCGCCTCGCTGCGCAGGCCTTCGAGGAGCTCGAGTCGCGCGACCGCAGCCCGCGCGTCTCGCTCCGACTTGTCGGGGCGCTTGCTGCGATTGCGACCGTCCTCGGGGTTGCGTTGAGCCCTGCCGGATCGGCCTTCGCCAGCTGGGTCAGGGATTCGGTTGGTCGCGATCGCATCGTTGCGGCGCCGGTGCCCGAGTCGACGCTGAGTCAACTCCCGGCCAACGGGAAACTGCTCGTCACATCGGCCGGCGGGACATGGCTGATGCGCGCAGATGGGTCGAAGCGGAATCTAGGAACGTACGAGGGCACGTCGTGGTCGCCTCGCGGGCTCTTCGCCGTCGCCTGGCGGGGCAACGAGCTCTTCGCCATCGATCCGAGCAACAAGGGCGAGGTGCGCTGGTCGCTCGCACGCTCTGACCGCGTCGAGGACGCTCGCTGGGCACCGAGCGGCTTCCGGATTTCCTACCGCGAGGCTGGGATGCTGCGCGTCGTCGCCGGTGACGGCACCGGCGACCGCGTCCTGGCCGAGCGAACGGCGCTAGTGGCAGCTGCGTGGCGACCCGGTACGGCCCAACGCCACGAGCTCGCGTATGCCGATCGCCGTGGTCGGATACGCCTGACCGACGCCGACGCGGGACGGCAGCTGTGGGAGCCATGGCGCTGCTGCGCTCCGGCGGGCCGTGATCGGATTCTCAAGCTCGCCTGGTCGACGGACGGAGCGCTTCTGGCGGTGTTGACGCCGACGTTGCTGATCGTCCGTGATCTCGAGGGCGTGACGGCGAGCCTGTCGGTTCCCGGTGTCACCGGCGCGACGGTCGAGCCACGGATGCAGTTCCGTCCGGGCGCGCACGAGATCGCTCTGGCGAGCCGTCGGGTCGATGGCAGCACACAACTCCAGCTCGTCTCACGCAGCCCGAGCGGTGCGCTCAGTGCGCAGGAGCTCGCCACGGCACCAGCCATCGGCGAGCTCGCCTGGTCACCCGACGGGACGACGTTGCTGGCAGCCTGGCCGGCGGCCGACCAGTGGCTCTTCTTCGACCCCGAGAACCCCGATCGCATCGAGGCTGCGACCGGCGTCGCCAGACAGTTCGATCCGGGCGTCGACAGCCCGAGCCAGCCGAGGATCGCGGGCTGGTGTTGCCCGCTCGTGCAGACGGGCGGCTAGCAGCGACGGACAGCCGGCGCGGCGGGCGGCCCAGCTGCCGCCGTGGTTGTACATCCCTCCCGACGCCGCGACCACGTGAGCAGGGATGATTCTCGACATGACGAAGGCTGCCCGCGTGTGGACCAACCGAATCGTCGCGCGCGGCGGCGTTGATCTGTTCTGCATCGACTCAGGCTGTGACGGCGAGGGGGCGGTACTCCTCCTTCACGGCCTGGCTGGACATGTCGGCGAGTGGCGTCAGACGGCCGGATGGCTATCGGAGTCGCGGCGGGTGGTTGCTTTCGACCAGCGCGGTCATGGTGCGAGCACCCGAACACCCCGCGATATGTCACGTGCGGCGTTCGTCGACGACACCATCCAGGTGATCGAGCAACTCGACCTGGCGCCGGTCACGCTGGTCGGCCAGTCGCTGGGTGGCCATACCGCCTTCCTCGTGGCGGCCGAGCGACCGGATCTGGTTTCGAGCCTCGTCGTCGTCGAGGCGAGTCCGCAGCGGGACCCGCTGGCACGAGATCGAGTTGCCGTGCTCCTACGGGCATGGCCCGTGCCGTTTCCGTCGCAGAGCGCAGCGCTCGAGTTCTTCGGGGGCCGCTCGCCCGCCGCCGCGATCTGGCTCGAGGCGCTCGAAGAGCGGGACGGAGGATGGTGGCCCAGGTTTGAGTGTCGGGTTGTCCTCGACGCCCTGAGCGAGGGAACGGCGCGCTCATTCTGGAACGAGTGGGACAGAGTCTGCGCACCAACGCTGATCGTGCGCGGCGAGCACGGATGGCTCGACGCGACCGTCGCGCGCCAGATGCAGCAACGCGCGCCTTCAGCCAGCCTGGCAGAGGTCGCGGGCGCCGCTCACGACGTGCACCTCGAGCAGCCAGCGGGCTAGGGCCCTGGCACCCCCTCACGCGGATCGGAGACTGGGGCCCCTTCTCAGGTGGCGTTTAGACGGCCGTGTAGCCACCGTCCACGGCGAGAACACTGCCGGTGACGAAGGAAGAGTCATCGCTTGCGAGGAAGAGGGCCGCAGACGCGATCTCCTCGGGCTGGCCGAATCGCCCGAGCAGGGTCCGCGCCGCGACAGTGTGGAGCGCGTCGTCTGACGCCTGGTCCCGATGCGTCAACCGCTCCGTGAGGGGAGTCCATGTCGGCCCGGGACAGAGCGCGTTGGCCCGGATTCCGTCGCTTCCATGCTCGGCTGCCAGGCTCCGCATGAGGTTGATGACACCCCCCTTCGCGGCCGTATAGGCCGCTAGGTTGGCGATCCCGACGAGCCCAAGCTGGCTCGCTGTTGCGATGATCGAGCCGCCGCCCTCTCTGACCATAGAGGGCAGGAAGACCCGGCACGTCAGCCAGACGCCGGTGAGGTCGGTCCCGACGACACGGTCCCAGTCGGCCTCCGTCGTAGCGAGCACGGAGCTCTCGACGGCGATGCCGGCGTTGGCGAAGAGGACGTCTACGCCCTCGAGCCGCGCGAGTGCTTCCGCACCGAGCTCCTTGACCTCGGTTGCCGAGGAGACGTCGCATCGAACGAATCCGGCATCCAACTCGCGAGCGATGTCCTGACCTTTCGGATCGACGTCGGCAAGGACAAGCGACGCTCCCTCGGCGGCGAACAGACGCGCGCTGGCCTCACCGATTCCCGAGGCCGCACCCGTGATCACCACTCTCCTGCCAGAAAGCCTGCCTCCGTAGCTCATCCCACCATGCTGCCTCGAATGACGGACAGAGGATCAACGAGTTGCAGAGATACGCGCGCGGCTCAGTCTGGGGGAGATCCCGGGGGAGACGGGCTAGACCCCCGGCAACCCCCCACCCGACCCAGGGCTCGAAGCCCCTCCCTCAAAAGCCTCTTGCACCCAAGGACGGCAGCACCCATTCGGAGACCGTCATGGCGCGCTGAGGTATAGACACCCCTGAGCAGCCGCCCGTTTAAATGCCCCGGCTTCGACTAGTCGGGCGTACGCGAGGCAAGGGAGGGTGCGCTTGCAAGGGGGAGGTGTGGTTGCACGGTGGCTCCGTCGTTGGTTGCGATCATTGGGAACGGCATAGCCCGCCCCCTCTTCCCCATATATACCCCCGTAGGGTATACGGCCCGATCAGACAGCAGACAGCCCGGAGCCAAAGGGGCGCGATTGCTCCTCATCACGGCTGGCCCGAGCCGAAACCGCAGTGACCACAGGGTCTTCCATTGCAACGAGGAACAGCTATCCGATACTCGTAGTGATCGACGTGCGGGTACGGATGCGGGTACAGATCGCCTACTAAGGCGGGTACCGAGAGTCCGTGGCGACTACGTCGGCTAGAAGCGGACAAGCATCGCCTTTGCAGGGAGTTTCGGAGTTCCGCCGCTCTTGTCCGATCTTGTCCGATTTCGCCGTCTCGGACTTAAAATCCTCTGGGGCCAATGGCCCCGTCCGAGTTCAAGTCTCGGCCCCGGCACTCTCGGTCGCGGCGGCCGCGCGCGGCTACATAGTTAGTTGCAGAGGTGCTCGATCGGCCCGACGAGCCGGCCACGCACGATCGGCATCGAGACCGGGGCGACCTCCTGGACGATCTCGTGGCCTTCGGCTGCGAGCTGGTCGAGAAAAGGCACGAGGTTCTTCATCCCGTTGGTGATCGTGCCCTGCGGGTAGCCGACGATGTCGTGCAGGACGAGCGTCGTCCAGGCGTGCTCGTTGACCGTATCGAGAGCGCGTCCGACCCAGGCGTCGGCGTCCTCCCAGTCCTTGACGGCTCTTTCGTACATCACGCACGTGTAGCCGGCCGACTCGAGCTGCTCGATGTGTCGGTGCTTGAAAATCCGGTGATCGATCACACCGGCGTTGGCGAAGGGCCTGAAGAGCTTGTCAGGATGGCCGAGGGCGCCGATGAGCTCCTGCGTGCGCGTGATCTCGGCGTCGAAGATGTCCGGGTCGTCGCTGTTCCCGAGCGAGACCGAGTGCGTGTAGGAGTGGTTGCCGATCCAGTGGCCCTCGCCGTGGGCCCGCTCGACCGCTGCGCGACCTTCGGGCGACTCGAGCTTCTGGCCGATGACGAAGAACGTCGCCTTGATCCCGCGCTCGGCGAGCGTGTCGAGCACCTGATGCGTGACGTCAGGCTCTGGGCCGTTGTCGAATGTGAGGGTGACGCGTGCCATCGGTAGGCGGCAGGCTACGCGGTGCGCCGCCCAGCGAGGAGGCTTCGAGCGGTCGCTACAATCCCTGAGCAGCTTCGAGGAGCGTTGCGACGGGTCTCGGCCCGCCAGGCTCGGGGCTCCGGCCCACCAGGTCGGCACCAAACGGCGCTCGCGAGCTTCCTGGAAAGGAGGGCGCGAGATGAGCGCCACATCTGTCGAACAACGCTCAGCTGACTACGTCGTCGCGGACATGGGCCTGGCCGGCTGGGGTCGCACCGAGATGTCGATCGCCGAGACCGAGATGCCCGGTCTGATGGCGATCCGCGAGGAGTACGCGAGCTCGAAGCCACTGTCGGGCGCGCGCATCGCCGGCTCGCTGCACATGACCATTCAGACCGCCGTCCTGATCGAGACGCTCGAGGCGCTCGGAGCCGAGGTGCGCTGGGCCTCGTGCAACATCTTCTCGACGCAGGATCACGCTGCGGCAGCGATCGCCGCGGGCGGCACGCCCGTGTTCGCCGTCAAGGGCGAGACGCTCGAGGAGTACTGGGAGTACACGAATCGCCTCTTCGACTGGCCCGACGGCAAGCAGGCCAACACGATCCTCGACGACGGCGGCGATGCCACGCTCTTGCTTCACCTCGGCGCCCGCGCCGAGCAGGACGCGAGCGTTCTCGACAACCCAGGCAGTGAGGAAGAGGAGTACCTGTTCTCCTCGATCAAGGCGCGGCTCGCCGACGACGCAACCTGGTACTCGACGCGCGCGGCAGAGATCAAGGGCGTTACCGAGGAGACGACCACAGGGGTCAAGCGGCTCGCCGGGATGGCGAGCGAAGGCACGCTTCTCTTCCCCGCCATCAACGTCAACGACTCGGTAACGAAGAGCAAGTTCGACAACCTCTACGGCTGTCGCGAGTCGCTGATCGACGGGATCAAGCGCGCGACCGACGTGATGATTGCGGGCAAGATCGCCGTCGTCGCTGGCTACGGCGACGTGGGAAAGGGCTGCGCCCAGGCGCTGCGATCGCTCTCGGCGCAGGTCTGGATCACCGAGATCGACCCGATCTGCGCGCTCCAGGCCGCGATGGAAGGCTTCCGCGTTGTCACGATGGAATACGCCGCCGACAAGGCCGACATCTTCGTCACGGCAACCGGCAACCGTGACGTGATCGGCCACGACCAGATGATCCGCATGAAGAACGAGGCGATCGTCTGCAACATCGGCCACTTCGACAACGAGATCGACATCGCCTCGGTCAAGCAGTATGACTGGCAGAACATCAAGCCGCAGGTCGACCACATCGTCTTCCCCGACGGCAAGCGGATCACGCTGCTCGCTGAAGGGCGCCTCGTCAACCTCGGTTGCGCGACCGGCCACCCCTCCTACGTGATGAGCTCGTCGTTCGCCAACCAGGTGATCGCGCAGATCGAGCTATTCCAGAAGACCGAGGAGTACCCGATCGGCGTCTACTTCCTGCCCAAGCACCTCGACGAGAAGGTCGCCCGCCTGCAGCTCGCCAAGCTCGACGTCGAGCTGACCGAGCTCAGCGACGACCAGGCGAGCTACATCGGCGTCGACAAGAACGGGCCGTACAAGCCCGAGGAATACCGCTATTAGCCGAAAAAAGAATGCGGGGAGCGATGGCAGGCGATGCCTGCGGCCGCATCACCCGCAACTGTCACTCCCCGCACGCGGGAGCATAGTCAGACCTTGGAAATCGTGCGGGGGCCGGGTCGGTGCCCCGGCCCCCGCGAGAGTCCTGGGGCGCGCATACGCGCCCACGAAACTCCGTTCTAGACGATCGCCTTCTTGAGGTTGCCGCAAACGATGCCGCCTCCGACCGGGGTCGGCGTAGCGTCGCTCGCGAACTCGTGGATGTTGAAGTAGCTACCGCGTCGGAGCGGGTTCTTCCCGACTTTCCTCACGACGGTGCGAAGCACGACGACGCCGTTGGCGTCCGCCGTCATGTCCTTGAAGCCAACGACGACCGGGTCGACCGGGTTCTTGCAGTTGCCGGGCTCGCCCTTGCCGCCATGCAAGTGCCAGGCGTGCGTCGAGCCCGCGTCCAGGCCGGTCAGAATCAGCCGCACGATCAGGACGCCGTTCTTTCTTGCCCGGGCGTGGCTTGTAGCGGGCAGCCGCCATCCCGACGACGTTGTTCGTGGTGTTGTCTCGAATGAGCGAGAACGACTCCTTGCCGAATACCTTGCCGCCTGTCCTTGCGGCCGATGCGCCGCTCGCCGCGACGAGCGAGACCGCAAGCGCCGCCACCAGCGCGAGCACGATGATCATGCGCGTCCTCATAGAGTGTCTCCTCCTATTCCGGGGGTATGTGAGCTGCATCGTTCCGTACGGCTCGCGCCCGCGAGTGGATTGAGCGGACGAAGGGAGGATGGTGCCGGCTACTCGGCCGGCTCGAGAAACACGGCCGTCGTCGCCGTGAATCCGTGCAGGAAGTTCTTCGTCCCGACCGGCCCGATCTCGCCGCCGCAGAACATGCCGGCAAGGGCGTCCGAGGCAAGCGCACCCGAGATTGCTCCCGCATCGTGGTCGGGCACGCCGAACATGTGGCTGCCACGCCCGTTGCAGGTGAAGAGCAGCGCACCGCTCGCGGCGCGGCCGTCGCGGGCGACCTGCGCGATCGCGGCTTCGAGGTCTTCGCTCGCGGTCATCGCGTCGCGCACGTGAAAGCGCACTGTCTGCCCGACGCGCACCGACTCGCCCACGGCGATGGCGCCGCTGTCCTGGTCGACGCCGAGCACACCGCGCATGAGGAAGTCGCCCCGCTCGTAGGCGGGCTTGTTCTCGTCGATCACGAGGCCGGCGAGGACGCCCTGCGACGCGAGCTTCTGCTCACGCTCGGTTAGCTCGGCGAACTCGGCCTGGAGTCGCTCGAGCGCGGGCTCGCCCGCCAGCTCGCGGATGAGGTTGCTCTCGGCATCGGTTACGACGGCTTCGCGGCCGATCGGCGCACAGCCCTGCGAGACCGCGACTGCGACGGCGACGTCGCGCAGGATCGCGCCGACGGCGCCCTCGTGCTTGACGTCGTCGTTGACGATCAGCGCTTGCGTGTCGGCGCGCCCGGCGCCGGTCGCGAGCCCGCCGACGAGGGGTACACCGGGATGCTCCTCGTTCAGCAGATCGAGAAGCCCGTGGGCCGGAAAGCCGAACGGGTCGGCGAGCACGATCGCGAGTTCCGCGTCTTCGAGGTCGGGCACGCTCGTGGCGTCGATCCCCGTCTCGGGATCGGCGGTCAAATGGAAGGTCTCGATCGCCGCGCCCGGGAGGCAGGCGGCCCAGGCGGCGAGACCGGGGCCCTGCTCGAGCTCTCGGTCTCTGCCGATCACGCCCTGGGAGACGCAGCCAACGATGTGGCGCGCGGCGAGCTCCTCGCGAAGGATTGCAGCGACGGCTGCCGCCCGCTCGAGGTGCTCGGGCGTCAGGAACGCGAACACGAGATCGACTCCGACGCCGGGCCGCGGCGCCTCGAGCGTGGCACGGAGCTCTGTGACGAGTGCGCGCGCCGCCTGCTCGCTGTCGGGATCGGTCGAGAGCGCCGATCCGATCCGCGGTGATTCCCGACGCTGCTGGCGCGGCTCGCGAGGATGCTCGCCGCCGCTCACGCCTGCTCCTGTCTGAACTCCGCGTCGCGGCGGCGCGAGAGCCAGCCGAGCCAGCGTGAGAGAGTGTTGGGGATCATGCCGTAGATCATCGCCGGGGGAGCGTAGAGCTTTGGGACGAACATCTCGCGCCGGTTACGGCTGACCGCGCGGATGATCGCGTCGGCCACGCGGTCTTCGGTCAGTACCATCCGGCGGGCGATCGGGTTGGTCAGGAACCTCTCCTGAGGGAAGCCTTCGGTCTCGGCGAAGCCCGGCTTGATCGTGTGGACACGGATGCCCCTGGGGCCGAGCTCGGAGGCGATCGAGCGTGAGAAGACGACCTGGGCGTGCTTGGAGGCCGTGTAAGGGCCGCCTGCGCCGCCCGCGATGACGCCAGCGACCGAGGCGACGGTGGCGATGTCAGATGGGGCGCCGGCCTCGAGCAGGGGCGTGAGCGCCAGCACTGTCCAGACGTTGCCGAGATAGTTGGTGCGCATGACCTGCTCGATCCAGACCGGGTCGATGTCGAGAAAGCCTCCTCGACCCGGAACGCCCGCGTTGTTGACCAGCAGGTGCAGAGCGTCGTGGCGCTCCGCGATGCGCGCCGCCATCGCCTCGACCTGACCGCGCTCGGCTACATCGCAGACCTCGACCTCGCCACCGATCTCGGCCGCGATTTGCTCCAGCCGTTCGCGCCGCCGGGCCGCAACGATGCAGTGCCATCCCTTTGCTGCAAGCTTGCGCGACACCGAGGCACCGAAGCCACTCGAGGCGCCGGTGATCAGGGCGACGCGCTTCTTGTCGGATGCTGACACTCCGGGGATCGTAGGCGCTTCGGCGCGTCGCTCGACCCGGTGGCGTGCGCCGCTCAGGTCGCCGCGAAGGCGCGCAGCGAGCTGAGGTTGATCGCAACCGTGTCCTCGATCCGCTCGGCGTAGCCGCCTGCGAGCGTGACCACCGTCGGGACGCAGGCGCCGTTCATAGCGTCTCTAACCAGCTCGTCACGCCGGCGGAGCCCGCCTTGCGTCAGCGCGAGTCGGCCGAGCCGGTCATGCTCGTAGGGGTCGGCGCCGGCAAGGTAGAAACACGCGTCCGGGCGTGCCCTCTCGATCGATTCCGGGAGGAGCTGTGCGAGCTCGTCGAGGTAGCGGGCGTCGCCGGTGCCGTTCGGCAGGTCGAGCTCGAGGTCACCTGCGACACGGCGAAACGGGTAGTTGCCGAATCCGTTCACCGAGAACGTGAACGCGGCCTCGTCGCCATCGAACGCGAAGTGCGTGCCATCCCCCTGGTGGACATCGAGGTCGACGATCAGCGCTCGCTCGAGCAGGCCCGCCCGGCGTGCGACACGGATCGCGACGACCACGTCGTTGTAGACGCAGAAGCCGCGCCCGGCGTCGGGAAAGGCGTGGTGCGTGCCGCCTCCGAGGTTGGCGGCGGCCCCGTCGCGAAGGGCGGCTTCGGCAGCCATGATCGTAGCCCCGACCGAGCGTCGCGCCCGCTCGACCAGCTCGGGTGACCAGGGCAGCCCGAGTGCCAGCTCGTCGCGCCGGGGGAGGTCGCCGGCCTCCATCCGGGCAACGTAGGGGCGCGCGTGAGCGAGCAGGATCTCGTCGCGCGTCGCTGACCGAGCTGGCACGACGGTGACGTTGGGAAGCTTCTCGGCGCTCTCTCTGACCAGCCGGTACTTGCCGAGCGGGAACTTGTGCCCCTCGGGCAGCGGGTAGGTGTACACGTCGTGTGCGAAGGCCTGCATACGCGCCCTCAGGACGGCTGGCGGCAGATCCGCACGCGCACCACGCGCTGCTGGACGACTCGCCCGCCGACGATCGCCTCGGCGAGCAGCCGGATTCGCCCTTGCGCGTCGGGTGGCACTGTCCACTTCGTCTCGTAGACGTCGCCGAAGCGCGGCTTCCTGTCGAGGCCGATCGGCTTTCGGGCCGCCGAGAAGCGGACGGCGGCGATGGCGTCGGGACCGGCAGCCGAGGCTGCGAGCTCAGCGCGGCTGCCCGCCGGCACGCAGCGGGTAGGTGCCGGCACCAGCCATGCGACGTGCGGCTTGCTGGCGTCGACCGTCACGCGAGTCGCTAGCTCGGACGTGTTGGCGAGGAATCCCGTCGCGGTCGCGAGGATGTTCTTTGCCTCCTGGTGATCGCTCGCTCGCAGAATGACCTCGTTCGGCCCGCTGCGCAGGCGCGGGAGCGCCTGCGGGATGCGAAAGAGCGCGACTCCGTTCTCGTAATCGAAGGCAACGGCCGACAGCTCGGCACCGTCGTAGTCGAGCAGGAGCGTGAGCGGGTCGACGCCCGACCCGGCGTCGAGGGCCCGAACCGCGATGGTGCCGCGCCCGCGCGGGAGCGTTCGCGTGATGAGCTCGATGCGCGGCGGCGTGACGTCGTCGATCCAGCTGTGGATGCGGAATGGCCCGGCGACGCTCGTCCTCTTCGCCGCGTCGAGGCCGGAATCGACGGACACCCAGTACCTGCCCGGAGTCGGGAAGAGGATTGCGGCAGCCCCGTCGCGCCTGCCGACACTCGGCAGCAGGCCGTTCGCAGTGATGGGCGTGGCAGCCAGGCCGAGCACGGCGTTCTCGTCGGGGAGCCCGAGGAGGAACGGGTCGATGCTCACGCCCGGGCGGGTCGGCACCACTGCGACGCCGGCGTTGACGGCGAGCGAGGGAACGTCGAAGCGAAACACGCGCTCTCCACCGACCTCGAGCAACGGGCTCGCCGTCGGCGTGGGCGCCGGCCCGAAGGGAGAAGACGGGAAGCGATATCGCTCGACACGCGAGATCGAGTCGGCCGTCGTGCCGCGTCCACGCTTGCGCAGCGTCGTCACGCCGAGCGCCGCCAGCTCAGGGTTGCTGACGAAACCGTAGAACGGGATCGATCGCACGTCCGGGCCCCGGGTAAGGCGGATCTGCCCCTCGAGGGGGCCGCTCGAGCTGCCGGCGGGCGCCAGGACCGAGATCGGCAGGAAGACGGAGCCGCCCGTGCCGATCGAAACTGCCGGCGCGCTCGTAAGCGCCACGCCCGCCGGCGCGCTCATGGTGTCGACGCCGACGAGCCAGGTGCCCGCGCCGCCCCCGGCATCGTCGAGCGCGATCGTGCTTACGAACGTTCCGGTACGCCTCTTGCTGACGTAGATGTCGCCGAACGAGAACGCTGCCGGCGACGTGAAGATCAGCGGCGTCGTCGCCTCGTCAACGGCCGCCCGCCCGGCGCCTGTGAGCGACGGCGGCGCGGCGTTGCTTCGGGCTGTATCTGCCCACGCCGGTGCGGCCGTCGAGAGCAACGCCGACTTCAGCTGTGCCGGCGTCCAGTCCGGATGCTCCTCGAGTAGCAGCGCGGCCGCGCCGGCCACGTGCGGTGCGGCCATACTCGTGCCGCTCATCGCCTCGAACCTCGAGCCGAACAGACGCTGGTTCGACGCCGACAGAATGCTCACGCCCGGCGCGGTCAGATCGGGTTTCAGCTCGTGGCGGAATGCCGTCGGGCCCTTGCTCGAGAACGATGCGACGACGCCGTCGCGTCCGCGAGTCAGCGCTGCGGCGCCGCGGCCGAGGCGCACGGCGACGGTTCCCCCCAGGCTGAGGGCCAGCATCGCGCAGCCGCGCCCCGTCGAGATCCGATACGACAAGAAGCGGGATGGAGGTCGCGACCGCCGGTGCCGTCGGCTCTCCGGGGCGGTTGTCGACCAGGATCACCGCGCGCGCGCCCGCCTTGCGCGCGCGCTCGACCTTGCTCGAGATCGAGCACACGCCGCGGGAGACGAGCGCCACCGTCCCGCGGAGCGCGCGCTTGGGGATGTCGCTGGCCCGGTTGCTCGGGTTGCCCTTCGGTGAGCAGAGCTCGGCTCGAAGATGGGTGTCTCGCTCACCGACGATCGACTCCACGGCGCGCGCGCGAATGGGCATACGCGTGAGGCGGCGCGGCACCACGATGCCGAGTGGTGTCGCGTACGGGATGCCGCTCAGGGGGCTCGCCAGACCAGCATCGACCGTCGAGAGGGCCGCCAAGAAGACGCGCGTGCTCGTCTGAGCACCGACTGCGATCGAGTCGGGTGCCACGGCGGGTGAGGTCACACTGCCCGCTCCAAGCGTGTCGCCGCTGTTCCCGGCGGCGACGACGACCACGACGCCGGCGCGGGTCGCGACCTCGATCGCCACGATCAGCGCATCGCGCGCGGGGTTGATCTGGGGGGCTCCGCCCGAGAAGTTGATCACGTCCATGCCGTCGCGAACAGCAGCTTCGAACGCCGCGAGGATCTGGGCGGTCGTGGCGACGTTCCCCAGCTCGGTCGGCGTCGTGAACACGCGGTAGTTGCCCAGGTAGGCGCCGGGCGCGACGCCACGAACGTTCGTCACCCGCGGATGGGTCGGGCCCGCAGCCGCCGTCACCCGGACGCCGGCGGCGATCCCCGCGACATGCGTCCCGTGAAAGCTGTCACGGGGGCTGAATGCCCGCCGGGCAGAACGCGAAGCCGTGTCCAGGGCTAAGCTTCGTGCCACGATCACCTTCGGGCTGACGTGTGCTTTGGCCCCCCTGGGAAAGCCCGGCGGATACGCGAACCCCTCCGCCGAGAACATCGGATGACCGACGTCGATGCCGTCGTCGACAATCGCGATCTTCACGCCGGCGCCGCTCGCGCCGCTCGCCGCCTCGAGCGCGTCGGCTCCGATCACGGTACGGCCGCCGTCGACAAGCGGTCGGTAGCTCAGATCGGGATAGATCTCGCTCGCGCTTCTGAGCCCCGTGAGCGCGCGGAGGTCGGACGCCGGAAGCTCCACTCCGATGGCGTTCATCAGCACCGCGTGGCTACTCGTCACGCGTGCGCGCGGAACGAGCACAGCCAGCTCCGCTTCTGCGACGGCCTGCTCGCGGGCGATCGCGCTGAGCCGGCGCCGAGCCTGGGGCGAGCGTGCCGTGACATTGGCACGGCCCGCTGCTGCCAGAGGCGGCCGCCGCAGGCCGATCAGCACCGAGACGGTCTCGAGCGCTCGGGGCACGCCGCGCGGCCCCGGGGCATCTGCGGGCTCGAGTGGAAAGAAGGCCGCGCCGGCCGCCGACGGGACGAGCAGCGCCGCGACGAACGCGAGGAGCGCCAGCGTGACGCGCACGCGTGCAACGTACCAAGCGGCCTGGCGGATTCATTTAGACGGGCTGGCCGATCCGTCTAGACTGGCGCCTCGAATGGCAGGTGCATTCGCAGGAAAGCGGGGCCTCGTCCTCGGCGTCGCGAACAAGCGCTCGATCGCCTGGTCGATCGCGAGCCGGCTCGCCGAGCAGGGCGCCGAGCTGGCCTTCACCTACCAGGGCGAGCGAATCGAGAAGGGTGTTCGCGACCTGGCCGAGAGCGTCAACAGCCCGCTCGTCACCTCATGCGACGTTCGCGGTGATGCCGATATCGAGCGCACCTTCAAGGAGGTCGGAGAGGCGTTCGACGGCAAGCTCGACCTGCTCGTCCACTCGGTCGCATTCGCGGCGGCCGAGGATCTCGAGGGCCGTTTCACCGACACGCCGCGTGATCGCTTCTGGCTCGCTCTCGACGTCAGCGCGTACTCGCTCGTTGCCTGTGCGCGGGCGGCCGAGCCGCTGATGCGTGACGGCGGCGGCTCGATGCTCACGATGACGTACCTCGGAGGTGTCCGCGCGGTGCCGCGCTACAACGTGATGGGCGTCGCGAAAGCGGCGCTCGACGCGTCGCTCCGCTACCTGGCCTGGGATCTGGGCGAGAGCAACATCCGCCTCAACGCGATCTCGGCGGGGCCGGTTCGAACGCTCGCCGCCCGCTCGATTCCGGGCTTCGCGACGATGGAGGAGATCGTCGCGAAGCGGGCACCGCTCAGGCGCCAGATCGAGGCGGGCGACGTGGCAGGCGCCGCCTCGTATCTCCTCTCCGACGATGCGGCGAACGTGACGGCGACGACGCTCTACGTCGACGCCGGCTTTCACTCGATGGGCATGTAGAGCTGGCGCGGCCTAGAGCGCCCGCGCGGCCTCGAGAATCGCGTCGATATCGGGCAGCGCCGAAGGCTCGTACTCCCACGCCGCCGCGACGCGAGCGTTGCCGTCTACGAGGAACGCCGACCGTCGCGGGATGTCGCTGAGACCGCGGAACTCGTGCGCGACCCCGAATGCGCGGGTCGCGTCGCCCGTCCAGTCAGAGAGCAGGTGGAAGTCGAGATCGAGGGCCTGGTGCCAGGCGACGTGCGACCACGGGCTGTCTCGCGATATGCCGAAACGCCGCACGCCCGCCGCGTCGAAATCGCTCGCCCTGTCACGCAGGAGCGCCATCTCGTCAGTTCAGGTCGAGCTCCAGTCGAGGAGATAGAAGAAGAGAACGTACGGGCCCTCGGCGGCCGTCTCGCGCAGGTTGAGCGGCTGCCCAGGGTCGGTCCAGACGGTGATATCTGGAACCTCGCTTCCGGACTCGAGCAGCTCCGCCGGCGAAGTCGTACCTATCATACACATCTAGTATCGCCCCGATGGACGCCCTCCGTCTGATCGACAGCTGGGAGGTCGACAACGCGGCGGCGGCGGTCGTCGCCGCGGGCGGCAACGTGGCGACGTACGGCGATGCCCAGCAAGAGTTCCACTGGGCCTCGGTGACGAAGCCCGTCACTGCTCTCGCCGTGCTGGTGGCGCTCGAGGAGGGAACGCTCGAGCTCGAGACGCCGGCCGGCCCGCCGGGCTCGACCGTCCGACATCTGCTTGCACACGCTTCGGGCCTCTCCTACGAGGGCGACGACCCGGTCAGTGCGCCCGCGCAGCGGCGGATCTACTCGAACCCCGGCTTCAACCTTCTCGGCCAGGTACTCGCTGAGGCGGCAGGGATGCCGTTTCGCGACTACGTCCAGGCTGCTGTCTTCGACCCGCTAGCAATGGACGCGAGCTGGCTCGATCTCGACGAGGAGTACGGAGTTCCCGCGGCGGGCGGCCGCGGCCCGCTCGCAGACCTGGTCACGCTCGCGTACGAGCTGCTCGCTCCCACCGTGGTTGCGCCCGAGACGCTCGCCGAGGCCACGGCGGTTGCCTTTCCCGGTCTCGACGGGGTGGTTCCCGGCGTGGGCCGGTACTCACCCTGTGACTGGGGTCTTGGCTTCGAGCTCCGGGGGACCAAGGAGCCCCACTGGACTGGTTCCCGGAACTCGCCGCGGACGTTCGGGCACTTCGGCGGCTCGGGAACGTTCCTCTGGGTCGATCCCGACGTCGGCTGCGGGCTCGTCTGCGCGACCGACCGTACGTTCGACGACTGGGCAAAGGCGGTCTGGCCGCCGCTCTCGGACGCGGTCATCCTCGAGCTCGGCGAGCGACCGGAGTGCCCGACGTGACCGACCTGAGCGGATGGCGCCAGTGCCCGCGATGCGGCGGCGAGCTTCAGCACGACGCGGCGGGCAACGCGGTCACATGTCTCGGCTGTGGCGCTCGCGAGTACAAGAACCCGGCGCCCACCGTCTCGGCCATCGCCGTCGACCCTGGCGGACGACTGCTGCTGGCCCGGCGCGCGCGCGAGCCACACCTGGGGTGCTGGGACGCGCTCGGCGGTTTCGTCGAGCTCAACGAAACCGGCCCGGATGCACTCGTGCGCGAGCTGCGCGAGGAAACCGGTGGCGAGTTCATTCCGCTCGCCTTCCTGGGCGCGTTTCCCGATGTCTACGGCCCCGACGGTCCGCCGACATTCAACCTGTACTGGACTGTGCGACACGTGTCCGGGCAACTCGAGCCCGCCGACGACGTCGCCGAGCTGCGCTGGTTCGCGCCCGCGGAGCTGCCCGCCGCCGAGGAGATGGCGTTCGCCAATAACGTTGCCGCGATCAACGCGGCACTCAACACGCTCTCGGTGTCCGAGGCGCCGACCCTCGGCTCAGCAGCGCCGCCGAGCATGTTCGAGATACAGCTCGTGACGGCCGACCTCGAACGGCTCGCGGCCTTCTACGCCGACGTCGTCAACCTCGAGGTCATCGTCGACGATCGCGAGCGGGGCAGGGTGCACTTCGCGCTCGAGCGCGGCCAGCTCATCCTCGCTCGCGAGCACGGCGAGGACGCCTCGCCCGACTGGCCCGGGCTCCCGCCCCCGCTCGTGGCTGCCTCGGACGCGCGTGGGCCGACGCCGGCGCCGCATGGCGCCGTCCATTTCGCATTCGCGGTGTCTGGCCCGGCGCTGCTCGAGGAAGGCGAGCGCCTGCGCGCTGCTGGGCTTGACGTGCGCGGGCCCTTCCGCTGGCCCGACGGCTACCGGTCGACCTACTTCCGCGACCCGGACGCCAACGTTGTCGAACTGGTGGCTCCTCCGGGCTAAACGACGAAAGGGGCCGGAGCCCCTTTCGTCTGGGAGGAGGACTGGCGGTGTGTCAGGTCGAGAGGGCGACGCCCTCGAGCCCGAGTGATTCCTCGAGCATCTGCTTCGGCTGTGCGCCGAGCGTGGCAGCGGCCGGCTCGCCGTCCTTGAAGAGGAGGATGGTCGGGATGCTCACGACGCCGTAGCGGCTCGCGAGCTCTGGCTCCTCGTCGATGTTGACCTTGACGACCTTGAGGGTCTCGCCGCGCTCTTCGGCGATCGCGTCGAGGACGGGTGCGACCTGGCGGCATGGCGCGCACCACTCGGCCCAGAAGTCGACGATGACCGGGATGTCGCTGGCGATGACCTCGTCGGCGAAGTTTGCGCCGGTGATGTTGTCTGGCATGACTCTCCTGATTCGGGCGGCCGTCTTGCAGGAATGACCGCGGGAGGACTGTAACTAGAGAGAACGTCTGAAAGGCCGAAAACAATCCCTGCTGCGGGGGCTCTGCTTGTTTCGGGGCTCGTTGCGCTTGTGCTCGTAGTCGCGGCCGGCGCGCTCGCCGGAGCGAGCGCCGCGGCGACGCCGCTCGAGCCGCTACGACTCGCGCCGGTCGCCATCCTCGAGCAGCCTGTCGACTTAGCGACGCGGGCCGGCGACCCGAATCTCTACATCGCGGAGCGCACAGGTCGCGTGCAAACGATCGGGCCGGCCGGCGTCGCGGCGACGCCCTTCCTCGACCTCTCGGATCGCGTCTCGCTCGCAGGCGAGCTGGGGCTGCTCGGCATCGTCTTCTCACCCGAGGGCGATCGGCTCTACGTCAACTACACGGGCGGGGGACTCAGGAGCCGGCTTCACTCGTGGGCCATCGTCGGCGGGGTGCTCGACCCGGCCTCAGAGCGCGAGCACCTCGTGATCGACGACCCGGCGAGCTTCCACAACGGTGGGCAGATCGCTTTCGGGTCCGACGGATTCCTGTACTGGTCTTTCGGCGACGGCGGGCAGAAGCCGAACGCGCAGAACGTGAATACGCTCCGCGGCTCGATCCTGAGAATCCAGCCGACACCGGGCGGTCCGGCGCCGTACGTCGTTCCCGCAGACAACCCCTTCGTGGCAGGTGGCGCGCCCGAGGTGTGGGCCTACGATCTCCGCAACCCCTGGCGATTCTCGTTCGATCGCGTCAGCGGTGATCTCTGGGTTGCCGACGTTGGCGAGCTGCAGCGCGAGGAGATCAACCGCGTCAAGACCGGCACGCCCGCCGGCGTCAACTTCGGCTGGCCGGCGCTCGAGGGCAACGTGGTGCACACCACGCCGCTACCTGCCGGCGCGCTCGCACCCGTCTACGACTATGCCCGCGACGTTGGAACGTCGGTCGTCGGCGGGTTCGTCTATCGCGGCTCGGCGCTGAAGTCGCTGTGCGGCCAGTACGTGTACGGCGACTTCGGCAAAGGCTTCGTCGCTGCTCTGGGCTTCGACGCCGCGGGGCATGCGGTGTCGCGACTGCTCCCGTTGGAGGTGCCGGGCATCGTCGCATTCGGCCAGGACCGCGCCGGCGAGCTCTACACGCTCGCTATCGCCGGCCAGATCTCGAAGATCGTGCCGGACGGCGGCGGGCTCCCAGCAGGAAGCTGCGGCGCAACACCGGAGCCGCCTGCTCCGCCGAAGACCCCACCCAACAAGGGATCAAAGGGACCGGACCCGGCACGGCTCGTCGGGATCAAGAAGGCGCAACTGGCGGCGAACGGACGCGTCCTGCGGCTTCGCCTTGGCTGCGGCAAGGGCGCGAGCGGCTCCTGCCGCGGTCGAGCGACGGTCGAAGCCACCCTGCGGCCGCCGGCCAAGGGCCGCTTGGCAAAGGGGCGACGGCTGAAGCTCCCCGTGACGTTTCTTCGCTTCAAGGCGCTCGCCGCTGGCAAGAAGCGGCTGTTCAGGCTGAGGCTGCACAAGGAGGCGCGCGAGGCGCTCGCCGCAAACGCGTTGCCGCGACGGTTGCGGCTCACGATCGTCGTGCGGGCGCGCGACGAGGCTGGCATGCGCCGGACGACGACCGTCGTGAGGCGAGTCGCCGTACCTCGCGGCTGAGCGCAGAGACCCGAGAACTACACTGATTTGACGATGTTCCAGAAGCTGCCACGCGTCCCCGACCACCCCGCGCTCGAGCTCGAGATCCTCGAGTGGTGGCAGCGCGACGGGGTCTTCGAGGAGCTCCGTGCGAAGAACGAAGGCGGCCCGGTTTTCAGCTTCATCGACGGCCCGATCACTGCCAACAAACGGATGGGCGTGCACCATATGTGGGGCCGCACGCTCAAGGACGTGTTCCAGCGCTACAAGGCGCTGCAGGGCTTCGACCAGCGCTACCAGAACGGCTACGACTGCCAGGGGCTCTGGGTCGAGGTCGGCGTCGAGCGCGAGCTCGGGTTGAACTCGAAGCGCGATATCGAGGAGTTCGGGCTCGCCGAGTTCGCGCAGAAGTGCGTCGAGAAGGTGGCCTGGTCAGCCGAGGCGATCACTCAGCAGTCACAGCGTCTCGGGATGTGGATGGACTGGGGGAACGACTACTTCACCTTCTCGGACACGAACATCGAGTACATCTGGCGCTTCCTGCGAGCCGTGCACGAGCGCGGCTGGCTGACCCGGGGCCAACGCTCGACCGAGTGGTGCCCACGCTGCGGTACGGCGATCTCCCAGCACGAGCTGATCGGCTCCTACTCGGATCGCACCGACCCCTCGATCTTCGTCCGCTTCCCGCTCCTCGATCGCAAGGGCGAGGCGTTGGTCATCTGGACGACGACGCCCTGGACGCTTCCGGCGAACGTGGCCGCTGCGGTTGCTCCCGACGCCGAGTACGGGCGGCTCGCGAACGGTGACTGGGTTGCCGTGGCGCGCTACGCGGACGAGACGTTCGAGGAGCGCGCGAAGGGCTCAGACCTCGTCGGGCTCGCGTACGAGGGCCCGTTCGACCACCTTGCTGCGACCACCGGGGTCGAGCACCGCGTGATCCCCTGGGACGAGGTGTCGATGGACGACGGCACCGGCATCGTCCATATCGCTCCGGGGTCTGGTGGCGAGGACTTCGAGCTGGCCGGCGTGCACGACCTGGTGATCTTGCAGCCCGTCGACGAGGCAGGGCGCTTCGGCGATGACTACGGCTGGCTGCATGGCACCTCGACGAGCGAGGCAAGCGAGCAGATCATCGGCGACCTCGACGAGCGCGGAATCCTCGTCGACTCCGGCGAGATCGTCCACCGCTACCCGCACTGCTGGCGCTGCGAGACGCCGCTCATCTTCCGCATCTCCGACGACTGGTTCATCGCGGTCGAGGAGATCCGGCCCAAGCTTCGAGCGGCCAACGAGAAGGTCGGCTGGGTGCCCGAGCACTTCGGCAAGCGCATGGACGACTGGCTCGTGAACATGGGCGACTGGAACATCTCGCGCAAGCGCTTCTTCGGGCTGCCTCTGCCGTTCTACCCCTGCTCGTGCGGTCAGCTGACCGTCATTGGATCGCTCGACGAGCTGCGCGAGAAAGCCGTGTCGGGACTCGGCCAGCTGCAGGAGCTGCATCGCCCCTGGATCGACGAGGTCGTCATTCGCTGCGATGGCTGCGGCGAGGACGTGCGACGGATCCCCGAGGTCGGCGACGTCTGGCTCGACGCCGGGATCGTCCCGCTCTCGACGCTCGGCTGGCAGAGCGAGGAGTGGGTCGAGGCGGGCAACGGCACCGGAGCCGCCAAGGGCCTCACCGGCGCGCCGCTTCCCGATCACGTCTACTGGGAGAAGTGGTTCCCGGCCACATGGGTCTCGGAGATGCGCGAGCAGATCCGTCTCTGGTTCCACTCGATTGCGTTCATGTCGATGGCGATGGTCGATCGGCTGCCGTACGGGTCGATCCTCTCGTACGAGAAGCTGCTCGATGAGCACGGCGAGGAGATGCACGGCTCGAAGGGCAACGCGATCGACGCCGACGAGGCCTTCGAGCGGATGGGCGCCGACGTCATGCGCTGGATGTACTGCTCGCAGCCGCCGACCCAGAACCTGCGCTTCGGCTACGG
This sequence comes from Gaiellaceae bacterium, assembly GCA_965223695.1. Classification (GTDB taxonomy): domain Bacteria; phylum Actinomycetota; class Thermoleophilia; order Gaiellales; family Gaiellaceae; genus JAUVPB01. The sequence continues at coordinate 20,427 of CBDCXJ010000043.1, read as the reverse complement.
GCCCGCCGAAGAGGTCAAACGCAAGCTGCTGACGCTCTGGAACTCGGCCTCGTTCTTCATCCAGTACGCCGAGATCACGGAGTTCGCGCCGTCATTCGCCGACCTCGTGGCCGGCCCAGCCGATGCGGAGGGGCTCACCGACCTGGATCGCTGGATGATCTCGCGCACGCACGAGCTCGTCGCCGAGTGCGCCGCCTCGTACGAGGGTTACCTGACCGCTGGAGTGACGGGTGCTCTCGACCGCTACATCGACGACCTCTCGAACTGGTACATCCGCCTGAACCGGCGACGCTTCTGGGAGGAGACTGACGTGGCGGCGTTCCGGACGCTCTGGTTCGGCCTTGTCCAGGCAATCCGGGTCATCGCAGCGATCATGCCGTTCCTGGCCGAACATCTCTGGCAACACCTTGTCGCGGGTGTAGCGAAAGACGCGTCCAAGAGTGTCTTCCTCGCAGGCTGGCCGGCCTTTGAGGCGAGCGCGATCGATCGTGAGCTCCTGGACGCGATGGCTGCGACGCGGCGAGTAGTCGAGCTCGGCCGCGCCGCCCGCTCGAGCGCCGGCGTCAAGCTCCGTCAACCTCTTCCCCAACTCGTCGTCGAGGGCGGCACCGCCGCCGCGCCACACGTCGAGCTCATCCGCGCCGAGCTTCGTGTGCGTGACGTCGAGCTCGGCGAGATCGAAGGTTCGAGCGTGCGCGCGAAGCCCGATCTCCCGTCGCTGGGCCCGAAGCTCGGCAGGGAGCTTCCGACCGTGCGGCAGGCGCTCGCTGATGGAGACTTCGAGTTGCTCCCCGAGGGCGGTGTATCTGTCCTCGGCCATGAGCTCGCCGCCGAGGAGGTCTATATCGAGCGCTCAGCTCCCGACGGGTTCGCACTCGCCGAGGAGACGGGACTCGTGGTTGCCCTCGATACTCGTATCGACGACGAGCTCGCGCTCGAGGGCCGCGCGCTCGACGTAATTCACGAGCTCCAGCGAATGCGTCGCGACGCCGGCCTCGAGCTGACCGATCGGATCGAGATTCGCTATCCGGGCGACGATGGTCTCGCCGAGGTCTTCGAGGCCCACGGTGAGCGCATCGCGGGGGAGACGCTGGCGGTCAAGGTCGAGGCGGCCGCGGGCGACGGCGAAGGTCTCGAGATCGCCAAGGCCGAGCGCTAGCGAGCCGGGCCGCCAGGCGGTGCGGGCCGCGTCAGGCGGCTCAGGCGGGCTCGCTACCCGGGACGGCCCCGGACACGTTCGGGACGGGCATGCCGGTGCGCAGCTCGCGAGGCTGCGCGAACGCCACCGCCTCGACCACGCCGGCGAGCTCTTCGATCTCGGCCGCGCCACGCTCGGCCAGCCACGCGCACACACGCTGAACCACGCTCTCGGGCGCGGACGCTCCGGCCGTGACACCGACGGTCTCGGCGTTGGTCAGCCATGCCGGGTCGATCGAGGTCTCGTCCTCGATCAGGTAGCTTCGGGTACCGCACGCCCTGGCCGTGTCGACAAGACGGTTGGAGTTCGAGCTGTTGCAGGATCCCACTACCAGCACCAGCTGGGCGAGCCGCGCCAGCTCCTTGACGGCGCGCTGGCGGTTCGAGGTCGCGTAACAGATGTCGTCGCGCTGCGGTCCAACGATCCCCGGAAACCGTTGCTCGAGCACCTCGATGATCCGGCTCGTATCGTCGACGGACAGCGTCGTTTGGGTGAGGTAGGCGAGCTTCGCTGCCGGTGGCAGCTCGAGCTCACGCGCATTCTCGACCGACTCGACCAGGACCGTCGCGTCGGGAGCTTCGCCAAGCGTTCCTTCGACCTCCTCATGATCCGCGTGGCCGATGAGGACGATCGTGTACCCATCGCGCGCAAACCGCACCGCCTCGGTATGAACCTTCGTGACGAGCGGGCAGGTTGCGTCGATCACGCGTAGCTCGCGCGCCTGCGCACCCGCGCGCACCGCAGGCGAGACTCCGTGGGCCGAGAAGACGACCGTCTCGCCCGGCGGGACGTCGTTCTCCGATTCCACGAACACCGCACCTTCCCGCTCGAGCTCAGAGACGACGTACGCGTTGTGCACGATCTGCTTGCGCACGTAGACGGGTGCACCGAAATGGGCGAGCGCGCGCCGTACGACCTCGATAGCTCGGTCAACCCCCGCGCAGTACCCCCTCGGCGCTGCGAGCAGCACCTTTCTGACCACACCGCGATTGTAGGCGCGCAACCGCAATTCCCTGCGGTTGAAAAGATTTGGGGGAGGGCCCACCACTCGGGGGGGTCGCTGTGGTGGGCCGCTCCCTAGTGCTCACCGCGGCCCATGTGGCCAGGTCATACCGCGGTCAGCATCGCCCAGCACGGGCCAACTTACTTGGTCCGGCCCCCGAGTCCAATAGGCCATATGGCCTATCTTCATTACGGAACGTTCACAATTACTAACTAACGCCTTCAGAGTGGGTGCTTGTGCGGCGATGCAAGGAAAGCGGGCTACAATCGCCCGGACGGGACGTAGCGCAGCCTGGTAGCGCACCTGCTTTGGGAGCAGGGGGTCGCGAGTTCAAATCTCGCCGTCCCGACTAACGAAAGCCCCATGAACACTGGGATTCCGCTGCGTTCCTGTTCCCAAAGAAGGCAACGCATCAGCCTCCGAATCGATAGTGGTTCTCGGTTATACGCTGCCAGCCTCCCCCGGCGACGTAGGTCACGCGGCGGCCAGCTCCCCTGCGTTCGGCCCTCGACCCCATCCGCGCCACCGCGCGCGGCGCCCCAGAGCCACGGTCGGCCGATCATGCACGCCCGCGCGCCAAGCGCGAGCGCCTTGACGACATCGCTGCCACGTCGCACGCCACCGTCGAGGAGCACCTCGGCTCGATCACCGACCGCATCGACCACCTCGGGGAGCGCACTCAGCGAGGTCACACACCCGTCGAGCTGGCGGCCACCGTGGTTGGACACGACGATCCCGTCAGCGCCGGCGTCGACGGCCCGGCGTGCATCGTCGGCTGTCACGACCCCCTTGACCAGCAGGGGGCCAGTCCAGCGCGCCCGCAGCTCCTCGAGATCGGACAGGCTCGCGCCCGCGTAGGTCATCATCTCTCGAACCCACTTCGCGTGGGCCACGGCCTTCTTCGGGCTCGTCAGGCTCCCGCCCTTGAAGTTGGCGAACGTCATCGGCGGCACCTGGTCGCGGAGCCAGCGAGGCCGGCGCAGCATGTCGAAGGCGGTTCGTGCGCGAAGCCTCGGCGGCACCGTTAGCCCATTGCGCACGTCACGCTCGCGCACGCTGATCACGGGAACGTCGACCGTCACGACCAGCGCCTCGTAACCGGCGGCCTCGGCACGCGCGACGAGCTCCACACTCGCCGCCGGATCGCTGACGAGATAGAGCTGAAACCAGAGCGGCCCGTCTGCGACCGCAGCGACGTCTTCGATCGTGTGAGTGGCCGCCGTCGAGAGCGTGAAGATCGTGTTGCGCCGTCCTGCTCCCATGGCTCCGGCAAGGTCACCGCCTCCGCCTGCGATGCGCGCCAGCCCCGTCGGAGAGAGGAGAATCGGGCTGTCGATCTCCTGGCCCAGGACAGTGACCTTCTGCCGCCGCTCCTGCACATTGACTAGCTGACGCGGTCGCAGCTCGAGCCGCTCGAACGCTCGACGGTTCTGGCGCAGCGTGACCTCGTCCTCGGCCCCCCCGTCGATGAAGTCGAAAGCAACACGCGGCAGTCGCCGCCTGGCGCGGCTGCGTGCCTCGTCGACGTTCAGAAGCGCCCGCACGCCGAACAGCGTACGCGGCGCCTGCGCTAGCTCGACATGACCCGCCGCCCAATCGGCGCGAGGGGTACCGGGGATCTAGCCCGTCTTCTCCGGAGCCCTCTCGAGAGCGAGCTGCGCCCTTATCGCGTCCCGTCGCGCCTTCAACTCCTCCATGGGGACATCGTTACCGAAGAGGGGCCCCGCGCCTCGGATGGCGCAGGGGGGTGCCGGGGTCTACCCCGCCAGCTCCGGCGGCTCGGGCAAATTGAGTCTCGCCTTGATCTCAGCCATCTGCCGCATGAGGTCCTCCATAGGCACCTCGCTCAGATCGCGGAGCGGCCCGGCCTTAGCTCGACAATGGCCCCTACGAGCCCGGAGACGTCGTGGAGGGACGCGTCGTCGTCGGCGTCGACGACAGTAGCGCGCGTAGCCTGGACGTCTTTCTGAACTACGTGGAGCGCTCCCCCGACTTCGAAGAGGTCGGGATCAGGATGGGTGGCGGTCAGCTCCACACGGGCGATCTCCGCAAGGGGCACTCGTACCGCTTCCAGCCGCAGCTGCCCGAGGGCGCGCTTCCCGCCTACCACTCGAAACACGGCTCGCTGTGGTGGGAGGTGGAGGTCAGGTTGGACAGGAAGCTCCGGTCTGACAGCGGCGCGTCGGTTCCCATCGACGTTCTGCCCGGATCCGCCTGAGCACGTCCTTCGCTCGCAGCACCGAAAGACTCAGAGCATCACAGCGACCGTCGGAGGGCTATAGACACGCCTCAGACGCTCCGGGTTTAAAAGCCGCGGGTTCGGCTCAGCTCCTGCAGGCGCGTGAGGAGACGGGGAGTGCGCGCTTGACGGCGAGCCACACCACCAGCGTGCCAATGACGATCCCGAGCCAGGCGAGGGTCGGCTCGGGTCGTATCACCTCGGGAATCGTCCAGCTCGTCGATCCACGCTTGACCACCTGCTCGAGCCAGAGATCCTGAAGCGCGTTCGTCGCGCCGTAGACGAACATCAGTGCGACGAGCAGCAAGCTCGCGTGGCGGCCCGGGCCGCGCTGCATCCGCCGCAGGGCCGGCCAAAGAGCGAGCGCCGAAAGGCCGAGCAGGACGCCGTCGAGGCCGTGGTGGTGGCCGAGGTGCACCGCGGCGAGCAGACCCTCGCCGTCCGCTGGCAGGAACTCGCTCCCCATGATGTGCGGCCCCAGGAGCGGTAGACCGTCGAGGTAGAAGCCGAGCACGGACGCGATCCACGGGAGCGCGATCGCGACCAGCACGACCGCAAGGACAAGGCGAATCCTTCTCTCGGCACTCGTCAGCCCGAGGCCCCGCCGATCACGCGCGCACCGCACCATCGCGACGGTCAGGGCACCGGCGATCATCACGCCGATGGCCGGCATGGCATTGATCGACCGTGCATCGAGGTCGCCCTGATCGACGACGCCTGGGCCGGCCACCGTCGCGCAGAGGACGATGGCGGCGGCCGCAGTCGCGCCCACAAGCACTCGCGAACGACCGGCCGCAAACAGGCTCTCGGCTGCGACGGCGCTCACGGCGATCGCCGCCAGCGCGCCGGAGTAGTTGACGAAGACGAGCGCGCGCCCAAACCCCGCGCCGATTCCGCTGCCGCTGACGTTGTACAGCTCGGCGGCCGGCAGACGAGCGTAGGTTGCGACGATCGCGCCCGCGACCACGGCATAGATCGCCCAGACCGTCAACACGGCGCGCGTCCCGGCGCCGCGCAGCGAAGCGCCGCCGACCGCTGGTAGGGTGTCATGAATGTCCCCGCAAGCTTAGACACCCCTCGGAAGCCGCGGTTTAAAAGCCCCGGATTCGACTAGCCGGCTAGCCCTACTCTAGTTCTCCCCACGTAGCCCCCCTCAGCGTACGCGCGCGAGGAGAGGGCGTTGGGTTCCGGCGCGTCGGGTATCCGGTTGTATCCGCGTAGGCTCCGGCCATGTCGGATCCAGCCGCGGCTGGATCCGAATCGGCAGTGAGTTCGCCGGCTACCGGATCAAGCGCTTGCTCGGCCGCGGCGGGATGTCGGTCGTGTATCTGTCCGAGGACGGCCGACTCGATCGCGATGTCGCACTGAAACTTTTCGCTCCCGAACTTACTGCCGACGTGCAGTTCAGAGAGCGGTTTCTGCGCGAGTCGAAGCTCGCTGCGTCGCTCGATCATCCAAACGTGGTCCCGCTCTACGAGGCCGGCGAGGCCGAAGGCGTCCTGTTCATCGCGATGCGACACGTCGACGGCGTCGACCTCGCAGTGCGGCTGACTCGCGGCGGCCATCTCTCGGCGGCCAACGCGCTTTCGATTGTCGAGCCGGTCGCTGACGCGCTCGACGTCGCTCACGCGCAAGGCCTGATTCACGGAGGCATCAAGCCTACGAACATCCTGACCTCTGACGCAGGACATGTCTATCTCTCGGACTTCGGGCTAACCGGCGCGCGAGATCAGCCCCGCGCGATGATCGAGTCGCGCGAGTTCGTCCAGGTGCTCGACTACATGGCGCCGGAGCAGCTCGAGAACGGCGAGGTCTCCGCACGGACCGACGTCTATGTGCTCGCATGCGTGCTCTATGAGTGCCTCACAGGTAAGCCACCGTTCAGCGGGGACTCGATCGTCTCGCTACGGCTCGCGCATCGCGACGGCGAGCGGCCAGCAGCAACGAGCCAGAACGCCGAGCTCCCAACCGCGATCGACGCCGTACTCGCCAGAGGCATGGCGAAAAGCCCACAGGGGCGGCACCGGTCCGCGCGCGAATTGACCGACGATGCAAGGCGCGTGCTCCTGCCGTACGACGAGGGCACGGCGCCTCGTGCGGCACGCGGGCGTGACCGGCGCAAGCGCGCCGCATTCGCGGTCCTCGTAATCTCAGCGATCATCGCCGTCGGCGTGGCGTTGGCCGTTCTGTTCGCCGGTGGAGACAACCGAGGACCGGGAGACCAGCGTACGCCGGCGACCGATGGAACGCTGGTATGAGACGACTGGTACAACCACACCCGCCTCCACGGCCAACTCGGACACGTGCCACCTGCCGAACACGAATCAACCCACTACGCTCAACACCCCTCAACCAAGGTGGCGCCGCCGGCCACGACTTTGACGGCCGGCACGAGCTCGCCGAGCGACGCTCCCTTCTGCACGAATCCGCGGACATCGATATCGAGGGCCTCGCCGCAAAGCAAGACGCTGTTCACCGGAGATGCCCTCGCGACCCGCGATCTGCTCAACAACCGCGACGGCGCTCCGCAACTGGCGCCGGACTTCTCCACACCGACCCGGCTCAGGCCCGAGCAAGCCTCGGTGTTCTCAGTGCACTCGATACCGAGCTGGTCCTCCCCGGGCACGGATCGCCATACCACGGCCAGATCGCCGAGGCCGCCAAGACCGCTCTGGGCTGACGCCGCGGGGCACGCCTCGTTGCGCTTTTACAGACCTCTTCTGGTCGGTCGAGGTTTAAGAGCCCGTCGTTCAGTTTCGGCCGTCATGCGTGTGCGAGGTGAGTGGGCTTGTGGTTTCATAGGCGCCCCTAGTCGAGGCTGGGTTTAGGGCCCGGGCTTCAGGAGGACTGATGGATCTCGGACGCGTAGGTTGCTGGCAGGTGCAGTTCGTGACGGAGCCCGCGGTAAGCGTGCGGGCAGCGGCGGGGGAGCTCGAGGAGCTCGGCTACGGGGCGCTCTGGTACCCGGAGCCGTTGATCGCCAAGGAGTGCTTCGCGGCGGGAACGATCGTGCTGGCCGCGACCGAGAGCATCCCGGTTGCGACCGGCATCGCGAACGTGTGGGCGCGCGACGCCATGACCATGGCGACCGGGGAGCGCACTCTCGCGGAGGCGTTCCCGGGGCGGTTCCTCCTTGGTCTTGGTGTGAGCCACGCCGAGCAGGTGTCGGAGCACGGGTTCGACTATTCGCGGCCGGTGTCGCTGATGCGCGATTACCTCGAGCGAATGGATGCGACGCCGGACATCGCCGCGCCGGCGGAGATCGCAGCGACCCGGGTGCTTGCCGCGCTGCGCCCGAAGATGCTCGAGCTCGCCCGCGAGCGAACCGCCGGCGCTCATCCCTACTTCGTCCCGGTCGAGCATACGCGGCGCGCCCGCGAGATCCTCGGCGAGGGGAAGCTTCTGGCGACCGAGGTCACCGTGGTCCTCGAGAAGGACGCCGAGACCGCGCGACGCGTCGCGCGCTCGTTCACGCCGTTCTATCTCGGGAAGGCCAACTACAGCAAGAACCTGCTCTGGATCGGGTACAGCGAGGACGACGTCGCGGACGGCGGCAGCGACCGCCTCATCGACGACCTGGTCGGTTGGGGCGATGTGGACGCCGTGGCGACTCGCGTGAACGAGCATCTCGACGCGGGCGCGGACCACGTGTGCGTCCAGGTACTCAGCGAATCGGCGGGCTTCCCGATGGCTGAACTCCGCGCCCTAGCGCCGTCGCTCCTCGCGCTGTAGCGCGGCGTCATCGGCGGAAACTCGGCTCTCATGTGCACATGGGGAGGGGCGCTTGTTCCTATGATCCCGTGAGAGAGTCGGGTAACGGGACACGTTTGAGCCTCTCGGCCTCTAAATGTCCCGGCTGGACACCTGCGCCGAGTAGCGGCGGGTGTGGACCTGACCGGCGCCAACAACCGCCGGTCTCGGCCTCTAAATGTCCCGGCTGGACACCTGCGCCGAGTAGCGGCGGGTGTGGACCTGACCGGCGCCAACAACCGCCGGTTTAAAAGCCCCGGCTTCGGCTCAAGCCCTTGCACGGACGTGAGACCAGGGGGCGTCTGGCTATAGACACCCCTGAGCAGGCCCCGGTTAAATACCCCGGCTTCGTCTCGGCTCGTGCGGGTACGTGAGAACAGGGAGGGTGCGGTGTGGGTGTGGCTTGTCTTTCGGTTAGTAGGTGAACATGCGGTCGTGCTCGATCGCGAGTTCGACCAGGTCGCTCGGCGTGGCGAACTTGACGGGTTTGCCGTCGGTGTCGCTCTCGTCTAGGCCACGGGCCTTGCTGGACATGCCGGACGCGAAGAACTGGCCACCCGCCGCCACGACTGCGTCGTAGGAGTCCCGCAGAGAGCCGGTACCAAGTCCCACGAGACTCTCGAGTACCTCGTCGCGCAATAGCTGGACGGCGTCGCCGGCGAGGAACACGCTGACGGCGTGGCCTGCGTCGGTTGCGGCCTTGGCGACGATGAAGCCAAGCGCTGCGCGGGTTGGATGCTCGGGGCCGTGCGTTATGTGAACGAGGATCTTGGCCATGGGAGTCTCTCCTCTCGTTGCGGACGCGCGCCGACGTCGGGAGAGCCCTAGCTGGTCGCGATCGCCGCCTTCACCTTCTCCACGGTTGCGTCGTCGAGTTCTGTGAGGCCGTGCGCGTCGGCGGCGTGCTGCGCCGCCTGGCGCATCACGTCGTCTACCGAGTCGCTCTCGATCTTCGCGTCACAGCCTTCGACGATGTCTCCGCACTTGAGCGTGTACATGGCGTCTCCTCTCGATCGGACACGCCGAACGTACCGACGCGGCCTTGGCGAGACATTGGCGGAACATTGGCGAAATCGTGGCGTGCCGACGCGGCCCCCGACCTAAACACCGCGGGTTCGGCTACAGCTCCTATGGGGCTCTTTTGTTCGAGCGCGCTGGCCAACTCGTCGAGCGCGTCACGCACCTTGACGATCTGCGCGTAGACGCGCACAGAAGAGGGGCCCCGCGACTGGAATCGATACAGGGGGTGTCCGGGGGTCTAGCGGGTCCCCTCCGGCAAGCCCAGCCGATCCCGTAGCTTCGCCATCTCCCGCATCAACTCGGGGGTAGGCATGCTCTGCAGCTCGAGCGCCCTCCCCTGGGGTTCGTCGACCTCGGCTCGAAGCGTCTGCACCGGCCTCCCAAAACCCCGGTCGGCGAGCCACGTAGCGGCCTGCATCCGATCACGTCGCGGTGCGGATTTGTCCTGGAAGACCTCGACCATGTAGACGACCAGGTCGGCCCCGTCGGAGGTCTGCTCGCGGATGCGCCGGGCGAGCCCCTTGGGTCTGCCGCCGGGGTTGCCTGACTGGCCTTTTTCGAAGGGGCGGCCTACGGGTTTGGCCGGTGCTGTTTCGATGGCGTTTTCAGCACGGATCGAGCTCATCGTCATGAATGTTCTCGTATAGGCCGGATGGCCTAACGCATGGCCCTAAGACTGCCTCACAACGCGACCTGTTCCCACGCCGGAGGGGCGTTGCGCCACGAAGGAGCTGGACTGCTCTCTAGAGATACGAAAGGGGCTTCTCACCTCGCGCGGCCGCGCTAGCGGTCTGCTCGATGCGCTTCTGCCGGGTCGTCGCGCGCTTGGCGCTCTTGATCCAGAACAGGATTCCCTTGCGAGCTGATTCGCTGAACGAGTCGAACGTCTCCCTTGCTCCCTCGACCGCGCCGAGCCCCGAGACCAGGTCGTCTGGGAGGACGAGGTTGTCGATCTCGTCGAGGAACTCCCATGATCCGTCCGCCTGGGCCGCTTTCACGGGGCGGGTTCCGGCCTCGGACATCTTCGTCGCTTCGGTCATGCGGGCGACGCGTTCCTTGTTCGCCTTCGACCAGACGCTTCCGGGCTGGCGCACGGTGTAGTACTGCCGATAGCGATCGTCGTCCAGAGACTGCACCTTCGAGTCGATCCAGCCGAAGCAGAGCGCCTCCTCGACCGCCTCGTCGTAGGTGACGCTGGGCCTTGCGCTGCCCTTCTTGTAGGAGACGAGCCAGACTGCTGACACCGCGTCGTGGTGCTCTTCCAGCCAGGCGCGCCAGGCGCCGCGATCCTTCGCGTAGACCTCGTCGGTCATTGGAAGGCAAGCTACGCCATCGTGCGCAGCAGCGCCTCTAGATTGGCGGTAGCGGGCGGCACGTGAGGCTGAGCGCCCTCAACCGACAGGAGGCGTGGACAGACGCGCTCCTGCTCGCTTCACCTAGCGGCACCAGGTGGCACCTAGGTGTAGTTCCTAAGGAGGTTGTTCATCCGGGCCTGTCTGGAGGCTGAGGGGTGTTGGAAGCCCTTGGCGTCAAGGAGGCCCGGATGAGACTTCACGGTAACCATCGGACCTGTCCGAGTAGTCGGTTGTTGATGTGTCGGCGTGTGCTCGAGCAGGAGTGGACTGTCCTGGAGGCGGCGGAGGCCGCGGGTTGTAGTCCGCGGACGGTGTGGAAGTGGCTTGCGCGCTATCGGGCTGGCGACGTAGAGCTGGTTGATCGTTCTTCGCGGCCGAAACGCTCTCCGGCCCGGCTCTCGGCCGACCGGGTTGGTGCGATCGAGGCGCTTCGGCGGGTTTGGATGAGCGCGGCCGAGATCAGCGAGGCACTCAAGATCCCGCTCTCAACGGTGAGTGTGTGGTTGAAACGGATCGGGCTCGGCAAACGCTCGCGCTTGGAACCGACCGAGCCGATCGTGCGCTACGAGCGCGACACTCCCGGCGAGCTCGTCCATGTCGATATCAAACGGCTCTCACGGATCTCTGCTCGCGGTGCCGGCCACCGTGTGCTCGGACACCGGCGCAGCAAAGACAGGCGAAGCGTCAACGGCCGCAAGATCGGCGTCACTGGCTACGAATTCGTGCACGTGATGATCGATGACCACACCAGACTCGTCTACGCCGAAGTACTCGACCGACTCAAACAACAACACGCCATCAGCTTCCTGGAGTTGACCCGTTTTGGTTGACATCTGGGGTCTAGGCCGCGATGGCCTTTGTTTGGTGTTGTTGTTCGTAGTTGATGGGGCTGAGCATGTCGAGGCTGGAGTGGCGTCGGCGGGGGTTGTAGAAGCATTCGATGTACCAGAAGATGCGCATGCGTGCGTGCTCGCGTGTGGTGAAGCGTTCGCGTTTGAGGAGTTCTTTCTCGAGGCTGGCGAAGAATGTCTCGGCGAGCGCGTTGTCCCAGGGGTCGCCGACGCTGCCCATGGAGAGATCGATTCCCGACTCCTTGGCATGGCTGCCGTAGGCCAGGCTCGTATATTGGGAGCCGTGATCGGAGTGCGCGATGACGCCGGCCGTCTCGCGCGTGTGGGCTGCCATGCCGAGCGCGTCGAGGACGAGCTCTGTTTTGAGGTCGCCGCGCATTGAGCAGCCGATGATTCTTCGGCTGTAGACGTCTTGGACGCAGGCGAGGAAGAGGAAGCCTTGCCCGGTCTGGACGTACTTGATGTCGCAGACCCAGAGCCGGTTGGGCTCTGCGCGCGTGAAGTCTCTGTCGACGAGGTCTGGTGCCGAAGAGCGCCCGGCCTCGCGGATCGTGGTGCGTGGCCCGCCGCCTCGTCCGTCTGCGCCTTTGAGGCCGAGCTGGCGCATCAACCTGGCGACACGCTTCTTGCCGACACGGACGCCGTGAGCGAGTCTGAGCTCGGCCTGGATTCTCGGGGCCCCGTAGATGCCTTCCGTCTGCTCATGCACACGCCGGATCCGAACCGCGAGGTCGATGTCGGCGAGCTCGCGATCGCTCGGCCCTCGCCGCTTCCACGCGTAGTAGCCCTGACGAGTCACACCCACGACGCGGCACAGCAGGGAGACAGGAAACTGTGCTCGCTCCGCCTCGACAAACCCAAAACACGTCACGGCTTGTCGGTCTCCCTGGCGAAGAAAGCCGCGGCGCGCTTCAAGATCTCGCGCTCCTGGCGCAGCACCTTGTTTTCCCGCTCGAGCTCACGCAACTTCGCGCGCTCCTGCGAGCTGAGCATGTCCTCGCGCTCTCCCCGATCAGCCTGATCCTGGCGCAACCAGTTACGCAACGACTGCTCCGAACAGCCAAGCTCCAGAGCGAGCTGCTTCGGTGAGCGCTCCCCGCTCCCTAGTAGCCGCACCGCCTCAACACGGAACTCCGGCGGATACGGCGGTCTCGTCTTCGGCATAACAACGCTCCTCTCCCGAACCCACAAGGCCCGAAAGCATCACGATGTCAACCAGACCGGGTCAACTCCATCCTCCGCCGGGCCCTCACCTGGTTTGCTGAGCGAGGCGTCCACATCCAAGCACTGATGAGCGACAACGGCTCCTGCTACATCTCAGACGCCTACAAGAACACTCTTCAGGAACTCGGTATCAAACATGACCTGGACCCGGTTTGTGTTGTCGGTTTAGGTTGCTCGGGTGTGTAGGGGTTCTCGCTTCCAGGTGGTGGCGAGTTCGGTGGGTGTTTGGTAGCCGATCCCGGAGTGGGGTCGGTGCTGGTAGCTGTTGACGTAGCTGGTGATGTCCTGTCTGGCGTGGTCGAGGGTTTCCCATTCGGCGCGCCAGGCGAGCCGTTTCTTGAACTGGCCAAACCAGGACTCGATGAAGGCCTGGGACTCGGGGTCGCGGTAGCCGCCGCGTCGGTGCGCGATCCCACGGTCGGTGAGATGGCGGCGGAAGCCTCTGCTGGTGAATTGCGGGCCGTTGTCGGTGCCGAGCGTGAGCTGGCCGGGCTCGATATGGCGCACGGCGAGCGCGTGCTCGAGACAGTCGATCGCCTCCTTGGTTCGAGCTCTGAGGTCGAGTGTCCAGGCGGTGATCTCGCGCGTTAGGCAGTCGATGATTGCGTGCATGTACGCCCAGCCGTGCTGGGCGACCCAGAGCTTCGTCATGTCCATGTGCGAGAGCTCGTCAGGCCGGGTGACCTGGAAGAAACCAGGACGCGCTCGCCTACCCGTGTGGCGGGTCGGCTGCAACAGCTTGTGCTCGCGCATGATCCGCTGCACCCGCTTGCGATTCACCGGCTCACCCAGCTCCCGCGTCGCGAGCGCTGCCACCATCCGCGTCCCGTCGGTCGGGTTGGCCTTGGCGACCTCGACGATTGCCGCATCCGTGTTTGAGACCCTGCCCGGGCCTGCTTGGCGTGGTCGGCGCCGGGGAACGCGGTAGATCGCCTGGCGTGAGATGCCTGCCACTCGCGCGACCACCGAAGGCCGGCGTCCCTGAGCGAGCTCGGCACGGGCTCTGGACACGCGGACGCTCACGTCCAGTCCCGCAACAGTTCCCCCGCTACCTCAAGCCCCTACGTCTTCTTCCCCAACGCACGCTCGAGCCGCGCCATCCGCTTCCTGGCGTCCTTCAGCTCCTGCTCACGCGGATCCCTGGCGCGCTCCCTCGCGGAGCGCAACGCCTCGGTGCCGCCCTCCAACAGACGGTCACGCCACCCCTAGTACAGCGTCTCGGCGATCTCGTGCTCGCGACAGACGTCGCGCACGCTCCGGTCGCCGCGCAGACCGGCGAGCACGATCTCCGCCTTCCGCTCAGGCGACCACTTCCGACGATCCCGTTTCTCGCTCACAAGACCAACTCCTCAAGTCTCATGAACAACCATCCCCCAAGCCCACCAGCTCAGGCAACCGTCAACGCACCACCAGGGTCCAGGTCAATCACAGGCAGATCAGACAGTGCGCTAAGGGAACGACCGCCGTCGTCGCCCTTAGTGCTGAGAGGCCGGGTCGCCCATATGGTTTCGGTGGTGCCAGTCTGTCCTGCGTGTGGGTGTGAGAATCGTGAGGGCCGCAAGTTTTGTGGGGAGTGCGGTGGCGGGTTGGGGTTGGTGTGTGGTTCGTGCGGTTCGGCGAATGAGGCTGGCGAGCGGTTTTGTGGGGAGTGTGGCCAGCCGCTCGGTCCGACCGGGGTGTCGGAGGACGCCGCTCAGTCTGGGGACTCGGTTCACTCAGAACGTCGACCTCGTCCTCGCTGCGGTCACGGGCGCCGAGCTTGTAGCCGAGCTCGAGGAGCTCGTTCACCAGCACCCGCTGAGGCGCAGCAGCATTGGCGCCCACGTGCTCAGCGCCCTGATTGGGCACGAATGGGCGCAAGTATTAATTCGGAGGCTGAAGCGTTGCCCTCTTTGGACACAGAAAGCAGCGGAGTCCCAGTGCTCATGTGACTTTCGTTAGTCGGGACGGCGAGATTTGAACTCGCGACCCCCTGCTCCCAAAGCGAGAGAGCTGCTTCATCGAACGCTTTTCGGCGGGCTCCGGTGAGCCTGCCGCGGCGCTTCACAGCGTGCGCATACGTGCGTAGGGTGAAGCCGCTGCGAGGCACTTGAAGCGCTTCGGGCTTACGTGGCTGACGCGCGTCCGTCGCTCAAGGCGTCGGCTGCCAGGCCGGTGGCCCGACGAAGCCTGCGGGAGCCGTCAGGCGTGTCGGTCCGCTGGACCCGTCGGCGGGCATCAGATAGAGCTCGGACGTGCGGGTTAGGTGCCTAACCAGGTATGCGACCAGGGCGCCGTTTGGCGACCAGCCGGGCGCGGACTCGGTTCCCGGAGAGGCGGTCAGTCGCGATTGGGCCGTTCCGTCGCCGTTGGCGCCGTAGAGCTCGGCGTTCCCGTTTCGGTTGCTCACGAACGCGAGCTGGCCCGCGCTTGAGAACGTTGGACTTGTGTTCGCGCGGTTCGTGTCGACGAGGGTGACGATGCCGTCCGTTCCGTCGGCCGTCAAGGAGACGATGTTCGCGCTCTTTCCGAAGGTCGCGTAGGCGATTCTCGCTCCGTCGGGTGACCATGACAGTCGCTGAAAGGTGGAGAAGCGATTGCCCGCCTCCGATGTCGCGAGGCGCACCAGGTCGGTTCCGTCGGCGTCGACGACGTAGATACGCGATCGCGTTGGTCGGAACTCGTTGACGAAGAACGCGAGCCGCGTTCCGTCGGGCGACCAGCTTGCCGAGTGCGCGTCGTCCATCCCCTTCGTGAGGTTCTGGTGATTCGTGCCGGACGGGCTGACCGTTCGGAGTGAGCTCTTGCCTTTGGAGGAACGCTCGAACAGGATGCGACTTCCGTCGGGCGACCAGCGCGGAGCACCGTCGCGCGCTGCCACGTTGGTCAACTGGGTCGTGCTCGACCCATCCGCGTTGGTGATGTAGAGGTCACGGTTGCGGGCGAAGACGAGCTGGGAGCCGTCGCCCGACCACGAGAAGTTCGGGCTTCCAAGCCCGTTGTCCACGCGGCCGACCGTTAGCTCAGACCCGCCGTCGGCGCGCGCCCCCTCCCTCACGTCCAGAAAGTCCAGAAATAGCCGGGCGCCTTCGCACACGCCCGGGAACACCCCGCACAGAACGTGCGATTGGGGTAAAAAGTGGCTGAAGTTGGGGTAAACCACCGGAAGCAAGGTGCGCAAAACCGCATGAATAAACGGTTTATCGAGTTTCGCTAGACCCTCCTAGAAGGCGGTTTTGTGCCCGAACGCTGTGGCGTTCTCGACCACTGACTCCGCGGTCTCTGAACGCTGACAGACCCGGCTTCGGCCCAGCATGGGTGGATGTCGGTTAGCGTGATGCAGACGCCGAGCTGGCGAGGACATTGAACCGATGGCTGCTACTGGTCGCTTCGACGACAAGCACGTTCTGATCACGGCGGCGGGCTCGGGCATCGGTCGTGCAACCGCAAAGGGCTTCGCGGCCGAGGGTGCGGCAACAGTTGGTCTCGTCGAGAAGCTCGCCGACCGACTCGATGCCGTTACGGCAGATGTCGAATCGCTCGGGGCGCGAGCCGTTCCCATTCACGCCGACCTGAAGGACGTCGCGTCGACAGAGCATGCGCTGGCCGCGGCGCTCGAGCCGGTCGAGCGGCTCGATGTGCTCGTCTCGAACCACGTGACCTCGTCATGGGTCGCGCCATATCTCGAGGTGACGCACGAGGAATGGGAAACCGAGCTCGCGGTCAACCTCACCAGCCATCACCTGCTCGCGCAGAGCGTGGCGCGACACATGCTCGAAGCGGGAGGAGGCGTGATCCTCTTCACCGCATCGGTTGCCGCGCTCGGGGCCGGCCGAGGCTTCGCGGCGTACTGCGTCACGAAGGCCGGTCTTGTCGCGCTCTCCCAGGTGATGGCCGTGGAGCTCGCGAAGCATGAGATCCGGGTCAACTGCGTCAGCCCGGGCCCGGTAGACACGCAACGCGTTGTCGACCTGGTCGGCGAGGAGACGATGAGCCGTTTCCGCCAGAGCTTTCCTGGAGTGCCTCAGAACCGTCTGGCCTCGGCCGAGGACGTTGCCGGCGCGTTCCTCTACCTCGCGTCTGATGCCGCCGGCCATGTGACCGGACAGAACCTGATCGTGGACGGCGGTCTGACAGCGCAGGCCTTCGACGTGCCGGACTAGCGAGCGGTGACGAGCACGAGCGTACGCGGCAGGCACAGACCGTCGCGTGTGTAGGGGGAAAACCGCGCGGCGATCTCGACGAGGAGCGCCGCGCGCTGTGCAGAGCTCAGCTCGGCCGCGACACGGGCGAAGTGGTTGTTCTCGCGCGCGAGCTGCTCCCAGTGCGCCTCGGCGTCGGCCGGCGTGGCCTGCTCTCGAAGCAGGGATGCCTGGACGTCGGACAGCCCTGCTGCGCGGTGGACCGCCGCGGCCTCGGCCGGGTCGCCGAGCTTGCCGAAGGCCCGCGCGAACGATGCCCGCTCCTGGCCGAGCACCGTCGCGATCGCCTCTCGCGGCAGCGCGAACCACGGGTTCTCGGGGAGCGTGGCCCAGAGGACCGTCGCGAGACGCCCGCCCGGCGCGAGGACTCGCCGCAGCTCGCGAAGTGTGCTGACCGGGTCGCTAGCGGCCATCAGGGCAAGACGGTTGGTGACCGCATCGAATGAGGCTTCATCGAACGGCAACGGCTCGTTGAAGTCGGCCCGGACGAGCTCGAGCTCGACCCCGGCCTCGGCTGCCCGGCGCTCGGCCTGGGTCAGCCGGTACTCGTCGGTGTCGAAGCCCGTGACCTCCGCGCCGGCACGGGCGAGCGCAACCGTGAGCCGGCCGCTGCCACAGCCTGCGTCGAGCACGTGCTGGGCGCCAGCGACGGCCGCGATCAGCTCACGGGCGCCGAAGGGGACGGACTCCCGGAGGAACGCACCTGGATCGGCCACATCGTTCACGGGATTCGCAGGGTCCAGCGCAACAGCCACCGCAGCGTAAGACGTCGACGGGTCTCGACTAGCGGCGCTCGACGATCTCGTCGAGCGACTTGCGGTTGGCGCGTTCTGACCACTCCGCCGCAGTTCTCGCGGCGGGATCGCGCGCTGTCAGCGGGTAGCCGAAGGAGATGCCGATCGCGGGCTGCTCATCGTCGGCGAGCCCGAGTGGGGCGGCCGCCCGCTCACCATCCGGGAAGCCGTTCAGCGTCGAGAGCACTCCCTCTCCCCAGGCCGTGAGCATCATGTTCTGGGCAACCCGACCGACATCGAGCGCACCTCGGCCGCCCGAAGTGACGATCGCGACGACCAGGGCCGCGCTCGTGACGTTCTCGGGCACGAATACGGCCTCGGCGAGCGCCCCTACAGCGCCCTCGGTCTCGACCACGATGAAGCGCCAGGGCTGCCTATTGCGCGCGCTCCCGGCCAGACGGCCTGCGTCGAGAATCCGCTCGACGAGCTCGGCATCGAGCACCAGATCGGACGCGTAGCGTCGCTCGTCACGCTTGCTGGCGATTGCCTGGAAGACGTCCACGGGGCAAGCCTAGCCCCGTCGTCGAGTCGCCCGGCCGGCCGAAGAGGGTCTTGCACCCAGTGGTCGAGCTCGTAGGAAGTGACCTTCGAGACGCCAGCGCTACGTATGTATCGTCCACGGCAGGCCGCGATGAGACGATCGAGCTGGCTCTTGATCTTTGCGCTGTGCCTGGTCGGCGCGACTGCGCTTCCTGCATACGGGGGGACGTCCGCGCCCGAGGTCTTGTTCACCGCCAAGAATCGCTCCATCACGGCTCCCGCAGTCGCCGGCTCGACTGTTGCGTGGATCGCGGGGTCGAAGGGTCGCCCCGGCGAGTGCGCGCCGGGCCGAAAGCGTCTCCAGCTTCTCGGCGCCGCGGGCAAAGTGCGCGTACTCACCCATCGCAGTGGGCGAAACTACGAAACGAGCTGTCTCTTCCGACCGGTGCTCGCGGGCCGGTTCGTGATGTGGTCAACACCGGGGCGCGAGTTCATCTGGGCACGTAAGCACGGCCGGCTTCGCAGCTGGAGGGCCTGTTGTGGCCAGAACGTCGAGCACCATCACGACATCACGCGCGTGGGCGACTTGACCTGGCTCCTCGATCGGGGGCCGCGCTACTGGCCTCGCTGGATTGGCCGGGACGGACAGGAGACGCCGGTCTGGGTCGACATCGACCGTGTCACCGGCGCGAGCACACTCTCATGGGATCGGGTCTCTCGGTACCGCTCCCGGACGGCTTCGTTGGCATGGACGCTGGTGGTAACTCGATCGTCGTCCGGGTGAAGAGCGGGACCGAGTACAGCCTGATCGGCGTCGACCGCACGACGGGAGCATTCACGACGCTCGCCACGAGCGACAAGCCGCTCTCGCTACCTGCCGTCGCACGCGGACACGCCGCCTACCTGCGTCGGGAGGGCGACGTCGAGCGCATTGAGCTAGTCGAAGTCGCGACCGGCGACCATCACGGTGATCTCCCAACGCACGGGCAAGCCTCGATGGGGCAAGGGACAGATCGCCAACGGGCGTCCGCTCGACTACGACGGCAGGCGTATCGTCTTCGCCGCGGGCCGAAAGGTCTACGCCGTGGCCGCCGAGAAACCGGCACCCGGTGCGGCACTCCGCCAAGCCTCGCCCGAGAGGGACGTGCAGATCGGGCTAACACACGGAACGCTGCACAACACCGTCTATCCCAGAGTGTTGGTAAGGGTGTCCGCGGTCAACCCGGCCGCCTACCGCAAGACAGGCCAGCTGACACTCCGCTACACCGGCACAGCCCAGACACAGTGGTGATCCCTCCCATCCTCGCACCGGTCAAGGACCGGCTCCGTCCATCACTCCCCTGTAGGACGGAATCGAGGTCTTCGGTGATGCGCAAACTGGCCTCGCGCAGCCTGGAGAGCCGGTCCCGCAGCGCTTCGTTTTCTCGCACGACTGGGGCATCCGCGCCGAGCGGCTGATGACCGACAACGGCCCCGCCTACGTCTCGATCGTGCACGCGCTCGCCTGCAAGACGCTCCGGATCAAGCACCTGCGCACACGCCCCTACCGGCCACGCGCGAACGGCAAGGCCGAACGCTTCATCCGCACGCTGCTCTCAGGCTGGGCCTACGCGGCGATCTACGCCAGCTCCGATGAACGCCGACGACACTTGCCGGTTGGCTCGACTACTACAATCAACGCCGACCACACGGCTCCCTCAGCCACCAACCACCACACAAACGGCTGGAAGCGCTGAGAACCAACAACCTTGCTGGGTCTTACAGCTAGCTCGCATCAGCGTCAACCTGAAGCCCGTAGCGCTCTGCGCGCTTCCTGAAGGCGTCTAGGCCACCCTCCAGCAGCTCACAAACCCGCTCCCGAGTTGTCGTGCTGTCGACCGCGCCCGCGTCCCGGCAGACGCCGCGGCCATCTTCAATGTAGAGAGGCGCCACATCCGCGGCGGCACGGGCGACGACCTGCTCTACGGCGGCACGGGCGACGACCGCCTCGACGACGACGGCTAGAGGCGTCCGGTAGGTGACGTTACCGGGCGCGATCGGGAGGTTTGAGAACACCCTAAAACCGCGCGGAATAGCTTAGGCTGCGTTATGAGCACGCGTCTAGTCCTCGTGGTTGTCGTCGCGCTCACGGCGGCCGCTCTCGTCTTCGGGACCGGCCAGCCGGCGGGGGCGGCCAACTCGGCGACATATAACGACCCCTATGGCGATGGGACTCTCGGAGTGGGGTATGGGCCCGATATCACCACCGTCACTGTTTCCAACAACGACAACGGGCTGCTCACCATCCGCGTTTTTATGCCAGAAGACCGGTCACTGCTCGCAGACCACTTTG
>CBDCXJ010000042.1:0-79198 GCA_965223695.1 Gaiellaceae bacterium | reverse complement strand
CGTCGGCGGGTTCGCGGGGAAGGGGCGCGGTGTCGGCTCCGACTTGGAGAGAGGCAGAAAAAATGGATACGGCGGAAATGCCCGCGGCGAGCCGGCCCGGGCGGGGCGCCGGGCCACCTCGGCCCGGTGGCCAGCGACGGACCGCTGTGACACCTCGGCCGGGTGACCCGCGGCGGGCCGGTGTGCCGATTCGGGTCGGGTGACTTCTCCTCAGGACCCACATCGCGCCGCCGGGCACCTCGGCCAGGTAACCCACGGCGGGCAGCTGCGCCGCTTCGGTCGAACGTATTCGACTCGCGAGGGAACGGCCGGGCCGGGGGGTTGGTCGAAGGGGTAGAAGCCGTATGAGTTGGTTGCGGGTAGCCCGTCGCGCCGTTTTTGGCGGGGCGGGATGCGGGCAACCAACCCACCTCCAGAAAGCGGCCTAGACCGGCCGCCCCACCTCGACATCACGAACCAACGAGGCGACCTCGTCCTCCGTGTACGCGACGCCGATGAGACACAACCCGCACGCAGCGAGCGTCCGCCCTGCGCGCTCGCGTGGCGCGCCTTGTAGCAGCTCGACGATCTGCGCCGGCTCGAGCTCGAGCATGGTGCCGACGAGCGCCCGCACCATGTGGCGTAGGAACGAGCACGCGACGATGCGGAGCTCGAGAACCTCGCCCGGATTGCCGACCCAGCGTGCAGCGAGCACGGTGCGCACGAAGCCGTCGTATGCGGTCTCGGTCGGCGTGAACGCCATGAAGTCGTGTCGCCCGACGATCGCGGCCGCCGCCGTCTCGAGCTGGCGGACGTCGATCGGTTGTGGGTGCCAGAGCGCCCGCCGCTCGAGCGCCGGGCGGGCACGTGCGTTGACGATCCGGTAGCGATAGGCGCGCGCGACGGCCGAGAAGCGTGCATCGAAGCGCGCGTCGACCTCCGAGCTCTCACGCACCGCGACGTCGGCGGGCAGCTTGCGGTTCAACGCTTCCGCCGCGTACTCCGGGGGCGGCCCACCCTCGACCTCGACGCTCACGACCTGGCCGGACGCGTGGACACCAGCGTCGGTGCGTCCCGCGACAGCGAGGTCCTCCCAGCTGGGGAAGATCCGATCGAGAGCATCGCGAAGCACGCCTTCGACGGTGCGGCGATCGGGCTGGCGCGCCCAGCCGGCGAAGTCGGCGCCGTCGTACTCGAGGGCAAGCCTGAGCTTCGTCACAGGCCCGCGAGGTAGTGGTCGGAGCTACTCGGCGCTCGCCGGCTCGAGCGTCGGGAAGCCGCCCCGGGCCTTCGGCACGTGGTCGACCAGCTCGAGGTAGACCATCGGCGCGGCGTCGCCTTTGCGCGGTCCGAGCTTGACGATGCGCGTATAGCCACCGTTACGGTCGGCGAAGCGCGGCCCCACGTCCTCGAACAGGTCGGCAACAACCCACTTGTGGCGCAGATAGGCGACGGCCTGCCGCCGAGCCGCGACGTCGTCGCGCTTGCCGAGCGTGATCAGCCTCTCGGCGATCGGCTGGACAGCCTTGGCCTTTGCCTGGGTCGTCTTGATGCGACCGTGCTCGAACAGCGCCGCGGCGAGGTTGGAGTAGAGCGCCTTGCGATGCGCCGAGTCGCGACCTAGCTTCTTGCCGGAGCGACGGTGCCTCACGCGGGGGTCATTCCTCCTTGAGACCCAGGCCGTGGGCGGCGAGCGTCTCGGCGACTTCCTCGATCGACTTCTTGCCGAAGTTGGGAATCGCGGCCAGCTCTGACTCGGTCTTCGAGACCAGGTCGCCGATCGTCTCGATGCCGACGCGCTTGAGGCAGTTGTAGGAGCGCACGCCGAGTTCGAGTTCCTCGATCGGGAAGTTCTCCATGCCACGCGCCTGCGGGAACTCGGCTTCCTCCTCGACGGGAGCGTCGGCGAGGCCCTCGATCGCGTCGATGTCGGTGAAGATCGCCAGCTGGCGGATCAGGATCTCGGCAGCCAGCCCGACGGCGTCCTTCGGATCGATCGACCCGTCGGTCGTGACGTCGAGAATCAGCTTGTCGTAGTCGGTGCGCTGCCCGACGCGGGCGGCTTCGACCTCGTAGGCCACGCGCTTGACCGGCGAGAACATCGCGTCGACGGGGATCGTCCCAATCGCGTGGTCCGGCCCGCGGTTCTGATCGGCGGGCATGTAGCCGCGGCCGCGGCCGACGGTGAGCGTCATCTCGAGGTGCCCCTTGCCCGACAGCTCAGCCAGCTGGAGATCGGGGTTGAGAATCTCGAGATCGGCAGGTGTCTGAATGTCACCCGCGGTCGCCGCACCCGAGCCCCTCTTGTCGAGGCGGACCTCGATCTCGGGCGACTCGCCGTGGAGCCGGCAGACCAGGTTCTTGAGGTTGAGGATGATGTCGATGACGTCCTCGCGAACACCTTCGATCGTGGTGAACTCGTGGGCGACGCCCTCGATCTTCACCGAGCTCACGGCTGCGCCCTCGAGCGAGCCCAGCAGGACGCGGCGAAGCGAGTTGCCGAACGTATGACCGAAGCCTCGGTCGAGCGGCTCGATCTCGAAGATGCCGCGCCGGTCGGTGACGTCCTCAGAGACGATCTTCGGCGTCTGGAATTCCATCAAGCTGGTGCTGGCAGTCATGGGTCCCTTCTGGTCGTGCTTGGGCTGACTTGATTAGGTCTTGTGGCTTGCTACTTGGAGTAGAGCTCGACGATGAGCTGCTCTTCGATGGGCGCATCGATCTCGCTGCGCTCGGGCATCTTCAGCACGCGCGCCGAGAGGTTGTCATGGTCGGCCTCGAGCCACGCTGGGACCGACGCCGTCAGGTCGGTCGCATCACGAACGACCTGCTCGACCGGGCTCTGCGGCTTGAGCGAGACGATGTCGTCGCGGCGAAGCCGGTAGCTCGGAATGTTGACGCGGCGCCCGTTCACGTGGAAGTGCCCGTGGCGGATGATCTGTCGCGCCTGCGCGCGCGAGGAGGCGAACCCGAGCCGGTAGACGACGTTGTCGAGGCGCAGCTCGAGCAGCTGCAGGAGCCGGTCGCCCGTGATTCCCTGCTGCAACGCCGCGGCCTTGTAGTAGTTGCGGAACTGCTTCTCGAGGATGCCGTAGTAGCGGCGCGCCTTCTGCTTGGCGCGCAGCTGAAGCAGATACTCGGACTGCTTGATGCGTCCCCGGCCATGCTCGCCCGGCGGATAGCTGCGGCGCTCGACGGCACACTTCTCGGTCAGACAGCGCTCGCCTTTGAGAAAGAGCTTGACGCCCTCGCGACGGCACTGCTTGCACTTCGGGCTACGGTCGCGCGCCACCGTCTAGACCCGCCGTCGCTTCTTCGGGCGAACACCGTTGTGCGCGTGCGGCGTCACGTCCTTGACGCCGAGAATCTCGAGACCCGCCGCCTGCAGCGAGCGCACGGCGGTTTCGCGGCCGGATCCGGGGCCCTTCACGAAGACCTCGATCTTCTGCAGGCCGTTCTCCATGCCTTTGCGTGCGCAGGCGTCGGCGGTGACCTGGGCTGCGAACGGCGTCGACTTGCGCGAGCCCTTGAAGCCCGCGGTGCCTGCGCTCTCCCAGCAGATCACGTTGCCTTCCTGGTCGGTCAAGGTGACGATCGTGTTGTTGAACGACGTCTTGACGTAGGCCTGCCCGACGGCGATGTTCTTCTTCGCTCGCCGGCGGCTGCGGCCGCGGCTTGCCGGTCGTCGTGGAGGGGCCATCGGCTACGCCCTAGATTGTCTCGGCGGCCTTCTTGCCGCGTCCGACCGTCTTCTTGGGTCCCTTGCGCGTTCGCGCGTTCGTCTTTGTGCGCTGGCCGCGCGCCGGTAGCCCGCGACGGTGACGCAGGCCTCGATATGCGCCGATCTCCATCAGCCGCTTGACCGCCTGCGAGCGCTCACGGCGCAGATCGCCCTCGACCTGCAGATTGTCGTCGATGTAGTTGCGAAGCTTCGTGACTTCCTCGTCGGTGAGGTCTCTGACCTTCTGATCGATCGAGAGCCCGGTCTCGCCGCAGATCGCCCCGGCGCGTGACTCACCGATGCCGTGGATGTACGTGAGCGCAATGACGAGCCGCTTATCGCGGGGAAGGTTAACGCCGGCGATGCGTGCCATCTGTCTTCGTTACCCCTGTCGTTGCTTGTGCCGAGGGTTGGTGCAGATCACGAGGACTGCGCCGCGACGCCGGATGACGCGGCAGCGCTCGCACATCGGCTTGACCGACGCGCGCACCTTCACCGGGCGCTCCCGGCGTGAGCGGTCGCTCCCGTGGCGCGGGCGATTTGTTCAACCGTGTGGTGGTTCATCGCGTTGATCTGTTCCTCCGATGGCGGGTGGGCCGGATACGCCGCGACACCATGCGCATGCGGCAGCACGACTCACCCTCGCCAACTCGTCATGCTATCAGAGAGTCGGCTGCGGCGGCAGTCTCGGAAACGCTGCCGAGCGTGAGTATTTCGGGGCCTTCGGCCGTGATCGCGACCGTATGCTCGAAATGCGCCGAGAGCGACCCATCGATGGTCGATATGGACCATGCGTCGTCGGCCACGTCGACCTCGTACGAGCCATCGGTGATCATCGGCTCGATCGCGATCGTCATACCCTCGCGCAGCTCGGGTCCCGCGCCCGGCTCACCGTAGTTGGGCACTTGGGGCTCTTCGTGCATCTCGCGACCGACGCCGTGGCCGACGAGGCTCCGAATCACGGCGAAGCCATCGGCTTCGGTGCGTCGCTGCACGGCAGCCGAGATGTCGCCAACGTGATTCCCGGCGACCGCGTTTACGATTCCCGCGTAGAGAGCCTCCTCGCAGGCTGTGAGCAGCTCCTGTGTCCTCGGGGGCACGTCGCCCACAGTGAACGTCCAGGCGCTGTCGCCTACGTAGCCGTCGAGCGTTACCCCGACGTCGACAGAGATGATGTCGCTGGCGGCGAGCGCGTACTTTCCCGGGATCCCGTGGACGACCATCGCATTCGGCGACGAGCAGATCGACCCCGGGAAGCCGCGGTAGCCCTTGAAGGTCGGTATCCCGCCTGCTTCCCGAATCGTCGTCTCGGCGAGCTCGTCGAGCTCGGCCGTCGTAACGCCTTCGCGGACGTCTACCTTGATCAGCTCGAGCACCCGGGCCACGATCGCCCCGGCGGCCGCCATCTTGTCGATCTCGGCGCGTGACTTGAGCGCGATCATCGCCCCGTGGACTCCACGACCCTCGTCATCTAGCACCCCACTCGCAGGTGCTTGTCGATCGCTTCGTACACCTCGTCGACCGTCTTCGCTGCGTCGAGCGCAACCAGCTTGCCGCCGCCCCTGTAGTACTCGGTCAGCGGCAGTGTCTGCTCGCGCCAGACGACGAAGCGGTGCCGGATCACGTCGGGGTCATCGTCGGTCCTCCCCTCGTCGACCGCGCGACCGATCAAGCGCTCGACGGCCTCCTCTTCGTCGAGCACGAACTCGAGAACGACGTGCAGCGAGCGGCCGATGTCGGCGAGCATCTGGTCGAGCGCCTCGGCCTGCGGGATCGTCCGTGGGAAGCCGTCGAGAATGAACCCGGCGCGCGTGTCGTCTCGCTCGAGCCGCTGACGGATGACCCTTACGATCAACTCGTCGGGAACCAGATCACCACGCCCGACGATCGGCTGGACCTCGGCGCCGAGCTCTGAGCCCGATGCGATCGCCTCGCGGAGCATGTCGCCGGTCGAGATCTGCGGGACGCCGCGGTCGTCCTCGATCCGCTTGGCCTGGGTGCCCTTGCCCGCCCCCGGGGGCCCGAGGAGAAGGATGTCTAGAGGAGGCATGTTCGGTTTGGCTCGCAGGCGGCGCGCGCTACTTGAGGAAGCCCTCGTAGTGGCGCATCATCATCTGCGACTCCATCTGGCGCATCGTGTCGAGCGCAACGCCGACGACGATCAGGATCGAGGTGCCGCCGAGGGCAGCCGACGTCGACTGCGAGAAGCCGCCGTAGCGAATTGCCAGCGTCGGGAGCGTCGCGACGAGCGCGAGCCAAAGCGCTCCAGGCAGCGTTAGACGCGTCAGAACACGGTCGAGGTACTGGGCCGTCGGCGGCCCTGGTCTGATGCCGGGGATGTAGCCGCCGTTCTTGCGTAAGTTGTCGGCCTGGTCGACGGGGTTGAACTGGACCGCCGTGTAGAAGAACGTGAACACCACGATGAAGAACGCCTGGATCACGACAAACGTCCAGTCGGTGGGCAGGAAGTTGTTGTTGATGAAGGTCTGCGTGCTCGGGAAGAACTGGGCGACCGTCGGCGGGAAGGCCATGATCGCTGCGGCGAAGATGATCGGGATGACGCCGGCCATGTTCACGCGCAACGGCATGTAGGTCGAGCCGCCCTGGGTCATCCGTCGCCCGACCTGACGCTTGGCGTACTGAATCGGGATCTTTCGCTGGCCTTCCTGCACGAAGACCACCGCGACGATGATGACCAGCGCCAGCAGCGGGAAGATCAACCGCTCGAACGGCCCACCCTCGAACCAGACCCGGATCCCGCCGGGGAGGCCGGCCAGGATCGAGGCGAAGATCAGAAGCGAGATGCCGTTGCCGATGCCGCGCTTGGTAATCAGCTCGCCCATCCACATGAGCAGCGTCGTGCCGGCCGTCAGCGAGACGATCAACAGCACGACACGGCCGGCAGTGAGTTCGAGCGCGCCGTTTCGGTTGAAGAGGAAGGTGAAGCCCGCCGCCTGTACGGCCGCGAGACCGACCGTCGAGTAGCGCGTGTACTGGTTGATCTTCGCGTACCCGGCCTCGCCCTCTTTCTGAAGCTGCTCGAGCTTCGGGATGACGACCGTCATCAGCTGCATGATGATCGACGCCGTGATGTAGGGCATGATCCCGAGCGCAAAGATCGCGAACTGCGAAAGCGCGCCGCCCGAGAAGATGTTCAGCAGGTTGAGGACGGTGCCCGACTGGCTGTTCAGGTAGCGCTCGATCTCGTCGGGGTTGACGCCCGGCGCAGGCAGCCAGGTTCCTAGCCGGTAGAGCACGAGAATCCCGGCCGTAAAGAGCAGGCGCTTGCGAAGCTCCGGTACGCGCCAGGCATTGGCGAGCCAGTCGATCATCAGATGGTTGATTCCACGATTTCGTGGGT
This sequence comes from Gaiellaceae bacterium, assembly GCA_965223695.1. Lineage (GTDB taxonomy): Bacteria > Actinomycetota > Thermoleophilia > Gaiellales > Gaiellaceae > JAUVPB01. The sequence continues at coordinate 72,137 of CBDCXJ010000042.1, read as the reverse complement.
CTGGGACTGGCTGAGACCAAGCAGGTTCATCTAGTCGTCGCCAGCCTCGCCAGCGTCCGCGTCGGTCGCGTCCGCTGACTCGGCTGCAGGCTCGTTATCCGGCTCCGCCGTCGTCTCGCCCTCTGGGGCCTCATCGGGCTCGGCGGCCGCGCCATCGCTGTCGCCGGCGGGCGCCGCGCGGCGTCGGCGTCGGCGCTTCTTGCGCTTCGCGTCCTTGAGCTCGGTCACGCTGCCGCCCGCTGCGCCGATCTTCTCCCTGGCAGTCGCCGATGCACGGTGGACCGTGACGGTGAGCGCCTTCGTGAGATCGCCGTCGCCGAGCAGCTTCACGTCGGTACGCAGGTTCTTGAGGATGCCCTTCTCGACGAGAGCGTCGAGCGTAACCTTGTCGCCGTCGGCGAAAACGCGCTCGAGGTCGCGGACGTTCACCGGTTGCGTCGAGGTGCGATGCGGCCCGATCGGCATGGCGTCCTTCGACGTCGAGCCGCGCTGCTTGGGCAAGCGCATGTAGATGGGCATCTGGCCGCCCTCGAATCCGGGTCGCATCTTGTGCGAGCCCGACCGTGACTTCTGCCCCTTGATTCCCCGACCGCTGTAACGACCCTTGCCCGAGCCCATGCCGCGGCCGATCCGCTTGCGCGAGCGGCGCTTTTGCGCCGGTCTGATCGATGTCAGCGAGAGATCCTCGGCGTCGAGCGCCTCGGTCTCGGTCGTGTCAGGGCTGGGCGTCACGACACTTCCTCCACCTCTACGAGATGACGGACCTTCCGCAGCATACCCTCGAGCTGTGGGCTCTCTTCCCGTTCAACCGAGCGACCGATGCGCTTCAGCCCAAGCGCGCGGAGCGTGCCGCGGTGCTTCTGTGACTGCCCGACCTTGCTACGCGTCTGCGTTATCTTGAGCGTCTTCGCCATTGCCTGACTCTTCGGCATCCACGCGCCGTTTCGGTAGCACTTCCTCGACCGTCTTGCCACGAATCCGGGCCACGTCCTCGGGGCGCTTCAGCGACTGGAGAGCGTTCACGGTCGCTTTCAACATGTTGATGGGGTTCGTCGTCCCAAGGCTCTTTGCCAGGATGTCGCGGATCCCAGCCAGCTCGAGAACGGCGCGGACGCCGCCGCCCGCGATGACGCCCGTACCGGGGCTCGCCGGACGCAGCAGCACGCGAGCCGCGTCAGAGCGCCCGATGATCTCGTGCGTGATGGTCGCATGGTGGCGCGGTACCTGGAACACGTTCTTCTTCGCGTCGTCGACCGCTTTTGCGATCGCGAGGGGTACCTCGCGTGCCTTCCCATAGCCGACGCCGACGCGGTCGACCTCGTCGCCAACAACCACGAGCGCCGTGAACGAGAAACGCCTGCCGCCCTTGACTACCTTCGCGACGCGATTGATCTCGACCACTCGCTCTTTCAGCTCGCGCTGATCCTTGCCACCGTTCGACCTGCCGTTCAAAACCGAAGCCCTCCTTCACGCGCGGCGTCTGCCAGCGCCTTGACTCGACCGTGATAGAGGTAGCCACCGCGGTCGAAGACGATCTCGTCGACTCCCTCGGCACGCGCGATCTCGGCGAGCTGCTTGCCGACGAGCGCGGCCTGCTCCATCTTCGAGCCTGCCTGTCCCTGTTTTCGCAGCGTCACCCAGTTGGCCGACGCCACGGTCTTGCCGGAGTCATCATCGATCAGCTGCGCGAAGATTCCACGGTTGGAGCGCGACACGCACAGCCTCGGCCGCTCGCCAGTGCCGCTCACGCGACCGCGAACACGACGGTGACGCCGCTCGCGCAGCTGACGCTTGCTGAGGACGGTCATGCGCGCTTCCCAACCTTGCGGCGCACGTACTCGCCGCGGTAACGAATCCCCTTGCCCTTGTAGGGCTCGGGCGGGCGAATCGCGCGCAGGTCAGACGCCACCTGGCCGACCTTCTGCTTGTCGATGCCCTTGATGATGACGACGGTCTGCTCGGGTAGCTCGAACGTGATCCCCGCGGGAGGATCGACCTTGACCGGGTGCGAAAAACCCAGCGCGAACTCGACCGAGGAGCCGCTCAGCGCGGCCCGGTAGCCGACTCCATGGATCTCGAGCGTCTTCTCGAAGCCCTTCGTCACGCCTTCGACCATGTTCGCGACCAGAGTTCGTGTCAGCCCGTGCAGCGCACGGTCGCTGCCGCGCTCGCTCGGGCGCGTGAACGTGAGCGTGCTGTTCTCCTGCTCGATCGCGATCCGATCCGGCGTGTTCTGCTCGAGCTCGCCGAGCGGGCCCTTGACACGGACCTGGCCTGACGCGAGCGCGACCTCGACGCCGTCAGGAATCTCGATGGGTGTGTTTCCGATTCGACTCATAGCTCTCGGGTGGTCTCTGTCCTCGTCAGCCGGTCACCAGACGAAGCACACGACTTCGCCGCCAATGCCCAACTCCTCCGCGCGCCGCCCCGACATGATGCCCTTCGAGGTCGAGATGACCGCGGTGCCCATGCCGCCGAGGACCCGCGGAAGCCGCTCCTTGCGCGCATAAATCCGCCGCCCGGGCTTCGAGACGCGCTTGAGCCCGTTGATCACCCTCTCGCGATTCTCACCGAAGCGCAAGACCACGGTCAGCGTGTCGAAGCTCGAGCCGCTGGCGACGCGGAAGCTGTCGATATAGCCCTCGTCCTTGAGCAGCTGCGCGATATCCGACTTCAGCCGCGAGTTGGGCATCTCGACCGTCTCCTGCAGCGCCTGATTGGCGTTGCGAATGCGCGTGAGCATGTCGGCGACCGGATCAGTCAGCACGGTTGACACCCCCGTTGTCGCGCCCATGTGGGCGACTGGAGTTATCGCGTCGGGTGGTTTTCATTGGGCTACCAGGACGACTTCGTCATGCCAGGAATGACCCCATCATGGGCGAGTTCGCGCAAGCAGATTCGGCAGAGGCCGAACTTGCGGTACACGGCGCGTGGGCGGCCGCAGCGGTTGCAACGGGTGTAGGCCCGCGTCTTGTACTTGACGGGTCGCGCCTGTTTCACGATGAGGCTCTTCTTGGCCATCGGTCTCCTTTGTGTGCGCCTTACTCCGCGTCCCGAAACGGGAGGCCGAGCTGTTTGAGCAGTGCGATGCCCTGGGGGTCGTCTGCCGCGCTCGTCGTGATCGCGACGTCGAGCCCACGGATCGTGTCGACAGCGTCGTAGTCGATCTCGGGGAAGATGATTTGCTCGCGAATGCCGAGCGAGTAGTTGCCGCGCCCGTCGAAGCTCTTCACAGTGAGGCCACGAAAGTCACGAATCCGTGGGAGCGCCACCGATACGAGGCGATCGAGGAATTCGTACATGCGGGCACCGCGCAGCGTCACGCGCGCTCCGATCGGCATTTCCTCGCGAAGCTTGAAAGCGGCGATCGACTTGCGCGCCCGCCTGATCTGCGCCCGCTGCCCCGCGATGATCGAGAGCTCCTCGATGGCCGAGTCGAGAAGCTTGGCGCTGACCTTCGCGTCGCCGACACCCATGTTGAGCGTGATCTTCTCGACCCGGGGGACCTGCATGACCGATCCCAGCCCGAGCTCGCTCTGGAGCTGCGGGCGGATCTCCTGCTCGTAGGCGACCTTGAGCCGTGGCGAATAGCCGTTGTCGCTCACCGGTCGACTCCCTTGCCGCAATCGGCGCGGCTGCAGACTCGCACCTTCGCGTCGGCGCCCTTGATCTCCTCGATCCCATGCTTGACGCGAGTCGGCCGATCGCACGAGGGGCAGACGAGCATCACGTTCGACACGGGGATCGGCGACGCCAGGTCGATGACCCCGCCCGGGTCGATCTGCTGCTGGCCCATCCGACTCGAGTCGCGCATGGGCCGCGGGCGCTGGTGCTTCTTCGAGAGATTGAGGTTCTCGACAGTGACCCGGCTGCGACGTGGGTCGGCCTCGAGCACGGTGCCGCGCTTGCCCTTCTCCTTGCCCGCGATCACCTCGACGACGTCGCCTTTTCGGATGCGGAGTCGAGCTCGTGCCATCACAAGACCTCCGGTGCGAGGCTGACGATCTTCATGAAGTTCTTGTCGCGGAGCTCGCGCGCCACCGGGCCAAAGATGCGGGTGCCACGCGGGTTCTGCTGCTCGTCGATGATCACCGCGGCGTTCTCGTCGAATGCGATCGAGGTGCCATCACCGCGCGAGAACGGCTTGCGCGTACGAACGACAACAGCACGGACGACCTCGCCCTTCTTGACGGCGCCCTGAGGCGCGGCGTGCTTCACCGTGCCGACGATGACGTCGCCAACGCGCGCGTAGCGACGGCGTGAGCCGCCGAGCACACGGATGCACAGGAGCTCGCGGGCGCCGGTGTTGTCGGCCACGCGCAGGCGGGATTCCTGCTGGATCACCGAGCGCCCTCCAGAACCTCGGCAAGCCGCCAGCGCTTCGTCTTCGAGATCGGCCGCGTCTCGACGATGCGGACGCGGTCGCCGACCGACGCAGCGTTTTCGGCATCGTGGACCGAGAACGTGCTCGAGCGCCTGACGACTTTGCCGTAGCGCTGGTGCGGGAACGTGCGCTCGACGCGGACGGTGATGGTGCGCTCCATCGCGTCAGAAACCACGACGCCGACGCGCTCCTTGCGGGCGGCGCGCGGCCTCTCCGGCTTCGGAATCCGGACGATCGGCTTGCGGTCCGACGGCCGCGCCTCGACTCGCCTGCGCTTGCGCAGCGCGCGCCGAGCGGCTTTCTGCTCGGGCGTGCGCTTCTTGCGGGTCGGTCTCGCGGGCGGTGGCGGCGGCTCGGTGGCCTCTGGCTCCGAGTCTGCCTCGTCAGCCTTGGGGTCGGGCTCCTCGTCTGCAGCGTCGTCTGCCTCGTCGGCCTTGGCCTCCGGCCCCTCGTCCGCAGCCTCGGTCTCCTCGACCTCTTCCTTCTCCTCGTCGAACATCACTGTGCCCGCTCCATCCCGTGCTCGCGTTCGGTCTGCACCGTCAGGATCCGAGCGATCTCTCTCTTTGCTGTTCCCAGCTGCGCGGTGTTGTCGAGCGCGCCCGTCGCGTCCTGGAAGCGCAGGTTGAAGAGCTCCTCACGCGCCTCCGAGAGCTGCTCGGCGAGCTCGTCATCGGTCATCTTCCTCAGTTCCTTAGCCTTCAAAGAGATCAGCCTCTCGCTTGACGAACTTCGTCTTGATGGGAAGCTTCATGCTGGCGAGGCGTGCCGCCTCACGCGCCAGCGGCTCGTCGACGCCGGCGAGCTCGAACATCACGCGTCCCGGCTTGACGACCGCGACCCAGTACTCGGGCGAGCCCTTGCCGGAGCCCATGCGAGTCTCGGCGGGCTTCTGCGTGACGGGCTTGTCCGGGAAGAGATTGATCCACACCTTGCCGCCGCGGCGGATATGGCGCGTCATCGCTACACGAGCGGCCTCGATCTGCCGGCTGGTGAGCCAACCTGGCTCGAGTGCCTTGATGCCGTAGTCGCCTGACGTGACCGTCTGCTGGCCCTTGGCGAAGCCTCGGCGCCGCCCGCGATGCTGGCGTCGGTATCTGCTGCGGCGGGGAGAGAGCACTAGCTACTCGCACCGCCCTCAGGAGTGGCTGTTCCGTTCCCGTCCTTGTCGCCGGAATCTGCTGGCGTGGACTTCTCTGCGTCTGGCGGCTTCTTCGGAGCTGCCTCCGGAGCCGCCTTCGCATCGGACTTCTCGCTTGCGACCGGCGAGCTCGCGGGTGGGTCGCCCGCGGGTGCGCTGTCGCCACCCGTCTCTGCCGCGTCCGGCGCTGGCGCATCGTCCTTGCCACGGCCGCGACGACGATCGCCCCGCTTGCGCTTCCGGACCGGCCCGAGACCTTCGCGATCTGGCCCTCCGCGCCGCCCCTCTCGGGTGGCGCCGAGCCCCTCGCGGAGGCGCGCGCCAAGTCGCCGCGCCTGATCCTGCTCGCCGAGGCGCCCCTGTGCACCGGCCGACTCGTCGAAGCCCTGGAAGCCCTCGGGCATGATCTCGCCCTTGTTGATCCAGACCTTGACGCCGATCCGGCCGTAGGTGGTCTTCGCCTCGATGAAGCCGTAGTCGATGTCGGCGCGGAGGGTGTGGAGCGGCACGCGGCCCTCCGAGTAGCTCTCGGAGCGCGACATCTCGGTTCCGCCGAGGCGTCCGCCGCACTGGATCCGGACGCCTTCGGCGCCGGACCGCATCGCCGAGGCGAGCGAGCGCTTCATCGCCCGTCTGAACGCGACGCGGTTTGCGAGCTGCTCGGCCACCGACTGCGCGACCAGCTTGGCGTCGAGCTCGGGCCGCTTGATCTCGTTGATGTTGATGTGGACGTTCTTGCGGGTCAGCGCGTGGATCTCGCGGCGCAGCGCATCGACCTCGGAGCCCGACTTGCCGATCACGATGCCCGGGCGCGCCGTGTAGATGTCGATCGTGATCCGCTGCTTGTCCTTCTGGATGCGAATGTCCGAGAGCCCGGCGTGCTCGAGCTTGCCGTAGATGTGCTCGCGGATCTTGACGTCCTCAAGTAGGAACGTCGGGAAATCCTTCTTCCCCGTGTACCAGTTCGATTTCCAGTCGTGGATGACGCCTACGCGTAGGCCGCCAGGATGAACCTTCTGCCCCATCTAACCCTCTCTAGCCTTTCTCGTCGGTGGCCTCGGCGCGGCGCGCCTGTTCCTTCTCGATCGCCCGCTGCACAGTGACGCGCTCGTCCTGCGCTGCGACCGCGGCAAGTTGCTCGTCGCTCAGCTCGCCGACTTCCTTGATCACTTCCTTCGCGGTGTGCCCGGCGTAGCCCGGGTAGGGCTCGTCGGCAGCTTCGGGCTCCGGAGCGTCTGCCGGCTCGACATCGGCCTCGGCTTCAGGCTCGTCCGCAGCGGCGGGCTCGGATTCCTCTTCGGCCTCAACTGCGTCGGCTGCGTCGGCCTCGGCGTCATCGTCGAGCTCGCCTTCAGGCTCCTCGGCCTCCGCGTCGTCAGCGTCCTCCGCCCCGGCCTCAGCCTCGGCATCCGGCTCGTCAGCATCGACGGCGTCGTCAGCTGCGTCGGCCGCGACAGCCGGCTCCGGCGCCAGGTCGGCAAGCGCCGCTGCCTGCTCGGCATAGAGCGCTCGCAGCTCCTCGTCGAGCTCGGCTAGACCCACAACGATGTGACAGGTGCGCTTGTGGATGCGTCCCACGCGCCCGCGTGCGCGTGCGCGAAAGCGCTTCAGGACGGGCCCTTGACCGACGTAGGCCTCGCGAACGAACATCTCGTCGCCGATCAGGTCGTGGTTGGCCTCGGCGTTGGCGACCGCTGACGAGAGAACCTTCTCGATGTCGCGCGCGGCCGCCCGCTTGCTGAATGCAAGAACCGTCCGGGCCTCGGGCACGGGCAGGCCGCGGATCTGATCGACCACGAGCTGAGCCTTGCGCGGCGTAGAGCGCACGTACTTCGCCTTGGCGCGAGCCTGGACGGGAGCGTCGGTTTGTGCTTGAGCCATCGCGTGTCTCGCTAGCGAACCTGGGCTGCTCGATCGCCGGAGTGTCCGCGGAAGATGCGCGTGGGTGCGAACTCACCAAGCTTGTGGCCGACCATCGACTCGCTGATGAAGATGGGGACGTGGCGGCGACCGTCGTGCACGCCGATGGTGTGACCGACCATCTCGGGGAAGATCGTCGAGGTCCGCGACCAGGTGCGAATCACGGTCTTCTCGCCGGTCTCGTTCATCCGCTCGATCCGCTGGAAGAGCTTCTCCTCGACGAACGGGCCCTTCTTGCTTGACCTACTCACGTGTCAATCTCCCTACCGTCGCTGCTTGCCGCGCCTGCGGCCTCGAATGATCAGCGTGTCCGATTGCTTGCCCTTGCGTCGCGTGCGCTTGCCGAGCGTTGGCACACCCCAGGGCGTGACCGGGTGGCGCCCGCCCTTCGACTTGCCCTCGCCACCACCATGCGGGTGGTCGACCGGGTTCATCGCCGAGCCACGAACGGTCGGGCGCTTGCCGAGCCAGCGGCTGCGACCGGCCTTGCCGCTCGAGATGTTGTTGTGCTCGACGTTGCCGACCTGGCCGACGGTCGCGCGACAGGTCAGCGCAACGCGCCGCAGCTCGCCCGAGGGCAACCTGAGCGCGGCATGCGGGCCGTCCTTGGCCACGAGTTGAATTCCCGAGCCGGCGCTGCGGCCGAGCTGCCCGCCACGACCGGGTTGCAGCTCGACGTTGTGGACGACTGTGCCCGTCGGGATGTTCGCCAACGGCAGCGCATTCCCGGGGCGAATATCGGCGGTCGGGCCCGAGCTGACGGTGTCGCCAACGGCAAGCCTCGCGGGGGCGAGGATGTAGGCCTTCGCCCCGTCTGCGTAGTGCAAGAGCGCGATTCGTGCAGAGCGATTCGGGTCGTACTCGATCGCCGCGACGCGAGCTGGTACGCCGTCCTTGAGGCGCTTGAAGTCGATCGTGCGATAGCGGCGCTTGTGGCCGCCGCCGCGGTGGCGGGTGGTGATCCGGCCCTTCGCGTTGCGTCCGCCCGTGCGCTTGAGCGGCTCGAGCAGCTTCTTCTCGGGCTTCGACTTCGTGATCTCCTCGAAGTCCGAGACCGACCGGAAACGCCGCCCGGGGCTGGTTGGCTTGTACTTGCGGACGGCCATCTAGACCGACCCGCCCTCGAAGATGTCGATCTTCTCGCCTTCCTTCACCGTGATGATCGCCTTCTTCCAGCCGGGTCGCTGGCCCTGATGCGTTCCGCGGCGCTTCGGCTTAGCCGGCACCTTCGAGACGTTGACCTTCTCGACCTCGACCTCGAAGAGCTCCTCGACGGCCTGGCGGATCTGCATGCGGTGGGCTTTCGGATGGACCTTGAAGCAGTACTTGTTGTCGGCGATCAAGCTGTAGCTCTTCTCGGAGACCACGGGAGCGAGCAGGATCTGGCGGTGGGTGAGATTGAGTCCCATCGCTCAGCCGGCCCTTCCCGAGACCGTCTCGAGAGCGCTCGTCGTCACGAGCACGGAACGCGCGCCGACGAGATGGCGTACCTCGAGCTCGCCAGGGCCGGTCACCGATACGCGGGCGATGTTGCGAAACGACTTCGCCACGGCGTCCTCGCTCGACTCACACACCACGAGCACGGGACGATCAGCCGTCCATCCGTCGAGCATCGTGACGGCTTTCTTGGTCGACGGCTCGTCGAACTTCTCGGCGTCGACGACGGCCATCGAGCCGCGTGAGACATGCGCCGAGAGCGCCGAGCGCAGAGCGCCGGCACGCACCTTGCGGTTGACCTTTCCGCCGAACGAGCGCATCGTCGGCGGGAAGACGACCCCGCCGCCCGTGAACTGCACGGCATTCGTCGTTCCCTGCCGAGCGCGACCGGTGCCCTTCTGCCGCCACGGCTTGGCGCCGCCGCCCCTGACCTGCCCGCGACTCTTCGCACCCTTGGTGCCGGCCCGAGCAGCACCGAACTCGTGGCGCACGGTCTCATGAATCAGATGTGGCCTGAGCTCGGCACCGAACACCGACTCGTCGAGCTCGATGCGCTTCGAGCTCTTGCCCGAGACGTTGAGAAGCGGAGCCTTCGGCGCTGCAGAAGCCTTCGCCGACGCCATCAGGACCCTTCCTCGCGGATGACGACGATGCGGTTCTTCGAGCCCGGCACCGAGCCCGACACGAGGAGCAGATTCTGCTCGACGTCGCGGTCGACCACGCGCAGGCCGCGCTGTGTGACGCGCTCGCCACCCATGCGGCCTGGTAGGCGTTGGCCCTTGAACACGCGCGCCGGCGACGCCGAGGCGCCGACCGACCCGGGAGCGCGGACGTTGCGCGAGCCGTGCGACTTTGGCCCGGCGCTGAAGTTGTGGCGCTTGATCGTGCCCGCGAACCCCTTGCCGATCGAGACGCCGGACACCTTGACCGCCTCACCGGGCTCGAACGCCCCGACGGTCACCGTGTCGCCCTCGGCCAGCTCAGTCGAGCCCCGAAACTCGAACAGCTCGCGATGCGCTCCGAAGCCGTTGCGACCGAGGTGCCCCAGCTCGCCCTTCGAGAGCTTCCATTCCTGCGTCTCGCCGAAGCCCAGCTGGGCGGCTTCGTAGCCGTCGCGCTCGAGTGTGCGCACCTGGACGACCGGGCACGGCCCGGCCTCGATGACGGTCACGGCCGTGACGTCGCCGGTCTCCTCGTCGAAGAGCTGGGTCATGCCGAGCTTGCGACCGATGATTCCCTTCATGGCGGCCGGCGTATCCGTGACCTCTAGAGCTTGATCTCGATGTCGACGCCGGCCGGAAGGTCGAGCCGCATCAGGCTGTCGACGGTCTTCGGTGTTGGCGAGTGGATGTCGATCAGGCGCTTGTGCGTCCGGATCTCGAAGTGCTCACGTGAGTCCTTGTCCTTGAACGGACCGCGGATGACCGTGTAGACGTTCTTCTCGGTCGGCAGGGGCACGGGACCAGTGACGATCGCGCCCGTGCGCTGCGCGGTCTCGACAATCGACTTCGCCGACTTGTCGAGCTGCGAATGGTCATAGCCCTTGAGCCGGATACGGATTTTCTGCTGTGCCACGCTTCTCTCGCTTACCTCTCCCGTGACGCGGGCGCGAACCCGCTCTACCTAGGCACATGGCCGACGGTACGAAACCGCCGGCCCGTGCTCCACCTATTTTTCGTCTGCCAGACGACTGGCTACTTGATCACCTCGGTGACAACGCCGGCGCCGACCGTCCGGCCGCCCTCGCGGACTGCGAAGCGAAGTCCCTGGTCCATCGCGATCGGCTGGATCATCTCGACTTCCATGTTCGTGTTGTCGCCGGGCATGACCATCTCCTGCCCGTCGGGCAGGTTGATCGAGCCGGTGACGTCGGTCGTGCGGAAGTAGAACTGCGGCCTGTAGCCGTTGAAGAACGGTGTGTGGCGGCCACCCTCGTCCTTCGAGAGCACGTAGACCTCGGCCTTGAAGTGCGTGTGCGGCGTGATCGACTTCGGCTTGGCGAGCACCTGACCACGCTCGATGTCCTCGCGCTTGATCCCGCGAAGCAGCGCACCGATGTTGTCGCCGGCCTGGCCGCTGTCGAGCAGCTTCTGGAACATCTCGACGCCCGTGACCACCGTCTTCTCGATCTCCTCGTGGATACCGACGATCTCGATGTCATCGCCGACGTTGACCTCGCCCTGCTCTACGCGGCCGGTAACAACCGTGCCACGACCCGTGATCGTAAAGACGTCCTCGATCGGCATCAGGAAGGGCTTGTCGATCTCGCGCTCCGGGTCGGGAATGTACGTGTCGACGGCCTCCATGAGCTCGAGGATCTTGCTCGACCATTCCTCGTCGCCCTCGAGCGCCTTGAGCGCCGAGACGCGGACGACCGGGACGTCGTCGCCCGGGAACTCATACTTCGAGAGCAGCTCGCGTACCTCGAGCTCGACGAGCTCGAGCAGCTCCTCGTCGTCGACCATGTCAGCTTTGTTCAGCGCGACGACGATGTAGGGCACGTTCACCTGGCGGGCGAGCAGTACATGTTCACGCGTCTGCGGCATGGGCCCATCGGCGGCGGACACGACCAGGATCGCCCCGTCCATCTGGGCGGCCCCGGTGATCATGTTCTTGATGTAGTCAGCGTGGCCGGGGCAGTCGACGTGCGCGTAGTGGCGGTTCTCGGTCTCGTACTCGACGTGCGCGGTCGCGATCGTGATGCCGCGCTCGCGCTCTTCGGGCGCCTTGTCGATCTGGTCGAACTCGGTCATGTTGGTGCCGGTTCCCTGATCGGAAAGGACCTTCGTGATCGCCGCTGTGAGGGTCGTTTTCCCGTGGTCGATGTGACCGATGGTGCCCACGTTCACGTGGGGCTTGTTGCGCTCGAACTTCTCCTTCGACATTCCCTTCCTCCGTGACTACTCGCCGTTGGCCTGAGCGACGATCTCGCTCGCGACATCCTGCGGCACTTCCTCGTACCGGTCGAACTGCATCGTGAAGGTTGCGCGGCCCTGCGTCGTTGAGCGCACGTCGGTCGCATAACCGAACATCGTTGCCAGGGGAACCCGAGCCCGCACCACCTGGGCGTTTCCTCGCTGCTCGAGGCCCTCGACGCGGCCTCGCCGCGCGCTGAGGTCGCCCATCACATCGCCGAGATAGTTGTCGGGCGTGACGACCTCGACGGCCATCATCGGCTCGAGCAGCTTGGGCTTGGCCCGCTGCAGCGCGTTCTTGAGCGCCATCGAGCCGGCCACCTTGAACGCCATCTCGCTCGAGTCGACGTCGTGTGAAGAGCCGTCGATCAGCTCGACGGTGACATCGACGACGGGGTATCCGGCAAGCGGCCCGGACTCCATCGCCTCCTGAATGCCCTGGTCTACCGAGCGTATGTACTCGCGCGGCACGGCGCCGCCGACGACCTTGTCGACGAACTCGTATCCCTTGCCGGCCGGTGCCGGCGTGAGGTTGATGACCGCATGGCCGTACTGGCCGCGGCCGCCCGTCTGGCGGACGAAGCGCCCCTCGACCTTCTCGACGGCTTTCGATGGTCGCTCGCGGTACGCCACCTGAGGGCGCCCGATGTTCGCGTCGACCGAGAACTCACGTGTGAGTCGATCGACGATGATCTCGAGGTGGAGCTCGCCCATGCCCCAGATCAGGGTCTGCGCGGTCTCCTCGTCTGAGCGAACCTGGAAGGTCGGATCCTCGTCCGAAAGCCGCTGCAGCGCCTGTGCGAGCTTGTCCTGGTCGGCCTTCGTCTTGGGCTCGATTGCGACCGAGATGACGGGATCGGGGAAGGTCATCGCCTCGAGCTGGATCGGGTCGGAGGCGACGGCGAGCGTGTCACCGGTAGAGCTTTGCTTCAGCCCGACAGCCGCGACGATGTCGCCGGCCGCGACCGACTGCACTTCCTCGCGATGGTTGGCGTGCATCATCAGCAGCCGGCCGATGCGCTCGGTTCGATCGCTCGAGACGTTGAGAATGCGATCGCCGGCCGAGATCGTTCCCGAGTAGACACGGAAGTAGGTCAATCGACCGACGTAGGGGTCACTCATGACCTTGAACGCGAGCGCGGCGAAGGGGCCCGACGCGTGGGGCTCTCGGGTGGCCGTCTCGCCCGTCGACGGATCCTCGCCTTCGACCGGCGGAACGTCGATCGGGCTCGGGAGGTAGGCGATGACGGCGTCGAGCAGAGGCTGGATGCCCTTGTTCTTGAACGCTGAGCCGCACAGCACGGGTGTGATCGCGGCCGCCAGGGTAGCGTGGCGCAGCGCCCGCTGAATCATCTCGGGCGTAACGGCACTCTCATCGAGAAGGTAGGTCTCGAGGAGCTCCTCGTCATGCTCTGCGATGGCGTCGATCAGCTGGTGGTGGTAGACGTCGGCCTGCTCGCGCAGCTCGTCGGGAATCTCGCCGTGCTCCATCTCGGTCCCGAGCTCGTCCGTCCACTCGAGGGTCTGCATCTCGACGAGATCGACCACCCCGCGGAAGTGCTCCTCCTGGCCGAGCGGAAGCTGTGCGGGAACCGGGTTGGCCCCGAGCCTGTCGACCATCGACTGGACCGAGCCGAAGAAGTCGGCGCCCGTGCGGTCCATCTTGTTGATCAGCGCGATCCGCGGCACCTTGTAGCGATCTGCCTGGCGCCAGACGGTCTCTGACTGGGGCTCGACGCCTGCGACGGCGTCGAAAACAGCGATCGCGCCGTCGAGGACGCGCAGGCTTCGCTCGACCTCGACAGTGAAGTCCACGTGCCCGGGCGTATCAATTATGTTCACGCGATAGCCGCGCCAGAACGCTGTCGTCGCAGCCGAGGTGATCGTGATGCCGCGCTCCTGCTCTTGCTCCATCCAGTCCATGACGGCCGCGCCGTCGTGAACCTCGCCGAGCTTATGGGTACGCCCGGTGTAGTAGAGGATGCGCTCGGTCGTCGTCGTCTTACCCGCGTCGATATGCGCCATGATTCCGATGTTTCGAACGCGGTCGACCCCGACCTCACGTCCTCCCGCACCGCGTTGTTGCTCAGCCACGTTTGCCATGATCTCCGTTTACCAGCGGTAGTGGGCGAATGCCTTGTTTGCCTGGGCCATGCGGTACAGATCGTCCTTTCGCTTGAACGCGCCCCCCTGTTGCTCCAGCGCGTCGAGCATTTCTCCTGCCAGCCGTGCCGACATCGTCTTCTCGCGACGTTCCCGCGCGAAGTTCACGAGCCACCTGACGGCAAGCGTGCGTGCGCGGCGCTGCGGCACCTCGACGGGTACCTGGTAGTTCGCGCCACCCACGCGACGTGAGCGGACCTCGAGCACGGGCGTAAGTGTCTTGATCGCCTGCTCCAGCACCTCGACCGGCGGCTTGCCCGTTTTCTCGCCCACCTGGTCGAGCGCGTCGTAAACGATGCGCTCGGCCGAGGCCTTCTTGCCTCGTAGCATCACCTTGTTGACGACCTGAGTCACGAGCTTTGAACCATGGATCGAGTCCGGAGCGGGCTCTCTCAGTTGTATTTCGGCACGGCGGGACACGTTCTGAAACCCTTTACGAGCCGCGCTTTGCGCCGTACTTCGAGCGAGCCTGCCGCCGCTCGGACACGCCGGCTGTATCAAGCGCGGCGCGGATCACCTTGTAGCGGATCCCCGGCAGGTCCTTGACGCGACCGCCGCGGATCAACACGACCGAGTGCTCTTGTAGGTTGTGGCCCTCGCCCGGGATGTATGACGTCACTTCCATTCCGTTGGTCAGGCGCACGCGAGCAACCTTGCGCAGAGCCGAGTTCGGCTTCTTGGGAGTGGTCGTGTAGACGCGAGTGCAGACGCCGCGCTTCTGGGGCGCGCCGTGCAATGCGGGCGTCTTCAACTTGCTCGGTTTTTGGCGCCGGCCCTTGCGGACCAACTGGTTGACCGTGGGCACGAAGAACCCCCAGGTTCCCAATCGGGGACATGCGCAGGACGTTCGCGCACGAGAAAAGCTCGACGGGGCACCGCCGAACCCTCGAGATGGTACCAGCTGGCGCCGCCCGGTCAACGGGGCCGCTGGTAACGCGGTATTCTCCGTCTGCGGCATCGAAGCAGCGTGGGAGGGGATGTGCTCTTCGACATAACGACCGGCGACGTCGGCTTCTGGATCGGAATTGGCGTGGCCGCGCTTGCCGTACTGGTCGTTTCGGCGCTGCTGTTGATCGTCTTGCATGCGCGCAACCGCGAGACGCGCCGCTTCGAAGCCGCGCTTCGCGAGTCGAGCTCGCGCGTCGAGGGCCTGCTCTCGGGAATCTCAGGGGACTTCGAGATTGCGCGTGTCGAGAACGACCGAGCACGAAGGCTGACGGATATCGGCGCGACGATCGATCTGGACGAGGTGTTACAGCGAACGCTCGAGGCGACCGGCGAGCTCGAGGTCGTTGACGCAGCGATGATCGTGCTTCCTGACGAGGGGAAGCCGATTGTGGCCACGCTGGGTCTTTCCGAGGACGAGGCACGCGCAAACATGCAGCAAGCCGATCCGCCCGAGGGCGTGACGGCCCGGGCGGTTGACTTCACGTTTCGCTACGCCGAGGACACTGCGGCCAGCACCAACGGATCGGCGATACGCGGCGGCCTCGCGGCGCCGCTGCGTAGCGAGGCGGGCGCCGTCCTCGGAACGCTCTGGGTGTACTGGCGCGCCAAAGAGCAGAAGCCGAACGAAGCCATACTCGCGCAGGTCGAGGAGGTCGCGGCCACTGCCGCGCCCGCAATCGAGAATGCGCGGCGCTTTCAGGAGGCGCGACAGCTCGCCGACCTCGACGCGCTCACCGGTCTGCACAACTACCGCTTTTTCCACGAGACCCTCGAGCGCGAGGCCGCTCGCGCGCAACGCTACGACCGCGAGCTGGCGCTGATCCTCTTCGACATCGACGATTTCAAGGCGATCAACGACCAGATCGGCCACCTGGCGGGCGACGCCGTGCTCGCCGAGGCCGCGATGCAGGTGCAGAGCGTCGTTCGAAGCGCCGACATCGCGAGTCGCGTAGGTGGCGACGAGTTTGCCGTGATCCTGCCGGAGTCCTCGCTCGCCGATGCCGAGAACTTCTACCGCCGCCTGCAGCGTGCGATCGATGTGTGGCAGGAGAGCGCCACGCAGGTCAAGCTCAGCGCCGGGATCGCCCAGCTACGGGCAGACGACGACAGCGTCAGCTTCTGCAAGCGTGCAGACGAAGCGCTGTATGAGGCGAAGCGGCGAGGGAAGGGTCAGGCCGTCTCGGCGCGTGTGGCCGAGACCACGGCGCCGATAGTCGAAGCCGCATCCGAGGCGGCGCCCGCGGCGCCCGCGCCAACGGCTCAGCCCGCGCGAGAAACGACGGCCGAGCAAGCCGCAGATGCAGCGCGCCCGCCCGCCGAAGAGACGCCGAGCACCGCACCCGGACTCGACTACTAACGGCGAGGGCCCGTACGTGCGGGCCCTCGTAGATGAAGCCTTGTTTCTCTGGGCGCCATGCGCCCCGGAGCTTCGCGCAAAGCGCGAAACTCCCAAGGAACTAGCCGGCCCCGCCGGCTAGTTCCCCCCGTCGTTGTCAGGCTTGGCGTCACCCTTGTCGAGCCCCTCGAGCCCTTCGAGCGCCGCCGGGTCGCCGAGCGCCGCCTCGAGCGCTGAGAGATCGCCGTCGACGCCGATCTCCTTGAGCGCTGCGAGCAGCTCCTCCTCGGCGTGCGGCCGCGCGTACGCCGAGAGCGGGATGTCGTCACTCGGTGCGATCTCGAGAGCGCGATAGCGCCTGAGCCCCGTCGCGGCCGGGATCAGCTTGCCGATGATCACGTTCTCCTTGAGCCCGACGAGTCGGTCGACCTTGCCCTCTATCGAGGCGTCGGTCAGCACCTTCGTAGTCTCCTGGAAGGAGGCGGCCGACAGGAACGACTCTGTTGCGAGCGATGCCTTGGTGATGCCAAGGATGATCTGCTCGTAGGTCGCTTCCTCGCCGCCCTTCTCCTTGCCGACGCGCTCGTTCTCCCTCTCGAGGACGATCCGATCGACGAGCTGACCGGGCAGCAGGTCGGTCGTGCCGGAGCTGTCGACGCGCACCTTCTTCATCATCTGGCGCACGATCAGCTCGATGTGCTTGTCGTGGATGTCCACGCCCTGCGAGCGGTAGACCTTCTGTACCTCGTCGACGAGGTACAGCTCGGCCTCTGTCGAGCCCTTGAGCTCGAGCAGCTCGCCCGGGTTGAGCGAACCGTCCTGCAGCGGGTCGCCCGCCTTGACCTCGTCGCGCTTCGAGACGAGCAGCCGTGTCCGGCGCGGTAGCTGGTAGGCGATCTCGTCGGGAGCCTCGACATCGCCCTTGCCCGCGGTCGGCACCAGAATGACCTTGGGTCCGCGGTCGGTGTCTTCGATGTCGATCTTGCCGTCTGTCTCGGCGAGCTGCGCTGCGCCCTTCGGGTTTCGCGCCTCGAAGATCTCGACGACACGTGGCAGGCCGTGCGTGATGTCTGCACCGGCCACGCCGCCCGTGTGGAACGTGCGCATGGTCAGCTGGGTACCCGGCTCGCCGATCGACTGCGCCGCGATGATGCCGACGGCGTCGCCGATCTCGGTCAGCTCGTCGGTGGCGAGGAACGTGCCGTAGCACTTACGGCACACGCCGATCTGACTCTCGCACTTGAGCACCGTCCGAACGGGAAGCTCGAACGTGTCCGCTAGGTCATCGAGCTGCTCGCGCAGCCAACCCAGGCCGACGGTCTTGCTGCCGTCCTCTTCCTCCTGGGGCTCAGCGTTGGAGAGCGTCGTTACGAAGCCGTCGGGTACGAGCAGCGTCTTGCCCGGGCTGCCATCCTTGAGTGGCCGGTAAACGTCAAACGGTGCCACGCGCCCGGCGAGAGAGCCCTCGGTCGACCCGTCGCGCCGCAGCAACGGTCGCGTGACGTGCTCGGTGGTTCCGCAGTCCTCGTCACGGACGATCACGTCCTGTGAGACGTCGACGAGACGCCGCGTCAGGTAGCCGGAGTCGGCCGTGCGGAGCGCCGTGTCTGCGAGACCCTTGCGGGCGCCGTGTGTCGAGATGAAGTACTCGCGCACGCTCAGGCCTTCCATGAAGTTGGCCTTGATCGGACGCTCAATGATCTCGCCCTTCGGATTGGCCATCAAACCGCGCATCCCGGCAAGCTGGCGGATCTGCTTGAACGATCCACGCGCGCCGGAGTTGGCCATCATGAAGATCGGGTTCAGCTCCCACAGCGTCTTTTCCATGGCCTCGGCGACCGTGTCGGTTGCCTCCGTCCAGACGTTGACGACCGCCTCGTGCTTCTCGTCCTCGGTGATCAGGCCGCGGAGATAGTCGCCGTCGATCTGATGGACGCGCTCATCGAACGTGCTGAGGATCTCTTCCTTGTTCTCGGGGACGACGATGTCGTTCTTCGAGATCGTCACGCCGGCCTGTGTGGCGTAGTCGAACCCGAGCTGCTTGATCGTGTCAAGCACACTCGCGATGCGCTGCGCGCCGAAACGGTCGACGAGGAGCGCGATGAAGTCGCCCATCGTTCGCTTCGTCAGCGTCTGGTTCTGGTATGGGAGCAGCTCACGATCGAACTCCTCTAGCAGCTCGGCTTCGAGTGAGCGCGCGACCTCCTCGTTGAAGATGACGCGGCCCGACGTTGTGAGCCGCGGCTCGGCTCCACCGCGGTAGTCGATCGGATCCTGCAGCCCGACCTGGCCAGCCTCGAGAGCGAGAATCACCTCGTCCTCAGAGCCGAACGCGTTCGGCCGCGGCTTGAGCTTCTCGATATTGGCCTTCTCGAGATCCTTCGCGCTGTAGGTCAAGTAGTACGCGCCGAGCACCATGTCCTGCGTCGGCGTCGCGAGCGGACGGCCGTGGGCCGGCGAGAGCACGTTGCCCGACGACATCATCAGCAGGCGTGCCTCGGCCTGCGCCTCGGCTGAGAGCGGAACGTGAACCGCCATCTGGTCGCCGTCGAAGTCGGCGTTGAACGCATGGCACACGAGCGGGTGCACCTGGATCGCCTTGCCCTCGACCAGCACGGGCTCGAAGGCCTGGATACCGAGCCTATGCAACGTCGGCGCACGGTTGAGGAGCACCGGATGCTCGGTGATGACCTCTTCGAGCACGTCCCAGACCTCGGGCGCCATCGACTCGACGTACTTCTTCGCCGCCTTGATGTTCTGCACCGACTTGCGCTCGACGAGCCGGCTCATGATGAATGGCTTGAAGAGCTCGAGTGCCATCAGCTTGGGAAGGCCGCACTGGTGCAACTTGAGTTGCGGACCGGACACGATCACCGAGCGGCCCGAGTAGTCGACGCGCTTGCCGAGCAGGTTCTGACGGAAGCGCCCCTGCTTGCCCTTGAGCATGTCCGAGAGCGACTTGAGCGGCCGGTTGCCCGGGCCGGTCACCGCGCGACCACGACGCCCGTTGTCGAACAGGGCATCGACGGCCTCCTGCAGCATCCGCTTCTCGTTGTTGACGATGATCTCGGGAGCGCCCAGATCGAGCAGGCGCTTCAGCCGGTTGTTCCTGTTGATGACACGTCGGTAGAGGTCGTTCAGGTCGCTGGTCGCAAACCGGCCACCGTCGAGCTGGACCATTGGCCGAAGCTCGGGCGGGATCACCGGAACGGCCTCGAGAATCATCCAGTCTGGCTTGTTGTCAGAGGTCGTAAAGGCACTGACGACCTTGAGACGTTTGATCGAGCGCTGCTGCTTCTGGCCCTTCGATGTCTTGATCGTGTCGCGAAGCGACGCGGCCTCGGCATCAAGGTCGAGGTCGCGCAGCAGCTCCCTGATCGCGTCGGCACCCATGCCGCCTTCGAAGTAGACGCCGAACCCGTAGGAGGAGCCGAATCGGTCCTTGAGCTCGCGGAAGAGCAACTCGTCGTTGACGACCATCTTCGGCTCGAGCTCGCGGAAGAGCTCCCAGGTCTGCTCGAGGCGACGGACGCCCTCGACACCGGCCTCGCGCGCGTCCTCGCGCCGCGACTCGATGTCCTGGTACATCTCACGCACCTTGATCAGCCATTGGACGATGGCGTCAAAATCTTCCTGGCGCCCACGCGAGTCGTCCTTCAAGCAGAGCTCGCCGGCGAGCTGGCGGATGTCTTCCTCGGTTGCGTCGTCGGCGACGCCTTCGAGCGTCTCCTTGAGAAGACCGCTGCCGAGCGCGACCGCCTTGGCCAGGGCCTTTCGGTCGATGTCCGAGACGATTTCGCCGTCGTCGCCTTCGATCTCTTCACCGGCGAGCAGCGCGTCCTGAATGCGATTGATGCGCTTCGTGAGCGCGCCCTTCTTGGCGCCGGAAGCGCTTGCCGCGTCCTTGTAGAGCGTCGCGAGCTTGCTGCGGATCTCGGCAGCGGCACTGACAACGCTCTCGAGCTCGCGCGCCGTCAGCTCTCGGTCGTCGCGCACCGCGGCGCGCCGTACGAGGTCGCGTAGCTTCTTCTGGTCCTCGGTCGTGACGTCCTTGGCGACGCGCAGGAACACGCCGCCCGCGAGGCCCTCCATCTCTTCCCGGGTCGGAAGCGCCTGCTCCTCGGCCCAGGTCGAGAGCCCGCGTGCCCAGAACTCGTCGTCTTCGTCGAAACCGGCGTCCTTGCCGGCGGCGAAGAAGTCGCGGCGTCGCTTCAGGCGCTTCTCGAGCGCGGCGAGGCTCTCGTCGCGGTCGACGTAGATCTGCTCGGACTCGGCCTTGACCTTGTCCTCGAGGTCAGCCAGATCGGCGGCGCGCTTCTCGTCGTCGACACGTGTGACGATCGAGGCTGCGAAGTAGAGGACCTTCTCGAGCTCCTTCGGAGCGATATCGAGCAGGTAGCCGATCCGACTCGGCACGCCCTTGAAGAACCAGATGTGCGAGACAGGCGCGGCCAGATCGATGTGTCCCATGCGCTCGCGACGAACCTTCTGGCGCGTGACCTCAACCCCGCAGCGCTCGCAGATGATTCCCTTATAGCGAACTCGCTTGTACTTGCCGCAGTAGCACTCCCAGTCCTTGGTGGGACCGAAAATGCGCTCGCAGAACAACCCATCCTTCTCAGGCTTGAGCGTTCGGTAGTTGATTGTCTCGGGCTTGGTGACCTCGCCCGAGGACCAGTCGCGAATCTGCTTCGACGACGCGAGCCCGATACGAATCGCGTCAAAGTTGTTGATGTCGATCAACGCGGCTCCTGACTATGTGAGAACGCGCTTCCCGGGCGGGGTGCCCGGGCGCGTCCGACTCGACTCCTACTCCTCGACCTCGGCGGGCTTCGCCGCGGTCTTCTCCACTTCGCTTTCCACTGCTTCGACCGGCTGAGTGGTCGGTGCCTCCTCGGCGCCCTCGGCTCCGTTGGCTCCGGCGCGCTCGGTTCGCAGCGAGCCGGGCGAGAGATCGATGCCCAGCTCCTCGGCTGCGCGCAACAGCTCGTCCTCTTCCTCGCGCACCTCGACCTCTGAGCCCTCTTCCGAGAGCACCTGGACGTCGAGCGCGAGCGACTGCATCTCCTTCAGCAGCACCTTGAAGGACTCGGGAATCGAGGGCTCGGCGATGTTCTCGCCCTTGACGATCGCCTCGTAGGCCTTGACGCGGCCAACGGTGTCGTCGGACTTGATCGTCAGCATCTCCTGCAGGGTGTACGCGGCTCCGTAGGCCTCGAGGGCCCATACCTCCATCTCGCCGAAGCGCTGGCCGCCGAACTGGGCCTTGCCGCCCAGCGGCTGCTGCGTCACGAGCGAGTAGGGGCCCGTCGAGCGCGCGTGGATCTTGTCGTCGACGAGGTGGAGCAGCTTGAGGATGTACATGTAGCCCACGGTGACCGTCTTGTCGAACGGCTCGCCCGTGCGCCCGTCGTAGAGCTTGGCCTTGCCCGAGCACTGGCGTCCGGGGCCGGAGTCCTCGTCGACCGAGAACGTGATCGGCGAGTCCTCGTTCTGACGCGCCCATTCGACCAGCGCGTCATCGACCTGCTCGGGCGTCGCGCCGTCAAAGACCGGCGTGGCGATCGGGCTCGGTCCGTCGGCGCCGTTCTCGTGGAAGACGCCGTGGGCGCAGGCCCAGCCGAGGTGGGTCTCGAGGATCTGACCGATGTTCATACGGCTGGGAACGCCGAGCGGGTTGAGACACACATCGACAGGGGTTCCGTCCTCCAGGAAGGGCATGTCCTCCTCGGAGACGATCTTCGCGATGACGCCCTTGTTGCCGTGGCGCCCAGCGAGCTTGTCGCCCTCGGCCACCTTGCGCTTCTTGGCGACGTAGACACGCACGAGCTCGTTCACGCCGGGCGAGAGGTCGTCGCCGTCATCGCGTGAGAAGGTCTTGACGGCAATCACCTTGCCGCCCTCGCCGTGTGGAACCTTCAGCGAGGTGTCGCGCACTTCGCGCGCCTTCTCCTTGAAGATCGCGCGGATCAGCTTCTCCTCTGCGGTCAGCTCGGTCTCGCCCTTGGGCGTCACCTTGCCGACAAGCAGATCGCCCGAGGTGACGTCGGCACCGATGCGAACGATGCCGCGGTCGTCGAGGTCGCGGAGCGACTCCTCGGAGCGGTTCGGGATATCGCGGGTGACTTCCTCGTCGCCGAGCTTCGTCGAGCGGGCGTCGACCTCGTACTCGTGGATGTGGATCGAGCTGAGCAGATCGTCTTTCACGAGCCTCTCGGAGACGACGATCGCGTCCTCGAAGTTGAAGCCGTCGAACGGCATGAACGCCACCAGGAGGTTGCGCCCGATCGCCAGCTCGCCTTCCGAGGTCGAGCTTCCGTCGGCGATCACCTGACCAGCCGACACCTTGTCGCCGAGACTGACCAGCGGCTTGTGGTGGATGAGCGTGCCCTGGTTCGAGCGCATGAACTTGGTGAGGTCGTACTCCTCTTTGCCGTCCTTCGTCTCGACGACGAGGCGCTCGGCGTCGACATCGACGACCTGACCGGCTGTGTCTGCGAGCAGCACATCGCCCGTGTCGACGGCGGCGCGGTACTCGAGCCCGGTGCCCACCAGTGGCGGCTCGGGCATGATCAGCGGCACGGCCTGGCGCTGCATGTTTGCGCCCATCAGCGCTCGGTTTGCGTCGTTGTGCTCGAGGAACGGAATCAGCGCCGTCGCGACCGAAACGATCTGCGCCGGGTTGACGTCCATGTACTGCACGTCCTTCGGCGGAACCGCCATGAACTCGCCGCCGCCGCTTCGGCAGATGACCTCGTCGCCGGTGAACTTGCCTGACTTTTGGTCGAACTCCTCGCCGGCCTGCGCGATGAGGAACTTCTCCTCTTCGGCCGCGTCGAGGTAGACGAGCTCGTCGGTGACTTTGCCGCTCTTGACGATGCGGTAGGGCGTCTGGACGAAGCCGAACTGCGAGATCGTCGCCATCGAGGCGAGCGAGCCGATCAGGCCGATGTTCGGGCCTTCGGGCGTCTCGATCGGGCACATGCGGCCGTAATGCGTGGGGTGTACGTCGCGCACCTCGATCGGAGCGCGCTCACGGGTCAGCCCACCGGCGCCGAGCGCCGAGAGCCGCCGCCGATGCGTCAGACCCGCGAGAGAGTTCGTCTGGTCCATGAACTGCGACAGCTGCGAGGACCCGAAGAACTCCTTCAGCGCGGCCTGTACGGGGCGCACGTTGATGATCGTCTGGGGCGTGATCGTGTCGACGTCCTCGGTGGTCATCCGCTCGCGGACGACGCGCTCCATGCGGTAGAGGCCGACCCTGAACGCTTCCTGGATCAGCTCGCCGACGGTTCGCAGTCGCCGGTTGCCGAAGTGCTCGTACTCGTCGAGGTCACGGTGGATCGAGTCGCGCCAGAGGACGACCGCGTCGGCGGCGTAGTCCTTTGACTCCTCGGGCACGCCGAGCGTCTTGGGCAGCTGCACAAGCAGCTTGACGAGCGCGTGGATGTCGGACGTGGTCAGTACGCGACAGTCCTCGGGGACGTCGACGTCGAGGCGCTGGTTCAGCTTGTAGCGACCGACCTTCGTGAGGTCGTAGCGCTTCGGGTCGAAGAAGAGGCCGCGCAACAGGTTGCGGGCGTTCTCGAGCGTCGGCGGCTCGCCGGGGCGCTGCTTCTTGAACACCTCGATGACCGCCTCTTCCTCGCGCGTGCTCGTGTCTTTCTCGAGCGTGTTGGCGATGAAGACGGAGTTGCCGAAGAGCTTCAGCAGGTTCTCGTCGGTGGTCGCGTCGATCTCGACGCCGGTCGAGGGATCCTCGATCGGCAGCGCGCGCAAGAGCGTCGTGATCGGCAGCTTGCGCTTGCGGTCGATGCGGGCGTAGACGATGCCCTTCTTGTCGATCTCGATCTCGAGCCACGAGCCGCGCGACGGCATCAGGTTGGCGGTGAACACCTGCTTGGCGGCGTCCTTGGGCTGCATCAGGTACGCGCCTGGACTGCGCACCAGCTGGGTGACGATCACTCGCTCGGTGCCGTTGATGATGAACGTGCCGGCCTCGGTCATCATCGGGAAGTTCCCCATGAAGACCGTCTGCTCTCGAATCTCGCCGGTCTCCTTGTTCACGAACCGGACAACCATCGAGAGCGGTACTTCGTACGTTAGGTCCTTCTCCCGGCACTCGACGATCGAGAACTGGGGATCTCCGAATTCATACTCACCGAACTCCACGGCCAGGGTGCCCGTGTAGTCCTCGATCGGTGAGATGTCGTTGATCGTCTCCCGCAGCCCCTCGCCCAAGAACCAGTCGAACGAGGCGCGCTGGATGTCGATCAAATTCGGAAGGTCAAGGACGTCAATAAGACGCGAGAAACTCGTGCGCTCAGGGCGCGCGGCGACCTTCGGGGCCACTAAGCAGACCTCCCTCTAGGCAGGATGACTCAACAAAATAGGGGCGTATGCGAGCACGCGGAACGGCGGCGCAAACGGCAAGGTTA
Source organism: Gaiellaceae bacterium (assembly GCA_965223695.1). Lineage (GTDB taxonomy): Bacteria > Actinomycetota > Thermoleophilia > Gaiellales > Gaiellaceae > JAUVPB01. Next base: position 47,455 of record CBDCXJ010000042.1, on the reverse strand, counting down.
CCAGAAACCGCGCTACTAGCGCAAATCGCCCGACCTATTTGAGCTCGACCGTTCCGCCAGCCTCTTCGATCTGAGCCTTGATCGCGTCAGCCTCGTCTGCCGTGACGCCCTCTTTGATTGCTTTGGGCGATGCGTCGACGAGCTCCTTGGCCTCCTTGAGCCCGAGTCCGGTGATCGTGCGGACGGCCTTGATGACCTGGATCTTCTTGTCACCGATGGCCTCGAGCACGACGTCGAACGACGTCTTCTCCTCGGCGGCGCCGTCGCCACCGTCGCCTGCGGGAGCGGCTGCGGCCACCGCAACCGGGGCCGCGGCCGTGACGTCCCACTCCTCTTCGAGCTTGTTCTTGAGCTCAACGAGCTCGAGAACCGAGAGCTTGCCTAGCTGTTCAACGAGCTCTTCAGTTGTCGCCATTTTCCTCATCCTCCTTGCCTTCACTTGCGTCGGTCTCGGCTTCGGCGGCGCCCGTCGCGGGCTCCGCGTCGGTGTCTGGCTCGGGCTCTGAATCTGAATCTGCTTCGGCAGCTGGCTCGGCTTCAGCTTCTAGCTCGGCCGCCGGCTCCGCCGCTGGCTCGGCCTCTGCCTCGGGTCCCGGCTCGGCCTCAGCCGCCGGCTCTGGCTCCGGCATGACCTCGCCCTGCTCCTCGAGCTGGCGGATCCGCGCGTCGAGCACCCCGACCCCGTCGCGAAGTGGGGCCGCAAGCAGCGAGACAAGATGCGTGAGGGGCGCGGCGACTACGCCGACGACGATGCTCTGGAGCACGTCGAACGGCGGCACCTTGGCGAGCTCGGCGACCGCTTCGGCGTCGATTCTCTCACCGTCGAGGATGCCGCCCTTGAGCGACATCACCTGCGTCTGCTTGGCCGTATTGACGAGCGTCTTGGCCGTCGCGATCATGTCGCCGCCCTTGATGAAGGCGATCGCGGTTGGTCCGGTGAGGAACTCGTTGAGCTCCTCGACGCCCGCTTTCTCGGCCGCGCGCAGCGTCAACCGGTTCTTGACGATCCTGAAGCGAGCGCCGTGCTGCGATAGCTCGGCACGCAGCTCCTCGAGGTCGGCGACCGTCAGGCCACGGTAGTCGGCGACGATCAGCGTCGACGCCTCTTCGAGGCTCTTCGCCAGCTCGTCGACCAGCTCGTACTTGCGTTCTTTGAGCATCCCCTTCCTCGCTTTCGCCCTCGGGGCGGACCAGGCAGGAAGCCAATGCTCCGTGTCTGGTCGCCTAGGTCGGTCTTCTGCCCGTGGGCTGCCGACTGTCTGTGGCGACACGCGGGCCCGCTACGGCCCGCCGGTGTGTCGTGTGCGCGTTTCTGGCGCTACTCCTCGACCGCCGCTCCCGATGGGACGGCGGCGCTTTCGCCGATGGCTTCCATCAGATCGCGGGTCTGGTTTGGATCGACTTTGATGCCCGGGCCGATCGCCGTCACGAGCGTTGCCGAGCGGATATATCTGCCCTTGGCCGATGCGGGCTTCACGCGCATGACCTCGTCGACCACTGCGGCGTAGTTCTCGAGCAGCTGGCGCTCGTCGAAGCTCTTCTTGCCGATTGGAAGATGGATGTTGGCTCCGCGATCGGTCCTGTACTCGAGCTTGCCCGCCTTCGACTCGCCGACCGCCTTGGCCACGTCCATCGTGACCGTGCCGCTCTTGGGGTTCGGCATCTTGCCGCGGGGGCCGAGGATCCGGCCGAGCTTGCCGACGACACTCATCATGTCTGGCGTCGCGATCGCAACGTCGAAGTCGTCGAAGCCTCCCTCGATCTGCTCGCCGAGATCGGCAGCACCGACCACGTCGGCTCCCGCCTCCTCCGCCTCTCGAGCCTTGTCACCCTCGGCGAAGACCGCGACGCGAAGCGACTTGCCTGTGCCGTGCGGCAGCATGATGGTGCCGCGCAGCTGCTCGTCGGCGTGGCGGACATTGAGACCGAGATTGAAATGGACCTCGACGGTCTGGTCGTACTTTGCGTCCCGGGCGCTCTTCAGCAGACGCACCGCGTCGAGCGGCGCGTACGCCTGCTCTCGGTCGATGCTCTTGCGCGCGTCGTCGTAGCGCTTGCCACGCTTAGCCATCGGAGGCCTCCGCTCCGGCCGGCTCGGCCTCGGCGGCGTCGCCTTCCTCGCCGGGTGCGCCTACAGCGGTCGTTTCGCCGGCGGGCTTGGCGAGCGGCTCGTCCGGCGGTGGTCCCTCTTCTTCGAACTGGATGATCGTGGCCGCCGAGTCGATCCCCTCGACGAGGACGCCCATCGAGCGGGCGGTGCCGGCAACGACCTTCATCGCCGCCCCGATCTCGAGCGCGTTCAGGTCAGGCATCTTGATCTCGGCGATCGCGCGCAGGTCCTTCTCCTTCAGGACACCCACCTTGATCCGGTTGGGCTCGCTCGATGCGTACTGACGTCCCAGCGCCTCCTTGATCAGGACAGCGGCGGGCGGAGTCTTCGTGATGAACGTGAACGAGCGGTCCTCGTAGACCGAGATCTCGACGGGAATGATGCGCCCGTTCTGGTCAGCGGTCTGCGCATTGAACGCCTTGCAGAAGTCCATGATGTTGACGCTGTGCTGACCGAGCGCCGGCCCGACGGGCGGCGCGGGGTTCGCCTGGCCGCCGGGAATCTGCAGCTTGATCATCGTGAGGATGTTGCCCGGCATCTGAGGTCGTCCTAGTCGAGTTTCTTGACCTGGTCGAAGCTGAGCTCGACCGGCACCTGGCGCTCGAAGATGTTGACGAGCACTTTGAGCTTCTGCTGGTCGCCGTTGACGTCGACGATCTCGCCGTCGAAGTCGGACAGCGGGCCAGACGTCACCTTCACGGTCTCGCCGAGCTCGAACTCGGCCATGGCCCGCTGGCGCTCGGCGGCTGGTGCCGCCGTGTTGAGAATGCGATCGACCTCGGGCTGCGAGAGCGGAACTGGCTTGTTCGCCGAGCCGACGAATCCCGTGACGCCGGGTGTGTTCTTGACCACCGTCCAGGCCTCGTCGGTCATATCCATGTTCACGAGCACGTAACCGGGGAGCACGCGCTTCTCGGTCTGCACCTTCTGGCCGTCTTTGGTCTCGACCACCTGCTCGGTGGGCACGACGACGCGGCGAAAGCGCGGCTGCTGGCCCATCGAGACGATGCGGTGCTCGAGGTTGGTCTTGACCTTGTTCTCGTGGCCGGAGTAGGTGTTGATCACGTACCAGTTGAACACGGGCTCACCCTGCGAGGAAGACGTCGCGAACGAGTCGGCTCAGCGCTTCGTCCGCCGCGTAGAGAAACACGCCGACAACCGCCACCGCAACCAGAACCGCGATCGTCGCAGCCATCAGCTGGCGCTGGCCTGGCCAATCGACCTTGCGTAGCTCGCCCGCGCACTCCCAGACGAAGCGTACGAAGCCGCCACGACGTTCCTTCTGAGCGCCGGCCTGGCTCTTGCCCTTGGTGCCAGGCTTGACCGCACGGCGTCGATCGGCGGCACGCTCGCGCCGGGTCTTCTTCGTCTCGTCGACGTCAGGCTCGCGCTTGCCCTGCTTGCCGCCACCCGTCGAGGTTGGCGCCTCGGGCTTGTCCTTCGAGCCGCGTCGGCGGCCTTTGCGTCCTGTGTCTTTGCTGGCCATCTGGTCTAGATCGGCATTCGCGTGCTACCGCAACATCCCTACCGGGTCTCTCGATGCGCGGTGTGGTTGCCACACCAGCGGCAGTACTTGTTCATCTCGAGCCGGTCGGGCGTATTGCGCTTCGACTTGATCGTCTGATAATTGCGCCGCTTGCACTCGGTGCATGCGAGCGTAATCGCCGCTCTCACTCCTGTCTTCTTTGCCATTGAGGGACCTGGGGAAAACCTTCTCTAGTAGCGGCGGGAGGACTCGAACCTCCGACACGCGGATTATGATTCCGCTGCTCTAACCAGCTGAGCTACGCCGCCTCAACGCAGCCAGTTTAACAGGCAAAACCAGGGCTTCTGCGGCCCGCGAACGGCACCTAGAACAGCTGTTTCAGGCCACCGAATACGGTAGCACGCCACGCGAGAGATCTGACGCGCCGTGCCGGATTTCTAGCTGCGTCCGAGGAACTTGAGAACCGCGAGCACGCGCCGATGATCGGCCGGGGCGGGGGGAAGCCCGAGCTTCGCGAAGATGCTCGTGACATGCTTCTCGACGGCCCGCTCGGAGACGACCAGCCGCGAGGCGATGCCCCGGTTGGAGCGGCCTTCAGCCATAAGCTCGACCACGTCACGTTCGCGCGGCGTGAGCTCGTCGATCGGGTCGTCGTTGCGGCGACGCCCCACGAGCTGCGATACGACCGTCGGATCGAGGGCTGAGCCGCCGTCGGCGACGCGCCGAAGCGCGTCGACGAACTCGTTGACGTCGGAAACGCGATCCTTCAGCAGGTAGCCGACTCCTTCTGCGTTGTCCGAGAGCAACTCGAGCGCGTAGGCGGCCTCGACGTACTGCGAGAGGACGAGCACGGCGGTCGCGGGATGCGAGGTGCGGATCTCGCGTGCGGCCTGGAGCCCTTCATCCGTGTGCGTCGGCGGCATGCGAATGTCGATTACGGCAACGCTCGGGTTGTACGAGCGCACCTTGAGCAAGAGCTCCTCGGCGTTGCTGGCCTGCCCGACCACGTCGATATCGGCATCGTCGAGAAGACGGGCCAGACCCTCGCGGAGCAGGATCGAGTCCTCGGCGATGACGACGCTTACGCCTGCGCTGGCCAGCGGGGGCTCCTCTCCGTCCGCGCCGCCGTGCGCGCCCTCACGCGGGTTCCCCGATGCCACCGAGCAGACCGGCGAGCGTCGACCCTGACAGGTCACTCTTCGAGACGAACCCGACCGCGGGGCTGTCCTTGACCAGTGGCCCGAAGTCGGAGATGTCATGGCTCGAGACCAGCACGACGCGGGCGCGCGGCGCGATCTCGGCGAGCTCGTCCGCCAGTGCGAAGCCGTCGGTGTCAGGCAGGTGCACGTCGACGATCATCACGTCCGGCTCGAGCTCGAGCGCCCGTGCACGGGCGCTCGACCCATCCGCGGCCTCTCCGACGACGTCGTAGCCCTCGTTCTCGAGCAGCCGCTTGGCCGAGAGCCGGAAGCCCTCGTGGTCGTCGACGATGATCACGCTCGGCATCTATTCCTCATCCGTCCTCGTATGGTGCCCTGCCGCGCGGGTGCATGCGCTACGGGTAACCCCACTCCACGCCGGTGGTTCCACGACATCGCGCGAACGCCGCGCGAGCTTTCCCCCATGCTCCTTTACAGGGCGCCGGCAGCAGCAGCGCGATTCACGGCGCTCGTGACTGCCTGCAAGGAAGCGCTGACGATGTTCGGATCGACGCCGGCGCCCCAGAGCACGCGATCTCCGGCCGCGAGCTCGATGAATGCGGCGGCCTTGGCTGCGGCGCCCTCGCTGAGGGCGTGCTCCTGGTAGTCGGTGACGCGGATGTCGAACGCGCACGACTCGGCGAGCGCGTTGACGTAGGCCGAGATCGGGCCGTTGCCCCGCCCGCCCGCGACACGCTCGGCCCCCTCGACCCGCAGCCTTGCCTCGATCGACGAGCCCTCGCCGTTCGACGAGTCGGTTGCGCTGAAGCCAACGAGCTCGACCGGGTCGGTGCGATCGAGGTACTCGCCCTCGAAGGTCTGCCAGATCAGCTCGGGCGTGACCTCGCCGCTCTGCTGCTCGGCGATCACCTGGATGACCCGTGAGAATTCGATCTGCATGCGTCGCGGTAGGTCGAGCCCCCACTGATGCTTGAGCACGTAAGCAACGCCGCCCTTGCCCGACTGGCTGTTCACGCGCACGACCGCCTCGTAGCTGCGCCCGACATGCTTGGGGTCGATCGGCAGGTACGGGACTTCCCAGTGCGACTCGTCAGCGCCCTGTAGCGCCTCGAACCCCTTCTTGATCGCGTCCTGGTGCGATCCGGAGAACGCGGTGTAGACGAGCTCGCCGACGTAGGGGTGGCGCGGGTGCACGGGAAGCTGGTTGCAGTACTCGACAACGCGGCGCACCTCGTCGATCTCTGAGAAGTCGAGACCCGGGTCGACGCCCTGGCTGAAGAGGTTCAACGCAAGCGTCACGAGACAGACGTTGCCCGTGCGCTCGCCGTTGCCAAACAGTGTGCCCTCGACCCGCTCGGCGCCGGCCATGAGCGCAAGCTCGGTTGCCGATACTGCGGTGCCGCGGTCGTTGTGCGGATGGACGCTCAGGATGATCGCGTCGCGGTGCGAGACGTTGCGATGGAACCACTCGATTCGATCGGCGTAGAGGTTGGCGGTCGACATCTCGACGGTGGCCGGCAGGTTGATGATCACCGGCCGCTCGGGCCGCGCCTGCCAGATGTCCATGACCTGCTCGCAGACCTCGAGCGAGTAGTCGATCTCGGTGCCCGTCCAGCTCTCGGGCGAGTACTGGAAGCGAACGTCCGTCTCGGGCATCGTCCGCGCGAGGTCACGACAGACGATCGCGCCGTGCGCGGCGATCTCGGCGACCCCGGCGCGGTCAGAGCGGAAGACGACGCGCCGCTGGAGCTCGGAGGTCGAGTTGTAGAGGTGGACGATCGCGCGCGGCGCGCCGGCGAAGCTCTCGAAGGTGCGCTCGAGCAGCTCGTCCCTGGCTTGACTGAGCAGGAGGATGGTGACGTCGTCGGGGATGAGGTTCTCCTCGACAAGCATGCGGACAAAGTCGAAATCGGTTTGCGATGCAGCGGGAAAGCCGACCTCGATCTCCTTGATGCCGACCGACACGAGAAGCTCGAACATCCGGCGCTTGCGGGCGGTGTCCATCGGGTCGATAAGGGCCTGATTCCCGTCGCGCAGGTCGACGGAACACCACGTCGGTGTCGTCTCGATCTGGCGGTCGGGCCAGCTCCGATCGGCCAGATCGAGCTTGCCGAAATCCCATTGCGGGTAGGGCCGATAGCGCTCGTTTGGCATCTGCGCCATGGAGGAAGCGTACCCTGCGCGAATGCCCGGTTGGCTCGCCCTCGCGCTGCTCGCGGGCGGCGCGGTGGGGGCGCTCGCCTGGCTCGCCGTCCTGATCGATCCGGCGCGGGCCTGGCGGCTTCGTCCAGTGGCCGAAGAGGAGCCCGAGGCTCCCGCGCCCGCGCACTGGCCGCACGTGCGCGTGATCATTCCGGCGCGCAACGAGGCCTCGGTGCTTCGCGAGGCGCTTCCGACCGTGATGGCGCAGGACTACCCCGGCGACTGGGGCGTCGTCTTCGTCGACGAGCGATCGACCGACGCGACCGCGGCAGTCGCCGCGCACGTGTCCACCGAGAGCAGTGCGGCGTCACACTTCCAGCTCGTCAGCGGTGAGGCAGTTCCGGCGGGCTGGGTGGGAAAGGTGTGGGGTCTCGAGCAGGGGCATCGCGTTGCGCGGCCCGCCGCGCCCGACTACTACCTGTTGACCGACGCCGATATCGCGCATGCCGCGGAATCGCTGAGGAAACTGGTCGCCGAGGCCGAGGGCCTCGGCCTCGCGCTCAACAGCCGCATGGCACGACTTCGCTGCGAGAGCTGGGCCGAGCGACTGCTGATCCCTGCGTTCGTCTTCTTCTTCAACCTGCTCTACCCGATGCGGCGTGTGAACGACCCGGCAAGCGGTGTCGCCGCCTGTGCCGGCGGCTGTGTTCTGCTTCGGGCCAGCGCGCTCGACACGATCGGCGGCTTCGAGCGCATCCGCGGCGAGCTCATCGACGACGTCAACCTGGCGCGCGCCGTCAAGCTCGAAGGCGGCCGTATCCGACTCGCCGTGTCGCGCGCCGACGTGCGCTCGCTTCGGCGCTACGCCACGGTCGGGCCGATCTGGCGGATGGTGCGGCGGACGGCGTTCGACGAGCTCGGCTACTCCTGGCTTCGGCTCGCTGGGACAGTCGCCGGCATGCTGTTGCTGTTCGCCCTCGCGCCGCTACTCGTTCTCGCGGCGGCCGCGCTGGGCGGTGCCACGGCCGCGGGTGCATTGAGCGTCGCCCCGTGGCAGCTCGCGAGCATCGGTGTCGTCGGCGCCGTGGCGCTCATGCTCATGCGCGCCGCATACCGGCCGGCCACCACGCTGTTCGAGCTCGGCAGCGCGTGGGCCTGGACGCTGAGCGCCGCCGGCACGATCTATGGCCTGATCACGCTCGACTCGGCCTGGCAGCACCTGCGCGGGCGTCGACGAGCCTGGTAAGCGGCTCCGCTTCGCGAAGCCCGGCGGAGCCCGCTACTCGATCAGCGTCAGCAGCTTGAACATCGGCAGGTATATCGAGATGATGATGAGGCCCACCATGAGCCCGACACCGATCATCATGATCGGCTCGATGATCGAGGTCAGCGAGTTGATCGACGTGTCGACCTCGTCCTCGTAGAAGTCGGCGACCTTCCCAAGCATCTTCTCGAGCTCGCCGGTCTCTTCACCGACCCTGACCATGTGGCTGATCATCGGCGGGAAGACGTCGGCTTCCTCGAGCGGGATAGCGATCGGGATGCCCTGCTGCACCTTCTCGCCGACGTCGGTGACCGCGTCTTCGATCAGGCTATTCCCGGACGTTGCGCCGGTGATCTCGAGCGCCTTGATGATGTCGACGCCGGCGCCGATCAGGCTGGCGAGCGTACGGCTGAAGCGCGCCATACCGACCTTGAGAACGACCTGTCCGATGCCCATTGGCAAGCTGATACGGAAGCGGTCCCACTTGCGTCGTCCTTCCTCGGTGCGCTTGTAGCGCAGGAGGCCGAAGATGACCGCGCCGATCACGGGGAAGATGATGTAGAAGTAGGCCTTGAGCGCGTCGGATGCGATGACGACGACCCTCGTCAGCATCGGCAGCTCGCCGTCGAGCTGCTTGAAGAGATCGACGAAGATCGGCACAAGGAACATGAGCATGCCGACGAGGACGAGCGTCGCGAACGACAGCACGGCCATCGGGTAGATCATCGCGCCCTTGACCTTGCGCTTGATCTGGGTCTCCTTCTCGATCTGGAAGGCGACACGGTCGAGGACGATGTCGAGGATGCCGGCGGCCTCGCCCGCTTCGACCATCGAGACGAACAGGCGCGAGAAGACGCGCGGGTGGCGTCCCATCGCCTCCGAGAGCAACATGCCGCCCTCGACGTCCGAGCGCAGCTCGGCGATGACGTCGGCGAGGTTGTCATCCTCGGTCTGCTCCTCGAGGATCGCGAGCGCGGTGACAACGTTCAGGCCCGACTCGATCATCGTCGCGAACTGGCGCGAGAAGATCTGCAGGGACTTCGGCTTGACCTTTTTCGAGCCCGAGTCGAAGCTCTGCTCGCCCGCCTCCTGGTGTGTGAGGAGGACGGGGAGGAGCCCCTCGCTTCTCAGCTGCTCGCGAGCCGCGCCGATGTCACCAGCCAACAGCTCGCCAGTAATCTCGGCGCCGGAGGCGTTTACGGCGGTGTAGGCGAAGGCTGCCACGCTCATGGGATCGGCAGGGTCTGGAGGCCGCTGTATCACCCTTTCGGAGCTTGCCGCCCCCTCCAGGCTGAGCCACGATCGGCTCATGACGGCGCCTGTCCGGCACCCCCTCGCGCCTGCGCGCCTGCGCGACCAATCCGGCTTCGGCATGATCGAGCTGCTGATCGCGATGACCGTCATGGCGATCGGACTGATGGCGCTGTTCGCGATGTTCCAGTCGAGCATCCTCTCGATCACACGCGCGAGCCAGACATCGACGGCGGCCGCGCTCGCCGACACCGAGATGGAGAACTTCCGCGCGATCAAGTACGACGCGATCGGCCTCGACGAGGCCCACATCGCGGGTACCGACTCGACGTACCAGGGGGACAGCGCCTGGGAGGCGAACGCGGCCGACCGCGAGCATGTGGTCGCCTGCGGCGTCTCCCCCTGCACGACCGCCGTACCGACGCAGACGAAGGCCGGGGCCGACGGCCGCAACTACCGGGTCGACGTCTACGTGGTGAACCAGCTCGTGACCGGTGGGTCAGGCGAACGTGACGTCAAGCTCGTGACCGTGGTCGTTCGCGACTCGGACGACCCGACCCGCACGTGGGCCCGCGTGGCCTCGTCGTTCGACGAGTCCACGGGTCTGTAGACGCCGCGCGCCGCTAGATCCTTTCGCTCACGGCAGCCTGCCACGTTACGAGCCCCGACTAGCCGGTCGCGTTGCGCGCCGGCGAGGAGCTCATCTGCCACTACATCAGCAACGTCCTGCCAAGCGACTCGATGGGCGTGAACACGGCAACTGCCAACGCGCGGCTCTTCCGCTCGCGCGTCCTTGAGGGGATCTCGGCCCCGCAGCGCTACTCGTCCTTCTCGGGCCAGGCGCCGTACTCGTTCGAGGACGCACGGATCCGCAAGGAGCTTGACCGACATGCGTTCGTGACGGACTCGATGACGGGTCTCCTCGGCAAAGTCAGCGTTGATGCGATGCCGACGGTGTTCATCTACAACGTCCTGATTAAGCCGGGCAGCTACGCGCCCCAGTGTGGTCAGCGTTGGATCAACAACATCGCGAAGGTCACGGGTGGAGTTGACCCGTTTTGGTTGACATCTGGGGTCTAGGCCGCGATGGCCTTTGTTTGGTGTTGTTGTTCGTAGTTGATGGGGCTGAGCATGTCGAGGCTGGAGTGGCGTCGGCGGGGGTTGTAGATGCATTCGATGTACCAGAAGATGCGCATGCGTGCGTGCTCGCGTGTGGTGAAGCGTTCGCGTTTGAGGAGTTCTTTCTCGAGGCTGGCGAAGAATGTCTCGGCGAGCGCGTTGTCCCAGGGGTCGCCGACGCTGCCCATGGAGAGATCGATTCCCGACTCCTTGGCATGGCTGCCGTAGGCCAGGCTCGTATATTGGGAGCCGTGATCGGAGTGCGCGATGACGCCGGCCGTCTCGCGCGTGTGGGCTGCCATGCCGAGCGCGTCGAGGACGAGCTCTGTTTTGAGGTCGTCGCGCATTGAGCGGCCGATGATTCTTCGGCTGTAGACGTCTTGGACGCAGGCGAGGAAGAGGAAGCCTTGCCCGGTCTGGACGTACTTGATGTCGCAGACCCAGAGCCGGTTGGGCTCTGCGCGCGTGAAGTCTCTGTCGACGAGGTCTGGTGCCGAAGAGCGCCCGGCCTCGCGGATCGTGGTGCGTGGCCCGCCGCCTCGTCCGTCTGCGCCTTTGAGGCCGAGCTGGCGCATCAACCTGGCGACACGCTTCTTGCCGACACGGACGCCGTGAGCGAGTCTGAGCTCGGCCTGGATTCTCGGGGCCCCGTAGATGCCTTCCGTCTGCTCATGCACACGCCGGATCCGAACCGCGAGGTCGATGTCGGCGAGCTCGCGATCGCTCGGCCCTCGCCGCTTCCACGCGTAGTAGCCCTGACGAGTCACACCCACGACGCGGCACAGCAGGGAGACAGGAAACTGTGCTCGCTCCGCCTCGACAAACCCAAAACACGTCACGGCTTGTCGGTCTCCCTGGCGAAGAAAGCCGCGGCGCGCTTCAAGATCTCGCGCTCCTGGCGCAGCACCTTGTTTTCCCGCTCGAGCTCACGCAACTTCGCGCGCTCCTGCGAGCTGAGCATGTCCTCGCGCTCTCCCCGATCAGCCTGATCCTGGCGCAACCAGTTACGCAACGACTGCTCCGAACAGCCAAGCTCCCAGAGCGAGCTGCTTCGGTCAGCGCTCCCCGCTCCCTAGTAGCCGCACCGCCTCAACACGGAACTCCGGCGGATACGGCGGTCTCGTCTTCGGCATAACAACGCTCCTCTCCCGAACCCACAAGGCCCGAAAGCATCACGATGTCAACCAGACCGGGTCAACTCCACGGGCAAGGACACTGGTGCTCATGCGAAGGCCAACGAAAGCGTTCTCGTCCTCGTCAAGTGCATGCCACGTGACGGTGACGGCCACGGTCATGGCGGCACCGTGAACGTTGAGGTCAACAACACGAACAACAACAACAACACGAATCGCACGAAGGTCGACACGAACGTTGATGTCGACGTGAAGGTGAAGCTGAGCAAGAAGCAGCGCCGCCACAAGGGCGATGACGAGTCGCTGTGGTGTCTACCGGATCGCGGTATTGACCGCTGGGACGACGATCACCCGCTCTGGGACAAGTTCGGCCCCAAGGGCGGATGAAGTGGGCCGACAAGTACTTCGAGAACAAGGACCCGAAGGATCGGATGACCCGCAAGGACAAGCGCGCGCTCTGGCACTACCTCAAGAGCCTCAAGCGCTACAACAAGAACGCCAAGAGCAACTACAAGCCGCCGACCTGCGAGGCCTAACGCGAAAACTAGACCAACCAAGTAGCAACACACTCCCACTGAGGGCGGCCCCAAGGGCCGCCCTCAGTGTTTCTGGAATTGGAATTGACCCGGTCTTGTTGACACTGCTTTCAGGCCTTGGGGCACGCAAGAGAGGAGCGTGTGTGATGCCGAAGACGAGACCTCCGTACCCGCCCGAGTTTCGTGTTGAGGCGGTGCGGGCAGATCAGGTACGAACGGGCAGCACAACCCAGGGACGGCCCCGGAAAAGCCGGGGCACGCCCCGGACTATCCGGCCGGCGGCGGGGGTGCCGGCGCCGGCAGGCCCTGGATGGCGCCAGCATCGGTCGTGATCTGGACGAGCCGGATCGTGTAACGGAAGCCGTCGGGCTGACTAACGAGCGTGATCGACCGGCCGGTCTCGACGTCAAGCGTCTCGATACCGCTCGAGAAAGAGCCTTCGACGAGACCGAATGTGATCGCTGCGGTGCCGTCGATCGCAACGAGCCGGAAGGCCGGATCGTCTGCCGGGAAGTGACCGCCGACCTGAACCACTTCCTGCGCGCCGTTGATCTCGAGGATCGCGAGGCTCTCGGTCGCGGCGGGATCGCCTGAGGCGCCGCCCGACCCGCTGCCGCTACCTCCGCCGCCACCGGCACCACCACCGCCTGACTCCTCAGCGGGCGGCGGGGGCTCGACCAGCTGGACGAAGGGGTCGTCGCCGATGAACGTGGTGAACGAGATCAGCTCGGAGACCCCGACCGGAGCGAGCGGGTCGCTGTCTGAGACCTCGGCAAGCCGGGCCACCGACGATGGAACGCCCGGCCCGCCCAAAAGCGGGTCGCCGAGAACAGGATCCGTGCCGTCAGCTGGACTCGCAGTCGGACTCGGGTCGGGCGCCGCGCCGGCCGCTGGAGCGGGCGCCTCGGCTCCGTCCTCTTCGACCGCCGTCGTGTCCGTCGCGGCGGGCTCCTCGTCGCCGCCGAGGAGCTTCGGGATCTGAATCGCGACAGCGATCAGCAGGACCGGAGCGAGGATAAGCAGGATCTTCTTCTGCTTGGCCTGCTTCTGCGCCTCACGCTGCTCGGCCGGCGACAGCTTCTTCTTGGCGGTCTTGGCTCGCGCCACGTAGCCCTCCTAGTTCCCCTCGCCCTCGGGCAGCGCCGGCGGGTCATCGGGCCCGCCTCCGCCACCTTCGAACGTCTCCGTGGGCGGGAGCTCGAGGCCCGGCAGCTCGGCCGGGATGCCCAGCAGGTCGTCTGCGAGCAGGCTGCCGTACCGGTATGCCGAGACCGTGAGGAGCGCTTCGACGTCCGGGAATCCCTCGGCCGCCTCGTGAATGTCGAACTGATCGAGCGTGAAGAGCCGACCGGTCGCCTGCAGCGCGCCGTCGCGCACGCGAACGAGGTTGCGTAGCTCGTAGAGGAGCTCGTTCAGATCGAAGTAGCTGCCGGCAAACGTGAGCTGGATCGGCTGACGGACGAAACCGCCACTGTCCAGAGCCTCCTGCGGACTGATCGAGAGAAACTCAACGCCCGCGCTGGCCGAGATCGCATCGAGCTCAATAAGGACACCCGCCACGTCGTGGTCTTCGGGCATCGCTTTGGCGAGTCGGACGAGATCTGCGACGCGCACGGTTATCTCGTCGCGCGACGAGATCTCCTCGGCCAGTGACTTCTGGCGGATCCGTTCCTGCGCGACCTCGGTCTCGAGCGCGGCGACCTCGTCTTCGAGCTGCTGGGCGTCGGCGTTCTTGGGTCGGATCAGGGCCATGTAGCCGGCGACAGCCACGATCAGGACGGCCAGCCCGACTACTGCGGCGATCGGGACCTGCTTGTTCTTCATGGCGTGACCCCGATCGTGGTTGCCGCCCGCGCCGCTCCACTGCCATCGTCCGCGAGCGTTGCCGTGATCGAGTACTCGATCACGGTCGTGTCGGCGAGCTCGGTCTGCGTGGCGGCCAGCAGCTGGACGGTGGCGAGCTCGGGAATCGTCTCGAGGCGCGAAAGGAGCTTGGCGACTCCGTCGCGACTCATCGAGTAACCGGTGAGCGTGAGGGTGCTTACAAGCTCGGCGCCGGGCCCTGTGTTCAGCGTGAGGTCAGAGGTCGTCGACGTTCCACCCAGTCCGCGCAGCCACGTATCGCCTGGCATCACCACCGTGATGCGACGGAGTACCCGATCCCAGGCCGTGCGTGACTCGAGCGCATTCGACAGCGCGCTTGCGCGTTGACCTTCTTCTCCGACGAGCGGGTTGACGGGCCCGCCGAGGCCCCCCTGCGCTTCGAGAGCGGCGGCAGCGTCGGCGAGATCAGAGCGCTCCGCCTCGAGGGCAGCAAGCTGCTGCTCGGCGTCGTTGACCCTGGATGACGCGCTGTTGAAGAGGATCGCCAGGCCGATCACGACCACGAGCCCGGCCACAGCGACACCGATCTCGGCGGGCCCGACCGCTTTTTTCTTCTGAGACGCGAGGTCTGGTGGAAGGAGGTTGACCGCGCGGGTGAGCGGGATCGCGACGGGCGCGTTCGGTGAGGCCCGGCCCGCGCCGGAACTGCCGAAGAGGCCTCCGCCCAGCGAGGGCAGCGAAAGCTTGCCGCGCTTGCTGGGTTGACTCGCGCCGGGCGCCGAGGGTGGCCGTGGCTGCGTGTCTGATCCACCCTTGCGCAGCAGGTCGGTGAGGCTGATCTCCTTCTTCCAGAAACTGACTGGTTCGGCTCCGGCCTCGGTGAATGCATCGCCGGGCACCGACGGCGCCTTCTCGCGACGGCGGAACAGGTCGCCGGCCTTGAGCTCTCGCTTCCAGACGCTGCCCTCGCGGGCGTCGTCGGGTGCGTCCTCGCGCGGCCCGTCCGGCCGTGGAGTGCGCTGTGCCGTCGCCCTGGCACCGCGCGGTGCTTTCGGGCCGCCGCCAGCGGACCAGCCCATCTTCTTCAGCAGGTCAGTGGCGCGAACCTCCTTCTTCCAGACGCTCGTCTCCTGGCCCTCGGGCTGAGGCGCACTCTCGGGCTGCGCCACGGGGCCCTGTGGATGCTGTCCCGCGGCAGGATCAGCCGGTGGGCCCTGTGCGGGCGGCCCGGCGGTGGGGGCTGGGCCTGGACTCGGCGGGACAGGCACGTCGTGCGGCGGCGCCCCGTGGGGCGACTCGGGCGCGGGATCGGTCCCGGGCGGCTGCGATGCGGGCGCAGGGCCTGTTTCGGGCGGAGGCGACGCGGGCGTTGGACCCGGCCCAGGCGGGGGCGGGGTGCCTGCGTCAGGTACTGGAGACGCGGGCTCGTGCGGCGGCGGCGGAGCCGGCTGCGCGAAATCGGGCTGGCCCGGCGCCGGTGACGCCGGCGGCGTGCCCTCGCCCGCGGTCGGTGTGGGGCTACCGGGCGGAGTTGCCGGCGGCGGCTTCCAATCGACCTTGTCGCGCCCGCCCGCGGCGCGCTTCTCGGACTTGTCCCGCTTGAACAGATCGGAGAAGCGGATCTCTTTCTTCCAGTCGACCATTACTGTCCGAGGCCGAGCCCGATGGCGATCGAGAGGGCGGGATCACGCTCGAACGTGGCGCCTTTCCGGCTCGAGTCGAGGTTTGCGAACGGGTCGCCGACGCGTACCTTCACGCCGACCATCTGCGAGAGCGCCTCGGCGAAGCCTGCGAGACGAGCGGAGCCGCCTGCGAGCAGGATCTCGCCGATACCGAGAGAGTTGGTCTGGCTCTGGTAGAACTGAAGCGAGGCAACGAGCTCGCGCGCAAAGCCCGACACCGTCTCGCTGAGCACTTCGCGCGCCCGCGCGACCTGCTCGGCCTCGATCGACTGATCGGCGATGTCGCCGGCGAGACCCACCGCGATCTTGAGTCGCTCGGCGTCTTCCGCACCCACGCTCAACTGCTCTACGAGCGCGTCGGTCATCGACCTGCCACCCCACTCCAGCACGCGCGTGAACTCGCAGATCAGGCCGTTCGAGACAGCGATGGTCGAGCGCTCGGCTCCGACCGCGACCGCAACGACCGCGCTTGCGCTCTCAGCGTCGGCGGGTCGGCCGAGTGGTGCGAGCGCCCTCAACAGCGCAAACGCGTCGAGGTCGACTCCGATCAGCTCGACGTCGGCCGCTCGCGCTGCCTGAACGAAGCCGTCGACGAGGTCGCGGTAGGCGACGACGAACTGGACGTGATACTGCGGCTTTCCCTCGTCATCCTGGAGCACCGAGAGCACCTGGTAATCGAGCACGGCCTCATCGAGCGGGATCGGCAGGGCCTCCTGCGCGCGAAAGCGAATCGCGTTAGCAAGCTGCTCCGGATCGTCGACGCCGTCGATCTCGACTGCCCGCACGCCGATCCGGTTGCTGGCGACGCCGATGCGGACCTGCTTCTTGGTGAGCTTGGCGCTGCTGAAGAACGACTTCATCGCGGCTCCTAGAGCCTGCGGGTCCTGCACCTCACCGCCCGCGACGATGCCGCTGTCAAGAGGCGCCGAGGCGACGCTCTGAAGCGACGCCGAGCCATTGCGCGTCACGAGCGCCGCCGTCATCTGCGACGCCCCGATCTTCAGGCCCACGAGCTCTCGCGCCATCGCCGCCTGACCTACCCCGTAGCCCTGAGACCTGGCGCGCCCGTTTGAGCCACGGCCGACGCCCCGCGCGCGATCAACTGCTCGAGCTGTTCGGGCTTGCTCGATCGCGACAGAGCGAGCTCTTTCGAGACCCGTCGGGTGCGGACGAGCTCCGCGAGCGCCTGTTCCATCGTCTGCATTCCGCGCCGCGTCTGCGTCTGCATGACCGTGTAGATCTGCTCGACCTTGCCCTGCCGGATCAGATTCCGGACGGCGTCGTCAGGCACGAGGATCTCGACGGCAGCGACCCGCCCACGGCCGTCGAGCGTCGGCAGAAGCGTCTGTGAGACGACGCCCTGCAACGAACTCGCGATCTGAATCCTGATCTGGGACTGCTGCTCGGCCGGAAATACGTCGATCAGTCGGTCGACCGTCGACGCCGCATCCTGGGTGTGCAACGTGGCGAACACCAGATGCCCGGTCTCGGCCGCGGTCAACGCGGTCGAGATCGTCTCGAGGTCGCGCATCTCGCCCACCAGGATCACGTCCGGGTCCTGTCGAAGCGCGCCGCGCAGCGCCTCCGAGAACGACGTCGCGTCCGGCCCGATCTCGCGCTGGTTGACGATGCACTGCTTGTGCGCGTGGAGGAACTCGATCGGATCCTCGACGGTCATGATGTGGTGCGACACCGTCTTGTTGATCTCGTCGATCAGCGCAGCCAGCGTCGTCGACTTGCCGGATCCGGTCGGCCCGGTGACGAGCACGATCCCGCGCGGCTTCGCGGCGAGGTCGTAGAGCGAGGTCGGCAGGCCGAGTTCCTCGAGCGACTTCAGATCCATGGGAATCAGACGGAAGGCCGCGGCCAGGCTCTCGCGCTGGAAGTAGACGTTGAGGCGGAAACGCGCCAGACCAGGCAGCGCGTACGAGAGGTCGATCTGGCGGTTGATCTCGAGCTGCTTCTGCTGCTCGGTCGAGAGAATTCGATAGACGAGCTGCTGGGTGTCGTCCGGGCTGAGTATCCCGAGATCGCTGAGCGGCTCCAGCTCGCCCCTGATGCGAATGACGGGTGGCGAGCCGCCGGTGATATGTAGATCAGAAGCGTCCTGCGCGACGACGTACTCGAGCAGATCGTCGAGCGTGTAGCGAGGACCAGGTGCTTCCTCGTCGTGGTGGGGGACGTCGGCAGTGCTCATGCGGCGTACACGGGCCATCATCGGCACGCGCGCTGGCGAGCTTGAACGTTTTGGCTATGCCCTCCTCACCCGGGGGAGTCGCCTGATTCACCCGAAAGTGGGGTCGGTCAGTACCTATTTGGCTCCGATACAGGCGGGGACGAATCCGACACCCATGCTCGGAGTCAAAGGAGGAATCCAGGACATGATCGACCGGCTTAGAGCGCGAATCGCGCGCAGCGAGAGGGAGGGTGGTTTCACCCTGATCGAGCTTCTCGTTGTCATCATCATCATCGGTATCCTGCTGGCGATTGCGGTGCCGTCGTATCTCGGGTTCCGTGATCGGGCCAATAACGCTGCTGCCCAGGCGAATGTGCGCTCGGCAATCCCGGCGATCGAGGCCTTCTTCGCAGACAACGACACCTACGCGGGCATGACCACGGCTGTTTTGCAGGCCAGCTACGACAGTGGTCTCTCGAGCACGCTGACGTGGGGCACGCTGAGCGCGGCGACGTACTGCGTGCAGAGCACCGTGTCGACCAAGACGTTCATCAAGGACGGACCCGACGCCGACATCGTGGCAGGCACCTGCTAGTACGGCGCGGATAGGTTCGCAACACACCAGGCGAGGGCGCGGGTTTCCGCGCCCTCGCTGTTTCTGGTTGTCCCTGTGAGGGCACATCCGTATTGGTGGGTGGGGATAGCCCGTGCCGCCGTGTCTTGGCGGTGCGGGATGTCCCCACCCACCATCTCGACCACGAGCTGTTGTTCTAGAGAGTCAGGAAAGAGCTAAACAACCGGCGCGTCACCAGCCAGCTCGCGCAACCCCTGAGCCTCAGGCAGCGATTCCAGCTTCTTCAGCGTGTTGTTTTCGATCTGACGAATCCGCTCACGCGTGACGCCGAAAGCGCGACCGACCTCTTCGAGTGTCCGTGGCTGGTCTCCGGTCAGGCCGAAGCGCATCTTGATGACCTGTCGCTCGCGATCGGGCAGTGAGTCGAGCGCGCGGAAGATGTCGTAGCGCCTCAGGTTGAGGGCCGATACGTCGAAGGGCGATTCGGCCGACTCGTCCTCGACGAAGTCACCGAGCGCCGAGTCCTCTTCCTCGCCGACGGGGCGCTCGAGCGAGACGGGAAGCTGGGCCATGCGCAGGATCTCGCGGACCTCGTCGGCCGAGATCTCGAGCTCGACCGCGATCTCTTCAGGCTTCGGGTCGCGTCCGAGCCGCTGTACGAGCTGGCGCTCGACGTGGACGACCTTGTTCAGCTTCTCGACCATATGTACCGGAATGCGGATCGTCCGCGCCTTGTCGGCGATCGCACGTGTGACCGCCTGGCGAATCCACCAGGTCGCATAGGTCGAGAACTTGTAGCCCTTGCGATAGTCGAACTTCTCGACCGCTCGGATCAGGCCGAGCGAGCCCTCCTGGATCAGGTCGAGGAACGACAGCCCGCGACCGAGGTAGCTCTTGGCGATCGAGACGACCAGCCGGAGGTTGGCCTCGACCATGGCCGTCTTGGCGCGCATGTTGCCGCGCTCGATGCGTTTGGCGAGCGTGACCTCCTGGTCGGCCGTCAGTAGCTGCACTTTGCCGATCTCGCGTAGATACAGGCGGAGCGAGTCGAGCGAGGGCTCGACGGTGAGATCGAGCTCGGGCACCTTCGGATCGGCGGGAGCCTCGGCGGAGGCGCTCGGAGCGCTCTTGTGCTCTTCGCCCTCCATCAGCTCGACTCCGTGCTCGGCGAGGTAGGCGTAGAACTCGTCGAACTGATCCTTGCTGAGATCGACTTCCTCGAGAGCCCGCGCAATCTCGTCGTAGGTGAGGAAGCCCTTCTCCTGCGCCTCCTGGGCTAGGCGCTGAAGTTCGTCAACGTCGGGCAGAGCGATGTCGACCGTGAGCATGAAAGCTGCCTTTCGTTCGGTGCGGGGCGCGGCAACTGTTGCGGCGAGCCGAAGATGGGTATTCCCCGGCTCAGGGGGCAGCCATTGTACAGATGATGTGAAGAAAGCGAAAGACGGCGTCGGGAGGTGCCCTCAGACGTCCGTGGGCGCGTAAAACCCGTGGACTTTGGGACAGTCGAGGGATGCGTTGGGTTCGCCCAGATCGACGCAGATCGGAGGCCCTCGAGCGACTTCCCACGGTTTCCACAGCCTGTGGACGAGCGGCTTTCAACAGGTCGATCTCGGTGCTGCACAATGTCACCTGGATGCCCGAGTATCCCGAGGTAGAGGCGCTCCGCGAGCTGCTCACCGACCGCGTCGCAGGCAAGGTCGTCGAGCGCGCTGGGCCGGCACACGTCGCCACGCTCAAGACGATCGAGCCGCCGCTATCCGCGCTCGACGGCGCCACGCTCGAGGAAGTAGAGCGCCGTGGCAAGCACCTCTTGCTGCCGGTGGTCGACTCCGACCTGATCCTGCACCTGCACCAGATGAGCGCCGGCCGCATTGCCGTCCTCGAGCCGAGCGCGAAGGGACCCAAGCGCCCTGCGTTCTCGCTCTCGCTCGAGGGCGGCGCGCGCGTGGTCATGACCGAGCGGGGCTCGAAGAAGCGGGCGCGGGTAGGTGTCTACGCGCGCGAGGCCATCGATGCAGAGCTCGCCCATCTCGGGCCGGAGGCCCATGACATCGACGACGACGCGCTAGCCGACCTGCTCGAGTCGGACTCGCGACGGCTGCACTCCTTCCTGCGAGATCAACGACTTCTTGCGGGGATCGGCCGGGCGTTCGCGAACGAGATACTCAATCGGAGCCGGCTCTCGCCCTACGTGTTGAGCGGCGACCTCGACGAGGACGAGGTGGCCCGGCTGGGCGACGCAATCCGCGAGTCGCTCGCCGAAGGCCTCGAGCGCCGACGCGCGGGCAAGAAAGACAAGCAGGTCTACGACGTGCACAAGCGTCTCGACGAGCCCTGCCCGAACTGCGCGACGCCAGTCGCCCAGGTCGACTTCGAAGAGCACACGATCTACTACTGCCCCGCATGTCAGACGGGAGGGCGAATGCTCAAGGACCGCCGGCTATCGCGGCTTGTGCGGTAGCGCGACGACGAAGCGCTCACCCTCGAGCGAGAGCTCGCTGCCCAGCGCGTCGAGGACGAGCAGGGCAGCTCCCAGACCGAACTCACGCATCTCTTCGCGAGCTAGCACCGGACGTGCGTTCTCGAGAACAGGGCCGAAGCTGATCGAGCGGCCTTCGAGATCGACGGAGACTCGCTCGAGCGGGCCGTGGCGCATGGTTGCGCGGGCACACGCTGTCAGTGCGTCCTCGACGGCGGCGCGCTCGACCAGCACGGGCTCGCCGTGGCCGCTCAGCTCGACACGCTCGGCACCGAGCGCGGCGACGGCCGCCGCCGCGAGCTCATCGAGCGGGACCTCGACCAGCACGGGCGTGTAGCGCCCCTCGTGGATGCGCGCGACGAGAGCGAGCCGCTCGACGATCTCCTCGAGCTCCTCGGCGCTTTCCTTGACCGTCGCTGCCCAGGAGGCCCGCTCGGTTCCGGCGAGCTCGCTGGCGAGCGTGCGCGCGTAGCCGTTCAGGGTGGCGAGGGGTGTGCGAGCGTCGTTGGCCCCGAGTGCGAAGAGGCGGGTCAGATCGACCGAGCTGAGCGGGCGCCAGCCGACACCCTCGGGCCCGCCTGCGCCCGGCATGTCAGCGCTCGCCGAGCACGTATCTAGATGG
Source organism: Gaiellaceae bacterium (assembly GCA_965223695.1). GTDB lineage: Bacteria > Actinomycetota > Thermoleophilia > Gaiellales > Gaiellaceae > JAUVPB01. Next base: position 25,897 of record CBDCXJ010000042.1, on the reverse strand, counting down.
TTGATTCCATCTAGGCCTGCGACGCGCGCCGGCCGAGGACCGAGAAGTCGAACCGCCGCTCCTGGCCACGGACGAGGCGAACCAGGTTGGCGCGGTGGAGCACGACGATCGCGAGCCCGGCGCCCATGGCGAAGCCGAGGACTGGCCATTGCGCGCGCAGGGCGACGGCGAAGACCGGGAACGCGATCCCGGCGACGATCGAGGCGAGCGATGCGTAGCGCAACAGCAGGAAGACGAAGATCCAGACGACCGCCGCGGCAAGCGTCGCGATCGGCGCGACGGCGAGCCCGACGCCGCCGGTCACGGCAACCACCTTCCCCCCCTTGGCGAAGCGAAGGAAGACCGGGCGCCAGTGCCCACCGAGTGCGGCGGTCCCGGCGAGGACGCCGATCGTCGCGTCGCCGAAGTACGTGCCGAGCACCCCTGCGGCGAGCCCCTTCATGATGTCGAGCAGGGCGACGCTCAGGCCGTACTTGAACCCGAGGATGCGCCACACGTTGGTCGCGCCGACGTTGCCGCTGCCGTGCTTGCGGATATCGACGCCGCCGAAGGCGAGCGGCACCCAGTACCCCCACGGCATGCTGCCGAGCAGGTAGCCGAGCGGGATGAGGATCGCTTCCCGCACGTCTCCTCTTTCTCTAGTGCTCGCCGCTCAAAGCGCGATTCCGTACTGCTCTGCCCAGCTGTTGATCACGTCCCAGTCGAGGTTCGCGAAGAACGCGTCGATGTAGCCAGGTCGGTCGGTGCCGTAGTCGAGGAAGTAGGCGTGCTCGTAGACGTCGAGGGCGACGAGCGGCGTGGCGTTCCAGACCGGGAACGTGTTCTGCGCGTCGCCGATGAAGTTGAACAGCCGCTCCTCGTCCCAGTCGTACGCGGTCCAGGCCCAGCCGCGCCCCGCCATTCCAGTCGCTCCGAGATCGTTGCGCCAGGCCGTGACGCTGCCGAAATCTCGAGTAATCAGGTCGCCTATGAGACCACTCGGGTCACCGCCGCCACCGCCGAGGTGTGCGAAGTAGACCTCGTGGTTCTTGACGCCGCCGACGGCGAACGACAGGTCGACCTTGAGCGCCCTGAGCTCTGAGTAGATCTGGTTGCCGGCGGCGAGATCGATGTCCTCGAGCTTCGCGAGGATCTCGTTGCGCTTGTTGATGTAGCCAACGTAGAGCTTGTAGTGCGCCTCGACCGACTCACGAGAGATGCCATCGAGCTCGAGCAGCTCGTCTCGCAGCTCTCGCGGGGCGATTTCCTCGCGGTTGAATGCCAGGGTTGTCAAGGCGACTCCTTCCGGAAGGGGCGGCTGCCGCGCTAGCTTAGCGGCGCGGGTGCCGCGATTACTACGTGATTCGGAGCGATTCTCAATCCGACGACAGTTGAGATTCGTACTCTGAGAAGGTATGACCACCATCGTGGTCGAGCACGAGAACGAGACGCAGACATCGTTCGGCATCGAGTCGCAGGCGTCCGATGGCGAGCTGATGCTGCGAATCGCAAAGGGCGACGCCGACGCGTTCGAAGAGATCTATCGCCGTTTTGCCCGGCCGATCCTGGCTCTGGCCCGGAGACGGCTATCCGACCCCGGCAGGGCAGAAGACGCGACGCAGGAGACGTTTGTCTCGATCTGGCGCTCGGCCAGCAGCTTCAGGCCCGAGCGTGGGACGGGCTCGGCCTGGCTGTTCGCTGTTGCCCGCAACTCGATCATCGACCGCGCGCGCCAGCGCACCGATACGACCGTTCAGGAAGCGCCGGAGCAGGCCTCGAGCGATCCGGATCCGAGCGAGGTTGCCGAAAGCGACGAGCTGGCGTGGGAGGTCCACACTGCACTCGAGCGTCTACCCGAGCGAGAGCAGCAGGTGCTTTCGATGGCGTACTTCTCGGGCCTGTCGCAGACCGAGATCGCCGAGCGACTCGACCTTCCGCTCGGAACCGTAAAAACGCGCACGAGGTCGGCGCTCTCGAGGATGGCCACGCTGCTCGAGGGGGTGACAGATCGTGAGCGATCGTGATCTACGCGACCTCGTGGGAGACGATCTGAGCGACGCCGAGCTCGAGGCACTGCGGGGGGCGGACGAGCTACTGCGGGGGGCGGAGCCGCTCCCGGAGCTCCCGCCCGAGCTCGACGCGGCCGTCAGCGCAATCCCGGACACCGAGGAGCAGATCGATCGCCGCTCGAGTCGCCGCCAGCGGTTCGACGCCCGCCGACCGGCGGTGCTTGCCATGGCGGCAGTATTGGCCGGTGTGGCCTTCGCGATCGGCTGGGTCGTCCGGGGCGGTGACGACGGCGGCGCGACCCCGGCCGACATCGTGACGCTCGAGGCAACCCGTTTCGCGTCGGAGGAGGCGTCCATGGTGATCGATGTCTTCCCGATCGACGAGGGCGGAAACTGGGTGCTGCTCGCCGACATCGAGGGGCTTGCACCCGCCGGCGCCGAGCAGCACTACGAGCTCTGGCTCACGCGTGACAACCGGGTTGCCGCGAGCTGCGGACGTTTCCTCGTCGACGAGAGCGGCCAGGCGCAGAACCTCTGGTTCAACGCGCCGTACCGCTTCGCCCAGTACGACGATTGGGTCGTAACGCTCGAGGGCCCTGGGAACGAGCGCTCGCGCGTCCTTCTTCGAGCACCGGTCACGACACGCGCCAGCTAGGGGGCTAGCCAGGCAATCGAGGAATCAACCATCGAGATGGTTGATGAACAATTCGGGTGCGGCTTGGGGGCGGTTGAGACCAAGCAGCTCGTTGCGCTCAGCCGCTTGCCCATATGGCATGCCATATGGGCAAGCGGCTGAGCGTGACGAGCTGCTTGGTCTCAACCGTCATCCAGGTGTGCCGGAATTGTCGATCAATCATCTAGGCTGCGCGCGCCGTGAGCGCGACCGAGCCTGTAGCCGATGTCCTCGTGGTGGGCTCCGGTGCGGGCGGAGGCGCGCTCAGCTGGCGCCTGGCCGAGGCTGGTATCGACGTCGTCTGCCTCGAGCGCGGCGACTGGACGGACCCGGCCGCGTACCCGGCCACGACGCCCGACTGGGAAAGCCGGCGGGTGCGCGACTTCCACCCGAACCCGAACATCCGTGGCCGCGATACCGACTACCCGATCGACGAGTCGACCACCCCGATCAAGCCGCTCATGTTCAGCGCGGTCGGCGGCTCGACAATCTTCTGGACGGCGCACAACCCCCGCTTCCATCCGTCTGACTTCCGCGTCAAGACACTCGACGGCGTGGCCGACGACTGGCCGCTCTCCTACGAGGAGCTCGCCCCGCACTACGAGCTGAACGACCGGATGATCGGCATCGCCGGTATCAACGGCGACCCGGCCATGCCCGAGCGCGAGCCGCGGCAGGTGCCGCCGCTGCCCCTCGGCAAGGGAGCCGACCGGCTCGTCGACGCGTTCGATCGGCTCGGCTACCACTGGTGGCCAGCCGACTCGGCCGTCTTGACGAAGGCCTACGACGGGCGTATGGCGTGCAACAACTGCGGGCCGTGCGAGCTCGGCTGCACACGCGGCGCCAAGGCCTCGAGCAACATCACCTACTGGCCCAAGGCGCTCGACCACGGCGCGCGGATCATCACCCGCGCGGCCGTGCGCGAGATCACAACCGACGGGCAGGGGCGCGCCACCGGCGCCATCTATCTCGACGATGACGGTGTCGAGCACCACCAGCGTGCCAACGTCGTCGTCCTCTGCGCCAACGGCGTCGGGACAGCACGCCTGCTGTTGCTATCGACCAGCGCCCGCTTCCCCGGCGGTCTCGCAAACTCCTCGGGCCAGGTCGGCAAGAACCTGATGCTGCACCCGGTCGCGCTCGCCACCGGCGTCTTCGAGGAAAACATCGACAGCTTCCACGGCCCCGACGGGCTGACGATCATCACGCAGCAGTGGTACGAGACCGATCCCGCACGCGACTTCGTGCGCGGCTACGCGATCCAGATCACGCGCGGACAGGGTCCGCTGATCACCGCGCTCGGCGGCTTCGCGCTCGACGTTCCCTGGGGGCGCCGCCACCACGAGCGCTTCGAGCAGCTGTTCGGGCATGTCGCGAGCTTCGCAGCGATCATCGAAGACCTTCCCCAGGAGAGCAACATGGTCAAGCTCTCGGACACGGTCAGCGACCGCTTCGGCGTGCCGGCGCCGCAGATGGTCTACGAGGTAGACGACAACTCGCTCAGGATGGCCAGGCACAGCATCGAGCGCTCGACCGAGGTGCTGAAAGAAGCTGGCGCGAGCGAGGTGCTGGCGATGGACTACCTGCCGATGGCAGGCTTCCACCTGATGGGAACCGCGCGCATGGGCGCGGACACGAGCCGCTCGGTGACCGACGGCTTCGGGCGTACGCACGACGTGCCCAATCTCTTCGTCGCCGACGGATCGCTCTTCACGACCGGCGCCGGGGTCAACCCGACGCCGACGATCCAGGCGCTCGCGTTGCGCGTCGCCGATCACGTCGTCGAGACGCGGCGCGACATGGAGGTTCCGAGTCATGCCTGACGGTGGCGGCGCCGCGCTGGAGCGAGCGCGGCTCGAGCCGCTGCTGGAAACGCTGCTGCCCGGCAACGACGCCTGGCCGAGCGCGGCCGAGCTCGGGCTGGCAGATGCCGTAGTTGAGCGCGTCGGGATGGCCGCGGGGCACGAGCAGGCAATCGCACGGCTGCTCGATGCGCTTCCCGACGATTTCGCAGACGGGTCTGCCGACGAGCGCGAGGCGGCTCTGAGCGAGCACGAGGGCGGCGCAGACTTCGGAGCAGCGCTGCTCGTTGCCTACGACGCCTACTACGTCCAGCAGCCGGTGCTGGAGCTCCTGCAGGAGCGCTGCGGTTACGTGACACGTCCGCCGCAGCCCGAGGGCTTCAAGCTCGAGCCGTTCGACGAGTCGAGGCTCGCACGCCAGCGTGAGCGCGAGCCCTTCTGGCGCCAGGCGTAGGCCGGTTGCCAAGCCAACTCTGACGGAGGAGCACGTGTACGGACTCGAGGGAAAGGTGGCAATCGTGACGGGCGCCGGCCGCCACAAGGGGCTCGGAAAGGCGATGGCCAGGCGGCTCGGCGAGGAGGGCTGCAGCGTCGTCGTCGCCGATCTCGGGCAGACCGAGGGAGAGCTCTTTCCCGAGCACGGCGTCGGCACGACCGCCGAGATGGAGGAGGTCGCCGAGGAGATCCGTGCGACCGGTGCCGCCGTTGCCACGGTGGCATGTGACGTCCGCTCCGAGGAGCAGGTCAAGGCCACGATCGCCGCGGCGGTCGCCGAGTTCGGCCGCCTCGACGTGATCGTCAACAACGCGGGCATCGGCTACCTGATGGAGCTCGTGACCGAGATGGACGAGGAGAAGTGGGACGCCGTCCTCGACGTGAACCTGAAGGGCATGTTCCTCTGCACGAAGCACGCCGCGCAGCAGATGATCGAGCAGGGAGGCGGCGGCCGCGTCATCAACATCGCCTCACAGGCGGCGAAGAGCGGCTTTCCCTATGCCTCCGCCTACGTGGCCTCGAAACACGGCGTCATGGGGTTCACCCGCTCGGTCGCCATTGAGCTGGGCAAGCACGAGATCACCTGCAACGCGATCTGCCCGAACCACGTCACGACGGGACTCGGCGCGTGGCAGAACGAGTTCTTCTCTGATGCTCTCGGCTTGACCGAGGCGGAATACCTCGACGCGACGCGCGCGCGCATCCCGCTCGGGCGACCAGGCCTGACCGAGGACATCGCCAAGGCGTGCGCGTTCCTCGCCAGCGACGAGGCGGCGTACATCACCGGCGAGGCGCTGAATGTCTCGGGCGGCGAGGAGATGCACTGAGCGAGCCGCGCGGGCACCCCGACGAGCGGCTCGCCTTCACAACGGAGCTCGCGCGCTCGGCCGGCGCTTTGCTTCTCGAGTACCAGGCCGAGCGAGGCTCGCTCGCGGCACAGACCAAGTCGACGCCGACCGACCTCGTCAGTGCCGCCGACCGCGCCTCCGAGGAGCTGATTCGCGCTCGAATCGAGCACTCGTACCCGTCCGACGCGATCCTTGGCGAGGAAGACGTCGATCGCCCCGGCAGCTCGGGTCTACGCTGGGTCGTCGACCCGCTCGACGGCACCACGAACTTCCTCTTCGGCTTGCCGATGTGGACTGTCTCGATTGCGTGCGAGGACGACGCGGGACCGCTCGTAGGCTGCGTTTTTGATGCCAGCCGAGACGAGCTGTTCGCGGCGGCGCGGGGAGGCGGCGCACGGCTCAACGGCGAGCCCGCAGCCGTCTCGCAACGTGCAGTGCTGGCCGAGGCGCTCGTGGCGACCGGCTTCAACTACGACGCAACGCTTCGGCGCTCACAGGTGGCCCAGCTCCAGACGCTCATCGGGAGCGTCCGCGACGTCCGCCGCTGCGGTGCCGCGTCGCTCGACCTCGCCTGGGTTGCCTGCGGTCGGCTTGATGGCTTCTACGAGGCAGGCCTCGGCCGCTGGGACTGGGCCGCCGGATCGCTCCTCGTGCGCGAGGCGGGCGGCTGGTTCGGACACGGCGAGAGCCCACACGGGATCGATCAGGTCATGGCCGCGAACGCCGCGCTCGGCGACACGCTCGAGCGCCTGGTCAGCTGAACCCGGTCAGCCGCCGGACGCGGTACACGCGCCTTACGAGGTGCGCCCGCCGATGAACTCGTCAAGCATGCCAGCGAGCTCGCGCGGATTGTCCTGCGTGACGCCGTGGTCGGCATCGATCTCGCGAGCCTGAGCCTGCGGCACCAGCTCGCAGAGCTTCTGAAGGTTCTTGACGGGGAAGACGGCCGAGTCGCGCCCGCGGATCGCCAGGGTCGAGCAGCTGACCGCGAGGCGATCCCAGATCGGCTCCTCGAGCATGTGCTCGGTCGCCGAAACGGCGGGAATCGAGTAGCGCCAGGTCGCCTGCCCTTGCTCGTCGATCGCGAACGAGTGCCGGGCGTAGTGATCTTTCATATCCTCGCTCCAGCGCTCGCTGAACGGCATCCGCGAGCGCGCCTCCTCGAGTGAGGAGAACGTGTACTCGTTCGCGATCTGCGCTTGCACCGTGCGATTGATCGACGGATCGAGAGACAGGCCGGGGTCGATCACGCAAAGAGATGCCACACGCGAGGCGTGGTCCGAGGCGAGCAGGAGACCGACATTGCCCCCGGTCGCGGCCCCGACGACGTGCGCGGCCCCGACGACGTGCGCGGCCCCGATGCCGAGTGCGTCGAGAAGCGCGAGCAGGTCGGCGATGTAGTCGGCGTAGAGATACCCGCTCTCTGGATAGTCCGAGAGCCCGTGCCCACGCTGGTCAGGGGCAATGAAGCGGTTTGGCAGCGTGGAGTGCTCGACGACGAGGTCCCACACCCGCGCGTTCGTGCGGTTTGGGTGAAGGAGCAGGATGGGCGGCTCGCTTCCGCTCCACTCGAGAAGGTGGAGTCGAATCGAGGCGAGGTCGACCTCTCGCGAGGCCGCGATCTTCGTCAAGGGCACGCCGCGGGCCGGCCTATACTCGCCGCGCTCTCGAGCCCCATGACGCCGCTTCCCGCCGACGCCCAGCCCGTCCTCGACCATGGCTTCGTCCGCCTCGACGGCGCGATGGCCGACGACCTCTCGGTCGTGAACTCGGCCCGCGTCAGCTTCGGCCGTCGAGCCGAGGAGATGACCGACGCCGACGCCGGACTCGTCCGGTTCCTGATGCGCCATCGGCACGGGACGCCGTTCGAGCACAACTCCTTCCGCTTCCATCTACGCACGCCGATCTTCGTGGCGCGCGAATGGTTCCGGCACCGGATCGGCTCGTTCAACGAGTTCTCGATGCGCTACGCGGAGGCCACCGACGACTTCTACGTCCCGGCGGCGGAGGCCGTTCGCACGCAGGTCGGCAAGCCCGGTGCCTACAGCTTCGAGCCCGTCGCGGCAGAGCTCGCGGCTGAGACCCAAACCACCCTTCGTCAGAGCTACCTCGCCGCCTATTCGACCTATCGGGCGTTGATCGAGAAGGGCGTCGCGCGCGAGGTGGCCCGGGCCATCTTGCCCGTTGGCGCCTATACCGAGTTCTACTGGACGGTCAATGCCAGGGCGCTGATGAACTTCCTGTCGCTGCGCTCGCACGAGACGGCACAGCACGAGATACGCGTCTACGCCGAGCCGATCGAGCGGCTCTTCGAGAAGCAAATGCCGGTGACGTACGAGGCCTGGGTCGCGAACGAGCGGGTCGCGCCCTAGATGGTTCTGGCGGTCGCGCGCCCGCGGCCGCGCGACCCGACTAGATCTCGGCGAGCTCGGCCGAGAGCGTCTCGAGGCTGGCCATGTTGTGGCCGCTGGCAAACAGATCGATGTAGGGGAGCGCGGCGCGCATGCCCCGGGCGAGCGGCTCGTAGGCCGGGTCTTCCTTGAGCGGGTTGAGCCAGATCACGCGGTAGGCGAGGCGCGAGAGGCGCGCCATCTGGTCGCCGAGCAGCTCGGGGGCGCCGATCTCGAGGCCGTCGGAGCAGATCAGGATGATCGAGCCGCGCGCCATGCCGCCGTGCCCGTAGTCGTCGAGGAAGACCTTGAGCGATTCGCCGATTCGCGTGCCGCCGTCCCAGTCGAAGACGTCGGCCGAAGCGCGATCGAGCGCCGTGTCCGGATCGGTTGTCTTGAGCGGCTGCGTGAGGCGCGTCAGCCGCGTCCCGAAGCAGAACGCCTCCCAGCGCGGATCGGCCCTGAGCGCCGCGTGGCCGAACACCAGCAGAGCTCGCGAGAACGCGGCCATCGAGCCCGAGACGTCGAGGATCAGAATCAGCCGTCGCCGGCGGGTGCGACGCCGCTGCCAGTGGCGCTCGACCGGCTCGCCGCCGGTGCGAAACGAGCGACGGATCGTGCGGCGCAGGTCGGGCTTACCCTTCTTGGCCGCCTCCCGCCGGCGAGTGCGGCGCTTTGGCACCGCGATGCGGATCCGCCGCATGAGCTCGGCAAGCTGAGCGAGCTCCTCGTCGGTGCAACGCGAGAAGCTCTTCTCCTTGAGGAGCTCGATCTCGCTCGCCAGAACCAGTTCAGGCTCACCCTCGACCTCGTCAGCGTCGTCGGCACCGGGCGCCTCCTCGGTCTCTTGCGAGTGTTGCTCCATGAGGGGAGGCTCGGGCTCGTCCTGCAGCTCCGGGGTCGCTCCGAAGAAGCGAACGAAGACCTCGTCGTAGGTCGGGATCTCGTCGGCCTTGCCGACGAGTGTCGTGCGCCCCGCCCAGTAGAGGTCGAACGGTGTGAGCAAGCGCGCGGCACGGCAGAACTCGACGATCCGCCCGGGCCCGACCTGCATTCCCTCGTTGCGGAGCTCGCGCCCGAACGCAACGAGTTCGCCCTCGGGGTCGTCGGGCAGCGCGATTGCGGCTGGCTCGGCGGGCGCCCCGTTCCCGTCCGCGCCCGCGTCGGTCACTGGATCAGCTCGTCGAGCTTCGCCTCGACGCGGCGCATGTCGTCCTGGTTCTTGACCACCCAGCCGATGGTCTCGCGCCCGGTCTCGCCGTCGACCTCGTCGGCACCGAGAAGGTTCAACGCGCGTGCCCAGTCGATCGCCTCGGCAGCGCCCGGGCGCTTGATCAGGTCGAAGTCGCGCAGGCGCTCGACAGCGCGTGCGACCGAGTGAGCCAGGGCCTCAGAGGCCTCCGGGACACGAACCCGGATGATCGCGGCCTCGCGCTCGACGTCTGGGAACTCGATCCAGTGGTAGAGGCAGCGGCGCTTGAGCGCGTCGTGCAGCTCGCGGGTTCGGTTCGAGGTGATCACGACCGCGGGCGGCGATTCGGCCTCGACCGTCCCGAGCTCGGGGATCGTGACCGTGAACTCGGCGAGCACCTCGAGCAGGAATGCCTCGAACTCGTCGTCGGCGCGGTCGAGCTCGTCGACGAGCAGCACGGCGCTCGAGCCGCGCTTGACCGCGCGCAGGAGCGGGCGCTCGAGCAGGAAGTCGGGCCCGTAGAGCTCCTTGACGCGGGTGTCCTGATCGGCAGAGCCGTCCTGCAGCGCGCGCGCGTAGAGCAGTTGGCGTGCGTAGTCCCACTCGTAGAGCGCTTGCGAGGCGTCGATGCCCTCGTAGCACTGGAGCCGCACGAGCTCGGCGCCGAGCATCGTGTTGAGCGTCTTCGCCACCTCGGTCTTACCGACGCCTGCCTCGCCCTCGAGCAGGAGCGGCCGGCCCATACGCAGGGACAGGTAGATCGCCGTCGCGAGGCCGCGATCGGGCAGGTAATCGTGCTGCTCGAGCTCGCTCTGCAGCGCGTCAACCGTCTCGAAACGCATTCGCGCATGGTAGTCGCTCGCGGTTCGAGGACCGTCGTGGTGTGGGCCGACCGGAGCACGCCCAGCCGCCCTGGGTGGCGAAAGCACGTTTCGCTATGCTCGCGCGACCCATGCAGGCCCTCCTACCGACGCCATCATGAGAGACGTCCTCGAAACGCTCGAGCGCTGGGTGGGCGAGGGTCGTCGGGTTGCGACGGCGACGGTCGTCGGCACAGAGAAATCAGCCCCGCGCGACCCCGGAGCCGTTCTTGCAGTCTCGGACGATGGCGAGGTCGCAGGCAGCGTGACCGGGGGGTGCGTCGAGCCCGCGGTCTATGAAGAGGCCCAGGCCGTGCTCGACGGCGGCGAGCCGCGACTGCTCACCTACGGCATCGCCGACGAGGAGGCGTTCGACGTCGGCCTGCCATGTGGCGGGAAGGTCTACATCTTCGTCGACATGCTCGACCCCGACGTGCTGAAAGGCATCACCGAGGCCGTCGACGCCGAGAGCCCGGTCGCGCTCGCGACGCCGATCAGCGGACCGCGCATCGGCAACGAGGCGCTCGTCACTCCCGACTCGCCCGGTCAGGCCGATGGGGCGGCCGGCGTCAAGAGCTTGCTGGGTCGCGGGGAGAACGCGATCGTTGCGACCGACGAGGGCGATGTCTTCGTATCGTCGTTTGCGCCACGCCCGCGGATGTACGTGTTCGGCGCAATCGACTTCGCCTCCGCGGTCGCACAGACAGGCAAGTTTCTCGGCTACCACGTCACCGTGTGTGACGCGCGCGCGAAGTTCGTTACCCGCGAGCGCTTCCCCGACGCCGACGAGCTCGTCGTCGAGTGGCCCGACGAGTTGCTTGCGCGCTCCTACATCGACGAGCGAACCGCGATCTGCGTACTCACCCACGACGACAAGTTCGACGTCCCAATCCTCAAGGTCGCGCTCGACAGCCCGGCCGGCTATATCGGCGCGATGGGCGCACGACGGACGACCGAGAAGCGCGCCGCACGGCTACGCGAAGAGGGCATCAGCGACGAACAGATCGCTCGCATTCATGCGCCGATCGGGCTTAAGATCGGCGCCCGCACGCCGGAGGAAGTCGCTGTGACGATCGCTGCCCAGATCATCGAGGTGTTCCGCGCCGACACACCGCGCGCGTCGGTGCCGAGCGCCGCCGCATGAGCCGCCGAGCGAGACCGTACAGCTGATGCTCGTCGAGAACAGCTTCGAAGTGAGCGCGTCCCGGGCGCAGGCCTGGGAGCTGCTGATGGACATCCCCCGCGTGATTCCGTGCATGCCCGGGGCCGAGCTGACCGAGACGGTCGACGAGTCGAACTGGAAGGCCGAGATGGGCGTCAAGCTGGGGCCGATCTCGCTCAAGTTCGCAACCGACGTGGCGCGCGCCGGTGCCGATGACGAGGCCGGCGTGGTCGAGCTTTCAGCCAAGGCGCGCGAGATGCGCGGCCGCGGCGGCGCGCGGGCCACGATTCGCTCGTCGCTGACCGAGCTCGATGGCTCGACGCGCGTCGACATCGCGACGGAACTCGCGCTGTCTGGCGCCGTCGCCCAGTACGGGCGCGGCATCGTCCACGACGTGTCGGCGCAGCTGGTCGAGCAGTTCGCCGAGTGCTTGCAGAAACAGCTCGCAGGGACGCAGGAAGAGGCCGACGCCGCGGTCGCCGAGGCTGCGAAGCCCGTCTCGGGCGGAGCTGTCGGTTTTCGTGCGTTGCTCGCCGCGCTCAAGCGGCTCTTTGGCCGCTAGCACTCGGGCGCGTGGCGCACGCCCACGTAGCTAGCAGGGTTTGGCGAAAGGGCTAGCGAAAGGCTGCCCGGAGGAGAGTGGGACGTCCTTTGAGCATGGATTTTGCGGTAGAGGGGGGTGCTGTCTCCGGTCGGGGGCGCTTGCGAGCCTGTCTCGCGGCCTCTTGGGGGCGTTTGGGCTCTTTACGGCGTGTTTGTGCAGGCTGGCGCGCCTGTCTGGTCTTAGCGGTGGCGGTTGTTTAGGCTGCGAGCGGGATGGTTCGCGCCCTGGCGAGGGCGGCGGAGAGAAGGGCGAGGATTGTCAGGTCGGTGTGGAGCTGGACGCGGTCGAGGCCGCGGACGCGAAGCGGCGTGAGGCTGTAGTCGTGTTTTAGTCGACCGAATTGGCGTTCGACGGAGGCGCGGCCCCTGTAGAGGTCGCCCCAGCGTGTTGTTTCGCGGGGGATGAGCGGATGCAGCCTTGAGGCTTTCCGCCAGCGGCTCTTGGGCTGGCAGTTGCCGGTGGGGCAGCGCCACTTCGCCAGTTTGCGTTGGATTTCCGTCCCGGCGAATGCCCAGGTGCCGTGTTCGCACGTTGGTGGAAGGTGTTTGCCCTGTTTGACGGCGGTGGTTTTGCGGAGCGGGATGACCGGAAGGGCACCGGCCTGGTGGCAGGCTTGGTAGACAGCCTTGATGTCGTAGCCCTTGTCGAGCGTGACCGTCTCTGGCGTGAACTTGCGGGACTTGACGGCGCCGAGAAGCCTCTCGACTTGGCTTGACTCGTGTGTGCGGGCTGTGGCGATATGCCAGGCGACCGGCAGATCCGTCTGGCTGCACACGGCCATGTGAATCGCCCGGGTTTTACGCAGGCTGTTTAGTTTGAGTCTCAGCCTTTGTTGTTGAGGGTTGTTGAGCGTAGTAGCTGGTCTCCTGTTCGGCGGGCGGGACGTGTCCGAGTTCGCCATGGAGGCGGCGGTGGTTGTACCAGTCGACCCATTCCAGCGTGGCGAGCTCGAGGTCGTCGAGGCCTTTCCAGGGGCCGCGATTTCTGACGAGTTCGGTCTTGTAGAGGCCGATCACTGATTCGGCGAGGGCGTTGTCGTAGCTGTCGCCCCTGGAGCCGACCGAGCCGACGACGTGGTTCTCGGCGAGGCGTTCGGTGTAGCGGATCGAGAGGTACTGGACGCCCTGGTCGCTGTGGTGGACGAGCCCGTCGAGGTCCCGGTTATGTCGCTGGCGTTCCCAGATTGCGTGTTCCAAGGCGTTAAGGGCGAGGTCGCTCTTCAACGAGCGGGAGGCGTTCCAGCCGACAATCCGGCGGCTGTAGGCGTCGGTGACGAAAGCGACGTACGCGAAGCCTGACCAGGTCCTGACGTAGGTGAGATCGGCGACCCAGAGCCGATTCGGCCCGGGCGCAGTGAAGTCACGATCGACGAGGTCAGCCGGGCGACGCGACACCTGATCAGCGCGTGTTGTGCGCTGCGGGCGACCACGGATAGCCCCTTGCAGTCCGAGCTGGCGCATCAACCGCTCGATCGTGCAACGCGCAACACGGGTGCCTTCACGGTTGAGCTGCGCCCAGATCTTGCGGGCCCCGTACACGCCGAAGTTGTTCTCGTGTACGCGGGCGATCATCGGCTTGAGCTGCTCGTCACGCCCAGCGCGGACAGACGGTCCCCTAGCCTTCGCCGAGTAATAGGTGGACGGGGCGATCTCCAACACGCGGCAGATCGGCTCGACCCCGAACCGCTCCCTTCGGGCCTCGACGAAAGCGATCATCTCTTCTGGCCGTCGAGCTCGGCCGCGAAGAAACTCGAAGCAGCCTTCAAGATCTCATTCGCCCGACGAAGCTCGCGATTCTCCCGCTCGAGCTCCCGTAGCCGCTCACGCTCATCGCTCGAAAGGCCAGGCCGCTTGCCGTAATCGATCTCGTGACGACGCACCCACTTCCTAACCGTTTCCGCCGTCGGCCCCGTCTTCTCAGCGACCCGACAGATCGCCTCCCACTGAGACCCCGACTCCGACTCGGCCTCCAACACCATCCTCACCGTGCGATCGCGAAACTCCCGCGGATACCGCCCCGGCCTTCTCTGCTCTCCTGCTGTCATGGCCCCATCCTCCCAAGGATCGGAGCCCACGCACTACCCGGGGCGATTCACGTTGTTATGCCGAAGACGAGACCGCCGTATCCGCCGGAGTTCCGTGTTGAGGCGGTGCGGCTACTAGGGAGCGGGGAGCGCTCACCGAAGCAGCTCGCTCTGGAGCTTGGCTGTTCGGAGCAGTCGTTGCGTAACTGGTTGCGCCAGGATCAGGCTGATCGGGGAGAGCGCGAGGACATGCTCAGCTCGCAGGAGCGCGCGAAGTTGCGTGAGCTCGAGCGGGAAAACAAGGTGCTGCGCCAGGAGCGCGAGATCTTGAAGCGCGCCGCGGCTTTCTTCGCCAGGGAGACCGACAAGCCGTGACGTGTTTTGGGTTTGTCGAGGCGGAGCGAGCACAGTTTCCTGTCTCCCTGCTGTGCCGCGTCGTGGGTGTGACTCGTCAGGGCTACTACGCGTGGAAGCGGCGAGGGCCGAGCGATCGCGAGCTCGCCGACATCGACCTCGCGGTTCGGATCCGGCGTGTGCATGAGCAGACGGAAGGCATCTACGGGGCCCCGAGAATCCAGGCCGAGCTCAGACTCGCTCACGGCGTCCGTGTCGGCAAGAAGCGTGTCGCCAGGTTGATGCGCCAGCTCGGCCTCAAAGGCGCAGACGGACGAGGCGGCGGGCCACGCACCACGATCCGCGAGGCCGGGCGCTCTTCGGCACCAGACCTCGTCGACAGAGACTTCACGCGCGCAGAGCCCAACCGGCTCTGGGTCTGCGACATCAAGTACGTCCAGACCGGGCAAGGCTTCCTCTTCCTCGCCTGCGTCCAAGACGTCTACAGCCGAAGAATCATCGGCCGCTCAATGCGCGGCGACCTCAAAACAGAGCTCGTCCTCGACGCGCTCGGCATGGCAGCCCACACGCGCGAGACGGCCGGCGTCATCGCGCACTCCGATCACGGCTCCCAATATACGAGCCTGGCCTACGGCAGCCATGCCAAGGAGTCGGGAATCGATCTCTCCATGGGCAGCGTCGGCGACCCCTGGGACAACGCGCTCGCCGAGACATTCTTCGCCAGCCTCGAGAAAGAACTCCTCAAACGCGAACGCTTCACCACACGCGAGCACGCACGCATGCGCATCTTCTGGTACATCGAATGCTTCTACAACCCCCGCCGACGCCACTCCAGCCTCGACATGCTCAGCCCCATCAACTACGAACAACAACACCAAACAAAGGCCATCGCGGCCTAGACCCCAGATGTCAACCAAAACGGGTCAACTCCAACTCCAGCCTTTGGTCAAGCGAGTTCCAACTCCAGCCTTTGCCGGACTGGACGCCACCGTCAGCGAGTTCTGGCGGTGGGCGTTCAGCGATCTGCGCGAGAACGTGACTCGCGGTGTGCTTTGAGCGCAGCCGTCTAGCCATCGTCGGAAAGCAGACCAGCCAAGGCAGTGGCCTTGTCTACTACGGCTCGCAGTTCACCTTCGAGGCCGGTCTTCTTGCCTGCCGCGAACTCGACGATACCCTCGGCTTGGACGCATTGAATGAGGAGGAGAGCGCATGAACACGCCAAAACCGGTCGTTGTGGATCAAGCCGCTCTCGACTGGGAGGGGTGGCGCGATGCCGACCTTGCCGCCAAGAGCAGGATACGCTGGAAGCTCTTGATTGCCGGCGAGCGCACGGAGAGCGTCGGCCTCGTCACCGGCATCGCGGAAATGCCGCCTGGCGAGCAGCTCCTGCTTCATCACCACGAGCCCGAGGAGACTTACTACATCGTCAGCGGCCGCGGGCAGATGGAGATCGACGGCCGGACGACGGCGGTCGGGCCGGGCTGCGCGGTCTACATCCCGCCCAAGGCCCGACACGCCTTCCGCTGCACCGGCCCAGAGCCGCTGGTCTTTGTGTTCTCCTTCCCCCGGGACCGCTTCGATCAGATCGTCTATTACTTCGATCGATAGCGGCCCCCTCTTGACGCGCTCGCCCGAAGGCGCGGCGCGTTCGCGGTCCCGTGGCAGCGATCACAGAGCACGGTGACGTCGTCGAGAGTCGCTGAGTCGTGGTCGCCGTCGAGTGCCGGTTGAGGTGGACGGTCGAAGGTCGATCGAGATCTCCGCAGTTCTCGTGACGCCAGCCGGCGCGGGTCCTGCCCGTCCCCGGCGTTGCGTTCCCGGTCTTGGGGGGCTTGCCCTGCCCGCCTGATTCCGACACCTTGGCAATGGTCGGTTGGACCCCGGCGTAGTCGCCGTTCGAGGCGGGTTCGGTGGGCGCCGGGCTTAGAGCGGCGGCGGGCGCCGCGGGCGCATGCACGGGCGCGGCGTTGCCCGTGCCCTTGTTCTTCTTCTTCTTCTTCTTCTTCTTCTTCGCTTTGGGCTTCTTCTTGTCACCGGCGTCGGCGTTCTTCGTGCCGTCATCCAGGCCGCGAGTTGCGCCAGCGGCGAATCCGCCGTCGCTTGCAGCGAGCTCGACGCCGGTTCCTGCCACACCGTTCGAGGCGTTACCGCTCGACGCGGTCTGGACCGCCGTTGGCGGCGTTGCCGACCTTGGCTCGACGTTTCCATGGTTTCGAGACCGCCATCGAGGCGGCCACCGACGTCGTCGCGCCAGCGATCGCGAGCTTTGCGAGAATGGGTGTTGCCAGGACCTTCGCCACACCACGAGCGCTGGAGCGCCCGAGGCCGCGGCCGCCGAGGTGGCGGCTGTCGTACCAAGCGCGCTTGCGCTCCCAGCGGTTGTCCCGACCGAGCCGCTGGTCGCGGTGCCGCCGATCTGAGTCGCGCCGGCCTGTACCGGCCTGTACCGCGCCGCCTTGTGCACCGGCCCCGCCCGTCCCTCCGTAGCCCAGCCCGCCGCCTGAACCGACGGAGACGCTGGTGACGCCGCCGACGGCAGCTGGCGCGAGGGGAAAACCTGACACTGCGTGGGCGATCGACTCGCGGAGAGCAAACGGGACAACGAGGGCGACCGGAGCAAGGCGCCTGCTGCTCAGATGCTCCTTGAGGGTGCGGCGCGCGCGAACGAGTAGCGACTCGACGGCCGAGTCCGTGGTTTCGAGCGCTGAGGCGATCTCGTCGTGCGCAGGCCAAGTATCTCGCGCAGCACAAACGCTTCGCGCTGGTTGTCTGGCAGATCGTCGAGCGCGGACTCGAGCGCAGCCCCGCGGTCCATGTTCTCCGCGAGCGTGTCGCCGCTCACATGAGCGAGCCCTTCGAATAAGGCTTACATACCAAAGTACCCATCGGCGAGCGGTCCGGCTGCGCCTTCGACCCCTATCCCTTGTCGACTTTTCCGAGGAAGACCTGGGTGAGGATGTCGGTCTCTCGGACCGACTGAGGGGTACCATCGTGGACGACACAGCCCTTACTCAGGACGTAGGCGCGATCCACAATATCGAGAACGCCCTTGATGTTGTGTTCGACGACGAAGATGGTAGTGCTGAGCCTCTCGCTGATCTCGGAGACCTTCTGAAACACCTCTTTGACCACTTTGGGTGCGAGACCCAGGGTGGGCTCATCGAGCAGTAGCATCTCCGGATCGGCCATGAGCCCGCGGCCCAGGGCCAGCATCTGCTGCTGCCCTCCAGACATCTGGCTGGCGAGATCGCGACGCTTCTGGTGCAGGATCGGGAAGAGCTCCATGACCGAACTCATCCGGCGCTCTCTCTCCGCCTTGTCATTCAGGTAGAGACAGCCCATCTCGAGGTTCTCTTCGATGGTGAGATGGGTGAAGACACGTCTGCCCTGAGGGACGAAAGCGATGCCCTCCTTCACGATCTCGTGGGTGGCTGTTGCCAGCAGCTCTTGGCGCCAGTAGACGTGCCCGGTGACTACGGGCGCTAGCCCCATGATCGCCTTGAGGACGGTGGATTTCCCGGCCCCGTTGGGACCCATCACCGCGACGACCTCACCCTTCTGGACTACGAGAGATACTTCATCTAGGGCGACGACAGCCCCGTAATGCACGGATAGATCGACTAGCTCGAGAAGCACCAGCCCGTTGGTTGGCGTCCCATCCCCCTGCTTTGGTGTGAGCCTGCTAGTCACCCAGGTAGGCCTCTATCACCTCTGCGCTACTCAGAACCTCTCCCACCTCTCCCTCAGCGAGAAGGGTCCCGCTGTCAAGGACGAAGATGCGATCAGACAGCTCTCTGACGATGTCCATGTTGTGGGAGATGAAGATGATGGTGTGGCCCTGGTCTCGCATCTGTTTCATGATGACTTTAACCTCCTCGAGCATCTGAGGGAAGAGGCCTGCGAAAGGCTCGTCGAACAGGTAGGTGTTGACGTCCAAGGCTATGGCGCGACCGATCTCAAGCAGCTTCCGCTGGCCATAGGAGAGGTTCATGGCCAGGGCATCTCGCTTCTCCCACATCCCGACATTCTCAAGGATCCTCTTGGCCTTCTCTCGATAGCGGAGCTTCGCCCGCTCCACCAGTGCCGGGAAGAGGCGACGGTCGGTCAAGACCACCATGATGTTGTCCCACACGCTGATCTGATCGAAGAGCCGCACCTCCTGGAAGGTGCGGGTTAGGCCATGGTCAGGAGTCTCATAGGCTTTTACAACCTTGAGGCCGACGTCGTCGATGATCAGCATGCCCCCGTCGAGGGGCAATGTTCCGCTCAGGAGGTTGACGAGGGTCGACTTCCCCGACCCGTTAGGTCCGACGATACTGGTCATTCCCTCTCGAGGAATGGAGAGCGTGAGCCGGTCGACGGCCTTAATGGCATCGAAGTGTTTTGAGATCTCTCGTGTCTCGAGAGCGAAAAGTCCCTGGCTTTCCGTGTGAGCGTCGCTCATAGCTTGTATTTCCCAACCAGGCCCTGAGGCCTAAAAAGCATGAGCAACACCAGCAGTATACCCAGGACGATTTGTCGGGCTTGTCCGATGAACTCGTTCGGCAGGAATGGCAGAAAGCGCATTCCCTCTTCGAGCAGTACGAAGGCCATCGCACCAAGCAGAGAACCCCAGATTGTGGCCAATCCTCCGAGGATCACTATCGATACCAGAAGGATCGACTCGAGCAGGATGAACGAGTTGGGGTCGATGAAGCTAGTCCAACTACTAAACAGGCCGCCAGCGAGACCCGCCATCATAGCCGAGATGACCAAGACAGCGAGCTTGTAGTGGGCTCCCCGGTAGCCAAAGACCTCGATGGCCTTCTCGTCCTCTCGAATGGCGGTAAGCACCCGTCCGAACGATGAGGTCACGATGAACCAGGAGATCAGCATCACGATGGCGAGGAACACGAGAGCTAACAGCAGGAACTCGACTTCGCTATCGAGCACCCATCCGCCTATCTGAGGCTTCCCGATCTCGTGGATGCCAAATGCGCCTCCGGTAAGATCTCGCCAGTTCAGGAAGACGTTGAAGGAGATAACGGCGAAGCCGAAGGAGACGAGGACGAAGATATCGTCTCTGAATCGGTTGAATACCATCCCGACCACGATGGCCACCAGGCCAGCTAAGATTGCGCTGACAGGCAGCACGGCGAAGAAGGGCCAACCAAAGGTAGGGACGGCGCCTGTCCCTAGCTGTTCGTATGCAGGATCTGAGGTGAGGATGGCCATCGCGTAGGCTCCGATACCGAAGAAGCCGATATGTCCCACCGACAGCAGGCCAGTAAATCCCACCACCAAATTCAGGCTGACTGCCAATATCGCCCAGATGGCGAAGATGGTGCCGACGGTTATGGCAAAGCCGACACCTTGCCAGAGCATGAACGCCAGCGCCCAGGTGATCACGAACAGGTTCGCCCACAGCTCAACGCTATTCTTCGATGACCGGAAAAACTCCCGAGGGTTTCGCGCGAGCCTCGCCAGCTCCCGGTACGCCTGTGAATCCGGCAGCATCGGTCTACTTCCTCGGTAGCAGTCCCTTAGGCCAGAACGAGAGGAAGAGAATCAGGAGGATGAAAGAGATGGCGTCCCTCCACTCGCCGGCGATGTCCCAGATGCCAAACTGCTCGACTATGCCCAAGATGAATCCGCCTACAATGGCGCCGTAGAGGTTTCCGATTCCTCCCACCACGGAGGCTATCCAGCCCTTCAACAGGAGCAGAAGGCCTATCTTGGGTTGGATGGCGGTGTCGTGACCACTCAAAAGCCCTGCTAGGGCAGCGTAGATCGCGCCTATGAAAAAGACGATGGCGATGACGACGGCGGTGTTGATTCCCACTACTTTCGCCACCTCTTCGTCGTCGCCGATGGCCCGTACCGCCTTTCCGAAGGAGGTCTTCTTCAGGAGGAGGAGCAGGGCGGTGAAGCCTGCGAGAGCAACACCGACGGTGAAGACGCTGAACCCCTTGATGCTTGCCCCACCGACGGTCCAGGGATCGCTGCCGAAGGTCTCTGGAAGGGGGCGTGGTGCGCTTTGGAAGACGACGGTGGTGAAGGCGGTGATCGCCAACAGGACACCGAGGGAAGCGACAAGCATGACGAGGGGCGACCTCGCCCGTTCGCGCATGCGCATATACAGGCCCCTGTAGAGGGCGAGGCCGACAGCCCCTGCCAGCAGGCATGACACGCCCCAGCTCAGGTAGAGGCTCGACCCAGGAGTGTTTGCCACAAGGAAGCCGCAGTATGCTCCCAGAGTTGCCGCCGCAGTCGTCGTGAGGGCAAGAAACGGCACGGAGCTGGTGCTCGCCAGGATGCGCCGAGAGCCCCGGTAGAGCATCGAGCCCAGGGCTATCGCCACCAGCACTCCGATGGCGGGGCCGAGCATGACGTTGAGTTCGTTCGGGTAGGCGAGGACAAGCCCCGTGTAGACCCCGGCGCCCGTGGCCAGGAGACCTCCGAAAGCAAGCAGAGCGATGGGATTGAAACGGGCGCGGAGTCGGGGAGAGAGGGCCGCGTGGAAGGCCCAGGCGACAACTCCGGCGGCCACCGCGGCAAAGACGATATTGACGTAGAGGCTGTTAGCCTCGTATCGCCCGTGTGTTGACTCCTGAGACCTCAGGTAGAAGACGCCGTAGGCGCCGATTGCTGCTGCGGCGCCGTAGTACAGGTCGAAGAACCAGACGGTGCTGTAGATGAGGGTAAATCCCATCGCGAGCAGGGCGTACACAGCTCCCGCGGCGAGACCGTTAAACGCAAACTGCAGGGCTTGGTCGGCAGACTGGCCGATCTTCCAGCTGACGTAACCTATGACTGTGACCGTCAGGACGGTCGCCAGAAGCTGAGTACCCGAAAGTTGGAATGATGCGAGGGGCCGGCCTTCGCCAGCGCGGCACCTAAGCAACGCAAACCCTCGCAACGGCTTTCAGTCGGTTATGGAGACTAGTTCGAGAGATATCTTTGGCTTACTCGGTCGGAGCAGTGCCCAAGACCTTGTAACCCTGGTTATCTTCAGTCCTCTCACCTGGCGGCAGAACCTGGACAACCACGTTGGCAAGACCACCGACCTCGCCGTCTGAGTCGAAGTTGTAGTTGTCTCCGATCGCACCGCTCCAGGTGATCCCGTACATGCAGTCTCTGAATCCGTCTGCATTCTGGTCGTCGTTCGTCTTCTTGAGACATTCGGCAGCGATGTAGACATCGTCGTAGGCCGAACCGATGTACCAGGGCAGCGTGATGTAGTCGTACCGGGCCCTGAAGTTGGCAAGAACTTCCTGAGCTTTGTTATTGGACGGATCGAGATCCGCCGTGATGGCCTTCAGGCCGGTAGCAGCGTCGCCGGCGATTTCGAGTGCCGTCGTCCCAATCGGCACGACTTCAGAGTAGATCGGGCCTTGATAGCCCAGCTCTTGAGCCTGCTTGACGATGGTGCCACCGGCGAACTCGGACTGTGCGGCGACGTGAAGGGCGTCTGGATTCTCGCTGAACAGCTTTGTCAGCTGGGTCCTGAAGTCGGTGACGTCCGATGCGTATCGCTCCTCGCCTACCACTTGACCGCCCCGCTTCTCGAACTGTATAACGGAGGTGCGCCTTACACCCTCGGCGTAGTCGGTTGCCTCAGTGATGGTAGCCAGCCTTCGGATCCCATCAGCCCAGAGCACGTTCCCTGTGTCGACACCCAACTGGGCGTCATTGAGCGCGGTGCGGAAGATGTAGTCTCCGGCCTTGGCGATGTCCGGGTTGGTTGCCAGTCCCGAGAAGAGGATGACGCCTTCAGCCTCGGCCAAGGGCGCGACGCCAAGCATCGCACTGCTGCAGGATGTCCCGAGGATGATCTTCACTTCATCCACGTTGGTTAGCTTGTTGTATGCTGTGATCGAGTCCTGAGCGTTGCACTTTGAATCTTCGACGATGAGTTCCAGCATGCGCCCATTGATACCGCCCGCAGCGTTGATCTCATCCGTGGCCATCTGCTTAGCCTGAACGGCCACGGTGCCATAGGTCTCACCTGGGCCTGTGACCGATTCCATCACCCCTATCCGCAAGGGGACCTCTTCCGTATCACCACCACAAGCTCCAGCTGTCAGCACGAGAATCGCCAGAAGCCCGAACAGGCATATGCATTTCATAGGCAACTCCATTTCATAGGCAACATCCGTGTATCATCACCTCGGCGAGGAACTCAGCATAGAGGGCGTTGAGACGTGCTGCAAATGAACGCTGGTGTCCCGTTTCGCGGATTGTGGCAGGGGGGTTAGTGTCGGGCTCCTGGTGAAGGGAGCATCGAATGGCGTGTCCTCCGGTTTTTTCTGTTGAAGACAAGTTCAGGCTCGTTCTCGCGGTCGTCTCGGGTGGGATGACGTGTGCGGAGGCTGCTCGTCAGGGGAAGGCGAGCGAGCAGTCGATCTCGAATTGGAAGCGGCAGTTCCTCGAGAGCGGTAAGGCTGGTTTGGCCAATGCTGGCGCTGCGAGTGGTCCGAACGCGCGGGAGCGTGCGCTCGCGGCTGAGAATGAGGAGTTGAAGGCCGCGCTCGGCGAGGCACATGTCGAGCTGCGGGTGTGGAAGAAGAGCGCTGAGGGCCGGTTGGGGCCTACGAGGAGCTCGAGGTGATCCGCCTCGAGGAAGGGATGCCGACGACGCGTTTCGCGCGGCTGATCGGTGTGCCGGAGCGTTCGTACAGACGCTGGCAGCAGCGTGAGCGTGAGGGCCGTCCTGTGAAGGGGCCATGGCCGGCGCCCTCAGCGGACAGGGTTGAGCCGGTGGCTGTTGAGTACGCGGATCGTTTTCCGGCGTGGGCTCACCGCAAGGTCGCGATGTTGATGCGCGTCGATGGCCACCACGCTCCCGACTCGACTGTGCGCAGGGCGCT
Source organism: Gaiellaceae bacterium (assembly GCA_965223695.1). Classification (GTDB taxonomy): domain Bacteria; phylum Actinomycetota; class Thermoleophilia; order Gaiellales; family Gaiellaceae; genus JAUVPB01. The sequence goes on along the minus strand of CBDCXJ010000042.1, from coordinate 2,657 downwards.
GAAGCGCACAGGGAGAGTGTTGCCCGTCGATTACCAGGCCGAGCGTCGCCAGCACGCCAAGGCGCGACGAGCGGCGTTCGTGGTGGAGCCGTCGGGTCCGAATCAAGTCTGGCAGCTCGACTTCACCGAGTTCGAGACCCGCCACGGCGGCACCTGGCGGATCGGTGGTGTCGCCGACTACTACTCGAAGCTCGAGCTCGGCTGGCATGTCTCCACCACGGCGAGCCATCGCGACGCGATCGAGACGCTCGAGCAGGCGATCGACGAGACCGAACGGCTAACCGGCCGGCCGCTGCGGGAACTGCTCGTCGACCACGTGAGCAGCGAGATTCGCCCGATAGCGCTCGTCACCGATAACGGGCCGTGCTTCAAGGCCGCTCGTTTCGCCGCCTACATCGAGAAGCGGCCGGAGCTGATCCACATCCGCACCCGGCGGAACTCGCCGAACCAGAACGGTGTCCGCGAACGCGCCTTCGGCTCCTTGAAATACGAGCACCTCTACAGACACGAGATCGACAACGGCTTCGACCTCGGACTCAAGGTCGAGAGCTACCGCCAGCTCTTCAACCAGATCCGCCCGCACGAAGGCATCGACATGCGCCGCCCACTCGACGTCCACCTCCAAGCCATCAACAACCATCAGACCATCAAGCTATCCGAGCCCGAAACCCTGCCACATTCGTGAAGCGGGACAATGACGGCGGTGGTGTTGCGGGAGCAGGTGGGGGCGACTGGTCCGGCGGATCTGTTGGCGGAGGACAACCTGGTTGGGGCGCTCTTGTTCTCTGCAGCCTCGGAGGACGGGGCTGCCTGAGCGCCAGGGGTGGTCAAGGTGTTGGGGCTTGCTGGCTCGCCCTGCTGTGTGGGTGGGGTTGTGGTGGTGTCTGGGTGGCGCCTGGTTGGGGTTGGATTGCGGGTGGTGGTGGGGTTTGAGCGGCCAGTTGTCAACGGCGGTAGCCGCGGCCGCGGCCGCCTGATGGGCGAAAGCCCATGCCCGGCGCTGGTTTCCCCGCTCCTATTGACGATGCGCCTGGAGGGATTCGAACCCCCGTCCCGCGGCTTAGAAGGCCGCTGCTCTGTCCCCTGAGCTACAGGCGCCTCGACTCACCGTAGCAACGCTCAGTCCACGTCCTGGCGGGGCGACTCGCCCGACGGCGGAGACCGCCGCGCCGGGCGAGCGTCCCGGACTGTCCGGGTCGCTGGCCCGGTCGTAGCCGGCGCCAAGCCGCGAGCGGACCTGTCCGAAAACGCCAGTACCGTGAGCGCCCCGTGCGACTCGTCGTTGCTCGTTGCGAAGTGCGTTACACCGGGCGCCTGAACGCGTTTCTGCCGGAGGCGCTGCGGTTGCTCATGTTCAAGTCGGACGGCTCGGTTCTCGTGCACGCCGACAGCGGCGGCTACAAGCCGCTCAACTGGATGACGCCGCCGACCGCGATTGAGGAACAAGGAGATCCGCTCGAGCGGATCATCGTGCGCAAGCTCAAAGGCGACGAGCAGCTCGAGATCCTCGTGTCCGAGGTCGTGAGCGACAGCGCACACGAGATGGATGAGGTCGCCGGCCTCGAGAAGGATGGGGTGGAGGCACATCTCCAGGAGGCGCTGGCCGAACTGCCGAGTGCATGCGGCGACGGGCTGCGTCTCGTGCGCCGCGAGTGGCCGACCGACATCGGCCCCGTAGACCTGATGTGCCGCGACGAGGATGACGGCTGGGTCGCAGTCGAGGTCAAGCGGGTCGCGACCACCGACGCCGTTGATCAGCTCACGCGCTACCTGGAGCGAATCCGGCTCGATCCCGACCTCGTCGACTGTCGTGGTGTTCTCGCCGCGCAGGTCGTGAAGCCACAAGCGCGGACGTTGGCCGAGGCGCGCGAGCTGGCGTGCGTCGAGGTCGACCTCGCGGTGCTACGCGGCGAGCGCGAGCCCGAGCTGAAGCTCTTCTGAAGGCTGGTCGACGCCCGTGGGCACGAGGCGTGGTCGCGCCCGCCGGCCCGCCTGGTCGTCTGAGACCCCTCCGCTATGGTTGGAAAGGCTCGTGGTGGCCGTAGCTCAGTTGGTAGAGCCCCGGGTTGTGGTCCCGGTAGTCGCGGGTTCGAGTCCCGTCGGCCACCCTCAACAAACACAGGCGGTTCGGCCGATCTAGCGCCCGGCGACGATCTGTCCGGACCCAGCAGGGACCCCGCACCTCGAGCCAAACCGGACGCGACCTTCGTTTCCTTCGATTCGAAACTGGCCGGCGGTCACGCCTGCTCGGCCTCCGTTTCGGTGGGCTGTGCGAGGAGCTCGTCGAGGTAGCTACCGACGTCGGTGTAGCTTCCGGGGTAGAGGTGTCCGTACACGTCGAGCGTAGTGGGCGTGTGTGTGTGGCCGAGCTGCTCCTGGACGAGTTTTGTATGCGCGCCGGCGGCGATCATGAGGCCGGCGTAGGTGTGCCGCAGGTCGTGGAACCGAACGCCGTTACCACGGAACCCCCGGTGGCGGCTTGCCCGTCTGGGTGATCGACAATGGTGGTGGGGGCATTTCCCGAGACATCGTGCCGTCGAGCGCGCATCTTCCTAGCCTGCCTCGCCAAGCTAGCTGTCAGGGTCTCGCCTTCGAGCAGTACAACATGCGACGCTTCTTGGTCTGCTTCGCAGTCCACGTCTCTGGAGCTACTACTA
>CBDCXJ010000041.1:0-77758 GCA_965223695.1 Gaiellaceae bacterium | reverse complement strand
CCTTGCGACGAGTGACAGGCCCTGTCTTCAGTGCGATTCCTCAGCAGGAGAGCGCACGCGACAGCGGGTCATAACAGCTTTGCAAGCCGGAGGTCACCGGTTCGAGCCCGGTACGCTCCACTCCTGCCACGTAAGGCTCCCGCAAGCTGACGAGCGCTTGCTCCGCCACGCCGGACCACACAGGGACCACACACCTCACGCCGTCTCAGCCTCGTTCTCGCTGAGTTTGAGCATGGTGTCGAGGTGCTTGGCGACGTCGCGGTGGCTACCCGGGTACAGGTGCCCGTAGACCTCAAGCGTCATTCTTGGGGTGGTGTGGCCAAGCTGCTCCTGCACGAGCTTAGTGTGCGCGCCGCCGGCGAACATCAGGCTCGCGTAACTGTGACGCAGGTCGTGGAACGTGATCCCCTCGAGCTCCCAGTGGCCCTCGTTGACGCATGGGCGACTCGGGTTCGGGTGGCCTGCCGAGCAGGCGCTACAGTTTTGACGGCGGGGCGTTAGCTCAGTTGGGAGAGCGCCGGCTTTGCAAGCCGGAGGTCACCGGTTCGAGCCCGGTACGCTCCATGGCCGCCGCGCAAGGGAATAGCGCATCTAACGCGCACCTGCGGGAGACGGTGGACCGCACGAGGACGCACGGCTCAACCCGTCTCAGCCTCGTTCCTGCTGAGTTCGAGCACCGCGTCAAGGTGCTTGGCGACGTCGCGGTGGCTGCCGGGGTACAGGTGTCCGTAGACCTCGAGCGTCATTCTTGGCGTCGTGTGGCCGAGCTGCTCCTGAGTCAGGCCGTGACGCAAGCGACAAGCGACGCTAGATGTCCGAGAGGGACGGCCCGGCTACTCGCCAGCCGATGCCGTTGCACCTCACGCCTGAGCGAGTTTGTCGCCGACTGTTGTCGCACGCCACCTCAGCGTGGTCAGCCTTCCAAGCTGAGGGTCGCGGGTTCGAGTCCCGTCTCCCGCTCGCTAAAAGTTTTCGGTCGGGCGCTTAGCGCGCTGGTACGCGTGTGCGGCCGTCCTTGTAGAACTCGAGCCGCATCTGCCCATAGACGAGGCCGGCCTGGAATGTATTTCCGCGGACTGTCGAGTGCAAGGTGCCGTTGCCGTCGCCCTGCCTGGCCAGCGACTCGGTGATTCCGACGATCCACGGGTCGGGCGAGCAATAGCCGTGCGTCCGGAAACCTTGCTCGGAGCCGACGACGAGACGCCACCCATGCTTCTGCGCGGCGGCACGCACCGCCTGGTTCAGAGGCGTCAGAACGGAGTCACTGGCCCATTGGGCTTCTGCTCTGTCGAAATGCGTCGCGGTTGTAGAGATCAATGGGTCGCACGTCTGCCCGTTCTCGTCCTTGGTCGAATCGAAGTACTCGGTGATGAACACACGTCGCGCCGGAATCTTCTGCTTCTTCAACGCCCTTGAAAGGCGGTCGTAAAGGCGCGGCAACGATGCGAGCCGCGCCTGCATCACCTGATGGAGCGTCGTCTCCGATGTGAAGTGCGGGAATGCCCGCACGGGACAGTTCGGGAATCCGAGGCATTCCTTGACGAGGGCGGCGAAGCCGAGGTCGTTGACGCCGATCGAGATGATCACGGCGTCGATCTCGCGGCCCTGGGCAAGCGACTTCATGGCGCTGACCTGCGGAGGATGGATCCTGCCCTTGTTGATGCCGCCGTACTTGCCCAGGAGCCCTTTGGCGATGGACGCACCCGAGCAAGACAGATGGACGAAGGTCACGGACGTTCTCTTGTCTCTTCGCTCGACCGTCCGTGCTGTCTGGGCCTGGTGAGAGTTGGCCGAGCGATCGCAGAGCACTTCCTGCCACTTGGCTGGCTTCCTGAGGCTGGGCTTCGGGATATCCGGCGTACCCTCGCCGGACCCGTTCGAGTCTCCCAGCCCGACGATCAACCAATCCTGCACGACGATCTTTCTCGATGCCTTGTGCTTGCGCAGCTTCTTGCCCTTGCCGGTCTTCAGCGTGACCTTGAGGTTGTATGCGCCTTCCTTCGCAAACAGTCCGTAGAAGCGGCACGGGTTGCGACCGCCACGGTAGAAGCGGGCGTTGCCGGCGTTCGCGACGAGGATGTCTGACTGGCGGCACGGCTTTCCGTCCTTGCGCCTCACGACGAAGTCGACGCGCCAGTTGCGCGGCTTGATCTGCTTCTTGGTCGGGTACTTGATCAGACCCCTCTTGCCCCGCTTGCCGAATCGACTCGGCATGGAGTAGTCGATGCCCAGTCCCTTGGCCTTTTTCTTCTTCGGGGGCGAAGGAGGTGGAGGTGGAGGTACTGAGGTCACGGAGTTGTTGAGGCAAGGACCAGCCGTGCAAGTGCCGTTCCAGTTGGCCCACGAAGTCCCGCCCTCGTAGCACCAGCGACCCGTGAACGACTTGCCGTCGCCCGCGAGTGTGAACTCGATGTCGCCAGCATCGCTTGGGCCCGTGCGGCTGGGCACTTCATCCCAGGTACCGACGTAGAGCCGTTTGGCGGCATTCGTGAGTGTCGCGCGTATGCGTCCCTCGTCCCAGTCGTAGTTGCCGGAGAAGCCCTGCGAGTCGCCTGTGAGGGTCATCGTGTTGAAGTCGGTGCTCCAGGTGCCCGCCCACGTGTTGCCGCCGCCCGCCTGCGCCGTAGCGGCCGCAAGCAGCGCGGTCGCGGCGGCCAACAACAGGCTGAGGGTCAAGCCCAAAGCGCGCCGTGAACGACCAGCTGACTCGCGGGGATTACTGCGTGCGGCAGTTGCCGCCATCGGGGACACTCCTTGGCTCGACGACACGGGCGGTCGTACCACAGCCGACTCCCGGTCCGGCCACCCCTCTCTACCCACTGTACGAACGAGCCGCCGGACGTCAAGGCCCAGGGCAGGCCGACCCCGCGGAACTCGGCTGGACCGCCGCGCTGGCAGCCTACGGGCCGCTCATCTTCGCCGTCCTGGTGGCCACGGTCATCGTGTAAGTCGCCGGAGTTGACCGGGCTCCCGTGGCCGCCGAGGCTGTCTTCCCTGCAGTCGCCGAACAGTCGATGGCGAGCGTGACCGTCGGGGGCCCGGGCCCCGTGGCCGTCGGACAGGATCTATTCAGCGCGGCGGTGTCCGCGCGCTTCGCACCAAGGCGACCCGAGCTGCTCCGGCAAGCACCGGTCCCCGTTGCCGGCGTCGTGAGGCTCGGGATCGAGCTCGCATTCTTCGGGTTTGCCTGGCGTTGGGGGCCGCGGCGTGGAAACCTAGGCGATCGCTACGTGAAGGAGAGCGAGATGACGGGCGTGCACGTCGTGTTCGGTGCAAGCGGTGGGATCGGCAACGCAGTGGTGCGGGAGCTGGCCAGGCAGGGTGCCACGGTTCGTGGCGTGAATCGGAGCGGTGACGCTCTGGTTCCGCCGGGAGTGCAGGTCACGAAGGCCGACGCTTCGAACGTCGACGATGTCCGGCGGGTGATGCAGGGGGGCGACGTCGTCTACCAGTGCCTCTTTCCCGCGGTGCAGGACGCCATCATCGAGGTGGCTGCGGAGACCGGAGCGAAGCTCGTCGTTGCGAGCAATCACTACATGTACGACCCGACGCACGGGCCGATGTCGGAGGACAGCCCGCACTCCTACGGCGATCGCAGGGCCGGCAAGTTTTACTCAGAGATGGCGAGTCAAACCATCGCGGCGCACGAGAGCGGGAAGATCCGGGGCTACCGTCGGTCAGGCGTCGGACATCTACGGGCCCAACGTGCGTCACGGAATCGGGAGCGACCAGGTCTTCGGACCGATCATGTCCGGCAAGCCGGCCAACTTCCTGGGTGATCTCGACGCCGTGCATACCTACACCTATGCGGACGACTGCGCCCGGGCGCTGATCACGCTCGGTCAGCGCGCGGAGGCGCTTGGAGAGATCTGGCACGTTCCGAGCGCAAAGCCGATCGTCCCGAGGGAGCCTCTCGGCATGATCTTCGAGGAGATGGGCGAGAAGCCACGGATTCGCGTGGCGAACGGGCTAGTGCTCAGCGCCCTCGCGCTGTTCAACGCTGACATGCGCAAGCTCAAGCGCGAGAAGGTCTACCAGTACGTGAACCCGTGGCTCGTCGACCACTCGAAGTACGAGCGGGCCTTCGGTGCAGACGTGACACCCCACCGCGAGGCCGTCAGGGAAACGGTGGCGTGGTTCACGGAGCACCCTCCAAGCTGAGCGGGGAGCAGCCGCGATTACGGTGCCGGCATGAGCCGAGAGGTCGTTTTGGGAGCTGGGCCGCTCGGAACGGCGCTTGCCCGACAGCTCGAGGAACGCGGCTCGGAAGTGACCCTGGTGAGCGTCGTCGGCAACCCGGCCTACGACATGCCGGGTACGAAGCCGCGCGCGATCGACGGTCGCGACGCGCAGGCGCTCGCGGAGCTCTGCAGCCGCGCTCGTACGGTCTTCCTCTGTCTCAACGCGCACTACGTCGACTGGTACGCGCTGTTCCCGCCGGTCGTCGCAGCGACGCTCAAGGCCCTCTCGGGAGCGGGCTCGCGCCTCGTGTACGCAGACGACGTCTATGCCTACGGCGCCGTCAGTGAGCCGATCACCGAAGAGCTACCCGAGAGCTCAACGACGCGCAAAGGTCGTTTGCGCGCGGAGCTGGCCGCGTCTGTACTCGGAGCGCACGCTGAAGGTCGGGTGCCGACAGTGGTGGGGCGCGGAGCGGCGATGTACGGGCCGGGCGCGCTCAACTCGGCGTACGGGTCGACGTTCGGGCAGCGTCACATCTACCCGGTCATCGCCGGAAGGCCGATGCGGATACTCGGCGACGTCGATGCGCCGCACACCTACGTTTATGTCGAGGACCTCGCGCGTGGCTTCATCACGCTTGGCGAGGAGGAGGCGGCGCTCGGCGAAGTCTGGCATGTACCCGCGGCACCGACCCTGACGCATCGCGAGCTCGCGACGATCGTCTTCGAGGAGCTTGGCCTCACGCCTCGCGTACGCGGCTCGAAGCTGAGCGGCTTCTTCATCAAGGTCATCGGCCGCTTCCAGGCGGACGTTGGCGAGGTCGCGGAGCTCGTCTACCAGTTCGACAGGCCTCACGTGATCGATCACAGCAAGTTCGAGGCGCGCTTTGGCGCCGATGTGACGCCACACCGCGACGCGATCCCGGCGACCGTGGCCTGGTACTGCGCCAACCCCGACTACGCCTGAAGGCGCGCGACGCCGCGCAAACCCACGAGGGCGCATCCGGCAAGAACGCCTGCATCGTTCCGCACTCGTAGACGCCCAGCCATCGTTCGCGGCAGGGATCCGAGATCGACGCCCACGCGCGTGAAGAAGGGGCTCCGCGCCTCGAATCGGTTCAGGGGGCCGAGGTCTCGCCGGTCTTCTCCGGAAGCTCCCCCAGACCGAGTCTCGCCTTGATCTCAGCCACCTGTCGCACGAGCTCCTCCGTGGGCCGCCCCTTCGAGAAGGAGTGGGGACGGCGAAGGAGCGGATGCCGGCACCGCCCGGTTCGTGAGCGACGAGATGGTCGACTCGATCTTCGTCATCGGAGACAGCGCCTCGTGTCGGGCGCAGCTCGACTCATATGCCGAGCTGGGTGTGACCACGGCGTTCGTCTTCCCGCAGGGCGTCTACGCGACTCGAGAGGAGGCGATGCGGAGCTTCTCGCAGATGATCGAGGGCGCCGCGCCCAGGGCGCGGGCGCGTCCGTGAGCGGCGCGCCGGTGCGCCTACTCAACACCTAGACCATTCAGGCGCGTCAGATGCGCCCGATCAGTTGAAGAATCCGGTTGGGCGTAAGCGGCAGCTCGAGCACCTCGAGCGAGGGCTCGAACGGCGAGATCGCATCGAGCACTGCGCTTACCACCGAGCCCTGCGCCGCAATCAATCCCGATTCGCCCATGCCCTTGATCCCACCCACGGTGACCGGCGATGGCGTCTCGAGGTGACCGACGAGGATCTCCGGGACATCGGTTGCCGTCGGGAGCAAGTAGTCGAGGTAGGTGGTCGAGAGCGGTTGCGCCCCCTCGTCGTAGACGATCTCCTCGTAGATCGCGCCGCCGATGCCTTGCGCGATCGCGCCCCGCACCTGACCGTCGACGATCATCGGGTTGAGCACCGTGCCGCAGTCCTCGACGGCGGCGACGCGCGTGACCTGGGCGTGGCCGGTGGCGACGTCGACCTCGGCGACCGAGACGATGCAGCCGTTGCCGTACGTCGCCTTTGGGTCGTAGAAACGCGTCGCAGAGAGATATGGGTCCTCGCCCTCGGTGCGGGCATTCGGTGCCCAGTAGGCGGCGATGGCCGCTTCGCTCACGGCCATTCCCGTGTCCGGTGAGCCCTTGACGTAGATGCGCGAGCTCTCGATCGTCAGGTCGTCGGCGGCGACCTCGAGCAGGAGGCCGGCCGCCTTGAGCAGCTTCGTGCGTACGTCGAGCGCCGCTAGCGCTGTCGCTCCGCCGCCGATCACGGCGGCACGGCTCGCGTACGTCCCCATGCCGAACGGCACGGCGTCGGTGTCGCCCTGCACGACCGAGACGTCGTCCAGGTCGACGCCGAGCGCGTCTGCGGCGACCTGCGCGAAGGTCGTCTTGTGGCCTTGCCCCTGAGTTGTCACTCCGACAGCGACGGTGACCTTGCCAGACGGATCCATGGTCACCGTCGAGTTGTCGTGTGAGGGGAACGGGAACCCCAACAGCTGCTCGGCCGACTCCGTTCCGTGCGCGGTCGGCTCCACGTAGGGACTGATTCCGATCCCGATGTAGCGGCCGTCAGGCCTCGCGGCAAACTGCTCCTCACGGAGCTGCTCGTACCCGGCGAGCTCGAGCGCGGCATCGACCGACTCGATGAAGCTCCCGCTGTCGTAGACCTGGCCTGCGCACGATTCGTAGGGGAACTCATCGGCGCGAACCATGTTCTGCTTGCGGAACTCGGCCGGGTCGAGCTCGAGATCGCGCGCGATCTCGTCGAGCAGGTGCTCGCGCGCCGTGTGGCCGCCCGTCCAGCCAACGCCACGGTAGGGCCCGGTCGGTGTCTTGTTCGTCAGCGTCGCCAGGATGCGTGTCTCGTAGTGGCGCACGCGGAAGACGCCCGGCATCATCGAGGCCGCGTACCACGGCTCGATCAGCGCGCTCGTCGCGACACACGAGTAGGCACCGGAGTCGCCGTTGCAGGTCGCGCGCAGCGCAATGATCGTCCCGTCGCTGTCGAGCGCAGCCTCCACGTCGATCACCTGCTGCTTGGCGTGGAGTGCCCCGGTCAGGTTCTCGCGGCGGTCCTCGATCCACCGCACCGGACGCCCGAGCTGGAGTGAGAGGAAGGGGATCACGACGTCCTCCGGGAACCCCGCCACCTTCAGGCCGAAGCCCCCGCCGACGTGGGGCGCGACGACGCGCAGGTTCTGCGCCGGGAAGTCGAGCGCGTCCGCGATCTGCATGCGCACGAGCTCGGGCACCTGCGTCGATGTCCACACGGTCAGCTTTCCCTCGGCTCGCTCGCAGTCGGCGAGTGTGCCGCGTGTCTCCATCGGAGCCGCGACGAATCTGTTGCCACGTACCGTGCGCTTGTAGACCCTGTCTGCGTTTGCGAACGCGGCGTCCGGGTCGCCAAACGTCTGGGTGCCGTCGTAGATCGTGTTCGCCGTGACGTGGTCGAAGAGCTGTTCCGCCCCCTCGGCCCGCGCCTCCTCGACGGTCGTCGAGACCCCGAGGTCGTCGTATTCGACCTCGACCAGCGCCGCGGCATCCTCGGCGATGTACTGGTCGACCGCCACGACCACCGCGACCCCCTCACCGACGAAGCGAACCCGATCGGTCGCGAGCATCGGCACGGGGGTCTTCTCGAGCGCTTCGATGTCGATGGCGTCGACCAGTGGTTCGGCGGTGATGTCGGCGGCCGTGAACACGGTCTCGACTCCCGCCAGGGCCTCGGCAGCCGCGGTGTCGATCGAGCGGATCGTCGCGTGCGGCACGGGGGAGCGCACGAACGCGGCGTGCAGCATCCGGGGCAGCGTGAGGTCGGCTACGTAGCGGGCCTCGCCGGCGAGCAAGCCGGGGTCCTCGAGCCGGGTGACCCGGGCGCCGATGTACTTGCCGCGGTGGATTGCCAGTTCGCTCACTGGCCGGAGGGTACGGGCTCGGCGCGAGCGCTACCCGACCAGCGCCGCAAGCACGTCATCTGGGCGAATCGGGAGTCGCGTGATCGGGTGCCCGATCGCGTCGGCGACGGCACTGGCGACGGCCGCGGCCACGGGCACGAGAGGCGGCTCGGCCACACCCTTGGCACCCAACGGTCCCTCGGCTCCGGGATGCTCCATGAGGATGATCTCCACCTCCGGCACGTCGCAGGCCAGCGGTAGCCGATACGTCTCGAGCGAGCGCTCGCGGTATCTCCCGTTCTCGCTCTCGAGGCTCTCATAGAGCGCGTAGCCGATGCCCTGTGCGACGCCTCCCTGGATCTGACCGCGGATGCCGGCTGGGTTGATGGCGCGCCCGACCTCCTGCGCCACAACGTAGCGCGTTACGGACACGTTGCCGGTGACAGGGTCGACCTCGACCTCGGCGTAATGCACGTGGTAGGTCGGAGTCGGGAACACCGGGAACAACATGCCGCTCGCGCAGCCCGGGTTGTACTCGGGGACGGGGGTTGCGTACGAGCCCGTTCCGGTAAGAGGCCCGACGGCGAACGTCGCTGCGTTCGCAGCCTGTGCCAGCGGGATCCGGCGCTCCGGTGCTCCGGCGACCACGACGTGCCCGTCCTCGAGCTCGAGGTCGGCGACATCGGCCTCGAGCAGCCCGGAGGCGAAATCGAGCAGCTTCTCCTTGAGCTCGGCTGCCGCGATGGCCGTGGCGCGGCCGGCAAGCTGCGTTGTCCTTGACCCCTGCGATCCGGCGTCGTAGCTCGCCGCGTCCGTGTCCGGCATCAGCAGGACGACGTCCTCAGCTTGCAGGCCGAGCGCGTCGGCGGCGATCTGGGTGATGCCCATCGTCACGGCGCCCGAGCCGTTATCGGTCGCAGCGGTGATCAGGCCCAGCGTGCCGTCCTCGTTCAGCTTCAGCGTTGCCGAGCCGGGCGCGGGGCTCGTCAGCCAGGTGACCGCGGCCAGGGCGCTCCCGCGGAGCTTGTCGTCGCTTCCGTTCCCGACGGCGCGTTCCGTCCAGGGAGCTCGCTCCTCGACGCGTGTGAAGGCCTCACGAAGAAGCGCCGAGTCCTCGAGCGTCTGGCCGTTCGGGGTCACGTGCGCTTCGCCGATCAGGTTGTGCATGCGGAACGCGCGCCGATCGATCCCGAGTGTGCGGGCGCAGCTGTCCATGTGCTGCTCGATCGCGAAGTAGAGGGAGGCGCCACTGACGCCGCGAAAGGCGCCGGTCGGCGCGGTGTTCGTGTAGGCGAGGGTCGACTTGACCCTGGTAATGCCCGGTCGGTACACCTGGCCGAGCACGTGCATCGGGATGCTCGTGAGCCAGGGCGTCTCGCCGCTGTAGGCACCGTTGTCGATGAGCTCGACGAGCTCGCGGGCGAGGATCGTCCCGTCAGCGGCGAGGGCTGTGCGAAGGCGCACCGTTGCGTTGCTCCTCGACGGGCAGGTGAGGATGTCTTCCTCGCGGCTGTTGACGAGTTTGACCGGCCGGCTGGTCAGGCGGGCGAACAGAGCCGCGTAGGGCTCGAGCCCCGCGTCGAGCTTGCCTCCGAAGGCTCCGCCGACGTGGTGGCCGAGCACGCGAATCGATGACGGCCTGACGTCGAGGAGCTGCGCGAGGCGGTCGCGGATGTTGAACGGGTACTGGTGGGCGGTGTGGACGAGGTAGCGACCCTCGCGGTAGGAGGCCACGGCGCTCTTCGGCTCGAGGTAGGCCTGATACTGGCGGGGAACCGTGTACTCGTCTTCGACGATCGCGTGTGCGCTCGAGACCGCGTGCTCGAACGCTTCGGGATCGGGATCGTGAAGAAGCTCGGCGGCGACATTTCCCCGCCGCGGGTGGTCGTCGGGCCCGGCGGGCTCGTAGCTCTCCCATTCGGGGTGGACGAGTCGTGCGTTAGGCGCGATGGCCGAGGTGAGGTCGGCGACCGGCTCGAGCTCGTCGATCTCGAGCTCGATGGCGGCGAGGGCGGCCGTTGCCTGCTCGCGCGTGTCGGCGACGACGCCGGCGATCGGCTCGCCCTCATAGCGCAGTAGCTCGCCATCGAACAGCCGTTGCTCCTTGAGCACCCATCCGGCGCGAGAGGTCGGAGCGTCGCTGGCGCTGAACACGCCGTGGACGCCGGGCATCTCGCTGGCTCTACCAGCGTCGAGCCGGACGATGGTTCCGGCCGCGACCGGGGAGCGGAGCAGGCGCGCGTGCAGCATGCCGGGCTCGGCATAGTCGACGGCGTAGAGAGCGTCGCCGGTTACCTTGGCCGAGCCGTCGGTCCGTGCGACGCTCGTGCCGACGAGCGCGCTCACAGCGCCGCCTCCTGTGCCGCGGTCGCCTCGACGGCCTCAACGATTTGCGTGTAGCCGGTGCAGCGGCAGATGTTCCCTGCGAGCGCCTCTTCGATCTGCTCCCGGTTCGGCGAGCGATTCTCACGCAGGAACGCCGTCAGCGTCATCACAAACCCTGGCGTGCAGAAGCCACACTGCACTCCGCCGAGATCCACCAGCTGGCGCTGAAGCGGCGAGAGCTCGCCCCCATCTCCGCCCACTCCCTCGACGGTCTCGATCGCGGCGCCGTCGACGCTCAGGGCAACCAGCAGGCAGGCGTCGACCGCAGCGCCGTCGACGAGGACGGTGCAGGCGCCACATTCCCCCTCCGTGCAGCCCTCCTTGGTACCGGTCAGCGCGAGCTCGTCGCGCAAGACGTCGAGCATCGTCGCGTGCGGATCGACATCGAGCTCGTGCTGCACTCCGTTGACGCTGATCGTGAGGATCATGCGCTGCTCGGCGCTCGAGTGGCTCGCTCGCGGCAGATCTCGAGCGCGCGCCCGAGTAGGCGGGGAAGAACACGCTTCCGGTAGCGAGCTGTTGCTCGGACGTCATCGATTGGCGACGCGCGCCTGGCCAGCAGCTGGCCGGCCTCGGCGACGACGTCGGGTTCGAGCGCCCTGCCGCGCAGCGCCTGCTCGGCTTCGGTTGCCCGGAACGCCGTCGGCGCAACGGCGCAGGCGGCGATGCGCGCGTCGGCCACGGCTCCGGACTCGTCGAACTCAACGTGGGCCGCGAGCCCGGCCAGCGCGACTTCCATCGCGCCGCGGCGTCCCACCTTCAGGTAGACGTCACCGGTGCGTGGTCCGGGCGCGTCCAGCTCGAGCTCGGTCACGAGCTCGTCCGCCTCGAGCGCGGTCTCTTTTCTTCCGATGAGGAACTCGTCGAGAGCCAGCGTTCGCTGGCCGCGTGCGCTTCGCATTGTCACACGAGCGTCGGAGCACAGCAGCGGCGGCAGCAAGTCTGCCGCGGGCGACGCGTTGACGACATTGCCGCCGACTGTTCCGACGTTCTGTGTCTGGCGACCCCCGACCGTTCTCGCGGCTTCGCAGAGCGAGACGTGCCTGTTCGCGAGCGCCGGAGTCGTTGCGAGCGCACGGTGGGTCGTGAGAGCGCCGAGCCTCGTGCGTTCGTCATCGACGGCGAGTCCCTGGAGTTCCGGGATCTCGCGTACGTGGAGAAGCAGACGCGGCGCGATCTGCCCGCGCGGGTACTGAACCATGATGTCCGTTCCGCCGGCGAGCACGCATGCGTCCGAACCGTGCTCGATGAGCAGCTCGGTCGCCTGCTCGATCTGCGTGGCGTTGACGAACGCTCTCTTTGCTGGCGGCGCCTGCCCGCCGGCGGCTACCTGCTCTCGCTCGCCCGCGTCCGTGTTGCGCCCCACAGTTCCGTCCTCCTCGCCTCGCGCTTGGAGGGCCAGTCTAGATCCTCGGCTTCTTCCAAGTTCGAGCGCGGTACGCTCCTCGCGAACGACGCCGCCTCGGCAACGGAGGAGGATCAGATGGAACGGATGGGCGTGGCCTTCCTCGGTGACCTGCCGCCGCCAGATCTCGTGGAGTGCATCGAGCTGGCCGAGGACCTGGGGTACGAGTCGGCGTGGATGTGCGAGGGTCGGTGTGGCGACCAGTTCTCGATCCTGACGGCCGCCGCCCTCAGCACTGAGCGCATCCTGCTGGGCACGAGCATCACGAGCGTGTTCGTGCGCACGCCCACGACTATCGGCATGGCCGCGTGCACCGTCGACCATTTCTCGGAAGGGCGTTTCGTCCTCGGAGTCGGATCAGACCACAAGGCCCAGGTGGGCCCCATGCACGGCGGGCACTATGAAGAGCCCATCCAACGGCTGCGCGAGACGGTCGACATCGCTCGTGAGCTGATCCGCGAGGGAGTCGTACGCGACTACAAGGGCGAGGTACTCGACATCGAGTTCTACGACCTGTGGTTCGAGCCACTGCGACGCGAGATACCCATCTACGTCGCAGCCGTGGTACCGAAGATGCTCCAGATCGCCGGCGGCATTGGCCAGGGGGTCATGTCGACATGGCACACGACCGAGAACGCCAGCGTCGCGCGCGATTGCGTCGACCGGGGCGCGGTCGAGGCCGGGCGCGAGCCCGGCGACGTCGATCTTGCACAGATGATCCCGACCTACGTCTCGGACGACGGTGAGCTCGCCAGGGAGCGGATGCGCTATCGCGCCGCCTTCAAGATCTTCATGCTGCCGCGCTATCGCGCGCGCATGGCCGAGGCCGGGTTTGGCGACGAGGTCGGGGTCGTGCGCGAAACGTATGCCGCCGGGGAGATCGACCGAGCCGCCTCGCTGGTGCCGGACGGCCTCATCGAGGCGTTCGGGCTCGTCGGCACGCCTGGGGAGGCCCGGGCCAAGATCGAGGAATTCCGAATGGCCGGCGTGACGCTCCCGATGCTGTCGCTGCGGACGCCGCCGGGTGTCACCACATCGCGTGAGGAGGCCAAGGCCCAGTTCGTGGAGTCGATCAGAGCCTGCGCTCCCGTGGCGTAGTCGCGCGTGCGGCGGAGCGACCAGCCTGGGCCGATGTCTCACATATATCGACGTCTATCGATCTAGTGTGCTACGTTGATGCATAGATGGCTGTCGATATAGAGTTCGTGCCAAAGCAGAAGCGACCAGCAGGTGAGCCTTGCTGTGAGCCTCTCGCCTATCCCGACGTGGGTGACGAGGACGCGGTGCAGTTGGCGCAGGTCGCCAAGGCCCTCGGAGATCCTGTTCGGCTACAGCTCGTGGACGTCTTGCGGAGCAACGCCGGCAAGGTCTGCGTCTGCGAGCTGACTCCGCTGTTCGACCTCTCGCAGCCGACGATCTCGCACCACCTCAAGGTGCTGCGAGAGGCGGGAATCGTCGGGGTCGAGCGCCGAGGCTTGTGGGCCTACTACTACGTGAATCCCGAATCACTGAAGGAGCTTCGATCATGGCTGACGTGACAACACCCGAAGACGTGGAGAAGACACGCGAGGCAGTCCGCGACCGCTACGCCGCCGCGGCGAAGAAGGCAGGGGAAAGCGACTGCTGCGGGTCGGAAAGCTGCTGCGAGCCGGATTCGAAGGCCGGTTTCGGATCCTCTCTCTACGACGATGAGGCTCGCGACGTCGTGCCGGACTCCGCGCTCGCAGTATCACTCGGCTGCGGCAACCCGACCGCGGTGGCCGAGCTCCACGACGGAGAAGTGGTGCTCGACCTCGGCTCTGGAGGCGGTGCCGACGCCCTTCTCTCGGCCGGCCGCGTCGGTCCGACCGGCAAGGTGTATGGCCTCGACATGACCGACGAGATGCTCGATCTCGCGCGTGAGAACGCCGACAAGGCAGGGATCGACAATGTCGAGTGGCTCAAGGGTCACATTGAGGAGATCCCGCTGGCTGACGAAACCGTCGACGTCGTCATCTCGAACTGCGTCATCAACCTCTCGGCCGACAAAGACGCAGTCCTGGGCGAAGCCGCCCGCGTGCTTCGACCCGGCGGACGCTTCGCCGTCAGCGACGTGATCGCCGACGAGAACATGGACGAGGCAACACGGCAGGACATGCAGCAATGGACGGGCTGCATCGCCGGCGCCCTCACCCGGCAGGAGTTCGCGACGGCGCTCGCCAATGCAGGTCTTACCGAGATCGAGATCGTCGAGACGCACCGCGTCCACGAGTTCGCCGGCTCCGCGATCATCAGAGCGCGCAAGCCAACCCGCGCTTAGGCGCGCCCGCTCGGCGGGGCAGCGTCGGGGTCACCCGTTTCGAGCCCGGTACGCTCCCTGTCGGAAGACAGCAGCGCGAAGGATGCCTCGATGAGCGGCACAGTCCAGACCACATCCACGATGTGTCCGATGAACTGTCACCCGACGCAGTGCGGCATGCGCGTCGATGTGCAGGATGGACGGCTTCTGAGCGTCAAGGGCGACCCAGACAACCCGGACAGCCAGGGATTCCTCTGCGTGCGTGGCCAGGCATCGCGCCAGATCCTGGACAATCCGCATCGCCTCCTCACGCCGATGATCCGCGAACGCCGCAGCGAAGACGCGTGGCGGGAAGCAGGCTGGGATGAAGCGCTGGATCTCGTCGCCGCGCGGTGTGATGACGCCGGTCGCGAAGCGACTGCTCTGTGGCAAGGCCACGGCAACCTCGCCAACAACTACGGGGTCTTCTCGGGCGGCCAGCTGCTGACACGCTTCGCCAATCTCTACGGCTGCCAGTGCTGGGACGCCGCGATGATTTGCTGGGGTCTCGGCGGATTCGGCCTTGGCCTCACTGGGGCCCTCGAGACCAACACCAAGGAGGACATGGCCGCCCACTCCGAGCTCATCGTGATGTGGGGGGCCAATCTGGCGAGCCAGCCGAATACGTCACGACATCTGATCGCTGCGAAAAGGCGCGGGGCAAGAGTCGTCACGATCGACGTCCGGCGCACAGAAGCTGCGGCTCAGTCGGACGAGGTCATGCTAATCCGCCCAGGCGCTGACGCGGCCCTGGCTCTCGCCGTGATGCACGTGATCATCGGCGAACAGCTAATCGACAGCGAATTCGTGTCGAAGCACACGATCGGCTTCGAGGAGCTCTCGTCGCACGTCCAGCCGTTGGGACCGGACTGGGCAGCAAAGGAGACTGGGATAGACGCTGATCGCATCGTCGATTTCGCCCGATCGTATGCCGCCACCAAGCCCGCGATGATCGTCCTCGGCGGGAGCTCCATTCACAAGGGCGACAACAGCTGGCAGGCCGCGCGTGCGATTTCGTGCCTCCCGGCACTGATCGGTAGCTACGGGACCGCCGGGGGCGGGCTGGGTCCCCGTCACGGCAGCGTCGCGCACGGCGCAGGCTTCGCGAACATAACGGCCAGTGACGAGCGCCTTCCCGGGCACTACTTGGCCAACCAGATGTCCGACATCACGGCCTCTCTCACAGACGGCCGGGTACGGGTGCTGTTGATGTTCGGCTCAAACATGGTGTCGTCGTTCTCCGAGGCCGAGAGCCATGCGGCTGCCCTCGACAAGCTCGATCTGGTGGTCTGCCATGACCTGTTCATGAACGAGACAACGAGGCGATTCGCCGACGTCGTGCTCCCGGGCACGGCGTGGCTCGAGGACATCGGCTGCAAGGCAACGCACACGCACATCTACCTGATGGACAGAGTTCTGGAGCCGGCCGGCGACGCACGGCCGCTGCAGGAGATCTTGAAGGGCCTCGCCGACCGGCTCGCGGTCGATGACTTCTATCCCTGGGAGTCGCAGGAGGCCCTGCTCGATTCCGTCCTCGATCATCCCGCTACGGGCCATGTAACGGTTGCGTCGTTGCGAGGAAACGACGGTAGGGCAGCCCTGGAGATCTCGCACACCGCCTATCCGACCCATGCGTTCGACACGCCGTCGGGAAAGATCGAGTTCCATTCCGAACGAGCTCGCGAGGCCGGGTTGCCGCCCCTTCCTGTCCACGACGCGAAGGCCCCGGCGGACGCGGGAACGCAGGCTGACTATCCGTTGGCGCTCTGCCAGGGGCGAACCCTGACGCAGTTCCATTCGTTCTACGACAACGGGCGGGCGCTGCCGCTGTTGGTAGAGCGCGATCCAGGACCCGAGCTCTGGGTATCACCCGATGACGCCCAATTTCGGAACCTCTCTGACGGCGTCCCCGTCCGCGTGTACAACGAGCGCGGCTCATTCGAGGCCCGGGCGCATGTCACCGATCGGATCAATGCAGGAGTGGTCTGGATTCGTGACGGTACTGTTGGCCTGAACCGGGTCACATCCGGCGCGCCGGTGCTGCCGGAGACCGCACTCGAGCTGTTCCGCTTTTCAGTGGGTCAGGCCCACTTCGGAGCGATGGTTGAAGTGGCACGCGCCTGACAGTTCCACAGGCGAGGCTCAGCTTTCTGCGGCCGACCGTTGCACGATCGCCGCATCGTCCTCGACTCGCAAGGGCGCGAAGTTGCGCGAGCGAACGTAGTCGGGTCGCGGATCGTCGACGTCAGTCGGCCGATTCGCGACCGGGTTGTACACGAAGTAGATCTGCCACCGGTTTCTCGGTGAGAGGTTGTGCCCCGATGCGTGAAGGACGTTGCTGTGGAACAGGGCAGCCGTGCCGGGCGGTCCCGCGATCGGAACCGGCTCGGGAAGGTCGCTGAGTACCTCGATCAGCTGCTCGCGTTCGATCGTCCACTGCTTGTAGGCCGTTGTTTCCTCATCCGCGTAGGGCTCCAACCGCCCCAGCTTGTGCGAGGTGGGAACGATGTATACGCAACCGTTCATCTCGGTGGCCTCGTCGAGAACGACCGTGAACGTGGCGAGATTGGCCGTGGGCACGCCGTCCCAGTACCAGTAGCCATAGTCCTGGTGCCAGAGCCAGACGGTGCCTTCGATCGCTTCCTTCGTATTCACCTTCGAGTGGTAGATGTAGAGGTCGTCCTCGTCAAGAGCCTGCGTCGCGGGTCCGAGCACGCGTGCGCTCCGCGCGAGCATCCTGAATGGCTCAGATCGGGTCGGCCCGTCCTCCTCGTGCACTCGAAATATCGTGCGAACGGCACCCGTTCTCTCGCGCACGATGTGGTCCGTCTCGATCGCGCTGAGCCGCTCGATCTCGGTGCGAAGGACCTCGACCTCGTCCCGAGAGAGCAGCTCGGGGAAGATCAGAAATCCGTTCTCCTCGAACTCGGCGCGTTGCTGATCGCTCAGCCGCATGCAACAAACTTACCTCCGCAGTGGAACCGGTTGCCGGGACGTTGGTTAGTCCGGCCGGCCCGCATGCCCGCACGCGGCGCCACCTGATATTGCTGCCCGGCCATGCGTATCGGCATCGATGTTGGCGGCACGAACACCGACGCCGTCGTGATGGACGGCGCGCTGGTCCTGGGCGAGGTGAAGACGACCACGACCGCCGACGTCACGAGCGGTATCGCGACCGCGCTGAAGACGCTTGTCGAGCAGAGCAACATCGAGGCGTCTCAGGTTCGCGGTGTGATGATCGGTACGACGCACTTCACCAACGCGGTGGTCGAGGCGAGGCGGTTGATGCCCACGGCGACAGTCCGGCTCGGGCTGCCGGCCACGCAGGCACTTCCACCACTCGTCGACTGGCCCGAGCGTCTGAGGTCGGCTGTTGGCGGGCAGGCCTACCTGTGCCACGGTGGGCATGAGTTCGACGGTAGGCCCATATCTCCGCTCGACCACGACGAGCTCAAGCGGGCCGCGAGCGACATCGAGGCTCGCGGCATCCGCTCGGTCGCCATCTCGTCCGTCTTCTCGCCCGTCAATGATGAGTTCGAGCTCGAGGCGGCCGCGATCATCCAGGATGAGCTCCCCGGCATCGCGCTCAGTCTTTCGCACGAGATCGGCCGCGTCGGACTACTCGAGCGCGAGAACGCGACGATCATGAACGCTTGCCTTCGCGACCTGGCCGACCGAATCGTCGACGGGTTCGCGACGGCGGTCGGCGAGCTTGCGATCGACGCGCCGGTCTACGTGAGCCAGAACGACGGCACGCTGATGAGCATGGAATACACGCGGCGCTATCCCGTCGCGACCTTCGCCTCGGGACCCACGAACTCGATGCGCGGCGCGGCGCTGCTCTCTGGTGTCGAGGACTGTGCCGTCATCGACGTCGGCGGCACGACCTCTGACATCGGCGTGCTGAAGGGCGGATTCCCGCGGGAGGCGTCGCTCGGAGTCGAGGTCGGAGGCGTGCGCACCAACTTCCGCATGCCAGACGTGCTGTCGATCGGGCTCGGCGGTGGGAGCCACGTCCGAACCGAGCCGGAGCTCACGATCGGCCCCGACTCGGTCGGGTACGAGCTGGCGACCAGAGCGCGCGTATTCGGAGGCAGCGAGCTCACCGCCACGGACGTCGCCGTCGCCGCTGGGCGCGCACAGATCGGCGACGCTGCCTGCGTCTCTGACCTCTCGGACGAGCTGACGTCGTCCGCGCTCGCGGCGATGAACGATCAGCTCGCGGGCGCGGTCGATCGAATGAAGACGAGCAGCGAGCCCCTTCCCGTTGTCGCGGTCGGCGGGGGCAGCATCCTCGTCGGCGACGCCATGCCCGGTGTCTCTGAGCTCCTCCGCCCCGACCACTTCTCGGTGGCGAATGCCGTGGGCGCCGCGATCGGCCAGATCGGCGGGGAGGTCGACAGGGTCTTCTCGATGGAAGAGGGGAAGCGAGACGAGGTCATCGATGAAGCGCGTGGAGAGGCCGTCGACCGGGCGGTCGGCGCCGGTGCGACGGCATCGACGGTCGAGGTCGTCGATATCGAAGAGGTACCGCTCGCCTACTTGCCGAGCAACGCGGTTCGTATCAGGGTGAAGGCCGTCGGGGATCTCGCACTGACATGAGACTGATCGGAGAGCACGAGCTCGAGCACCTTGCAATCGGGGCGGCGGTCCTCGGCACGGGCGGTGGCGGCGATCCATACATCGGCAAGCTGATGGCCCAGCAGGCGATCCGCGAGCACGGGCCCGTGCGTCTCGTCGGTGTCGAAGAGCTCGAGGACGACGATCTCGTCGTCCCCTCGGCGATGATGGGCGCGCCGACGGTGATGGTCGAGAAGATTCCGCACGGCGAGGAGAGCCTGCGGGCATTTCGTGCGCTCCAGGAATATCTCGACAGTCCGATCACCCACACGACGAGCATCGAGGCCGGAGGCCTCAACTCGACGATTCCGTTCGTCGTGGCCGCAGCACTCGACATCCCGCTCGTCGACGCGGACCTGATGGGCCGGGCCTTCCCCGAGCTCCAGATGTGCCTCCCGACCCTCTACGGCATCGCAGCCTGCCCGATGGCAATCGCCGACGAGAAAGGGAACGCGGCAGTTCTCGAGGCGATCGACAACCACTGGACCGAGCGCTTCGCGCGATCGGTCACGGTCGACATGGGCTGCTCGTCGATGATTGCCCTCTACGCCCTCACGGGCGCTCAGGTCGGAGAGGCGATGATCGCGGGCACGCTTCAGCTCGCCCAGACTCTGGGGGAGGCGATCGAGTCTGCTCGGCGCGAGCACGAGGATCCGATCGACGTTGTTGTCTCGACGCTTCGCGGGTTCCGTCTGTTCGAAGGGAAGGTCGTCGACGTGAAGCGGCGCACGCAGGCGGGATTCGCCCGCGGCGACTGCCGGCTCGAGGGGACGGGGTCAGACCGGGGCGCGACGCTGAAGATCGAGTTTCAGAACGAGCATCTGATCGCAACGCGAGACGGTGACGTGCTCGCGACCACGCCCGATCTGATCATCGTGCTCGACGCCGAGAGCGGCCTCCCGGTGACGACCGAGGAGATCCGGTACGGCTTCCGCGTCATGGTTGTCGGCGCCCCGTGCGACGCGCGCTGGCGCAGCCCTGAGGGCCTCGAGGTCGTGGGCCCCAGGTACTTCGGCTACGACCTCGATTACCTGCCTGTGGAGGAGATCGCCGGAGCCGGATGACCGGCTTCCGGCGAACCGGTCGATCGTCGGCCGCGAGCCTAGAACAGCCCGACGGTCCGACCGCTCTCGTCGATGTCGACCTGCTGCAGCGCGGGCGACACACCGAGACCGGGCATCGTCATCATGTCGCCGCACAGCGCGACCAACCAGCCCGCGCCCGTGTACGCGCGCAGATCGCGCACTGGTAGGTCGAAGCCCGCGGGCGCGTTGACGAGCGCCGGGTCGTGGCTGAGTGAGAGGTGCGTCTTGGCCATGCAGATCGGCAGCTTGTCGAGGCCGGTCGCGGTGAAGGTCTCCATCTGCTTCTGGGCGGCCGGGGCGAAGCTCACGTTGCCTGCGCCGTAGACGCGCCGGGCAATCGTCTCGATCTTGGTGGTGATCGGCGCATCGAGTGGGTAGAGATGCTCGAAGCGGTTGGGTTGGTCGCATGCCTCGGCGACGGCCTCCGCGAGCTCTGTCGCGCCGTCGCCGCCGCGGGCGAAGGCTTCGTTGTTCTCGGCGGCGAAGGCTCCCTGCTCGAGCGCCAGACGTCGGACGAGCTCGCATTCTTCGTCCGTGTCCTCTGGCCGTCGGTTGACGGCCACGACGGGCTCGAGCCCGAACTCCTTGACGATCCCGATGTGCTTGCCGAGGTTCGCGGCGCCGCGCTCGACCGCATCGAGCTCGCCCTTGGGGTCTCCCGCGTGATGCTTGAGTGCCCGCACCGTTGCCACAACCACGACCGCGCTCGGCGCCAGGCCGCCCATCCGGCAAACGATGTTGAGGAACTTCTCCATTCCCATGTCCGACCCGAATCCGCTCTCGGTCACGACGATGTCACCGAGCTTCAGGGCGACGCGATCGGCGACGAGCGAGTTGTTGCCGTGGGCGATGTTGGCGAACGGCCCGCCGTGCATCAGGCAGGCCTGGCCCTCGAGGGTCTGGATCAGGTTCGGCTTTAGCGCCTCCTTGAGGATCACGGCCATCGCCCCTCCCGCCTGGAGATCGTCGGCGGTCACGGGCTCACCCTCGGACGTGTAGCCAACCGTGATCTCGCCCAGGCGACGCCTCATGTCCTGCAGGTCCGAGGCAACCGCGACGATCGCCATGACCTCGGAGGCGGCGGTGATGTCGAATCCCGTCTCGCGCGGGTACCCGTTGGCCCGGCCACCAATGCCGACGACGAGCTGGCGAAGCGCGCGGTCGTTCATGTCGACGCAGCGACGCCAGCCGATCGTCATGGGATCGATCCCGAGCACGTTCCCGTGAAGCAGATGCGCCTCAAGAGCGGCCGCCAGGAGGTTGTTGGCCGCACCGATAGCGTGGATGTCGCCCGTGAAGTGCAGGTTGAGATCCTCCATCGGCACGACCTGCGCATAGCCGCCGCCCGCCGCTCCACCCTTGATGCCAAACACGGGGCCGAGTGACGGCTCGCGAAGACACAGCACCGGGTTGCGACCGATCTTTCCGAGTCCCTGGGTCAGCGAGACCGAGGTGGTGGTCTTGCCTTCACCGGCCTTCGTCGGAGTGACGGCGCTGACGCAGACGAGCTTCGCGTCGGGTCGATCGGCGAGTCGTTCGATCAGCGACAGGCCGACCTTCGCCTTGTACTTGCCGTAGGCGTCGACCTCGTCTTCATCGAGCCCGTAGCGGTCGGCGATCGCGGTGATGGGCTCGAGCGTGTGCGCCTGAGCGATGTCGAGATTCGAGGGAACCGTGGCGGCCATGGCGCTAGCGCTCCAGTTTGAAGGGTTCGAATGAGCTCGCGGGTGCCGCCCGAGGCGGCAACTGCTGGAGAGTAGGTGACGGGGCTACGTCCCGCAGTAGGTGCGGAAGCTCGTCGCGAACGACTCGTCTGCGGGCTCCGTGAAGCGCTCGAGGCCGGGGCGCTTATCGAAGGGGTCGGTAACCACCTGAAGCAATGCGTGGAAGGGAGCCGTATCGCCGCCATTCGCGGCGTCGAGGGCGTCTTCCACGAGGTGGTTTCGGGCGATGTGGATCGGGTTGACGCCGTCCATCGCCGTCGCCGCCTCGAGAGGATCACGGCCCTCGTCTGCGAGCCGGGCCCGCCACCGCGCCGACCAGGCCTCGAGCGCCGACCAGTCCGCGAACATGGAGCGCACCGTTCGCTCGTCGCCTCGAAGCGAATCGGCGAGCGCACGGAAGCTCGTCGTGTAGTCGGCGCTCTCGCTACGAAGGCGCTCGAGCAGCCCGGCGAACAGGTCGCAATCGTCGGGGTCTTCGCGCTCGAGCCCGAGCTTGTCGCGCATGCCATCGGCCCAGTAGCCGTGGTAGCGGTCGGGGAAGGTCGAGAGCGTCGTCGTGGCAGCCTCGACAGCGGCCTCGGGATCGGAGTCGCTCAACGGCAGCAGCGTCTCGGCCAGTCGGGCGAGGTTCCACTGGGCCACGCTCGGTTGGTTGCCGTACGCATAGCGGCCGTGCTGATCGATCGAGCTGAACACCGTTGCCGGGTCGTAGCTGTCCATGAATGCGCATGGCCCGTAGTCGATCGTCTCGCCCGAGATCGTCATGTTGTCGGTGTTCATGACGCCGTGGATGAACCCGACGAGCATCCAGCTGGCTACGAGCGACGCTTGCGACTCGACGACGGCGTCGAAAAACGCGAGGTACGGCTCGGGCGCCCCGGCGGCGGCCGGGTGATGGCGGCTGATCGAATAGGCGAGAAGCTTCGCCAGCACGTCGGGATCGGGCAGGTGTGCCGCGTACTCGAACGTGCCCACACGCAGATGGCTGGACGCCACGCGCGCGAGGACCGCGCCCGGTGGGAGCCCCTCGCGCGAGACCTGCTCCCCGGTGGTGACCACCGCAAGCGCTCGCGTTGTCGGGATCCCGAGCGCGTGCATGGCCTCGGCGATCACGTACTCGCGCAGCATCGGCCCCAGCGCGGCCTTGCCATCCCCGCCGCGGGCAAACGGCGTGCGACCTGACCCCTTCAGATGAATGTCGCGACGACGGCCGTTGCTGTCGGTCACCTCGCCGAGCAACAACGCCCGACCGTCGCCGAGCCGAGGCGAGAAGCCCCCGAACTGATGACCGGCGTAGGCCATCGCGAGCGGCGCGGCATCTTGCGGAATAGCGGCTCCGGCCAGGGCGGCCACCCCTTCATCCGCCTCCAGGGCGACCGGGTCAGCGCCGAGCTCGAGCGCCAGATCCGTGTTGAGGGCGACGAGCTCGGGATCGGCTACCGGCGTCGCATGCCAGTCGACGTAGAGCTCGCTCATGTCGCGGGCAAACGAGTTGTCGAACTCGAAGAGCGTCGCGGATGCATTCAGTGTGGTCACGGCAGTGCGACGCTATCGCGCCAGGCAGGCGGCGGCATACTCAGCGTCCTTACGGCAGCAGCGTGTCAGGGTCGCAAGGAAGCCCTTCTCACTCGGCGACAGAGGACGGCGCGCGAGGTGTGCGATGCAGAGTGTCCGGGTCATCCTGGCCGAGCCCGCCAGCCGGAAGACCTCGAGGTCGCCACGCTCGACCTCTTCGACCACCGCGTAGCGGGACAAGAATGCGTACCCGAGGCCGGCGCGTGCGGCACGCTTGATCGCTTCGCTCGAGTCGAGCTCCCAGGTGCTTGCCGCGCGCGCGCCCGCGCGCGCGAGGGCGGCGTCGGTGACGCGGCGCGTGCTCGACCCCACGGAGCGGACGAGCAGCTTGTGGTCGGCCAGCTCGCTCGGCCGAACCCTGCCGGCCTTCAGCCTGAACGTGCCCGGGGGCGCGATCCCCACGATCTCGTCGTCGAGGAAGGGCTCGAGGCGGATGCGATCGTCCGTCGCAGTCTCACCGACGAGCGCGAGCTGGACGCCGCCAGCGAGCAGACGCTCGAGAATCTCTCCACTCGATGCGATCTCGACTTCGACGCCGACGTTGGGATGGTCGCTTCGGAAGCATCCGAGCGTATCGGGAAGGAGGTAGATCCCCGGCGTCGACGAGGCTCCGATGTGGATCGTGCCGCCGTTGAGACCGGCGAGCGCACGGAGCTCTTCCTCGCCCGTGTTGAGCGTCGCGATTGCCTGTGCCGCGTGAGTGGCGAGCACGCGCCCTGCCTCGGTGAGCGTGCTCCCGCGGCCGCTGCGCTCGACGAGCCGCTGCCCGGCCGAGCGCTCGAGCGTTCGCAGGTGCGAGCTTGCGCTCGGCTGGCCGATGCCGAGCTCGCGGGCAGCCGCCGAGACGCTTCCGTTGCGCTCGATCTCAACGAGCAGCCGCAGCCGCGTCCAGTCCCAGATAAGTGAAAGCGAGGTATCGCTCAAGACGATAGGTCACATTGTTAACTTCGTCTTGCCCAATGGTACCGCGCGTCCTAGCCTTCGGTGAGAACGAGCCCAGGCTAGGAGGCCGTCATGATCCTCCGTCCCTTCCTGAACGACGACACCGCATGCGCCAGCTTCCTGTTCGGCTGCATGAGCTGTTCGACGCTCGCCGTCGTTGATCCGCACGGCGAGCTGGTCGACGACTACCTGGCCGCCGCCCAGCGCTCCGGCGCCCCGATCGTTGCAGTGTTCGAAACGCACGTCCAGGCCGATCACGTCTCCGGACTTCCGCAGCTGGTCCGCGCCACGGGCGCGACCGCCTACGTGCCGGCTGGAGCGGGCGTGGACTTCGACTGCGTGGAGCTCGACGACGGCGAGGTCGTTGAGCTGGGGAACACGTCCGTGCGCGCGTTGGCGACGCCGGGCCACGCACCTGCGCACCATGCCTACATCGTCAGCGACGGTCGGCGCTCGGCCGAGCCCTGGCTCGTGTTCAGCGGTGACTCGCTGCTCGTGGGCGATGTTGGGCGGCCCGACCTCCATGCGGCCGGCGAGCCCGAGCTGCGCGCACGGCAGTCCTTCTCATCGATCGCCGCGCTGCTGGAGCTGCCCGATCACGTTCTCGTCTATCCGAGCCACTACGGCGGCTCCGTCTGCGGCCGCCAACTCTCGGCTAACCCCTTCTCGTCGATCGGGTTCGAGCGCCGCCACAACCCGGCCGTGGCATTCGACAACGAGGACGAGTTCGCCGCGGCCCTGCTGGCCGACACGCCTGCCGCTCCGGCGCGCCAAGCCGAGATCATCGCGGCGAACCTCGCGGGCGTCGACGCCGATCTGGCCGAGCGCCGCATGGCGTGACCCACGCCGGGGCGAGGGCTAGGCGCGCCCCGCCGGACAGCAACGCGGTTCGGCTCGGCCTGCGAGAGAACGGCGCACAGTTCACCCTGCTCGTGGGCCTGAACGCGCTCGTCGGCGCGATGGTCGGCCTCGAGCGCACGGTGCTTCCTCTCATCGGCGAGGACGAGTTCGGGCTCACCTCCCGCGGAGCGATTCTCTCGTTCATCCTCGCGTTCGGCGCCGCGAAAGCGCTCTCCAACCTCGTCTCTGGCAAGCTCGCGGAGCAGAGCGGCCGCAAGCGGGTTCTCCTCCTCGGCTGGGCGCTCGCCTTGCCGGTACCGCTGCTGATCGGGCTCGCGCCGAGCTGGTCTCTGATCGTCGTCGCCAACCTCTTCCTCGGCGCCAGCCAGGGATTGGCCTGGTCGATGACGGTCGTCATGAAGATCGATCTCGTCGGGCCCCGTCGGCGCGGGCTCGCACTTGGGCTCAACGAGTCGGCCGGGTACGTCGGTGTCGCCGTCGCCGCGTTCGTCACGGGTGCGCTCGCGGCGAGCTTCGCGCCGAGAACGCTCGTGTGGGTCGCCGCGGCCGCGATCGCCGCTGTCGGTCTGATCACGGCCCTCGTGTTCGTGCGTGACACACGCGAGCACGTCGCGCTCGAGCAGCGCGACCACGGCCGGGCCGAGGTCCAGCCGCTGCGGTCGTCGTTCGCGTACGTCACGCTCCGCAACCCCGTGCTGCGCGCCTGCTCGCAAGCAGGGCTCGTCAACAACCTCAATGACGCCCTCGCCTGGGGGCTCGCCCCGCTCTACCTCGCAGCGGAGGGCGGGAGTGTGCGCCAGATTGCCGTCGTCGCCGCCGTCTACCCGGCCGTCTGGGGAGTCGCCCAGCTCGGCACAGGCTGGCTCTCTGACCACACGGGGCGCAAGCCCCTCATCACGCTCGGCATGCTCGTTCAGGCGGGAGCGCTCGCCGTGCTCGTCGCCGGCGGCGGCGCGTTCGAGCCCTCGCTGCTCGCCGCCGTTCTCCTGGGGCTCGGCACCGCGCTCGTGTACCCGACGCTGATCGCGGCGGTGTCAGATGTTGTCCCGCCCGTCGATCGAGCCCAGAGCGTTGGCGTCTACCGCTTCTGGCGCGACTTAGGCTTCGTCGTCGGCGCGCTGCTCGTTGGTTTTGTCGCGGACGCCGTCTCGAACGGTGGCGCTATCGCGCTGGTTGCGGGGCTGACCGCATTGAGTGGCGTCTTGGTGGCCGTCACGCGCTGGGGTTCGCGCGACCCGTCGCAGAGCGGCTAGCGTCGAAAGAGGGTCGGCAAGACCCGGGACTAAGCTGGCCAGGCTTGGAACGCTTTGATCGAAGGACGCTGCTCGCGCGCTCCGGCCGGCTGGTACTGGGCGCGGGCGTGGCACTTGCAGCGGGCGGAAGCGCCGTTGCGTGGGCTGCGCCGGGCCGCCGGTTGCGGCAGCTGCGACGGAGTCTCGCCGGCGATGTCCTGGCTCGCGGCGAAAGGGGCTACCGGGGCGCGCGGCGGGTGTTCAACTCACGCTTCGACGCCGTCCGCCCCCTCGGCGTTGCTCTCTGCGAGAGCGTTGCCGACGTGCGCAAGGCCGTGCGCTGGGCCCGCCGCCACGACGTTCGCATCGCTGCGCGAAGCGGCGGGCACAGCTACGGCGGGTACTCGACGACGCGTGGACTGATCATCGATGTCGGCCGCCTTGATCAGATCGACGTCGACGTCGATGCTGGCACCGCACGCGTCGGCGCCGGCGGCCGCCTGATCAACGTCTACGCCGCGCTCTGGGAGCACGGCATCACGATTCCTGGCGGCTCCTGCCCCACGGTGGGAATCGCAGGCCTTGCACTCGGCGGCGGTCACGGATTCTCGTCGCGCAAGCTCGGCCTGACCTGCGACAACATCCTCGCGGCGACAATGGTGACCGCCGCGGGGAGGCGCGTTCGCTGC
Source organism: Gaiellaceae bacterium (assembly GCA_965223695.1). Taxonomy (GTDB): domain Bacteria; phylum Actinomycetota; class Thermoleophilia; order Gaiellales; family Gaiellaceae; genus JAUVPB01. The sequence goes on along the minus strand of CBDCXJ010000041.1, from coordinate 50,885 downwards.
AGCGACACCGAGAACGCGGATCTCCTCTGGGCACTCAAGGGTGGAGGCGGCGGCAACTTCGGCATCGTCACCGACCTCACGTTTCGCGTCCATCCTGTCAGCGACGTTGCGACGTTTCGGATTCGCTGGCCCTGGGAGCAGGCCGCGGTTGCAATCGAGGCGTGGCAGGCCTTTGCACCACACGCCCCGGATGAACTGTTCTCGGTCATGGGCCTGAGCAAGGGCTCCGCGCAGCCGAACATCGGCTCGTCGGGACAGTTCTTCGGGACCGAGGCACAGCTGATAGCGCTGCTCGAGCCATTGACGAACGCCGGAACCCCGACCACGGTCAGAGTCGTGACGCGCTCGTACATGGACGCCGTCTTCCACTGGGCGAATTGCGGCTCGCTCGAGCTCTGCCAGCCAGGCAGCACTGCGGCTGGTACGCAGCGCGGTCCCTTCAGGGCGAAATCCGGCTATGCGAAGCGGCCCCTCTCGGCGGCCGCGATCCGTGCGCTTATCGATGGTGTGGAGGCGCGTCAGAGCAACCCGGCACTCGGATCGGGTGGGATAACGTTCGACTCTTACGGCGGCGCGATCAACCGGGTCGGCAAGCGCAGCACCGCATTCGTCCATCGTGACGCGCTGTTCTCGATGCAGTACCTGGCCTTCTGGAATCGCGGCGCGACGCCCCAGGTCGTAAGAGCCAACCGGACCTGGATCAACGACTTCCATCGCGCGATGCGCCCGCACGTCTCGGGCGCGGCGTACCAGAACTACATCGACCCCGAGCTCAAGCGCTGGAAGCGCGCCTACTACGGGTCGAACTACCGGCGCCTGAAGGCGATCAAGCGCAAGTACGACCCGACCAACGTTTTTCGCTTCCGGCAGAGCATCCGCTAGATCTCCGACCCGGTCAAGCCGCGCACGTCTGGCTCGACCGAGTCAGATGTCGGCCGGTTCGGCTAGGCCGCCGCGGGCGTGATCACGCCAAACGCCGCGCCCTGGTTGTCAGCGGCGACGGCCATCCGGCCGATGCCGTCCATGTCCATCGGGTCGTTGAAGACCTGCCCGCCCTCGGCCTTGATGCGGCCAAGGCACGCGTCGACGTCGTCGACCGCGATCCACACGAGCCAGTGGGAAGGAGCGTCGGGGTTCATGCCCTGCATGGCGCCGCCGACCTGCGTATCCCCATCGCTCAGGATGTGGTAGGTGCCCCCGTTGGGCATGTCCATCGGGCCGGCGCTCAGTCCGAACGAGCTCGTCAGCCACTCGACGTCCTTGTCGATGTCGGTGCTGTGGAGCTCGACCCAGTGGATAGCTCCGTCGCCTGGCGGCGGGTTCCGCGCGCTGTCTTCGTTGACCTCGTGGAAGAGCAGGAAGACGGCGCCCGATGGGCTGAATCGCCCCGGGTTTTACGCAGGCTGTTTAGTTTGAGTCTCAGCCTTTGTTGTTGAGGGTTGTTGAGCGTAGTAGCTGGTCTCCTGTTCGGCGGGCGGGACGTGTCCGAGTTCGCCATGGAGGCGGCGGTGGTTGTACCAGTCGACCCATTCGAGGGTGGCGAGCTCGAGGTCGTCGAGGCCTTTCCAGGGGCCGCGATTTCTGACGAGTTCGGTCTTGTAGAGGCCGATCACTGATTCGGCGAGGGCGTTGTCGTAGCTGTCGCCCCTGGAGCCGACCGAGCCGACGACGTGGTTCTCGGCGAGGCGTTCGGTGTAGCGGATCGAGAGGTACTGGACGCCCTGGTCGCTGTGGTGGACGAGCCCGTCGAGGTCCCGGTTATGTCGCTGGCGTTCCCAGATTGCGTGTTCCAAGGCGTTAAGGGCGAGGTCGCTCTTCAACGAGCGGGAGGCGTTCCAGCCGACAATCCGGCGGCTGTAGGCGTCGGTGACGAAAGCGACGTACGCGAAGCCTGACCAGGTCCTGACGTAGGTGAGATCGGCGACCCAGAGCCGATTCGGCCCGGGCGCAGTGAAGTCACGATCGACGAGGTCAGCCGGGCGACGCGACACCTGATCAGCGCGTGTTGTGCGCTGCGGGCGACCCACGGATAGCCCCTTGCAGTCCGAGCTGGCGCATCAACCGCTCGATCGTGCAACGCGCAACACGGGTGCCTTCACGGTTGAGCTGCGCCCAGATCTTGCGGGCCCCGTACACGCCGAAGTTGTTCTCGTGTACGCGGGCGATCATCGGCTTGAGCTGCTCGTCACGCCCAGCGCGGACAGACGGTCCCCTAGCCTTCGCCGAGTAATAGGTGGACGGGGCGATCTCCAACACGCGGCAGATCGGCTCGACCCCGAACCGCTCCCTTCGGGCCTCGACGAAAGCGATCATCTCTTCTGGCCGTCGAGCTCGGCCGCGAAGAAACTCGAAGCAGCCTTCAAGATCTCATTCGCCCGACGAAGCTCGCGATTCTCCCGCTCGAGCTCCCGTAGCCGCTCACGCTCATCGCTCGAAAGGCCAGGCCGCTTGCCGTAATCGATCTCGTGACGACGCACCCACTTCCTAACCGTTTCCGCCGTCGGCCCCGTCTTCTCAGCGACCCGACAGATCGCCTCCCACCTGAGACCCCGACTCCGACTCGGCCTCCAACACCATCCTCACCGTGCGATCGCGAAACTCCCGCGGATACCGCCCCGGCCTTCTCTGCTCTCCTGCTGTCATGGCCCCATCCTCCCAAGGATCGGAGCCCACGCACTACCCGGGGCGATTCAGGCTCGCGACCGCACTGAAGCGACCCGGCGGGATGTCGGTTGGCGGAGTGACGACCTTGCCGCCGTTGGCGACCGCGGCCTCGACGCCGGCGTCGACGTCCTCGATCCGCAGGTAGCTCGAGATGTGGTTCGGCACGCCCTCCATCGGGGGCAGCATGACGTGGGCGCGAGGGATATCGCCCGCCGTGACCATCGTCACGCTCTCGCTGCCCATCTCCATCGTCGTGGTGCCCCAACCGATGGTGTCGGTGTAGAAGGCGCTCGCCTTCTCGATGTCGCTGGTGATGATGCCGTGCCAGCAGAACTTGTTGTTTACGTACGCCACGTCGTGACGTCCGGTGGTGTGCTCGAGTTGTTTTCGCTCTAACGACGATCGAGAAGCTCATCAATCGACAGCCCGGCATTCTTGCCACAAAAGGCGCATGGCTCGTAGCGGCGGCGGGCGAGATGAGCAACCCTGCCTAAAGCTCCCCGCCTGAACGGCCGACGACTCCCAAAGAGACCATCGGCCCGAGGTGCGCAGACCGCGCACGACGAACGACGGGCCCTCAGATGGAGTGGAGTGTTGGGACAGAAACAAGCGAACCGGCCGGCTGAGACAGACCGAGACCGAGAGCTCCGCGAGCGCCGTGACGCCGAGATCCTGGTGACGCGTTGCGGGCTCTGCGACGCAACTCACGACGGAACGTTCATCGACGGGCGTGCCTGGCACGCGGTGCACCTTCGCGAAGAGCATCCTGACTTCAAGCCGAAGGTGACGACGGGTCAGGGCAGGCGCAAGCGGCGCTAGCCCAAAGACGCGCCGCCGCCACGCCGGTCAGGCCGCGCCCTGCCCGCCCGGGTCGTCGATGATGAACTTCCACGTCCCGTCGGCCTGCTTGCGGACGATCTCGATGCTGTGGAACGGCGACGTCACGGGATCCCCGTCCGGGCCGGGCCCGGTCGCGCTGCCCTTGGCGCGCAGGACGGCGACGGAGCCATCGCCGCTCGTGACCGTCGTGATTCCCTCGACGTCGAACGTCGACTGCGAGTCCATGAAGCCCTGCATCACCTCGCGGATCGCATCAAGGCCCGTCACGACCTGGTCCGGAGTCACAACGAACGTCGCGTCGGCCTCGTAAAGGGACATCGCCGTTTCGATGTCTCCGTCCTCGATCGCCTTGATGACGAGGAGATCGCAGTCTTCCGGTTTGTTCGCCGGCATGTCACCACCCCTTTCTGGGTGCTAGTGCGGGCTGCGATGCTACGTGTCCGCGCTGCTCAGCTGGGTGAACCCGTGCGCGCGGGCCGGCGCCGCTCGAGTCGGGGCAGGAGACGCGTCGGCGCCACGAACCAGAACGTCAGGGGCAGGCGCATGAGGATCGCCCGTGCGGTTCCGCGCCCGGACATGACCGTGCCGTCCCGATCGATGAGCTGCAGCGGCGGGGCCCGGTCACCGGCGTGGCGCACGCGAAATCGCTCGGTCCAGTCGAGCCAGGCCACCAACCTCTCGAGGACGCGCGAGGCGCGCGTCGCCCGGCCGAGGACGACCGTCCGATCGCGCGCCTTCGGTGTCACCCAGATCATCAGCGCCGCGAGCGCCACCCACGAGAACACCTGCACAGAGAACACGATCTCGATCGTCACGTGAAACGCGATCTCCAGCCAGATCGCGGCGAGTCGGGTGCGAGCGAAGATGAGCCCGAGTCCGATCGCAAGCTCCGTCAGCACCGCGGCTTTGCCGAGCACGGTGTGGAACCCCTCAGAGGAGGTGAAGTCGAGCAGCCAGTCGGGCAGCCCGGCGTCGGCCGCCGTCTCTCTCCCCTCGATGAAGCGAAGTTGCAGGACCGTGCCCCCCCACCAGTCCGGGTCGATGAGCTTCGAGAGACCCGAGACGAGAAACACGGAGACGACTTCGAAACGCATCAACAGCACGGGCCACAACGGGCCGTCCGAGCTTCGTGAGTGCCCGCGCCGCTTGCGTAGCCAGGCGTCCAGGGCCCAGCGGCGGCCGAGCGGCAGAAGCGCAAGGCCGATCAGGACGAAGAGCAGGAACGCACGGTTGTGACTGAAGTGCGTCTGCGAGAGGAAGAGGTTGTAGCCAACGAACGCCGCGAGATAGGCCGAGACCACGCGCGTCAGCGCGCCGGCGCTGAGGGCCGCTGTGGCGGCGACCGCGAGCCAGAGCAGAGCGATATAGACGTCACGCGGCGCCTCCGGGTACCAGGTGACGTAGGGCGCGTAGAAGCGATCCGAGTAGAGGACGCCGTCGGACAGCGCGGCTAAGAAACGGCCAAAGGTGCAGCACGACGATCGGGCCCGCGGCGATGCGCAAGAGCTCGAGCGCTCGAAGATCGCCCCGCCCGTCGAGGAAGTCGAGACGGCTACGCGCCACTCACGACTCCACGAGCCACCGCAGCCGTCGTCGCTCGTTGCGCGGCAGCTTCTCGACGACCAGGTCCCAGCTGTCCTCGATCCACTCTCGGATCCGGGTCTCCGGCACCGAGTCATCGAGCGCGACGGTGTTCCAGTGGCGCTTGTTCAGGTGGTAGCCGCCCGTCACGGCCGGATACTCCTCCCGTAGTGCTTCTGCCAGGATCGGCTCGCACTTGAGGCTGAGGCGTGGCGGCCGGTCGCGCTCCATCAGGATCGCGAAGATCTTGCCGCGCACCTTGAACACGAGCACTCCGGGCCGAAACGGGTAGCCCTCGGTGCTCTCGGGCTGGGAGCGGCAGAGCTCGAGCACGCGCTGCACGTCCATGAGCAACGAATCATGATCGCCGGGCGTGCATCGTGCACTGGGCTCGTGTGATGGCGGGAAGTCAACGCGCTAGAGTCGTCTGTGATGGCGGAAAACGGTTCGGCGGCGGGCCCCGTGCTCATCGACTGCGACGTTCATGCCTGCGCCAGCGGCATCGACGACCTGATGCCTTACCTGCCCAATGTCTGGCAGCGCTACGTTCGCGAGTCGGGCTTCACCGGGCCGCCGTCGGCCGGTGCGAACTACCCGAAGATGAAGCCGAATGCGGCACGGAACGATTCGCATCCGCCGAGCGGCCGCGTTCCTGGCTCAGACCTCGAGTTCATGCAGGCCCAGCACCTCGATCAGTGGAACATCGACCGCGCCGTGGCGACGCCGATCTACGGCGCCGACTGCATGGCGAACGCCGACTTCGGCGCTGCGCTCTGCTCGGCCTACAACGACTACATGATCGAGCACTGGTACGACAAAGACGCTCGGATGTACGGGTCGATGCTGATTCCGTACCAGAATCCCGAGCTCGCGATCCGCGAGATCGAGCGGGTCGGCGGGCACCCGAAGATCCTTCAGGTCTTCCTACTGGCCTACGGCGGCGTGCTCTACGGGAAGCGCGAGTACCACCCGATCTGGAAGGCCGCGGCCGACCGCGATCTCGCCCTCGCGATCCACTTCGGCGGACCGCACGCCACGCAGGCCGGCGCGAGCGCGACGTTCTACATCGAGTACCACACGAACATGATGCAGCCGATCATGTCGCACGCTGTCAGCCTGATCGTCGAGGGAGCGTTCACCGCAGCTCCCGAGCTCCGGGTCGTGCTCGTCGAGGGCGGCGTCGCCTGGGTGCCGGGGCTCCTCTGGCGACTCGACAAGAACTGGCGCGGCTGCCGTATGGAGATCCCATGGGTCGAGCGCCCGCCGAGCGAGATCTTCGCCGATCACTTCCGCCTCACGACGCAGCCAAGCGAGGAGTCGCCCGACCCCGACCACCTCCGCCAGATCTACGACATGATCGATGCCGAGAACCTGCTCCTGTTCGCGACCGACTACCCGCACTGGGACTTCGACGCGCCCGACCGGTCGCTTCCGCGCGGCCTCTCGGAGCAGGCGCTCGAGCGCATCTACGCAACGAACGCCGAAGAGCTCTATCGGTTCGCGTGACCCAGGTCGTCGTCTGCAAACTGAGCGAGATCGACGACGGCGAGATGAAGGCGGTGAGGGCGTCGGGCCGCGCGCTCGTCGTCATCCGCTACGGCGACGACCTCTATGCGATGCGCGACGTATGCCCCCACTTCGGTGCGCCGCTGTCCGGTGGCGTCCTCAGCTGCGCGCGGCTGGCGGGCGACGTGGGCAAGTACCCGATCGACGAGGACGTGCCGATCCTGCGCTGCCCGTGGCACAACTGGGAGTACGACGTGCGAAGCGGCAGCTGCACCCAGGACGCGGGCAAGCGTGTCGCGGTCTACCCGGCCGAGGTCGTCGACGGCGACGTGGTCGTCACACTTTGACCCGCGGACCGATCAACGGCTGAACTCACGCATGAACTCCCAGGCGACCCGGGTGGTGTCGACATCGCCCTGGATGCCCAGGTAAGGAACGTGGCCGATGCCCTCGAGCGTTAGCAGCGCGACCTCCGCGCCCCTCTTACAGTCGTTGAAGCGAGTGAACGTGGCCTGCTCGGTCGGGCCAGGACTATCGGTCGGCGCGCCGGTGCAGCCGTTGAGGAGCGCCCAGCTCGCGAGGTTCTGCCTCGCCGTCGGGAAGAGCGCCGCGGAAACACTCCCGTCGTCCGCATAGGGAACGACGTCGTCGGCTGTCCCGTGAATCTCCATGATCGGGACTGGCGTGTAGTCAGGCGAGGGCTCGACGAGCAAGTACATGGCCATGCACGCCGCTGCGGCGGCGAGGTCGCTTGCCTGCGCAGCGACTCTCTGCGCCATCGCGCATCCGTTCGACAGGCCAGTGACGTAGACGCGATCGAGGTCGACCGCGTGCGCTGCGGCAAGCTCGGCGACCACTGCTCGGACGAAGCCGACGTCGTCGATTGGCTCCGTCGATGCAGGCTCGCAGCAGGTCTGACCTGCGTTGAACGACGCTTCGACGCCCTCCGGCCAGGCGACGATGAACCCTTCGCTCTCGGCCAGCCGTCCGAAGCCAGAGATCGCGCGTTGCTGGCTCGCGTTCGAGGTGAAGCCGTGCATATCGATCACGAGCGGTGCGGGCGCCGACACCGATCCGGGCACGAGCAGCTTGTAGCAACGAGATCGTGCGTCGTGGTCGAAGCACCTTTCGCCCGAGGTGGCTAGCTCGGGAGGCTCGCTCGACGGCTCGCTAGAAGGCGCAGGGTCTGGGGCGGCGGCCGGCTCGCTCTGGGGCTCTTGCGACCCGCCGCAGGCACCGAGTACAAGGGCGCCAACGCCCACGACGAGGCACAGCAGTAAGACTGCTCGGGCGATGAGCACCGATGATACGCGCGGCCTGCCGGACCCCCTCGCCGGGTACAAGATCGGCCAGATAGGCATCCTCGTTCCCGACCTGGAGCGAGCAGCCCACAGCTACGCGGCCCTCTGGCGCGTGAAGCCGTGGGTCGTCTACACGTACGGTCCCGAGACCGTCCCCGAGATGACGTACAGGGGAGAGCCGGCCACGCACGCGATGAGGCTCGCGCTGGCCGGTGAGGCCCCGCAGATCGAGCTCGTGCAGCCGCTTCGGGGGCCGAGCATCTACGACGAGTTCGTCGAGGCCAGGGGGTTCGGGCTCCACCACGTCGGCGTGATCGTCGAGGAGCTGGCGCCCAGCGCGGCGTCGATGAGCGCGGCCGGCTACGAGCTGATCCAGTCGGGCGCCGGCTACGGGCTCGACGGTGACGGTGGCTACGCCTACTTCGACACCGAAGACGATCTCGGAATGCTGGTCGAGATCATCGAGCGGCCGAAGAGGAGGCGCGAGCCCGAGGCCAGGTGGCCCGCTGGGTAACGACGGGCCGGGCGGCTAGATCGAGTAGCGGCAGATCACGTCCCAGACGCACGCGGTGCCGAACTCGATCGCGTCGGCCGGGACTCGCTCGTCGGCTGCGTGGATCAACGCTGCTGGGATCTCGGGCGGCAGCCGAAGCGGCAGGAAGCCGTAGGTCTGTATGCCGAGTTGCGCGAAGCAGCGCGCATCGGTGAAGCCCGCCAGAAGCGCGGGGATCGGCGCCGCGCCGGGGTCGTGCTCGCGAACGATGTCGGCCAGCATCGAGTAGAGCGAGAGGTCGGGTTCCGCGGGCGCAGGCGGCTCCTGGGCGACCAGCTCGAGCTCGGCGAGTCCGCCGGTAACAGCCGCGAGCTCGTCCACGAGGTCTGCAGGCGTATAGCCGGGAAGGACGCGCCCGTCGAGCTCCACACTGATCTCGGTGGGAATGACGTTGGTGCTCTGACCGCCGTGAACGACGGTTGGCGTCGCGGTGTTATGCAGGAGCGGGTCGAGCGAGCGGGCGTCCTCGCCGACCAGATCGATTACGCGATCCGTCAGCAGCGGCACGGCGAGCGAGTGCAGGGCCAGGCGCCGTCGTAGCGGGAGCGCGCGGCGTATAGCTTCGAGCATCCCTTTCGCGACCGGTGTGAGATGAGCCGGCAAGCGACGCGTCTCGAGTGCGCTGAGGAAGCGGCCGAGCTTGTCGGCCGCTGTGCCGCGAACGGTCCTCGCCGCGTGGCCACCCGTGCCGCGAAGCGTGGCGCGGACGAGACAGCGCTGCTTCTCGGCGATGTGGATCGGGTAGAAGCGCCGGCCAGCGGCCGACTGGCTGACGCCGCCGAACTCGCCGAGCGCGTAGCGGACGTCGGCGAACAGCTCGGCGTGCTCGGCGACGAGGTACTTCGCCCCGTATGCGCTGCCACACTCCTCGTCGCTCATCACCGCGAGGACGAGATCACCTGCGGGCGCGACGCCTTCGCGGGCGGCGCGCAGGAAGGCCGCGAGCATCATTGCGACGCCGCCCTTCATGTCGAGCGCGCCCCTTCCCCAGACGACGCCGTCGATCAGCTCTCCTCCGAACGGGTCGCGCTGCCACTCGGCGCGCTCTGCAGGGACGACGTCGACATGGCCCTGCAGCAACAGCGGAGGAGCGTCGCCCCGGCCCGACAGCCGCGCGACGAGGTTCGGTCGCTCGTGATCGAGCGCGAGCAACTTCGGGTAGACGCTCGCGTCGCGCAGGAGGTCGGCGATGTACTCGAGACACGCGCGTTCGTTCCCCGGCGGGTTCGTGGTGTCGAAGCGCAGCAGCGCGCGCAGGATCTCGACCGGGTGTTCGCGAGCGCTCATTGGAGGTGAGGATATGAGCACCGTGGCGGTCGCAACGGCGCTGGATACACGCCGGCAACGCCGTTGCCTTCGCCTCGTTCGAGCAGGCCGGGCATCAGTCGTTCGATCTCAGCATCGTGTCGCCCGTACTCGAGGCGCTTGCCCAACGTCTGGCGGCCGCCGGAGAGCGATAGCGGAGGCGTTGGTTAGCGTACGCCGCCCGTGGCACGCAACTGGCTGAGCCTCTACGCGCTGAGCCTGCGGCTCGGCACCAGCCACCTGGTCAGACGCGGATACCTTCGCGAGGCGGTCGTGCGCTTGGTCGTTCCCATGGACCCCAGCCGGTACCTCGAGTTCCCCGAGACGCTGACGGCGCTCGACGCCCGGCCGGGCGAGCGCATTCTCGACGTCGCCAGCCCGAAGCTCGTGAGCGTTGCGCTGGCCCGCAAGGGTGCCGAGGTCGTGAGCGTCGACGCGTTTCGTGACGAGATCGAGACCTGGCAGGCGCTCGCCGGGCACACGCCCGGACTGCGGTTTCAGGTGGCCGATGCGCGCCGGCTCCCGTTCGCCGATGCGTCGTTCGACCATGCCTACAGCATCTCGGTCATCGAGCACATCCCGGAAGACGGAGACCTGACCGCGATGCGTGAGCTCGCCCGTGTCGTTCGCCCGGGTGGCCGGATCGTGATCACGACCGGCCTATCGCGCGAGTACTCGGAGGATTGGCGGGAGGAGCCGGTCTACGGGAGCGATGCGGGTATCGGTGACGGGCCCCCGCAAGCCCCGGCAGAGCGCGAGTCGTTCTTCAGCCGGACCTACGACGAGCAACGGCTCGCGCAGCTGGTCGATGCGGCCCGCCCGCACGCAGACCTCGTCGATCGGCGGGTGGCAGTTCCCACGCCGACGTGGTTGGCTCACGCCTACGACGTGCACTTCCCCTGGCTGCTCCCCCTCGGACCGTTCCTCGGCCTGATCCTTCGCGACCGCGACTCACCGGCCGGCGGAACCGTACGGCTGACGCTCGAGCGCCGCTAGCCGCCGCTATCCCCGGCAGCCAGAGAGCGTGGCGCCGTCTCTGCAAGGATGCGGCCGTGCGCGATCTGGTCGACACGGCCAATCCCTACGCGACCATCGAGGCCGAGCGCCGCGACGGCATCCTCCAGCTGCGCTTCCACACCGACGGCGGGCCGCTGCAGTGGGGTGAGGCGGCGCACCGAGACTGGGTCGACGCGTTCGCCGCGATCGCCCGCGACGACGAGACACGCGTTGTCATCCTCACCGGCACCGGCGACGTTTTCTCTGGGCCGAACCTGTCATCCGACGCCGCGCCTCGCAAATCGCCCCACGAGTGGGAGCCGACTCGCCGCCAGGGAATGCGCATGCTCGAGGACTTCCTCGCGATCGAGGCGCCGATCATCGCGGCGATCAACGGGCCCGTCTACCGCCATCTCGAAGTTCCGCTACTCGCCGATATCGTGCTTGCCGCCGAGGATGCGAGCATCCGCGATTCCGCGCATTTCGCAAGCCATGTCATACCCGGCGACGGCGTTCACGTCGTCTTGCCGCTGCTCATGGGAATCAACCGCGCGCGCTACTTCCTGCTCACCGGTCAAACGCTCACGGCACAGGAGGCCCAGGAGCTCGGCCTCGTCTCAGAGCTTCACCCGCGAGAGCAACTGCTCGAGCGAGCGTGGAACCTCGCCGAAGAGCTCGCCGGGCGCTCGGACCTCGTCCTTCGCTACACGCGCCTGCTGGTGACGCACGCGCTCAAGCGCGACATGCACGAGCTGCTCGGTTACGGGCTCGCGCTCGAGGGCCTCGGCATGGCGGAGCGATGGGCCGCGCCGGACGGCCAGGCGTAGAGGGCGGGCGTAGATGACGCGAGGCCCGACCTTTACATCGTGCTGAACCTCGGCGTCGACACTGGCGGGACGTTCACCGACTTCGTCGTGTGGGACGAGGACGGCAAGGAGCTGCAGGTGCGCAAGGTCCCGTCGACGCCGGGCGACCCGAGCGCTGCGTTCCTCGAGGGCGTCAAGGGACTCGACCTCGACCTCGCGGGCGTTCGCCGGATCGTCCACGGCACGACGCTCGCAACGAACGCGATCCTCGAGCGCAAGGGCGCGCGCGTGGGCGCGCTCGTCACGCAGGGGCATCGGGACGTGCTCGAGTTCGGTCAGCTTCGCCGCTACGGACCCCCTGGTGCCGGGCTCTGGGACCGACACTGGACACGGCCCGCCCCCTTCGTTCCGCGACGGTACCGCTACGAGGTCGCGGAGCGGATCACCGCCGACGGCGCGGTGCGCACCGAGCTCGACAGCGACGCTGTCGCCGAGGCGGCGCGGCGCATGAGCCGGGACGGCGTCGAGTCGGTCGCCGTCTGCTTCCTCCACTCGTACGCGAACGCTGAGCATGAGCGGCGCGCCGCGGAGATTCTCGCGGACGAGCTCCCGGGTGTCCCGGTCTCACTCTCCGTCGAGACCGTCGCCGAGTACCGCGAGTTCGAGCGTTGGTCGACCACGATGCTGAACGCCTACGTCAGCCCGCTCCTTCGCGCCTACCTTGCGAAGCTCTCGGCCGAGCTACGCGCGCGTGGCTTCGCCGGCGAGCTCTTCTACATGACCTCGGCCGGTGGGATTCTCACCGAGCGCACGGCGCCCGAGTACCCGGTGCGCTTCCTGCTCTCTGGCCCGGCTGCCGGTGTCTCGGCCGGCACGTTTTTCGCCGAGCGAAGCGCCGCGCCGAACATCATCACCTACGACATGGGCGGTACGAGCACCGATGTCAGCCTGGTCAAGGAGCTGACGCCGATCCTCACCCACGAGCGCACCTTCGAGGGGACGCCCGTCAAGACGCCGCAGCTCGACATCCTGACGATCGGCGCCGGCGCGGGCTCGATCGCCTGGCTCGGACCCGAGGGCGGGCTGCGTGTGGGGCCCGAGAGCGCGGGCGCCGACCCGGGGCCCGCCTGCTACGGGCGCGGCGGCACGCGCCCCACGGTGACCGATGCCAACCTCCTTCTCGGCCGGCTCGGCGCGACGAGCATGGTGGGCGGGGCGATGAGCCTCGACCGCGATGCCAGCGAGCGCTGCGTCGAGGACTTCGCCGCGGGGCTCACGGGACTCGAAGGCGCCCTCGAGGTCGCCGAGGCGATTGTCACCGTCTGTGTGAGCAACATGGCTGGTGCGATCAGGACCGTGTCGGTCGAGCGCGGCTACGACCCTCGAGACTTCGCGCTGCTCGCGCTCGGCGGCGCGGGGCCGATGCACGTGGCACCGATCGCCGAGGAGCTCGGGATAGAGCGCTGTGTGGTGCCGCTCAACCCGGGCAACGGCTGCGCGTTCGGCCTGCTGACGACGGATCTGGCCCACGACTACGTCGAGACGTACGTGACGCCGCTACGCACGGTCGACCTCGATGCCGTTGGCGACCGCTGGGACCGGATGGACGCGTGTGGACGCCAGGCGCTCGCGCGCGAGGGCCTGCCCGCCGAGCGCATCGCAATCGTCCTGTCGGCAGACCTGCGCTATGTCGGCCAGTCCTGGCAACTGAACGTGGCGCTCGAGCGCACCGCTGGCATCGACGAGATCGAGACGGCCTTCCACCGCGTCTACGAGAAGACCTACGGCTACAGCCGGCCGGAGATGGACGTCGAGCTGGTCGCGCTCCGGGCGGTCGCCTCGGGTCTGGTCGAGAGGCCCGAGCTGGCTTTGACACCCGGGGCAAGCGGCGACGACGCGGCAAGCCCCGTGGGGCATCGCGCGGTCACGTTCGGCGGCGCCACGAGCGACTGCCCGGTCTATGAACGTGCGGCTCTGGCCGTCGGCACGCCGGTTGCCGGTCCGGCGGTCGTCGAGGAATATGGGAGCGCGACCGTCGTCTTCCCGGGCTGGTCGGCGGAGCCCGACGCCGGCGGCAACTTGATCCTCGAGCGGGGAGCCGGGCGCTCGTGAGCGCTATCGACTCGCTCACCCTCGAGGTCGTGCGCGGCTTCCTCGTCTCGACCGTGCTCCAGATGCGCACGACGCTGCTTCGCACGGCCTACGCGCCGATCCTCTACGACAGTCAGGACTTCTCCTGTGGCCTCCTCAACCCCGAGGGCGAGGTCATCGGCATGTCCGAGGACTTCTCGGGCCACGTCTTCGCGATGGGCCTCGGGTACCGCGCAGCGCTCGAAGCCTGCGGTGGTGACATCCGTCCCGGCGACGTGCTCGCCGTCAACGACCCCTACACCGGGGGAACCCACCTCAACGACATCGCCTTCTACACGCCCTACTTCGACCGCGGCGAGATCGTGCTGATCATCGCCGTGCGCGCCCACTTCCAGGACGTCGGCGGTATGACGCCCGGCAGCTTCTCGGGGCAGGACACCGAGATCTACCAGGAAGGTGTTCGCATCCCGGCCGTCAAGCTGATCGACGAGGGGGTGCGAAACGAGCCGCTCTGGGAGGTGCTCTTCGCCAACATGCGCCTGAGCGAGGAGCGCGAGGGCGACGCGCTGGCGATGCTCGACGCGGCGCGTGTCGCCGAGATGCGCGCCGGCGAGCTCTGCGAGCGCTACGGCGCCGAGGTCGTGCGAGCCTGCATCACGACGCTCGTCGACAGCGCCGAGGCCGTGATGCGCGCCGAGATCGAGAACCTTCCCGACGGTGAGTTCTTCTACGAGCACTACCTCGACTGCGGCGGCGCCGACCCGCGCCCGGTTCCGCTCCGGGCCAGGCTCGAGATCGACGGGAGCCGCATGCTGTTCGACTTCACCGGCACATCGCCGCAAGTTGAGGGGCCCATGAACTGTGGCTTTCCAGTCACTCGCGGCGGCGTGTTCGTCGTCGCCAAGGCCTGGCTCGACCCGCTCTCGCCCGTCAACGGCGGCAGCTTTCGTGTGCTCGATTTCGAGATTCCCGATGCAAGCGTGCTTGCCGCGCGGCTGCCGACCCCGGTGGGCGGCTGTTGGGACGTCTACCGCCAGGTGCAGGCGACCGTGATCGGCCTCTTCAGCCAGGTGCTTCCCGACGACCTTGGCGCCGAGACGCAGGCCGCGGCCAACCACGTCAAGGTCGGCGGCTGGGACACGGTCAACGACCGGGCGTTCATCCTCTACGAGTATCCGACGGGCGGAACGCCGGCGACGAGCACGACCGACGGCGTCACGGGAACGAACGTCTACGACGCGGGCGACCAGCCGAGCGTCTACCCGGCCGAGAGCATCGAGCAGCGCGAGCCGGTGCTGATCGAGGAGCTCACGGCTCGGCCTGACGGCGAGGGAGAGGGAAGGCAGAGGAGCGGCTTCGGGATTCGGCGGCGCATCCGGCTGCTGGCGGACCGCGCCGAGCTCAACGTGATGACCGACCGTGCGATCATCCCGCCCTTCGGCATCGCCGGAGGCGGTAGCGGCAGCCACAACGCCGTCACGGTCGAGCGCGACGGTGTCGTGCACGAGCCCTCGCCGATTCCGGGGAAGGTGAAGTCGTTCCCGATGTTCGCGGGCGACGTCCTGATCGCCGAGGCGAGCGCGGGCGGGGGCGTGGGCGATCCGCTAACGCGGGATCCGGAGCTCGTGCGCGCGGACGTCGAGCAGGGGTATGTCACCCCGGAACGAGCGCGCGACGCTTACGGCGTGATATTGGCCGGAGATGTTGTCGACCTGGAAGCGACTCTTCTCTGCCGCGACCAGCTGGCCGCTCAGCGCGTTCGCCTGACCGTCGGGGATGTTGCGAGCGACGACTACGACGAGCGTGACCTGCGACTCTGTCGGCTGAGCGCTGAGAGCGCCGAGCGTCTCGGCGTCGCGGAGGGCCAGCTCGTCGAGTACCTGGGCAAGGCCGCGCCGCTGCTGCGCGCCTGGGTTCAGGTCTCGGACGAGGTCGCCGACGCGGTCGCGCCCATCGGGCCACGCGGTCGGCGTATCCTCGGGCTTGAAGCGAACGACGACGTGTGGATCAGGCCGGTCGACGCGAAGCCGGTCGCGGCGCCCTGACCGAGCACCGCTTCCGGGAGCACCGCTCACGACGAGGAGGAACCGATGGCTGACGAGACGACACTGGCGGGGCCGCTCCTCGAGCCCACGCCTGCCGACGCCGACCGCGTCCGCCAGGCCGCGCTCGACCACCTCTGGTTTCCCATGCAGCAGTGGGACGACCTGGCCGCCGACGAGGGCCTGATCGTCATCGTCGAGGGCAAGGGCGCCAAACTCCGTGACGTCGAGGGCAAGTGGTACTACGATGGGATCGCGGGCCAGATGCTCGTCAACGCCGGCCACGGCTGGGCCGAAATCGGCCAGGCCGCCGCCGAGCAGGCGGCCCGCATGCACTACGCCGGCGCCTTCTACTACGCGACGCCGCCGGCGATCGCGCTCGCCGAGAAGGTCGCCTCACTCGCCCCCGGGGACCTCAACCACGTGATGTTCATGAGCGGCGGCTCCGAAGCGATCGAGACCGCGCTCAAGGCCGCGTACAAGTTCCACGCCAACAACGGCCAGCCCGAGCGCAACCTCTTCATCGCCCGCAAGGGCTCATACCACGGTACGAGCCTCGGTGCTCTTTTGGTCAACACCGCTCCGAACGTCAACCGCGGTGGCTTCGAGGCGATGCTGCCCGACACCGTGCGCTTCGCCCCGCAGCCCTTCCTCTACCACTGCGAGTTCGACTCGACGACGCAGGAGGAGTGCGACACGAAGTGCGCGCAGGCCGTCGCCGACATGATCGAAGCCGAGGGCCCAGAGCGGGTGGCCGCCGTCGTCGCCGAGCCGATCTCAGCCGGCGCCGGCATCGTCGTACCGAGCCCGAAGTACCTGCAACTCCTTCGTGAGGCCTGCGACCATTATGGCGTCCTCCTGATCGCCGACGAGGTCGTCACCGGCTTCGGCCGCACGGGTAAGTGGTTCGCCGTCGAGCACTCCGGGGTCGTCCCGGATCTCGTGACCTTCGCCAAGGGCATATCGAGCGGCTACGTGCCCCTCGGCGGCTGCATCGCACGCGAGCACGTGCACGAGGCGTTCAAGGGCGGCGGCGATCGCACGTTCACGCACGGCTTCACCTACGGCAACCACCCCGTCAGCACGGCAGCCGGTCTCGCCAACCTCGAGGTGATGGAGCGGGAAGGCATCGTCGAGAACTCCGCTACACAAGGCACCTACCTGATGGAGCGGCTCGAGACGCTTTACGAGCACCCGACGGTCGGCGACGTACGCGGCGGGCTCGGACTCTTCGCTGCAGTTGAGCTCGTCGCCGACAAGGAGACGAAGGAGCCGCTGATCTCGATCGACGGCGCCGGCGAGTTGATCCGCAAGCGCCTGGCCGAGTACGGGCTGCTCACGCGGCTCGGCCGGGACATCGCGCTTGCGCCGCCACTGATCCTGACGCGCGAGGAGGTCGACGAGATCGTCGACATCATCGACCGCGGCATCAGTGACGTCGAGCGGGAGCTGGGGATCGGCTAGCTTCGCTAGCCGCGAAGAACTTGCCGGGCGCCTCCAGCCGTTTTCTAGACGGCCAGTGCCGGCTCTCGCCGAACCGGAAGCGGTGAAGCCGGGTCTTGGCTGTCGATCTCGCGGGCGAGACGATGGCCATCGACAATGGCTTCCGAGATAAGGCGAGGCACGAGACAGTCGCCGATTCGGTACGTGGCGTCGATACCGGCCGAAGCGAGGGTCTCGGGCGCCGATCGGAGCTCTCGATACAACGCATCGCTCGAGCGGCGCTGAGTGACGAGGACGATCGCATCCGCCGCCCACGCGACCGGGCGCGCGTGGGCGTCCGTGCCACCGACGCAGCCCGGCTCAATGGTTGTGACCATGTGTCCTGCGGCCAGCTCCACGCCGAGGTCGACGAGCGCTTGTCGGACGCGCGCGCCCTCGAGCGTCATGGACAGGAAGGGCGCGGCCTCGAGATGAGGTGTGACGAGGCGCACGTTATGCCCTTCGCAGACGAGCCGCTCGGCCAGCCCGACGCCCATGAAGTATCCGTCGCAGTCGAGCACGACAACCGCCTCGCCCGGCGGCTCCTTGCCCTCGAGCATGATCTGCTCCGGCGTGAGGACGTGTGCGAGGCCCGCGTCCGCTCCCGGGATCGCGGCGTGGGTCGTTCCGTTGAGGCCGTCGCGTGCCCAGGTCGAACCGGTCGCTGTGACAACGATCGGCGCTCGGCGCTCGAGTACGTCGGCCGCCGAGAATGCGCTGCCGACCGAGAGCTCGACGCCTTCGAGGCCGCCGAGCTGATCGACCCGCTCGCTCACAACCCGCTCCCACTCACCGAGGCCCGGCAGGTGGCTCACCCAGCGCAGGGCGCCGCCTGGTTCCTCGGCGGCGTCGACGATCGTCACCCGCTCCATCCCGCGCCGTGCGAGCACCAGCGCGCACTCGAGGCCGGCCGGGCCTGCCCCGACGATCAACACCTCCTGCTCGGCGTTCGCGGCGGGCTCGAACCGCTCGGGATGCCAGCCGCGCGCGAACTCCTGGCCCGTCGTAGCGTTCTGGGGGCAGTCGATGAACGTGCCCTGGATCGTCCGCGCGGCGCACACGTTGCAGCCGATACACGTCCGGATCTCGCCCGTGCGCCCTTCCTCGATCTTCCGCGGCATGAAAGGGTCGGCAATGGAGCCCCGGGCCGAGCCGATCAGATCGAGCTGGCCACCCTCGATGGCGTCCACCATAGTGTCCGGGTCCGAGAAGCGGCCGACGCCGACGACGGGCTTCGATGTGTGCGGCTTCACCTGCTCGAGCCACGGCTGCTCGTAGTGCTCGCCGGCGAACCGGGACGAGAGCGTGTCCTCGCCCCACTGCGCAAGGACCCCGCCGATCGCGAAGTCCCAGAGATCGACGAGATCGTCGAGCAACGTGACGACCTCACACGCCTCGTCGAGGGTGAGGCCATCTGGCCGTAGCGAGTCTAGGCACAGCCGGACGGCAATCGCGCAGTGGTCGCCGACAGCCGCCGCGACCTCTTCGACCGTCTCGCGGAGGAAGCGCGCGCGGTTCTCGAGCGAGCCGCCGTACTCGTCGGTGCGCTTGTTGTAGTACGGCTCGAGAAACTGCTGGGTGATCGAATGGCCGTGCGCCGCGTAGACGGTGACGATGTCGAAACCGGCGTCCAGGGCCCGGCGCGCCGCGGCGACGTAGAACGAGCGGAGCTCCCGGATCTCGTCGGTGTCCATCGCGTAACAGGACTGCGTGAAAGCCAGGTCGCTCGGGATCTGCGAGACGCCGCGGGCGGGCAGGCGGGTCGCGAGGTTGCGCGCGTGGGCCGAGCCGTACCAGAGCTCGACGCCCGCGAGCGAATCGTGCTCGTGAACGGCGTCGCACATGAGCGCGAGCGCGCGGACGTCGCTCTCGTCCCAGAGGCGACAGATCGCGTTCGGCGCGTTGTCGCTCTCGGGATGGATCGAGCAGAGGTCGCTGTGAACCGCAGCCCAGCCGCCCTCCGCTGCCATACCGCGGAAGGCGGCCTGTCGGGCCGGGTACTCGACACCGAATCGCGTCCCGTGGGCGGTTTTGTAGAAGCGGTTCCGCAGGGTCTTCGGGCCGATCGGCACCGGCTCGAAGAGGACGTCGTGCTCGGGCGGTCGGGCCACCCGCTAGGCCCCGACGCGCAGCAGGTAGAAGCCACGCCCGTCGAGCGTCGCGCTCGTGCCGCGGAAGACCATCACCGTTGTCGTCTCCTCCTCGATAACGACCGGGCCCTCGACACTCCAGCCTGCCGCGAGGCTCTCGCCGCGATAGACCGGAACATCGACGCGAGCGTCAGCGCCCGGGAGGAGCAGGGCTCGCTCGGTTGGCGCGTCGGTCGAATCGGGGTTCGATGTCGCCCATGCGCTCTCGGCTGACGGCGCGGATTTCCCCAGGATCACGCTCGCCCTGATGCTGAGGATCTCGGGCTCGTTGTCGCGCTCGCAGTACGTATAGAGCTGCTCGTGGCGAGCGTGGAAGCGCTCGCCCAGCTCGCCGAGCTTCTGTGAGTCGAGCGGACCGGCGGGGACGGAGACGTCGCAATGGTGGATCTGGTCTACGTACTTCATGTCGGCGGCGCGCTCGACGCGCTGGATCGAGCCGGCGAGCAGGTCCTCGGGGAACGCCGCGCGCCCCTCGCGCTCCATCTCGTCGAGCAAGGCGGTGAGTCCTGTGGCGTCGACATCTTCGAGTCGCGACGGGTAGGAGCGCACGGCGTCGTAGCGCAGATCCGCGGCCGCCTCGCCGAACGCGCACATCGCTCCGGCGACCTTGGCAACGATGACGGTCTCGATCCCGAGCTCCGCTGCGAGGATTCCAGCGAACATGGGGCCGGCGCCGCCGCCTGCGACGAGCGTGAACTCGCGCGGGTCGTGGCCGCGTTGGATCGAGGCAATGCGGATGCCCTCGGTCATATTCGCTGCCGCGAGCTCGAGGATCCCCTGCGCGGCGGTGTCCACATCGAGTACGAGCGGGGCTGCGATCTCGCGCTCGATCGCCTCGCTCGCGCGCTCGCTCGAGATCGGCATCCGTCCGCCGAGCAGCGCATCGGGTGGTAGGTAGCCGAGCTGCACCAGCGCGTCGGTCACGGTGGGTTGCGTTCCGCCCAGCCCGTAGCAGGCGGGCCCAGGGTTGGCTTCGGCGCTCTCAGGCCCCACCTGCAGCACGCCTTTCGCGTCGACGCGGGCGATGCTGCCTCCGCCCGCACCGATCGACTCGACGTTGACCATCGGCAGGCCGACGCGGTAGCGGGCGACATCGACGTCGGCGACGACGTCGGGTAGGCCGTCCTTGACGAGACAGACGTCGAAGCTCGTACCGCCCATGTCGACAGAGATGACGTTCTCGTCGTCGATCAGGCTCGTGAAGTGCAGGGCCGCGACCGGCCCGGCGGCGGGCCCTGAGCCGAGCGCGGCCACCGGCCGACGCTCGAGGATCGCGCGCGTGCCGAGGCCACCGTTCGACTGCATGTAGTAGACGGCGCCGCCAAAGCCGCGCGCGCTCAGCGCGGACTCGATCTCGTTCATGTAGTCGCGAAGCCTTGGCCCGACGTACGCATTCGCCACGGTTGTGCTTGTCCGCGTGTACTCGCCGACGCGCGGCAGGACTTCGGTCGACGTCGAGACGTATGCGTCGGGCAGCGCCGCTCGCACGAGCTCGGACACGCGCTCCTCGTGCTCGGGGTGCGCGAACGACCACATCAGCGAGATGGCCACCGCTTCGACATCGTGCTCAGCCAGGACGCCGATGCTCTCGCGAACACTGGCCTCGTCGAGAGGCGTGTAGACGCTGCCGTCAGAGAGGACGCGCTCATCGATGCCGAGCCTGAGGTAGGCCGGGACGAGCGGCGTTGCCGGTGGGAAGGAGAAGTCCCAGCGGTGCCCGTCTTCCTTGTGGCCCAATCGGATCTCGATCGAATCCTCGTGGCCCCTGGTCGCGAGCAACCCGGTGCGTGCTCCGCGCTGCTGGATGAGCGCGTTGAGTGCGACCGTCGTGCCGAGCACGATCAGCTCGCAGCCGGCGATGAACGAAGCCGGCTCCGTGTCGGCCCTCGACGCGAGGCCCTCGAGCCCGGCGAGGACGGCCGACGCGGGCGACGCGGGATTCGAGGGGACCTTGTCGATCAGCACCTCGCCTGCGGGGCCGAGCCCGACGAGATCCGTGAACGTGCCGCCGCTGTCGATGCCGACGCGGTAGCTCACGAAGCGTGTTCTCGCCGTGCGGCGTCGGTTGCTGCCGCGTCGATCTCGAGCAGCTCTGGATCGACCACGACCCCGTACTCGATGCGCGCCGCTTCGACCGAGACCTTCTCGTGTACGATGTCGTCCAGCACGGCCGCAGGCGCGCGCTCGAACGGGTTGCCGGCGCCGCCGCCCCCCTGGCTGCGGGTCGTGTAGCGCTCTCCGCGGCTCACGACGAAGCTGCCGTTCTGCGTGACCTCCCGCAGCAGCTCGCTGCCGCGCCTGTGCCAGCCGCGCGCGAGCTTCGGCTCGACGATCGTTGCGCCGGCACCGGCGACACCGAGCACCGGGTACTTGCTTCCCTCGCCCCAGGCGATCACCGTCATCTCTTCGCCGCGCGGCTCGACCTCGATCGTGAGGCCGCAGCCGCCCCGCCACTTCCCGGGGCCCGCCGAGTCCTCGGCGATCTCGACCCGATGGAGAATGATCGGCGCCAGCAGTTCGACGAACTCGCTGTCGCCGGTCTTCAGCCCGCCCATCGACGCCTGCGCGCCGGCCGTGTGCCAGCCGTCGCAGAGGTTCATGACGGCGCCGCCGCCTCCGACGATCGAGCCGATCAGGATCTCGACCCAGGGCTCTCCCGAGTCGGGGTGGACGCCGGCGAGGTTGACACACCAGGTGTGATTCCAGCCGGCGCTCGCCGACGACTCGTCGGCCTGGCTGAGCGTCTCGCGGATCAGGTCGGCGATCGTCTCCTGCGGCCCGCCGGTGCAGTTGACGTGCGGCGCGGGCTCGCTCGCGTTCAGCATCGTCCCGGGCGGGCCGAAGTCGACCGAGATCGGGCGGTAGAGGCCCTCGTTGTAGGGAGGCTGGACCTGCGCGAACATCATGAGGCCGGCGTTGATACCACTCAGCGTGTTCGAGCGATACGAGTTGGTGTAGTAGTCGAGCTGGGGCGGGGCTTCGAGCCGGATCGCCATCTCGTCGCCAGTGACGTCGATGTGCGCGCCTAGCGTCTGGTCGCCTCGTCCGTGGCCCGTGTCCTCGGCGACGACGCTTGCGCGGTAGGTCCCGTCTGGCAGACGCTCACGGATGATCGAGCGCATCGCCGTCTCGGCCTGATCGAGCAGCTGCTCGACACATGCTCGGATCATGGCGATGCCGTACTTCTCGATCAGGGTGGTGAGGCGCCGCTCGGCCACGGTCACGGCGCCGAGCTGCGCGTTCATGTCGCCGGCCTGGTCACGCCGCGAGCGGACGTTCGTGAGGATGAGGTTGACTACGTCCTCCCGCCGCTCGCCGCGGTCGACGATCTTGATCGGCGGGATCCGCAGACCTTCGGCGTAGATCTCCTTCGCGTCGCGGTTGTAGCTGCCGGGCACCGGGCCGCCAGCATCGATCACGTGGCCCTTGCTCACCGCCCAGAACATCAGCTCGTCGCCGGCGAAGATCGGCTTGTACATGCACATGTCGACGATGTGGCTACCGTCGTAGGCCGGGTCGTTGTGGAACATCACGTCGCCCGGGTGCACGTCGTTGCCGAAGTAGCCGGCGACGGTCTTCGTCGCCATGATCAGGGAGCCGAGGTGAGTCGGCAGGTCCTCGCCCTGCAGGATCATGCGTGGTTGCCAGTCGAACAGGCAGTTCGAGTAGTCACGGGCGATCGCGTAGACGCTCGAGCGGCCGGTCATCTCCATCGTCTTGGTCATGGCGCGCTGCGTCGCCGAGAGCGCGCCCTGCACGACGGCGAGTGTGATCGGGTCGACCCGATCGGTGTCGCGCTGGTTCACGACGCCTCCAGGCTTAGCGGCGCGTCGAGCTGTCCGCGGTGCATCTGGCTGAGGAGCTCGTAGCCGAGGCTCGCGTCGAGGCTGCGATTGAGCTCCTCGGCGACGAGGCGGTTGGCCGTCCGCTTTGTCCAGGCCAGCGCGAACGCGGAGCGCGCCAGCAGACGATCGGCCAGCCGGCCGACGGCCTCGTCGAGCTCGCCGGCCGGCACCGCGTCGTTGATCACACCCTGGTCGGCAAGCTCCGCGCCCGTGAACGGCCGAGCGAGCATCAGGTACTCCTTGGCGATCGCCGGCGCGAAGACGCCCATGACGACCGAGACGGCTCCGTCGCCCGGGACGATCCCGGCCGGAGCCGGGGCCGCCGCGTCGGCGTCGATGCCGGCGGGCTGTGCCTTCAGGTGCTCGCGCTCGTCCATGCCGAGGTGCGTGTCGCAGAACACCGCGTCCTCGGCGGCGATGATCAGGTCGCAGGCGAGCGCGATCGTGCTGCCGAAGCCGATCGCGTTTCCGTTCACCTTCGCAATGACGGGCCTGTCGATCTCGGCCATCTCCTGGTTGAAGCGCACGATGCCGACCGCGGTTCGCCATGACCCGGCCGGATCGACGAGGTAGCCGCGCGCCGCCTGCGAGCCGTAGAACGCGGCGCGCATGGGCACGTAGAACTGATCTTCCTCGCCTGTTATGACCACGACGCGAACCGACGTATCTCCGCGCAGCCGCGAGAAGATCTCGCCGAGCTCCCAGTGGTGGCCCGCCGTGCCCCCCGGGAGCGATTGCGGCGCCCTGATTGTCACCGTGGCGACGTCGCCCGCCGCCACGATCGTGCACGTCTCCAGCTGTAGGTCGGCGAGGCGGCTCATGGCGCCGACGCATACCCGAGGATCTCAATCTCCTCTTTGAACAGCCTCGCGACGACCGCACGCGTCTCTGCGTCGTAGTAGCGCTTGTGCGCCTGATGTGCACGCGCATTGAGATGGGGAAGCCGGACGTCTGCCACTCCGAGCAGCGAGAACACGCGCGCAACGTCAGAGTCGAGTTGTTCGTAGCGTCCGATGAAGTCGGCCTGCTGCGTACCGTCCTCGCCGAACAGCTTGTAGAACGGATCGATGAACGTCCCGCTGTGGTTCTTGATCGAGCGTCGGTAGTGCGCCGAGAGCTCGTCGGAGGTCAACTCGGCCGCCTGGTCGGGTAGATCCCATATCTCCGCGTCGTAGGGGCGCTTGACAAGCGGCTCATGCTCAACGATATCCAGGAAGTCGCGAAAGCTCGGCGGCGAGAGCGCAGCGGGTCTGCGATCGGTGGCGAACATCGTGTATGACGAGACGATGCGATCCCACGGGCTGCGGACGAAGGCGAATGTGTACGCATCAGGTTGGTCGTCGACGTTGACGTAGCGCTCGTGGAACAACTCATCGACGATCATGGGGTCGATCAGCAGATCGTGGTCCCAGCACAGCTGGGCAACCGACGTGCCCGCGCACTTGGGAAGCCAGAGAAAAACTGCGCGTTTTGCTGCGCTGTCCGGCACGTCACGGCAGGCCCGCGACGACAAGGTGCTACTTGCGCCAGTCGACCGACGTGTAGCCCGGGTTCGGCGTCAAGAGCTCGTCGTAGAGATCGGGTCGGCGCCGATCGATCAGCCTGAACGGCATGCCTCCGTCCAGGTCGTCTGGGTCGATGTCGGCGATCACGAGCTCCTCGTTGCCTGCGCCCTCGCCGCCCTCGGCGAGGATCTTTCCGTTCGGCGCGATGATCCGGCTTATCCCAAAGAACTCGAGCCCAGCGTTCCAGCCGCACATGTTCGCCATTACCATGAACACGGCGTTGTCGAGCGCGCGCGTTGGCGAGGTGTGCGCCGTCGTGTAGAGGTGGCGCACGTCGTCGCGCGGCTCGGGCTCGGGTAGATAGAAGGCCGCGACAGAGCCGCACAGCACCCGAGCGCCTTTGATCGCCAGGATCCGTGACGACTCGGGAAGGGTGAAGTCGGCACAGACCATGTTCCCGAGCACGCCGATGTCCGTCTCGCTGACCGTGAACTGCGAGCCCGGGTCGAAGTCGGGCGCCTCGTAGACCGGCGTGAGGTGCACCTTTCGGTGCACATTGATGATCGAGCCCTCGTGGTTGATCAGCACCGACGTGTTGGTCGGGCGCTCGCCTTCCTCGGCGCGAGCGAGCATCCCGAACGCGACGACCATCTCGTGCTCCCGGGCCTTCGCCGCGATTCGCTCCGTTGCGGGCCCTGGCACCGGGTCAAGTGACTCGAGCACCTCGCGAAGCGCATCCTCCGAGCCCGACGCCTTGGCCTCCTGGATCTCGGCGTACCCGGGCAGGTACCCCTCTGGAAAAACAGCGAGCTGCACGCTCTCGGAGCCGGCTTTGTCGAGCCACTCCTCGGCCTTCGCGACCGTGCCGTCGGGGTCTCCCTCGATCGTCCCGATCTGGACGGCTGCGACGCGAACCACGCTGACTACTCGTCCGGCGGCGGCGGTGGGGGAACGAAGACCCCGTCGTCGGTCGTAAGCGTGATCTCGCCCTCGTCGAGCAGCTCGTAGAAGCGCTCACCGCGGTCGTAGAGCTTGAGCGGCCCGGCCGCGGCGCGAAGCTCGTCGCGTCGCGCAGCCGTAGCCTCGTCATCGAGCGCGAGTGCGTACGGATCGGACCCGTCCTTGAAGACCACGCCGTAGTCGTCCCGGGCGGACTCGTATGAGACCAGCTCACGCACCACGTCGATGCGCACGGCCTCCGGGTCGCGGTTGAGTGGGTCTCCCCAGCCACCGCCCCCGGGGGTCGTCACGCGGAGCACATCGCCCTGCGTGACGGCAATGCGATCTGCCTTCCCGGGCAGTGGCTGCTCGTCTGGCGTGTCCGGGTTGAGCGTCCATGTCGTGGCGGCGCCCGCCCGGCCGCCGGCGACGCCCCAGGGCTGCAGCGTGGCGCGGTCAGCGTGGAGCAGGACGACCCCGTCGATCAGGATCTCGACGTCCTTCAGGTAGCCGAAGCCGCCGCGAAACGTTCCCGGCCCGGCCGAGTCCTTGCGCAGACCCAGATGGTTGACACGCACGGGGAAGAACGCCTCGGCGAACTCGCCCGGCATGTTCTTGGCCTCTGGTGCTGCGTCGACCGTGTCGACGCCGTCGGCGAACGGTCTCCCGTTTCCTCCGGCACCGGTGACCTCGCGGAGCAAAAAGAACTCGCCATTGGCGTCGAACCCGTGCAGGCCGTAGGACGAGATCGTCTCGGCCGAGGCCGGGATGAACCCGCCGAACGCCTTCCCCAGACAGCCGAGCCCGACATCGACGATGCGAAGGAGCGGCCAGGTGCGCCACGAACAGGCCGCGGGGAACTTCGGGCTGAGGATCGTTCCCTCGGGAACCACGCAGCGGATCACCCGGTTGACTCCGTCGTTGATCACCATGTCGGGCGCGAAGCCCTTGAACAGCGTTCCCATGAACTTCGCGTAGTAGGTCTCGGAGCCTGGCCAGTTGAGCGAGCCCATGATCTGCGACTCGGTGCCCGTGAAGTCGAAGACGAGCTCCTCGGCCGACTTCGTCATCTTCGCGCGCAGGCGGATGTACTTGCGCGGCTCGAGCGGCTGCACGCCGTCGTACTCGCAGAAATCCTCGAACTCGTACTCGCCGTCGGGGACCATCGGCAGGACGATCTCGCGCAGGTCGCGCGCGCAGCGGTCGAGCAGGGCCTCGAAGGTGTCCTCGACGACCTTGCGCCCGTAGCGGCCGCAGATCTCGACGACGCGGTCGGCGCCGATGGTGCAGGCGTTGATCAGTGCGTCGACGTCGCCCTGCAGGTCCTCGGGGAAGCGCGAGTTGTTGAGGATCGTCTGGTAGAGCTCCTCGTTGCGCACGCCCTGCTTGTAGAACTTGAGCGGGGGAATCTGGATGCCCTCCTGAAAGATGTCGTACGCGGCGAGCGGCACCGAGCCAGGCGTGTCGCCGCCAACGTCGTTCACGTTTCCGAACGCCTGCACCCAGGCGACGATGTCGCCGTCGACGAAGCATGGCACCGTGATGCAGATGTCGGGCAGGTGCGTGATCCCGCCGTCCGACTTGTAGACGTCGTTGTAGATGAAGATGTCGCCCTCGTCGGTCGAGTCAGCGAACCGGCTGATGATCGGCGTCGGTGTCGACGCGAACGACAGCGACGTGACGCTACGGCCCTCGACATCGAAGATGCCGGCGCGATGGTCGTGCTGCTCGCGGATGATCGTCGAGCGCGCCGTGCGATCGACCTGAGCCTCCATCTCGCGCCGGGCCGACTCGAGCGCACCCTCGACGATCTCGAAGAGAATCGGCTCTAGCTCGGTGCGCGTCGCGGTCGTCGCCATGGTGCCTCCGGTGAGGGCCTGCGGGAAGGAGGCAAGCGTACGGGATCGTGGCTTCGGCTCGGGATGTGGCAATGTTGGGGCGGCGTGATTCTGCGCGCGCTCCTCCTGGGTGTCCTGGCGCTCGCAGTGCTCGTCTCGGCGTGCGGCAGCTCGGAGGAGCAGCCCGCGGAGGCGCCGCTTGCCGATGCACCTTCGGAAGCTGCCGAGCGAGCGGACCCGATCGAGGACGACGCGGACGACGGCGGTTCCGACGGTCCGGGTATCGAAGACCTCATGGTGCGGGAGGCTGAGCTTCCTGGCGACTTCGTCGCCGACGCGGAGCACAGCGGGCCGCACACGATCGAGGAGGTCATGGCTGTTGAGGCACTCACCCCGGAGCTTGCTCGCGCGCACGCGGCCGGCTACAACGCCGGTTTCGTGAACGCGCCCACCGACGAGCTCGCGACGGGCGCGTTCGTCAACTGCTCCGCTGAGCTCTTCATGACGCCGTCGGCCGCCGGGCTCTTCTTCGACGCCACCCTCGAGCAGATCTCGCAGGTTCTCGACGCTCCTCGCATCGGGATCGAGCAGCCGATCGGAGAGCGTGACGCGGCCTTCGAGATCGCGGGCGAGGTGTCGAGCTTTCTCGTCCTCTGGGCGCACGACCGCGTGACCTCGGTCTGCACCGGCGGAGGTCCGAGCATCGAGCGCGACGTGGTCACCAGCGCCGCGCGTGCGCAGCAGGCACGGATCGAGACGATCTTGCCGCTTCTCGATGTCGAGGCGATACGACGGGCGCAGACCGAGTAGCTCCGCCCGCAAGCGCTCGTCTACCCTGCCCCGGGCCGTGGCGACCGCGCCGAAGACCGACCTCTGGAGCCCCCTCACGATCGGGACGACGACGGTCAAGAACCGCGTCCTCGTTACGCCGCATAGCCCGCTGTACGGCGAAGGTCACGTCCACTCAGACCGCCACATCGCCTACTACCGCGAGCGTGCGCGCGGTGGCGTCGCCCTGATCGGCACCGAGCAGCATTACGCGACCAGGCACGGCTACGGCGGCTACTCGCGCGCAGCGCTCGGCTCCTACGACAGGAAGGCCGTGCCGCGCTTTGCCGCCCTGGCCGAGACCGTGCACGAGTACGGCTGCAAGATGTTCGTCGAGCTCGCCGCAGCGGGCGTCCACGACACGGGCGCGCAGTTCATCGACGACTGGCACCCCGTCTGGGGAGCTTCACGGGTGCCCTCGATCGTCAACAACGAGATCCCGGCCGTGATGGACCAGACCGTGATCGACGAGATGATCGCCGACTTCGCGCAGTCGGCCGCGAACGTCCAGGAGGCTGGCCTCGACGGGGTCGAGCTGCACGGCACGCATGGCTACCTCTTCCAGCAGTTCATGAGCCCGGTCTACAACAAGCGCAGCGACCAGTACGGCGGCTCGCCGACCGAGCGCTGCCAGCTCGTGATCGAGACGGCAGAGGCGATCCGCGCGCGCGTTGGCGACTTCACCCTGGGGATCCGCATGTCGATGGACGAGCAAGCCGGGCCGCTCGGAATCACCCAGGATCAGGCCGAGGAGCAGCTTGACGTGCTCGCGGGAAGCGGGCTGCTCGACTTCTTCGACATCTCGACCGGCGGCTACCACAGCCTGCACACGGCCATTCCGCCGATGGGCACGGCCGATGAGGGGTTCCTCGTTCCGCATGCCAAGCGCGCGAAGGAGATCGTCGGCGACCGCGCGCGGGTGTTCGTCGTCGGGCGGGTGCGCGACCTGGACCACGCGCAACGCATCCTCGATCAGGGCGCCGCCGACATGGTCGGCATGACCCGCGCCCACATCGCCGACCCGTTGCACGTGACGAAGGCGCTCGAGGGGCGCGAGGACGAGATCGTCCGCTGCATCGGCGCGAACGAGTGCATGTCGCGCGTCGCGACCGATCGCGGGCTCATCTGCGTCATGAACCCGGTCACGGGTCGAGAGCGCGAGTGGGGCGGGGGCGTCTACGAGCCTGCCAATCCCGTGAAGCGCGTTGCGGTTGTCGGCGGAGGGCCGGCCGGAATGAAAGCGGCCGGTGTGGGCGCTGCGCGCGGCCACGACGTCGTCCTGTTCGAGCGCACGCGCGGGCTCGGCGGACACCTGAACTTGCTCAGGCGGCTACCGACGCGCGAGGAGTGGGAGGGAGGCATCGAGAACCTGCGCCGCCCGCTTGAGACGTGGGGCGTCGACGTTCGGCTCGGAGTCGCGGCAACGCCAGAAGAGCTCATGGCCGCCGCGCCTGACACAGTCGTATGCGCAACCGGGTCGAGCTGGGATCGCACCGGGTTCAGCCCCCTCCGGCTCGAGCGCGACACGATGCCGGGTGCAGATCAGGACAACGTGCTCGACATCGCCACGGCCACCGAGCGCGCGCTCGACGACGCGGCTGCGCTGGGCGAGAAAGTGCTGATCCTCGACGAGACCGGCGAGTACCTCGCGCTCGGGCTCGCCGACGTCCTCTCGGCGGCGGGTGTCGCGGTCGACGTCGTCAGCCGTCACCTCCTGATCGGCGGGGAAGTCGCAACGACCTTCGACATGACGCATGTCTTCCCCCGCCTCGTCGAGGCCGGCGTCCGGCTCACCCCGCAGCACTTCGTCGAGCGGATCGAAGGGCGAGACGTCGAGATCTACGGAATCTGGGGTGGGCCGCCACGTGTCGAGCAGTTCGACACCGTCGTTCTCGCGATGCTGCGCAGCCCGGACGATCGGCTGTTCGAGGACGTTCGTGATCAGTTCCCGGAGGTACACAGAATCGGCGACGCGCTAGCGCCGCGTAAGACCGCGGTCGCGGTATACGAGGGCGAGAAGCTCGCTCGTGAGCTCTGATCTCTGGCGTCCGCTGAGCGTCGGCCCGGTCCGCGTCAAGAACCGTGTGCGCATGACGCCGACCTCGGCATTGTACGGCGAGGACGAGATCATGAGCGACCGTCACATCGCCTACTACGCCGAGCGGGCGAAGGGCGGTGTCGGCCTGATCACGACCGAGCAGCAGTTCGGGCACCGCCACAGCCTTGGAGCATTTCGCGGCTCGGTCTCGGCCTGGGACGCCCGAGCGATCCCACAGTTCGAGAAGCTGGCCAGGCTCGCCCACGCCGAGGACTGCCGCGTCTTCGTCGAGCTGCTCGCGGCCGGTGCGCACGACAGCTCCTACGGCCCGCTCGATCGCTGGCATCCCGTCTGGGCGCCGTCTCGCGTTCCCTCGGCGGCCTATGGCGAGGTGCCCGTGGTGATGGACGACGAGTTCATTCAGGAGCTCATCTCGGACTTCGCCGAGGCTGCGGCCAACGTCCAGCGCGGTGGCCTCGACGGCGTTGAGCTGCACGGCGCGCACGGCTATCTGATCCAGCAGTTCCTTAGCCCGATCTACAACCGGCGAACCGATCGGTACGGCGGATCGACCCGTGAGCGCTGCACCTTCGTGATCGAGCTCGCCCAGGCGATCCGCAACCGAACGGGCGAGTTCGCGCTTGGCATTCGGCTCTCGCACGATGAGTACCTCGGTCCGGCCGGGATCGAGCGGCCCGACTTCGACGAGCAGCTCGACGTGCTCGCCGAGTCAGGCCTCTTCGACTACTTCGATATCTCCTGTGGCGGCTTTCCCAACATCCACCGGGCGGTCGCGCCAATGGGGAGCGCCGAGGACGGGTTCCTCGTGGAACACACGCGCAGCGCCAAGACGATCGTCGGCGAGCGGGCGCTCGTATTCGTCGTTGGGCGCATCCGCGACATCGCGATGGCGGAGCGGATCGTCGCCGAGGGCGCCGCCGACATGGTCGGCATGACGCGCGCCCAGATCGCCGATCCGTTTCTCGTCAAGAAGGCACGAGAGGGGCGAAGCGACGAGATCGTCAAGTGCGTGGCAGCCAACGAGTGTGTCGCCCGTTTGTTCAAGAACCGCGAGCTCGTTTGCCTGATGAACCCGGCGACGGGTCGCGAGCGCGAATGGGGCTCGGGGACGCGGCGCCCGGCCGATCCAGTGAAGCGAGTCGCGGTGGTCGGCGGCGGGCCTGCGGGCATGAAGGTGGCCGCGCTCGCCGGGCAGCGAGGCCACGACGTCGTGCTGTTCGAGCGCGACGCAGAGCTGGGCGGGCACCTCAAGCTGCTCAAGCGACTGCCTACGCGCGGCGAGTGGCAAACGGCGATCGATAACCTCGCCGGCCCGCTCGCAGCAGCGGTCGACGTTCGAGCTGGCGTCGAAGCGACGCTCGAGCTGGTCGGCGCCGAGGAGCCCGCTGCGGTCGTCTGCGCCACTGGCTCCACCTGGGATCGCAACGGGTTCACCTCGCTACGCATCGACCGTGACAGCACGCCCGGAGCCGACCAGGACAACGTGATCGACATCGAGACCGCGATCGAGCTGACCCTAGGCGATCCAGGCGCGCTCGGCCAAAGGGTGCTTATCGTCGATGAGGGCGGCAGCTACCTGCCATTCGGGCTCGCCGAGCTGCTGGCGGGCGCCGATGTCCAGGTCGAGCTCGTGACTAGACAGCTCGTCGCCGGCGAGGAGCTCGCTGAGAGCCTCGACATGCCCTACGTGTTCCCGCGGCTCGTCGAGGCCGGCGTGCGCCTCTCGCCCCAGCACTACGTCGAGCGCATTGAGCGTCACGAGGTCGAGCTGCAGCCGATCTGGGGCGGGCCGAGCCGAACCGAGACGGTCAACACCGTTGTGCTCGCGATGCTCCGCTCGCCGCGGGAGGCGCTCTTCAACGAGATTCGGGGCGCGTTCCCCGAGGTGCACCGAATCGGTGACGCGCTGGCGCCTCGACGGACGGCGGTCGCGATCTACGAGGGTGAGAAGCTGGGCCGCGAGCTCTAGCGGACGCCGGCGAGAAGCCCGCGGATTGCGCCCGCGGTCGGGCTTCCGTCGTCGCACGCCTGTGCCCAGCCGGCAGCGTCGCTGTCGTAGTGGCCGTCGTTGATCCCGGTCGAGGCACCGACTTCGAGGAGGTGCTCGACCATCTCGAGCTTGCCCAGCTGGATCGCGAGATGCAGGCCGGTCGTGTTGAGATAGGGCCGCGAGTCGACGTCGACGCCGGCGCTCAGGAGGTAGTCGAGCGTCTCGATCCGACCGTTTGCGGCTGCAAACACGAGCGCTTCACCGAGGATCTCGGCCGGCTCGCTCGTGGGAGGGCTTTCCGGTGGGCGACCGACGTCGGCGAGGTTAGGCCGGTAGTCGCCGGGCGGCTTGCGCAGCGCCCCGCCCGGATCGACCCAGCCGCACAGGGACTCGAGCTGACCCGACGCAGCGGCAAGCCAGAGGCCGTCGCGATGCAGGCCATGCGCGACGAGAACGTCTGCCGAGTCGCGAGATCCATGCATCGCGGCCGACTCGAGCGGCGTGATCCCAGCATCCGCGCGCGCGCTCGGATCGGCGCCCGCGTCGAGGAGCTGAGATGCGAGCGCGGCCAGGTTCCAGCAGCCGGCGAGATTGAGCGCTCTGTCGAGCTCGGCGCCCGCCGAGATGAGGGCGTCGATGACGTCCGCGGGCACCGACCCCGACGAGGGCTGCGTCGCGAGCTCGAGCAGTGTGTTCTCGCCCACGCGCGCGTGGGCGAGCTCAGGGTCACGCTGGAGCCGGGTTGCGAGCGTGGAGGCGTCGAACGAGAGGAACGCGTCGAGCGCGTGCTCGAGTCGCTCGTCTTCGGTTGACATGCGTCGAGACTACTGCGCGACCGCGGTCCCGTACGCTTCCCGCCTGGCACGGAACGCGCCCCCCGAAACGTCTACCGGCCGCTCGTCGGCGACCGCGCTTGCTCAGGGGCTCGCCGAGGCCGGAACGCGCACGCTGTTTGGCGTTCCCGGCGGAGGCAACAACCTCGAGCTGATCGGAGCCTGCGAGCGCGCCGGCCTCGAGTTCGTCCTGTGTCACGCGGAGACCGCCGCCGCGATCATGGCCGCGACGTACGGCGAGCTCACGGGCTTGCCGGGTGCCTGCGTGGTCACGCGCGGACCGGGTGCGGCCAGCGCCGTCAACGGTGTCGCCCATGCGCTACTCGATCGAGTCCCGATGCTCGTGGTCACGGATGCCGTTCCGACCGACGAGTCAAGCCGAGTGTCCCGGCAGCGACTCGACCAGCCGGCGCTCTTCGACGCCGTGGCGAAATGGTCGGTGTCCGCGACGCCGCAGACGGCCAGCGCGGCCGTCGAGGCTGCCGTGCGCATCGCCTGCGCGCCACCGGCCGGCCCCGTGCACGTCAATGTCGACAGCGATGCCGGCCCAGCGCTCAGCCTGCCGCCGACGCTCCCGTCAGAACGGGCCGACGCCGGCCCAGCCGAAGATCTTGTCGAGAGCGCCGAGAGACCGGTGGTCGCCGTCGGCGTGGGCGCGCGGCGCGCCGCCGAGTCGGTGCGTCGAGCCCTTCGCCAGCTCAGCTGCCCGATCCTGACCACGTACAAGGCGAAGGGGATCGTGCGCGAGAGCGCCGCCAACGCGGCAGGCTTCATCACGGGCGCAACCATCGAGGCGGAGACGCTCGAGCGCGCCGATCTGATCGTGGCGATCGGTCTCGATCCGGTTGAGTTCATCCCGGCTTCCTGGGACCATGCCGCGCCCGTTCTCTCGCTGGCCGAGTGGGTTCCCGACTCGGACTACTTCAGCCCGGCCTTCGAGATCGTTGGACCCGCTCGAGAGCTCGCTCCACCTGCTCGAGCCGCTCCAGGGCCTGGGCGCTGTCCAGGGAGAGAGCGGCTTCGAAAGGCTGAAAAGCGCGCTTGATCTGCCCGGTGAGGGGCTGCTCGCCCAGGACGTCGTGCGCGCCGCGCGCGTGGCCTTTTCGGCCGGCGCGATCGCGACTATCGACTCGGGGGCACACATGTTCCCGGCAATGACATACTGGACCGTCGAAGCGCCGGGCGAGGCGCTGATCTCGTGCGGCCTTGCCACGATGGGCTTCGCTCTACCGGCGGCGATAGCTGCCGCGCACCTCAACCACGATCGCCGCGTGGTGTGCTTCACCGGCGACGGCGGCCTCGGCATGACGCTCGGCGAGCTCGAGACGGCGGCGCGCTACTCGCTCCCGATCGTCGTCGTCGTTCTGAACGACGCGGCGCTCAGTCTCATCGAGGTCAAGCAGCGGGAAAGTCAGGGTGGCGAGAACGCCGTGCGCCATCTGGACGTCGACTTCGCGATCGTGGCACGGGGGCTTGGTCTCGACGCACGCCGCGTCGAGACCCTCTCCGAGCTCGAGGCTGCGCTTCGAGACGCCGCGCGCGCCGACGGCCCGTTTCTGATCGATGCCGTGGTCGATCCGACGAACTACGCGGGCGTGTTGTCTGCTTTGCGCGGCGGGCCGAGGTAGTGCCCGCAACGCCGCCATGACGCGCCGACACTTCGACCCCGTCAGCCTCGAGATCGCCTGGAGCCAGCTGCAGGCCGTGATCGACGAGGGCGAGACGACGCTGCTGCGGACGGCGTTCTCGCCCATCATCCGCGAGGCCAACGACTTCGGCGTGGTGCTGCACGATGCGCGTGGCGCCGCCGTTGCCCAGTCGCGGCAGAGCCTGCCCTCGTTCGTTGGCACGCTGCCCCGCACCCTCCAGACCACGCTCGAGAGCTTTCCGGCGCAGGAGTGGGAAAACGGAGATATCTACGCCACCAACGATCCATGGATCGGCACGGGGCACCTACCCGACATCACGATGATGCGTCCGGTCTTTCGCGCAGGGCGGCTGATCGCGTTCGTTGGCTGCATCGCTCACTGGGCCGATATCGGCGGAACCATCTGGTCGGGAGACACACGGGAGGTGTTCGAGGAAGGCCTGTGCCTGCCGCTCAGCAAGCTCTTCGCCCGGGGTGAGCTGAACCAGGACATCGCCGGGATCATCCGGGCGAACGTCCGGCTTCCCGAGCAGGTGCTCGGCGACCTGCACGCTCAGGTCGCGACGCTCGAGGTCGCCGAGCGGCGCCTCGGCGATGTGCTCGATGGCATGGGGCTCGACGACCCCGCCGCGATCTTCCGGGAGATCCAGGATCGCAGCGAGGCCGTGATGCGCGCCGAGATCGCGGCGCTGCCCGACGGCGTTTACACGCGAGAGATCGAGATCGACGGCTTCGACTCGCCGCTCACGCTGCGTGTCGCGCTTCGCGTCGACGGCGAGGACATCGTCATCGACTGGACGGGAACGGCCGATCAGGTCGAGCGAGGTATGAACGAGACCTTCAACCACGCGTTCGCGATGTCGGTCTATCCGATCAAGTGCGTCCTCTCACCCGACGTGCCCAACAACGACGGTGCCTACAGGCCCTTCAGCATGGTTGCGCCCGAGGGCAGCATCGTCAACGCGCGCTTCCCGGCTCCCGTGGCGAGCCGCCAGATCCTCGGTCACGCGCTTTCCTCGGTCGTGCTCGGTGCTCTGGCGGAGCTCGTTCCCGATCGGGTAATCGCTGAGTCCGGCTCTCCGTCTCCGCGTGTCGTCTTTAGCGGCCAGGACGCGACCGGCAAGAAGTACGGGGCGGCGCTCTTGCTCGCCGGCGGGATGGGCGCGGGTGCGAGCGCAGACGGGCTCTCGGCGGCGCCGTTCCCGTCGAACGCGGCTGCTACCTCGGTCGAGATGGTCGAGGCCACGACGCCGCTCCTGTTCGGGCGCCGTGCGCTGATCGCTGACTCGGGCGGGCGCGGGCGCTTTCGCGGCGGCCTCGGCGTCGCGACAGAGATCGAGGTTCGAGGCGACGAGCCCTGTGTCGTCTCGGTGATGACCGATCGCATCGACCACCCGCCGCTCGGGTTCGCCGGCGGCGAGGCTGGCGCGCCAAACCGCGTGACGCGAGACGGCGCGCCGATCCCGTCGAAGTCACGATCGACGCTCGCGCCGGGGCAGCGGCTGAGGATCGAGACCGCTGGAGGCGCCGGTTTCGGGCGGCCCGAGGAGCGCGACCCGGTCGCTCTGGAGCGTGATGTAGACGGCGGGTACGCAGGCGTCGAAGCCGCGATCGAGCCCCAGGACGGTGCCGGCCAGTCCGGGACGCAGTCCGGGGTTCAGTCCACCGACCGACGCGGAGCCGGTCGCTGATGCATGAGCTCGGAGTCGACGTCGGCGGAACGTTCACCGACTTCGTGGCCCTCGACGAGTCCGGCGAGGTGCGCGTCTTCAAGCAACTGACGACGCCGGACGACCCGTCGGTAGCCGTCCTGGAGGGCGTCGATCTGTTCGCAACGCGGCGCGCCGCCCCGCTCACCGAGGCAAGCCGCGTCGTTCACGGCACGACGCTCGTTGCCAACAGCCTGATCGAGCGTCGCGGCGCGCGCGTGGCACTCGTCACGACGCATGGCTTCCGCGACGTGCTCGAGATCGCGCGCGAGGCTCGCTACGACCTCTATGACCTCGCCCTCGAGCGTCCCGAGCCTCTCGTTCCCAGACCGCTCCGGCTCGAGGTGGCCGAGCGCGTCTCGTCGACCGGCGAGGTACTCGAGCCGCTCGAGCAGGCCGGCGTCGATCTTCTGATCGAAGAACTCGCTCGCCTCGAGGTCGAGAGCGTGGCCGTCGCCCTGATCAACGCCTACGTCAACGCCGTCCACGAGCTCGAGCTCGCCGCCGCCATCGAAGCGGCGCTTCCCGACGTCGACGTGACGCTCTCATCGCGAATCGCGGCCGAGTGGCGTGAGTACGAGCGTACCTCGACCGCGGCCGCGAACGCCTTCGTTCGCCCACCGATGCGCCGCTACCTCGGCCGACTCGAAGCGGGTTTGTCCGCGCTCGGTGGAGCCGATCGCCTGCAGGTGCTCACCTCGCACGGAGGCGTGACGTCGGCAGAGGTCGCGGCCGAGTTCCCCGTTCATCTCGTCGAGTCGGGTCCCGCGGGCGGCGTCATGGCCGCCGCGTACTTCGGTCGCCGCCTCGAGATCGATGACGTGATCGCGTTCGACATGGGCGGAACAACGACGAAGGTGAGCGTGATCACGGGCGGGCAGCCGCTGCGCGTCTCCGAGCTCGAGGTCGCGCGTGTCGCGCGCTTCAAGAAGGGCAGCGGGCTGCCGCTCATGGTCCCGAGCCTGGAGCTGCTCGAAATCGGCGCCGGCGGCGGATCTCTCGGCCGGGCTGATCCCCTCGGCCTGCTCAAAGTCGGCCCGGGTAGCGCCGGCGCCGATCCCGGCCCCGCGTGCTACGCCAGGGGTGGGAGCGAGCCGACCGTCACGGACGCCGACGTTCACCTGGGCCTGCTCGACCCTGCCTACTTCCTCGGCGGCGAGATGCGGCTCGACCCGGCGGCGGCCCGTACCGCGCTTGCCGAGCTCGGCAAGCGCCTCGGCATCGACGCGGAGGCATGCGCGCGCGGGATCTTCGAGGTACTCAACGACCAGACCTCGCTCGCGCTGCGGACGCACATCGTCGAGCGCGCTTACGACCCCCGCAACTTCACGCTGGTCGCGTTCGGCGGCGCTGGGCCCGTACATGCCTACGAGATTGCGCGGCGGCTCGGCATCGGCGAGATCGTGTGCCCGCCGGCCGCCGGAGTTGCGTCGGCGCTCGGGTTTCTCGTCTCGCCGTTCGCCGTCGATCTGGTTCGCACGCTTCCCTCGCGCCTCGGTGCGGTCGACTGGGCACGCGTCGGCTCTTTGCTCGACGAGCTCCGGGTCGAGGCGTCCGAGCTACTCACCAGGGCTGGCGCGGCCGAGCAAGATATCGTCTGCGAGCGGCGAGTCGAGATGCGCTACGCGGGCCAGGGCTATGAGGTGCCCGTTGCGCTCCCAGACGACGAGCTTGACGCGCCGATCGAGGGCGCGCTGCGTCGTGCCTTTGACGAGGCCTACCGTGCTCGCTATCGGTTCCACCTCGACAGCACACCCGTCGAGGCGCTCCACTGGCGCGTGGCAGCCCGCGTCGATCGCCCGGATCCGGCTATCTCGTTCGGCGCGAGCCTCGACGGCGAGCCGGTTAAGGGCGAGCGCGACGCCTTCTTCCCCGAGCTCGATGAGCGCTCGAGGGCGACCGTCTATGACCGTTATCGTCTGCCACATGGAGTCACGATCGACGGGCCGGCATTGATCGAGGAGCGGGAGTCGTCGATCGTCGTCGGTCCATCGGGCTCCGCACGCGTCGACGAGCACGGCAACATCAGGATCACGGTCAAATGAGGGGGCACGCACGATGAGCGAGCTCAAGCTGTACGTCGATGGCGAGCTGCTTGCCGCAGACGAGGCGAAGATCTCAGTGTTCGACAGCGCGTTCAACTTCGCGGACGGCGTCTTCGAGGGCCTTCGCGTCTACGGCGGCGCGGTCTTCCGCCTCGACGAGCACGTCCGACGACTGTATGACTCGGCCAAGGCGCTCAGCCTCGACATCGGTCGCAGCGAGGAAGAATTCAAGGAGGAGATCCTCGGCTGGCTGCGAGCCAACGAGATCAGCGGCGACTTCCACTTCCGCCCGATCGTCACGCGGGGATTGCGGCAGCCTCCGCGGCTCGACCCGCGCTTCTGCACGTCTGGATCGACCACGGTCATCGTCGGCGCACCGGCGACCGACACGCCGATCACCGGCATTCGCGTCGTCGTCTCGAGCGTGCGCCGGCCCGGTGCCGACGTGTTCGACTCGAAGATCAAGAGCATCAACTACGGCCCGAACCTGCTGGCCAAGATCGAGGCGAACCGCCAGGGCGTCGACGAGGCAGTCATGCTCGACGGCGCCGGCTACCTCGCCGAGGCGAGCGTGGCCAACATCTTCCTCGTCAAGGATGGCGTGCTGCTGACGCCGTGGCCGAAGGCATGCCTTGCCGGAATCACGCGCGGCGAGGTCATCAAGCTTGCGCGCGCCGCGGACCTCGAGGTCATCGAGCGCGATTTGACGACGGGCGAGCTGGTGAGTGCTGACGAGGCCTTCCTGTGCGGCACAGCCGCCGAGGTGAAGCCGATCGTCGAGGTGAACGGTCAGACGATCGGCGAAAGTGCCGCCGGGCCTGTGACCCTTGCGCTGCACGAGCGGTACCGGGAGCTCGTGCAGGCCGAGGGCGTTCCGATCAGCTAGTTG
Organism: Gaiellaceae bacterium; assembly: GCA_965223695.1. Classification (GTDB taxonomy): domain Bacteria; phylum Actinomycetota; class Thermoleophilia; order Gaiellales; family Gaiellaceae; genus JAUVPB01. Next base: position 11,440 of record CBDCXJ010000041.1, on the reverse strand, counting down.
CCGTCGAGCTCGGCCGCTTCCATGGCTTCGCGTGCCTTTCGGATCTGCCGGCCCGTCATGTACTCGACAGTGTTCTCTGAGTCTGGTCCGTACGACGTGATCGTCACCACGTCATCGTCGGCGAGCTCGACGTCCTCGTGCAGGTACTGGAACGGGCTTGCTCGCTCGTCCAGCGGCGCGAGCCAAGGCGCCGTGGGCAGGTCGTCAGCCTGCGGATCGTAGACGACGAGCCCGTTCCGTTCGGCGAGGTGCGCAATGGCGGCGGCAGACTCGCGAGCGTTCTGCCACACCATGTTGAGGTGAACACCGCGCGAGTCCGCCTGGGACTCGAGCGGCCATGTCGCCCAGGGCGATTCCTCGAGCTCGTCGTCGGTCTCACCGGGCCAGCGTTCCCGGAGGTCGTCGAGAAACCGTGCCACGTCAGCGCTTGGCGGCGACTCGTTGGGCTCGTCGCACAGCTGCTCGTGCCGGCTCCGAGCCTCGTCGAGCGTCGCGACCTCGCTAGCAAGGAATATCGCGAGGTCGAAGCTCACAACGGTGAGTATCGCACGAGGCTCGTACCCCCTCGGAGACGGAACTGGCACGGTCGATCAGGTCCTCCGCGATTGCGTCGAGCGCCCACGAGTGCACCAAGCACAGCGAATGGCGCGATGCGCGCCATCACGAGTTCAGACACTCTTCAACCCGGAAAGTTCCTGTGGGCGCACTTCTCTCGGGTGGAACTCTGGGCAACGGGTCGCGGTCGTAGGTTCATGCGCGCTGCGCTGACGGCAGTTGTCCTCGGACTTGTCGTTGCTTCTGCTGCTTGCGGCGGCGAGCCGGCAGACCAAGGAGCTGGCGCGGGCGCAGAACCAGCGACTGCAAATGCCGCGACAGCTGGCGTAGACGAACGTGCGTCGCAAGATTCTGGGTCGGCGTCGCCGGAACCACCGTCGCCTGCTCCCTCTGTCGCGGAGGAGCGCTTTACCCACTGCAAGCCGGTCGCGAGTACGTCGTCTTCGCCAACACGGACCCACCGCTCGGCGGGCTCTCGCGCGCCAAGAGCGACAGGGTGCGGCCTTTCGGCGATTTCGAGGGTGTCTTTGCGGTGTCCTCCGAAGAGCCAGGCGTCGTCACCAACGAGGTCACGGGCAAGAGGATCCAGCTCGAGAGGCTCCGCGATTGTCGGGCTTACGTGATCGATCAACTGCACGAGGGCAATTCGAACGCCGATCGCATCGTTCCCTATACATCGCTCGCAGGGCTGCTCCCGAACGTGCTCTACGAGCTCCCTGGCGAGGAGGCAAGGCCCATCGTCGACCTGGTCGCGGTCGGCAACGTTACGCACGTCGAGTCAGGGCGCATCGGCGGAGGATGGAAGAGCATCCACCGCGACGTCGAGATCGAGCGGGAAATCGGCTCGACAACGGGCGCGAGACGTGCTCGGATCGGGCTGGCCGTAAGTACCCGCGTCGACGTCGACCTGCTGGCTTGCGGCTTTTCTCAGCTAGGAAGGGTGCTGTTTTTCCTCCGGCGCACGCCCGTGTTCGCCTACGACGACGAGCGCTACGGGATCGCCGAGGACGGCGCGCTGGTGACCCTGGTCGACGAAGCGGATCGACTCAGCTTGCCGCTGCTTCTGGAGGGCAGGGAGGTGACGATGCTCGAGGGGGCGGGCTCGCTCGACGAGCTCGAGCGACGGGCCGCGGCTCCGCCGCGCGTAGTCAAGCTCGGGGCGGACGGGCTCCCACTCGACCATCGTCGCGGTCGTCGGTAGCTTAGGCCTGGGGCTCGGTGCCGTCTCCTGGGCGGCGTCGGTGTCGTCGGCGCGCTAGCCGTATCGTTCGTCGCTGCCCTACGGCTGTATGTGATGAGCGACGCTGAAATCCTCAGGCAGACGACGAAGGCGCTGGTCTTCGACCAGTACGGCACGATCGTCGACATGCAGAGGGCTTGACCGAAGCGGTCACGCCCTTCCTCGAAGAAAAGGGCTGGCAGGGCGATCCGCATCGCTTTGTTACCTGGTGGCGCCGAACCCACTTCGAGAATTCGATGATCGACGCGCTCTGTCCGGGCGAGCACACGCCCTACCGTGAGATCGGCCATCAGGCGGTCGCGTACGTGATGGACCGCTCAGAGATCGCCTACAGCGAGGAGGACGTGCGCTGGCTCGTCGGCCAGATCGAGCAGCTCGTCCCCTTCCCTGATGTCATCGATGCGCTCGAGCGGCTGCGCTCGAAGTACACGCTGGCCATCCTCTCGAACGGCGATCGCGACATGCTCGACGCAGCCAAGCCCTACATCGGCTTCGACTTCGACCACGTGATCTCGGTCGAGGAGGCCGGCGCCTTCAAGCCACACTGGAAGACCTACGCCAGCGCAGAGGAGATCGTCTGCATCGAGCGCTCGGCGATCCTGTTCGTCGCCAACCACGCCTTCGATTGCATCGGCGCCAAGTCCTATGGCATGCGGACGGCCTTCATCGATCGACGCAGGCGCCCGTTCGGGCACACGCCGCACCGGCCCGACGTGATTGTCGAGTCGTTCTCGGCGCTTGCGGAGTCGCTGGTCTAGCTAGGGCGCGCGCGGCGGCCGCGAGCTCTTCGCCCGGCGGGCCGCGAGCTCTTCGCCCGGCGGGCCGCTAGCCCTTCGCCCGGCCGGCGCTGAGCCGGTCCTGCAGCTCTTCGAGCTCGTCCCACTCGTCGTTGGCGGCGAGGGCTGCCTGCTCAGGCCAGGACGTCGGGTCGGCGATCCGCAGATTCGGCGTGTCGAGCAGCGTCCGAAGGTGCGTCACGTCGGCCTGTGCGAGACCAGCGAAGCTGGCGATGCCCGCATCGCCGAGGACGCTTGAGATCTTCGGGCCGATCCCCTCGATGCGGGTGAGGTCGTCGGGCTCGCCGGTGCCGGCGAACGTCTGGACTGCCTGCCCGATCGTGTCTCCCGAAGGGGCGTCGGCTGACGAGGAGGGCTTCGAAGCGGCTGGCGCGCTCGGGGTCGAGGTTCGGCGGCCCCAGTGGGCGAATGCTAGGAACGCTGCGGCGAGGATAAGCGCTACAAGCAGCCAACCCCACCAGGGGAAGCCATCGCGGTCGTCCGTGGTCTGAGCTAGCGCCGGGGCCGCAACGAACAAGCTGATTGTTACGCCGGCGGTAAGTGCGACGAGCGTCTTCACAGTTCTCCTCCCCTGTCTGCTGCTCGCGGTCTGGTGCCCGACGGCCATCTTCGCGCACGGCGCGGGGGCTGCGCAAGCCGGCGACTGGGCAGCGTGAACTCCGCCGCGCATCCGAAGGGCTCAGGAGCCGAGCGTCGCGAGTCGCGTACGCTTGAGCGATGACCGGCGCCGTCAGGGGTGCGTGTCCGCTCGACTGCCCTGACACCTGCGCCTGGACGGTGACGCTCGAGGATGGGAAGGCCGTCTCGCTGGCCGGTGACCGCTCGCATCCGTTCACGCGTGGCGCCCTCTGCGGCAAGGTGACGCACTACCTCGACACGCTTGCCGCGCCCGATCGGCTGCTGCACCCACTCGTTCGAGTCGGGGAAAAGGGCGAGGGGAGGTTCGAGCGAACGTCCTGGGACAGCGCCCTCGGGCTCATCGCGGAGCGTCTGCAGCACACGATCGACGAATGGGGCCCGGAGGCCGTCTTCCCCTACTACTCGGGCGGCACGCTCGGGAAGGTGCAGATGTTCTCGATGGCCGAGCGGCTGTTCGGCTACCTCGGCGCCTCCTACCCGGTCGACACCATCTGCTCGGCGGCGACGATGGCCGCCTTCGACGAGACCATCGGCGGTGGCGTCGGCTTCGATCCCGAGGACATCGCGTACGCCAAGCTGATCCTCGTCTGGGGCACGAACACGCTCTCGACCAATGTCCACCAGTGGCGCTTCATGCTCGACGCGCGTGAGCAGGGCGCCCACATCGTCGCGATCGACCCGCTGCGCACCGACACGGCCCGCAACTGTGACGAGCACATCGCTGTGTACCCGGGCACCGATGCCGCGCTCGCGCTCGGGCTCATGCGGGCCGTGGTCGACCGCGGAGCGCACGACGTCGACTGGCTCGAGCGGCACACGAGCGGCTGGCCCGAGCTCGAGCGGCGCATCGCCGAGTGGCCTATCGAGCGCGCGGCCGCGGTCTGTCGTCTCGAGCCGGCGGTCATCGAGCGCCTGGGCGAGCGGCTTGCCACGTCGAGGCCCACGGCTATCCGGACGCTGCTTGGGCTGCAGCGTCACGGCGGCGCGGGAGCCGCGGTTCGGGCGATCTGCGCGATTCCGGCGCTGACGGGCGACTGGCGCCACGTCGGGGGAGGGATTCTCGCGGTCACCTGGGGGCACTCGAAGATCGGCGCTCGCTACCCTGACGACCTGCCGCGACCGGCGGCCCGCAGCATCGACAACTCCCGACTGGCGGAGGCGCTGACCGCCACCGACGACCCTCCGGTCAAAGCGATGGTGATCATGAACGCCAACCCGGCCGCCTCGACACCCGATCTGAACCGGGTTCGCGCCGGCCTCGCACGCGACGACCTGTTCATCGCCGTCGCCGAGCACCGGCTCACCGACACTGCGGACTTCGCCGACGTGGTTCTGCCGGCAACCGCCGGCCCTGAGCACCTCGATGTGGCGACCGGCTACGGCCACCACTACGTGACGTGGAACGAGCCGGCGGTCGAGCCGCCGGGTGAGTGTCTTCCCAACACCGAGATCTTCCGGCGCCTCGCCGCGGCTATGGGCTGCGACCACCCGCGGCTTCGCGACTCCGACCTCGAGCTCGCCCGCCAGATCCTCGAGCCGGCGGGCATCGACCCGGATGACCTACGGGCCGCCGGCTGGCTGCGCTCGGCCGACTTCGAGCGCGGCGTGGCGCCGTTCGTCGCGGGCGGTTTTCCGACACCTTCCGGCAAGGTCGCGTTGGCGCCGGAAAACGGGGCTGCCAGCCCCGGGCAGTCCGGGGCTCGATCCGGGGCCGTCGACCACGTTGCCTCGTATGAGATCGACGACGAGGCGCTCGCCGAGCGCTTCCCGCTCGTATTGATCGCGTCGGCGGCCCGCTACCTCACGAACTCGACGTTCGCCGGAAGCGAGTGGCATCTCGGCAAGATGGGCCCGCCCCGCGTCCACCTGCATCCGCGCGACGCTGAAGACCGTCAGCTTGCTACGGGCGATCCTGTCCGTGTCGTCAACGACCGCGGCTCGTTCGAGGCGGAGGCGGCGATCAGCGAGGCGACGCGGCCGGGCGTTGCGTTCACGTACAAGTCCTACTGGCCGAAGCGCGGCGGGGGCGCGAACGTCAACGCGACCACGGCCGAGCGTGACGCGGACATGGGGCGGGCGCCGACCTTCCACGACAACCGCGTCGAGGTCGAGCGCATCTAGATGTGGCCGGCCTCTTTCAGCGAGGCCACCGTGTCTCGCCAGCGACGGCGGCTTCCTAGCGCTCTGAGCGCCCGGCGCTATCCGCCAGATGCGGCAGCCGGGGAGGAGGCCATCGCCTTCTCGGCCTCTTCCTGGTCGAACGTGAAGTGCGCCTCCGTGACGCTGTCGACGAGCCCGGCGTAGCGCTTGAACGGCCGACCGTCGTCCCATCGCAATCCGGGTAGGCGCACGAGCGCTTCCTCGAGCAAGATCTTCGTCTCGAGCCGTGCAAGCCCCGCGCCGAGGCAGTGGTGCTTGGCCCAGCCCAGCGCGAAGTGCTTGTTCGGTGAGCGCTTGGGGTCGAACTCGCGCGGATCCGCCTGGTCGACTCCGCCGTTGATCGCCTCGTCGCGGTTGGCCGCCGAGAACCAGATGGTCAGGACGCCCTCGGCGGGCACCTTCATGTCGCCGAAGTGCTGGTCCTTGCAAACGTAGAGCGGCTTCATCGGGAAGGCGGTCGCGTAGCGGATGATCTCCTCGGCGAGGATCGTCAACGCATCGTCATCTCCGACCACGCTGCGTGCGTAGTCGAGCTGGTCGAACTCCGAGAGGATCGAGAAGGTCATCGCGAGGCTCGCTCCGGTTGTGTCGGTGCCCGCCGCGAGGAAGCCGTACAGGTAGCCGACCAACTCGTCGTCGTCGATCGTGCCCTCCTTCCACGCTTCGAGGACGACGTCGAGCAACTCGTCGCGCGGCTCGACGAGGCGCTTGGCGATCATCTGCCAGAAGAAGACCTGCACGTCCCATTGCGGTGGAAGCGTTGCCCACGTCGCCCGGTTGAACTCATCGAGCTTCTCGCGCAGCCAGACCTCCCGCTCGAGCGGGATGCCCGTGAGCTTGCAGATGACGCGCATCGAGAGCGAGCTCGACAGCTCGGTGGCCGCATCGAACTCACCCGTTCCCTTCTCGACGATCTCGTTGATCATCTCGACCGTGAGGTCTCGGATCACCGACTCCATCGTGTCGACTGCGCGGTTCTTGAACCAGGGCTCGACGACCTTGCGCAGGACATCGTGCCGGCCCTTGTCGCCCTCGAGGCTGAACGGCTCGATCATCCACATGAAGTCCATTGCCATGTGGACAGGCCCGTTGTAGCCCGCGTCCGATAGCCATGGCGCGGGATCGCGTGAGAAGGCCGACTCGCGGTTGACGAGCACGCGCATCACGTCCTCGTAGCTAAAGACGTGGTGAACGCCGTCGTCGTCGACGAATGGCGTGGTCGTCGGATCGCGGAAGATCTCGTCCCGGGGGAAGCCCGAGGGCCGGGTCGCTAGCTGCATCTCGCGTCTCCCTTCACGCTTCCGAGCGGAAATGGTTGATGCGGAACACGTTGCCGTCCGGGTCGGCGAGCACCGACTGGCGACTCCCGTATGCGGTGTCGTAGGGCTCGTGCAGGATCCGGCCGCCGCGGTCGACGGCGGCCTCGGTCAGGCGTTCGACGTCATCGTCTGAGCCGGCCTCGAAGGTGAGGTACTGCTTCGTGCCCTGCGGGTCGGACCAGTCATTCATGTGCAGCATCTCGTACACGTCGGGCGGCGAGAAGCCGAGCACAATGCCTCCCAGATCGAGCCCGCGGAAGATATCCGTGCGAAATTCGACGAGTTCCTCGAGCTCGAACACGTCCGCGTAATACCGCGAGAGCTCGACGATGTCGTCGGCGATGACGCTCGCGATCGAGAGCGAGACCACCGGGGCATCGTACGAGCGTTTAGGCCTCGGCGTTGCTCTCCAGCCCGAGCGCGAGCTTGCCGGCCTGTTGCTGGGCTAGCCCCGCGATGTCCTCGACGACGAGGGTCGGACCGCGGGCGACTACTGCCGTCACGACTCGGTCGAGCTGGAACAGGATCATGAGTGCCTCGAGCTGGTCCGGGCCGTTCTCGAGCTTCGCGACTACTAGCCCGAGGGCCCGCTCGCCGACGCCATCGACCGCGATTGGGCGGGCGCTGACGAGGTCGAAGTCGAACTCGAAATCGTCGGAGTCCTCGAGAAGAAGGAGGCTGGCGATGGTGTCGATGGTCTCGGGCGCGCTGTCCGTGAGGAATGTCTCGAAGAACGCGTGCACCTCGTCTGCCCCGGCCCGGTCTGTCCCGAGGATGGGCGAGACGAGCAAGAACCGCACCCGCGATGAGCCGCTGGCGACTGGTGCGTCGGCCCGCAGTGTCCGGACGTAGTTGGCGAGGCTGCCATCGGGGTCGTCGTATCTCTCCTCTTCGACCTCGAACCCCGGTGGCAGGTCGTCGGCCGCGAGCGTCAGTGCTGCCAGGTCCGGCTCACCTGCGGGCAGCTCGTACGTCTTACTCGAGCTATCCCCCTCGTTCGGAGCGAAGGTGGGCTCAATGATCTGACCGTCGAGCACGGCGTCGATTCGCGCGAGTGTTGCTTCGGCGATCCGCGTCATCTCGGCGGCGTCATGCGCGCGATCGAATCGCACGCTCTCGACCCAGGCGACGAGCGGTCCGCGCCGAAACCCGAGAAAGGTCGAGTAGTAGCCGTCGAAACCGGCAAAGCGCGCTACGAGCTCGAGCTCGACGAAGGCGGCAGTCGTCGGTCGAAGAGCTACCGCAGCGGCGCTACGCGGTGATCGTTGATGAGGCCCATTCCTCGCAGACCGGTGAGGCGGCGAAGGACCTGAAGGCCGTGCTCGGCGAGGCTGTGTCGGAGGAGGATCTACTGGGCGAGGCGGAAGCGGAGGATCTCGCTGGGGAGGAGGCCCGCGGTGACGGGCAGGATTTCCTGGCCGACTCGGCGGCCGCGCGCGGTCGTCAGGCGAACCTGTCGTTTTTTGCGTTCACCGCGACGCCGAAGGCGAAGACGCTTGAGCTGTTCGGCACACCCAACCCGGTGAGCGGCAACTTTGAGCCGTTCCATCTGTACACGATGCGCCAGGCGATCGAGGAGGGCTTCATCCTTGACGTGCTCGCCAGCTACACGACCTACGACACGTATTTTCGGATCGAGAAGGCGATCGGTGACGATCCCGAGTACGAGAAGCCGAGAGCGCAGGCGGCGATCGCCCGGTTCGTGACGCTGCACCCGCACAACCTCGCCCAGAGGGCCGAGGTGATCGTCGAGCACTTCCGCAACCACACGGCCCGGAAGATCGCTGGTAGGGCCAAGGCGATGGTGGTCACGTCGAGCCGGTTGCACGCGGTCCGCTACAAGCAGGCGCTTGATCGCTACGTCAGGGAGAAGGGCTACGAGGATGTGCACACGCTGGTCGCGTTCTCGGGCACCGTGATCGACGGGGGCGCGGAGCTCACCGAGCCCGGCATGAACCGCTTCCCCGAGTCGCAGACACCCAAACAGTTCGAGCAGGGTGACTACCAGGTGCTTGTTGTCGCCGAGAAGTTCCAGACCGGCTACGACCAGCCCATGTTGCACACGATGTACGTGGACAAGCCGCTCAAGGGCCTGCACGCCGTGCAGACGCTGTCGCGGCTCAACCGGATCCACCCCGAGAAGACCGATACGTTCGTGCTCGACTTCCGCAACAACGTGGAGGAGATCCAGAAAGCGTTCGAGCCCTTCTACGGCCTCACAGCGGCTGTCCCGACCGACCCGAACCTCCTCTACGACACCCGGCGCGACCTCGACGCGTTCGATGTTCTCCGCGCGGGGGAGATCGAAGCGGCCGCCCGCCTGATCGCCTCCCTGGCGAGCGAGCGCGACCACCCGAAGCTGCACGCGCTCCTCGACCCGGCGCTCGAGCGCTTCAAAGCCCTTCCCGAGGAGGAGCAGGACGAGTTCCGAAGCGCCCTGCAGCGGTTCGTCAACGCCTACCGCTTCCTCGCCCAGATCGTCTCGTTCGCCGACACCAACCTCGAGCGCGACTACCTGTACTGCCGCGCGCTCCAGTCGCTCCTACCCGGGACAGGCAGCGGCAGGCTTGACCTCGGCACTGAGCTCCAGCTCACGCACCTGCGGCTCGAGCAGACCTGGGAGGGCTCCGCCACGCTCGAGGACACCGACGGCGAGGTGCGAGCGATCTTCGACGGCCGAGGTAAGCAGCACGAGCCCGAGACCGAGAAGCTCTCCCAGATCATCGAGATCATCAACGAACGCTTCGGCCTGAGCCTGGGTGAGGCAGACCAGCTCCTGTTCGACCAGTTCGAAGAAACCTGGGCCGGGGACGAGACGCTCGCCGCCCAGGCCCAGGCCAACGACCTCGCCAACTTCCGGCTCGCGTTCGACCGCGAGTTCATGAACACCATCGTGGCCAGAATGGATGCCAACGACGAGATCCTCAAACGGATCCTCGACAACAACGACTTCCACGACCTGCTCGCCGACTACTACGCGAACAAGGTCTACGCCCGCCTCCGCCCAAACACAGAACAAGGAGACGCCACGCCCGGCGGCACCGCCCGATAGCGCACGACGCCACCGACCCGACCAGCTCGAAGCTGGACGCCCCAGGCCAGATCCCTTAGGCGCCCGCCGACGCCGCAGTTGCGACCCCGCCCCGCAACCTTGCTGGCGGGTAACGAGACCCCTAGCGGGCCGGACACCACAGTCTGCTTTCTGGTGCTGGGCGCTCAGCGATCCGCGCGAGAACATCACGCGCGGTGTGCTCGCCGAGTTCCTGGTCGCTCGGGCTCTCGGTGAGCGAAGGCCGTTTCGTTCAGCCTGGGACGACTATGACGTCGAGACACCGAGCGGGATCAGAGTCGAGGTGAAGTCAGCCGGGTACCTGCAGGGCTGGCCGCAGAGAAAGCTTTCCCGGATCACGTTCAGCGGCCTCACGGCACGGCGTTGGAGTCCCGAGTCTGGCTATAGCGGTGAGCGTGAGGTGCGAGCCGACGTGTTCGTGTTCGCCGTCCAGACCTGCCGAGACCCAGGCATCTACGAGATGCTGGCTCTCGAGCAGTGGGAGCTCTGGGTCGCTCCCGCGCGCGTGATCGCCGAGGCGGGCGTACGCTCGGTCGGGCTCCCGTTCCTGCGCGAGCATGCGGCCGGACCGCTTACGTGGCCGCTGCTTCGCGAGGCCGTTACCTTGGCGGCTTCCTAGAGAGACAGTCACGCCGGGGGTTCACGGTTCCGGGGGCTGGCGGTCCGCGGGGAAGACCGTGACGTTGACTGTCGCGACGGCACTGGCGCTTCGGAGGGTTCGCGGCTATGGTCGCCGCTGATCGGGGATCGCGGCGGACTACGCGGCCGCCGCCTGTCTTCTGTCCTCCATTACGCCAAACCCTCCTAGAAACCGCTCGGCCTGCTTGATCGTGTCCTGCAGCGTCCCGGCTTTCGATCGTCTAGAACGCTCCGTCCTCGTCGTTGCGCCGATCCGCCCGTCCGCGTGCCCGAGGCCCCCAAGCGTGCAGGTGACGCGCAGATCGATCCCCTGGGTCGTCCAGGTCGAGCGCCCGAGCGGATCGGCGGCTTCGTCCCGTGGCGTCGCGTGGTTTACGCCTCCTCTTCGGTCTGCTTCGGGCGTCGGCCTCGCCGCGCCACGGTCTCGCCTGGGACCGTCTTCGAACAGTCGTCGCATACGTCGGCCTGCCGTACGCCGCGCCTCGCATCGGCATACGTGAGCCGCAGCAGCGCGCCCTTGGCCTCCTCGATCTCGCTGCCGCACATATCGCAAACCATGATCGTCTTGCGTGCCAATGCTCCTCCTCGGTCCGGTTGTTGGTTAGGCAGCGCTCCCAGTCGCCTCCACCCGCGTCTCGCGTCGAACAGCTGTGATTGTGCCAGGGCTTATGTTAGTGCGATGGTGCGAGCCTTCTTTCGGGTTGTGGGTGGTTAGGGGGTCGCAGGCTACGCGGGTGCGGGCATGGTGGTTGCGGATTCCGCGCCCGTCCCTCAGCTCGGCGAATTCCGCGCGCTCGAGGCCGCGCTTGAGCGCCTCAAGCTTCTCCTCCTTGCCCAGCGCGAGAGTCTCGCGGGCGAGCTTGACTAGGCGTGCCAGCTCCCGTACCTCGTCCGCGAGTTTCTCCATCGTCTCGACGGCAACGGTGGAGTCGATCAGGAGATCCTGCTGCTCCTCGGTCTCGTCGTCCTCCTCCTGCTCGACATCGGCGATCTCGATCAGGCGGAAGTCGGCGAGCTTCTT
>CBDCXJ010000040.1:0-46845 GCA_965223695.1 Gaiellaceae bacterium | reverse complement strand
CCCCGCGAACCCGCCGACGGGCTCCGCGTACCGACGTGTCGGGACGCTGGTGGTACGCAGAGAGGCCCGTCCGACGAAGCCCTAGAGCCTGAGCGCGCCGGCGGTATCGCGCGGGGAACCTTTTGGTGACGCTTGCGTCGCCGAAAGGATTTCCCGGGCAGCCCCAGCCGAAACCTCAGCTCCACCAGGCTGCATAGAGCGGCCCTACGCGACAAATCACGCGCGTAACGAACGGAGCAAGCAACTAGGATCCGCCGCCATGCGATGCGCCTCGGTGTTGTTCGACCTAGACGGTACGTTGATCGACTCCGGCCCGCTGATTCTCGCGTCGTTCCAGCACGCAACGCAGACCGTGCTCGGGCGTGTGATACCGGACGAGGAGCTGCTTGCCGGCGTCGGCGGACATGGCCTCGACGAGCAGATGCGCTCATTCGACGGTGACCGTGTGGACGAGTTGGTCGACGTCTACCGCGACCACAACGTCAAGGAGTACGAGAAGGTCGAGTTGTTCCCCGGCATGCGCAGTGTCGTCGAGGAACTGCGTGACGACGGGCGATCGCTGGGCGTCGTCACCGTCAAGGGGCGTCAGATCGTCGAGCTGACGTTCTCGCTGCTTGAGCTCGACGATCTCTTCGAGGTCGTTATCACGCGCGATGACACCAAGCGGCCCAAGCCCGCTCCGGATCCGATCTGGGCCGCTCTCGAGCACCTGCGCAACCTGCGGCGACCGCTGCGTACGTTGGCGACGCACCGTTCGACATTCAGGCCGCGCGAGCGGCCGGCACGAGGGCGATCGCCGTCTCCTGGGGCGGCATTCACCCGCTCGAGCGCCTGCTCGCCGAGCAGCCGGACGCGCTCGTCGACACGCCCGCCGAGGTCCTCGGTGTCGTCTAGCGCCGCCGACGTCGCCACCGAGATCACCGAGTTGCGCGACCTCGTCGAGCACCATTCGCATCGCTACTACGTGCTCGACGACCCGCAGATCTCGGATGCCGAGTTCGACTCGCTCTTCGATCGCCTGCGCGAGCTCGAGCAGGCCCACCCGCAGCACGCGTCGTCGACCTCTCCGACGACGCGCGTTGGCGCCACGCCCTCGGAGCGCTTCGTCAAGCTCGAGCACGTCACCGCGATGGGCTCGCTCGACAAGCTCACCACCGTCGAGGCGATCGAGAAATGGGACGCCGACGTCAAAGTGCGGCTCGAGACCGACGAGCCGGTCTCGTATGTGTCGGAGCCAAAAATCGACGGATCGGCGGTCACGCTCGTCTACGAGAACGGCGTGTTCGCGCGTGGCGCCACGCGCGGCGACGGACATCGCGGCGAGGACATCAGCGCCAACCTCCGAACGATCCGTGCCATTCCCCTCGAGCTGCGGCTCCCCGACGGTGAGGACCCGCCCGAGCTGTTCGAGGCGCGCGGCGAGGTCTTCTTTGGGGGCGGCGCATTCGCGCGGTTCAACCAGCTGCAGATCAGCCGCGACCGCAAGCCGGCACCGAACGCGCGAAACGCGGCGGCCGGCTCGCTGCGCCAGCTCGATCCATCGATCACCGCCGAGCGTGAGCTCTCGATCTGGATCTACGGCCTGGGCTATCGCGTCGGCGTGCCCGCCGACTCGCAGTCGAGCGCGCTGGCCTGGCTCGCCGAGCGCGGCTTCCGGACGAACCCCGAGATCATCCGCCACGACTCGGTGGGAACGATGGTCGAGGCGATCAACGACCTCGAGGAGCGGCGTGAGTCGCTCGACTACGAGATCGATGGCGTGGTGCTCAAGGTAGACGGCTTCGATGAGCAAGAGCGACTGGGCGCGCTTCACGAGCGCCCGCGCTGGGCGCGAGCTTTCAAGTGGGCGCCGAGCACTGCCGTGACGAGGCTGACGGCTATCCACATCCGTGTGGGCCGGACAGGGGCGCTCAACCCCTGGGCGGAGCTGGAGCCGGTCGAGGTGGGTGGTGTCACCGTCACGAGCGCGACGCTCCACAACGAGGACGACATCAACCGCAAGGACATCCGCGCCGGCGACCGTGTCACGGTGCAGCGCGCGGGAGACGTGATTCCCCAGGTGGTCGGCCCCGTTCTGCCGCATACACGGGGAAGCAAGCCGTTCTCGATGCCGGCACGCTGCCCTCTGTGCGAGACCGAGGTCGTACGGCCCGAAGGCGAGGCGATGCACCGCTGCCCGAACAAGGCCTGTCCGTCTCGTGGACTCGAGACGCTCATCCATTGGGTCGGGCCAGCGCTCGACATCGACGGCGTCGGCGAGCAGTTCGTCCGCCGCCTGTGGGCCGAGGGCCTCGTGCGTTCGCTGCCCGACCTGTACCGGTTGGGGGTCGAGCAGCTCGTCGAGCTCGACGGCTACGCAGAGCTCTCGGCGCTCCGGGCGATCGAGGCCATCGATCGCTCACGCGACCAGCCCTTGCGGCGCGTCCTGTTCGGTCTCAACATCCGCAACGTCGGCTGGATCGTCGCGCAGAGTCTCGCGCGCCACTTCGCGAGTGTCGAGCGCCTCGCGGCCGCTTCGCTCGAAGAGATCGAGGAGGTCGACGGCATCGGGCCCGACCGCGCCGAAGCGATCGTCGAGTGGTTCGCCGACGAGCACAACGCCGCGCTCGTGGCCGAGCTCGGCGAGCTCGGGCTATGTCTCGAGGCAAACGAGGTCGAAGCCGCGGCGGCGGGCGATGACGCGCTCGCAGGCAACGTCTACGTTCTCACGGGCACACTCGAGTCGCTGACGCGCGAGGAGGCCCGAGCGGCCCTCGAAGCGCGCGGCGCGAAGGTGACGAACTCTGTCTCGAAGAAGACGACCGGCCTGATCGCGGGGCCGGGCGCTGGGTCGAAGCTCGCCAAGGCCGAGGAGCTCGGTGTCGATGTCCTGGATGAAGGCGCGCTGCGTGCCCTGATCGGCGGTGCACCTTAGCCTCCGGGGCGCCTAGCTCTCGCTAGGCGACGCGAGCAAGGATCGACGCAAAGCGATCCTGGGCCGGACGGGCCAGCCACGACGGTACGAACTCGCCGTTCATGAGGATCGCGAAGATGTAGCGGTCCTTGACGATCCCGCTCAAAGCTGATGAGAGGTTCGTGGTGCCCGTCTTCGCACGCACGACCCCGCGCGTGTGCTTCTTCAGCATGCGGTCCTCGAGCGTCCCGCTCGTGCCGGCCACTGCCAGCGAATCGCGAAACGGGGCCCAGACAGCAGGGTCGGAGCGTGCCGCCTGAATCAGGTCGACGACTGCTCGTGCCGTGAGCCGGTCGAGGCTCGAGAGCCCTGATCCATCGACGATCTCGACACCATTCAACGACACGCCGGCGTCCTGCATGACACCGCGTACGACCTGGGCGCCGGAGGTTGTCGTCCCGGTCCCGTGGACGTGCGCTCCCAATAGCTTGAGCAGCATCTCCGCCGTGAAGTTGTCGCTCTCGGTGTTCATGAACGCGACGAGCTCCTCCACGGTCGGCGAGCGTGTATACGCGAGCTCGGTCGCACGCGTTGGCTTCACGCGGCCGATCTTCGCCCGGCGCTTGACCGTGATCCCGGCCCGCTTGAGCTCGCGGCGGAAGGCGCGCGCAGCCGCCTTGGCCGGCTTGTCGACCACCGTTCCGCCAAAGAACGCGCGGTCGACGACCAGCGCCGACAGTGGAGGCGACCACACCTTGTAGAACGAGTCCCGCCAGCCGGGCGCGACTCGCTCGGCATCGAAGTACGACTCGTCGCCGATGATCGAGCCGCTTACCCGCCGTATCCCTCTCGCCTTGACCTGGGCAGCGAGAAAACGCAAGTCGTCGGCGTGGAGGCCGGGATCGCCGAAGCCCTTGAGGATCAGGTGCCCCTTCCAGAGCGCCCCCTTCTGGGTTCCGCGTCCGAGCACGAGCGTCTTGGCCTGGTAGTCGGGTCCGAGCACGCTTAGTGCCGCGTACGCGACCGTGAGCTTCTCGGTCGACGCCGGTACGAGCGAGGCGCGTGCGTTTCGCCGAAAGACGACCTTTCCCGTCTGCGTGTCGACGACGAGCGCACCGGTCTGAGCCGGGTCGAGCCCCTCGACGCTCAGCGCGCTGGCAAGGCGCTTGCCGAGCGGCTTGGCGGCCTCGGCGCTCGTGCCGGCAACGCCGGCCACCGTCAATGCCGCGGCCATGCACCAGGCCAGCACCTTCATCTACGCGAGGTTCTGGCGCACGGCGAAGACCGCCGCTTCAACCCGATTCTTCAGGCCGAGCTTGCTGAGAATCCGCGACATGTGGTTCTTGACCGTCTTCGGGCTGATCACGAGCTGGTGGGCTATTTCGGTGTTCTCCTTGCCGGTCGCGACCAGGCGGAGCACATCGAGCTCGCGCTCCGAGAGACCGTGCTGCTCGACATAGCCTGGGGTGCGCTCGCGGCTGGCGCCCGGCTGCGTCGCCAGCGCACGCGATACGGAGCGGCGCGAGACGACGACGAGCGTCGCGTCGAGGCTCTCGGCCTCGGCGAGAAGATCCTCGGCGGCTGCGGGCGTGATCTCGATGCCAGCCCGTTCGAGGCGCGATCGCACCGACGGTGCTACGTCGGCCGCGACCGCGCGTGGTCGCGTGTCAGTCATCACTCATCTGAATGTGATGGTGACAGTTCTTCGACCCCAGATCAGCGCTTCCTCGACGGTTGGGAGCCAGACGTCGATGATGGCGCCCTTGACGGCCGCCCCGGTGTCGGCGGCAATGCCTTCTCCGTACCCGGGAATGAACATCTTCGACCCAAGGGGAATCACACGCGGGTCGACGGCGACGATTCCTGGTCGCGTCTGTAACCCGGTGGCCGTCGTTCCGGTCAGCGCGTACGCGGTCGCGACGACCGTCATCCGGCTCCCGGCGCCCGGGCCGAGCGGGGGTGGGGGAGGAGCCGGCTGCGGGCCTGGCCCAGTCGCCGGACCCGGCTCGGGCGGCGCGCCCGGGCTCGGCGCTGGCGCGGCCGGGGGCGGCGCCGCGGAGGCCGCGCTTGCCGCCGCCTGAGCGGCCGCTTCAGCCTCGGCCTGTGCCGCGAGCTCTGCGGCACGCGCCTCGGCCTCGACCGCGCGACGCCGGAGCCCTGCCACCTGCCGCCGCCCGATCGAGAGCTCACGTCGCAGTTGGCTCAGGTAGGCGGCTCGGGCGGCACGCGTCGCTGCGAGCGAGCGGCGGGCAATGGTCGCATCCGCAGCCACCTCATCGACGCGACGCTGCTTGCGACGGAGCTCATCGCGTCGCTCGATCGCCGCCTCGCGCGCCCCGGCCACCTGGTCGAGCAGCCTGTCGTCGTAGCTGGCCGTGCGCTCGAGCGCGCCGAGACCGTCGATCGCGTCCTGGATCGAGCTCGCGCCGATGAACACGTCGAGCGAGTCGACGCCATCGCTGACGTAGAGCCTGCGGATGCTGTCAGCGAGGTTCTCCTCCGCCGCGTCGAGCGCTCGACGCGCGATCTGCGTCTCGTCGCGGGCGATATCAGTCGCGTCGCGGACGCGCTCAGATTGCGCGTTCAGCTCCTTGACACGCTTCGACGCCCG
Organism: Gaiellaceae bacterium; assembly: GCA_965223695.1. Lineage (GTDB taxonomy): Bacteria > Actinomycetota > Thermoleophilia > Gaiellales > Gaiellaceae > JAUVPB01. The sequence continues at coordinate 41,341 of CBDCXJ010000040.1, read as the reverse complement.
TACGAAGGCGCTTTCGAGCGCGAAGAGCTCGAGCACGATCTCGTCCTCGGTTGCGGCGGCGTTGTCTAGCCCGCTCTCGAGCTCGTCGGCGCGATCGCGAAGCTCGCCTCCCCGCCCCGCATGGACGGCAACGGCTCCCGCGAGGAGAGCAACCACGGCCGCGACTCCTACCAGGATGCGGCCGGGAACACGACGCATCGATCCTCGTCTGCGCACGAGCCGGGCGAGCCTAACAGAGTCACTGAGGACTGCATTCAGCTCATGTTCCAACTGCTACTAGACGGTCGACCGGCGGCCCGAACCGACCGCGCCGAGCGCAGTTCGAGAGGGGTGGGCGTGACGGTTGTCGATTGATTCCGGCCGGGGCTGGTTGCTAGCATGCCGCCGTTCCCGTTAGCCCTGGAGCCGTCCAGGGACCACATTGTGAATCGTCGTCGACCCCTCATCGGGCTGCTTGGCCTCGCGATCGCGGGCTTTGTTGGTCTGACCACGCTTGCGACGTCGGCTCCCGCCGACATCGAGGCCAAGGGCGCCCAGGCCGAGCTGATCCTGGCGCAGATCCAGGATCTCGACGGGCGGCTGGGCCTCGCCATCGAGAGCTACAACGGCGCCACGCTGAAGCTCGAGAACATCGAGGACACCCTCGATTCGACGAGCAACCGCCTCGACGTGGCCCGCAGAAGCAGCCGAACAGCGCAAGAGCGCCTCTCGGAGCGGGTTCGCGCGATCTACATGGGCAACGAGGCCACCTCTCTCGAGGTGATCCTCGGTGCCGCGAGCGTCGACGAGTTGCTCGACCGTGTCTCGACCGTCGAGCGCGTCACGACGCGTGACCGCGAGCTCGTGGAAGAGGCGCGCGGGGCGCGCAGAGACTTCGGCCAGCGTGAGCGCAAGCTCCGCGGCGCGCGAGAGGACCAGGCGCAGGTCGTCGCTGACCGAGACGTGCAGGTACGTGAAATCGAGCGGCTGTTGACCGAGCGTGAAGAACTGGCGGCATCGGTCGAGGGCGAGCTGGCGCAGCTCATTGAGGAGGAGGCAGTCCGGCAGGAGCAGTTGAAGGCCGAGGCCGAGCGCCGCATCGCCGCGGAGCGGGCAGAGCGTCGGGCGCTCGCGCGGGCTGCGGCTGACGAAGCGCGAGCGGAGCCAGCCCCCGCCCCGCAGGCAGCGCCGGCCGCGAGCTCGCCCTCTGACTCTGCCTCGGCGTCTCCGCCAGCCCCGCCACCGCCGCCTCCGCCGGCCGCCAAGTACAAGGGTGTCGTTGGTACGGCCATGCAGTACCTCGGGGTTCCCTACGTCTGGGGCGGTGAGTCACCGACGGCCGGCTTCGACTGCTCGGGCTTCGTGATGTACGTCTACAGGCAGCACGGAGTCAGCCTTCCCCACCACGCCGCAACGCAGTTCAACTACGGGACGCCCGTCGACCGCAGCCAGCTCGAGCCGGGCGACATCGTCTACTTCAACGGCCTCGGGCACAACGGCATCTACATCGGTGACGACAAGTTCATCCATGCGCCGCACACGGGCGACGTCGTCAAGATCTCGAGCCTGAACGACTTCTGGTACACGGCGACCTGGGTAGGCGCCCGCCGCCTGTAGCGCAAGGGGCGTGCATGGGGGCGGCCGCCGCGCCTCGGCCCCCGGAAGGGAATCCGCCCTCGACGATGAAGTTCAGCGCTCAGCTCGCTACGCTCAAACCCATGCGCTCGATCTGGAACGGCTCACTCTCCTTCGGTCTCGTCACGATCCCCGTGGGCCTCGCTGTGGCGCAACAGCGCCAGGACGTGAGCTTCAGGACGCTTCATCGCGAGTGCGGAACGCCGATCAAGCAGAAGCGCTTCTGCCCACTGCACGAACGAGAGGTTGAGGCCGACGAGCTCGTCAAGGGCTGGGAGTTCGCAAAGGGCCAGTTCGTGCTCGTCGAGGAGGCTGACCTCGAGTCGGTCGCTCTTCAGCGCTCGCGCTCCATCGAGCTGCTCCGCTTCGTTGATCTGTCAGAGGTCGACCCGGTCTACTTCGACCGCGCCTACTACCTGGCACCTTCCGACGACGACGTCGCACGCCGGCCCTACGTGCTGCTGCTCGATGCTCTGCGTGAGACCGGAATGGCGGCTGTCGGCCGTTTCGTGCTCTGGAGCCGCGAGAACCTCTGCCTCGTGCGCGCCAGCGAGGGCGCTCTCGTGCTCGAGACGCTCTACTTCGCCGAGGATGTGCGCTCGGCTGACGAGATCCGAGATGCGGTGAGCGGCGTCGAGGTCAAGGAAGACGAGCTCGCGGTCGCGCGGCAGCTCGTCGAGAGCCTCGCCGGCACCTTCGCGCCCGAGGAATTCGTCAACGAGCACCGCGCACAGATCCGCGCGATGCTCGAAGCCAAGCGAGACGGCGAGGAGATCGTCGTGGCCGAGGAGGCCGCCGAGCCCGCGCCGGTGATCGACATCATGGACGCTCTCAAGGAGAGCCTCGCGCGCGCGAAGACGAGCGGCTCCGACGAGAAGAAGAAGAAGCCGACGGCCGGCAAGGCGAAAGCCGCTGCCAAGAAGCCCGCGAAGAGCGCGCGCAAGAAGAAGGCCTCAGCGCGCAAGTAGCGCCGAGGCCTCCGCGGTTGAAGCTGCGGTTATGCGCTCTTCTTCAGAGCGTCGCCTTTCAGATGCGCTTCGAAGAGGGTCTTGTCGACTTTGCCCTGGTAGATCGGGATCGCCTCTTCGAGACACATCTTGATGACTGCCTCCCGCTCGATGCCGTATTCCTTTGACAACTCCTCGGGCGTGAGGTGGTTCGCCATCATGCTCCTTTCGCCATAAACGACGAACCCGCCGCGCAGTAGCGTCGGCGGGTTCTGTGACCCATGAACGAGATCAACGAAGCGTGGGGAGCACGCATCATCGCTCCAAGCCTCGCACTTCCATACTGAAAGAATAGTCAGACCTCGTGTCGCTGGCAATTTCCCCTCACTCGCTCGAGCGCCGGCGCATTGACGGCGGCGATCTCAGCTACCTCATCGGCGGCGCCGGCCCCGCGCTCGTGCTCGTCCATGGCCTCGGTGGCGCCTCGGGAAACTGGCTCGAGCTGGCGCCGCTCCTGCTGCCGAGCTACACGATTCTCATTCCCGATCTGCCCGGGCATGGAAGCTCGGGCCGCGGCCGAGAGGGCGCGACGCTGGCGTCGCTCGCCTCGGCCGTCCGGGTATGCGCCGAAGCCGAGTCGATCGAGCGGCCTGTCGTCGTCGGTCACTCGCTCGGCGGCCAGGTCGCGCTCGAGCTGGCGACTTCAGCCCCCGGCTGGGTGCGCGCGATCGTCCTCGCCGCCTCATCGGGTATCTCCTCGGCGCGTCCCGGCCGTCGACGCGCGCTAAAGATCTCGAGTCTCGTTCGACCGGCTCGCAGGGTCGCGCGGCTGCGTCCGTGGATCGTCAGGCACCGGCTCACGAGGCGGCTGACGTTCTCGAACTGGGTCTCTGACATCGACACGCTCACGCCGGCAGGGGCCGACGAGTTCCTCGCGGGTGCAGGTAGCGCGCCTGGAATGCCGTCTGCGCTCGAAGCGTCGCTCGAGCGGGACCAGCGCCGCGAGCTGCATTGCGTGACGGTCCCGGCGCTGATCCTGTGGGGTGCGCGGGACGCGGCCCTGCCCGTCGCCGACGGAATCGAGTATGCGCGGCGCCTACGCGCTCAGCTTCGCGTTCTCGCCGACACGGGTCACCTGCTGATCGGCGAGCGCCCAGAGATCTGCGCTCGGCTGATTGACGAGTTCGTGAGCGAGCTCTAGGCGTAGTGCCCAGAGGTCGTTTCGCCGGCGGCGTGCGCCGGCTACGGTCGCGTTGGCAGGAAGTCCTCGTCGAGCCCGCCGCCGCCCTCGGCGATGTAGCTCGCGATCGCCTGATCGGTCAGCCACTCGACCGGGGCCCGGTCGTCGGTTAGCGGCCGCTCGGTCGCCTCGGCCTCGACGACGTCGCGCGCGAACAGCTCGCCGAGAACGGCGACATCAGCGTGGACGTCGGTTGAGCGCGACACCAGCTCGTCGCGGCTCAGCGGTGCCGTGTACCCGAGGTGGAGCTCGTTGAACCGCAGCGGCTTCCAGCGCCAGACTTGCGGATACTCGGCAAGCAGGGTGCTCGCGATCGTGCGCGGGAGACGGTCGTCGTCGGGAACGGAGGCGACGTTGAGGGCGAGCACGCCGTTGGGAGTCAAACGATCGCGCGTGAGCTCGAAGAACTCCCGTGTCGCCAGGTAGAACGGGATGTAGGGCTGCTTGTAGGCGTCGACGACGATGATGTCGTAGCGGCGGTCGGTCAGTCGAAGGAAGGGGCGCCCGTCGGCCGTGATGACCTCGAGATTCGGGTTGTCGCTCAGGCCGAAGAAGCGCTCGGCGACCTCCGACACCTTGGCGTCGATCTCGACACCGTCGATCTTGACGTCCGGGTAGAGCTCGCCGAAGGCCCGGGCCACGGTGCCGCCCGAGTTGCCGATCACGAGCATCGTCTCGGGCGGCTTCTCGAGCAGAGGTGGAATGACCAGGAACATGTCCCACACTCCACCCGTGAGCACCTCGTTCTCACGCCAGATCGAGTGCGCGGCTACTCCCTCGTTCAGCTTGAGCGAGCGGGAGCCGCTCGCCTTCTCGGTGACCTGGATGTATTGCTGCGTGGATTCGGTCTCGTAGATCAAGCCCTCGCTTGCTTTGACCGCGCCTGCCGGGATCGCAAGCAGCGCGGCGAACACAGCCGTCGCCGTCTGCCAGCGCAGCCCGAGCAACAGTGCGGCCGACAGAGCCAGCAGCACGGCAGCCCCGAGCATCGTCCGCTGCGTTCCGATCAGCGGGATCGTCACGATCGCCGAGATGAATGTGCCGATGATGGAGCCGACGGTCGAAAGGGCGTAAAGGCGCCCGGCGGTCGATCCGGCGGTCTCGATCGTCGAGATCGCCAGTCGGATCGCGAACGGCGCGACCATCCCGAGCAGCGTGATCGGGATAGCAAACAGGGCAAGCGCTGCGAAGAACGAGCCCACGACGGCGCCGGCCGAGACGGAGTCGAGCCCGCGGAGGGCGAGCTCGAGGATGGGACGGGAGATGAACGGCAGGATTGCGATCGCCCCGGCAGCGACCAGGATGATTCCACCCAGCACTCGCGGGTTCGGCCAGCGATCGGCGACTTTGCCGCCGAACCAGTAGCCGACCGAGAGGTAGATCAGGATCAGCCCGATGATGTTGGCCCAGACGACGGTCGAGGAGCCAAAGAAAGGTGCGAGCAGCCGCGAGGCGGCGATCTCGGTCGCCAGCGTGCCGGCTCCACCCATGAAAACGACCGTCCCGAGCCGCACAGCGCCGACGGTGGCGAGAGGCCGAGCGAGGTTGGCTGCACCGAGCTCTTCGGGCTCCAGAGTCGTCGCCATCAGTGGACAGCTTGACATGGCGCGGAGGAGAAGCTCGCGCTTCTCCGCCGCGGGCCCCTCATCTCTACTGGCCGGAGCGCACTCGGCTGCCGCGGAGGTGTCTGGTGGGCGCTCCTACCGGCAGGTCGCACAGGCCGACGCCGGCAGAGCCGACGTCGGCGGCGAAAGACGCAGGGCTCTCGCCGCTAGACCGGGTTCTCGAGCTCGACGAACTCCCAGGGGAGGTCGAATTCGTCGCCGAGCGTCGCTGCGAGCGCCTTGACGCCGAACGTCTCGGTCGCGTAGTGCCCGGCCGCGACGAAGGTGATGCCCAGCTCGCGGGCGGCCATCATCGTGGGCTCGCCCGCCTCGCCTGTGATCAGGCAGTCGTACCCGCCGGCCGCGGCGGCCCCGATCGAGCTCGCCGCCGAGCCGCTGCAGATCGCCACGCGCCTGATCGGCTCCGGCCCGTCGGCGAAGACGAGCGGCTCACGGCGAAGCAGCCCCTCGAGGCTCGAGGCGAGCTCGGCCACACTGCACGGCGCCGCCAGCTCACCACCCGTCCCGAATTCAGCGAACCGCTCGCGCCCTGGCAGCAGCCCGAGTGCGTCGGCGAGGAGCACGTTGTTCCCGACCGTGGGATGGGCGTCGAGGCAGAGGTGATACGCCATCAGGCTCATGTCGCCGCCGAAGAGCTCCTGGAGGCGGGCCCGCATTTGCGCGTCGATGGTCCGCGGGTCACTGTCCCAGAACAGGCCGTGATGGACGAGCAGCAGCTCGGCGCCCTGCCCACGTGCCGCGCGAAACAGCTCGAGTGAGGCAGACACCCCACAGGCGATGCGGGTTACCTCGCTGGCGCCCTCGACCTGGAGCCCGACCGGCGCGTAGTCGGCGAAGCTGGCGGCCTCGAGAAACTCGTCGGCGAAGGCCACGATCGCGTCCCTGGATGCCATCGTGCGACTGTAGCTTGCCGTCCGCTACCCTTGATCTCTCCCGGGGTGTAGCGCAGCCTGGTAGCGCGCGCCGTTCGGGTCGGCGAGGTCCCCGGTTCAAATCCGGGCACCCCGATGGGAACCCTTCGGGTTCCTTGGAAGAAGCCCCGTGTGGGGCTTCTTCTGGCTTTGGGGAAGCCCGGCGCGCTCCCTGGCAGAACGCGGCGCGTCGCTAGGAACTCCTGCGGAGTTCCTAGCGAGAACGGCTCGTTGGCCGTTCTCGTGCCTGGTCCGGGGTGCGTTTCGCTTGCGGGCTATCCTCAGCCCTATGGCCGAGTTGACCCGTGTTGCGTGCGTTCAGATGAACGCCGGCACCGAGAAGGCCGCGAACCTCGAGACGATGAGCGGTCTGGTGGAGCGTGCGGCCGCGCTGGGCGCCGAGATCGTCGTTCTGCCCGAGAAGTGGAACGCCTGGGGCTCGTCCGAGGTGCTCGCCGGTGCCGCCGAGTCGCTCGAGAGCGGCGAGAGCTTCGCCCAGATGGCCGCCTGGGCGCGGCAACATGGTTTCACGCTGGTCGGCGGCTCGGTCACCGAGGCGCGTGAGGGGCGCGACAGGCTCTCGAACACGTGTCCGGTCTACGGGCCCGACGGCGAGCTGACGAGCGTCTACCGCAAGATCCATCTCTTCGACGTGGTGGTTGGCGGGCAGAGCTACCGCGAGTCAGAGCTCGAGGAGCCCGGCGATGGGCCTGTCGTCTGCGAGGGGCACGGCTGGAAGCTCGGCTTGACGATCTGCTACGACCTCCGCTTCCCCGAGCTATACCGGATCGAGACGCTGCAGGGCGCCGAGCTGATCACGGTTCCTGCCGCATTCACGCTGTTCACCGGTAAAGACCACTGGGAGCTACTTCTCCGTGCTCGGGCGGTCGAGAACCAGCTCTACGTCGCGGCCGCCAACCAGTGGGGCAAGCATGGGGGAGGAAAGTCGAGCTACGGGCGCTCGCTGATTGCCGACCCCTGGGGCGTCGTGCTCGCCGCCGCACCCGACGAGGACTGCGTCATCGTTGCTGACATCGACCGCGCCCGTATGGACGAGATCCGCGCCACGCTTCCCTCGCTCGCGAACCGCCAGCCGGCCACCTACGCCTGGCCGGCGGACGCGTGAGCGACTCGCACGAGCGCTCGCTGCGCGCAGTTCTCTTCGACGTCGACTTCACCTTGTGCCGGCCAGGGCCGCAACTAGGTCCGCAGGGCTACCAGGAGGCCGGACGCCGACACGGCCTCGCGCTCGACCCCGACCGCTACGGGACGGCACGCGCTGCGGCGATCGACGACGTCAAGCGCCATCCCGAGCTCGACCACGATCTCGAGGTCTGGCAGCTCTTCACCGAGGACATCGTTCGCGGCATGGGTGGAAGCGGCGACGCGGTCGCCGCGGTCGCTGAGGAGATCGTGCGCGGCTGGGAGATCCACGAGAACTTTGAGCTCTACGACGACGCGCTCCCGACGTTGCGGGCCGTGCGCGAGCACGGCTACCTGTTGGCGCTGCTCTCGAACACGAGCCGTGATCTCGACGAGTTCGTCGCCCATCACGCGATCGACGTCGACGCCGTGCTCACGTCGCGTCTGCACGGGAAGATGAAGCCGCATCCGACGATCTTCGAGAGCGTCCTCGGCCTGCTCAAGGTCGAGCCTCGCGAGGCCGTCATGGTCGGAGACTCGCTCGAAGACGATATTGCCGGCGCCAGCGCACTCGGCATGCCCGCGGTCCTGATCGACCGCGCCGGATCGGGCCCCGGCCACGAGCCGACGATCAGCGGTCTGGACGAGCTGCTCCCACTGCTTCGGCGCACGCCACCCGGCGCGCTCTAGACCGGCCGCGAGACTACGCTTCGGCGATGCCGCCGTTGGGGGCCATCCGCACCACGGCGCAGCACGTGCGCCGCACTGGTCGTCTCCCTCCTGGCGAAGGACCGATGATCTGGACGCTCGGCGTCGGCGCGCTCGGTCTGGCCTGGTCGGTCACCACGGTGGCCGCATATCTCCCCGCGATTCTCGGCAGGTTCACGGCGTCTGACACGCTGATCGGCTTCATCCTCGGCTCGGAGGGGATCTTTGCCCTGCTCCTGCCCCTCCTGATCGGGCCGCTGTCGGACGCGACACGGACGCCGCTCGGGCGCCGGCGCCCATACATGGCGTTCGCCGTCGTCCCGCTCGCGTTCACGCTGGCGCTGCTTGCGTTCATGCCCAACCTGTGGGCGACGGCATTCATCTTCTTCTCTTTCAGCCTCGCGTACTACGTCTACGAGCCGCCCTACCGGGGTCTCTACCCGGATCTCGTATCGGCGAGCTCGTACGGGCGCGCACAGGGCTCGCAACATGTGATGCGCGGCGTCGCCCTTGGCGGCGCGCTTGTTACGGGCGGCGTGCTGCTCGGAGTCTGGGAGCCGTTTCCGTTTGTCGTCGCGGCCGTCATCACGCTCCTGTCCTGCGCGGTAGTGGTCTGGCTCGTCAACGAGCCCGAGCTTCCGCCGGCACCGCGCACGCGCAAGCGCGCGAATCTCTCGGCTCCCTTTCGCATCGTCCGCGAGCATCAGCACGTTCGCTGGTTCCTGATCGCGAACACCGCCTGGGAGGCGACGTTCGCGGGCATGCGGACGTTCGTCGTTCTGTACATCACGATCGGCCTGGGCCAGCCGCTCTGGCTCTCGTCGGTCGTCCTGGCGGCCGTCGGCGGCGGCTATCTCGTCGCCGCGATCGTGTCGGGCGGCTGGGGAGATCGGTTCGGACTCGGCTGGGTCATCGTCGCCGCGTCGGGTATCTACGGTGTCGGCCTCATTGGCGCCGTGCTCGCCCAGTCCTGGCACCACTGGTACCTACCGCTGATCTTCTTCGTTGCGATCGCGGGCGGAAGCGTGATGACGCTCTCGTGGGGACTGCTCTTCAAGGTGATGCCCACCGGCGACGAGGGGACGATCTCGGGGCTCGCGATCATGACCAAGGGACTTGGACTCCTGATCGGCCCGCCGATCGTGGGAGCGACGATCGACATCGCGGGCACGTTCCTCCAGTCGACGGACGGCTACGCCGCAATGTGGCTGATCGTCGGCCTGCCAGTCTTGCTTGCCATTCCCCTGGTCGTGAAGCTGGCTCGTGTGGAGCCGCGCGCGCCTGTACCCGCCGGCTAGATCACCGACACACGGGGTGGCCGCGGCTGCTCAGCGCGAACGCCCAGAGAGCGTCGTCGTGCAGGTACAGCACGGTCTCGGTGTCGCCGCGCTCGTGCACGTAAGCCTGGTAGCCCGCGCACTCGACGCGTTGTAGCTCGAGGTAGACGTCGGGAATATCTATGCGGGCCGTGCCGAGCTCGAGCCCGCCCCCCGACCGCCATCCGCTCGGCTGCCAGAGTGTGAACAGTGACTGCACGCGATCTTCGACAAACTCGACGCCGGCACCTTCCGGGGCGAAGGCTTCGTAGCCGAAGTACCAGGTCTCGTTCGAGCAGTCTCGGCAGACGCCGTAGTCGGTGCCCCAGGCGGCGGCGGCGGCCTGCCTCGAGACGCCGATGGTCACGCCCGCGAACTCCTCTCCGAAGCGGACGACGCCGGCGCGCGGCAGTGACGCGCCGGCCCCGGGTCGCGGCGGCTCGGGCGTCGTCGTCGCGCTCTCGCCGGCCGAGGCTCGGTCGGTGAGCAGGCCGCCCGCGCTGACGAGCAGGCCGCCGGCGATGAGTGCGACGCACAGGAGCGTCCCGGCCGCCAGTGCGCCCGAGCCGCGCCGTTGGGCCGCCCACCTACGCAGGCGGCGCGCCGACGTCATCTTGCCTGTGTGCGTCGCGGTCTAGGCGGCTGCCAGCGCGCCCTGCACGGCCTCGGTCTTTGCGAAGCTGTCGAGGCCCTCACGGAAGGAGTCGGCGATCATGCCGATCTCCTCGGGCGTGATCGTGAGCGGAGGCGAGACTGGAATGCCGCGGAGCGACGGGCGCGTGATCGCGCCGGCCTCGCGGATGTGGGCCCCGGCGATGTTCGGCGCGCCGGGGACATTCGCGAGGATGCGCGGGTCCAGGTCGACGGCAGCAAGCATTCCGCAGCCACCCCGGACCTCGTCGACGAGGTCGTGGTCCTCGAGCGGCTTTAGCGCATCGAGAAGCACGTCCTCGAGTTCCTGGCCGCGCGGGATCAGGTTCTCGCGCTCCATGATTCCGATATTGGCGATGCCGGCGGCGCAGCAGGCGGCGTGGCCGGCGTACGTGGGGCCGTGGCGGAACGCGTTTCCGGCCTCGTTCCAGAAGGGCTCGGCCACGCGTCCCGAGACGACGACGCCGCCCACTGGCAGGTAGCCGCTGGTCACGCCCTTGGCGAAGACGATCATGTCGGGCTTGATGTCGAATCGCTCGACTCCGAACCAGGAGCCGAGCCGGCCGAAGGCGCAGATGACGCCGTCGGCAACGACCAGGATGCCGAGCGACTGGCAGAGCTCGGTGACGGCCTCGATGTAGCCCTCGGGCGGCGGCAGGACGCCGCCGGCGCCGATCACCGGCTCGAAGAAGAAGGAGGCGATGTTCTCGGCTCCGATTTCCGAGATGCGGCGCTCGAGCGCGTCGACCGAGTCCCATTCGACCTGGCTCGTGTCGGGGATCAACGGGCCGAAGCCGGCGCGATTCGGTGGCATGCCGCCCAGGCTGGTTCCGAAGCCGTGCGCGCCGTGGTAACCGTGCTCCCGGCTGAGGATGTGCACTCGATCGTTCTTGCCCTGGGTGTTGTGGTACAGGCGAGATAGCTTGGCGGCGGTGTCGATCGCCTCGCCGCCGCCGGTGACGAGGAAGACCTTTGAGTCTTCCATCGGGGCGCGGTCGCTCAGCATCTGGGCCAGCTCTCGGGCCGGTGGGTTCGCCATCTCGGTGAAGATCGAGTACGACTCGAGCTGCTCGACCTGGGCCGCTATCGCATCGGCCATCTCCTTGCGGCCGTGGCCGATCTGGGTGTACCAGAGGCTCGCCGCGGCGTCGATGTAGCGTGTGCCGCCGTCGTCCCAGAGCCAGATGCCCTCGCCGCGGTCGAGGATGACCTCAGAGTTACGGACCGCCGCCATATCCGAGAACGGATGCCAGAGTGCTGTGTCGTTCATCGTTCCTGCCCTTTCTATGCCGCCTGCCTCGCGGCCTCTTCGATCGACTGCTCCAGGATTTCGAGCCCCCGGCCAGATCCTCCTCGCTGACGACGAGCGGAACCAGCACGCGGATCACGTTGCTGTAGATGCCTGAGGTCATGAGAAGCAAGCCATGCTCGCGCGCGACCGAGACCGTGGCCGCGGCGACCGGCCGGTGCTGGCTCCTTGGTCGTGGCGTCGCGTACGAGCTCGAGCGCTCGCATCGCGCCGAGCCCCCGCTCCTCGCCGACAGCGTCGACGCGCGCCACGATTCCTTTGAGCCCATCTGCGAGACGGCTGCCGACCGCGTCGGCGCGCTCGCGGAACTCGGGCGTGGCGACCTCTTCGAGAACGGCCTGCGCGGCCACACACGAGAGAGGATTGCCGATGAACGTGCCGCCGAGCCCGCCCGGGTGGACGGAGTCCATCACCTCTGCACGAGCGGTGACCGACGTCACCGGCAGGCCGCCACCGAGCGACTTGCCACCAATCACGAGGTCAGGCTCGACGCCGAAGTGCTCGATTGCCCAGACGGGGCCGGTGCGGCCCATTCCACTCTGTATCTCGTCGTCGACGTAGAGGATGCCGTGGGTGTCACAGATATCGCGGATGCGCTGGATGAACTCGTCCGGCATCGGAATGAAGCCGCCCTCACCCTGCACCGGCTCGAGAACGATGCAGGCGACCGATTCGGGATCGACGTCGGACTTGAACAGGTACTCGAGCCCGGCAACCGCCGATTCGACAGAGACACCGCGGTAGGCGTACGGTGCCGGCGCGCGGTACACCTCGGGCGCGAACGGTCCGAAGCCCTTCGTGTAGGGCATCACCTTCCTTGTCATCGACATCGCGAGCAGCGTGCGCCCGTGGAACGCGCGGTCGAAGACCACCACGGCGGAGCGGCCAGTTGCGTAGCGGGCGATCTTGACGGCGTTCTCGACCGCCTCGGCACCTGAGTTCAGAAGGACGCTCTTCTGCTCTGCGCCCCGACAGGGCGAGAGCTCGGCCAGGCGGCGGCAGACGTCGATGAATGGCTCGTACGCCGAGAGGACGAAGCACTGGTGCAGGTAGTCGTCGATCTGCCGGTGGAGCGCCTCGACGACCGCGTCGGCGTTGTGGCCAATGTTCTGGCACCCGATGCCGCCGACGAAGTCGAGGTACTCACGGCCGTCGACGTCCCAGATCTTGGCGCCCTCGGCCCTGGCGACGACGATGGGAGCGGTTGCGATTCCGTGCGCCACGTAACGATCGCGCGCCTCGAGCAGGGCTTCGGTCGTCGTGCCTTGTTGAATCGCCATCAGCGGGCTTCCTCTCGCCGCGGTCGGTCCCCCCAGCTTACGCCCCCCGCAGGGTGGGTGCCGGTGCGACCTCACCTTGCGCGGCCACGTGCATCTCCGCGAGACTGTGCGAACAGAACTCGGCCTCGATAGGGGAGATAGACCGTGGGAACATTGCGTGTAGCCGTCGACGTCGGCGGGACGTTCACCGACATCTGTGTCTTGGACGAAGCCGACGGGACAGTGAGCGTCGCCAAGGTCCCGTCGACATCCGATCCGATCGACGGCGTGATCGACGGGGTCGGGCGCGCCGGAGTCGACTTCAAGGACGTGGCCCTCTTCTCGCACGGCACGACGGTGGCGACGAACGCGTTGCTCACCCGCCGGCTGCCGCCCTCGGGGATGGTCACGACGCAGGGCTTCCGCGACGTGATCGAGATCGGTCGCGGGACGAAGGACGACCTCTGGGACGCCTACAAGGACAATGCGCCGCCCTACATCCGGCGGCGCGACCGGCTCGAGGTCGCCGAGCGCATCGACTACCAGGGGAACGTGCTCGAGGCGCTCGACGAAGAGGGCGTGCGCAACGTCGCCGGGATTCTGCGCAAGCGGAGTGTCGAAGCCGTAGCCGTTTGCTTCATCAACTCCTACGCCAACCCGGCCCACGAGCTGCGGGCAAAGGAGATCCTCGAGGAGGAGCTTCCCGGCGTTGCTATCTCGGCCTCTGCGGAGATCGTGCCCGAGATCTTCGAGCATGAGCGGTTCTCGACGACGGTCGCCAACGCCGTGCTCTCGCCGCTCGTCTCTGGCTACGTCGAGCGACTTGGCGAGCGGCTGGGAGAGTCGGGCTACGAGGGCGACGCGCTACTCCTGCACTCGGGCGGCGGCGTGATGACGCCGAAGCTCGCCTCACGCTTTGCGGTGCGCCTCGCGGCATCGGGCATTGCTGCCGGCGCGATCGCGGCCCGTCACGTCGCAGCGAACTGCGGATTCGAGAACGCGATCGGCCTCGACATGGGTGGCACCAGCACCGACATCTCGCTTGTCTGGCAGGGCAAAGAGCGCGTTACGCGCGACTGGTACGTCGAGTACGGCTACCCGATCCTCTTCCCATCGATCGAGGTGCTCACCATCGGCGCGGGCGGCGGCTCTCTCGCCTGGATCGACCCGGCCGGCGCGCTTCGTAACGGCCCGCAGTCGGCGGGCGCCGATCCGGGGCCTGCCTGCTACGGCAACGGCAACACCGAGCCAACGAACACCGACGCCAATCTGGTGCTCGGTCGGCTGGGCGAGGATCTGATCGGCGGAGCCATGTCGCTGGAGCGGGGGCTTGCCGACGACGCCGTCGAAGGCCTCGGCTCGCGCGTCGACCTCGAGCCCGTCGACGCTGCCCGCGCGATCATCCAGGTCGCCAACGCAAACATGGCCGACGCCGTGCGCCTGATCTCGATCAGGCGCGGCTACGACCCGCGCGACTTCGCGCTTGTCGTCTTCGGCGGCGCAGGGGGGCTCCACGGCGCAGCGCTTGCCGAGGAGCTCGTCATTCCGACGGTGATCGTCCCCCCGAATCCCGGCATTACCTCGGCGCTGGGCTGCCTGCTCGTCGACATCCGACACGACTTCCAGACAATGCACCTGACAGACGCGGCGTCCGCCGATGTCGAGGCCGTCGAAGAGGAATTCGGGCGGCTAGAAGCCGAAGCGCACGAGCGGCTCGAGCACGAGGGGGTCGAGGCCGAGAGCATCTCGCTCGAGCGCCTGATCGACATGCGCTACGCAGGGCAATGGCGCTCGCTCAGTGTCTCGGTCGAGAGCCCGCTCAAGCTCGAGGACGCGATGGCCCGTTTCCACGGTGAGCACGAGCGCGAGTACAACTTCCGCCGCGACGACGCGCCGGTCGAGATCTATCAGCTGAACGTTCGCGCGATCGGGATCACATCGAAGCCCGAGTTCAAACGCCACCCACTCGGCGGTGAGACGCCGCCGCCCGACGCGACCCGGCCGGTGTACTTCGACGAGCCGGCCGAGGCGTTCGACACCCCGGTCTACGATCGGGCCGAGCTGCCGGCGGGTGCACGCTTGACCGGCCCAGCCATCGTCAACCAGCTCGACTCGACGACCGTGGTGCCTCCCGGCTGGACGGCCGAAGTGGACGAATGGCTCAACCTGCGCATGACGAAGACGGAGGACGCCCGATGAGCACCCTCGAGACGCGCGCCTACACGCTCGACCCGGTCACCTTCGAGGTACTCAAGAACGCCTATGTCAACACGGTCGACCAGATGGCCGAGCAGATTCTGCGCACCTGTTACTCGTTCGTGATCTACGCGCGCGATTTCTCCTCGGCGTTGTGCGATCTGCAGGGCGACACGATCATGCAGGGCACCCAGGACATTGCCGTGCACGTGGGCACGCTGCACTACACAGCGAAGGCGACGCTCGAGGCCTTCGAGGGCGACATCAACCCGGGCGACGTCTTCGCGATCAACGATCCCTACCTCGGCGGCACGCACTTCAACGACGTGCGGATCATCCGTCCCGTCTTCGTTGACGACGAGGTGATCTGCTACGCGCAGTCGAACGGCCACTGGGCCGACGTCGGTGGCTCGGTTCCGGGGTCGTTCGACATCAACGCAAAGGAGCACTTCGCCGAGGGCCTGCGCATCCCGCCCATACGAATCTGGGACGGCGGCAAGTTCCTCGGTGACATCGTTGGCATGATCAGCTCCAACTCGCGGGCCCCGGCCGACGTCGAGGGCGATCTGCACGCTCAGGCCGAGGCAACGCGAATCGCCGAGCAAGAGATCCTTCGCCTCGTCGACAAGTACGGCAAGGACACGATCACGACGGGCTTCACCGAGGTGCAGGACTACGTCGAGCGCCTGACGAGGCAGCGGATCGCCGAGCTGCCTGACGGCACCTGGGAGACCGAGGACTACATCGACTACGACCCGGCTGTGGGCGAGGGACTGATCCCGATCCGGGTGAAGATGACGATCGAGGGAGACCAGGTCAGCTACGACCTGACGGGATCCCACCCGGCGGTCGGCACCTTCCTGAATGCGGCGTACGGCAGCGCGTTCTCGGGGATCATCGGTGGCACCAAGACGTTTTTCCCCGATGTGCCGCTCAACTCGGGCTTCTACCGGGCGATCAACGTCGATCTCGGCCCCGAGGGAAGCGTCGTCAACGCGACCTGGCCGACCGCCGTCACCGGGTTCTGCTCCGGGCCCTACGAGAAGCTGATGAACTCCATCTTCGAGCTCTGGTCAGGGCTGATGCCCGAGCGCGCGATCGCGTGCTCGTTCAACCTCGAGTACCTGCTCGTCGGCGGACGTGACGAGCGCCGCGAGGGGAATCCCTACTTCATGTGGTACGACTGGATGGTCGGCGGCTGGGGCGGCCGCAACGGACGCGACGGCTCCAACGCGACGTCGCCGATGTTCGGAGTCGGCCTGGCGGTGCAGCCGATGGAGGGCCAGGAGCGGCTCTCGCCTGTGATCACGACCGAGCACACGATCCGCACGGACTCCGGGGGCCCTGGCGAGTTCCGCGGCGGTTGCGGAGTCGAGAAGGGCGCGACGCTGACGCAGGCCGGGTCAACGGTCATGTCCTATTGCTGTGACCGGGCACGCTCGATCGCCTGGGGGATCGAGGGCGGCCTGCCGTCGCTCCCACACGGCGTCTGGCTCAGCAAGGCAGGCGCCGAAGCGGAGTTCCTCGGAGCCGTGTTCTCCAGCGTGCCGATCGGAGCGGGCGATCGCTTCACGCGGCCCTCGGCTGGCGGCGGCGGCTTCGGCGATCCGCTCGAACGTGACCCCGACGCGGTCCTCGCAGACGTTGCCGACGAGTACGTCTCGATCGAGCGGGCGCTCACCGACTACGGGGTGGTCGTGAAGCTCGTCGACGCCGACCTCGCCGAGTACGAGCTCGACCTCGACGCGACGAGCGAGGCGCGGGCCCGAATTCGGTCCGAGCGCGAGTCCTGGCTTGCCGAGGACCCGGAGGCCGTTGCGAAGCGCTATCGCGACGGCGAGCTCGACGCGCTCGACCTCGTCCGCCACTACGGCGTCATCCTCGATTGGGGCGATGGCGAAGTGCTGCCGAAGACGACCGAGACCTTCAGGCAGATGATGGCGCGGCGCGCCGTGCCGCACTGGTAGCCCGGCGCCGCCCGTGTTCCGACATGGCGCCGTTTGTGCCTGAACGCGGCGCCCGTCCGCGCCCGGACGCGGCGGCATCCGCCCACCACAATTGCACCGGCCCGGCACTAGAGTCACACTTCACTGACGAGTGGTGCTGGTCTGGCGGGCGCCTCCGTTTCGAGGGAAGACGCGTCAGCGAGGAGGCACGGGATGGCCGATACGGCAGCTGCTCAGACTTCAGCGCCACGATTCAGAGGCCGGAGGAGCACCACGACCAGCTACTGGGTCGAGGGCAAGGACGGCAAGCTGCCGTGGAGCCATCGCAAGATCGCCTGGCTGGTCGCCGTACCGCTCATGGCGCTGCTGATCGGCATAGCGACGACGTGGGCCGTGTTTCATATCCAGAACACCCTCGAGGATGAGTCCCGAAAGGACCTAACGGCTGCCGGGATCAATCCAGAGGGCCTGACGTTCGACTTCGACTACCGCTCGGGTACCGCGCGAGGCGAGCTTCCTGCCGGGGTGAGCGCGGCCGAGGCTGAGACCGCCGTCGACGACGGGCTGCTTCGCGAGCTGACGATCGTGGCCGACTCTGGCGCCGCGGCGCCAGCCGGCGAGGACGCGGCCCCAGCTGTCGCGGAACCTGCGGGCGAGGCCTCAGGTGCGCCCGCGGTCGCCGAGGCCGGGCCGACCCAGGCGACGGCACAGCTGATCGACGGTCAGATCGTCTTGGCGGGCGTCGTCCTGAGCGAGGCGCATCGCGCCGTGCTGGTCGACGCTGCCGTCTTTGCCCGCGGTGAGGCGAACGTGCGCGACGAGCTCACCGTCTCGGGCCTGGCCGCTGCGACAGAGGGCGCCGATGAGCGCGTGCAGGCCATGGCCGAGATCGTCGGCACGCTCGGCGGCGCCGAGACCGCGACGATCGCGCTCACCGATACCTCGCTCGACGTCACCGCGACAACTGCCGGCGCGCTCGCCGCCAATGTCATAGAGGGGGTGGCCGCCAACTCACCGGTGCCGGGCGTGGTGTCGGTCGATGTCCTGCAGGGCCCGACTAAGGTCGACGTCCGTCTCAGGCGCGGCGGGATCGTCCTGCGAGGCACGGTTCTGAACGAGGCGCAGCGCGATCAGCTCGTACAGGCTGCCGCCGGCGTCGTCGGCGCAGACAACGTCACCGATCGCCTCGAGGTCAGTGGTCTCGGCGCTGCGGTCGAAGGCGCCGACGATCGGGTCACCGCCCTCGCCGGGCTCATTGGCGAGCTGGGCGGCGCACGCGCTGCGACCGCGACGCTGAACGATTCACGCCTGCGGCTGAGCGCCACGACGCGCGACGCCGCCTCGGCCGTGAGCATCACAGCCGCTGGCGACGCGATCATCGCGACCGAGGCGAATGTGAGCGCGACCGTCCGCCCACCGAACACCGCCACCCAGATAGCCGGATTGCAGACCGAGCTCGATGGGCTCGCCGTCGAGATCCGCGAGACGGTTGTGTTCGAGACGGGCGAGGCCGAGCTCTCGGGCGAGGCTCAGGCGACCCTCGACAAGGTCGTCGCGGCCATGGAGAGCTTCCCGCGACCGGTGGTCGAGGTGTCGGGTCACACCGACAACGTCGGAGACGCCCGCGACAACAGCGCGCTCAGCGCCGATCGAGCGGCGGCCGTCGTCGCCTATCTCGCAGGCGGCGGCGTCGACGAGGCGAGACTGCAATCGCGCGGAGCAGGCGAGGCTGAGCCAATCGGGGACAACAACACGAGCAACGGCCGAGCCGAGAACCGCCGCGTCGAGTTCACGGCACGGGCGAGTTTTTAGCCTAGACCTCGGCCACACGCGCATTGCGACGACCTAACGACCGGAAGGACTCGGATATGGCAAGCGTTCTGTGGGAGATCATCATTCCTCTACTCGTCGCCTTCGGCGTCGGCCTGCTGATCGGCTGGCTCCTCTGGCGCTGGCGTCGCACGCGCGTGACGACGACCGAGTGGGAGCGTTTGACCTCGTCGGCCGAAGGCTCCGAGCGGCGGGCCGCCGAGCTGAGCTCCGAGCGTGATGGTCTCAACGAGCGCCTCGCTGCGCTAACCACAGACCTGGAGGCAAGAGAGACAGCAACGAGCGAGCTCCGAGAGGAGCTCGACACGACGCAGGGGCGTCTCGGAGTGCTGTCCTCAGAGCAGGCGAAGTCGGCCACCCGGGGCAACGAGCTCGAGAAGGAGCTCGCGGCCGCAAATGCACGCGCCCATGACCTCGAGCAGGGTCAGAGGGACGCGCGCGCTCGTGCAGCCGAACGGGATGGCGAGATTGCCGAGGCGCGCGCACGGGCGCAGAAGGCCGTCGCTGATCTCTCGGCCTTGCAGAGCTCGGAGGCCGACGGCGCCAAGCGCCTAGTCGCCCTTCAGGGTGAGCTCGAGGCGGGACGCGGGAGCGCGGCCGAGCTCGAGAAGCAGCTCGACGCCAGCCGAACCAGGTCGGCCGAGCTCGAGGCGGAGCTGGCCGAGCAACGCGGCGTGGCCGAGAAGGCGGCGGGCATCGAGACCGAGCTTGCGAACCAGCGATCGCGAGCCGAGACGCTCGAGGCCGACATCGGGCGCGCACGCTCGCAAAGCCAGCGCCTCGAGTCAGAGCTCGGCGATGCGCGTCGGGGAGCAAGCAGCGTCGAGGGCGAGCTCCTCACCGCTCGCGCAAGGATCGAAGAGCTCGAGGGCCTGGTCGCCGCCGGCGAGGCCACGCCGACGGCTGCGGTCGGCTTCGTGGGCGACGTGTCCGGGGAGCCCCCGAGCGATGCCGGCGCAGCTGACGTCGGCAAGCGTGACGTAGAGGCCGCGCCAAGGCTTGTCGCGCCTGGCCAGGCCGACGATGAGCCCGACAACCTGCAGCTGATCGACGGCATCGGCCCGAAGCTCGAGCAGTTCCTTCGCAAGCAGGGCATCACGACCTTCAGCCAGCTCGCCGAACTCGACGACAGCGGCGTGTCAGCGCTGCAGGAGAAGCTGCCCGAGTTTCCCGGGCGCGTCGAGCGTGAGCAGTGGGTGCCACAGGCACGGGGCATCGTCTCGGGCACGACAAGCGTTCGCGTCGTCCCCAAGAGCGAGCGTGACGATCTCAAGCGGATCAAGGGCGTCGGACCCGTGCTCGAGCGGTGGCTCCACGGCCGCGGCATCTACCGCTTCGTCGATCTCGTCGAGCTCGCCCCGTCGGACGTTACGTCGCTCTCGTCGAAGCTCGAGGACTTCCCCGGCCGGGTCGAGCGCGAGGAGTGGATCAGCCAGGCCGGCGAGCTGGCGAGGGAGACCGCCGCGCAGAAGTAGTACCGCGCTCGGTAGTCTCCCGCGCCCATGGCGTACCGCATCTCGGTTGACACGGGCGGCACGTTCACCGACGTGGTCGTGGCCACGGACAAGGGCGCCCTGCACATCGGCAAGGCATTGACCGCGCGCGAGCGCGCCTTCACGGGCATCGAGGAGGGGCTCGCACAGGTCGCGGAAGAGCTCGATCTGGCACCGGCAGAGGTGCTGGCCGACGCCGATGTGCTGACCTACGGGACAACGCGCGCGACGAACGCCATCGTCGAGGGCAAGATCGCGAGAACCGCCTTCTTCACCACGGCTGGCTTCCCCGACATCCTGCTCCTCAGGGAAGGCGGCAAGCCCGATCCCTTCGCGCACATTCCCTTCCCCAAGCCCTACATTCCGCGCCAGCTGACCTGGGAGGTCGACGAGCGGATCGACGCCGAGGGCGACGTCTTCATCGCGCTCGACGAGGCAAGCGTGGAGCGCGCGATCGCGGGAGCCGACGCGGCGGGGTGCGAGGCGATCGCCGTGTGCCTGCTATGGGCCACAGTGAACCCGGCGCACGAGCTGCGCGTCGGCGAGCTGATCACCAAGCGTCTGCCGGGCGTGCGCTTCACCCTCGCACACCAGCTCAACCCGGTCATACGCGAGTACCGGCGAGCGTCGTCGACCGCCATCGACGCCTCGCTCAAGCCGCTCATGCAGGACTACATCGAGCAGCTCGACGCCGACCTTGCCGGGGCCGGCTTCAGCGGCCACCTGCTCTTCGCCACGTCGTACGGCGGCTCCTGGCGGCCCGACGCCATGGTCGAGAAGCCGATCTACTCCGTCGGCTCCGGCCCGTCGATGGCACCGGTCGCCGCGATCACGTACGCCGAGGCTGACCTGCAGGGCCGTGACGTCATCGTTTGTGACACCGGTGGAACGACCTTCGACGTCGGGCTCGTCTCTGGCGGCGCGATCAACTTCACCGCCGAGACATGGCTCGGCGGACGCTGGGTCGGCCACATCACCGGTCTTCGCTCGGTCGACGTGAAGTCGATCGGCGCGGGCGGTGGCTCGATCGCCTGGCTCGACCCAGGAGGCCTTCTTCGCGTTGGGCCGCAGAGCGCTGGCGCCGAGCCCGGGCCCGCCTGCTACGGGCGAGGCGGCACCGCGCCGACCGTGACCGACGCCGCCGTCGTGCTCGGATACCTCGAGCCGGAGTACTTCCTGGGCGGCCGGCTGACGCTCGATGTCGACGCGGCGCGAGCCGCGCTCGAGGCGATAGCCGGCCCACTCGCGATGTCGATCGAGGAGGCGGCAAGCGCGGCGTTCGTGGTCGCCGCCGAGAACATCGTCGCGGCGATCCGCGAGATCACGATCGCGCAGGGGATCGACCCGCGCGAGGTAGGCATCGTCGCGGGCGGCGGCGCGTCGGGCCTGACGATCGGCGCGATCGCGCGCGAGCTGGGCTGCCAGACCGTGCTCGTGCCTCGGACTGCGGGCGCCCTGAGCGCCTGCGGAGCGATGTACTCGGACCTCGTCACCGAGTTCTCGGCAACGCACTACACCGAGACGCGCGACTTCGACGTCGAGGGGGTCAACGGCGTGCTCTCGGAGCTCGAGCGTCAGACTGACGCATGGCTCGCCGATCTCGCCGACCTCGCTCCCACGAAGACAACCAAGGAGCTGCTGGTCGACGCGCGCTACCGCTCACAGGTCTGGGAGCTTCCGATCAAGCTGCCCTCGACCCGGATCGACGCCGCCGACGGGTCCGCCGCGCTCGAGCACGCCTTCCACGCCGAGCACGAGCGCGTCTTCGCGGTGAGAGAGGACGGGCAGTACCTCGAGTGTCTCGTATGGAAGTGTCGCGCGCGGGCGGTTCTGCCCTCACCTCCGCTCGATGAGCGTGAGGCCACCGCGGGGGGTGAGGCCGGGCCCGAGGAGGGGCGCGCCTACTTCCGCGGCCTCGGCTTCGCCGACGTGCCGCGTCACGACGGGGCGCTTCTCGCGGCCGGCAGCGAGATCGCGGGCCCGGCGATCGTTCGTGAGCCGACTACGACCGTGGTTGTCTATCCGGGCGACACGCTGCGCGTGACGCCGCTTGGCAATTACCTCCTCGAGGTTGATACAACCGTCCCGGCAGCAGCGAAGAGTGCGTAGCCCTTGAGCGACTTCGATCCCGTCCTCCTCTCAGTCATCGCCAACCGGCTCGAGTCGATCGTGCGCGAGATGGAGAACACGCTCCTGCGCACCGGCCGCTCCGGGGTTCTTAACATGGCGCGCGACTTCTCCTGCGCGATCATCACGGGCGACAACCGGCTGATCGCCTCGGCCGAGGGCCTTCCCATTCACGTGATGGGGATGGAGTACCTGGCCGAGGCCATGTGCGACCTGCACGACGACATATCCGAGGGCGACGCGTTTCTGCACAACGACCCCTACCTCGGAAACACGCATCCGGGCGACCACGTGATCCTCGTTCCCGTCTTCGTTGGAGGCAAGCACGTCTTCACGGCCGCGGCCAAGGCGCACCACGCCGACTGCGGCAACTCACAGCCGACGACGTACATGCCCTACGCGCGCGATGTGTACGAAGAGGGAAGCCTGATCTTCCCAGCCGTTCGCGTGCATCGCGACTACGAGGAGGTCGGCGACATCATCCGCATGTGTCGCCGCCGTATCCGCGTGCCCGACCAGTGGTATGGCGACTTCCTCGCGCAAGTCGGCTCGGCACGCATCGGCGAGGCGCGGCTCAAAGAGCTGACTGACCGCTACGGCGTCGAGACGATGCTCGAGTTCATCGAGGAGTGGTTCGACTACTCCGAGCGGCGTATGCAGCACGTGCTCCAGCAGATGCCGGCCGGAACGATCGTCGCCGAGGGGCGCCACGACCCTTTCGGGCCCGCGCCCGAGGGGATTCCGGTGAAGATCAAGGTCACCGTCGAGCCCGAGGAGGGGATGATCGAGCTCGACCTGACCGACAACATCGACTGCATTCCGGCGGGTCTCAACGAGTCGCGGACCTGTGCGATGGCGACAGTGATGATCGGGCTGTTCAACTCGATCGACCCCGACATCCCGCACAACGACGGGACGTTTCGCCGGATCACAATCAAGCTCCGCGAGGGCAGCGTCGCCGGCATTCCTACGTTCCCCCACTCCTGTTCGGTCGCGACGACCAACGTCGCCGAGCGGTTAGTCGTGACGACGCAGCGCGCGATCGCCGACGAGTGGGATGGCTACGGGCTCGCCGAGGGCTCATGCGCGATCGGCCCGGGCTTCGCGGTCGTCTCGGGCAACGATCGCCGCCGAGACGGCAACCCGTACGTCAACCAAAAGTTCCTCGGCTCTCAGGGCGGTCCCGCGGGCCCCGAGCTCGACGGCTGGCTCACGTTCGGTAACTCGGTCACGAACGGCCTGATGTTCCGCGACTCGATCGAGATCGACGAGCAGAAGTACCCGGTCCGGATCACCGAGCTGCGCATTCGGCAAGACTCGGAGGGCGCCGGTCGCCGGCGTGGCGCGCCGGGCACGCGCGTCACCTATGGGCCCAAGTGGGACACGATGACCGCCGCCTACGTCACCGATAACCATCACTTCCCACCCAAAGGGACGCGAGGCGGGGGGGACGGGGCGGCCTCGATCCCGTTCAAGGTGCTCCCGGACGGAAGTGAGGAGCCGCTCGAGCCGATCGCGCAGGTCGACCTGGCGCCCGGCGAGCTGCTCGGACAGCTGCTCTCGGGTGGGGGTGGCTACGGCGATCCGCTCGAGCGTGAGCCCGAGCTGGTTCTCGAGGACGTGCTTGCGCAATTCGTCAGCGTCGAGCGAGCGCGCGACGTGTACGGCGTGATATTCGATGACGGTGAGCTGGCCGTGAACGAACAGGCGAACCTTCTCGTTGACGAGAAGGCGACCGCAGCGCGGCGTGAAGAGCTGCGCGCGCAGGAAGGTGCTACATGAGCGCAGGAGGCGAGTTGCAGGGGAAGGTCGCGGTCGTGACGGGCGCGAGCTCGGGTATCGGCAAGGGCATCGCCGAAGGATTCGCGAAGGAGGGGGCCGACGTTGCGCTCTCTGGCCGCGACTCGGCGAAGCTCGAGGCTGCCGCCGCCGGCTGTCAGGAGCTCGGTGCGCGCACCCACGTCGTTGCTCACGACCTGGCCGACGGTGACGGTGAGCCGGCCCGACTGATCGAGGAGGCGCGAGAGGCGCTGGGGCCGGTCAACAGCGTCGTCCAGTCGGCCGGCGCGTTTGACCCCTACGCGTTCGTCGACGTTCCGATCGAATCGTTCGATCGCATGTTCGCGCTCAACGTTCGCGCCGGCTTCCTGCTCGCCCAGGCGGCGGCACGGCAGATGAGCGCAGGCGACTCGATCATCTTCATCTCATCGATCGCGGGGCACGTGGCGTTCCCCAACTCGGTTGTCTACTGCGGTACGAAGGGCGCCGTGGAGCTGATGGTCAAGGCGATGTGCACCGAGCTTTCGCCGCTCGGGATCCGAGTCAACTCGCTTGCGCCCGGCAACATCATCACGCCGATCAACGCGGAGCTTCGGGCGCAGCCAGGCTACGAGGACGGCTGCAACGAGCTCACGCCGGCGGGGCGCTTCGGTGAGGTCGAGGAGATCGCCGATGCCGCGGTGTTCCTCGCGTCCGAGCGCTCACGGTACGTGCACGGCACGTCGCTTCTGGTCGACGGCGGCTGGACGGCGCGCTAGATGGCTGATTCCACGAAAGCGCCCGCCAGCCCCAGACCCACGATTTCGTGGAATCAGCCATCTGACGGGGCAGAACTGCTGAAAACCGACCCTGGAGGGAGAGAAGCATGAGTAACGATCTCGCGCAGAAAATCGCCAAGCTCGAGGCGATCGAGGACATCAAGAAACTGAAGTCGCGCTATGCGCAGGCCTGCGACGACGGCTACAACCCGGTGACCATGCGCACGATCTTCACGGAGGATGCGACCTGGGACGCCGGACCAGCGTTCGGACGCCACGAGGGGATAGACGCGATCTGCGAGTTCTTCGCGGAGGTCTCGAGCTCGATCAGTTGGGCGCTCCACTACATGATGGCGCCCGAGATCGAGGTCGCCGACGACGTCAAGTCGGGCACGGGCACCTGGTACATCTGGATGCCCTTCACGGCCGTTGGAGAGGATGGCGACCAGGCCGCCTGGGTCGGCGGCATCTACAAGGACGAGTACCGGCTCGAGCCCGACGGCTGGCGCATCTCGAACCTGAACGCCGACCTGCAGATCATGTCGCCGTACGAGGATGGCTGGGTCAAGACGCCGATGATGGCGGGCGGCTAGCCGTGCAGTGTCGCGCCCGGCCGCAGCGTCTACGCGTCGCCCGGTGACGCTGTGACGTCAGCTATGAAAGAGACGATGTGGCGCCAGCCCGCCGACCTGCGCGGGCTGGTCGCCGACGCACAGGCGGTCGACGGCGTGGTCGAGCGCCTACGTGGGCGGCGCATCGCCGTCATGGGCACCGGCACGAGCTGGCACGCGGCCAATCACGCTGTCTGGCTCCTGCGCGCGGCCGGTGTCGACGCGGCCCCGTTCCAGGGCATGGACGTCGCCCTATGGCCCGAGCACATCCGCGACGATGTCGCCGTCCTGCTCCTGAGCCACCGCAACTGGAAGCGCTATACGTCGGAGGCGCGCGACGCGCTACGTGCGAGGGGTATCGACGTGCTAGTGGTCGGCGGCGTCGGCTCGGACGGCGTTGACGTCGAGACGGTCGCGCAGGAGACGAGTGCAGCGTTCACCGCGAGCCATCTCGGCGCGCTGATGCGGGCTGCGCAGATCGCGACCGGGCTCGGCGCCGAGCTCGGCGAGCTCGCTGCGGTGCCGGACGCCGTCGAGGCAGCGCTCGACGGTCCGCGCGCCGGCGTCGCCGACCCGGCCCGCCTGCTCGAGTTCACCGGGGCTGGTCCGAACCAGTGGACGGCTGCCGAGGGAGCGCTGAAGGTCAGGGAGACGTGCAACGTCGCCACCGAGGGGTTCTCCGTCGAGCAGCTGTATCACGGCCCATCGGTCGCCCTCGGCTCGGACGACGGGCTGGTCACGCTCGACGGTGGCGGCCCCGGCGCCGAGCGGCTCGCCGCGGTCGCCGATGCCGCCGAGGCCTGCGGCACGGCGGTGTACCGCGTCGGGCACCGCCAGCTCGGCGAACAGCTGTCGGTCTTTCCGCTCACGGTCGAGATCCAGCGGATCGCGCTCGAGCTCGCCGCGGCGCGCGGCACCAACCCGGACACGTTCGGGTACGACCTCCCAGGCCGCAAGGAGGCATGGGAGCCGATCGGATTGTGACCGCGACACCTCCCGCCGGCGTGGAGGGCCTCGATCGCGAGATCGACTCTTCGGCCCTGCCGTGGGTCGAGCAGGGCGACGGTGTCTGGTTCAAGCCACTCCGGCTCGCGCCGCACCTCGAGCTCTGGGCGAATCTGCTCAAGGTCTCGGCCGACGGAATGTTGAACCGCCATCGTCACCACGGGTCGGTGGACGCGTGGGTTATGCAGGGCAGCTGGCGCTACCTCGAACACGACTGGGTCGCCGGGCCGGGCTCGTTCGTGCACGAGCCGAAGGGAGACGTACACACGCTTGTCGTCGAGGGCGGGGAGGAGATGGTCACGCTGTTCATCGTCCGTGGGCCCGTCGACTACCTCGGCGACGACGACAGTGTCGTGCGGACCGACACGGCGCAGCGCAAGCTTGAGCTTTACGAGGCCCACTGCCGGGCCAACGATCTAGCGATCGTCGATCTCGTCTACTGAGCCGCTCGGTGCGTCGTTGGGGGGCGGCTGCGCTGCGCTAGAGTCAGCCGGCGCTCATGGGTGTACGCGTTGGCATCGATACGGGCGGGACCTTCACCGACCTCGTTGCGGTCGACGAGGCGGGCGCCTGGCGACTCTCGAAAGTCCCCTCCGACCCGGTCGATCCGGTGGCGGCGATCACTGCTGCGCTCGAGACCGCGCAGCTCACGCCCGCTGACGTCGACTTCGCCGTCGTCGGCACGACGATCGGCATCAACGCAGTGCTGACACGCAACGGCGCGCCGGTCGTATACGTGACCACCAAGGGCTTCGAGGACATCCCCTACATCCAGCGGATCAACCGAAAGAGCCACTACGACTTCAGCTGGCAGAAGCCAACACCGCTCGTCCGCCGCAAGGACTGCGTTGGCGTCGCTGAGCGTCTCGACGAGGAAGGGCAGGCGCTCGTGCCGCTCGATCTCGGCGACCTCGTGGCCCAGCTGGACGGGCGGCTCGGGGCGCACGCCGAGCAGCCGGCGGTCGCGATCTGCTTCCTCTTCTCGTACCTCAATCCAGAGCACGAGCTCGCGGCGCGCGAGGCGCTCCAGGCGCGGTTCTCCGACCTTGCAGTCTCGCTCTCACACGAGGTCGCACCGATCTGGCGCGAGTACGAGCGGGGCACGACCGTGACCGTCGACGCCTACCTGCGTCCGCTCGTCGAGCGCTACGTCGACGGCGTCTCCTCGGCGCTCTCGACGAACGGAGACGCCCGGCCGTGGTCGCTCCTGAAGTCCAACGGCGGCCACGCCCTGGCGGCGCAAGCACGTGAGCGCGCCGCGCATCTGCTGCTCTCGGGCATCGCCGGCGGCGCGACCGGCGGTGCGCACTTCGCCCGGGTGGCCGGCGCCGGGCAGGCGATCATGCTCGACATGGGCGGCACGAGCTGCGATGTCTGCCTGATCGTCGACGGCGAGCCGCTCTACTCATCGGACTACGAGATCGAGTTCGGCCTGCCAGTCAGCGTGCCCAGCGTCTCGACGCGAACGATCGGTGCCGGTGGTGGCTCGATCGGCTGGGTCGACCCGGGTGGGTTCCTCCAGGTGGGCCCGCAGAGCGCGGGTGCCGTCCCGGGCCCTGCGTGCTACGGGAACGACGGCGAGGAGGTGACGATCACCGATGCCAACCTCACGCTCGGTCGGCTCGACCCTGAGTTCTTCCTGGGCGGGCGAATCGCACTCGACAGCGATCTCGGCGCGAAGGCCATGGCAGCGCTTGCCTCCGGGCTCGGAATGAGTGACGTCGAGGCCGCCTCGGCGATGATCCGGATCACCAACGAGAACATGGCCAACGCCATCCGGATCGTCACCGTCGAGGAGGGCATCGATCCGCGCGAGCTGGCGCTCGTCGCACTTGGCGGCGCCGGTCCGACGCACGCCGTGGAGCTCGCTGACTCGCTCGGGATGCGCCGCGTGCTGGTGCCGCCGAGCCCGGGCCTCGGCTCGGCATTCGGGGCCCTAACAGCCACCGTGCGCGTCGACGCGGTGCGCAGTGTCTACCTGACAGATGCGACCGCGACGGCATCCGATGTGGCCGGTCTCTTCGTGTCGCTCGAGGAGCAGGCCCGAGCTGACTTCGCCCGGCAGGGCACCGACACAAGCCCCGACGTCCGTCGCTCGATCGCGCTGCGCTACCAGGGCCAGAACTACGAGCAGGAGCTCGACGTCGCCGAGGGCGCGATCGACGACACGGCGCTCGGGGCGATCTACGCCGACTTCGGGCGCCTGTACGAGGAGTTCTACGGCTACCGGCTCGACGGGATCCCGATCGAGCTGATCCAGCTCACTGTGATCGTCAGTGGCTCGCCTGCCGAGCTCGCTGGCGACCTGCTCGCCGGCGAGACGGACGAGACGCCGCCCAGCGAGCGAAGCGTCTTCTTTCCCGAGCACGACTTCGTCGACACGCCGATCCGCCGCCGCGACGCACTGGCCGCCGGCGAGCAAATCGACGGTCCGGTCGTGGTCGATTCGATGGACTCGACCATCGTCGTGCCGCCCGGCTGGCGGCTCGAGCGGCTTCCATCCGGCATCCTCGACCTGACCAAGCCATGAGTGAGCACGAGATGGCCATGTCCGATCCCGTCACCCTGACCGTTCTCAACAACTCGTTCGTCAACGTCTGTCGCGAGATGGGCCTGACGATGATCAGGACGGCCTTCTCGCCGATCTTCAACGAGGGTCTCGACTTCTCGTGCGTCGTCTTCAACCGGGACGGCCACATGATCGGGCAGGCCGAGTTCTGCCCGGCTCAGATCGGAGCCAGCCTCTACATCGTCCGCTGGACACTCGAGGAGCTCGGGGTCGACTCGTTCGAGCCCGGCGACGTGGTGCTGCACAACGACCCCTACCGCGGCGGCGCCCACATTCCCGAGCACTCGGTGATCCGCCCCGTCTTCCACAAGGGAGAGCTGTTCGGCTTCGTTGCCAACGTCGGTCACCTTGCCGAGATCGGTGGCATGGCCGTAGGGAGCTTCGCGGCAGACGCGACAGAGGTCTTCCAGGAGGGTCTCAGGATCCCGCCGATCAAGATCGTCAAGCGCGACGAGCACGACATGGAGCTCTGGCAGCTGATCATGGCCAACCACCGCACGCCACGGAACACCTGGGGCGATTTGAACGCGCAGATCGGCTCGCTGCGCGTTGCCGAGCGGCGCATGATCGAGCTGCTCGATCGCTACGGGCGAGACGTCATCGACCAGGCCTCGGAGGAGCTGATGGACTACTCCGAGCGCTGGATGCGCGCCGAGATCGAGGCGATTCCCGACGGTGTGTACGAGTTCGCGCAAAGCATGGAGGACGACGGTGTCGGCCCCGATCCGGTGCGCTTCCACGTCGAGGTCACGGTGCAGGGCGACGAGCTGATCGTCGACTGGTCGGGAACAGACAAGCAGGCTCGCGGCCCGATCAATGCCACCTACGGCGTGACGGCTGGCGCGACCTACAACGCTGTCTTCCACCTGACCGACGACGGCATTCCCAAGAACGACGGCGCCTACCGCCCGATCCGGATCATTGCGACGCCGGGCTCGGCGGTGAACGTGCAGTACCCCGGGCCGTCGGTGGGCGGCAACACCGAGACACATCCGAAGCTCGCTGACATGGTGGTGGCCGCGCTGGCGCCTGCGCTGCCTCATCGCACCTCTGCCGCCGAGGGCGGGACGGCCTGCAACTTCCTCTTTGGTGGCATCCATCCCAAGACCGGCGACTACTACGCCAACTACCACCTAGAAGGCGGAGGATGGGGCGGCACGCAGGCCCACGACGGCAACGACGCGATCATCGTCAAGAACGGCAACTGCCGAAACACCCCAGTCGAGATCTTCGAGACGCGCTACCCGTTGCGGGTGCTCGAGTACTCGCTCGTCGCCGACTCGGCGGGGCCTGGCAAGCAGCGTGGCGGCCTGGGGACGCACAGGCTTTTCGAGGTGGAGGAGGGAGCGGAGGTAACAGCGAATGCGCTCCTCGACCGAACGAAGCCCGGCTTCGGGGCCTGGGGTCTCTACGGCGGGCATCAGGGCGGTCAGGCGGCGATCCTCGTGAAGCGGCGGGGCGAGAGCGAGTTCCAGACCTTCACCGACGCCTACGGCACCACCTCAGCGTCGAAGTTCACGAACATCCGGCTCCTGCCAGGCGACCAGGTGATCATCGAGTCGCCCGGAGGCGGCGGTTACGGCGACCCGAGCGAGCGTGACCAGGACGCGGTGCGCGAGGACATCGAGCAGGGCTTCGTCAGCGAGGCCGCTGCACGCGCCGCCTACGGGTGGAAGGGCTAGCGCCTCGGATGGGCACGTGGCACGAGATCGAGGTCGCGATCTGGGAGACGGTGGTCACGCCGTGCGACTGCTGCGGCCAGGTGGTCGCGAAGCGCCTCTGGGTCGTCGACGTCGAGGGCACGGAGCAGCGCTTCTGCGGTGAGGAGTGCGAGTCGCTATTTCGCACGTACGTTCTGCCAAAGCGCAGAGCGGCTGCCGACTAGATTCTCCCGACACCCAGCGAGTCTGACAGCTGCGATGCGGCGCCGGTAGACGTCATGGTGAGCGCTCTTAACACGATCCTCATCGCGTTCTCATGAGAGTCTCATTCGCCGGCGTACGGTCGATGCATGTCCAAACGCCCCATCGACCGGAACACAATCGAGGCAGTCGTCCGGCGGGCGCTCGGCAGGCCTACAGACTGGGGCCTTCGCCGACCGGTTCTTCTCGTTCCCCGCGCCGGCGCCTGGCTGCTCGGCCCTGCCTTGATGGTCGCTTCGGTCGCGGCCATCTGGCCGGCCTTCTCCAGCGCGCAGGGCGAGGATGGGAGCGTCGCGTTCGGGCTGTTCATCGGGGCGGTCTCGATCGTTCTGATGGCCTGGAGCTTTCTCCTGGCCGTCCGCTTCCGGGTGCTCGAGCCGCTGTTCGGCGGGCTCGACTCGATGTATCGCGCGCACCGCTGGGCGGGCGGGCTTGCGGTCGTCGCGATGTTCCTGCACACCTCCGTCGACTCCGAGATCGAGGGCGGCATCCTCGGCGCCTCGCGCTCGATCGCGGGGAAGGCCGAGAGCCTGGCGGGCGTCGGCGAGCTCGTCCTCTACCTGCTGATCGCGATCAGCGTGATCCGCTGGTTCCCGTACCGCTACTGGCGCCTCACACACAAGCTGCTCGGCCTGCCCTTCGCGGCGGCCTGTCTCCACTTCTTCACGGCCGAGAAGCCTTACGCCAACGGGTCGGCCCGGGGCTGGTACTTCGGCGTCTGGATGCTCGCGGGTCTCGGCGCCTACGTTGCGCGCGTGGTCGGCCGGGACATGCTCGCCCGCGGCACCCGCTACCGGGTCAGCTCGGTCACGCCTGAGGGCAGTACCACCGCCCTGACGCTCGCTCCCGTCGGCGTCAAGCTCGCGCACGAGCCGGCGCAGTTCGCGGTGGTCAAGATCCAGCAGCGAGGACTCTCGGAGCCGCATGTCTTCACGATCGCCTCGTCGCCCGAGGCCAAAGAGCTGCAGTTCTTCATCAGAAGCCTCGGAGACTGGACGGAGAAGATCCGCCGTACCGACCTCGTCGGCGTCGAGGTCATCGTCGAGGGGCCGCATGGCACGTTCGAGCCGCTGCGCGAGGGCCGATCGCCGACGCTGTGGATTGCGGGCGGCGTCGGTATCACGCCATTCCTGAGCGCGGCGGCTCGCTTGTGGCCGGCGCCCGAGGGACAGCGGCCAACGCTGGCCTACTGCGTCCGCGCGCGGGAGGACGCGACCGCGCGGGAGACGCTCGAGCAGGCCGCGGCCGATGGCCGGATCAATCTCGAGTGGTTCGAGAGTGGCAAGGGTCGTCGATTCACGCCTGAGCGACTCGCGCCCTTGATGGCCAGTACCGATGTAGCGAACGCCCATGTAGCGATCTGCGGCCCGCTCGGGCTCGTTGCGTCGGCGCGCGCCGCTGCGTTGGCTCTCGGCGCCCGGCAGGTCGAGACCGAGGGCTTTGATATCCGCAGCGGCCTGGGCCCGGATCTGTCCGTGACGATCGAGGAGCTGCTCGTGCGATCTCGTGCGGCGCTTGCGACTCGGCGTGCGACGCTGGTCGAGAAGCCCACCGACAGATAGGAGTGCGGAGCCCGACTTCGGTGTGCCGCCGCGTACCTGCGAGCCGGAGTGCGCTTCTACAGGACGATCCGGATGATCGCTACGAGTGCGATCACCGCCCACGTCGTATTCAGCACCGTCGGCTGAAACACGCGCCTGGTGAACGAGATCGCGGCGATGCCGGCGGCGCCGATCAGATTCATGAGCTGAAATGGAATCCCGTTGCTCACGATCACCTCGAAGCTGACGAGGCCGTAGGCCACGAGGATGACGACTACGGCGACCCAGGCGAAGATCTCGATGACCTGCCTCGTTATCGAGCGCGCCGTGGCCGGGTCCACGCTCGGTGGGGCTTCGCTCACGCTCGAGGTCTGCTCGCTCATGCTCGATCCGTGTCGCTCATGCGGGGAAGTCAGGCTCGCCCGAGTCCAGCTTCGGCAGCTTCGGCAACGATCGTTTGAGCGGCCTCCTCGAGCGCCTCGTCCGGGTGCGTGGCGATAAGCGAGAAGCGGATGCGCGCGCTGCCACGGGGCACGGTCGGCCAGCGGATGGCCTGTGCCAGCAGGCCCTGCTCGCGCAGCCGCCCGGCGAGCGCAAGGGCGGTGTCGTTGTCGCCGGCGACGAGCGGCACGATCTGGGTCGACGACCCTGCGGTGTCGAGGCCGCTCTCGAGTAGCAGGCTGCGGAAGCGCTCGGCCTTGGCTGCCAGCGCCGCCCGCGCCTCGTCGGCCTGCTCGACGAGGCAGAGGGCCGCACCAACGGTCTCGATCACCGCCGGCGGCAACCCGGTCGAGTAGGTGAGCGTGCGGCTCGAGTTGACGAGCTGTGTGATCCAGCCCTCGCTGGCCGCTACATAGGCTCCGTAGGCGCCGAAGGCCTTCGAGAACGTCCCGACCTGGATATCGATCTGCCCGGCGAGCCCTAGCTCGCTTGCGTAGCCGGCGCCGCCTGGGCCGAACACGCCCGTCCCGTGCGCGTCGTCGACCATGAGCGCGGCGCCGTAGCGGTCTTTCAACTCGACGATCCGGGCGAGGGGCGCGACATCGCCGTCCATGCTGAACACTGTGTCGGTGACGACGAGCACCCGGTCGTGCCCCGCGCTCGTCGCCTCACGCAGCCGCGCCTCGAGCTCGTCGACGGCGGCGTGCGCGTAGACGTAGACGGTGGCGCCCGACAGCCGCACGCCGTCGATGATGCTCGCGTGGTTCAGGGCGTCGCTGACGACGCCGCAGGATCGATCGAGAAGGCATGTGAGCGTGCCCACGTTCGCGAGGTATCCACTTCCCAACACGAGTGCCCGCTCGGTGCCCTTGAACGCCGCAACGCGCTCCTCGAGCTCTGCGTATGCGGCGTCGCTTCCGACGACGAGCCGCGACGCGCCGGCGCCGGCGGCTCGATCGGCGCCGCGCGCCGCGGCCGCTCTGAGCGCCGGGTGGCGGGCGAGCCCGAGGTAGCTGTTCGACGAGAGGTTGAGCAGCCGTTTGCCGTCGCGGGTCGCCCACGGCTGTGTGGCATCCTGCGTCGACTCGAGCCGTCGCTCGAGGGCTGCCTCGCCGCGGGCCGCTGCCTCCGTCTCGAGCCATGATGGCCAGTCGCTCATCGCGCCGCCTCGCAGAGCTCGAGGAGGCTGTCTCCCTCGAGCAGCGGCGCGTGCCGATCACGGATCTTGTCGCCGTCGGGCGTCGCCCCGAGCCACGGGAGCGGGCCGAGCACGGGCACATCTCCGAACTCGGCGATCAGGCCAGCGTTGGTGTCGAGGCTCGGATCGTCGTCGGCCGAGGCCTGAATGTTGCTGTTGAGCACCACAGCGGCGACGCGCAAGCCGAGCGAGCGAGCGACGCGCACCGTGAGCAGCGAATGGTTCACGGTCCCGAGCCCGGCGCGCGCGACGACGACGAGCGGGTAGCCGAGGGCGAGCGCGAGATCGGCAATCGTCCACGCCTCGCCCACGGGCACCATCAGCCCGCCCGCCCCCTCGACAAGCACCACGTCGGCCTCGCCGGCGAGCGATCTGGCGCGCTCGACTATCGGCGCCAGGGCGAGCTCCTGCCCCAGCTCGCGCGCCGCAACGAGCGGCGCAAGCGGGCGCTCGAGCGCGTAGACGTTGATCTGGTCGGCCTCGATGTCGAGCGCAAGCCAGTCGCGTAGCCGCATGCTGTCACCTGGCGGATCTTCGCGCGCGTAGCCGCTCTGGACGGGCTTGAGCACGGCCACACGGCGCCCGGCGATCTGCAGCGCGTGACCGAGGGCTGCCGTGACGACGGTTTTCCCGACGTGGGTGTCGGTGGCCGTGACGAACAGGCCGCGAGCGCGGCTCACGGTTACGTCGCGCTCGCGGGGCCGATCGGCTCGATCTCGAAGCCGAGCTCCTCGATCATCCGCCAGTCCTCCTCGGGCGCCTGACCGCGCTCGGTGAGGTAGTCGGCGACGAAGATCGCGTTGGCTGGGTACAGCCCGAGCGGCTGGAGCGCGCCGAGGTGCAGCTCGCGGCCGGCCGAGAGGCGGATCTCCTTGTCGGGGCAGACGAAGCGGAACGTCGTCAGCACGCGCAACGCGAAGCGCGGGTCGATCTTCGCCGGCTGGGCCTCGAGCGGAGTCCCCTCGATCGGGATCAGGAAGTTGACCGGGATCGAGTCGACATCCAGGGCGCGCAGCTCGAAGGCGACGTCGACCAGCTGCTCGTGCGACTCGCCCATGCCGACGATCACGCCCGAGCAGGGCGAGATTCCCGAGCGGGACACGGAGCCCACCGTGTCGAGGCGGTCCTCGTATGTGTGCGTCGTGCAGATCGCGCCGTAGTGGCTCTCGGACGTGTTCAGGTTGTGGTTGTAGCGGTCGACGCCTGCCTTTCGGAGCGTCGCGGCCTGGTCGTCGTCGAGCAGGCCCATGCACGCGCACACCTTGAGGCCGGGGTGGCGCTCCTTCACCTGCCGGACGGCGTCCGAGACCTCGCGCAGCTCACGTGCCGACGGGCGTCGCGCGGCGGTGACGATGCAACAGGTCGACGCGCGCAGCTCGACAGCGCGCTCAGCACGTGCGGCGATCTCGTCGGCGCTCAGCAGCGGGTAGCGGTCGATGTCGGCCGTCGAGACGCGCGACTGCGAGCAGTAGTGGCAGTCCTCGGGGCAGACGCCGCTCTTGGCGTTGATCAGGTAGTTGAGCTTGACGGACGTGCCGTAGTAGTGGTGGCGTATCCGGAAGGCGGCGCCGAGCAGGTCGAGGAGCTCGTCGTCAGGCGCGTCGAGCACCGCGTGCGCGTCGGCAGCCGAGGCCGGGATCCCGGCCAGGACGCGCTCGGCAAGCTCACCCCAGTGGCCTGATGGGCCGGCGGGGTCGGGTCGGCCGATCGACGTGGGGGCGATTGACGTCATGCGGCTCCGTTCGTGTTCGGCGCGGTGGTCACGGTCGCGTGCAGTGCGCTCTCGAGGGTGCTGACGATGAGCTCGAGCTCGGCGGACGTTATCGAGAGCGGCGGCACGATTGTGATCACGTTGCCGATCGGTCTGAGCAGCACGCCGTTTTCGACCGCGTGGGCGCACACGCGCCGCGCGGTCAGCGGCGGCAGGTCGGCCTCGAGCTCGACGCCGGCCAGGAGGCCGTGCGAGCGCGTGGAGGCGACCCCTCGAGCCGGCGCGACGCGGCCCTCGAGCAGGCCCCGCAGCTCCTCGCCGCGGGCGCGCGCGTTGGCGAGCGCGTCGCGCTCGCCGATCAGCGCGAGGTGCCGCAGCGCCACCGCTGCCGCCAGCGCGTTTCCAGCATAGGAGTGGCCGTGATAGAGCGTGCGCGGTCCGAGGTCCTCGCCGAGGAACGCGTCGTGGACGCGCCCGCTCGCGACCGTCGCCGACATCGGCAGGTATCCGCCCGTGATTCCCTTCCCCAGGCACAAGAGATCTGGCCGCAGCTGGCACTGCTCGGACGCGAACAGCGTGCCAGTGCGCCCAAACCCCGTGGCGACCTCGTCGCAGATGAGCAGGACGTCGTGCTCGGCACACGCCGCCGCCAGTCGCCTTGCCGCCGACGGCTCGGCGATTGCCATGCCGGCCGCGCCCTGAACGAGCGGCTCGATGATCGCCGCTGCGAGCCGCCCGTGCTCGGCGGACACGAGTGCGGCCGCCTGCTCGGCCCATGAGGGGTCGTCGTAGCCGGGCGCACGCACTACCCCGAAGCGGAGCGGGTCGAAGAGATCGGAGCCGAAGCCGTCGGCGCCGAGCGAGAGCGAGCCAATCGTGTCGCCGTGGTAGGCGCCGCCGATCGAGAGGAACCCCGTCTTGCCGTGTACGCCCAGGTTCTGCCAGTACTGGAAGGCGATCTTGGCGGCCTGCTCGACGGCCGCCGCGCCATCGGACGCGAACAGGAAGCGCGCGTCGTGGATCGGCACTACCTCCGCGAGGGCCTCCGCTAGCTCGATCACCACGCGGCTGCCGTTGCCCAGCATCGTCGAGTGCGCAACGAGCTCGAGCTGGTCGCGCAGCGCCGCGTCGAGCTCGGGGACAGCGTGGCCGAAGGTGCTGAGCCAGACCGACGAGATCGCGTCGAGGTAACGCTTCCCGTCGACATCTATGAGCCAGTGACCCTCGGCACGCTCGACGACGACGGGCGCGTTGTCGCCGTACGTCGCCATCTGCGTGAAGCCGTGCCAGACGCGGTCGCGATCGCGCGCGACCCATGCGCCGCCATCGCAGGCTCTCGGGGCCGCGGGCGACGTGGATGCAGGGGTGGGGGTGGTGGTCACGGCAGCAGGGGTGACGCACTATTCTGCCGGCTTGTGACACCGGCCGCGAGCCCGATCCTCGACACCATCGAACCTGAGGGCCCGCGGCCGCGCGTCGTCACGCGCCAGGCGGGCGATCGCGCGATGCTGATCGAGTACGGCGAGGTCGAGTTCGACCTGACCCTCAACTTCTTCGCGCTCGCCGCGCACACGGCGCTCGCCGAGGACACGCCGGAGGGCGTGATCGAGTCGGCTCCGGGCTTCCGCACCCTGCTCGTGACCTACGACCCTCACCAGACGTCGCCGGCGAAGCTTGCGCACGCGCTGCACGCGATTCACGAGGGCATCGATCCGCGCGCCGGGATGAGGATCCCGGGTCGTCTGATCGAGATGCCGATCGCGTTCGACGACGAGCAGACCCGGGCTGCGATCGCCCGCTACATCAACACCGTGCGTGACGACGCGCCCAACTGCGAGGGCGGCAACAACATCGACTACCTCGTCCGCTACAACGGCCTCGAGAGCCGCGAGCAGGTCTACGAATCGCTGCTCGCGACCGAGCTCTGGATAGGTTTCCTCGGCTTCTTCCCCGGGCTTCCGTTCACGTTTCCGCTCGATCCGCGACAGGTCCTGTTCGTGCCCAAGTACAACCCGACTCGCACCTGGACGGCCGAGGGCGCCGTCGGCATGGGAGGGCCCTGCTGGGCGATCTACAACGTCGAGTCGGCGGGCGGCTACCAGATCATCGGGCGGACGATCCCGATCTACGACCCCCAGGAGCGCAACGAGGTGTTCGGTGGCGGCGGAATGTTGCTGCGAGCCGGCGACCGCCTGCGCTTCCACCGAGTCGAGGAGGACGAGCTGCTCCACCTGTTCGAAGAGGTCCACGCCGACCGCTACCGCTACCCGATCGAGGAGGGCGAGTTCGACGTCGGCGCCTATCTCGACTGGCTCCCGTCGATCGAGGAGGAAGTGCGGGCGCGCCTCGAGCAGTGCGAGGCCGCGGCCGCGACCGCGCCCCTGGCATGAGCAATGCAACGCTTCACGTGATCGAAGCGGGTCTCGAGACCACCGTTCAGGACTACCCGGGGCGGCCGGGGAAGCTCGCGCAGGGCTACTTCCCGTCGGGGGCGATGGATCACTTCGGGCTGCGCGCGGCCAACCTGCTCGTTGGCAACTCGCTGGGCGATGCGGCACTCGAGATCACGCTCGGCGCAGTCAAGTTCAAGCCCTCACGGCACGCCACGATCGCGGTGACCGGAGCCGAAGCCCCGCTGCACATCGACGGGGAAGAGGTCGAGTTCTGGGCGACGCACCGAGTCCCCGGAGGCGCTGAGGTCTCGATCGGGATCGCGCCGGGTCCGGCGTTCCGGCAGTACCTGGCGGTCGGCGGCGGCATCGACGTGCCCGAGCTGTTCGGGTCACGCTCGACCTACACCATGGGAGCCCTCGGCGGGCATGAAGGCCGCGCGCTCCAGGCCGGCGACGACCTTCCCCTCGGCGACGACAACGGTGCCAGCGGCGGCCGGCGTCTCGCCGCCTCAGCCCGGCCCGAGTACGCGCGCGACTGGGAGATCGAGGCCGTCCGTGGGCCGCAGGCAACGCCAGATTTCCTCACCGAGGAGGACATGCAAACGTTGTTCGGCCGCTGGTGGTCGGTCGATCGCAACTCGAATCGCACGGGCATCCGGCTCGAGTCGCACAAGTTCGACTGGGCGCGCACGACGGGAGGGGTGGCCGGTGGCCATCCGTCGAACATCCTCGACAACCCCTACGCCGTGGGCACGGTCAACATCAACGGCGACCTGCCGGTGATCCTCGGCGCCGACGGACCGACCGCCGGCGGGTTCGTGTGCGCAGCAACCGTGGCTCATGCTGCCTTCTGGAAGGTCGGTCAGCTGCGCCCGGTCGGCGACCGTCTCCGCTTCCGAGAGGTATCCGTGGACGAGGCCATCGAGATCGACAACCAGCTCGCCGGTCTGCTGAGCGAGGCGAGCGTCGAGACTGCCCGCTGACCGACGACCAGAGCGAGGAGCGAGAGCAGGAGATGGCCAAGACGATCAAGTCGCCCTTCCCGGGCACGTTCTACAGTCGCCCGAATCCCGAATCCGATCCGTACGTGTCTGAAGGCGACGACGTGAGCGCCGGCGACGTCGTCGGGTTGGTCGAGATCATGAAGAACTTCCATGAGATCGCCAGCGACGCGTCCGGGCGCGTGGTGCGCATCCTTGTCGAAAACGAAGCTCTGATCGAGGCCGGTCAGGGCATCGTGGAGCTCGAGTAGCCATGCAGCTCGGAGGAAGGACAGCGCTCGTCACCGGCGGCTCGCGCGGAATCGGGCGCGCTGCCTGCGTCGAGTTCGCTCGCCAGGGCGCCGATGTCGTCGTTCACTACAACGAGAACGAGGACGCGGCCGCCTCGGTGGCCGACGAGATCGCGGCACTCGGGCGCAAGGCCGAGATCGCTCAGGCCGACGTCGCGGATGAGGCGGCCGTCGGGCGGCTGTTCGACATCGTCGCGTCGTTTGTCGGCGACCGAGGCCTGAACGTGATCTTCAATAACGCCGGCATCTACCCGCTCGGGTCGATCAACGACGTGTCGGTCGAGGACTGGGATCTGGTCTTCGGCGTCAACGTCCGAGGAACGTTTCTGACGACAAAGGGCGCGCTACCGCTGCTGCGCCGGGCCCCGGAAGGCCGGCGAATCATCAACATCGGCAGCGTAATCCCAGGTCTCGGAATCCCCGGGATCATCCACTACGCCGCAGCCAAGCACGCCGTCGTCGGATTCACGCATTCGCTCTCGCGGGAGCTCGCTGCCGACGAGATCGCGGTGAACTGCCTGATCCCGAGCCAGGTCGCGACCGAGACAGTGCTCACGAACTTCCCGGGTGCCGAGGTCCCGATCATCGAGGAGCAGTCGGTGAAGCGCTACCAGCAGCCGACCGACCTCGTTGGTGCGCTGGTGTTTCTCGCGAGCGACGCGAGCGAGTTCATGACGGGACAGACCCTCGTCGTCGACGGCGGACGGCTTCTGCTCTAGAGCACGTGAAGGCAGCAGCGGCTGATCTCAACGAGCTGCTTGGTCCCAGCCGCCCCCAAATTATCGATCAACCATCTAGTCGTCGAGTCCCAGCCGCTCGCGTGCACGGCGCTCGTACCGGTCTGCGCGCCACATCGCCAGGCCAACGCCGAGCAAGAGGCCGCCTCCGACGGCCGGCCCCGCTACTCGCCCGCCGGTGCTCAGAGCGACGATCGTGCCGACCATCGCGACTGCGACGAAGACGCCCTGCCTGATCCGCAACGCGCGCACCCATAGAGGCATCTGCTCGAGCAGCTCGCGGCGCTCCTCGCTCATGGGCTCCGGACGCAGGTTGAAGGGCGACGGCGGCCGCTGGCCCGCCCCGGGCTCTCCCGGGCTCTGCGCCAACGCTTGTCGCCGCGCCTGGTTCTTGGGCCGCTTGTGCTGAACTCGCCGCTTGGCCATCGGCGCCGACCTCGCGCCGCGCCCGGCTAGGGCTGTTCCCAGGACACGATCGGCGACATCTCGCCGTTGCGCCCGTTCAGCTGGCGGTAGCCCAATGCGTGCTCGGCTTGCAGCATCTTGTGGATCTCGGTCGTGCCCTCGTAGAGAACAGGCGCGCGCGAGTTACGGAAGTAGCGCTCGATGCCGTACTCCGCGGCGTAGCCGTACGCGCCGTGCACCTGGATTGCGAGGTTGGCGGCCTTGAAGGCCTCCTCGGTCGCGTGCCATTTCGCGAGGCCGGTCTCGCGACTGTTGCGCACGCCCCGGTTCTTCATCTCGGCGGCCTGCATCACGAGCAGCTTCGACGTCTCGTATCCGAGGACCATCTGGGCGATCATGTCCTGGACGAACTGGTACTTGCCGATCTGCTGGCCAAACGTCTCGCGCTCGCGCGCGTAGGCGGTCGATTTCTCGAGGCAGGCGCGGATGACGCCGAGCCCTCCGGCGGCGACGGTGAAGCGGCCCTGGTCGAGTGAGTGCATCGCGATCTCGAAGCCCTGACCGACGTCGCCGATCACGTTCTCGGCGGGAATCTCGACGTTCTCGAAGAAGAGCTCGCCGGTCGAGCCCGCCCACGCCCCCAGCTTCCCCGGGATGTCCTTGGC